>NZ_CP123967.1:0-1200000 GCF_029917005.1 Tessaracoccus lacteus
CGGGCTCAACGGCGTCACCCTCGAGGCCCCGGACGACGACGCCTACGATCTCGTCATCGCCGTCGCTTCCGGAGAGTCCGCCTACCCACAGTCCGCCGTCGCCCTGGAGTCTTGGACAATCAGCTGAGCTGCCACCGCGAAAAACCGGCCCTGACAAGGTATCTTGTCAGGGCCGGCATGTTCGGTGGGCCTAACTGGACTTGAACCAGCAGCCACGCTCAGACCCCCAAGAGGGGTCGAACACCGCTGCGACTAGGTCAATCAGCCCTGGACAAGGGGTAACGCTCTATCTAGTTGGTGTTGCCATCCTACCGCACAACGGGCAGAACGGGCTAGACTGGACCAAGAACCTCCCCCATTCGTCCCCCAAGACCCAGATTCGTCCCCCAGAACGGAGCATCGATGGCCGGCCGCAGCACCATGGGTACCGTGGTGAAGAAGGGTGCCCGATACCGCGCCCGGTACGAGCGCAACGGAGTTCGGCACACGCCCGGCCGCACCTTCTCCGACGACAAAGCGGCATGGGCATGGCTCCGAGGAGAGCAGAGCCTCCTGGACAAGGGGACATGGACGCCCCCGGCAGAGCGACGCGCCGCCGAGGAGGCCGCGCAACGGCAGGTTGAAGCCGAGTCGCTCATCTTCCGGGACTACGCGCTCACCTGGATCGAGCAGCGCACCACGCCGAGCGGCGGGCCGCTCTCCCCGCGCACCAAGTCGGAGTATCGCCGCTACGTCGACGGCGTCCTCGCCGAGGTCGCCAGGCTGCCCATGAACCGCGTTACCCGCGCCACCGTGAAGGACTGGTGGCAGTCGAAGGAGGCCGTTCCCCGACTTCGCCACCACGGCTTCGCCTTCGCGAAGAGCGTGTTCAAGGAGGCCATGAAGGACGGCATCGTCTCGGTGAACCCGTGGGATATCGACAACGCCGCCCGCGTCACCCTGAAAGTGCCGAAGCAGCGCCGGGCAGCCCTGGTCAACGACCTGGAACCGGAGCAGGTCGCCGCCCTGGCCGACGCCATGCCGCCCCAGCAGCGCGCCCTGATACTCGTCCTAGCCTGGACCGGGCTTCGCCCCGGCGAAGCCGTGGCGCTCCAACGGCGCGACATTACACAGACCATCAACGACGGCCTTCCCTGTTGGAGGCTCCAAGTACAGCGGGCCGTGTCCTATGGCCGCGGCGACGACGGAAACCGCGTCGACACCATCGGCCGACCCAAGACCGAGGGGTCCATCCGTCAGGTCTGGCTGCCCCCGCATGTCGCCGCCGAGTTGGAGGAGCACCTCGAGCGGTACGTCGACGCCGACCCCAAGTCCCTGATCTTCCCGTCCGGCAACCCGTCCGTGCCCTACCTGACGCACTTCCAGATCAACGGTCGACGCGGCGACAAGAAGCGCCGGGCAAGTGGCTGGAACGCCGCCCGCCAAACGGTCGGGGTTCCTGCTCTGCGCCTCTACGATCTTCGCCACTGGGCACGCCGGATGCTGCTGACGGCCGGGATGGGCGAGCTCCTGGTCGAGCAGTACATGGGGCATCGGCTCCCGGCCGTGCAGGGAAGCTACTCCCACGTTGACCCGAAGCAGGTGTGGCCGATCATGGTCCGCTGTTCGGAACTGGCCGGGGAGAGACGCCCGACCTCGACCTCGGTGACAACCCCGCCGGCACCGGCAGGCGCCCTGGCCGCGGTACTCAACGCCCTGGACGACGCCACCCTCGCAGCAACTCTCAGCACGCTCGACGCGCCCGAGATCGCGAACCTGATCCCCGCGCTTCCCCCGGCGCGTATCGCTGTCGTTCTCGCCGCGATGACAACCCGCGCCGCCGCAACGAGCGGACAAGGAGAACCACAGTGACAACCATCCGCGTCTTCTGTGACGGCCCCTCCCACCCCGAGGGGTCCAAGTGGTGGGTGGCCGAGTTCGTGGACTCCCGCGGCCCCGGCACCTTCGCTACGCCCTTGACCTGGGAGAAGGGGGTGGGCCGCCAGTCTCGGTGGGAAGCGATCTACTCGCGCCCGCCTGCGCGCTACTTGAGGCGGCTCGAGGTGGCAATCGCCGAAACGCCCGGCCCGCTCGACATTCCGGGCGAACCGCGGTCCGACCTCGACGCCCGGGAAGCCAGATCCCGGGCGCGGCACCTGGAGGACTTCGAGCAGGAGCGGAAGCTCACGCGCGACGCGTTCTCCAAACTTGATCGGCTCGACCTGGCGGCGACTGTCGGCGAGATGGACCTTCAGCAGTTGACCGCCACGCTCAAGAACCATGAGTACTACAGAGTGATTGCCGCGAAACACCAGGCCCGCGCCGAGCGGGATCGGAAGGAGGCCGCGAAGGCCCTACTTCCGTCAGTCGACTTCGCGGCTGGCCGCCATCTGATCCCGACACGCCTCGACGGCGACGAGATCGCGGAAGGCTACGGCGAACGAGCTGTGGTGCGCCTTGAATGCCGTCGATGCCGAGTCGCGCGGGACTATCGCGGCGAGAAGCTGTCAGCCATCCTCGACGCCCTGGCCTCGAACGGACTGCAAGAAGTGTCACTCCAGAGCATCATCCGCGTGTTGTCCTAGACGTCAACAATGCCCGTTCTGCTAGACTAGATACCGCTAGCACCGCTAGCCGCCCGGGGCAACAAACCCCGGCTAAGGGCAACCGGCCCTCGGACACCCAGCCCCACCACAAGTAGGGGCAGGTTTCGCATGCGCGGAACCAGGACCGAGGAGCCTCACATGGCCCGGACCCCACACCCGCTGGCACCCGCCCCATTCGACACTGGCGAGCTGGACGAACTGCTCGCCAAGCACGGCCGCTTCATCGCCTACCCCGTTGCTGCTGAAATCACGACGCTGAGCGTCCGCTCCCTCAAGCGCGAAACCGCAGCCGGGAACCTCCCCTGCTACCGAATTGGGTCAGCGCGCGCTCTTCGCGTGAAGACCCTCGACGCCGTCCGCCTGATTCAGCAGGTCGCCTGATGCTCAACAACGAACAACGCCCCCCAGCTGGCGAACTGGAGGGCATCAAGGTTCAGGTTGCGGACCTGTGGCCCATTGTACCGGAGAACAACTTCCGGCGTGCCACTCTGGCTTCGATGCTGGGGCCGTTCGGCCGCCGCGCTATCGAGGAGATGATCCTCACGGGGTTGCCGTCGACGTGGGAGCGTCGCGCAGCTGACTTCCTGTGGATTCAGTCGCCGGTCCCTGAGAAGCGCCAGGAGCATGAGGAGATCGCGGCCGCGTGCCTGGAGCGCGCCGAGCTGATCCGCCGCTACCCCGAGGACTTCAGCCTGCTGCTCGGCATTCCCGAGCTCGTGGCTGATGTGTGGGCCGAGGGGGTGGCCGCATGAGTGAGGAGATGGAGCCGCGGCGCAGGGCTGCGGTCACGTGGGCCAGCTGCATCGAGCCCGAGCCCGTGATCTGGGCATGGTCCGAGGGGGACGCCGGCAGGATTCCGTCCGGGTCGCTGTCACTGGCTGCTGGCCGGGAAGGCACCGGCAAGTCCTCCTTCGGCATCTGGATGGCCGCGCAGATCACGAAGGGGCTGCTGCCGGGGTCGTTCTACGGAACCCCCCGACCGGTGTTTTACGTCGCGGTGGAGGACTCGTGGAAGTACACGCTGGTCCCTCGACTCATGGCGGCCGGGGCCGACCTGTCGAAGGTGGGCAGGTTCGAAGTCGTGTCCGAGATCGGCGACGAGCTGAGCTTGTCGCTGCCGATGGACAACAGCCTGCTCGAGGACGAGGTGAACCGGAACGGCGTCGCCCTGGTCGTTGTCGATCCGCTCATGTCGGTGATCGGCTCGAAGATCGACACGCACAAGGAACGCGACGTGCGTACCGCCCTCGACCCCCTGGCAAAGCTGGCCGACAGGACCGGCTCTGTGGTGCTCGGCATCGCGCACTTCAACAAGGGCAACGGCTCCGACGCGGCCAGCCTGATCACGGGATCGGGAGCATTCAAGAACGTTCCGCGCTCGGTGTTCGGGTTCGCTCGCGACGAAGCCGACGAGAACGGCGGCCGCGTCATGTCGCAGGTAAAGAACTCGTTGGGTCGCGACGATCTGCCGAGCCTGTCCTACGTGATCGAGTCCGCCGAGATCGCAACGAAGAAGGGCGTGGCGACCACGGGGAAGTTCACCTTCACGGGGGAGTCGGAGAGGTCTGTCGCCGACGTGCTGCGCTCGACGAACTCCGGCTTCGATGGTGCCGAAGATCAGCAGGACGCGGGCCAGTGGTTGGTGGATTACCTGGCCGTGAACGGGGCCGAGGCTCCGGCCAAGGACGTGTTCAAGGCGGGGCGTGCAGACGGGTTCTCAGTCGACGTCCTGAAGCGCGCGAAGGGCAGGAAGGTGCGCTCCGCGAAGGTCGGGAACGCCTGGGTCTGGCAGCTCTCAGACGAGGCTTCCGACCCCAAGGGAGCGCCAAGGGAGCAAGAGAGCAAGGGACAGAAGCCCGCTCCCTTGCCCCCTTCCCCGCGCTCTTCCGCTCTGAGGCTCGTGCCCAACCCTGGTGACGACGAGACGGGAAGTGCATCATGAACCCCCGACCGACCGGACCGCGCTGCCCCGACTGTGGCGACCCGATCGACGGCCCGTCGCTGATGAAGCGTTGCCGTGATCGGCACGGCGACCAGGCCAAGGAGACCGCATCATGAGCCATCGGGTAGCTGTCCACACTGGCCGTATCGCGGTCCCTGCCGAGGTTCAGGCCGGGTTCCGTGCCGAGCTCGAGGAGCACGGCCGCATGTTGTTCAACGAGGCGTGTGATGACTGCGACGGGTGGGTGATCTTCATCTCCACCAAGGACGACTTCTCCGAGATGGCGGGAAACGTCTTCCACGACTCGAACTGTCCCCAGCTGCGGACCAGGAGCGCGCGATGAAGGCGAAGCTGACCACCGCCGAGAGCGGGGCGTTGAAGGCCCTGTACGGGGGCATCCGGCAGGCCGAGGACGACGGGCTGCTCGTGCCCTGCCTCGACCACGCCGCGTGGACTGTCGACGGCGACCAGGCCCGGATCGAGTACGCCCGCGCCCGCTGCCGGCTGTGTCCCGTGATCGACCTGTGCCATGCCGCAGCGAGGCTCACGAAGCCGACCAGCGGTGTGTGGGCAGGCCGCGCCTACGGCCCGAGGTCGACCACGACGAGCAGCGAGTCGGACGGGGCATCGGACCCCGGAGCCGGCCGCTGTTCCCGACATCTGGAGGAGATTCCCTCGTGACCATCAACAACCACGACGACCAACGAAACGGCGTCGCCTGGCCGGCATTGGAGCATTCCGCTCAGTGTCGCAAGCCGGACATGTCGCTGCGCCTTGATTGGCAGCAACACCCCGAGCTGTGGTGCCGGTCTTGCGGCCGTCATCAGCTGATCAGACCCCATGACCCCATCAACCCACAGGAGGACCAGTGATCACGATCACTGACAACAACCGGAACCGCACCCGCGCCTACATGGATCAGACCATGGCACGCTTTGGACCAAGCGGTCTCGATGCGGCACTCGGATACGAGCGAGCCATGATGGCGAGCGCCGGCAGGATCATGGCCGAGGCCGCCAGCCTGAACAAGACCTGGTCGCCTTCGCGATCCAGACGTGCACACGCCTCGAAGCCTGCGATCCGAGCAGCCCACGCCAGCACCACGCCCGCCGGCCCCGTGTACGTCTCCGAGGCCGAACGGCTCGACGCGCTCAAGGCCCTGGTCCGCGAGTCGATCAGCGCTGCCGAGAGCAGTCGGCAAAAGCTCTACAACAAGGTGTTCCCCAGTAGGCCGGCCGCACCGTCCGCACTCACCACGAGCGAGCGGAAGCTCTGGAACAAGGCCTACGGCAACCAGCGGGAAGCCACGCTCACCAGCACGGAAGCTCAGCAGTGGAGCAACCTCTTCGGAAAGGACCACCAGTGAAGACCATCCCCGTCTACGCCGTCCTCATCTTCTGCCAGGCCCGTCGCCGAGCAGCAGGTGACGCCCGAGTGAACATGCTCGAGCCGCTCTACCCGAACACCGTCGTCCCCGACTGGGTCAGCGCTGAGGACATCGCACGCCTGGAACAGACCGGCCACATCGTGCGCCACGACGTACCCGTGCCCAGCCTCCTGTCCCGCACCATCGAGAGGATCAAGAAGTGAGTGCACTCGACCTGAACCCCGCCCAGAGCGTCGGTCAGCTGGCCGCACACCTCACGCAGTACGGCGTCACCACGCCGGGCTTCGAGAAGTGGAAGACCTTGAAGGCGGCACTGCCGACCAGCTTCAGCAGGCCCGCAGCCCCCAGCGACCTTCTCGACCGAAGCCCGGACGAGCTCATCGCCTTGGCTCGGGAACGCAGCACCGTGCAGACAGCGAACAAGTCTGATGCCGACAGCCAGCTCGCAGCCATCGGAACGGAACTCAACGCCGCTCTGCTCGAGTCTCTGCGCGCCGACGCGGACGCCATCATCGCGCAGCTGCGCGGCGCCTTCGACACCAGCGCGGACGCCATGCGTCAGGCGGTGGAGCTGGGCATCAAGCCCGAGGACACCATGCAGAGCCTCTTCCACGCCAACACCGCTATCCGCAAGGCCTGGGACACGTTGCCCGAACACGCCCGCAAGCTCGACAACGTTCTCGCCGTGCGCCAGTCGCTCAGCGTCTGCGCCCTGGTGCCACCCGTACCCACGCTTCACGGCCTGCCCATCAGCGACGTGGCCGAGCTCTCGCTCGGCCTCTCCGGAAGCCGAGGGACCGGCATCGACTGGAGCATCTGCGTGGTTGACATGACCCGACCCGAACGGCTGGGGCTGCGTGATCCCCATGCCCCGTGGGCGCGGTGGCTCGCAGCGGCCCCAGCACTCCAGCTCAACGACGTGGAGAGCATGCCCACAGGCTTCGCGCTGGTGGAGATGACCAACCCCAGCCTGGCCGAGCAGCTCAAGTTCGCGGCCGCCCGGAAGGCCGGCCAGGGATAAGAGACCTGGCAGCAGCGTGCAGCCAGGGGAGGAATGGTTGATCCCACTCGGCCGGCCAAAGGCGTGGAACCCCGGAGGACCACACGCTGTTGCCCATCAACGCGGCCCCGCTCTGTCAGCCAGAGCGGGGCCGCTTCCCGTAGAAAATCTGGAACTTCGGGGGAGTTCAGGACAGGCCGCGCCCTGCATTTTCTCTCCCCCCGAGAGGCTGTTGGGTGGGGTCGCGCGCGCGGGGGAGGGGTAGCCCCCCGGGGGTCGGGTTCGCCATGACCGCCGGTGAGCGCCTGGAGGGTGGCGAAGGGTTCAAAGGTTCCCGGCAGCGGGAAGGGGCGTCGACATCGCCCGCGACCTCACCGCGGCCCACGTCCCGCGCGTGCTCCCCTCCTCTCTCCCCGAGGTCGCGCGGGGTCGCGCGCGAGCGGCACTTCTTCGCGACGTCACGAAGAAGTGTCTGCCCCGACCACAAACCCTTTCCGGGGTTACCACCGAAAACGCCGGCCATGTCGACGCGCAGGCGCTGGTCTGTCGCGCTCAGCGCCCGAGCAACTGTTCCGCGAGCTTGAGGCAGTGCTCCCGGCTCAGGTCATCGTCGTCTCGTGCCTGCCGAAGCATCTCGCTGAACTGCTCTTCGCTGAGCAGCCCGAAGGAGAGCGCGGCACGCTGTTCAAGCACCGACCCGTTGAAGTGGGTGCGTCGCTGCCGTGCCGCCGCCTGGCGACACGCATTGGAACAGTAGCGGCTATCAGAACGGCTCTTCGGATACTCGGCTCCGCAGTGTTCACACATCCCCGTAACGGCTCGTGGAACACTCCCTCGGCTCTTGGCGAGAGCGACGCGACACGCGTTCGAGCAGTAGACCCGGACACGTCTCCCGCTGGCCTTGTACGCCACTGGCACGCCGCATCGCTCACACTCCCCTCGAAGGGGAAGCTCTGCTGCCGGGAGAGCCGATCTGACGACAGCGCCAGGATGAACTTGCCCGTGCTTGTCGCGTGGCATGGATGCACACTCGATACACAGGCGCCCCCCTTTGGCATGCCTCCACGCGTGCCGTGGCGAGATTCGCTTGTCCACGGCGTCGACCCACACCGCTGGGTGCTCGACAGTGAACCCCAGTCCACACGACGGACATATAGCTGTTCCCATACCCGTATCGTAACGGATGAAGGAACAGCTATATGGAACGACGCGCCGATAACCACCGGTGTCGTCATCGCCCAGGCCGAGCGCGTCGACCCGACCACCGGGGAAGTCCTCGACCATGTTGCTGACGCCAGCAAGAAGGGCCGGAATCCGATTCCACCCCCGAGCCTCAGTTGAACTGAGGTCATCAAGCAGGGGCTGCCACGGCTTGTTGCTGCATGAGAGCTCGCACCGCTGCGAACCTGGATCCGACCGCGGGACGCGGGCCGGACAACAGCGTTCCGGTCACTGGCCGGGGCACCTGGTGCCCGCCCGTCTCCCTCTTTAGAGGAGAGGGCTCCCGCTGAGTTCCGCATGGGGTGGGGCGTTTCGCGCTGGTCCCTCGTTTCGTCCACCTCAGCCCGGCCGCCGCGATCCGCCTGGCGGTCTCAGTGGCGCGGGCCAGAGCTTTTGGGCCGGCAGTCTTCCGCGCCCGGTTCGTCATGTCCGCCAGGGCACGCTTCGACACGCGCATGAACCCCGGAACGGGCCGTCCGGCCTGGACACCGCCACGGTCCCACACGATCAGCTGCGCGTCCTCGAGTTCGGCGAGCTTGCGACGGACCCAACGTTCTGACACCCCACTCGCGTCGGCGATCTGCGCGGCCGTCACATCGCCCTGCCCCGACGCCCCGAGCAGGGCACCGAGGGCCACCAGGATCAGCCGGACGGCCCCGTAGTAGTTCCCCGACAGTTCTCCCCACCCGGCCCGTGACAGGGCCGTGAGGATCACCGGGAGCGGCGCGCCGGCCTGAATCTCCGGAGGGTTGTCAGCCGGGCTGACGCCCTGCCGACGCGGCCCCCTGGTGGCCTTCCGGCGGCTCACGCCGACACCCCTCGAAGGACCCTTGCAGCGTGGGCGCGGTCCACGTCGTCGACCCCGCTCGGCACGTTCAGGTAGCTGGCGAACTGCTCAGCGGCCAGCTTGACCTGGTCCATCACCTCGGTGAACAGCTCGGCCGCCTCGGTGCCGGCGAACACGTCGGCCAGTAGGTCACGGTTCACGCGGCAGTAGATCGCCACGTCCTCGGCCGTCACGTCGTCGAGCGACGGCACGGGGCTGCCGTGGAAGGGGATCCGCTGCGCCTTCTCGATCCGTTCGGCCAGGCGTCGGAGCGTGATCCTCAAACGCGGCTCAGTGGCCCTCTCGCGGGCCTCGGTCAGCACGGGCAGCAGGGTCGACAGGATCACCAACAGTGTGTTGTCGGCGTCCTCACGGGCGCGTAGGAGGTCCATGGCGCGGGTCAGGTCGAAGTCGCTGTTCATCGGGTCACCTGCTCGGCGTCGAGGTCGGCCAGGTTGATCAGATCGAACGCGGTCCCGATGCCGAGCGCGGCCGCGATCCGGTCAATCTCGGCCGTGTCGAGGGGCTGCCGACCGTTGAGCCGCGCGCTGAGCGATGTCGGGTGCATCCCAACCGCCGAAGCCAACGCCGCCTTCGTCATTCCCAGCTCGCGCAACCGCCGCGTGATCACTCGGACCAGTGCGGGCTGCAACAGGTTGACGGTGCCCGCCGTACGGGCGTCCATCGTCGCCTTCAACAGCTCGTAAGGATCGACCTCCAGGCCGTTGGCGAGGGCGTCCACGTCGTCGAGGCCGGCGGCACTTCCGAGGGAGTCGACGATCCACTCGGCGGCCGCCTCCATGTTCTCGAACCACTCGGCGGCGAGGGTGTCTAGCGCGTCAGCGAAGTGCAGCACGTCGGGGACGTAGAGCTTCGATTTCCCGGCCAGCTTCCTCTGCAACGTCGTGTAGGGGTAGCCCGTTCGGCGGGCCAGCTCGGCCCCGGAGACGTGCTGCTCCTTCATCGTCTGCTTGATCGACGCGATCAGGAACGGCTTGAAGAAGCGCTGCTTGGTCATCAAGGCTGCCGCGACCGGGGACATAGGGAACGTTGATGGGGTGAGTGTGGTGGACATGACTGCTCTTTCCGAGCGTCACACCCAAGAAGCAGAAAAGGAGTTCCTCCCCTATTCGTCCCCCACTGGGAGACCTTCGAGGAGAAACCCCTTGTCAACGGGTGTTTCCATTGGTGGGCCTAACTGGACTTGAACCAGTGACCTCTGCCTTATCAGGGCAGCGCTCTAACCGTCTGAGCTATAGGCCCGTTCACCGAGGCAAAACTCTATCGCACCGCGTCCGGCCGCGGCAAATCGGGGGCCTGGTGTGACGAAGCCCCGCCCTGGTCTCCAGGGCGGGGCATCGTCGGCACTTCGGGATCAGTCCTCCGCGAGAGTGACCTCAAGGCCGCCCATCACGACGGCCGACAGGTTGTACAGGAAGGCGAACAGCGTTGCCACGGCCGTGATGATCACGACATCGATCGCCGCGATCAGGACCGCGAAGCCCAGCACGCGCGACACGGACAGGTAGTCCTCGATCTTGAACGCAGTGTCGGCGTCACCGATGAGCGTGTTGATCAGGGTGTTGACGCTCTCCAGCGCACCGGAGCCGGCGAGCACAGACCACAGCACGAACACCGCGACCACCAGCATCACGCCGAAGGCGATGGCGAACAGGAACGTCGTCTTCATCACCGACCAGGGGTCGATGCGCGACAGCCTCAGGCGGGCCTTGCGCGTGCGGCGCGGCTTGCGGGCGGCGGCCACCGGAGCGACGGCCGTCTTCTCGGCCGCCGACTCGGCCGACACCGGGCCCTGCAGCCGGCCCAGCACGCCGGTCTTCTCATCGTCCGACGGGCTCGAGACGGGCTCTGCCGGGGGCGCGACGGGGGCAGCCGACGGCGTGCCTGCGACGGGCGCGGCCGCCCACTCCTTCGCGGTCCGCTCAGCGCGCTCCTTGGCGCTGGGCGTGATGCGCGTCGACGACGCGTCGGGAGCGCTGGAGGCCGACTTCGTCGACCCTCCGGCAGCCGCGGTGCGACCTGCCTCGGACAGCGCCGCCTTGCGGTACGGCGAGAAGTCGAGGCCGGGGGAACCATCGCTCCCCGGCCAGCGAGGCGAGTTCTCACTCATCGGAGTCCTCCTCGGTGGTAGGCGCGGTCACCTGGTCGGCGCCACTGGGGTCTTCGGTCACTACGGTACCCGTTGCGGTCTCCGCCTCGGTACCGGCCTCAGCGTCGACCTCCTCCGCGGACTCCGACTCCGGGTAGAGCGCGATGGCCCCGACGGCGTCCTCACCCTTCACTCCGACGAACTTCACACCCATGGTGTCGCGGCCCTTGACGGGCACGTCGGCGACCGCGGAACGGGTGACCTGGCCGGAGATCTTGATGGCCATCACCTCGTCGGCATCCCCCACGATCAGGCCGCCGACGAGTTGCCCGCGGTCCTCCACGAGCTTCATCGCCTTGATGCCGAGGCCGCCGCGGCCCTGGCGACGGTAGTCCGCGACCGCGGTCCGCTTGGCGAAACCGCCGTCGGTGACGGTGAAGACGTACTGACCGTCATAGTCGACGTCGGCCTTCAGCACCGCCATGGACAGCAGCTCGTCGCCGTCGCGGAACTTCATGCCGGTGACGCCCGACGTCGCGCGGCCCATCGGGCGCAGCTGCGAGTCATCGGCCTGGAAGCGGATCGCCTGGCCCTTGCGGGAGATCAGCAGCACGTCGTCCTCCGACGAGACCAGCGACGCGCCGATCAGCTCGTCGCCCTCGTCGCGGAAGTTGATCGCGATGACGCCCGCCTGACGCGGGGAGTCGTAAGCCTTGAGCTCGGTCTTCTTCACCAGCCCGTGTCGGGTGGCGAGAAGGAGATAGTCGGCGTCTTCGTACGAGTTGATGGTCAGCACCTGCGCGATGCGCTCGTCGGGCAGGAAGTTCATCAGCCCCGCGACGTGGCCGCCCTTGGCGTCCCGGCCGGCCTCCGGCAGCTGCCACGCCTTGGCGCGGTAGACGCGGCCGAAATTCGTGAAGAACAGGATCCACTGGTGGTTGGTGGTCGCGAACAGGTGCTCGACCTCGTCGTCCGCCCGCAGCGTCGCACCGCGGACGCCCTTGCCGCCGCGCTTCTGCGTGCGGTAGAGGTCGGCCCTGGTGCGCTTGGCGTAGCCACCGTGCGTGATGGTGACGACGACATCCTCGTTGGGGATGAAGTCCTCCTCGGAGAAGTCGCCGTCGGCCGCGATGATGCGGGTGCGTCGGTCGTCGCCGTACTTGTCGACGATCTCCTGCAGCTCGACGGAGATGATCTCGCGCTGACGCTCCTCGGAGGCAAGGATGCTCTTCAGGTCGGCGATCTTCGCCTCGAGCGTGGCCAACCTGTCGATGATCTTCTGGATCTCCATCGACGCCAGGCGGCGCAGCTGCTGATCGAGGATGTTGCGGGCCTGCAGCTCGTCGATGTCGAGGAGCTCCTGCAGACGGGTGTTCGCCTCCTCGGCGGTCCGGCTCGCGCGGATCAGCGCGATGACCTCGTCGAGCATGTTCAGGGCCTTGACCAGGCCACGGTCGAGGTGGGCGGCGCGCTCGGCCTCGTCCAGCTGCCACTGCGTACGGCGCTGGATGACGCTCATCTGGTGCTTGAGCCACAGAGAGATGAACTGGTCGAGGCGCAGGGTGCGGGGCACCTCGTCGACGATCGCCAGCATGTTGCAGCCGAAGGTGTCCTGCAGCGCTGTGTGCTTGTACAGGTTGTTCATCACGACGCGCGGCTGGGCGTCGCGCTTCAGCACGATGACAAGGCGCTGGCCCGTGCGGGCAGAGGTGTCGTCGCGGATATCTGCGATCCCGGTCAGGCGGCCGGAGTTCACCAGGTCGGCGATCTTCTGCGCCAGAGCATCCGGGTTGCACATGTACGGCAGCTCGGTGACGACTAGGAGCTGACGCCCCTTGGCGTCCTCCTCCATGTCGATGACCGCGCGCATGATGACCGAGCCGCGGCCGGTGCGGTACGCGTCCTCGATGCCCTGACGGCCGACGATCAGGCCGCCGCCGGGGAAATCGGGGCCGTGGATCTTGGAGATGGCCGCCTCGAGCAGTTCCTCCTTGGTGGCGTCCGGGTGGGCGAGCGCCCACTGGACGGCCTCGCCGACCTCACGCAGGTTATGCGTCGGGATGTTGGTGGCCATACCGACCGCGATGCCGGTGGAGCCGTTGACCAGGAGGTTCGGGAAGCGGGCCGGCAGGACGACCGGCTCCTCCTCGCGGTTGTCATAGTTCGGCCGGAAGTCGACGGTGTTCTGCTCGATCTCGCGGACCATCTCGACGGCCAGCGGGGCCATCTTGCACTCGGTGTATCGCATGGCCGCGGCGCGGTCGTTGCCCTGCGAGCCGAAGTTGCCCTGCCCGGAGACGAGCGTGTGGCGCATGGCCCACGGCTGCGCCATGCGCACGAGGGTGTCGTAGATCGCGGTATCGCCGTGCGGGTGGTAGAGGCCCATGACCTCACCGACGACGCGGGAGCACTTGTTCCAGCCGCGGTCGGGGCGGTAGCCGCCGTCCCACATCGCGTAGAGGACGCGGCGGTGGACGGGCTTGAGGCCGTCGCGGACGTCGGGCAGCGCGCGCCCGACGATCACGCTCATCGCGTAGTCGAGGTAGGAGTTCTGGATCTCGTGCTGCAGGTCGACGGGCGAGATGCGCCCGTGGATCGCGAGTTCGCCGAACTTGTCGTCAGCCATGTGGGATTACCTTCTAATGCCTTGTCAGAGTCGTTCGGGGATCAGATGTCGAGGAAGCGCACGTCGCGCGCGTTGCGCTGGATGAACGACCGGCGCTGCTCGACGTCCTCGCCCATCAGGACGGAGAACATCTGGTCGGCCTGCGCGGCGTCCTCCAGCGAGACCTGGAGCAGGATGCGCTTGGCAGGGTCCATCGTGGTGTCCCACAGGTCGTCCGCGTTCATCTCGCCCAGACCCTTGTAGCGCTGGATCGGGTTCACATTCGGCAGCTTCTTGCCCTCGGCGAGGCCCTGCTCGCGGAGCTTGTCGCGCTCCTCGTCGCTGTAGGCCAGCTCATGGGGCGAGTTGGTCCAGCGGAGCCGGAACAGCGGCGGCTGGGCCAGGAAGACGTGGCCCGCGTCGATCATCGGGCGCATGAAGCGGAACAGCAGCGTCAGGAGCAGCGTGCGGATGTGGGCGCCGTCGACGTCTGCGTCGGCCATCAGGACGAGCTTGTGGTAGCGCAGCTTCTCGAGGTCGAAGTCCTCCTGCATGCCGGCGCCGAGCGCGTTGATGATCGCCTCGACCTCCTTGTTGGCGAGGATCTTGTCGATGCGGGCCTTCTCGACGTTCAGGATCTTGCCGCGGATGGGCAGGATGGCCTGCGTCCTCGGCTCGCGGCCACCGCGGGCGGAGCCGCCTGCGGAGTCGCCCTCGACGATGAACAGTTCGCACTCGGCCGGGTTGGTCGACTGGCAGTCGACGAGCTTGCCGGGCAGGCCCGACGAGCCGAGCAGCCCCTTGCGGGAGCGGGCCATGTCGCGCGCCTTGCGGGCGGCGATGCGGGCCTGGGCTGCTGACTGGGCCTTCCGGATGATCTCCTTGCCCTCGGCAGGGTTCCGCTCGAACCAGTCGCCCAAGCGGTCGTTCAGCACGCGCTGCACGAAGCTGCGGGCCTCGGTGTTGCCGAGCTTGGTCTTGGTCTGGCCCTCGAACTGCGGCTCGGAGACCTTGATCGACACGATGGCGGTCAGGCCCTCGCGGATGTCGTCGCCGGAGACGCGGTCCTCGCGCTTGCGGATGAGGCCCCACGAGTCGCCCCAGCGGTTGACCGTGTTGGTCAGTGCCGCGCGGAAGCCCTCCTCGTGCGTGCCACCTTCGGTGGTGTTGATGGTGTTGGCGAACGTGTAGACGCTGCTCGTGTAGCTGGCGTTCCACTGCATCGCGATCTCGACGCCCATCCCCTGCTCGGGGGAGTGGGCCTCGACGTCGATCACCGACGGGTGGATGGCCTCCTTGCCCGATGACAGGAACTTCACGTAGTCCGTGAGACCCTGCTCGTAGTGGAACTCGTCGCGGTGCTGGACCGGCTCGCCCTCGTCGTCGAGGACCTGGTGGCCGGTGCGCTCGTCGGCGACGGTGATCCTCAGCCCCTTGTTCAGGAACGCCATCTCGCGGAAGCGGGTCGCGAGCGTGTCATAGGAGAAGTCGGTGGTCTCGAAGATGTCCGGCGAGGGGAAGAACGTGATGGTGGTGCCGGTCTCGTCGGTCTCCTCCAACTGCTCCAGCTCGGTGACGGGATCGCCGAGGTGGAAGGTCTGCTGGAAGCGGAAGCCGTCGCGTCGGACGTCGACGATCAGCTTTTCCGACAGCGCGTTCACGACGGAGGAACCCACGCCGTGCAGGCCGCCGGAGACTTTGTAGCCGCCGTCGCCGAACTTGCCGCCCGCGTGGAGCACGGTCAGCACGAGCGTGACTGTGGGGATCTTCTCGATCGGGTGTTCCTTGACGGGGATGCCGCGGCCGTTGTCCTTCACCCGCACACCGCCGTCGTCGAGCAGTTCGACGTTGATGGTGTCGCAGTAGCCGGCCAGGGCCTCGTCGACGGAGTTGTCGACGATCTCGTAGACCAGGTGATGGAGCCCGCGTTCGCCGGTGGACCCGATGTACATGCCGGGACGCTTACGCACTGCCTCGAGACCCTCGAGGACCGAGATCTGGTCCGCGTCGTAGCTGCCAGAGACGGTGTTGTCCGCCGAGTCCTGCAGCCCTTCCATGCGTTCCGTCGGGGTGAAATCCTCGCCTGCCTGCTGGTCGTCGACCACAGTTCTCCCGTCACACAAACATGGCGCCGAGTCGTTCGGCGCCGTTGAACTTGTCCATTCTACCGCGTCGGCTCCGGAAACGAGGACCCAACCGGAGGTGAAATGCCCCTGTAACGCCCGGATTGCGCGATCTGCTGAATCGGCAGGGGCAGTTGGGTGGTCCCCCTCCCGATCCGGGGGCCTGAGGCGGCAGATCGGCGCGAACCCTCCCTGCCGCCCCACCCCCGCCGGGTCCCTTCGCTTCACCCTCCCCTGCCAGGTCCCTTCGCAAACGCCAACGAAAAACCCCAGACGCCAACGATGTACACGGACGCCAACGATATTTGCGTGTTTATCGTTGGCGTACGTGGATTTCGTTGGCGTCTGCACGGAAGCGACGGCGGGGTCATGCGGCGGCGCAACGGGGTCAGCGCGACGGGGTCAGCGCGACGGGGCCAGCGCAAGGGCGAGCGCGACGGGGCCGCGCCGTTGTGCACGGGGTCAGCGCTGGGGTGCAAGGATCTGGGCGTGGAGTGGATCGTTCTGGGCGTCGCGGCGCTGATCGTCGGCATCTCGAAGACGAGCTTCGGCGGGCTGGGGTCGCTGGCCGTCGCGTTGTTCGCGCTCGCGATGCCAACCAAGGAGTCGACGGCGGCAGCGCTGATACTGCTCATCACCGGCGACGTCGTGGCAGTGCTGCGGTACAGGAAGGCGGCCGACTGGCGGCTGCTCCGCGCGCTGCTGCCCGCCGTCATCCCCGGGCTCCTGCTCGGCGCCTGGTTCCTCTCCCTCGTCGACGACCTGGTCCTCAAGCGCTCCATCGGCTGGCTGCTGCTGGCATTCGTCCTGATCCAGCTGGGCTGGCAGCTGATGGCCTCGCGTCGGCCCGCAGCCGAGGCGACAGACGGCGTTCCGCACCGCGCGCTGTCCATCGGCGCGGGTGTCGCTGCAGGGTTCACGACCATGGCCGCCAACGCCGCCGGTCCCGTCATGGCGCTGTACCTCCAGCTGGCGAAGGTGGAGAAGCTCCGGTTCCTCGGCACCGGCGCCTGGTACTTCTTCATCATCAACCTGACGAAGGTGCCGCTCAGCGCGTCGCTGGGGCTGTTCACGCCGACGGTCCTGACGACGGCCGCGGCTCTTATCCCCGTGGTGGTGGTCGGGACGTTCATCGGCATGCTGATCATCGGCCGCATCCCCCAGCGGGCGTTCGACATCATCACGCTGCTGGCCTCGGTCGTCGCCGCCGGCGCTCTGCTTGTTCTCTGACGCGGGGAGAACGCCTCGCTTGTTTCTCTGAGGACGGGAAATGCCTCGCTGCGCTCGGCGCCCTTCGACGGGCCTGTGCTGAGCTTGTCGAAGTGCTCAGGGAAACCGGGTCGTTGAGCTTGTCGAAACGCCCTGAGCGCAGCGAAGGGTCCTACCCGACCCCGCCTCACATCGAAGGGGCCCACGCGACACCGCCTCGCTGCGCTCGGCGCCCTTCGACAAGCTCAGGGAACCGAGGACAGCTCAGGGAACCGAGGACAGCTCGGGGAACCGTAGGGATCCACGTCGGAGGGCGGAGCCGGCACGTCGGTGGTGCCGCCTATGCTCGACTGAACGACGCGAGGAGACGGACATGAAGTGGATCGACCACACCATCTGGTGGCAGGTCTACCCCCTGGGGTTCTGCGGGGCGCCGATCCGCACGGGGGACCACTCCCCCGCGCCGCGGCTGCGACGGCTGTACAACTGGCTGGACTACATCATCGAGTTGGGCGCCAACGGGCTGCTGCTAGGCCCGGTGTTCGAGTCCGAGACGCACGGCTACGACACCACCGACCACTACCGCATCGACGCGCGCCTCGGCGGCGACGAGGAGTTCGACCAGCTGATCTCCCGCGCGCACGAGCGCGGCATCAAGGTGCTCCTCGACGGCGTGTTCAGCCACGTCGGCTACCGCCACCCGCTCTTCCAACAGGCGCTCGTCGAGGGCCGAGACAGCGCGGCGGCACGGCTCTTCGACATCGACTGGGAGGCCGACGGCGGCCCACAGCCGCGCGTGTTCGAGGGGCACGGCGGCCTCGTCCGGCTCCGGCACGACGCGCCGGAGACTGTCGTCTTCGTGACCGACGTCATAAACCACTGGCTCGACCGAGGCGCCGACGGCTGGCGCCTGGACGCCGCCTACTCGGTGCCCCCGCAGTTCTGGGCGAAGGTGCTTGCCGGCGTCCGCGAGAAGCACCCCGACACATGGATCCTCGGCGAGGTGATCCACGGCGACTACCCGGCCTTCGTCTCGCAGAGCGGTGTCGACTCGGTCACGCAGTACGAGCTGTGGAAGGCCATCTGGTCCAGCCTGAAGGACGAGAATCTCTACGAGCTGGACTGGTCTCTCAAGCGCCACAACAAGTTCCTGGAGACCTTCACTCCCAACACCTTCATCGGTAACCACGACGTCACGCGGATCGCCAGCCAGGTCGACCAGCAGAAGGCTGTCGTCGCGGCCGCGCTGCTACTGCTCCTCGGAGGCATCCCGTCGATCTATGCGGGGGACGAGCAGGGCTTCACGGGCGTCAAGGCCGACACCGTCGACGGCGACGACGCCGTTCGTCCGCCCTTCCCGCCCTCCCCATCGGAGCTCCTGCCGTTCGGTGAGCCGGTGTTCGAGGCCTACGAAGCCCTGATCGGCATCCGCCGCCGGAATCCGTGGCTCGTCAACGCCCGCGTCGACCGCCTCGACCTCGACGACTCGCAGTACCGGATGTGCGTGTACGCCACGGACAGCGACGAGTTCCTGGTGCTGCACCTTGAGCAGGGCGGCCGGCACGTGAAGGTCTACCGCGGCGAGCATGACCTCCTGTGGTCCACCTACTCCTGGAGCGGTGCGATCGCCTGAGGTCTCACTCCTGAGACGATGTGGGTATCGCGGTGGGCTGCAGGGTCGGCGGCACGGACGAGCTCTGCACATCGCCGGCCGACTCGGAGCCCTCCGGGCTCGGCGATGGCGATGCGCTGGGCGACAGACTCGGCGACGGGGACACGCTCGGCGACGGCGACTCGTCGGGCGTCGGGGACGGGCTCGGCGATGGCGACTCGTCGGGCGTCGGGGACGGGGTCGGCGACGTCGACGCGCTCGGTGAATGGCTGTGCCGGCGCGACGGGCTCTCGCTGGCGCTCGGCTTGGCAGTCGACGAGGCACGAGTCCGGCTCGAGGAGGGATTCTTCGAAGGGGTCGCAGATGCGGCGGCAGGCGTCTTCGTCGCTGTCGGGGACGCGCCGGCAGTCGGGGCGGTCGTGTACTCGGCCCTGCTCAGGTCCACGACCGTCGGTTTGCCGTTGAGCCACGGAATCGGATCGGTGAACTGCCCGTCGACGATGACTTCGAAGTGGAGATGGCAGCCAGTCGAGTATCCAGTGGACCCGACGAGCCCGATCCCGTCGAGCACCTCGACCTTCTGCCCGACGGCGACCCCGATCGCCGAGAGATGGTTGTACGTCGTCACCACACGGTGGCCCGAGATCATGCCGTGGTCGATCTTCACCTGCACCCCGTTGCCGCCGGCCCACCCCGTGAACACGACTGTGCCGGCGCGGGCCGCGCCGACGGGGGTGCCGCAGGCGGCCGCCCAGTCCTGTCCGGTGTGCAGCTTCCAGTAGCCCAGGACCGGGTGGAGCCGCATCCCGAACGGCGACGTCGCCCTCCCCACGACGGGCCTGGTGAGCAGCCGGTCGGCGTCGATGTGCCCCAGGTCGGCGACCCTCGCGGTGGCGATCGTGGCGGGGGCCGTCGGCAGGGGCACGACCGACGGGGTCCCGTCAGGCTGCGCGACCTCCGGGGTCACGGCGCTGAACGGATCGAAGGAGGGGGTGGACGCCGCAGGGGCGCTGGGCAGGCCAGGTGCCTCGGACAGGTCCTGGGACACCAGCGCGGGCCGGCTGACCGACGGTGCGGGAACGGCCGTCACCGCGACGTCGGGATCACCCCCCGACAGAGCCATCGCCGACACCAGCGCGCAGGCCCCGACCACCGACCCGACGGCCACCAGCCGCCCCACCCAGGTGCCGTCCCGGCGGGCGAATGGGGCCGCGTGACGCCCGCCCTCGGACGCAGCACCGTTGAGGTCGAAGACCTCGCTGGTGTCCGATCCGTGTCGCGGCTGGGGCGTCGGCTTCATCGTCTTGTGGATCGTCAGGTGGTCTCGAAGTCGACGGTCAGGTGCGCCGAGACCTCGACATCGGCCGGGTCAAGGTCAATCTGCGGCGCTGAACCCCCTCGTTGCATGGGAGCGGACATCGCCCTGGCGAACATCGGCGCGCCGTCGTCACGGATGCTCGTCGGCTCGATCCTCCGGTAGCCGGCGGCCGACGCGATCCAACCGGCGCGCTGCCGCGCGTCGCGGAACGCCTCGCCGATGACCTCAGGCTGCTGCTGGGCGATGGTCTCCTCGGTCAGCTGCCAGTCGAGCCCGACGACGCGGACGCCTCGCGTGGCAGCCAGCTCGCCCAGCAACGGGCCGACGACCGACAGGTCGTCGAGCCGCACGGATCCGCGCACCTCGGCCGAGTGCTGAGGGGTGCCCGGATTCCCCTGGGAGTCGGTGCCCGCCCCCGCCCAGGTCCGCAGCGAAGTGAGCTTGAGGTCGCGGCCACGACCGTCGGCGATCGCCTCCTGCAGGCGGGCGCGCAGCCCGTCCGTCGTCCGCGCGGTCTCCGCGACAACCTCGTCGCGCCGCGGCCCCGTGAAGCCCGTCGTCAGCGTGACGACGACGCACTCCGCCGGGAGCCTGAGCTGGCTGACCCCCGTCACCGTGATCCTCATGGGGCCGAGTCTAGGCAGCAGTCGCGGCCTGCGGGAGTGGTCCCGACGAACCGTGCAGACGCGCTGGGCGAAACGCGCATCGGCGTTGCGGGTGCGCGTGAAAGGCTGTTGACATGATCATTCCCGACGACAAGGACTGGACCTGGGTTCTGGAGAAGAGCTGCGCGGACTGCGGCTTCGACCCTCAGGCCGTGGCATTCAAGACCATCTCGACGACGGCCCGCTCCATCACCGAGGAATTCGCGGAGCTGCTGGGCGACGCGACGCTCGAGCAGCTCACCGACCGCCCGGACGACGCGACCTGGTCGCCGCTGGAGTACGCGGCCCATGTCCGCGACGTCTGCCGGATCATGCACGCGCGCCTCAACCTGATGCTGGTCCTCGACGACCCCGACTTCGCGAACTGGGACCAGGACATCACGGCCGAGTCGCAGCACTACCGCGACCAGGACCCCGACGAGGTCGCCGACGAGTTGGTGGCGGCCGGCGACGCGATGGCCACGGCCCTGGCTCTGGTGCGTGACGAGCAGCTCGGCCGCTCCGGCAGGCGGTCCAACGGATCGCGGTTCACCGTCGAGACGCTGGCGCAGTACTTCCTGCACGACCTCGTGCACCACGCCCACGACGTGGGCCTGTCGACCGCCTAGCCGTAGGTGTCGCGGGGCCCCCTGCCCTGCACTGCGCGCGGGCCCTTCTTCCAACTCGGCGCCCGGGGGCCGCGGAACTCGACGCGCAGCACCGTCTGCTCCCCGAGCGCCCGGTTCAGCTGGGCGACGAGCTGCGATGCGGCATACCGCATCGCCGTTGCCCACGAGGTCGAGTCGCAGTCGACGATGAGCACGCCGTTCTCGTAGAAGACGGGCTTCGAGTGCTCCGCGTTGGACTCCCCCACCAGGTCCGGCCATCGGCGCAGCACGGTGGACAGCGAGATGCGTTTCTTCCAGCCGCGCTCCCGCACCACCTGGTCCAGGACATTGCCGATCAACTGAGGATCACGGTCATCCGGGTGCGCCCCGGACCTCTGCTGCTCGACGGGACGTGCCGGTCGACGGGGAGTGCGCGGCTTCGTCGGCTCGGGCAGCACCACACCGTACTCCGCGGCCTCCACCGCGGCGCGGGCAATCTCCGAGGCCAGCTCAAGGCCCGTCGGATCGTGCTGCTCACTCACACGCCGAGCGTACCTCCACCCGTCCGCACCCAGACTTGGGCGAGCCCATCCACCCCGTGAACTACGCATCCCACAAGGCATTACACCGATAGGGTGACCCTCGACAGTTGAGCCGTCCACCAGATCGGTGGGCCTCATGAGAGGAACCCATGCCCCCCTTCGGTTCTGGCGGAGCCCTTCCCGTCATCGCCATCTCCGCCGTCATCGGCCTTATCGGCGGAGCAGGCGGCGCCTTCGCAGTGCAGTCGCTCGGCGACTCGGCTGTCCGGTCCGGGAGCCCCGTGCACGGCTGCCTGGACGCGGCCGCCGGCACGCTCTCGCTGCAGTCCGGGTCCGACTGTGCCGACGGCCAGGTCGCCGTCGTGTGGCAGACCCGTGAGGCCGACGCCGGTGAGGCGGGTGCCGACGGCGCAGATGGTGCAGACGGCCAGGATGGCGCGACAGGCGTCGACGGCGCGGATGGGGAGGCCGGGGCCACAGGAGGGACGGGTGCAGCCGGAGCCACCGGCGCAACCGGACCTACCGGGGCCACTGGCGCCACGGGCGCGACCGGGGCTACCGGCGATGCTGGCAGCGCCGGCGCGACGGGCGCTCAGGGCAAGGCCGGCTCGACCGGAGCAGCCGGATCCGACGGCGCGGACGGCGCCGACGGTGCGACGGGTGCAGCCGGAGCCGCGGGCGCCAAGGGTGACGCGGGAGCGACCGGGGCTACCGGCGCGGCCGCGTGGTCGACGGTGTCCGACTGGGATGCCACCACCCCCTACACCCCGGGGCCGCCGGCTTCACTGGTGCGCTACGCGGGCGGAACCTGGGTCGCCGCCCGGGCCTCCGTCGGTTCTACGCCGACTGTCGGCGGAGCCGACTGGGTGCTCATCACCGCGATCGGGCCGCAGGGCCCACAGGGCATCCAAGGCATCCAGGGTGAGAAGGGAGACACCGGAGCAGCCGGACCTGCCGGCGAGGCGGGTGTACCCGGAGCGACGGGCGCAACCGGGGCCACCGGCCCCACGGGTGCGGCCGGAGCCGCCGGCGCAACCGGCGCTGCAGGAGTCAACGGGGCCGATGGCGAGACCCCCTGGCTCTATGAGGGCGCCTACAGTTCGACCGCCACCTACACCGGCGACCTCCCGGCGTCGGTGGTCACCCACCAAGGCAGCACCTACATCGCGGTAAAGAGCGGAACCTTCTCCGACATCCCCGTCACCGACAGCTCCGCCTGGTCGGTCCTCGCCGCAGCCGGAGCCACCGGCGAGACCGGCCCGCAGGGGACGACGGGAGCGGTGGGACCGGCCGGGACACAGGGCCCGAAGGGCGACAAGGGCGACTCGGTCCTGCCCCCCGATTGGGGAACCGGCGGCAACGCTGCCGCGGGCAGCGGGGATGCTTGCACCATGGGCACCATCAGTCTGACCGCCGGTTCAGTCGGCGTCGGTACTCCAGCTAGGGGCCAGATCCTCGCCATTGCTCAGAACCAGGCGCTGTTCGCGCTCATCGGAACGACGTACGGCGGCGATGGCTGGACCACCTTCGCGCTGCCCGACCTCAGGAACGCAGCGCCCTACGGCCATACCTACCTGATCTGCACGATGGGCATCTTTCCCAGCCAGTCCTGAGCAGTAGTGTCATGAAGGCCCGATCCGCCACTCAGCGGGTCGCCCTCAGCAGTTCAGGAAACGGTGCCCGCGGAAACGGTGAAGCGGTGCTCTGCCGGGAACTCGGGCACGTCGGCGCCCACCGCGGCGGTGATCAGCACCTGCTCCGCATCCTCAATCGCGTGCGCCAGCCGCTCGCGGCGCGACGCGTCCAGCTCGGCGAAGACGTCGTCCAGGACCAGCACGGGCTCGACGCCGTCTTCGCGGACGAGGGTGAAACCGCCGAGCCGCAGCGCCAGCGCGAGCGACCAGCTCTCGCCATGCGACGCGTATCCCTTGGCGGGAAGATCGCCGATCGACAGCTCCACGTCGTCGCGCTGCGGGCCGACGAGCGTAACGCCGCGCCGGATCTCCTCGGCCCGTGACCGCTCCATCGCGTCGAGGAGGCGTCGCTCCAGCTCGGCGCGCACGTCGCTCGACTCCGGCACTCCCCCGAGGTCGAGCACGGTCTTGTAGACGGCGTCGATCCGGTTGTTGACCGGGGCGATGGTCTCGTAGGCGCGCTGGGCGTGTGGGAGCACGTCGGCCAGGGTGTCGAGGCGGGCGTGCAGGAGCTCGGCCCCGATGGCGGCCAGCTGCTCGTTCCAGACCCCGAGCGTGAGTTCCTCGTCGCCCGCGGCTGGCCGCAGGGATCGGCCGGACATGGACTTGAGCAGGGCGTTTCGCTGCTTGAGGACCCGGTCGAGGTCTTGGCGGACGCCGGCCATGCGGGGCCAGCGGGTCACGACGAGCGAGTCGAGCCAGCCCCGTCGGTCAGCCGGGTCGCCCCGCACGATCGCCAGATCCATCGGCGAAAACACGACGGTGCGCAGGGCTCCGATCAGGTCACGGGGCCTGGCCAGCGGGGCCCGGTTAAGGCGCGCGACGTTGGAGCGTCCGGTGGTGATCTCGAGCTCGAGCGTGACGATGCGGTCGTCGTGGCGGCCGGCCTGCACCTTCGCCCGCACGATGGCCGACTCCGCGCCTGAGCGGATCAGAGGGACCGTCGCGGCGACCCGGTGCGACGACATGGTCGAGAGGTACTCGACGGCCTCGACCAGGTTCGTCTTGCCCTGGCCGTTCGACCCCACAAACACCGTCACCCCGCTGGAGAGACCCAGCGAGGCGGTGGCGTAGTTGCGGAAGTCGGTGAGCTGAAGCTCGGTGACGAACACCGATCAGTTCGGCAGGCGCATCAGCATGATCACGTGGCGGTAGTCGAGCAGCGGGTCGCCGTCGATGCTCGCCAGGCCCATGATCAGGCAGGGCTTGCCGGGCAGGGTGAAGGAGAAGTGCGCGAACGGCGCGTCGAGTGCGGTGAGCGCATCGAGCAGGTAGTGCGGGTTGAAGCCCGCGTCCGTGATGCTCTGCTCGTCTCCGACGATCTCGACTTCTGCCTCAAGGGCCTCGGAGGCCTGTGCCTGGTCGCCGGTGGCAGCCTCGAGCGTGATGTGGTCCTCGTTGATGCGCATGCGCAGCGGCGTGTTGCGCTCGGCAACCAGCGCGACGCGCTTGACCGCGGCGAGCAGGTCGGCGGTGCTGACGCGTACGGAGACGGAAGCCTGCACGTCCATCAGGTGGCGGACCTTCGGGAAGGCCTGGGACAGGAGGCGGGTCGTTGCCTCGCGGGAGCCCTTCGCGCCCTCGCCGATGAAGCCGGCAAGGCCTTCGCCCTCGGCCTGCGTCGTCGAGAGCGAGATCGTCACGTTCTCGCCCGAGGTCATCGACTTGGCCGTGTCGGCGAGCACCTTGCCAGGCACCAGCACGTTGCCCTCGACGCCGGGCGACGACGGGTTCCAGGTCAGCTCCTTGAGCGCCATGCGGTAGCGGTCGGTGGCCAGCAGGGACAGGTTCTCGCCGTCGATCTCCAGCTTCACGCCGGTGAAGACGTTCAGCAGCTCGTCGCGGCCCGCGGCGACGAACACCTGCGCGACGGCCTTCTCGAAGTCGGCGGAGGCGACGGTGCCGGTCTGGGTCGGCATGTCGGGGAGCGTCGGGTACTCGTCGACGGGCAGCGTCTGCAGCGTGAACCGCGCTTGGCCACACGTGAGTTCGACCTTGGAGTGGTCCGCGACCATGTCGACGGGCTTGTTCGGCAACGACCGCGCGATCTCGTTGAGCAGGCGGCCTGAAACCAGCACGGTGCCCTCGTCGTGCACGGTGGCCGGCATCGTGACCTTCGCCGATGTCGTCGAGTCGAAGCTGCTCAGCGTCAGGCCGTCTCCGTCGGCCTCCAGCAGCATGCCCGCCAGGATCGGGGCCGTCGGGCGGCTGGGGAGGCTGCGGGCCACCCATGCCACTGCATCGGCCAACGCATCGCGGTCAACTCGGATCTTCACGAAGGTCCCCTTTGGGTCTGTCGAAAGGTTCGAGGCGGACACGAATATCCCAGCCTCACGGTCGATCATAGCCAAGGAGCGCCGCCCGCGCCGTCGACGTTGGCGCGTGGCGGGCTTCAGTCGACGGCTATCGACTCAAGGACGTTCATCCGCGCCGCCCTGCGGGCCGGGCCGAGGGCTGCGAGGACGCCGACGAGGGCCGCCGCGACGACGAAGACCACGAGCTCGAGCCAGGGGATGCTCAGGATGTCGATGCCACGGTCGGCCAGCAGCGTCACCAGCGAGACACCGAACACCAGCCCGAGCACGACGCCAAGCACCGCGCCAAGGGTCGCGACGATGACGGACTCCAGCGTCACCATGCGCCTGAGCTGCCTCCGGGTGAGCCCGACAGCGCGCAGCAGGCCGAGCTCGCGGGTGCGCTCCATCACGGACAGGCCCAGCGTGTTGACGATGCCGATCACGGAGATGATGACGGCCAGCGCGAGCAGGGCGTAGACGACGGCGAACAGCTGAGCGAACTGGTCGATCCTGGCCTGCGTGTACTCGGCGACATCCGACACGGCGACGGTCGGCAGGTCCGCGACCGCCGACTGCAACTCGTCCTCCACGGCCGAGCGATCGGCGCCGGCGTCGGCGTCGGCGAAGACGACGATGTGGGTGACCAGCGAGTCGCCTTCGAGTGCGGCGAACGTGTCGGGCGCGACGATGATCTCGCCCAACGCGGGGCGTGTTCCGCCGTCGTGGAAGCCGGTGATCAGGACCTGGGCCGAGCCCTTCGCGCCGGCCAGGTCGATGACCTGGCCGATGGTGAGTCCATGGTCGGTCGCGTAGTCGGAGTCCACCAGCGCGGGCGCGACGCCTCCCTCGTCGTCGAGGGACCCGGCCACCACGTCGAGGCTGGTGCCGTCGACGATGGCCTCGCGGCTCGCCCCGCCGAGGGTGACCTGGTCGACGTCGCCGCCGACCCGCACCGCACCCCGCCGGTAGCCATAGGCCTTCTCGACGCCGTCCAGGCCCTTGACCGTGTCGAGCACCCGCGCGTCGAAAGGCTCGTAGGCGACAGGAGCGATGATGAAGTCGCCTCGCTGGTCCTCGGTCAGACGCCGCTCGAGCGAGGTTGTGGTGCTGGCGGCGAGGATCGCGACGGCGCTGACCAGCGCGACGCCGATCATGAGCGTCGCCGCGGTCGCCGCCGTCCGGCGCGGCTGCCGCACGGCGTTGAGCTGGGCGAGCCGGCCAACCTCTCCGAAGGTCGCCCGGAACAGCCCTCCGAGCAGCCACACGACGGGGCGGCCGACGGCGGCCGCCGACATCACTACGCCCACCAGCAGCCCTGCGACGCCGAGCCCCAGCCACACGAGTGGCTGCGGGACCGGCAGGAGGGTGGCGCAGACGATGGCCGCCGCGCCGAGTTCGATCAGGGCGATGCCCACGTACTGCGGGCCGCCCAGCCTCTCCGGTCCCGACTGCGAGGAGGCGGCCATGGCCTCCACCGGCCGCATGGCGGACGCGCGGAACGCGGGCACGAGGGCTGCGACGACAGTCACCGCGACACCCACCGCGTACGAGGCCACTACGGACTGCCAGGTCAGCTGCGGCACCGTCGGGCCGAGGTCGATGCCGAGGCCGCGCATCACTGCCAGGATCCCCCACGCCAGCCCGTAGCCGACGGCCAGGCCGAGCGTCGCGGCGGCGAGCCCGACGACCAGCGCTTCAGCAAGGACGGAGTTGCGGACCTGACGGCGGGTGGCTCCGACCGCGCGCAGCAGGGCCAGCTCGCGGGCGCGCTGGGCGACGAGGATCTGGAACGTGTTGAGGATCAGCAGGGTCGCGACCAGCAGAGAGATGCCGGCGAAGACGAGCAGGAAGATGTTGACGAACCCGAGCCCCACGTCGAGCTGGTCCTGCGTCTCGTCGGCCAGCTGGGACCCGGTCTGCACCTCGAAACCGGCTCCGACAAGCGGGGAGACGTCGTCGGCGACCTGATCGGCGTCGGCGCCCGAGCCCGTCTCGATCCAGACCCCCGTGTAGCCGGCCTGACCGTCAAGAACGATGGCCCGCGCCTCGGCGAGCGTGAAGAACAGGTAGCTGGCCCCGGCCGTCGCCCCGTCGCCGTACGTGCCGGTGCCGACCAGCGTGTAGCTCCGGATCCCGTCGAAAGGCGTGGCGATCGAGACCTCATCGCCCAGGGAGTACCCGCCCCGCTCGAGGCTGGAAGGGTCGAGGACCACCTCGTCATCTGACTCGGGCGCCCTCCCGTCGACGATGGACGGCCCCGTCTGCCCACCCGCGGCCGGCGTGTCGTGCCAGTTGGACGCGATGCCGGGAGCGCCCGTGAACGAGATCAGGTTCCCATCGGAGTCCAGGGGGTAGACCGTGTAGGACGTGACCAGCCCCGTGGCGCGCTCCACGCCGTCCAGATGCGCGATGTCGCCGACGGTGAGCTCGTCGATCAGCGCAGACTGTTCGCCGCCGGATGCGATGGACGATCCCTCTGCGAGGACGTTGACGTCACCCACGGTGCCGGTCAGCAGCGCGTCGGCACTGTCGCGCAGCAGCCCGGTGAACAGGAGCGACCCTGCGACGAAGGCCACGCCCAGCACGATGGACAGCCCACTGAGCAGCAGTCGTACCTTGCGTGCCCACAGGGACTTGAGTGAGGTGCGCAGCATGTCAGTCCAGAAGCGCGCGCCGGGCGATGGATCGCTCGAGCGTCGACTCTTCCTCGGTCTCCTCCGGGCCGCGGTGCGCAGGCGCGCCGCCACCGTCGCGGTAGACCGACGCAGCCCTCGCCGACCCGGGCGCGGTGACCTTCCTGCCCGGTTCGCCGAGCTTGTCGAGGTGCCCTGAGCCTGTCGAAGGGATCCCGTCAGACACCTCGCTCCGCTCGGCGCCCTTCGACAAGCTCAGGGAACCACGTGGTTCGTTCAGCTTGTCGAAACGCCCTGAGCCCGTCGAAGGGAGAGACCCGGCCTCTTCCGACACCTCGCTCCGCTCGGCGCCCTTCGACAAGCTCAGGGAACCACGTGGTTCGTTCAGCTTGTCGAAACGCAAGCTCAGGGAACCACGTGGTTCGTTGAGCTTGTCGAAACGCCCTGAGCCTGTCGAAGGGTCAGACCCGACCGCAGCCCCCAGGCGCGGGTAGATCCGCGACATGGCGCCGAGAAGGTCGTCCTGTGAGGCGCCGCGGACCTCGTCGATGATGCGGCCGTCGGAGAGGAACACGACGCGGTCGGCGTAGCTGGCAGCGTGCGCGTCGTGCGTGACCATCACCACGGTCTGACCGAACTCGTCGACGCTGCGTCGCAGGAAACCGAGGACCTCAGCGGCTGAGGTGGAGTCGAGATTGCCGGTGGGCTCGTCAGCAAAGACGATGTCCGGTCGGTTGATCAGCGCCCTGGCGCAGGCGACACGCTGCTGCTGGCCACCGGAGAGCTCCGAGGGCTTGTGCGAGAGCCGGTCCCGGATGCCCAGGACGTCGACGAGGCGGTCGAACCACTCCTCATCGACCCTCCGACCGGCGATCGACAGCGGCAACACGACGTTCTCGCGCGCGGTCAGCGTCGGAACTAGGTTGAAGGCCTGGAAGACGAAACCGATGCGTTCGCGGCGCAGCACGGTCAGCGGGGTGTCAGCCAGCGACGAGACGGCAGTTTCCCCGATCCAGACCTCCCCCTCGGTCGGCGTGTCGAGGGCGGCCATCAGGTGCATCAGGGTGGACTTGCCTGACCCGGACGGGCCCATGATCGCGGCGAATTCCCCCGCGACGATGTCGAAGTCGACATGGTCGAGCGCGGTGACGGTCGCCGAGCCCGAGCCATAGGTCCGGGTGAGGCCGGCTGCTCGTGCTGCGAGGTTCATCCGGCAAAGGCTAGCAGCGGAACTTCAGCGCTCAGGAGCGCGTCGGTCCAGCCGCAGGCAGGGCCGTCATGCAGCGTTCTCATCCGGCTGGTGGACGCCGAAGACGTTTCCCTCGGTGTCGAGAAAGTAGCCCTGCCAGGCCATGCCGGGCAGCGCTGCCTTCGGCAGGGCGACGCTCCCCCCGGCGGCGAGCACCTTCTCGGCCGTCGCGTCGAAGTCGTCGGTGCCCATCGTCAGCACCGCTCCGTTGACCGAGCCGTTGGGCTCGACGCCGTCGTGACGGAGCATCAGGGCTCCGTTGATGCCGGCCTCCTCCTCCTGGCCGGCGATGGCACCGAAGTAGGGCTGGCCCGCGTAGTCGGTGTAGTCCTCGTAGGTCCAACCGAAGACTGTCGCGTAGAACGCCTTGGCCCGATCCATGTCGTCGACATGGATCTCGAAGTGGATGGGCTTGGGCATGGGATCCTCCTGGGGTGGGCTGCAGACAGCCTGTCATGCGGCCCGTCCAGGGCGAGGATCTCCACAGAGGTGACTTTGAGTTCCTTCTCGTTAGTTACATAACAGCATTACTAGTAGGGGCTGTGGATGCTGTGGATAATCGGCGAAAGAGCTTGTCATCTCGTCAAGGAGGCTGTTGGCGGGCTGTGGACAGCTCGGCAGTGATCCGGGGAGGACATGTGGACTACTCGGAGGCCGAAAGTTATCCACAGGCCAGTCCCCAGATGTGAGGCACGGGTTGCCCCCAGCCTCTGTGGATAACTTTCACCCCGGTTCCCTGAGCTCGTCTCCCGGTTCCCTGAGCTCTCCACCCCGGTTCCTGAGCTCGTCTCCCGGTTCCCTGAGCTTGTCGAAGGGCGCCGAGCGGAGCGAGGCGATGGACTGGCGGGCAGGTTGGGACCCTTCGCTGCGCTCAGGGCGTGTCGAAGTGCTCGTGCTGAGCGTGTCGAAGTGCTCAACGACCCGGAGACGCAGACAGACCGCGGGGGCTACCCCGCGGCCTGTGGACAGCTTGCGTCTACGACTGCTTGATCTGGTTGGTGAGCTCAGTGACCTGGGTGTACAGGTCGCGGTCCTCACGCATCTTGTCGCCGATCTTGCGAACGTTGTGCAGGACGGTGGAATGGTCGCGCCCGCCGAACCTGGCGCCGATCTTGGGCAGCGACAGGTCCGTGAGCTCACGGCACAGATACATCGCGATCTGCCTGGCCGACGCGATGGGGCCCACGCGGCTCGACCCGGTGAGGTCGTCCAGCGAGATCCCGAAGTAGCGGGCGGTGGCATCCATGATGGTCTGCGCGTCGGCGGGTGCCGCGTCCTCCGGCATGAGGTCGTTGAGGACCCCCTCGGCAAGCGGCAGGGTCATCTCCTGCTGGTTGAGGCTCGCCAGGGCGGCCACGCGGGTCAGCGCGCCTTCCAACTCACGGATGTTCGTCGGGATCCGCGACGCGATGAGCTCGAGCACCTCGCTGCCGGCAGTCAGGCGCTGTGAGGCGGCCTTCTTCCGGAGAATCGCGATGCGCGTCTCGAGGTCAGGCGGCTGGATGTCGGTCATCAGGCCCCACTCGAACCGCGACCGGAGCCGGGGCTCGAGGGCCTCGAGCAGCTTCGGCGGACGGTCGGACGTCATCACGATCTGCTTCTGCGCGTTGTGCAGCGTGTTGAACGTGTGGAAGAACTCCTCCTGCGTCTGGATCTTCGACTCCAGGAACTGGATGTCGTCGACCAGCAGGACGTCGACGTCGCGGTACGAACTGCGGAACTCGGCCGTCCGGTTCGACGAGATCGCGTTGATGAAGTCGTTCGTGAGTTCCTCCGTGGAGACGTACTTCACGCGCAACTGCTCGAAGTAGCTGCTGACGTAGTGACCGATGGCGTGGAGCAGGTGCGTCTTGCCCAGACCGGAGGGTCCGTAGATCATCAGGGGGTTGTAAGACTTGCCGGGAGTCTCAGCGACCGCGGCGGCCGCGGCGTGGGCGAAGCGGTTCGAGGAACCCGCGACGAAGGACTCGAACGTGTAGCGCGGATTCAGCCGCAGCTCCTGGGGGCGCGACCGGGGCAGCATGGGCTGCGGAGCCAGCTCCTCAGGTTCAGCCGGGGCCTTGGTCTCCTCAAGAAGAACCTGGTCGGGTTCGATCATCACGGCGAGCCGGGTCGGTTGTCCACAAGCTGCGGACAGGCGCGTCTCGATCTGTCCGCGGAGCTTCGTCTCGATGCGTTCGCGCGTCATCTCGTCGGCGACAGCCAGCATCAAAGTGCTGCCGTGCATGCTCAGCGGCTGCGTTCGGCGTAGCCAGGCGCGAGACGAGATGTCCGAAGCGTCGATGACTTCCTGCCAAAGCACTGCCAGGTCCGGCATCGGTGATGCGCTCACCCCACCTACTTCCCGGCGTACTGACACGTCCGCCACGCTCCTAGTAGTTCAACAATCCACAAGGTTGTCCACAACAGGGTATAACTCTGGCGCAGCGGCGGTTCCGGCGGCCACCCCCTTGTGGACAACGCAAGAGCAGTACTAGAAATTAGTCGCCGCGGCGTGCGGACGCAAGACGGATACGGCATGCCTTCGGCGTGTCGACTGGACTACAGCAGTGTAGTTTGCAAGGTTTACCCGCTTCCCCGCCCTCGGGTTTGGACTCCGGGGTGTTTGCACCGTATCGTTGGACAGTCGCCGTTTTCGGCGGCAACTTCCCCTTGCCCAGAACGGGCAACTTTCACACTTCGAGTCTGAGGGAGTAATCCCATGAGCAAGCGCACCTTCCAGCCGAGCAATCGTCGCCGCAGCCGTACCCACGGCTTCCGCGCTCGTATGCGTACCCGCGCCGGCCGCGCCATCCTGAGCGCACGTCGTCGCAAGGGTCGCGTCGAGCTGTCCGCCTGAGTCCACCGCCGTCGTGCTGCCTGGGCCGCGCCGACTCAAGAAGTCGGACGACTTTGGCAACGCTGTGCGGCGTGGCTCGCGAGCAGCCACGCCGACCGTAGTGGTGCACATGGTGCGGCGCACCCTCCAGGATCCACCCGTGGAGTCACGGGTGGGTTTTGTTGTGTCCAAGAAAGTCGGCAACGCCGTGACCCGTAACCGGGTCAAGCGACGGCTGCGCCACCTCGTCGTCGACCTTCACGGCCCCGTCGGGTGTGACGTCGTCGTCCGGGCACTGCCGGGTGCCTCCGAGCACCCCGAGCGGCTCGCCGACGACCTCTCGTCCGCCTGGCGCCGCGCCGGACGCAAGGCAGACGCATGCTGAAGTACCCGCTGATGTGGTTCGTCCGGGGATGGCGCCGTTTCGTCTCGCCCGTGTACGGAGACGTCTGCAAGTTTCATCCGACGTGCTCGGCCTATGGCCTGCGCGCCCTCGAGGTCCACGGTGCCCTGAAGGGATCCGCGTTGACCGGGGCGAGGTTGTTGCGCTGCCATCCCTGGTCCATGGGCGGCGTCGACTATGTGCCCGGGACTCCCGAAGCGGAGGCCTGGGCCCGACAAGTTTCTGAAGAATCCCGCGGCGCCAAGCCGCGGACCAACATTGAGGTGGCCTAAGTGCTTGAGCTGCTGGTAACGCTGAATCTGTGGGACAGCTTCATGGGAGTGCTGTCCGCCATGATGCAGCCTCTGTACTGGGCTGTCTCCGGACTGATCGTCTTCTTCCACTGGCTGTTCACTCCCCTGCTGGGAGCCGACTCCGGCTGGAACTGGGTGCTGTCGATCGTCATGCTGACGGTCACGATCCGCACCCTACTGATCCCGCTGTTCGTGAAGCAGATCAACTCGGCGCGCAGCATGCAGCTGCTGCAGCCTCAGCTTGCTGAGCTGCAGAAGAAGCACGGTCACGACCGCGAACGCCTCGGCCAGGAGTCGATGAAGCTCTATCAGGAGGAGGGCGTCAACCCGATGGCCTCCTGCCTGCCGCTGCTGCTCCAGATGCCGATCTTTTTGGCGCTCTTCCGCGTGCTGCAGGGCGTCGCGTCCGGTCCGGTGCGCGGGTACTGGTTCAAGGAGAACCCGCACCTCGTCGAATCGCTGCAGAACGCGGACTTCCTCGGGGCCAAGCTCGCGGGCCATGTGCTGCCGCTGACGCCGTTCGGTGCGACGCAGGTCGTCGGCATCATCCTCGTGGTTCTCATGGTGGCCGTCTTCGTCGTCACGCAGCTGCAGATGACGCGCAAGAACATGCCGCCGGAGTCGCAGGTCGGGCAGGCCGCCCAGATGCAGAAGATGATGCTGTACATGTTCCCGTTCGTGTACGCCGTCTCCGCGGTCGTCGTGCCGATCGGTGTGCTCGTGTACTGGCTCGCGTCGAACACCTGGACCATGGGCCAGCAGGCCATCCTGATCCGCAACAACCCGGCGCCCAACACCCCGGCCTACATCGACTGGGAAGAGCGCATGATCGCCAAGGGCCGTGACCCGCAGGCCATCCTCGAGGCGCGTGCCGAGAAGCGCCGCAAGAACAAGAAGTCCGGCGGGATCATGGCCTCGGCCATGGGTGCGCAGAATGGCTCCGGCGAGGGTGAGAAGACGCAGGTCGTGCGTCAGCAGGTCACCCGTCAGACCGTCCGCACCGATGACGACGGCAAGCGTGTCGTCACCCGTCAGCAGCCGCGTCAGCAGAGTCGCGCGACGCGCAAGAAGAAGTAGGCCACAGATCCGCCCGCACGGGCAGAGTAGGACAGGTACATGTCGAACACCGAGACCGAGGCCCAGCTGATGGCCGAGGGTGACCTCGTCGCCGACTACCTCGAGGAGCTGCTGGACATCGCAGACCTCGACGGCGACATCGAGAACTCCGTCCAGGATGGTCGCGCCCACGTGGCGATCGACACCGAGTCGGAGCTGCTCGTCGGAAAGGACGGCGAGGTTCTCGACGCTCTTCAGGAGCTTTCCCGCCTCGTGGTGATGACCGAGACGGGCCATCGCTCGCGCCTCATGCTCGATGTCGCGGGCTTCCGCCAGCGCCGTCGGGCCGAGCTCACCGCGCTGGCGAAGGACGCGATCGCCGAGGTCAAGGAGACGGGTGAGCCCGTGGCCATGGCCCCGCTGAACGCATACGAGCGCAAGATCATCCACGACGAGGTCGCAGCGGCCGGCCTGGTAAGCGAGTCCGAGGGCGAGCCCCCGCGTCGTCGCGTCGTCGTCCGGGCCAGCTGACCCAACCCATGTCGAGCGAGCAGGAGGCGGCGGCGGCCATCAGGGCCGCCTACCCGCAGGTCGACGAGCAGTTGACGCGCTACGCCGAGATCCTCGGCGGTCGCGGCATCGAGTGGGGCCTCATGGGCCCCCACGAGGGCGACCGGTTGTGGCAGCGCCACGTCGGCAACTCTCTCGCCGTCGCTGACCTGATCAGCACGGGCCTCGACGTCGTCGACGTAGGTAGCGGGGCCGGGCTGCCCGGGCTGCCGGTCGCCATCGCGCGGCCGGACCTGCGGGTGACGCTGCTGGAGCCGCTGCTGCGTCGGGCCAACTTCTTGTCCCTGGCCGTCGAGGAACTGGGCCTCGAGGACCGGGTCGAGGTCGTGCGGGGTCGGGCCGAGGAGTCGAAGGCGCGCTTCGACGTCGTCGTGTGCCGTGCAGTCGCCCCGCTGGACCGACTGCTCAAGTGGACCGCTCCGCTGTTCTCCCGTGGAGGCCAGCTGGTCGCCCTGAAGGGCGAGACGGCCGAGGACGAGGTCCGAGAGGCGTCCAAGCAGCTCGCGGCCAAGTCGATGACCGCAGAGGTGCTGGAGCTTCAGGGCCTCGCCGGAGTCGAACCCACCAGGGCCATCCGCGTCCGCTGACCCACTGGTCGAGCAGACCCGCAGTCTCGCCTAGCGCGAGCTGCGGGTCTTGCTGTCCTAGCTCATACTGAGGGGCGCGTCGACAAGGGTGATCACGGCTCCGCAGAGGGCAAGTCCCCAGGTGATCAGCGCTGCGGCCCGGACGGGCACCCTCCGCGACACGAGGTCGCCAACGGCGATCCCGGCGACGAGGAAGCCCACCGAGGCAATCCACTCCCCCGGGCTGAGCACCGGCCAGGTTCCGGGGTCGACTGCCACCCGCGCTGCGACGGTGGCGGCCGAGAGGGCGATGAGGCAGGGCTGAAGGGTCGCGAGGAACGAGCGCTGCTCCCAGCCGGTGAGATCGCGTGTCGCGGTCAGCGCGACTGCCCCCACCCCAGCCACGCTCGTCATCACCCCGGCGATGCCGCCCGCACCGAGCAGCAGCCCAGGGCGTCGTCTGGGACTCGGGTCATTGGCACTCCTCAGTGAGTTACTTAACACTTAATAGGTATTAAGGTAGCAACAAGGTAACCCGTCCGGGCTGCGGGGGTCAAGAAGGACTTTCCTCCGAGCGGTACGGTGGCTGCGGATCCACGAGGGCCGTGGCGGCCTCGACCCGAGAGAGGAGGCGGAGATGGCAGGCAACGGAGTTACGCGCCGTACCCGGTTGTCCGGGTCTGAGCGGCGAATGCAGATCATCGAGGCAGCCGGTGAACTCATCTCGTTCAGCGGCTACTGGGCTGTGTCCTTGAACGACATCGGCGTTCGATGTGGGGTGACCAACGCGGCGGTCCTGCACCACTTCGGGTCAAAGGAGAAGCTGCTCATGGCAGTGCTAGCTCACCGCGACGAGGTCAATCGCATTGCCCTGGCGACCGGGCTGGGCGTCGAACGAGCAGACCTCTACGCCGTGCTTCCCACGATCGACCTGTCGATGATCTGTGCTGCCATGGTCCGGCGGAACGCCCAGCAGCCTGAGATCGTGCGCCTCTACGCCCTACTAAGCGCTGAGTCACTCGACCCCCATCATCCGGCGCACGAGTACTACCAGAAACGCGAGGCCACGGCGATTTCAACCTTCGCCTCTGCCAAGGCTCCGGGGGGCAACTCCCCCGAGCTCGCCCGGCTGGTGCTGGCGGCGATGGACGGTGTGCAGTTGCGCTGGCTTCGCAATCTCGATTCGATCGATCTCGTTGCCGACTGGGAGCTTGCCTCGCGCAGGATTCTCTCGGGTTCCTGAGGTGGCGAGGAGGCTTTGACCCCACGCACGCAACGACCGTGCGTCTCCTCGGCGGGTCTGTCCACATTCGTGATCCCGGCGCCTTCGTTGCGGGTCACTTGGGCCCAAAGGGACTCTGAAGGGTCTGCGTCCGGCGTCGGGACGTCCTGTGTCGCGGCACGTGCTACCTCGCTTGCCTGGCCTCGCGCTGGACACGAAGGCTCTCCCTCGACGAGCAGGACGCACCACCACAGGATCAGTTGCGCGCCAACGGCACGGGGACCTTCGACTCACGAGGGGCGTTTCACGTGGAACAGCCTCCGCAAGATAAAACGAGAAAACCATATATCGATAAACAGGTGAATATACTCTTTTGTGTCGCGAGCGCTCCCCCACTCCCAGGAGGCCTGACAAGCAGGGGCTGAGCGCGGCACAGACGTTCTGCTGCCTCGCACCCAGACTCGGAGTCCGTCGTGCCCCGCCGGGCGTTACGCGGGTTCTGTCTTCACTGGGATTCGGCGGACTGTTGGGGGGATAGCTGGCCTCGGCTAGGAATGGGCGCGTGAGAAGGACGACCCCGTTTGGATCTCCGCTTCGCGGCAGTTGGGTGTCCGTCATGGAGCCCACACCTGGGGGTGTCGCTCAGGTCGCGGGGCTGCGAGGTCGACGCTAGTACGGACGGCCGTGTCGGTAGCCTCACCGGCCCAGGCGTGCACGCGCTGTTCTGGAGCTGCGTGTCGAGCACTCGCCCGGAGACGACCGAGTGATGAGTGGAGTCAGGGGTCTCGGATCTGACCCGGGGGGATCTCGTGCGACGTGATCCAGGCCGTCAACAGCCGCCCAGGCGGGATGCCGTTTCACGTGAAACGGCAGACTCGTCGCCGGGCGTCGGATGGGCCGTCGAGTGGGCAAGAACGAGCTTGCTGACGGTCGCTCAGAGGGTCACGAGCCAGTCCTGGCACATCACGCCCACGGGGCGGCCTCGACGGGTAGTGTCGCGGGCCCGATCGACCTTAGGCGTACACGGGGTGCGAGGCAAGGGCATCACCGACTCCGTCGACCCGCGGAAGGTGCTGGGCTCCCGTACACCAACGTCGGTCCCGTGGACTTTGTGCGTAGGCTGCCAATTTCGTAGACACACCACTTCGCACGTACCGCGAGCCGAGCCCGCCGCTGCCGGGTGGCATCCGCGGAATGTGGCTCCGGATCGATCAGGCGGGGCGACGCTGGACGAGTCCTGTGTCGCTTCATGTTCGAGGGAGTCACCCGACAGAGGGGTGAAGCTCGAGGCGCGAGGAACCAGGAGGCTGAGGAGGGGATTCGTCCGTGACACGATCGAGCGGGGGAGTCCCGACTCAGGACTGGACAACGGCATGTCGAGCAACGGTGGACGAATGTGCGAGAGCCCTGTATGCGGTTCTTGGTTCTTCATCCCAGCGGCCGAGTTCCGCGCGTTGAAGCACCGGTTTCGGTCGCACGAGCGGTGTTCGGTAGGGTTTGTCTCGAATCGGTGAGGAGTCAATGGATGCCCCTGTTCTTCCGCAAGCGCAAGCCTGCTGATGTTGATGAGCCTTGGAAGGATCACGCGAGCGTTTCACGTGAAACGGGCGCCCAGCCGCGACGCGCGGCAGCCCTGGGGAATGTCGACGTCGACGACGAGTACGGCGAGGAGATCGCGCCCACCGAGGCGACTCGCCCCGAGTACCCACGACCGACGAGTCCGCGGGTCTTCGTGGTCGCAAACCAGAAGGGCGGCGTCGGGAAGACGACGACAACGGTCAACATCGCGACGGCTCTCGCGCTCGGCGGCCTGAACGTCCTCGTCGTGGACAACGACCCGCAGGGGAATGCCTCCACGGCACTCGGGGTCGAACACCCTCCCGGTACGAAGGGAACCTACGAGGTGCTGATGGACCAGGTGGGCATCATCGAGCACGCTCAGCCGTCGCCGCATTCGCCGAATCTTCACGTGCTGCCCGCCTCGATCGATCTGTCCGCGGCCGAACTCGAGCTCGTCAATGAGCGTGGCCGCGAGCACCGGATGCGCGACGCTATCTCGACCTACATCGATGAATCCGGCGTTGACTACGTGTTCTTCGACTGTCCCCCGTCACTGGGTCTGCTCACACTGAACGCGCTGGTCGCGTCGACCGAGATACTGGTTCCCATTCAGACCGAGTACTACGCACTCGAGGGCGTGTCCCAGCTCATGCGAACGATCAACCGGGTGAAGGGCAACCTGAACGACAACCTGGTGCTGTCGACCATCCTGCTCACCATGGTCGACAGCCGGACCAACCTGTCGCGTGAGGTCAGCGAGGAAGTGCGCAAGCACTTCCCCCTGCAGACCCTCGACGCGGAGATTCCTCGATCGGTGAAGGTTGCCGAGGCCCCGAGCTTCGGGCTGCCGGTCATCACGCACCAACCCAAGAGCCCCGGTGCCGTCGCCTATTTCGAGGCGGCCCGCGAAGTCGCCATGCGCGCGAAGACGGAGGACTGAGATGGCAGCAAAGCAGAGCGGACTTGGGCGCGGCCTGGGCGACCTCTTCGCCCGCACCGATGATGACCAGACGGCCCCCCTCGAGGACGGCTCGACGTTCGAGGAACTCGACGTCTCGAAGATCGTCCCCAACCCGCAGCAGCCACGGAAGGTATTCGACGAGGACGACCTGGACGAACTGTCAGCGTCGATCAAGGAGTTCGGCGTCCTGCAGCCCATTGTCGTGAGACGCTCTGACAAGGGATCTTACGAGCTCATCATGGGCGAACGACGCTTAAGAGCGTCGAAACTGGCCGGTGTCACGACCATCCCCGCGATCATCCGGGGCACGGACGACACCGCCCTCTTGCGGGATGCCCTCCTCGAGAACCTGCACCGGGCGAACCTCAATGCCATCGAGGAGGCCCAGGCATACAGCCAGTTGCTGGATGACTTCGCCTGCACGAAGGAAGATCTCGCGCAGCGGATCCATCGCTCCAGGCCGCAGATCTCGAATACGCTCAGGCTCCTGAACCTGCCGCACACGGTGCAGAACAAGGTTGCAGCGGGCGTTCTGTCCGCCGGGCATGCCAGGGCTCTTCTGGGCCTCGACGACGCAGACGCACAGGAGCGTCTGGCGGAGCGCATCGTCGCCGAGGGGCTGTCTGTACGGTCCACCGAGGAGATTGTCGCGCTCACCCGCATCCCGGGCGGCGCAACCGCGCGCACTTCGACCCCGCGCGGCCCGCGACTACCGTCGGAGCGGGAACAGGCGATCTCGTCCCGCCTCAGCGACCAGTTTGATACCCGCGTGAAGGTCGCCATCGGACGCAACAAGGGCAAGATCACTATCGAGTTCGCCAGTGGTGAGGACCTGGATCGCATCATGGCCATCTTTGACGGCAAAACGATCTGACGCCACGTAACTAAAACTCTAAACCGCTATATCGATAAATCTCTAGGAGACCAGCATGAACGAGTCGGCCACCGCACCAGCGGACCTCGTCGACAAGGAGGACATCGCATCAGTGCGTTCCGCACTCGTGCGCTACCGCGTCATGGCCTACGTGGTTGGCGTGCTGCTCGTCGTCCTCATGCTCGTGGGCCTCCCGCTGAAGTACATCTGGGGGGATGGCCGTGTGGTGACGTGGACGGGTGTCCCGCACGGCTGGCTGTACATGGTGCTGCTGATCACGGCCTATGACCTCGGGCGCAGGGTGAAGTGGTCGCTGAAGTGGTTCGTGATGATCATGCTGGCGGGAACCGTGCCGTTCCTGAGCTTCGTGGCTGAGCACTTCGCGACGAAGAATGTCCGGGCGACCCTGGCTGCCTCCGAGGCCGCCTGACGATCCTTGGGTCGGCCGGTTCCCTGAGCTTGTCGAAGGGCCCCGTAGCATGGTCCGGTTCCCTGAGCTTGTCGAAGGGCCCCGTAGCGCAGCGAGGGGTGGTCCCGAGTCTCCCGGGGGAGTCCCTTCGCTTCGCTCAGGGCACCTCGACGGGCTCGGCGACCCGTTGGTTCCCTGAGCTTGTCGAAGGGCCCCGAAGCGCAGCGAGGGGTGGTCCCGAGTCTCCCGGGGGAGTCCCTTCGCTTCGCTCAGGGCACCTCGACAGGCTCGGCGACCCGAGGCAGAACACCTCGACAGGCTCGGCGACCCGTTGGTTCCCTGAGCTTGTCGAAGAGCCCCGAAGCGCAGCGAGGGGTGATCCTGCCGAGCGCGGATTCCCTTCGCTTCGCTCAGGGCACCTCGACGGGCTCGGCGACCCGTTGGTTCCCTGAGCTTGTCGAAGGGCCCCGTAGCGCAGCGAGGGGTGATCCTGCCGGTTGCGGATTCCCTTCGCTTCGCTCAGGGCACCTCGACAGGCTCGGCGATCCGGGGCAGGGCACCTCGACAGGCTCGCGATCCGGGGCAGGGCACCTCGACAGGCTCGGTGACCCGTTGGTTCCCTGAGCTTGTCGAAGGGCCCCGAAGCGCAGCGAGGGGTGATCCTGCCGAGCGCGGATTCCCTTCGCTTCGCTCAGGGCACCTCGACAGGCTCGGTGACCCGTTGGTTCCCTGAGCTTGTCGAAGGGCCCCGTAGCATGGTCCGGTTCCCTGAGCTTGTCGAAGGGCCCCGTAGCGCAGCGAGGGGTGATCCCGAGTCTCCCGGGGGAGTCACCCTTCGCTTCGCTCAGGGCACCTCGACAGGCTCGGCGATCCGGAGCAGAACACCTCGACAGGCTCGGCGATCCGGGGCAGGGCGCCTCGACAGGCTCGGTGACCCGTTGGTTCCCTGAGCTTGTCGAAGGGCCCCGAAGCGCAGCGAGGGGTGATCCCGAGTCTCCCGGGGGAGTCACCCTTCGCTTCGCTCAGGGCACCTCGACAGGCTCGGCGACCCGGGGCAGGGCACCTCGACAGGCTCGGTGACCCGTTGGTTCCCTGAGCTTGTCGAAGGGCCCCGAAGCGCAGCGAGGGGTGGTCCCGGGGGTCAGACTCGGGACCTGCAGATGTCTCGTCAGGTGTTGGTCATCACTGGGTTGTCGACTTGGGTCGGCGGGGCGTCCTCGTCGTCCTTCACCCCGCGGGCAGCGTAGACGCCGAACGCGATCGCTCCAGCGGCGAACACCCACCACTGGAGGGCGTAGCCGCGGTGCGTGGCCGATCCCTCTGCCTCGGGCAGCGTCAGGGACGCGGCGTCGAGCCCCTGGGCTGCGGAATCGGCCTCGGAGAGCGTCACGTAGCCACCCAGCAAGGGGGTCGGCCACTCCTGCGCCAAGGCCTGAATGCGGACTGTCGCCATGTCGGCACTAGCGGAAGCCAGCTCGTCGGACGTCTTGTCGGAGGCGAGGAAGATCCCCTCGAACGACTGCTGTCCCTCCGGCGCAGGCGGCACGACGCTGCCCGCCTCGACCGCGCCGCGGACTACAGCGACGTAGCGTCCGTCACTCAACTGAAGGGCGGTGACGACTCGGAGCGCGTCGGTCGTCCCGACCAGCACCTCGTCCTCGGGAAGGTAGACGCCGGTCAGCGTGACGGGCTTGCCGTAGATGTCGCTCATGGAGCCGTCGTCGGAGACCTGCTCCTCGAGGACGACAGGGGCCTCCGCGGCGCGCTCGGCGGAGACATCGCGGGTCGACTCCTCGTAGGAGTGCATCTGCCAGAGGCCGAGCATGACCATCACGGCCGCCACGACCGCGCTGGCAAGCATGATGAAGATGCGCCGGAGACGCGGGGTCATCCGCGACCCTCTGCCCGGGCGGTCGCCCGGTCTACCAGCTGGGCATACACGTGTCCGACGTCGGTGCCGTCGGCCTCCATCGCCAGCGGCGCGAGCGACGTCTCCGTCATGCCCGGTGCGACGTTGCCTTCCAGGAAGTAGGGTCGAGATTCGACGACCATCACATCAATGCGGGAGATGTCGCGTAGGCCGAGGGCCCGGTGCGCGGCGACGGCTAGATCGCCGGCGGCCGTGAGCACGTCGTCGTCTAGCTCGGCGGGGGTCACGAAGCGCGTGGCGCCGGCGGTGTAGCGGGACTCGTAGTCGTAGACGCCGGACTCCGGCCGGATCTCGACCGGGGGCAGCGCGCGGGGCCCGTCGCCAATGTCCAGGACGGTGACGGCGACCTCGGTGCCGGTGAGGAACTGCTCGATGACGGCGACGGGGCCGTAGGCGTAGGCCGCGACGAGGGCGCTGGCCAGCTGGCCGGGCTCCTCGACCTTCGTCACGCCGAGAGCCGACCCGCTGCGCGAGGGCTTGACGATGAGGGGGTAGCCGAGCTGCTCCCCGATGCCGTCCATCAGTGCCGGGGCGCCGAGTTCACGGAAGATGTCATGCGGGAGAGCGATCTGGAGGGGCGCGTCGATGCCGGCGGAACGCACGATCGAGGTCGCGATGGACTTGTCGAACGTCAGACGCGACGACGCTCCGTTCGGCCCGACGAAGGGGACCTTCAGCACCCCGAGGACCTCGCGCAGCGCGCCGTCCTCACCGAGTCCGCCGTGCAGCATGGGGACGACGACGGGGTCGTCGGTGCGATGCAGCAGGGGGACGAGGTCAGCGTTGACGTCGGCCTCGATCACCTGGCGTCCGGTCTCGCGCAGCGCCTTGGCGACCCTGCGGCCCGATCGGAGCGACACGTCGCGCTCGTGGCTCAGCCCCCCGGCGATGACGATGATGGTCATGATGCCTCCTTGTCAGGTGAGGTTAGCGCTTGGGCCGGGGGCGGGCCGCGAGAGGGTGGGCGAATGTGACACCCCGAAGGTGTTCATGACCTCGAGCTCGCGCCGCACGACGTCGGCGAAGCGGCGCACCCCGGTCTTGATGCGGTCGGGGGGCGGGAAGCAGAAGGAGAGTCGGGCGTTGCGCGCGCCTTGGCCGTCGGCGTAGAAGGCCGGGCCGGGTACGTAGGCCACCCTCGCATCCACGCCGCGAGGGAGCATCGCCTGGGTGTCGAGGCCCTCCGGCAGTGTCACCCACACGAAGAAGCCGCCGGCCGGCCGGGTCCAGGTTGTTCCCTCGGGCATCTCCTCGGCGAGCGCGAGCAGCATGGCGTCGCGGCGGGCGCGGTACATGTCCTTGAAGATGTCGATCTGGCCTCGCCAGTCGTTGTTGGTCAGGTAGTCCGCGATGGCGTACTGGCTGAACACCGGCGGGCACAGCGTCGCCGACTCCTGCGCCAGCACGAGCTTCTCGCGCACCGCGTGGGGGGCGAGCACCCATCCGACGCGGAATCCGGGGGCGAACGTCTTGGAGAAGGAACCGAGGTAGATGACGTTCTCGTCGGCCGAGCGCATCGCGGGGATGGGGTCCGCGTCCAGCGACAGCAGACCGTACGGGTTGTCCTCGACGACCAGGACTCCCTCGCTCTCGCACACGCTGATGACGTCGAGGCGGCGGTCCCATGGCTGCGTGACGCCGGACGGGTTGTTGTAGTTGGGGATCGTGTAGAGGAACTTGATCCGCTTGCCCTGGGCGCGCAGCCTGTCGATGGTCTCCCGCAGGGCCGTCGGGCTGATGCCGTGCTCATCGGTGGGGACGTGCACCACCTCGCACTGGTAGCTGAGGAACGTTCCGAGGGCGCCGACGTACGACGGCGATTCGGCCAGCACGACATCGCCTGGGTCGCAGAAGATGCGCGTGACGAGGTCGAGGCCCTGCTGTGAGCCCGCCGTGATGGTGATGTCGTCGGGGTGGGCGGTGATGCCCTCGAGCGCCATCACGTGGACGATCTGCTCGCGCAGCACCCCCTCGCCCTGGCCGGATCCGTACTGCATCACCTTGGTGCCGTTGGTCTCGATCATCGCGGCGAGCGAGTCGGCGATGTGGTGGAGGGGGAGGTCCTTGATGTTGGGCATGCCGCCGGCCAGGGACACGATCTCCGGGCGGTTGGCGACGCTGAACAGAGCTCGGACTGCGGAGACCCGCATGCCCTCGGTGCGCTGTGAATAGCTGTCGACGAACCGGTCGAGCCGGGTGTCGTGGCGGTGTTGGTCGGTCACTGTCCTGGAGCCTCTGTGGGATGAAGGCGCCGCGGGATCGGCGTCCTTCCGGCCAGATTAGTCGCCTGGACGCCTCCTCGGGAGCCTCTCGGCAGGCGCCTGGACCGGCGGGGCACCGTCGGGAGGGAGTCAGGAGGTGAGCGCCTCGTCGAAAGCAGCGACGAGATCCTCTGCGCTCTGGCCCGTCTCGGTGGTGGGGAGCACCAGGAGGCCCGTCGAGTCCTGCACGATGCCGCAGGCCTCCAGGCCCGTATCCGCGGACGTTCCGCAGTAGATTCCGTCGCTGACCAGGACCTGCCCGCTGGTGTCGTTCATGGTGACCCCCGCGTCCTCGAGGAACTGCGTGATGGTCCGTTCGGGGAAGGTCACGAGTACCACGACGCGGGAGGTGCCGTCGGAGTAGTCGGCCCGGACGATCTGTTGGTTCTCGGGAGCAGGGCCCTGGCTTTCGGTCACGTCGCCGCGGACGAGGTCGCCGACCTGGACCGGTAGCTCCAGCGGATAGGCGGGGGTCGGTGAGGCGGAGGGCGACGGCGTCGCGGGCGTGAACCCCCCGCCCAGCGCGACGCCGATCAGTACAGCTGCGATGACCATGACCGCGAGCAGTGCCAATCCTCCGAACTTCACGACGGAGGGTAGCGGCGGACGGGCCGGCTCCTCGCGGGAGACGGCCGTCCACTGCTGATCCGGGTTCTCCTCCGGGTCAGGCGTGGGCTGCGTCGACATCAGAGGAGCTCGTTGATGGCCTTCTTGAGCGCGTTCTTCGTCTTGCCGCCGGAGAGGGCCTTGGTGACGCGACCCCCTTGGAAGAACTGCAGCGTCGGGAGGGAGAGGATGCCCTGCTCAGCGGCGAGGTTGGGGTTGGTGTTGGTGTCGACCTTGACGAACTTCACATCGCCGAACTCGCCGGCGAGCTCGTCGATGATCGGGGCCATCTGCTTGCACGGCGAGCACCAGTCGGCCCAGTAGTCGACGACCACGAGCCCGTCGGCCATCAGCACCTCGTCGACGAAGGTCTTCTCGGTCACGTCAACAACAGCCACGTTCAAACTCCTTAGCGATGGGCCCGCCCCGTCGGGGCAGCGGCTCACGATTCTACGCCCCTGGCTTCCGGCCCCTCTCGCAGACGCCAACGATATGTACCGACGCCAACGATATTCGCGCGAATACCGTTGGCGTCCGTGCACTTCGTTGGCGCCTGGGAAATACCGTTGGCGTCCGTGGGTGGGGTCGGGTGTGGGGTGGGGTCGGGTGTGGGGTCGCGTCGGGTGTGCGGTCGCGTCGGAGGCGCGGTGTCAGTCCTCGAGGGACTGCAGGAAGCGCTCCGCGTCCAGGGCGGCCGCGCAGCCGGAGCCGGCTGCGGTGATCGCCTGACGGTAGGTGTGGTCGACGAGGTCGCCGCACGCGAAGACGCCGCGCAGGTTGGTGGCCTGTGAACGGCCGTCGACGAGGACGTAGCCCTCGGCGTCGAGGTCGACCTGGCCCTTGACCAGCTCCGAGCGGGGGTCGTGGCCGATCGCGATGAACAGGCCGTTGACCTCGAGGTCGCGCAGCTCGCCGGTCACCGTGTCCTCCAGCGTCACGGACTGCACGGAGTTCTCGCCGTTGATGGTCCGGATGGCCGAGTTCCAGGCGAAGTCGATCTTCGGGTCGCGGTGCGCGCGGTCGATCATGATCTTCGAAGCGCGCAACTCGTCGCGACGGTGGATCACGACGACGCGGGAGCCGAAGCGGCTGAGGAACGTCGCCTCCTCCATCGCGGAGTCGCCGCCGCCGACGACGGCGATGGGCTTGTCACGGAAGAACGCGCCGTCGCAGGTCGCGCACCAGGACACGCCGCGGCCGGACAGGCGGTCCTCGTCGGGCAGGCCGAGGCGACGGTAGCCGGAACCCATGGCCAGGATGACGGACTTGGCCCGGTACTCGACGTCCTCGGAGTCCTTGACGATCTTGACGTCGCCGGTCAGCTGGACCTCGGTGACGTCGTCCGTGATGAGCGTGGCCCCGAAGCGCTCGGCCTGCTTACGGAGGTTCGCCATCAGGTCCGGGCCGTCGATGGCCTCCGGGAACCCTGGGAAGTTCTCGACCTCGGTGGTGTTCATCAGCGCGCCGCCGGACTCGAACGCACCCTCGAAGACCAGCGGCTTCAGGTTCGCGCGGGCTGCGTAGATCGCGGCAGTGTATCCGGCGGGGCCGGATCCGATGATGATGACGTCGTGGATCTCCGACATGTGGCTCCTAGCGTTCAAGACAGGCAGGCCAAGTCTAGTGCGGGCCCCGCGAGGCCCCCTCCCCGCGGTTGGTGCTGCAAGCGAACCCCTGACCCCGACGCGACCAGAATGGGCGGGGAAGGGAGCGAGCATGGCGAAGAAAAAGACTCAGGACCCCGGACCGTCGGTGAAGGACCCCGAGGTCTACGAGGCGTTACGCGACGACGGGGCCAGCAAGGAGAAGGCCGCGCGAATCGCGAACGCCGCGGCCGCGACGTCCAGGTCGGCCGTCGGCCGCAGGGGTGGCGAGGCGACCGACTACGAGGACCGCACCAAGGACGAGCTCCTGCAGCGGGCCCGCGAGTTGGAGATCCGCGGGCGTTCGTCGATGTCGAAGGACGAGCTCATCGACGCCCTCAGGAACCACTGAGCCCGGGTTCCAAGGGCGCCCGTTCAGCTCTTCCAGGAGGACCGGTACGCGAAGATCTCGTCGACGACCTCGAGCGGGACCTCCTCGATCGACGGGTACAGCCACGTGGGCTGGTTGTCCTTGTCCACCAGCAGGGCGCGCACGCCCTCGACGAAGTCGCCTGTCGGCAGCAGACGCTCGGCCAGGCGCAGGTCCTGGTCGAAGATCGCGCCCAGGTTGAGGGTCTTCGCGCGGTTCAGCGCGCGAAGCGCGACGTGCACCGACAGCGGGGAGCGCAGGCGCATCTCCGCGGCGGCCTTGCGGGCGTTCTCGTCGGGGTGGTTCTCGAGCGCCGCGACGATCTCGGCGGGCTGGTCGGAGACGTAGCACTCCTCGATCCACGCGCTCGCGGTGTCGAACAGCGGCGCGGGCAGCGGACCGTCAGCGGACTCGTCGGCCAGGTTCATCAGGAGGGCGTCGCCGCCGGTGAAGGTGGCCGACGTGAGCGTGACGTGGCGGCCGACGGCGCCGGCGCGGGACAGCTGGTACATGATGCCGACGTCGGGGAAGAAGCCGATCTTCGTCTCCGGCATGGCCATCACCGTGTCGGCATAGACGATGCGCCGGTCGGCGTGAGCGCCGATGCCGAGGCCGCCGCCCATCGCGATGCCGCGCAGGTGACTCGTCACGGGCTTGGGGTAGTCCGCGATGAGCATGTCGAGCGAATACTCGTGCTCAAGGAAGTGCAGCCAGGCGCCACCCGAGGTCAGCGCCTGGGACAGGGCGCGCACGTCGGCGCCGGAGCAGAAACCGCGGTCGCCGTTGCCGGAGAGCTCGACGGCGGTCACGTCGTCGTCGTTGCGCCACTGCACCAACGTCTCGGTCATGGTGTGCATCATGGACTCGTCCAGGGCGTTGATGGCCGCCGGACGGTTCAGCGTGATGCGGCCAATGCCGTCGATCACGTCGGTGACGATGTAGTCAGACATGGATGCAGCCTAATAGCTCAGGTGCGTTCATGCCGCATGGCCCCCTCCTCGAAGGGCTGGCGGATGCTCAGGACAGCCGGATGTTCGGCTTGAGCCGCGTGAGGACCGTGCGAGCCGTCTCCTGGTCGATGACAAGGTCCGTTGCCACCCCTGCGCGCAACGCGCCGAGCACCGCGGGCGCCTTCGCGAGGCCGCTGACCACGCAGATGCGACGCGGGATGCGCTGCAGCTCCGCGGGCGTCATCCCGGTGGCGCGCTGGTTGATCTCGAGGTCGCGGTAGGTGCCGTTCTCCCGCAGCATCACCGTGCAGACGTCCCCGACGACGCCCTGGTCCCTCAGGGTCTGGATGTCACCCTCGGTGAGGTAGTTCGACGCGTAGACGTGAGACTGCAGCTCGGAGTTCAGGCCGCCGATGCCGAACAGTGCGACGCGACACGAGTCGCGCACGTGGAGGATGTGGCGCGTGCTCTGCTCCCGCCACATCGCCTCTTTGGTGGCCGGGTCGTCGAAGAACGCCGGGAGGGCGAGCAGCTGCTCCTGGCCGCGGAACGCGTCGGCGAAGCGGTGCAGGATGCTGCCGACGTAGGGCAGGCCAGTGGTCTGGTGGTTCGCGCCGCCATTGAGTCCTATCACCGTGACGCCCGTGAGGTCGCGGGGACGCAGATGCGTCGCGACGGCGGAGACGGTCGTGCCCCACGCGACGCCGACGGTGTCGCCGTCGGAGACGGTCTCTCCGAGGAGCTCGGCGGCAGTGCGGGCCACTTGGTCGAGCCGGAAGATCCCGCTGGAGCCGGGGCGCACCTGCACGATGTGGGCGCGGATGCCGAAGTTGCGGTGGAACAGATCGGCCATGCGGCCCACCGGGCGTGCCGGGTCCACGATCTGCACGCGCACGAGCCCTTGCTCGCGCGCCTCCTTGAGGAGCCGTGACACCGTCGACCTGGACACGCCTAGGTGGTGGGCGATGGCGTCCATCGTCTCGGACTGCACGTAGTACATACGTGCGACCGTGACGAGCGCCTCGCTGCTCTTGTCGGCCACGTGAACCTCCTTGTCCCGACCATCTTAGGCATAGCCCTTTGCGGGGACGGGCTCCCGGGTCCGGTAGCCGACAGGGCGTTCAGTACCCGCGGGAGGCGTCCGCGAGCTCCCGGTCGGCGCCGAGAGCGGCGACGAACTCGTCGGTGCTCATCGGCTTGGAGAACATCGGGTAGTCGAACTTGATCGCCGAGTCGTGCTCCTCGACGGAGGTGGCACCCACCGCGTCGGTCAGGGTGATGACCTCAAAGCCCTTCTCGTAGGCGCTTCGCATCGTGGACTCGACGCAGCAGTTGGTCAGGAAGCCAGCGAGCACGACGGTCGTGATCCCCTTCGAGCGGAGCACGAAGTCGAGGTTGGTCGAGCCGAAGGCGTCGAGGCCACGCTTGCCCTCGATGACGATGTCGCCGTCGACGGGGGTGAGCTCCTGGCAGATCTCCGCTCCCCAGCCGCCGCGCACGAACGAGGAGGAGTCGACGACGCCCTTCAGGATTCCATAGGGGTGCGCGGTGATCTCGCCATAGCCCGGCGCGAAGGTGATGGGGCAGTGGAGGACGGCGCCACCGGCCGCGCGGACGGCGTCGGCCGCCTGCCGTGCGTGGTCGAGGACGTGCTCCTTGTCCATGACGTCCTTGACGGCGCCGTGGAGGGTGCCGCCCTCGGTGGTGAAGTCGTTCTGGAACTCGATGAGGACGAGGGCGGTGGTGGTGGGGTTCATCGTGGTGCTCCTTTGCAACCAGGGTTGATTTCGCCTCCAACTCTACGACTTCGGTGGACGGGGGAGGAGGAGTCCAAGGATCGGATGACAAGCGCATTCCCCGGCCGAGACGCCCGCGATATGCAACCTCGTCACCTGACCCTGACGCCGTGTGCACGAACGTGCACTGGTGTTGCCCGGAATGTTCAGGTCGTGGACAGTGGGCGCAAGGGATTTAAAGGAGTCAATCGTGACGAAAACCTCACTCACGCCCGACCAGCGGGCAGCCTCGGTCGAGGCCATGCAGTCGCAGACCTTCGACGTGCTCGTCATCGGCGGCGGCGTGACCGGAGCCGGCATCGCGCTCGACGCCGCCTCGCGTGGTCTGAGCACCGCGGTCGTCGACTATCAGGACTGGGCCGCGGGCACATCGTCGCGCTCCTCCCGGCTGGTGCACGGCGGTCTGCGCTACCTCTACAACCTGGACTTCAAGCTGGTGGCCGAGGCGCTGAAGGAGCGCGGCCGCCTGCTGACGACCATCGCGCCGCACCTCGTCGAGGCGCAGCCGTTCTTGTGGCCGCTGAAGACTCCGGTCGTCGAGCGGGCTTACTCTGCCGTCGGCGTCGGCATGTACGACGCGCTCGCCGTGATCGGCGCGGGTGGCCGGAAGACCGTGCCCACGCAGAAGCACCTCTCGAAGAAGGCCGCCATCCGTCACTTCCCCGAGGTGAAGGCCGACGCGCTCTGCGGCGCCATCGAGTTCTACGACGCCCGCGTCGACGACGCCCGCCTGGTCATCACGCTGATCCGCACCGCGCTGAAGTACGGCGCCGAGGCCGCGAGCCGCATCAAGGTCACCGGGATCGTCAAGGACGAGAAGGGTGCCGCGGCCGGCGCGGAGGTCACCGACCTCGAGACCGGCGCGTCGTTCACGATCCGCGCCAAGAAGATCATCAACGCGACGGGCGTGTGGACCGAGGAGACCCAGGACATGGCCGGCGGCACCGGCGGCCTCAAGGTGCTGGCTTCGAAGGGCATCCACATCGTCATCCCTCGCGACCGCCTCAAGGCGAAGGCCGGCATGTTCCTGCGCACCGAGAAGTCGGTGCTGTTCATCATCCCGTGGCAGCACTACTGGGTGATCGGCACCACCGACACCGCCTGGCACGAGCAGCTCGAGAACCCCGTCCCGACGAGCGCCGACATCGACTACGTGCTGGCGCACGCCAACGAGGTCCTCGACAAGCCGCTGACCCGCGACGACATCATCGGCACCTACGCCGGGCTCAGGCCGCTGCTGCAGCCCAAGGTGCTCGACGAGTCGAAGTCCACCAAGGTCTCCCGCGAGCACACCGTCTCGGAGGTCATCCCCGGCATGGTCGCGATCGCGGGCGGAAAGCTGACCACCTACCGCGTGATGGCCGAGGACGCCGTCGACTTCGCGCTCGGCAAGGAGGCGGCCGAGGCCACCCCGTCGCCGACTGCGAGCCTGCCGCTGCTGGGCGCCGACGGGTATGAGGCCGTCGTCAACCAGTCCGCCCGCCTCGGGAAGCAGTACGGGTTCGACGCCGATCGAATGAAGCACCTGCTGTCGCGCTACGGATCGGAGATCGGCGACCTGCTGGCCAGCATCGACGAGGACCCGACCCTCGCGCAGCCGCTGCAGCACGCGCCGCAGTTCATCCGCGCCGAGGTCTCCCGTGCATGCACCGTCGAGGGGGCGCTGCACCTGGAGGACATCTTCGTCTCCCGCGTCCGGCTCAACTCCGAGTCCCGCGACCGCGGCGGCGCGTGCGTCGACGAGGTGGCCGAGATCGCGGCGAAGGCCCTGGGCTGGGAAGAGGCGAGGACCGAGGCGGAGAAGACCAACTACCGCGCCCGGATCGCCGCCGAGCTCGCGGCCGAGGAGCAGGCGACGGACGCCGCCGCTTCCGCCGAGCGTGAGAAGGCGGTCGACATCGTCGGCGCGGGCGTGACCGCCTGACCTCCAGAGTCGATCGTGGGGTGCGTGCCGCCTGGCACGCACCCCACGATTGCTTGGAAGCTAACTTACATGGCGATAGAATCCAAGCATGAAGTCCCGCGATGCGCTTCGTGTGCTGGCTGAGGTCTCTGAGCCCCAGTGGGGGCTTGTCACCTCGGCTCAGGCGAGTGCGCGCGGCGTGAGCCACATGAACCTCACGCGGCTCTCCGAATCGGGCGATCTTGTCCGGGTGTCCCATGGGGTGTACCGCGACGCGGGGGCACCGGATCCCCGGCATGAGGCGCTGCGGGCCGCCTGGCTGGCGACCGAGCCGAAGCGGCTCGCCGACGACCGGCTGCGCGATCAACCGCCGAGCGCAGTGGTCAGCGGAGAGTCCGCGGCGCGGCTGCACGGCATCGGCGACCTCCGCGCGATGCGAAGCGAGTTCACCACCCCGACCCGCAGGCAGAGTCAGCGTCCGGACGTGCGCTACCGGACGCGTCAGCTCCCGTCGAGCGACGTCACGGTGCGCGACGGTCTGCCCGTGACCACGGTCGAGCGGACGATCGCCGACCTCGTCGAGGAGCGCCAGGGCCTCAGCATCGTCGCCCACGCACTGCGTGACGCGGCCATGCAGACACGTCTCGACACGACGCGGCTCACCGCGCTGCTGTCGCCGCTCGCGGAGCGGAACGGACATCCTCGAGGCGACGGCGCCGCTCTGCTCGCGGACCTCCTTCGCATTGAGGGCATAGACGCAGGCAACCTCGCCGGACGACTGGGGCGAATCCCGGAGATCGGCGCGCGGATCACCGCGAGCCAGCTACAGCAGCTGTCCGACCTGGATCTTGACGCGTTCGACGACTCGGCCACCTCGGAACTGGTAGCCACCCTGCGCCCCATCTTCGAAAAGCTCTCGGACCTGTCCGTTGAGCTGCGCCGTGCGCTGGAGGCGGTGCGCGAAGCTGGGGACGCCGGGACGCCAGCAATCGTCAAGGCCGATCGCGTGGCGGAGCTGCTGGAGGCCGCCGACTGGGCCAGGCTCGCGGAAGCGACACGACAAACCATTTCAACTGTAAGCCCTTGCCAGCCGGGCGAGATGCTGTGCTGAATTGGCAGCCGACGTCCGAAGGACACCGCAATGGTGCACGGGGCCTCAAGAGGGGTGCACCGCTGGAGCGATTGGCCTAGGTCATCTGTCCAACGGTGCCTTGGACGAACTCTCTGCCTTGGCGGCTGGCCTGCATCCACAGTCCGTCGCATACGCTCGGACCCCGTCCGGACAGCCTGCGACCAAGTACAGGCTCGAGTATCGCCTCGCCCGCTGGCCTCTTAGGCTGTCCCCCTACGCCAGAGAGTGTCGTTGGTCCACATCCGGTGTTGTTTACACGCGGCTCAGGATCTCACCTGAGCAAGTCTCTCCGCTCGAAAAACGTAATCTCCTTGCCTCTCAGCATGTATGGTGGATCCATGATCCTGCTTAGCTTCACCGTGCGCAACCACGCCAGCATCCGGGATGAGATCACCGTTGACCTCACGCGCCCAACGCTGAGGACGCTGCAGCCGGCGGATCTCGACTGGGCAGGCTCGACCTATCCGATCGCCGGGATCTTCGGCGGCAACGCGACCGGGAAGTCGTCAGTGCTGGATGCGCTGAGGTATGTTTTCTCTGCCATTCGATCGTCGGCCACCGGTTGGCAGGCGTCGAAGGCCTTTCCACGAGCCCCTTTCAAGCTCGACGGGACAGCACGGATGTCCTCCAGCACCTTCGAGCTTGACTTCGTCTTCGATGGCCACCGGCACGTGTTCGGATTCGAGGTGGATGCCGATGGCATCAAGCGGGAATGGCTGCGGGACGTTCCCAGATCCCGCTGGCGCACGCTGCTGGAGCGCGACCGCGACGCAGGCACCCTCACGTTCCACTCATCGTTGCGCGGGAAGATCGCTGTGACGGCCCGAGAGCTCGTGCTCAGCCGCGCGCTCCTGCTCGGCGGCACCCCGCTGCACGCTGTCGCTCAGGATCTTGTGTCGCATTTCGACGCCGTGCTCGTGAAGGACTCTCACCGTGAGGCCCGGCTTCGGGAGATCGCCGACTCGCTCGCCGAGAAGAGAATTACCTTCGCTGACCTCGAAGCTCTGCTGCAAGTCGCCGACATCGGTGTGACAAAGGTTGACCTCGAGGAGAGGAGTATTCCGGAGCGCACGCGGCGGGCACTCTTGAACTTCACGCGTGATCTTCGACAGAATCCGTCTACAGATGAGGGACCGGGCGCGCAAACCGACGAGGAACCGGACGACCTGGACGATGCCCAGCTCGAGCTGGTAATCAGGCATCTGATCTTCACTCATAGGGGTCGGGTCGAGGAATGCCCAACGTTCTCAATCGCGGAGGAGAGCGACGGAACTGTAGCGTGGCTCGCCACCGCGGTGCCGGCACTCGAGACACTCCGGGCAGGAGGGCTCCTCGTGATCGACGAGATCGACGCGAGCCTGCACCCGCACCTGCTCGAGGTTCTGCTCGGCGCGTTCGCCGATCCTGACGTCAACGTCAAGCACGCACAGCTGATCTTCACCAGCCATGAGTCCCATATTCTCTCCCCGCTGAGCGAGGTCAAGCTGGAGCCGGAGCAGGTGTGGTTCACGGACAAGTCCTTCGAGGGCGTCACTGAGCTCACCTGTTTGGCCGACTTTCCGAAGCACCCTGATGCGAACGTAGCTCGGCGGTACCTGGCAGGGCGCTACGGGGGCACGCCGCGTCTCTCCCCCAGCATGCTGGCCGCTCTGGTCACTGCTGGGGTGAACTGAACATGATTCGTGGTCGATCAGGACGATCCAACAGGCCCAGACGCCAGGAGGCGAAGCGCATCCTCGTGGTGACCGAGGGCACCTCGACCGAGCCGCAGTATGTTGAGGGTCTCAACATTTCCCTTCGCAGCAAGGCGTCGACACCGACCGTTAAGTCGGTGGGAGTTGGTCGAGATCCACTCCACGTCGTGCGCAGGTGCGTCGAGTTGCGCAATAAGGTGAGGAACACCGAGAAGGAGTACTCGGTCTGCGTCTGCCTAGTCGACGTGGATCAACACCAGAAGCTCAGCGACGCAGCCGAGCTCGCCGAGAGGGAAGGCATTCTGCTGCTGATCTCGAACCTCAAGTTCGAGGTATGGCTGCTCTGGCACAAGGAAGATAAGCGAGCTGCGCAGACGTCCCACCAGCTCGACAAACGGGCGAGGGAGCTGGACCTCGTCCTGGACAAGTCGATCTCCCTCGGATTCCCCTTCACAGCCGTCGACAGCGCCTGTCGGACTGCGCGGGCAGCCGACCCTGACATGAAGGCTGGCCGCAAGGGTCCGGATCCGTCATCAGCGATGCCGATCCTCGTCGACCTCCTGCAAGGGACAGCCACCCCCGGCGGCGGCTGCTGAACCCATCGGAGCAAACTGGTCCGTTGAGGTATCTCGATGACGAGCGACTAGTCGTCCTCGCCGTCTCCCAGTATGTCGGTGCGGCGAAGCTCCTCCGTGCCCTGCAGGTCGAGGCGCTCAGCCGTGGGCTCGATCTGCCCACCTGTTTCGTGATCCCTGGGGGCTGGGGTCCTCAGTACGCGAAGCTCGCGGCGCCACTTCCTGCGTGCGAGGAGTTCCGCGTCGCCGAATCGGCCGCAGCCCTCGTCGGCGGGTTCCTTGATCCGGTCCTCTCCGAAGCGGTTGCCGGCAAGACCTGGAGCCACCGGCATCGCACCTGGCTGTGATCACCCAGGTGGGGCAGGGCTCAGCTACTGAAGTTGTGGCGCGGTGCCGTGTGAAGGTCGAACCACACGGCGGCCTGGCGACGCGAGGCGTCGGTGAGGATGGTGAAGGGGGCGACGACGACGCCCTTGTCCGCAGCAGCCTGGACGAGGTAGTCGCGCAGCAGCCACACGTCGCCGGGATCCCCGGAGTTGGTGACGCTCAGCGTCCGCACGAGTCGCTCGGACGTGAACCCGAGATGGCTCGCGACGACTTCCTCGCTCAACCCGATGGCGTCGAGGTGGGTGCGCAGCTCGGCTGCGGTCTGACGCTGCTGGCGTGAGGTCAACGACATCCCCGCAGCATGGCACGACGACGGACCGCGCGCCGCCGCGGCCTGGCCCCGCGGAAGAGGGTGCGGGATGGTGGAGGTTGAGCGGAGTGGGCATACTCGCCGGATGACCGTCGAAGCGCTGCGCTCCCTGCCGAAGGCCGAACTCCACCTGCACATCGAGGGCACGCTCGAGCCCGAGCTGGCGTTCGAGCTCGCCCAACGCAACGGGGTGACGCTGCCGTTCGCGAGCGTCGAGGACCTGCGTCTGCGCTACGACTTCGATGACCTGCAGTCGTTCCTCGACCTCTACTACGCGTGCATGGCGGTGCTCCGCACGGCGGACGACTTCCGCGACCTCGCCCTGGCCTACCTCGAGCGGGCGCACGCCGACGGTGTCCGTCACGCCGAGCTGTTCTTCGACCCGCAGGTGCACGCCGGCAACGGTGTCAGCGTCGACGCCGTCATGGACGGGCTGCTGGAGGGGCTGCGGATCGCGGGAGAGCGGTTCGGCATGACAGGCGGCCTGATCCTCTGCTTCCTGCGCGACCTGCCCGCGGCGTCGGCGATGGAGACGCTGGAATCGGTCGCCGGGCGGGCCGGGGATCTGCTGGGCGTCGGCCTGGACTCCGCCGAGGTCGGGCACCCGCCGGTGCTGTTCGCCGACGTCTTCGCGCGCGCCGCCGAACTGGGGCTCCGGTTGGTCGCCCACGCGGGCGAGGAGGGCCCGGCCGCGTACGTCCGGGAGGCGCTCGACACGCTCCACGTCGAGCGCATCGATCACGGCATCCGGGCTGCGGAGGACGACGCCCTGGTCGCCGAGCTCGCTCGACGCCGGGTCCCGCTGACGGTCTGCCCGCTGTCGAACGTGCGGCTGAAGGCGGTCCCCGACCTCGCCGCTCACCCCTTGCGACGGCTGTTCGACGCCGGCGTCGTCGTCACACTCAACTCCGACGACCCCGCCTACTTCGGCGGCTACGTGGCGGCCAACTTCGCCGCCGTCGCGGGCGAGGGCTTCACCGTCGACGAGCTGGCGACCATGGCGAGGAACTCCATCGTCGCGTCCTTCGCGCCCGACGGCCGGAAGGCCGAGCTGCTGGCCGAGCTGGACGCCTGGGTCGCCGACTCAGTGGAGATGCCGCGCCCCTGATCCGGGCCGCCGTCGGTCAGTTGCCCTGGCCGGGACGCGGGTCGGTCGGGTAGGGAGGCTGCCCGGGGGCCGGCCGGTACTGGGGCGGCGGACCGTTCGGTGCGGTCGGCTGACCGTACCCGGGCGTCGGTCCCTGGCTGTTCATCCACGGCGCGGGGGTTCTTGGCTGCATGGGCGTGGGTACCTGCGTGGGCTTCGGCCTGGTCACGAGGCGGATCAGGGACGAGCCCGCCACGTGGGCGGCGACTCCCAGCCCGAGGATGACCGCGATCCACAGCAGGCTGCCCTGGATGCTCATCAGGGTGTTGTTCTGCTTGCCGATCACGGTCAGCAGGTCGTTGGTGTACCACCCGTTGACCACGGCCTGTTGGGGCGCGCCCGACGTGAGCCCGTTGTTCGCGTCGAAGCTCTCGCCCGCGAGGTCGAGGAGGTCCGCGTAGCTGCGCGCCGTCATCCTGGAGGTGGTCATGGCCACGATGACAAGGGCGACCGCGACGGCGAACCACAGGATCAGGCGGTAGATCAGCACCGCCGAGCTTGGGGCTGGGCATGGCGGGCTGCTGGTACGGCCCCGCGGACTGCTGAGATGGGTAGGACATTCGCGCCTCCTGTGGCGGGTGAGAACGACTGTCACCCTGCCACCCAGGACCGACAGACTCTCCGCGGCCTCGCCTTAGCCATGTGGCGCTCGGGCCCGATGTGCCTGGCAGGCGACGTTCCCCTATACTTCAGGGGTCTTCGGGGCATTAACTCAATTGGTAGAGTGCCACCTTTGCAAGGTGGAAGTTAGGGGTTCGAGTCCCCTATGCTCCACGGCTGAACTCCCTAGTCAAACGCCCTTGACTAGGGAGTTTGCATGTTTGACCCTGGACTCCGGTGCCCTCAGGGGGACACTATGGAGCACACTCGTGGAACGTTCGTGGAACGCCGTAGACCGACCGAGGCGGGGTTCCTATGGTCATGAGACGGTTCGGATCAACCAAACGGCTGCCCAGCGGGCGCTATCGGGCAAGCTTCGTCCACCCCCACGATTCCACGCGCAGGGTCGCTGCCCCGGTGACTTTCACGCACAAGGGCGACGCGGAGCATTGGCTCAGGATGCAGGAGCGGGCCATTGAGCGAGGGGAGTGGCTCGCGCCCGAGGAAGTCGAGGCCCGACGGCCGAAGGTGCGAACTCTTCAGGAGACCTACGACCGGTTCCTAGCCCAGCGCCCGCGGCCGCTGGCCCTGTCCACGCTGACCGCGTATGAGCAGGACTGGCGTCTGCGGATCGTTCCCCACTGGGGGGCTGAGCGTGACGTGAAGACCATCACCCACGACGACGTGTGGCAATGGCGCCAGGGCCCGCTGGCCGCTGAGCGCCGCCGCGACCGGTCGTCGTTGGCCTTGTTCAGTGAGTTGCTGGCTAAGGCGGCGCATTGGGGATGGATCGACAAGAACCCCGCCGCCGGCGTGAGCATCCCGCGCCAGACGAAGGCGATGGAGCAGCGTCACGTGTTCGACCTGGACGACGTCCGACGCTACCTGCAAGCCGCCGAACCCCAGCACGTCGCGATGCTGGCCACGGTGGCCCTGGGCGGGTTGAGATCCGGTGAGGTCCGAGGCCTGCGTCGGATGGACCTCGACCTCGAGGGGCGGCGGATCCTCGTGCGCCAGGCGATCGAGCATGGCAAGGACGGCGACGCCTACCGCGTGGGTGTGAAGGTTTCCAAGACGTCGGCCGGCATCCGCTCGCTGCCCATGTCGACCACCTTGGTGACGATCCTGCGGGATCACCTCACGTTGCATCCGAGGTCGCCGGAGCAACTCGTGTTCACCGTCGCGGATGGCAAGCCGATGGGGCCGGCCGAGGCCGACCGGCGGCACAACAGGGCGCTGGCCAACATGGGGTTGCGGACCCCAGAGGCGGAGCGGCGCCGATTATGGAGGAAGGGGCTCCCGGTACCGAAGGAGGACCACATCACGCTGCACGACCTTCGTGCTTCGTACGCCGCGTGGCTCTTCAGCGAGGGATACACGATCGCGGAAGTCATGCTCTTGCTGGGGTGGAGCGATTCCCGCATGGCGCTGGAGGTCTACAGCCGCGTCTTCCCGCGCCGAGTCGAGAGCGTCGGGCCCAAGCAGGACGAAGCCCTCAAGGGCCTCACAGTGGTCGTGACATGAGGCGCGGTCCGTCTCCTCACGGTGGACGTGCCCGGCTGGGGTTCATAGGGGTATGAGCGAGAGGATCCTTGATGAGCACCCGTAACAGCTCTGCGCGTACGTCAAAGGCCGGGGCCCGGCGTTGGGCCTCCCTGAAGGAGGCGGCCGAGTACATCAGCGTCCACCCCAAGACCCTGACCCGACGCTTCAGCGACGGTTCCCTGATCCGGTACCGCGTCGGACGCCGGGTGATGGTCGATTTGGACGAGCTGGACGAACTCGTGGTCGCGAGCGCCGGCGGCCTCAAGACCCTGGCAGGGTGACCGGAATTGCGGGACTCGGCTTCGTGCCACGGACCGGCTAGATCACGGGCGGCTCGGTGGCGAATATGAGATCAAGGAGTGCTGCGACCAAGGCGACCTGATCGTCGAGCAGCGCCTCCGAGACTGCTTCGAGACGCTGTCTGCGTCGCCAGGCGGCCCATTTGACCTGGCCGACAGCGCCGTAGCCCTCAAGGTGCTGGCTGATGGGTTCAAGGGTGACCTGGCGGTACTGGGTGACGGCTTCCGCAGCCCGGCGCAGTTCGGCGACATCCACACCGGCCTGAGCGAGTTGCACAACGTCGATGTAGTCGCGCCAACGAGTGCTGGTGATACCTCTCTCGAGAATGGTCACGCCCTTCTCTGCGATGGATGTCTCGGCCGCGTAGCCCAGCACTTCGATGGGTTCGCCGATGACGCGGGGAATCTTGACGGGCTGGGGTGGGGGAACCACCGGGTCGCCTGTGGAAACGTCCCAGGTGAGGCTTCCAGCCCAGGATGCGATGGATGCTTGGGCTCGGATGCGGAACCCGGGGTAGTCGCCCTCTTCGCGGATCTCCTGGATCGTGATCGTGTCGGGGTGGATCTCGACTCCGTCGGGCACGTCAGCGGCCGCGGCGTCCCTGACGACGGTGGACAGGTGCTCTGCTGTGACGTCGGCGCTGACCGCGTTGGCGTCGATGTCCTTGGTGGGGCGACGCGCGCCATAGGCGGTGAGCAGGATGCCGCCCTTCAGGATGAAGTCTGGAGCGTGCTCGGTCCGGCTGAGCCGGTCGAGGAGTGATTCAAGGAGATGCCGAGTCAGAAGCTCCTGCGTGGGCGCCGACTGGCCAGTCTTGTCCGCCGTCGAACGAGCTGCAGCTCTCAGCTTCCGCAGCACATCTTGGCCGGTGGTCATGTCAGCGTCTCCAAGGCCGCGATGAGGGGGCCCTGCGAGCGGGGGAGTTGCCTCGCGAGTGCGATGAGGCGGTTGGGCTTGCCTCCGCGGCGTAGCCACTCTTTGAGGGCCTCGAGGGGGAGCTCGTAGCCGATCATGCCCCTCAGTCGGAACGCGTCGACGATGGATCGCTCGGGGGTGTAGAGCCCGATCGTCTGGTCTGTGCCGGGGATGGGTACCTCGTCTCGACCACCTTGTTCGCAATCGCGACGTGGGTGTGGAGGTTCGGATCGCCGGCGCGGGAATCGCGATGTGTGAATGAGGCTGCGATGAAGCCGCGGACATCGATCTGCCGCACACCCGCGTGGCCGGCGCGCGAGTACAACGCCTCGTCCTCCAGGAAGCGCAGCGCGTCGTCGACCGCTGCGTCGTGGGCCCGTTCGATCGCCTCGGCAACGTCACGCGGGGCGATCGCCCAGAGTGCCGAGACCGACTTCACCGGAGTGAACGTCATGTCGAATCCGGCGCACGCAGTCGACGGTTGCCGGCTCAACCGGGACACCTCCGCGGCCAGTTCTGGGGCCGTTGGCAGGCGGCCGATGCGCGCCTCGAACGTCTCCCTCGCGACGTGGTTCACGATGTCGGCTCGGACGTCGGTGGGCACCGTTACCGTTGTCGGCACCCCCTCCGAGACGCGCCATGCTGCGGTGCGCTTCTCCACCTCCAGACGGAACTCGTTGACCGCCCCGTGCACAGGAAAGGACTGGCCGAGGCGGGCAGCCTCGGTGACCATCGCCCTCGTCGCGTCGCTCGGCAATGTGAACCGCCTGAGGTTTCGTGCCGGTTCTTTCTGAGTCAGGAAGGATGGCGCTATGCCAAAGAAGATCGATCCCGCGGTCAAGGAGCGGGCGTTGCGGTTGGTGCGTGAGTACCGGGGCCAGTACCCGTCGTTGACGGCGGCGTGCGCGGCAGTTGCCCGGCAGGAACGCGTCGGCGCGGAGACCGTGCGCAGGTGGGCGGTGCAGGCCGAGATCGACGACCGAGCCCGCCCAGGGACCACCAGCGAGGAACACGAGCAGATCAAGAAGCTGAAGGCGGAGAACGCCAGGCTCCGTGAGGACGTGGCGATCCTGAGAGCTGCAACGACTTTCTTCGTGGGGGAACTCGACCCCCGCAACCGCTGATCGCGGGGTTCATCGACACCATGAGAAGCGAAGGTCACGCGGTCGAGTCGATCTGCCGGGTCCTGTCCGACCAGGGCTGCCAGATCGCCGCGCGCACCTACAGGGCCTGGCGCACCAGGCAACCCTCCGCCAGAACGCTCAGCGACGCGACCGTGGTCGAAGCGATCACACAGATCGCCTACACCCTCGACATGCGCGGTCGGCGGCGGTTGACCGCTGAGGGCCTCTACGGGCGACGCAAGATGCTTGCCTGCCTGCGACGCCATGGGGTGGCCGCGACACCCGGTGCGGTCGACCGCGGGATGCGGCATCTGGGCTTGTCGGGCGTGGTGCGCACCAAGCAGGTCCGCACCACCATCCCGGGCAAGGACGGGCATCGAGCCGGGGACCTGCTCAACCGCAACTTCCGGGCCGCGGCCCCGAACAAGGTGTGGGTCAGCGACTTCACCTACGTGCGCAGCTGGGCCGGGTTCGTCTACACCGCCTTCATCGTCGACGTGTTCTCCCAAAGGATCGTGGCCTGGCACTGCGCTACCACCAAGCACGTCGAGCTGGTCGCCACCCCGCTTCGGATCGCGTTGTGGGACCGTGACCGGCAAGGCCACCCCGTCGGCCCCGACGAGCTGATCTGCCACTCCGACGCCGGCTCCCAGGGCGGAATCAAGTGGTCGTCGCAACACCTCGATGACGGAGGTGTGTGTTGGGTAGTTCCAGGAAGCCGTGGCCACAGCGGCCGGCGGGTGCTCGTCGACAGTGGGGAGCGGACCGGGCGTTGCGGCCGGCGATGCGTTCCCCGGGGCGGCCGGAGCCCTCGCGTGCGGTGCAGCGTGAGTTCTGGAGACTGATCGCCGCCGGCGTCTCGACGGAGGAGGCGGCTGAGCGGGTCGGCGTGTCGACGCCCGTGGGGTCCCGGTGGTTTCGCCACGCTGGCGGGATGAGCCCGATCAGTCTGGCCGAGCCCACCGGCCGCTACCTGTCCTTCGCCGAGCGGGAGGAGATCGCCCTGCTGAAGGTGGAGGGCTACGGCGTGCGTGAGATCGCCTGGGCGATCGGGCGGGACCCGGGGACGATCTCACGGGAGCTGCGCCGTAACGCGGCCACGCGGGCCGGGAAGCATGCCTACCGGGCGAGCGTGGCGCAGTGGAAGGCGCAGCAGGCCGCGAAGCGCCCCAAACCTGCGAAGTTGGCGACCAACCCGCGGTTGCGCGCCTACGTGGAAGACAAGCTCTCCGGGGCGGTCACCGACGCCGACGGGCGACCGATCGCCGGCCCGGACGTACCCTGGGCCGGTCGCCGGCACGGGCGTCGGCAGGACCGCCGTTGGGGCACCGCGTGGTCCCCAGAGCAGATCAGCAACCGGCTCAAGGTCGACTTCCCCGACGATGAGTCCATGCGGGTCAGCCACGAGACCATCTACCAGTCGCTGTACGTCCAGGGCCGCGGCGCGCTGAAGCGGGAGCTGACCGCGTGCCTGCGCACCGGCCGCGCGTTGCGCGAGCCACGCGCCAGGACTGGCCGCAGCGGCCGCACCTTCGTCACCGACGAGGTCAAGATCTCCGCCCGGCCTGCCGAGGCGGACGACCGGGCGGTACCCGGTCACTGGGAGGGCGACCTGATCATCGGGCTGGACAAGTCAGCGATCGGGACGCTTGTGGAGCGCACCAGCAGATACACGATGCTGCTGCACCTGCCCAGGATGGGGGGGGGGCTTCGGCGAGGTCCCGTACGTCAAGAACGGGCCACCCCTGGCAGGTCACGGCGCCCAGGCCGTCCGGGACACGATCACCGCCCAGCTGGGCGACCTGCCCCAGCAGCTGCGCCGGTCGCTGACCTGGGACCAGGGCGGGGAGATGGCCCAGCACGTCCAGCTCAAGATAGACGCTGGCGTCGCGGTCTACTTCTGCGATCCGCACTCACCATGGCAGCGTCCGAGCAACGAGAACACCAACGGCCTGCTGCGCCAGTACTTCCCCAAGGGAACCGACCTATCACGATGGTCCGCCGAGGAGGTTGCAGCCATCGCCCTCACCCTCAACAGACGACCCCGCAAGGTCCTCGGATGGCGAACTCCTGCCGAGGTCTACGCCGAGCAGCTATCCTCCCCACCACAGGCCGGTGTTGCATCGACCCCCTGAACCTGCCCAGTACACCGCGATCCGGTTCACCGAGCATCTGGCCCTGGAGGGGATCTCCCCATCGATCAGCAGCGTCGGCGACGCCTACGATAACGCGCTCATGGAGACCACCAACGGCCTCTACAAGGCCGAGTGCATTCGCACCACGGTGTTCCGCGACGGGCCTTACAAGACCCTCGCGGACGTCGAGTACGCCACCGCCGGCTGGGTCGACTGGTACAACCAGCGACGCCTCCACTCCACCCTCGGCTACCTCACCCCAGCAGAGTACGAGGACACCCATTACGCTGCTCTCAACCAAGAGCTGCTCCCCACATGAGAGCGGCACGAAACCTGGGGCGGTTCAATGCGGACAGGCGGGCCTGCATGTTCGGGTGGAAGCCGGCGCCGAACAGGGCACTCATCTGCTCCGCTGTGACGACGTCACCGACGGAAAGGTCGCCGAGACCCGCGAGCCCACGGCCCCGCCACGACCCAGGCGCCTCGCCGCGTTCCGAGTAGTAGGAGGCCAGCGTCGCGTGGCCCTTCTCCGTCGTGTCGTGCGCAGCAACTTGCCGGGTCAGGTAGTCATACCCCGACCCAGCGGTGAGCTTGTGCAACGACACAACCATGCCCACTAGAACGGGACTGCCCCCAGTTTGCTTGACAGATTTCTAGGGGTGGGTCAGGCGGCCTGTGTGGTCGTGTGATGGACTGCTTCGAACTCTACTGGGGTGAGTTTGCCGAGACGCCGTTGGCGGCGTCGGCGGTGGTAAGACTTCTCGATCCAGGTGATCATGGCCAGCCGCAGCTCGGCCCGGCTGGTCCACGGGTGGCGGTTGAGGACGTTCTTCTGCAGCAGCGCGAAGAAGCTCTCCATGGCGGCATTGTCGGGACTTGAGGCGACCCTGCCCATGGAACCTGTGAGGTCGTGGACCTTCAACTCGGCCACATAGGTGTGGGCTCGGAATTGGCTGCCTCGGTCCGAGTGGACGATGCAACCAGCAACTGGTCCGCGACGTTGGACGGCCATGCGCAGGGCGTTGATCGCGATCCGCTTCTTCATGCGGGTGTCGATCGAGTACCCCACAATGCGGTTGGACCAGACGTCCTTGACCGCACACAGGTACAGCTTGCCCTCGCTGGTGCGGTGCTCGGTGATGTCGGTCAACCACAACCGGTTAGGCCCCTCGGCATGGAACTGGCGCTGCACCAGGTCATCGTGGACCGCCGGCCCGGGCTTCTTCCATGACCCGTTCTTGACCGAGTGGAACGAACGGATCCGCTGCAGCTTGCAGAGCCGGTGGACTCGGTTCTCACCAGCGGTGATGCCCATCTCGGGCAGGTCATCGGCGATGAGGCGATAACCCAGACCAGGGTCTTCGGCATGCAGGTCGATGGCGGCGTTGATCAGGTGTGCATCGTCCCAGTCGCGCTGCGAGACTGGGCAGGCGAGCCACTGGTAGTAGGCCTGCCGCGAGAAGCCCAGCACCCGGCAGGAGACCGCGACCGGCACCCGGAGCGTCCCCTTGGTCTGGGCCAGGTCGGTGACCAAGGGGAACATCATTTTGGGTTGATGTCGCGGGACAGGTAGGCGGCGGCGCGGCGCAGGACTTCGTTCTCCTGCTCCAGCAGCCGGATGCGCTTGTTGGCTTCCCGTAGTTCGGCTGCGGAGCGGTTGTCTGCGGCGGGGGCATCAACACGATCGGCCTTGGCCAGCCAGTTGCGCAGGCAGGACTCACTGATCCCGAAGTCCTTGGCGATCTGGCCGATCGGGGCCTCGCCCTTGCGGGCGACCGCGATCACATCATCGCGGAACTCTTTCGGATGGGGCTTGGGCATGACATGCATCCTCTCACCAGGCCCTCACGGACCTGAGATGTTGATGTCAACCAAACCCGGGGCAGTCCCAACCCCTGACTCGGCTGCTTAACGCGCACAGACCCTCCGAAGGTGCAGTGGGTGTGTGTGACTTCCCAGTCAGGGGGTAGCTGGCAGGCTTCCGGTATGGGGTACGTCGCGGGTCGAGCGGAGCAGATCGCAGGTTTCTTGGTTGCGGAGAGCGTGGGGGCCGAGGCGATCAGACAGGGACCGTCCTCGGCCATGGACTTCGACCTGCGGTGACCGAACGGGGACCGCGACGGTGCCTGCTTGATGCTGGCTGGAGGCCGACGCTCGTGTCACAGGCCTCAAGCTCAGGTGGTCCGATCAAACGCTGAACGACGACTGATGCTTCGACGCCGTCGAGCGTCCGGGCGTCCGAGGAGCGGCAGTTGCGGATGTTCGGCAATTGCTCAGTTCTCTGCCTCTGCGGCAGGAGACTTCAGGGCGGCGTGGTGGCCCTCATCCTCGGCCCGGCGCCACTCGTGAAATGGGGTCAATGAGACCTTGCCGCGCTTCGTTGACAATTTCCCGCTTGCCAACTGACGCACGACGTAGTCCAAGTAGGTGATGCTGATGTCCCACCAATATGGGTCGTGGGGGGAACGGGGTTCGTCCCTCAGGTGAGGGCTGAGAGCGTAGCCCGCTGCACCACCGAGGTAGTTACCCGCGGCTTCCCGCACGGAGTGGCCGACGGCTCCAAGGGCAGGGATGGTGCCGGCGTACCGCCTGCACTCACGGTCGACGCTAGAGATCCGTTCCGAGATCGCCTCGGGATCCGGATCTTGGCGAGCAGCAGCCCAAACCGCAGTACGCAGGTCTTGGATGGCGTCAACGACTGCATCGGTCGCCTCTGCTGTCCGGTCCAAACGCCTGGCCCAAAGATGCTGGCGCGCGGACACGAAGAGGGCGACGAGAGAAACGACGGCCGAGAAGGCCGAGACGGCTAGTGAGAGATCCACGTCTCTAGCGTGCCCCCGGGGACTGACAATCCTCGCAATCGGGGGGTGCGCTGCGCCTCTAAGGGTGGCATGAGCGCGAGTTGCTCATGGCTCCCGAACTCTTCGTAGGTCGTGGTCCCGCCGACACTGACCATCGGCAGGATCGAACGCGCTGGCTGCGGCAGTTGCGGATGTTCCAGAGGTGGCTCAGGAGGCCTCTAGGCGTTGCACGACGTACTGGTTGAGGCTGAGGTGCTCTTCGGCAGCTTGGCTCGCGAGGCGGCGGTGCAGGCTTTCCCCCACCCGGAGGTTGAACTTGCCGAGTAGCTCCGCTCCGACAGCGGTTCGGGGACGGCCTCACCCTTAGCCACGAGGTCGGCCACGGTGTCCACGACCCGGTCAACCAGCCCCTGCAAGGCAGCAGGCTGAGATTCGGCGAGCCACGACAGTGAGGCGAACTCGGCGCAGCTGGCGACGAACTCGTCGTCTTCGACCACGCCAGGCGGTAGCTGTATCGGGGACACGTCGGCCGTCTCGGTGTGGGACATCACTTCGCCTCCATTTTGCTGATCGCGGCCAGCACCTGCCGTACCTGGTAGGGCTTGGCCTGGCCGTTGATGTTCTGGATGTTCACCCGTGGATCATCGGGCCCAAGGGATCTTGAACATCGCGTGCTCCGCCGGTTCTGCGGGGTGGACCGAAGTAGTGCGCGCAGAAACTTGGTGGAGGTCGTCGTAGCGCACGTTCCGTGGTTTCATACGCATATATGCCACGAGCTTGTCGACGGTCCCATAGTTTTCAGTACCCAGGCAATACCACCGTCGAGCCTATGGCGGTCTGTCTTCACGATCCGGAGCACACCAAGAACGGCAGGACGGGGCGTTCACCGCGCGTGGTTGTGCTGGGTCGGACGGACCCGCTACGCATGCCCACCCAAGGCGCCCCTCCGTCCACCCCTCGCTGTAAAGGTGCTGCCGAGGCGAACTCGGGTCGACTCCGCTAGGCTTGCGAGCAGTCGCGCGGGGAGCAATGGAAGGCTGTGCATAGTAATCATGAGGACCACGGTTCAGGATCCAGCTATTATCCTGCTCTCTGACGCAGACTCACAGTCGGCTCGGAACAATGCCTACGGTCACCTCTTTGAATCATTCATGGCCCAGGTCATGCATCTGTATGGATACGGCAGCCCGCGCGTGAGCAATCTCAACGTAACTGCAGAAGGCGCAGAAGTCGACATTGAATTGCTGCATGAAATGAATCAGCAAACTGCGATTGCCGAATGCAAGGCGTACAGCTCGCCGGTCAACATCGACAAATTGACAAGCTTCTATGGGGAACTCACAATTCGACGAATGACGGACCCCGGCACTCAAGGCTACTTCATCGCGACACCTCGATTGACGTCGAACGCGCAAGAAAAGGCTGGTGCGATCTGCGGGAACGATCCGGCATTCCGGGTAGTAACGGCCTCGGACATTTGGGACCTGTTGATTTCACGGAGACAGATCCAGCCAGTCGACATGTCAGATACGCAGACGAGCGACCCGGCCGTCGTGGTGCATGCGAGTGGCGTGTACGCCGCAGCCCTTCAGATCGACCCTGACACAAAAACAGGCTCGCGCGTTCTCGTGAGGGCTACCTCGGGGTCTGTCCATCGTGAGGCCCTCGACCTCCTGGCGGAGCATAGGTATGCCAACTCCCTGCCCGTGGTTGACGTTTTCGAGCACGCCACCACGAAATCCGCTCCAGCCGCCGCCCCACCCCTGATCGTTGAGGTGGCGGGTTCGAAGTCCGACTTCGAGTACCAACTTCCGGCGTCCCCGCGGTATTTCGTGGGACGCCGGATTGCCATAAATGAGCTCGTGGATCACGTAACCCAACATCCCGGACCCTTCGTGTTGAACGCGAAGTCGGGCTGGGGGAAGAGTTCGCTCGCGCTAAAGATTGTCGATAGTGCAGCCCCGGGAATCGGGCTCGTGATCGACTCTCGGACCGCGGTCTCTGGTGGATTTATTCCCGCAGTCCTTCAGCGGGCCTTCGTCAAAGCACAGGATTCTGGAATCCTGAAACTAACCCCCGATGCCACATGGGCTACACTCGCAGGCTCGATCAAGTCGATGGGTGACGCGTCTTGGTTGGACAAGGGTGACGCCCGAATCGTGGTCGTCTTCGATCAATTCGAGAACACCTTCAGGGACGAGGCGCTGACACGAGAATTTCGTGATCTTGCCTTGTGGAATGCCGATGGAAAAGACCGCGTTTCCATTGGTTTTGCATGGAAGACCGACTTTGTTGATTGGACCGAGAGTCACCCATTTCGCCTTCGAGACGAAATTCGCAACTGCTCAACCGTAGTGCATCTGCAGCCATTCGGATCTCAAGAGGTGGATACAATCCTTGGTCGCCTCGAGAAGAGCCTCGAAGTTAAGCTCAGTCGAGAGATTCGGCAGCGGTTGCGCGAGTATAGTCAGGGATTGCCCTGGTTGCTGAAGAAGCTTGCAGGTCACCTTATCCGAGAGATATCGTCTGGCAAGACTCAGGAACAATTGGTAGCCGAGGCGCTCAATGTGCAGAACCTCTTTGAGTCCGATTTGGCCGCCCTCAGTCCGGCTGAACGGGACGCGCTCCTGTTCGTTGCTAGGTTTGCGCCCATCGAAGCTCAAGAAGTCACCGAGAGGCACTCGGGTGCTTTGGTGCAGTCGTTGCTTGACCAACGGCTCGTGGTCCAAGTAGGTGAGAAGCTGGACACGTATTGGGACACCTTCAGAGATTTTGTTGTTAACGGGCGCGTTCCGATCGAAGAGACATACATCATTCGTCAAACCCCGCGCTCCGTCGGTCGACTTATCTCAGAAGTGCTGAAGCGCGGTGGCGACGCAGCAGTTTCGGAGATTTCGCGGGCCTGGGACACGTCGGAGAACGTAGTCTGGAATCTGGGGCGCGAATTGCGTCAATTTGGGCTTGCCGCTTCGGTGCCAAATCGGATTCAATTGATACCTGAACTCCGTCAAGCGGATGACGTGGAACTCGAACTGCGGGGAAGGATTGCCCGCGTCCTGAAGAGACACCGTGCGCATACTGTCTTCGAGGATGTGTGTGAACGTGGCCAAGGAGTTGCTCAGATTCCCGAGTTTGCGAAGGCCCTACGCGCAGTGTTCCCTGCCGTCGAGGGTACAACCAATACGTGGAGTACCTACGCCCGAACATTCGTTGCTTGGTTCGCGTATGCGGGCCTAGCAAGAAGTATAAACCCCAACACTGCAACGGCGGCCATTGAGAGTTCGCAAGGAACCGGAACGCTGCTTGATGGAGCTGCGCGCCGGAAACTTCGCACGATATTCCCCTCCTCTTCTCCTGGGCCAGTGATCAGGTGGATGACGAGCGAGCTGAGTGACGGCAAGGCGACTCCCTACCCGGCCTCTCCGCGCGAGCGCGAGGTGGCAGGGCAAGCTCTAGCGCTTAAGGCCGTGCACATGGGTAGCGACGAAAATCTGCATGCCGTGGAGGGCCTGATAACAGACGGCAAGCTCGACAGTGTGCGACTTCTGGAGTTGTTGCGAACCGTGCCAGGCGGTCAAGACAGTCTCGCAGCTCTGGAAGGAGATCCAGCAGCGTCACCTGCCTCCATTGGCGAGCTGATCGCTGTCGCAAACGATGCTGAGTGGGCAGCGGGGACGGTTCTGGCCGCAGGCAAGGCCTTCAGGGCGTGGGCCAGAGCCGCTGGCATTCAGACTAAAAGGCGGGGGAAGCCATCCAGATCCGAGGAGGCGGAAGCTCTGCCGCTCGCCTGACCTGACTTCCACAACTGGGCCCACCAGAGTTCGTGCCCCGCCAAGGAGTCGCAGATGAGCCTCGGCTGCTCGCACCTGAACCAGGACGAGCCGCCGAGGCCTTCCGTTGACCACCACGCCGCTGGTGGCGCCCAGCCGCTGGCGCCGCTCCGTACGAACCGCGATAAATCAACGCACTGGTGGCAGGCGAGGCTGTCGGGTCAATCAACATTGAGTCGATTGACCCCACTACTGATACTGAGGATCCGCCGGGGGCTATCGTTGTCCCTACGCCATCTTTGATCGCTCCATCGCCGGTGGGATCGCAGTGGCGCGCAGACAGCAGGCGCCCAGCGCCGCCGGACGTGAGAACCGCAAATCCCGAAGTGCAGCTTCCGAGGACGGTCTGGATGCGGGCGCCGCCTCGCTAAGGAGCGGCATCATCCTGACGAGAGGCATACGTCACGGCTTCCGACTGACCATAGCGGAAGCCGATCTCGGACAGTCCGGTGATCTGTGCGAGAAGCGCCTCATCTTCGGGCGAGATGGGTTCGTGGCCGGCCACTTTGAAGGCCAGTTGCGAATTGTCATCGGAAGCGTCAATTCCGACTACTCCCAAGCGCGTCAGAATGTGTGACTTCGAGGCCTCAGCATTCAGAGCCGCGACGGCTTCATCGAGGCCTTGCCTACTCCGGCCACTGACGACTTCATGGATCACCTGAATCCCTGAATCGGCAGCTCGCATCATCCTTGTCGCCAAATCGGGGGGTTCATTTAGCCACCTAACCGTGATGGACGGATGGTCATAATCGGTTTGGATGCCGACTAAGCCTTGGTCGTATCCATCTACGAAGATGGCTTCACTGAGCGCTGGTAGCAATTCCTCAACGGCTCGCTCTGGGGAAGCGAGAACCTTCTCATATGCCGGCTGAATCTGTCTCTTGTTGGGAGATGAAGCTACTGGTGGGGCATCTCCTGGCGGTAGGGGATTCGGCTCTGCCGCCGCTGTAGCACCGCCCATGAAGACGAACGCGCCGAACGCGACGACCACTCCGCCTCGCCTGACACCAGGCAATCTTCTTCTCGCTCTCGACACAATTCGATCCTCCAGATCTACTCTTCGCACCTTGATGGGGGGCGTTCAACTCTCGATGAATCACTCATCGGCGTATCCGACGGGAGCGGAGGAATTGAGCTGAAACTCAATCTGGGCCACGCCGGTCAACTTCTGTAGAGCATCTAGACCGGCGCCCACTGGAGCTTGACTGCCCGGCAGCCTCACCGTGACCCCGCCGCAATCGAGCCACGGATCCAGCCCCACAATTCCGAACTCCTGGAGCAGACGCGAGTCCAGCAACAGTTGAGCCGCAGTATTGAGTTGGTCCCGAGAGTAAACTGGCTCTTCACAGAAGTGAGTGGATCATGGGTCTGAACCCGCCCGCGTCGAGTAGGCATCGGGCGGTGTAGTTGACGATGTTGCGGAACCCTCTGGCTGTCCCGCGGAGGTGTTCCAGCAGGCCGTTGATCGCTTCGCTGGGGCCGTTGGACGTGCCGGGGTGGTCGAAGATCGCGAGGATGTCGTCGCGTCGGCGGTGCAGGGTTTTGCCCAGTGATCTGAGCTCGTTGAGGCCGGCTGGGACTCCGCTCTGGAGGCTGTCGATGAGCCGGGTCATGATCGCCTTGCCCTCGGTGGGGTCGTCGGCTTGGTAGGCGGAGATGACGTCCTGATAGACGCTCCTGGTGGCTTCGAAGGCGGCGTGACGCTCGTCGGTGAGGACTTTCAGGAGGCGGTGCTGCTGTTTCTCGGTGAGCAGCGCGGCGCGGGTCCGGGCGACGCGTCGGATGCCGTAGAGCGGGTCCCCGAAACGGCCACGTTGCCGCAGGGTCTCGTGTTGGATGCGTTGCCGGCACTGGTCGAGTTTGTCGCCGACCAGTGCCACGACATGGTAGGGATCCATCACGGTGACGACGGTGTCGATCGCTTCGACGGCGGCTGACTTGTAGCCGGTGAACCCGTCCATCGCGACCACCTCCACCGAGTCTCGAAACGCCTGTGTCCGGGCCTCGAGCCAGTCCTTGAGCACCTGCTTGGATCGGCCCTCGATCACGGCCAGTAACCGCGATGGGCCGGTTCCGGTCCAAGGCGCGCGTAAGTTCGATGATCACGGTGACGTACTTGTCGCCGCGGCGGGTATGGCGCCACACGTGCTCATCCACCCCGATCGCGGTGACCCCATCCAGCCGGTCTGGGGTGTCGATGAGCAGCTCGGCGCCGGCGGCCAGGATCGCGTCGCGGGAGAGTTTCCCCTTCGACGGAGCTGCGGCCCGGATGTCGTGTCGCCAGATCCGGCGGCATTCCAGGCAGCGGTAGCGGGGAACGACGATCTCCAGGATTGTGGGCTTCCAGCCGTACGGCACGTGCGCCAGGCGCCGTAGTACCGAGTCGTGGCGGACCCCGCGCTCGCCGCAGCCGAGGCATGGCGCGGGCGCGGTGGTGGGCCGGCAGCGCAGGACCGTGTGGTCGGGTTCGACCCGCTGCGCGGTCACGGTCAGCCCGAGACGGTCGAGCCGGCAGAACATGTCAAGGGAAGGTGGGGTAGCGTTTCGGATAAGGGCCCTTGGGTGATCAGATGAGGCGTAGACACCTTCATCCTGCCAACCCGAGGGCCCCCACCCCACCCCGGCCCCACCAACGCTGCCAGGGCCCCGGGTCAGCAGTCGCTCAAACGCTCCCCTTCAACCCACTGCCTTCTGTGAAGAGCCGAGAAACCATCAACTCCGCTGTCCGAAAACACCGCGGCAGCCCAATCGGAGTTACACCGGAAAACGTACAGTCCCCGTCGGCCAACAGATCGAGCCGAGGCGGGCCGTGTTGGCCTGCCGGGTCGTTGAGCCGGATCAGTGGTGCCGGCGGTGCGGCTGCGAGGGAACGCCACGTGGCACCGTGGTGCGTCGTCTGGCGCACGAGCCGTTCGGCTAGCGGCCGACAGTCTTGCTCGTCACCGTGCGTCGCTACCGGTGTGGCGAGTGCGGGCATGTGTGGCGTCAGGACATGAGCAGAGCAGCCTGGCCGCGGGCGAAGTTGTCCCGACGGGTGCGGGCCGTCGCCGAAGCTCATCACCTCGGGCCCGATGCCGCGGGGGAGTGGCCGCACGGGCACAAATCCAGCGGCGCGTCGCCGACGGTGGTCGGGTCGGCGTTGGCTTGGCGGATGAACAGGTCCAGCAGATCGCCCGGTTCGACGGTGTAGGTGTGGCCGCCGTCGGTGAAGCTGAACCCGCGTTGGGCCCGCCGCTAGAGGTGCCCGACGATGGGCTCCAGTCGCAGGATCTCGTGGAGGATGGCGTACCGCTCGGGCTCGTCCGCCTGGACGTAGCGGGCGCGGAGCGCGTCGTCGCGCAGGAGGTGCAGCGTGGCCATCGAGATCAACTCGCGGGTGGTCGCCATGCCCGCGGCGCCGTAGGTGACGCACTCGATGAGGATGGCGGGGATGCCGTAGCCCTCCTTGAGCAGGCGGCTGATGACGTCCTCCTGCGGCGCCTTGCGGCGCTCACGGATGGCGGGGCGCACGTCCCACAGGTAGAACCAGAGCATGGGGACGCTGCCGCGGAGCTGGCGCACAATGCTCGCGATGCGGCCCTCCGGCTCAGACGAGGCCGGGTCGAAGGACGGCTGGTCGAACAGGCGCTCGAGGTGGCGGGCCATGCGGTCGATGCGCGAGTCGGTGAGCCCGATCACCTTCGCCGCGACCTCCGTCGAGTAGCGCAGAGACACGTCGTCAAGCCGGGCGCGCCCGGCCGCCACCATCTCCGCCACCAGAGCGTCGGCCCGCGATTCCATCAACCCCCGGTACCTCGCCGCCACGGTTTTCGGCGCGAAGTAGCGCGCGATCTTGCTGCGCTGGAGACGATGCGGCTCGCCGTCCATGGAGAGGATGGGCTCGTCGGCCATGGTCCCGTCGGGGATGGACTCGGAGTTGAAACCGGCCTGTGCGGTGGCATCGCGTTCACGCAGGATCTGTCGGACGGCCTCGGTGGAGCGCACCCGCCACACCCCGTCGACGCGTTCGACCGGGGTGCATCGGCCTCCCCGGGCTTGACGGAGATGCGACGGCAGGCTGTCTCGGCACTCATGTCTCCAGGCTAGGGCGGCGCCGCAGATTCGGTCGTGGATCCGTGGGTCCCGAGCCGGTCAGCAGCCGCAGGACGCCCGCACGATCAGCTCCGGCGTGAACACCTGGCCCTTCCCGCCTGGGTGGAGCAGCTGCCGGACCGCGGCTTTCGCCATGGCGGCCATCGGGACGCTCGTCGTCGTCAACGGGGGGATGGTGAATTCGGCCTCCGGGGAACCGTCGAAGGACGTGATCGCGATGTCGTCGGGGACGGACCGGCCGAGTCGGTGCAGGCCGGCGATCAGGCCGATGGCCTGCTGGTCCGACATGGCGAACACCGCCGTGCAGTCGGGGAAGTCGCGCACCAGACGCTCCGCCGCCTGGCGGCCACCGGCCGACGACCAGTTGACCCGGATAATGGCGTCGCGTGGTAGTCCCTTCTCAGCGAGGACGTCGCGCCAGGCGCGCTCGCGATCGTCAACGACGGTGTGGCTGTCCGGGGTGTCCGACCCGGCGACCAGGGCGATCCGCCGATGTCCGTGCACCTCGATGAGGTGCCGCACCGCCTCTCGACCGCCCTCGTAGAAGTCGGGCAGAACGGAGGTCGCGTCGATGTCGGGCGGCACCAGGCTCAACCGGACCATCGTGATCTTGTTGCGCAGGATCACCTCGACGGCGGCGGGCTCGGGCGCGGCCGCGGTGATGATGCCCGCGACCAGGTGTCCGCTGAGCGACTCGACCAGCTCGGCGAGATGCCCCGTCGACCCCTGCGCCAACACGAGGTTGACCCCGGCAGCCCGTGCCTCCACCTCGACCGCCTGCGCCAGCGCCGCGAAGTAGGGGTTGCGGACGTCCGGCACCACGAGCCCGACGAGGTCCGAGCGCCCCATGATGAGCGACCGCGCCGCCGCGTTGGGCCGGTACCCCAGCTTGTCAATGGCGTCCAGCACCCGTTGTCGCGTGGACTCGGCCACCGGCCGCGGCCCGTTGTTGACCACGTAGCTGACGACGGCGGAACTCACGCCGGCGAGGCGGGCGACGTCGTCGCGGGTCGCCCCGCGTGTCGTCCGCACCGCTCCGCTCGACATGCTCTCCTCCTCACAGCTGTGGCCAAGCCTAGGGCCGCGGCCCGCGGCGGACGAAACCGCCTCAGTCGACGGCGTCGACGAGGTAGATCAGCGCGTGGTCGGGGTGCACGGACGCCTCCATGAGGCCCGCGGAGGCGAGCAGGCTTCCGGGCAGGACGACCCCGGCCTCCTCGGCCACAGGCACCAGCTTCGGCGGTCGTCCATGGGTGAGGTCGACGGTCTCGGTGGCCATATCGCGCTTGACGCCCCACCAGGCCGGCGGCCGCAGACCGGACGGCACTCGCCCGACGAGGACGGGCGAGACGCGGTAGCGGCGGGCCGGGTCGAGCCCGGGCATCCGGAGCCGTCCTCGCAGGCTCGTGACGTGGGTCGACACCGCGGCGTACGAGTAGATTGCCCGCGAACGGTCCGGGGCGACGACGCCCGTCGCCGTCAGCGAGTCGTCGGGGAAGTCGAGGCGCACGAGGTCACCGCCGTGCAGGAGGTCGCGGTGAGCCTTGTGAAAGGCGATCCACTCACCCAGCTCGGCCAGTTCGTCGTCGGACGCCTGGCGCAGGTCCCACTCGATGCCGAGGTGCCCGAACAGGGCGGTGGCGGCTCGGAAGTTCAGCTCGTGGGTCCGGCCGGTGGTGTGCGAGGTGAGCGAGGCGATGTGCGAGCCCAGCATCTCCGGCGGCAGAAGCTGCTGCGTCCAGCGCATCATGTCCTGTCGCTCCAGTGGGTCGATGCAGTCGGACACCCACACTCGGTCGGTCCGCTGCAGGACGCCGAGGTCGACGCGGGCGCCGCCCGACGAGCACGACTCGATCTCCAGCCCCGGATGGGCGGCCTTGATCTCGTCGATCAACCGGTACACCGCCTCGGTCTGGGCGTGCACCCCGGCCCGCCCGAGCGGGTGGGTGCCGGCGTCAATGAGGTCGCGGTTGTGGTCCCACTTGATGTAGCTGATGTCGTACTCCGCCAGCATCGCGAAGATCTGGTCGCGGATGTGGGCGTAGCACTCGGGGATGCCGAGGTTGATCACCTGCTGGAACCGCGTCTCGACGGGGGTCCGGCCGCCGGTCGCCATGATCCACTCGGGATGCGCGCGAGCGACGTCGGAGTCCTCGTTGACCATCTCGGGCTCGAACCACAGGCCGAACTGCATGTCGAGCTCCTTGACCCGGTTGACCAGCGGGTGGAGCCCGTTCGGCCAGACGTCGCGGGACACCACCCAGTCGCCGAGACCCGCGTGGTCGTCGCGACGGGCGCCGAACCAGCCGTCGTCGAGCACGTAGCGCTCGACGCCGACGGCGGCGGCCTTCTCGGCGAGCTCCAGCAGCGGCTCCAGCGAGTGATCGAAGTAGACGGCCTCCCAGACGTTGATCGTCACGGGGCGCACCGACGACGGGTGCTGCGGCCGCGACCTCAGATAGCGGTGGAACCGGCGGGCCACCTCGTCGAGGCCGACGCCGTAGGACCCGTAGAGCCAGGGGCTGGTGTAGGACTCGCCCTGGGAGAGGACCATCTCGCCGGGGAGGAGGAGCTCTCCGCCGCCGATGACCTGCTCGCCGGTGAAGTTCCGCTCGGCGAGGTGCGTGTGGTTGCCGGACCAGCCGACGTGCACGCCCCACACCTCGCCGTCGGCGAAGCTGAAGCCGGGCACACCCGCGTGCAGGACTGTCGCGGCGTCGGCGCCGGTGCGGCCCTTGCGGCCTTCGCGGACGTGGGAACCCACCGTGAAGGCGCGGCGCTGCGGCACCCGCTCCTTGGCCCATCGGCCCGCCTGGTCCTGGAGCTCGGACGCGACGGTCGGGACGGGGTAGGCGAGGATGAGGTCGTCGACGCGGTAGTCGTCGTCGCCGGTGTTGACCAGCGCCGCCTGGCTGCGCAGCACGCCGCCCGCGGTGAGTTCGAGGGTGAGGGTGAGTTCGAGGCCGGCCGCGTCGTCGCGGGCCACGACGGTGAGGGTGCCCGTGCCCAGCTCGATCAGCGACGGGGCCTCGTCGGACGCTTCGCGCGGCTCGCCGTCGATGAGGAGGGTGTGCGTCACGAACCGTGGCGACCACGCCGAGCCGTCGGGCCGCGAGCCGCTGAGGCCGGGACGGCCGACCCAGCCGGCCCAGTGCTCGGGAAGGATGGCCAGCCGAGTGGGGTCGTCGACCATGCTGGGGGCCGCGGGCATCACGGCGGTGAGCGCGAGGGTGGCGACGTCGTCGAGGGTGAGCTCACCGGGATCCGCGCCCCAGTGGAGGAGCGCGGGGAGGCGGCCGGCTGCGAGGTCGACGACGACGCCGACCCCCTCGGACCGCAGGGTGACGAAGGCGTTGACGGGGTGGCTCATGGGATCCCTCCTGGATCTGGCCGTGCTGTGTGGAGGAGCGGGCCGGCGAGTTAGCGGCACTCCGTTGGCCGCCGGTCGTCTACTCATGTAGACATCATGGTTGCACTTGCCATGGAACAAAATCAAGCGTGAAAGATCCGTCGATAACGAGTTTGTAACGGGGGGTTGCGCTACGGATGTGACGCGCGTAGATTCCATCATGCAAACCAGCACACCCCCGGGCAGAGTCGCCGGGGCCCATCCCAAAGAGGGGAACGTGGTGAGTACAAGAGCAACCGAGCCGGACCTCGTCCCGAACCGCAAGCGCCGCAGCGACCTGCTCACGGCACTGCTGTTCATCGCGCCTGCCGGCGTCGGATTCGTGGTCTTCTACCTCGTGCCGGCCATCCGCGGCTTCTACTTCAGCTTCACGCAGTACAACATCCTGGGGTCGCCGACCTGGATCGGCACCGACAACTTCGAGAAGATCGCCGTCGACCCGCTGTTCTGGAACGCGATGGCCGTGACCATCTGGTACGTCATCCTCAACATCGGCTTCCAGACAGTCATCGCGATCGTGCTGGCGGTGCTCATGCAGCGCCTCACCAAGTCGATCGTCCTGCGCGGCGCGCTGCTGCTGCCGTGGCTGATCTCCAACGTCATCGCCGCGATGCTGTGGTTCTGGCTGCTCGACTACCAGATCGGCCTGTTCAACCAGGTCATCGAGTGGCTGGGCGCCTCCAGGATCGCGTTCTTCGCCGACGAGAGGTGGGCGATCCCCACCATTGCCTTCGTCAACGTGTGGCGGCACATGGGCTACACCGCGCTGCTCGTCTTCGCCGGTATGCAGACGATCCCGAAGTACGTCTACGAGGCCGCGTCCATCGACGGCGCGTCCGAGTGGACGTCGTTCTGGAAGATGACGCTACCGCTGCTGCGTCCGGTGCTGGCGATGATCCTCGTCATCACGGTCACGGGCTCGTTCCAGGTGTTCGACACCGTCGCAGTGACCACGCGAGGGGGACCGATCAACGTCACCCGCGTGATGCAGTACTACATCTACCAGAAGGCCTTCGGAGAAGGTCAGTTCGGCTACGGCTCGGCGCTCGCCGTGATCCTCTTCATCATCCTCGCCGGCCTGGCCGCCATCCAGCTGCGGATGCTGCGCGCCGGCGAATCGGACCTGGCGTAAGGAGTCTGACCCATGACCAGCCACGCTGACACCACCGTCGACGACGCCCCTCAGACGCGTCGCAAGAAGTGGAGCGCCGGGCGCATCGTCGCCTGGGTCGCGATGATCGCCTTCCTGATCCTCACCCTCTTCCCGTTCTACTGGATGCTCCGCACGGCGCTGTCGACCACCCGGTCGCTGCCGTCGGACCCCTCATCCCTGCTGCCGGTCGACTTCACCTTCGGCGCGTTCGAGCGGGTGCTCGGGCTCGCCACGCAGGAGGAGGCCATCGCCGAGGGCGGCTCGGGCGCCTCAGTGAACTTCTGGCTCTACCTGCGCAACTCGATCGTGTACGCCGCCGCCGTCACCGTCGGCCAGGTGTTCTTCTCCGCGATGGCGGCATACGCCTTCGCCCGCCTGCGCTGGCCCGGCCGCAACATCGTCTTCGGGATCTTCCTCGGGGCGCTGCTCGTGCCGCCGATCTTCACCAGCCTGCCCAACTTCATCCTCATCAAGAACATGGGCCTGCTCAACACCTTCCCGGGCATGATCCTCCCGACGTTCCTCATGACCCCCTTCGCGATCTTCTTCCTGCGCCAGTTCTTCCTGGGCATCAACCGGGAGATCGAGGAGTCCGCGTCGCTCGACGGGGCGGGACCCTGGCGGACCTTCTTCCGGATCATCCTGCCGATGAGCACCGCGCCCATCACCACCCTCGGGATCCTCACCTTCATCACCGCATGGAACGACTACTTCTGGCCACTGCTCGTCGGCAACACGGAGGGCACCCGCGTGCTCACGGTCGCGCTCGGCGTGTTCCGGTCCCAGACCCCCGCCGGCTCGCCGGACTGGGCGGGCCTCATGGCCGCCACCCTGGTGGCCGCCATCCCCGTCCTGGCGCTGTTCTTCGCCTTCGCCCGTCGAATCATCGACTCCATCGGCTACTCGGGCAGCAAGTAACCGCCGCCCGACCCCTAGACCCACCCACTCCTCCCCGTCACGAAAGGACACCACCACCATGGCCCGATTCCAGCTCCGCAAAGCCGGCACGGCCCTCGCGGCCCTCACCGCCCTGACCCTGACGCTCACCGCCTGCGGCGGCGACAACGGCACCACTGAGCCGGGCGCCACCGGCGCCGGCGACGCGCTCGACACGTCGGCCGCCTCCGGCGAGATCGACTACTGGCTCTGGGACAACAACCAGAAGGCCGCCTACCAGCAGTGCGCCGACGACTTCAAGGAGGAGTCCGGCATCACCGTCACCATCACGCAGTACGCCTGGGATGACTACTGGACCGGTGTCACCAACGGCTTCGTGGCCGGCACCGCCCCTGACGTCTTCACCAACCACCTGTCGAAGTACCCCGAGTTCGTGTCCCAGGGCCAGCTGGTCCCGCTGGACGCCACCCTTGAGGCCGACGGCGTCGACGTATCGAACTACCAGGAGGGGCTCGCCGATCTGTGGGTCGGCCAGGACGGCCAGCGTTACGGCCTGCCGAAGGACTTCGACACCGTCGCCATCTTCTACAACAAGGCCCTCATCGAGGAGGCCGGCGTCGACGAGGCCGAGCTCGCTAACCTCGACTGGAACCCCCAGGACGGCGGCAGCTACGAGAAGATGATCGCCCACCTGACCGTCGACACCAACGGCGTGCGCGGTGACGAGCCCGGCTTCGACAAGAACAAGGTCGCGGTCTACGGCCTCGGCCTCGACGGCGGCTCGGGTGGCGGCAACGGCCAGACCCAGTGGTCCATGTACACCGGCACCACCGACTGGACGATCACCGACAAGAACCCGTGGGGCACCAAGTACAACTACGACGCCCCGGAGTTCAAGGACACCATCACCTGGATGGGCTCCCTGGTAGAGAAGGGCTACATGCCCAGCATCGAGGCCGTGACCGGCCAGAGCTCCGCCGACATCTTTGGCGCCGGCAAGTACGCCATGATCACCAACGGTTCCTGGATGATCAACCAGATGTTCTCCTACACCGACGTCGAGACCGGCCTCGCGCCGACGCCCACGGGCCCCTCCGGTGAGCGCGCCTCCATGTACAACGGCCTCGCCGACTCCGTGTGGGCCGGCTCGGACAACAAGGCCGCGGCCGTCAAGTGGGTCGAGTACATGGGCTCCGCCGCCTGCCAGGACATCGTCGGTGAGGCCGGCGTCGTGTTCCCGGCGATCCCCTCGGCGACGGACAAGGCTCAGGCCGCCTTTGCCGATCGCGGCATCGACGTTGAGCCCTTCCTCGTCCACGTGAACGACGGCACGACGTTCCTCTTCCCGATCACCGATTACGCGTCGCAGATCACCAACATCATGCAGCCGGCGGTCGACGCGGTGTTCTCGGGCAAGGCTGAGCCGGAGTCGCTGGACGCCGCCAACGAGCAGGTCAACGCCCTGTTCAACGGCTGATCCACTGACCGACGGGGGGCCGGGCGGGCGACCGTCCGGCCCCCGTCTGGTCTGGGTTGAGCAGATGGCACGTGTCGCGGCCGAGCCCACGCTCAGGCGTGCCGGAGCGCCGGAGCGCCGGAGGTCGTGCCGGAACCGGACGAGCCGGCCTGCCCTGTATTGCTGGCGGTGGCGCACCGCGGGGGGACCTCCGCGACTGGTGCCATCTGCTCAACCCATCCCGCCCCACAGGAGGAGCCATGCCAAGCCTGACCGTCCCGACGCCGGACCTGGTCCGGGTCCAGTCCGGACCCCGCGACGCCTGGCGCGCCCCCGCCGCGGCCGGCGTCGCCGTCGACCTCATCCCAACAGCCGACGGAGGACTGGCCGTCCGGCTCGCCACGGCGGGGACGCCGCTCAGCCGAGTGCATCTCCGCTGGCGCCGCGCGCTTCCCGCGGACGCACTCATCCTGGGCGACGCCTGGGAGCGCACCTACGGCGACACCTGCTGGCAGCCGCTGCGCCCCGACGTCGCGCACCCGTGGATGGTGCTCGTGCACTCGCCAGCTGCCGGGTCCACGTGGGGCGCCGGCGTCGACGTCCGCGCCGGATCGTTCGCCTTCTGGACCGTCGACGACGGGGGCGTCTCGCTCTGGCTCGACGTCCGCGCCGGCTCCGCCGCGGTCTTTCTGGGGGACCGCCAGCTGACCGCCGCCGTCGTCCGGTTCGTCGACGGCGGCGACCCCTTCACGGTCCAAGGCGCGTTGGCCGCCGCGCTCTGCCGCGACCCGCGACCCACCGGCCCGCTCGTCGGTGCCAACAACTGGTACTACGCCTACGGCCGCGGCTTCGACGCCGACGCCGTCGTCCGCGACGCCCGCACCATCGCCGACCTCGTCGGCGACCATCCCGTCCGGCCCTTCGGAGTCGTCGACGACGGGTGGAGCATCGACGGCACCGCCGACGGCCTGCCCGCCTCGGGCGGGCCCTGGGACGTCGGCCGCCCGGGTGAGTTCCCAGACATGGCGGAGGTCGCCGCCCGCATCGCCGCGGAGGGAGTGCGACCGGGGATCTGGTTCCGCCCGCTGCAGCACCGCTGGCGGCCCGAGGCCGGCGGCCTGCGCCCCTGGGAGGGCGGCTGGGCCCTCGACCCCAGCCATCCCGCGACGCTCGAGCGGGTCGCCGCCGACGTCCGACGCATCCGCGACTGGGGCTACGACCTCATCAAGCACGACTTCTCCACCTTCGAGGCGCTCGGTCAGTGGGGGCCGACCATGGGCCCGCGTCCCATCGCCGACGGCGTGCACGTCCACGACCGCACCCGGACCACCGCCGAGGTGCTGGTCGACTTCTACCGAGTGATCCGGGGTGCCGCCGGCGACGACGGTGTCGTGCTCGGCTGTAACGTCGTCGGGCACCTCGCTGCGGGCCTCGTCGAGTCGCAGCGCACCGGCGACGACACCTCCGGCCTGGTCTGGGAGCGCACCCGGCGCGTGGGCGTCAACACGCTGGCGTTCCGGCTGGCCCAGCACGGCCGGTTCTTCGCAGTCGACGCGGACTGCGTTCCCAGCACGCCGGCCACCGACTGGGGCAAGAACCGGCAGTTCCTCGACCTGATCGCCCGATCGGGGACGGTGCTGTTCGTCTCGGTCGACCCGGCCACGCGCACCCAACGGGTCGACGCGGATCTCGCCGTCGCGCTGAGACTGGCCCTCGACGGCGGTGCCCCTGGGGGCGTGCGGCCGCTTGACTGGCTGCACACTGCCACCCCGTCCCGCTGGGAGGCCTGCGACCGCACCGTCCACTACGACTGGCTCGCCGACGACGGCGCCGATCCGTTCGACGCGACCGAGTCCGCTGCCCCGTCCGAGTGAGGGAGACCTGCACTGTTCTCGCTGTGGGGCTTCCTGCGTGCATAGGCACAGGAGAGGCCCCCGGTCAAGTCCTCTTGAGTGGTGTATCGAGGCTTTGTCGGGTTCCTCGTGGTCGCGTGGGTTGTCAGGCGGCGAGTGCCGCGTGGCCGGGGTCGTCACTGGTCTCGGTTGCCCACGCCATGTAGAGCCCGCGTGCTCGCGCGACGTAGCCGGCAGCATCCTGGGGGCTGGAGGTGAAGAGCGAGCGGTACAAAACAGTCACACGTCAAGGCCATCGGCCCGTGGTCGAACCCGAGAGCTATGCGAGACGGTGATGCCGTCCCCTCATGTTGCTCGTGCGGGATGGCTCTCACGGCGCTGGAGCTGACATCTCCCTCGTCTTGACCCAAACGGTGCCACCGTGAAGCCCGAACTGGCGCGCCAGCACGATCACGCTGACGCGCTGCGCGCGGGCTGTTCGCATAGCGTCCACTTCCTCGTCCGTGTGCCGTGTTCGAGGTTGGTTCTTTGGTTCGGCCGACGCGCCGGTCAGTGGTTCATCTGACTCCCCGACAGGGTCGGCATCCTCGCAGATGCCTTGATTCCACGCGGATAACGAGCCCCGCGACCCGGGGTCGCCTGATCCCGCAAAGCTCCATTGCGTCCACAACCGAAACCCCTAGTCAGTAGCGGCTGGCTAGGGGTCTCTCCTTCTTGGCTAGGACTGCGGGTCAGGCCACGGTTACTCTGCTAGCCACGAAAGGCGAGCCATGACCAGAGGAGAAGCCGTCACCAGCCGCTCCACTAACCTGAGAAGCTGCAGCTGGACAACTCTCAGCGCTTCACTGGTCCGCGCGGCGTCCTGTAGTCCGATGACCGATGCCGACTGAGGCTGTCTGGCGGCGAGGGTGGTGAACGAGGGGACGCAACCGCGCTGGGAGCCGCCGATCGTCCGCCCGCTGTACGTCACGTCGCGGCGGGCAGCCGAGCTCCTGGAGGTGCCGTACTCGAAGGTGCGCGGGCTATCCTTCGTCATGGAGATGCGCTACTTCGGAGATGAGGGCGGCGCGCCACGGATTCTGCTGTCGTCGATCGACGAGTTCATTCGCCTCCGAGACGAGGGGCAAGATGCCAGGGCAGTGATGGCCGAGCGGAGCGGTTTTCAGGGTTGGCCGCCGTCCCACCGCCAGGTGTACTGGGCGCCACCCCCTAAGCGGCGGAGGCGGCGCTGGTACTAGGGCTTTGTGGTCCCAAGAGCTGGATGAGAGCTGTTGGCAGGGTGGATGTCACGCACGAGGCCGGCGATCTGGGCGAGGAGGTCGGATGGTGACGCGTCGAGGTCGAGGGTGTGCGCGATGATCCGGACGCCCACCTGCTTCACCACGTGTGTCCGCTCATCCTCCGCCCCCTTCGCGTAGACCAGGTGCCCCTCATCGAGCCCGAGAACGGTGCAGTAGGCGAGCAGCTGGTAGAGGTCCGCCTGGGGGAAGCCGCTGGGCTTCTCCGCCTTGTACTTCGCGTCGACCACGAGCCGCGCAACGCCCTGCTCCAGCCAGACGAAGTCGGGCTTGACGGGGACGGTCTCCGCTTCGTCGAGGAAGGCACCGTATTGCAGCTGCGACCGGCCGCCGAAGGGTCGGATCGCCTCCCGCAAGGCGACCGTCACGAAGTCCTCGAAGATCTTCGCCATGTTGAGCAGGTAGCCGGTGACCACGGTGTCGCCCACGCGCTGCTCGAAGGACCGGCCTCCCAGGATCAGCTCGGCGAGCTCAAGCGCGGGAACGTAGCGGGCATTGAGTCGGCTGGGCGTCCAGCTCGGCTGCACCCCGCTATGCAGGCGCGAGACGTCCGCCAGTTGGAGGCGGAGCCGTTGGAGCCCGCCGCGGTGTCGTCGGCCCACACCGGGCAGGGCCAGCAGACGCTGGGCGGCGGCGAGGATGAGCTGATTCTCAGGGATGTCGACGGTGAAGTCGTCGTAGCGCACCTCCAGCGGCACCTCGCGCCCGAAGCGTCGGCGGAGCTGGTCCGCCTCCCGGATGCGACCCCGCAGCACGGGCAGGCTGTCGTCGACGGTCACGTAGCCCTTGAGCAGCCCCTGGTCCACAGCCCGGCGGGCGAGCGCCAGGAAGGCGTCCGCGAGCGCCTCGGGCAGAGCGACGTCCTGGTCCAGGTGGACCAGATCGTCTCGCCAGTGGCTTGGGCGGCGGGCGAAGCCCATCAGGAACACCAGCCGGTTGATGTCGATCTTGGGACGGAGGATCACCTCAAGCCCAGCCACCTCGATGACACCGACCTGGGTGCCCGCAGCCACCTCCCACCAGCCGGACCGATCGGCCCTTGTCATCGTCAGGGCACCGGACGCCTGCAGAGCCTCGGCGGTGCTCCGGCTCAGGTGGACGAGCTGGGGAGGCTCGCCCTCACGAAGGATCAGCGGCCGCGTCGTCATCGTCCGCCTCGACAGGCTTCTTGGATGCGGCGACGCGCGCCAAGATGGCGTCGAGGCCGTAGCGCTTGCGCACATCGATCCCGTCACCGAAGTGGTGCTCCTCCAGCAGAGGCAGGATCGCGGTGCGCCACGCTCGATCCAACCCGCCGTCGGCGTGCACCGCGTCGCGCATCAGGTACGAGGGACCGATCTTGAAGTCTTCATCCTCGATCCGTCGATTCAGTGCGTCGAGCAGATCGGCCACCGTCTCGTCGCGCCCGGTCGCCACCAGCCAACGACGCAGGACATCGCTGGTGGGAGGCTCCGACGGGTGGAGCGGAACGAACGCGAAGCGGCGGCGCATCGCCGCATCGACCAGCGCGATCGACCGGTCGGCAGTGTTCATCGTCCCGATGATGAACACGTTCTCCGGCAGCGTGAAGCCGCTGTCGTCGTCGGTGGCGTAGAGGAGATCGACGTTCTGGCTGCGGTACTCGAGCAGGAAGTACAGCTCGCCGAAGATCTTGGCGAGGTTGCCGCGGTTGATCTCGTCGATGATGAGAAAGTAGGGCGTCGACGGGTTGTCCCGCGCCGCGTCGACCACCTTCCGCAACGGCCCAGGCTTGAGCTTGAAGCCACCCTCTTCCAGCGGTCGGTAGCCCTCGAAGAAGTCCTCGTACGAGTAGGCGGGATGGAACTGGACCAGGCGGACGTTGTCGCCGGCCAGGTGGGCTGCGAGGTGCTGCGCGATGAACGTCTTGCCGGTGCCGGGAGGGCCGTAGAAGATGAGCTGCGGCCGGTCGCGGAGCAGGTCGATGCACTCCTGCAGCCAGGACTTGTCGACGTGCAGGCGCTCGGCAAGCTCATCGGTGGCGTCGGGGAGCACCAGCTCGCGAACCGTCGGCGACGGTACCGGCTCCTCCACCTGGGTTGGAGTGAGCAGCTCCTCGAGCAGCTCGAGCTGCTGGCTCATCTCGACGACGTCGTACTGCACCTGCAGCCGGGACTTGATCTCGGGGGCGAGGTCGCCGTAGTCATGCCTGTCCGGCGACCAGTCGACGTCGCGACGCAGATTCGACAGGCCCCCGGGTGAGGGGGCGTACTCGGCTGGGCCGGTGATCGTGCCCACGTGGAGCTTGCCCTGGCTCGTGGTGACAATCACGTCGCCCAGGCGCATGCGCGTCAGGAAGGCGTGGAACTCGTCGAGTTTCGCGGCCTTTGCCGCATACGAGGTCTGCGAGTAGTCCTCGTCGACGACCTTCTTCAGCTCCGCTCGGCTGATGCCCGCCTCGACCTCGCGGAGCTTGGCGGCTCGCAGGGACGCGAACCCAGCGCCCAGCCAGGTGGGCACCAGGTCGTGACCGTCGACCGAAGATCCCCGCACCAGCCAGGCGCGCCGTGGGAGAGGTTCGAGAACTCCGATGATCTCCAGATACTCGCGGAGGTCCTCGGCGCGGACCCGCTGGGTCTCGTCGGCGTTCCCGGAGGGGCCGAAGATGACGCCCTCGGCTTCGAGGGCCTCGCGCTGTGTAGGTCGAGAATTGTCGGCCCAGCCGAAGCCGGCGACGGGTCTGCCATCCTTCCCGAGCACGCGGTGAGCGGCCTCGGCGCCGCTCCCGTTGGTGAAGTTGCCAACCTTCTGCGGGTTCGTGGACGCGACTGCTGCCAGGTCGCCGTAGGTCGTCCACGTCCCGGCTTCCACCGCCTCCAGGGCGGCCTCGAGAATCACGTAGTAGGGGGGACGTTCATAGCGGGACGAGTCCTGTGGCTCTCGAGCATCAGAAGGCCCGGGATCGACCAGGCCCTGCGCCAGGGCCTCGAGGCGTTCTGCCGCGCCGTTGCGGTGGGCGCCGAAGACAGTCCGCGCGCCGTTGATCGTGTTCTGCAGGTCCTGCAGGAGAGCGGTACGGGGCACGAACTCCGGCTGCCACCGGACGGGCAGATAGTGACGCCCCATGCCCGTTGCGGTGGGGTCGTAGCCGTAACCCCCCATGCACCGGCCCACTGCGATCATGCCCGGGTGCGTCACGAGCGGCATCACGACGATGTCGCCGAGGGAAATCAGGGAGCGGAAAGCCCACAGTTGGCCTGTGGTGGCAGCACGGCTCGGCCGGGACTTGTCCGGGTAGAGCTTGTCGACGACTCCGCGCACCTGTTCGCGGCTGGTGAGATGTGTCATGTCCGGGACGTCGGACCATCCGATGCTGGCGCGGCCGAGCTGGAGGTTCGAGGCTTCCGCCTCCCCCTTGCTACCGGCCCGGACCACCCAGGCGCGTGCGGGGCCCGCATCGCGAGCCGGGGCATCTTGCTCGGATCCACCACCCTGCAGCGTCATGCCAGCTCCTCTTGGAGCGCGGAGCGGTACGGAGTACCCGTGTCGATCGCGACCTGCATCGCGTCATAGACCTCGAGGATCATGTCTTTCGTGCGGAAGGTGCCGTGTGCCGCGACGTCCTTCCGCTTGACGATCGGGAAGCTCTCCATGATGTAGTCGAGATCGTCGCGGGTCACCCCGAATAGTTGAAACAGGGCCGCATCGAGCTCGGCCATGAGTGAAATCCTCAGTGCAGGGTCCCATGGATTCACTTGGGATACTCCGCGGATTTCCATCGCCATAGGCTTCATGGATTCGCTTGTGCAACTCAAGACGACCACCCGTTGGGCGAACCAGTCCCGTAGGGACTCAAGCACAGTCCATGGACATGGCCCCTCGAATCGAGACGGAGGCAGGAGGGGCAGCTGACGGAGATACGTATAGGTCAAGTGAAGTCCTGCGACCTTTTGTCGAGCCATGAAGTCGACGACGAATGAGTTCCATTGCGCGAGTAGAAGGTGTGGAGCTGAAGCGAAGTAGAGAGGGTAAGTGTGACCAACTCCTGCTCTTGGAAGTGCTGCCGAAATGATAGTTCTCTCATTCGTGCTGCTCGTTACGTCAGAAAAACCAGTAAGCCATTCGGGCAACTCTGAATCGACCAGTTCCTCACGAATCCAAACATTGGGAATCGCCTCGCGTTGCGGGTCGAGGTGTTCTTGGTCAGTCAGGTAGCGAGGCTGGTTTTGGCGCTTCGCAGCGGTTGCACTCTTCACAACGTCTGCATCGCGATGATCGTAGGCGGACAGCATCTTCGCCTCGTAGAGGGGGAGCATGCGCTCGACCTGCTGCGTCATGGGTGGACCTCCTGATTCCAAGGCGCGCAATAGGGGGTGCCGGACGCTTCGGCCTCGGCGAGGGCGTCGTAGGCCGCGAGGATCAGTTCCTTGGTGCGGTAGCTGCCGAATGCCGCCTCGTCCTTGCGCTTCACGATCGGGAACGTATCAAGCACGTACGACACGTCGTTGCGGCCAAGGCCGTAGATGTGGAACATCAAGGCGTCTAGCTCTGCCCTGACCCGTGCGCGCTCGTCAGGATCGGCGATCCAGCCGTTCAGCCGGTCGACTCGTAGGTCGATCCACGACGCGAGCGGCCGGTCGAGCGGGACTTGCTCTCCCATCACATCGCTGGGGGCAGGAATGGGCTGCTGTGAAATAGTCCCGAAGGACATCGAGGTACCGCCGAGCTTCTGGCGAGCCACGTAGTCGAGTGCGAATGATGACCAGTATGCCTGCAGCAACCGGTCGCCTGTCGACGGAAGAGCCAGCATCCACTTGTGGCCGTAGCCCTGGCTTGCGGGCACCATCGTGGTGATGACCGTGCGTGCGTCGGTTGCTCGGCACACGTCCCTCCAACCGACGAACCCGGTCTTGTTCCACCGCCCGGCGAGCTTCCGGTCGATCTCCGACTCGGCCACCCAGTAGCGAGGAAGTGGGGCCAGGTGGCGGGCCTTCTCCTCCTCTGTCATCGCACGAGTAGTCCCGTCCGGCTCGTAGGTAGCCCACCGGGTGTCGTAGAGGTGGAGCATCTTGGCTTCATAGAGCGGCATCATTCGCTCCACTCCGGCCGAGGTGTTCTCTCTCTCTCTCTCTCTCTCTCGGCTGCCGCGACTGGGCGTTCGAAGACGTTGCCGTTCAACGTCCAGCCGTCAGCCTCGAGTTCGTCGCGGGTGTGGAAGAGATGCGAGTCATTCGACATGTCGAACATCCTCATAAAGCTGATGCCCCACGGGTTGCCATTCACTGGGTCGTTCTCGTTGATCAGCACAGGCACGCGGCGGTAGATGCCGAGCGTGATCTCGGCGTCGCGGCGGGTGCGGAAGATCGGGCAGGTTCCGGTGTTGGGGTTGAGGAGCTGGATCTCCTCGGGGGTGAGCTCGAAGCGGGCGTCGTCCTTGAGTAGGTCGGACGGGTCGTGCGCGAAGAACGCGAAGTCCGCCTTGGGCACGCGCTCACCGCGCCCTGCGAGGGTCAGCAGGCAGAACTTGAACGATCGGTGCACGCCATCGAACAGAGGCTTGGCGTTCTCGAAGTCATACAGACTGACGAGGGACGCGCGCCGGACCAGGTCCTTGAAGTAGTACTGCGTCGTGGCGTCGGTGGCGATGCCAGTGGGCAGGATCATCCCCATCCGCCCTCGGTCGGCGATGAGATGCCGGCTGCCTTCGGCGAAAACCGCGTAGGTGTTGATGTCACCCCTGCCCGTCAGCGGGAAGCGGCCTGACAGACGAAGGAAGTGCGACTCGCCCCCCGCCCGGCGAAGGGCAGCGCCGTACTCCTCGAAGAGGGCTGGGTCGGTGTCCGCGAGCTTCTTGATCAATCGCTTCCGGGCGGCGGCGTTGGCCGCCGTGGCGATCTCTGGGTCGCGGGAGGCGAAGAACTCCTGCTCCTGGAGCTTCACACGCTCCCATGGAGGGTTGCCGAGAACGACGTCGAAGCCTCCGGTCCAGCCGAGCGCCTCGTCCTGGCCGCCGGGGCGGAACAGGTGGGGAACTCGACGTGCCAGTGGAAGAACCGGTACTCGGTGGCGAGCGCCTGGATCGTGTCGGCCGTGTCGGCTGGGAGGCTCTCGCCCCGCTCGATGGATCGGACGGTGCTGTCTGTGATCGCCTTCGGTGCGCCGGGCAGCTTGGGCCAGACGAAGCTGGCGCACCAGGCGTCGGCTACGAGTCGGAGTCGCTGGACGGCCGGATCGGATTCGAGGGCATGCAGCTTCTGCTGCCGGGCGTGCACGTCGGCCAGTGACGCTGCACCGATACCGGTGATGAGGCTGGCGAGGTCCTGGGCGAGCGTCGGATCGACCGTGGGAGCCGGCGCTGCGAACAGCTCGTCCTGCCCCGCGCGCTCTGCCTTATTCTGCTTCTTCAGTGCGGCGGTGACCTTCTTGTCGTCGCCCTCTAGGACGGCGAACGCGTCGTCGGGAACTCCGCCCGAGATGAGGCCCGGGGTGGTGCCCATCAGCGAGTTGCCCACCTTGATCTGGGCGTCGAGGAACGCAAGCGGACGGCCGGGGTCGAGGGTCTCCAGCCAGAGCGACACCTTCGCGAGCTCGGCGGCGAGCGGGTTGATGTCGACGCCGTAGATGCACCGGCCCACCACGTCGGAGAGAGCCTCGCGGATCCGCTCAGGCGGGGGCTCAGGGTCGCCGGTGCGGATCGTCGCGACGCGCTTGGCGATGCGGCGGGCGGCGGCGACGAGGAAGTGGCCCGAGCCGCACGCTGGGTCGCACACGGTCAGGGACAGGAGCGCCGACTCCGGGTCGGGCTGGCGTTCCGCCCGGTCGAGGACGGGGTCGAGGGCCGAGTCGAGGAGGCACTCGATGAGGGAGGTGGGCGTGTAGTAGGAGCCCGTGGACTTGCGGTCGTTGCCGGCCGAGTTGAGCAGCTCGAACTTGCGACGACCGGCGTCCCACGAGGGGACGTACTCGAGCAGGGTCTCGTAGATCGAGCCGAGCTCCTCCGCGCCGAGGTTGCGGTAGTCGACCACCCGCCTGACGCGCGACCCCGCCTCCTCGATCAGGCTGAGCTGGCGTACCGCGCGCAGCAGCGCCTCGTTGGAGAGCTCCGCGTTGCGGAAGACGTCGAGCGGGCCGGCGTCGTACAGCCCGCCGATGCCGATGAGTCCAAGCTCAGGGCGCCCGTCGACCGAACCGAGGCCGTCCCAGACGAGGTTCAGGGCCCGCCACTGATCCGTGTGCCGGGTGCCGCGACGACGCCGCGCAATGCGGCGGAGTCGGGCGGTGGAGAAGAATTCGACGTAGCGCTGTCTCGTGCTGGGCGCAGCGTCGGGATCGAGCAGCAGTCCGCGGTCCTCGGCCACGAAGGTGAACAGGAGACGGTAGACCACCCGCAGGAGGGCGTGGTTGACGTCCTCGATGCGCAGGGTCCCGTCGGTCAGGCTGTCGCGCAGCGCACCGTTGGCATGATGGGCGAGGAAGCCGGTTCCGAGGGTGGTGATGGCCTCGCGGACGCCATCGCGGAGCTGGTCGAGGGCCCGGGTGCCGGACTCGAGCGACTCGCCCCGCCATGCCTCCAGCCAACAGGACGCGGCACCCTTCTGTGGATCTCGGATCGCCAGGCGGGACTCGTGGCACACGCTGAACAGGACGAGGAAGTCGGCGAAGAGGTCGCCGTCGAAGATGGCCTCCAGGTCGAACTCGACGTAGGACGAGCCGACGAGCGATGTCGAGTCGCGCAGCAGGCGCAGCGTCACACCGTTGGACAGCACCGCCCAGAGGTGCTCGTCGGACCGGTTGAGGAGCTCCTGCACCATCGACTGCGGCGACTGGGAGGCGGCGCCCGCGACCCCCTGCGTGCGGCGGTCCAGCTCGACGCGATGACCCAGCAGGTGGATGGGCACCTGCTCCCACAGGTGCGAGATGCGTGCGCTCTTGCCCTCGACCTGCAGCCCGCCCGCCGGCGTGGTCGAGACGCGCCCGAACCCGAGCTCGCGCAGCAGGATGAGGAGCCACCGCTCGCGCGTGAGGCTTGTCCCGCGGTCGGACTCCGGGAGGCGCTCGGCGGCCTGCCGGTAGGTGGCCCACACGCCGGTCAGATACGCCCAGGCCCTGTTGGCGGCCTCGCGGACGGACTCGCCCGGAGCGAGATGGTAGTCGGCGGAGGACTGCCCGGGCAGAGCGCCGACAGAGATGCGCGACAGCAGTTCGGCAGGGATGAGGCCACCCTGCACGCGGACACCGACGAAGGATTCACCAGCCATGACTTCAGCCCTTCGGGACCGGGACGAACACGTACACACCCAGGACATCCGGCGGGTTATCCGCCCGGACGCCGAGCCCTCGGACCGTCGAGCCCGACGCGGCGCGGACCCGGCGGTGCGACGCACGGATCCGCTCGGCGAGGTCCGCGCCGTGCTGCTCAAGGTGGGGCTGTAGTTCGGGGAGCTTGGCCAGAGCAGAGTCGAGGAACGGCCGCGGATTGGGGACGTTGCCGGTGGGCTGGGCCTCGAGCAGCTCTTCGACGGCCGACTCGTCGAGCCAGTTCAGCTGCCCGCCCGCGGTGGTGAAGGCGAGGGTGGCGACATCCTCGGCGACCGCCGTGCGGTCCCCGGCGCGCGAGGGCAGGGTGAGGTGGAACCGGTACCGCACGAGCAGCAGGGTGGTTCGGACCTCGACGGCGGTGGTGCGGACGACGGCGCAGCGACGCGCGGGGCGGGCCTCCTCTGGGAGACCCGAGTCGAGGGCGGACTCCAGCACGAAGGTCGCGATGGCCTCCACCGCGTCGTCGGTGCGGTGCAGAACGTTCTCGCCCCGGGCGACCGGGAAGTCGTCGACGAACTGGAGGCCCGCCCCGCGGCCGGGCGGCAGGGCGTCGAGCAGCCCGGCGGGCAGCGGTGCCGTGGTCGCGGTGAAACCGGACTGCTGCGGGGTGAGCGTGGACTTCAGTTCCCGCAGCGCCGTCTCCGTGAACGAGCGGACATCCGCGTGGGTTCCCAGGTGGGCCCGGATCTCCGTGACCTCGGCCTGTACCTCATCGGGGTGGATGGAGCGCTGGGCGAACTTGGTGCGGGAGGCCTTCTCGCGCTCGGCGGCGGACTGCCATTCGCGGTCGAGCTCGTCGGTCTTCTGCTGATACTCGATGTCGAGGGTGTCCTGGCGGTGGTCGTCGCCGCGGAGGATCAGCCCCTCCATCAGCGCCTCGAGGACCGCATCGCTGTTGTCCGGCACCGGCACGGAGACGCCGGTCGCCTTGCGGATCGCCAGGTGCTTGCGGAGCAGGACATCGAGGACGATGCCGTCGATGTGGTTGTCGCGGCCGTAGAGGGTCACGGTGCGCACCACATCCCTGCGCTGCCCGAACCGGTCGACGCGGCCCTCGCGCTGTTCGTGGCGCGTCGGGTTCCAGGCCAGGTCGTAGTGCACGACGGCCTGGAACTGCTCCTGCAGGTTGACACCCTCGGAGAGGCAGTCGGTGGCCACGAGGACCGTGGGTCCCTCGCTCGCGGTCAGTTCGGCGATCCGCGCGACCCGCTCGGCTGGCGGAAGGGTGCCGGTGACGGCTCCGACCGTCGTGCCCTTGCCGAGCTTCTTCCTCAGGTGCTCGGCGACATACTCGGCGGTGTCGATGAAACGGCAGAAGACGATGGGCGCGTAGCCGTCGGCGAGGAGCTCCTTCACCTGCGCGGTGATGGCGTCCAACTTCCGGTCGCCCGTGCCCTCGAGCTTCCGCGCGCGGTCGAGGAATCCGCGGAGCCTGCGCTGCTGTGCCGAGCCGGACCCGGCTGCCTGGTCGGCGCCGGGAGTGACGTCGGCGGATTCGAGCGCCTCATCGTCGGCGGCGTCGAGAACCGTTGCGCGGCCCAGGGCGTCCGCCTCGCCGGCGGACTCGCCGGCGAGGGCAGCCGAGCGGGTGGCCAGCGTCTGGGCGGCGGCCCGGGGGGACGAAGCCAGGGCACGCAGGAGGGCGAGCACCGACCACCAGCTGACGCGACGTTCCAGCGCGCCCTGGGCGTTGCGCACGGTCTCCCGGGCGTACGCGAGGACGTCGTCGAACAGGTCCCGGTAGGCGGGGGACAGGTCGTAGGCAGCTTCCTTGGACAGCCGGTCGGACGGGAAGGGGGTGTTCTCGTCGAGGAACTGCCTGATGTCGGCGCGGCGGCGCTGCACGAAATGGCGCGCGAGGAGCTCGCGCCCGCGGGGCTGCTCGAGGTCGATGTCCGCGAGCTGGGGATCCAGGAGGCCGATGAGATTGCGGAACGTGGCGTCCTTGCCGCTGTGTGGGGTCGCGGTCACCAGCAGAAGGTGACGGTCCGGCCTTGCGGCGAGGTCGCGGACCAGGTCGTAGCGCTGGGTCCGTGCCTTCCCTGCCAGACCGCCGTCGGCGACGCAGGTGTGCGCCTCGTCGACGATGACCAGGTCCGGGCAGGTGCGGAGGAACTCGTTGCGGCGGCGGTCCGACTTGATGAAGTCGGTGGAGACGACCGTGACGGGGAATCGCTCGAAGATCGAGTCGCCCGCGATGCACTGACGCTCCAGTCGGCGGACGGTGCTGGCGAGGACGAGTTCGGCCTCCAGCCCGAACTTGGTGAGCAGCTCGTCGGCCCACTGCTCGGCGAGCGCGGGGCTGCAGAGAACAACGAGGCCGCGGGCGTCACCGACGGTGAGCAGCTCGGTCGCGATCAGGGAGGCCTCGACGGTCTTGCCGATGCCGACGTCGTCGGCGATGAGGAGTCGAACGGTGTCCTGCCGCAGTGCCATGAGGAGGGGGACGAGTTGGTAGGCGCGGGGCTCGACGGCGATCGCGGCGAGCGACCGGAACGGGCCGGCGCTGGACCGGAAGCCGATCTGGAGCGCACTGCGGAGAAGGCGGGCGCTCTGGTGGTCGCCCAGGTCGTCAGGGCTGGGCGCGGGGAAGGTCGCCGGGGTGACGTGCTCGATGGCGGGCAACACCCCGGCGATGTCGTCGTCGGTGCCGCCCAGCGGTCGGAGCACCAGGAAGTCGTCCGAACTGTCCGGCAGCACCACCCACTCTCGTCCTCGCGCAGCGACCAGGCTTCCGGCTGCGAATGCTGTCACGCCGTTCTTCCCTCTCCGAAGACGAAGCCGTTCTCCTCCACCAGTGCTGCCCAGTCTGCGTCATGACTGAACCTGATACAGGTGTAGCCGGCGTCCAGCAGGCGTTCCTGGACGGCATCGTCCTCTGCGGCCTTGTCCGGGCGGTCGTGCACGGGGCCGTCGATGAAGATGACCACCCGCTCGGCGGAGTAGGCGAAGTCTGGGCGGCACCCGGCATCGTTGAGGAGTGGCTGTGCCGAGTCGGGGAGCTTGTACTCGCCTTCGACCAGCAGACGGATCCATCGGCGCTCCAGCTCGGAGTCCGCGGCGTCCATCAGAGCATCGGCGTGCTCCCCGCGGGCCTGTCCGGACGAGGACGAGATGGTCCTGCCTGCGGCGAGGTCGAGGAGCAGATCGCGAATCGTGTGCCTGTCGATGGACGCGTGGTCGCTCTGGTTGCCGTAGGACAGCAGGCAGTCGTAGCAGGCGCGCTCACACCGCTCTTCGTCGGACTCCGGGTAGCTGAGGTCCTCACCGGTGTCGGGGTCGAAGTGGGCGATGCTGAGGGCCGTGCGGGCAGCCAGCGCCATGGCGCCCGGCTCGGCCTGCAGCCGGCGCAGGACGCCCGCCCCTCCTTCTGCGGACTCCATGAACAGCATCCGGCCGCGGTGATCCGGGTCGGGCAGGGCCTCGCTGGCCAGCTCCGAATCCTCGAGCTGGAAGGTGGCCTCGATGCCCCGTTCGAGGGCGTAGCGGAGGGTGGCTGCGGCGTCATCTGGGAGCGCCTCGGCGAGGCGGAGAACCAGGATGTTGCGGTGGTCCCGGACGTAGGGAATGACACGGACTGCCCTGGCAAGGTCGGGGTCGTGCTCGCCGTCGTCGGTCTGGGCGTCGTCACCCTTGGACTCGGAGAGCCACTTTCCCTCGACGGGGTCCAGGTAGAAGCCGACTGTGCTGGGGTCCTTGCGGCGGCGGCGCCCACGGTTGGTGACGCGGAGTTCGGCGGAGTCCCCGTATGCAAGGTCCGCCAGTTGTGCCCCGTCGTCGGAGACGATCGCTGCAGCCAGGCTGCCGGAGCGGTTGCCGCGCTCGCTGAACCGGTAGGAGGTCTGCAGCTCGTAGCCAGCGCGACGTCGCTCCTCCTCGTCGGAGGAGATGCGCTCGCGGCGCCTGGTGTAGACGGTGGTGAGTTCCATCAGGCCGTAGGTGGTGGATCCCAGCTCGTTGCCGCAGTTCTCGCAGACGTCGAGCCCGGGCTTCCGGTCGTGGTGGTATCCGCACTCGCTGCATCGGCGAGCCTCGGTGGTGTCGATCACTCCCTGGCCGGTCGGGGACAGCGGGACCTGGACGCGGGTGACCTCGTACCGGGCGCCCTCGTGGTAGATCAGGGCCCCGGGTCCGAACTCGGCGATCGCCAGGAAGCGCGGACGCTGGATGTAGTCGCCGCCGTCGTACTTCCCGACCGCTCCGCGGACCGCGGGGATGTACGCGGCGAGCGGTAGACGCGGGAAGCTGTAGCCGGGCAGGAAACCCTCCGAGGCCAGGTAGCGGTAGGTGTAGAAGTCGGAGTGGTTCGACTCGTCGTCCTCGTTGCGCAGGAGGCGCAGCTGGCTCTCGGCCTCCCGGCGCCGGGCCTGGGCCGCCCGATGCGCGGCCTGGGAGCGGCTGCTCTCCAGCACGATGCGGTTCTGGGTGGCCTGGTCCGCGAGCGCCGCCCGGTAGAGCTTGCGCCACCGGTCGCAGGCCTTGTCGAGGTTGCTGGGGGCCTTGGTGACGATGTCCTCGACCCAGTTCTCCCGCCACCATGCGGTGGCGCGCAGTTCCTCGAGCATCGGGGCGACGATGCTGTGGGTGTGCGCGATCGCGCGTCGGATGGCGTCGGGATCCGCGAAGGCGTGGGCCTTCTCAGGCTGCATCATGAGTGACGGGGCCTGGCCCTCGGTGTCGAGGAGGTCGGTCATCCTTGAGCCGAGCTTCTCCCCGGTCTCGGCGAGCCACACGGCCTGGACGTGGCTGCGGAGGAGCGCTTCGTTCGTCAGATCGAGTCGGGGTGCGGCCACGGATCCCGCGACCATGTCGGCAGGGCGACGGAAGTAGTACTGGTCGTGCGAGTTGCCGGTGGCGCAGTAGGTCAGCACGAGCGCGGGTTGGCCGGAGCGCCCGGCGCGGCCGGAGCGCTGCGCGTAGTTCGCCGGGGTCGGGGGCACGTTGCGCAGGCCGACGGCGTTGAGGCTGGAGATGTCGACGCCCAGCTCCATCGTCGGGGAGCAGTAGAGCAGCGGAAGCGATCCCTCTCGGAACTCCCGCTCGCGGGTCTCCCGCTCCGCGGGTGGAACCTGTGCGGTGTGCTCTCTGGCGGACATGCCGCGCAGCTCGCGTGCGACTCCGTCGTACAGGGTTCTGAAGAATGCGTTGACCCGTCCGCCGGTGTCGGCCACCAGGGTCTTGCGGATCGGGTCGGCCGCGGCGGTGGTCCCGTCGCCGGCCTTCCAGCGAATGGCGGAGGCTCGGAGCCGGTAGCCCCGTCGTCCGTCGCTGTCCACTTCCGTGAGGATCCCGACGCGGCACAGGACGGAGAGGATGTCCTGGATGACCTGCTGGGCCTCGTCGCTGGTGAGCCGATCAGGCTGGGAGGGGAACTGGTTCGGCCGTCGGAGGTAGCGGCCGAGTGCCGAGCGCCCTGTGAGGTGGAGCCCTTGGCGCGCGCGGCCGGGCTGAGAGGGGAAGGCAAACACGGTGCCCACCGGGGCTATTTGCTCGTTGCCCGGCATGCTCCAGGCCCCGGCGAGCTCCTGGGACGACTGGCGCTTGATCTTCTCGAAGCCCGTCTCGGTGAGGCAGTCGACGTCGACGGCGAGTACCTTGCGGAACTCGTCCACGATGAGTCGGCAGAGCTCCTCGCGGTGACCGTCGGCGGCATCTCGAATCGCGGGGTGCTTCGAGTCCCAGAGGCTCTGGTCGGCGGCCACGTCGTCAAGGGACTCGTAGCTGACACGCAGCAGCCCGGTCTGCTCGAGGTTGGGCATGGTGATGCGCCAGCCGCGTTGCAGGTCCAGGTAGAGGCGGTACTCGACGAGCTCGCGCAGGGCGCGGTCGGTGCGGGCCTTCGCGGCGTAGACGGCCTCGGGTGAGGCCGCATAGTCGGCGAAGTCGAGGCCGAGCGCCTTGACCACGTGCGCGGCGACGTCCTCGTGGGTCAAGCCATCGGGCTGTGCCTTCATGGCGGCGAACAGCGCGCCGCGGACCTGGGCGATCTGGACGAAGTCGTTGAGGTGACCGGCCTGCAGGCTGGCGTCCTGTCGGTTGTCGACGAAGGTGAGGAGCTTGCGCGCCTCCTTCGGCAGCTCGTCCTCGGGCACTTCCCGCAGGGCACGCACCATGCTGGAGGAGAGAACAGAGATGGCGGAGCTCCGGCCCTCGGCGTCGAGGGTGGCGAGCTTCGAGAAGTCGCGGCCGCGGGTCTGTTCGTAGCTGACCTGGCAGGACAGGCAGAACGTGAACGGGGCAGGGATGAACGCGGCCGGTGTGCCGCCCGAGTCGACTGCATGGCCGGCGGTGTCGACGGTGACCCGCTGCGGCAGATACCTCACCTTCGTGGAGAGGGGGTGGTTGTCGACGTCGACCCAGGAGTCCGGGAGCCGTCCCTCGGCGATTGGGTCGACTGGCCAGGGGAGCGTGGTGGAGATGTAGAGGTAGCCGTCCTGCGCGGAGTCTTCGGCCACGTCCCGGGAGGCGCGAGGCTGGTAGCTGGTCTCGCCGGCACGAGTCACGGCGCGGACCACGGCGTACTCCTGACCGCATTCGCGGCAGAAGGCCAGCGGGTAGAGCAGCTTCTCCTTCGCCGACGGCACCGCGACCTGGTACTTCGACGTGATGAAGCGGGTGTCCTCGGGCTCCAGGGACACGTAGAGGGTGTCGCCCTTGGAGATGAACTGGTGCAGCCGGAACGCGAAGAGCGGGCGGCCCGTGCGCAGGTGTCGCACCTCCGACCCCTCGAGGAGGCAGCGCTGAATCGCCTCATGGCAGTTGATCAACGGCTCGTCGGTGAGGTCGGAGAGTGCGGGTGCTGCGTGCTCCCTGAGTCGTCGGGGGCTCTGGCGGACGAGCTGGCCGGTGCCCTCCTCGGTGGCGAGTCCGAACGTGGTCTCGATCCAGGCCGCAAGCGGTGAGGCCGCCAACCCGTCGAAGTCGCCGGGGAGCTGACCGGACCGGACGGCGGCGCGGAGGCCCGCGACGTCGTCGTCGCGCCCGGTGGTTGCCTTGGTGAGAGTCTCGCCGATGACGTGCTCGGGGGCGACAGGGGCGCCGAAGATTCGTGTGGCGACCTCCGCGACGGTGCGGCGTTGATCGAGGGATGAACCTCCGCTGGCCATCGTCGCCGAGGTGCCGATGCACTGGAGGTTCGGTGATGCGCAGGCGTCGCGGACCCGACGCACGAGCATCGAGACGTCGGCACCCTGGCGTCCGCGGTACGTGTGCAACTCGTCGAGGACGAGGAACTGGAGCCCCCGGGCCGCCTTCACCAGGCGAGCCCGCTCGTCCGGGCGCGTGAGAACCAACTCGAGCATGACGTAGTTGGTCAGGAGGATGTCGGGCGGGTCCTTCAGGATGCGATCCCGCTCCTCGCCGGACTCCTGCCCCGTGTAGCGGGCGAAGGTGACGGGCTCGTTGCCCTCCCCGTAGCCGTTGAGGAGGAACTTCTCCAGCTCGCCGCGCTGCGAGTTCGCGAGGGCGTTCATGGGGTAGACGATGATCGCCTTGACCCCGGGGGTCTTCGGCTGGCGCAGGACGTGATCGACGATGGGGATGATGTAGGCCAGCGACTTGCCGGAGCCCGTTCCCGTGGTGAGAACGTAGCTCTGGCCCGATTTGGCGACCTCGATGGCCTCGCGCTGGTGCCTGTGGAGCGTGATGGGAGAGGTGCCACGGTCTTCGAGGTGCTGCTTCACGCGGAAGATGGGATCGCATTCCGGGTGGAGGAGCCCGACTCGGACGAGTTCGTCAATGCCGCCCCCGGAGGCGAATGCTGGGTTGAGGGAGATCCAGGGCTCGGGCCACTGTCGATCCGCGTCAAGCTCCCGCTCGTAGTGTTCCTTGAGGCGAACGTCCTTCACGTCGATGGATGAGGTGGTGAATGCGCGGTAGTCCTCGATGACCGTCTCGCGCACTTTGAAAACGTCCAACGCTACCTCCTCGCCGCGTGCTTGCACCCTAGCGGACGTGGCTCCGTGCTGTTGAGAGGAGGCCGTCGTGGAGGGCCGAGGTGCGCTTCGGAACCTCCCAGCTGACTGGTGCGGCCGTCGCCTCGCGCGCGGTGCTGCGTGACCGAGCAAGATTCGGCACCAAGCTGACTAATCGAGGAAGTAGGCGAGTCTCTTGTCATCGGAGTCGATAACTTCGTCCCCAGCTACGCCGAGCGTGAGCGCGAGCTCGACCGAGCCGAGCAGGGCCGTCTCGGGATCGATCGAGAAGGCCTGCCCGAGAAGTTCGAGGTAATCAGCCATACTCGCGTTGAGCCGATCGATGAGCTCTTGGTAGTCGGCAGTAAGGATATCGTCCAGCGCGCGTTGCTCGTCGAGATAGCGGGTCAGGAGTTCAGCTTCCCGGCGGGACAGGGCCGCTGAGACGGACGTGTACATTACCATGCCGACGCTGTTGCCGATAACGGCGCCGAGTATCGGGATGGGGATGAGTGCCTGGCCAAGGAACGACGACAAGCCGCTGACTGCTACTTCCAGAGCAGCCAGCTCGGAGTTCTCGATGAACTCCAGCTCGCTGATCTCGCCCGTTCGGAGCCGGTGCGCCTGTTCAGCGATACGGAAGGCGGCGGTCACAAGGGAACTGGCTACGGCGGCCGGCGTGGCCGTGAAGTTCGTCAGCGAATAGATGGTTAGGCCACGTACGCCTCCCTTGACGAAGCTGAACCCGGTGCCTGCGGCGATCTCGGTCCAGTCGTCTCGCGTGAACTCCTTGAACTGTTTTCCCCCGCGACGCTTCTCGGCAACGGCAAGCACGAATGCAGTCGTTCCCTCGACGGCTGCCGCGACGATCGTTGCTTTGGCGCCCTCCCCGGACTTTGGACGGCTGGCGTTGTAGGCGTCCTCTCGCACCACTTGGTCGGTGGCCTGAAGCGATTGCCTCTCGGCTTGAAGCGTCGAGTCATATGCGCCGCGCTGGACCTCGGGGTACTTGAGCATGGACGGTTCGAGAGAGTCCATGCTGAGTGAGTCGTCGTCAAAGAAGGCTTGGATGCGCTGCCAGTCACGTAGTGACGGTCCATCGCCGGATCTCGTCAGCAGGCTGGTCGCTTCCTCGGGCGTCATGTCATGGAGTGTTCGAACCATGTTGAAGTGATCTGCAGGGATCTGGTACTTCCCACCGTTGGCCACGAAGTCCGGGTACTTCGCAAGGTGTTCCGTGACCGCAGCCAAGCTGAATCGGCCGCCCGCTGCCACGAACTTCTGCTGGATCTCCGTGCCGCTGCGAATGAGGTCTGCCGGCCCGTTGTCGTTCACCCACTCGTAGACGGAGCCCTTTCCGAGGATCCTGCTACGCGCGTTCCCGACACCCACCTCGGCGACCTCGGCGATGAAGCCGTGCATGCCCTTGTCCCCGCCGCGGTTCCTTGTGACCACCTCGAGGTCGATTCTCCTGATCGCTTCATCGATGCTCGCGAGGGCGTCCTGGAGGTTGACGTCCTGCTGGCGGAGGGTCGTCTCGAACCCGTCCACACGGAGTTGATTCAGGTAGCTCACCCACGAGGCGACTGCCTGTTCCTGATTACTCTTCGCGAGTTCCTCGGGATCAATCATCGACCATTTCCTGCTCGGCGAGTTGGCTCAGCAGCGCCGCAGCGGCCTTCGTGTTGTTGACCAGGGTTGCTAGCCGTGACTGGTCGGCGATCGACAGCGACAGGTAGTCGGCACCGAAGAAGGGAAGCGATGCGCCGTAGCTGGTAGAGAGCATCTCGCGCAGGGATTCGGTCCGCTCCAGCAGATTCCGGATCGACTCGCCTGTGGATCTTGCCTGCACTGTCCTGGCTCGTAGCTTTGTCAGCTCAGACTGCTGGGCTTTGCGGGTCTTGTGCTTCTTCACACTGAAGAGTGCGATGGAAGTCAGAACTGAGGCGCCGGCGATCGTCCATCCGATCGGGCCAGCCAGCGCGAGCAACGCGCTGCCTGCGGCCATGCCGCCCCCACCGGCTGTGATTGCCCCACCCCCGAGCCAGGCAAGCGCGGCATTGGAGGCCACTGCCCCAGACAAGGTTGAGATCGCGGTGCCGGTCGAAGCCGTTCCAAAGGTCGTCGCCACCCAGAGCGCCGTGGTTGGGGCGATAGATGCGACCGCCACACCTCCCGCGAGGCCAGCACCGGCTCCAAGGGCCGACTTGCGCGCTGCTTCGAGGTCCATGCGGGCGAACTCTTCGGCGCTCAGAAAGAATGCCCGTTCGACGGCGACTTCGTTGAAGGCAGCCTCGAACGCCTTTGGCGTATTGGCAACGCTGTTCACCAGCACCTCAACGAAGCCGATCAGGTCAAGGGAGCGTTCCCGTTGGCGCAGGAGGGCCAGGCCCGCGTCTTGCATCGTTGTGTACGCGGCGTTGTACTCCTCGATGGCGACTGGGTACGGATCAGGCTTCTTGGTGGTGACCTTGGCGAGGGCATCGCTCGCGCGATCCTTGGTGGAGTCTGCGATGTCGTGGCTCAGTTCAGCGATCTGGGTCGACTTCTCACGAGCGAGCGCCATGATGCCGTGGGCGGCCTTGTCGGCGACTTCCTTGGCGTTGCCCGCGGCCTCAGGTTCACTCATCCCAACCTCCGACTTTTCTGATGCGGTCTATCTGCGAGGAGAGTATCGGTCGCGGCCGACGGAAAGGAGCGCGGCCATGTCGTTGAGCGTTGGATGCGGACGGTCGACGGCTGCTGAGTACGCAGCAGTTGTGGCTGCCGGTGGGCCCTCCCCCGATGGGTGCCGAGCCTCCGCTTCACTCAGGGCACCTCGACAAGCTCGGCGAACCGTGAGGGGCTCGGCGGTCCGTGGTGGGCTCGGCGAACCGGGGCTACTTGCCGCTGTAGACGGGGAAGGCGCTTGAGGCGCCGTAGTCGGCGGCGCGGAGGCCGCGCAGGGTGGTCATGTCGGCGTCGGAGATCGTGAAGTCGACCTCCGCGTTGGAGCGCATGTGGTCCGGGTTGGCCGTCTTCGGCAGCGACACTGTGCCCAGCTGGAGCGTGTAGCGGATGCAGAGCTGGGGGACGGTGACGCCGTAGGTCTCGGCCATCGCGCGGACATCCGAGTTGTCCAGGATCTCGCCGTGCGCGATGGGGGAGTAGGCCTCGACGAGGATGCCCTTGTCGGCGCAGTAGGCGAGCAGGTCGGTGGGCGTGTTGCCCGCGTGCACCAGGAGCTGGTTGACGTGTGGTGCGACGGTGGCGGCCGACAGGATGTTGTCGACGTCCGGCTCGCGGAAGTTGGAGATGCCGATCGCGCGGAGCTTGCCCGCCTGGTGGGCCTCCTCCAGCGCCCGCCACGCCTGGCGGTTGCCGTCGGTGTAGTCGCCGCCGCTGAAGTCGCTCCACGGCTGCGGGCTGTGGATCAGCATCAGGTCGACGTAGTCGAGGCCGAGCTTCGCCAGCGACCCGTCGATCGCGGCCACCGCGCCGTCGTAGTCCTTGATCTCCGCGGCCAGCTTGGTGGAGACGAACAGGTCGTCGCGCCCGACGCCCGCGGTGCGGACGCCCTCGCCGACGCCCCGCTCGTTGCCGTACGCCTGGGCCGTGTCGATGTTCCGTTAGCCGATCTCGACGGCCGCCCGCACCGCCTCGGCGGCGACGGCGTCGTCGATGAACCAGGTGCCGAGCCCCTGCTTGGAATCTCGACGCCGTTGGACAGGGTGTAGGTCTCGCTCAGGATGATCCTGCTTCATCCTCGCCCCGTGAGCTTGCGAGTTCTGCTCGTCGCCGGATACTGATCGCAACCGCTTCCGCGGGGAGCGGTCGAGGCGGGAGACTGAGCGCCATGCTGACTGTGCGCGTCACCGCCGACCATGACCTCGCCGTGCGTCTCCGCGACGAGCTGGACCTTGAACCCACCGTCTGTGACCTCGCGCTGGTGCCGGGCGTCGCGAGCGAGGGGCGCGGGGATCTGCTGTTGTTCGAGATGGCGCGCGAGAATGCGAACAACATCATGCGGCTGCTGCGCCACGCGGGGGTGCCGGCTGTTGGCAGCATCGTGGTGTCCGAGCCGCTCACCGTCGTGTCGGATGCGGGGTCGGCGGCGGAGGCCGCGGCGCCCGGGCATCCGGCCGACGGGGTGCTGTGGGCCCAGCTCGCCGACAAGTCTCGGGAGGACGCCCGCCCGTCGGCCACGTTCTTCGTCTTCCTGCTGCTCGCGACGCTGATCGCCGGGATCGGGCGCGTCCTTGACCAGCCCATCCTCATCATCGGGGCCATGGTCGTCGGCCCGGAGTTCGCCCCGATCGCCGCCATCTGTTACGCCATCGTGCGCCGTCGGCGCGGGATCGCGGGCTTGGCGTTGACGACGCTGTTCGGCGGGTTCGCCGCCTGCGCCGCAGCGGCCTGGGCGGTGTGGGCCGTGGCCTACGCGGCGGGCGTCTTCACCTACGAGCAGGCGACCACAGGGCCCGCCACCGACTTCATCATCTCCCCGGACGGGTGGTCCTTCGTGATCGCGGTGCTGGCGGGGATCGCCGGGGTCGTGTCGCTGACCAGCTCGAAGTCGTCGGCCCTGGTCGGGGTGTTCATCTCGGTCACGACGGTGCCGGCCGTGGGCGCGATCGGGCTCACGCTGGCAGTCGGCGCGTGGGAGGAGGCGCTCGGCGCGGGCTTGCAGCTCGTCGTCAACATTGCCGGCCTGCTCGTGGCGGGCGTAGTCACGCTGTTCGTGCAGCTGCACTTCGGCCACTGGTTGGGCAGGATCACTGCGTCGCGCCGACGGACGAGGCCCTGAGCGTCGGACGAGGTGCACTGACCGGGGCCGCCACCCGCGGACGCCAACGATATTCGCGCGAATACCGTTGGCGTTTGGGAAATAGCGTTGGCGTCTGGCGGCGTCTGGCGGCGTCTGGCGGGGTCTGGCTGGCGGGGGGCTGGCGACGACTCCCGGTCGCCACGAGCCGTCGGCTCCCGACTCTAGTCAACACCCCTGCGTCGTAGCCTGTGCGCATGACGGACCTCAGCGCACCCACGGGACACGAAGAGTCCCTTCGGGCGCTCCCGGCCGACGACGGCAGTACGCCACGCACGCTCGTCCTCGGCGCGACGGGCTACATCGGCGGCCGACTGGTACCCCGGCTGCTGAACGCCGGGTATCGAGTGCGGGTGCTGGCGAGGGACGCGGCGCGCGCGGCATCCTTCCCCTGGGGCGGGGACGTCGGGATCGTTGAGGGTTCCGTCGACGACGCGGATGCCGTGGCCCGCGCGGTCAAGGATGTCGATGTCGTCTACTACCTGATCCACTCGATGGGCGCCGGGCGGGGGTTCGAGGAGACTGACGAACGTGCCGCCGAGGTAGTCGCGCGTGCGGCGGAGGATGCCGAGGTCCGCCGCATCGTCTATCTCGGCGGACTTCATCCCGACGACGTGGAGTTGTCGCCGCATCTGCGCTCGCGGGTTCGGGTGGGCGAGATCTTCCTGGACTCGGGCGTTCCTGCGCTCGTGCTGCAGGCCGGCGTGGTCATCGGGTCCGGGTCGGCGTCGTTCGAGATGATCCGCCACCTCACCGATGTGCTGCCGTTCATGCCGGCACCGAAGTGGGTGCGCAACCGCATCCAACCGATCGCGATCCGCGACGTGCTGCATTACCTGCTCGGCGCGGCCCGGGTCGATCCGGGCGTGAACCGGTCCGTCGACATCGGCGGACCGGACGTGCTGCGCTACGCGGAGATGATGAACGGCTACGCGCGCGAGGCGGGGCTGCCTCGACGGGCGATCGCTGCCCTGCCGGTGCTGACGCCCGGCCTCGCGTCGCACTGGGTGAATCTCGTCACCCCCGTGCCCCGGTCGATCGCCCGCCCCCTTGTCGCGTCGTTGCAGAACGAGTGCGTCATGAAGACCCGCGACATCGACGACCTCATCCCCCCACCCGACGGTGGCCTCACCCCGTATCGCGAGGCCGTGCGCCTCGCGCTGGGGCGGCTGGACGCCGACACCGTCGAGACGAGCTGGCAGGACGCCGAGGTGTTCGGCGCCCCGAGCGACCCGCTGCCCAGCGATCCGGAGTGGGCGGGGCGAACGGTCTTCACGGATGCGCGCCAGCTGGCGACTCCGGCATCCGTCGACCGGCTGTGGACTGTCATCCTCGGGATCGGCGGCGAGAACGGCTGGTACTCGTCACCGTTCCTGTGGGCCGCGCGGGGCCTGATGGATCGACTGGTGGGTGGGGTCGGTCTCCGGCGCGGGCGGCGCAGTCGCACTGATGCCCGAGTGGGCGACGCGATCGATTTCTGGCGAGTCGAGGCAGTGGACAGGACGGACGCGGGGAACCTCCTGCGCCTCCGCGCCGAGATGAAGGTGCCGGGCACCGCGTGGCTGGAGATGCGCGCGGTTCCCGACGTCGACGGCGCACGGTACGAGCAGCGCGCGGTGTTCTTCCCGAAGGGGCTCGTCGGGCGGCTCTACTGGCTGGCCGTGCTCCCGTTCCACGGCGCGATCTTCGCCGGCATGGCGGCGCGGATCACGTCGACGGCCGAGGCGCCGGAAGCCGAGCCCCGCCGGGGGTGACTCGGCTCTCCTTCTCGGCAAGGAACCCGGCGATGGCGGGCTGGTGAGGTCGGGTGCGAGCCCCGCGTGCAGGTCGGCCGCCTGGCGGGCAGCATCAGCGCGTCGCGGCGCCGGTCGAGGCACTTGGCGTCGACTAGCCTGCGGTCATGACCAGGTATCTCGCCATCTATCAGGGGGCTTCGCGCGAAGTAGAGAAGGCCGAGGTGACGGCAGAGCAGAGCGCGGCGTTCCTCGCCGACTGGGCGCGCTGGACGCAGTGCCACGCACCCGCCATCGTCGACAACGGCGCGCCGCTGTTCCGCAAGACGCGGGTGACCCCTGAGGACGACGAGGACTTCACCGACACCAAGGTGGGCTACGCCATCGTCGAGGCGTCGTCGCACGAGGATGCCGTGCGGATCTTCCGAGACCATCCGCACCTGGGGTTGATGAGGGGGAACTGGATCGAGGTCCTGGAGTGTGCGCCGGTTCCGCGGTAATCGTGGGCCCTCTCGACAAGCTCGAGGCGCTTCGACAGGCCTGTGCTGAGCTTGTCGAAGTGCTCAGCGAACCGGAGGGGCTCAGGCGCTTCGACAGGCTCAGCGAACCGGGTCGTTGAGCTTGTCGAAACGCCCTGAGCGCAGCGAAGGGGACTCACCCGACCGCACCGCCTCGCTTCGCTCAGGCCCTTCGACAGGCTCAGGGAACCGGAGGGGCTCAGGCCCTTCGACGGGGCCTGTGCTGAGCTTTGTCGAAGTGCTCAGCGAACCGGGATGGCTCAGCGAACCTGCTCGAGGCGCTTCGACAGGCCTGTGCTGAGCCTGTCGATGTGCTCAACGACCCGAAGTGCTCAGCGAGCCGGGGCAACCTTCGCTGTCTTGGACGACGAGGTCGACACCGTCGTGTAGCCGGGCTTGGAGCCGGTGACGTGGACAGTGAGGGTCTTCCCGGCGGAGTAATTCGTGAGTGTGAAGGTCCTCGCCGTGTGTCCCTTCAGCTTCTTCCCGTCGCGGTACCACTGGTAGGTGAGCCTGCTGCCCCTTCTCCAAGCACCTGCCTTGGCGGTGAGCGTGTTGCCGACCGTCGTGGTGCCCGTGATGGTCGGTGTCGATGACGTCAGCTGCTTCGCCGGCACCACCGTCGTGTCGTGTCCGGCGTAGCTCGGTTCGACCCAGGCCGTTTCGCCCCACGGGAACGCGTTGGCGTGGAAGTCCGTCAGCGCGGCCAGTTTTGCGTCGTCCTTCCAGGGGTTCGCGTCCGGGTCATCGGCCCGCTCGCCCATGCCGTACGGGTTCTCGAAGTTGAGGGACATGCACCAGAAGTTCTGGTCGGTGACGATGCCGCCGTAGGTCTTCACCGCCGCATGATCGCGGCCATCGAGCGGTCGGTGTGGTTGTCGGCTATGTACGCTTCGACGTCGAAGTCCTCGGGGAAGGTGACATCCGCCGGCGACGGGCGCGTTCGGGTAGCTGGAGGAGGCGAGCTTGCCGTCGGTCTGCTTGGCCGGGAAGGACACCTGACCGGACAGGTATGAGGGGAACGTCACGGACACGGCGTGCCCGATCACGCCCGAGCGCAGCTCCTCCGCGCCGACCTGCGTCAGCTCGTTGGCGATGCCGACCACCGAGTTGGCGCCCTGGAGGTACTGGAGCCAGTAGTTGTCGGACCCGACGGTGCCGGTGTCCGGGTCGGCGTAGAAGTAGCCGGCCGACGCGAAGTTCCAGACGCCGTCGTCGTCCTGGGCAGCGCCGTAGTAGTCCCGGAAGATGCCGGTGGCAACGTCGTACACCGCGCGCGGTCACCGCCGTCGCTCGCCTTAGCCCAGTCGGGCAGGGGGATGGCGCCGGTGGTCACTTCGGTGAGCCGCGGGAACGTCGTCACCCGGGAGTCCGTGGAGGCGAAGGGGGCGAAGTCCTGGAACGGGTTCGACGAGTCGACGGTGTAGATCGGGATGTTGTCGTGGCTTGCCGCTCCGCCGCCGATCGATGCCCCCGTCTTCAGCCGCCTGCGCCAGTCTTCGTTGAGGTAGAGGTCGGGCAGGGGGCCGTCGCCGAACGCGGAGATTCGCTCGGAGTTGGCGGCCAGCGGGGCGGCGGAGATGTCGCGCTGCACGAAGCTGCCGGTGCCCAGGTAGCGGTCCGGGTCGAGCGGCGAGGAGTTCACGACCTCGGCGAGGTCGGCGGCCGTCTTGGTCCCGTCGACCTGGGCCAGCACCGGGGTCGCCGAGGTGTCCGGTCCACTTCGGTGCGGCGTCGGTCAGTTCGGTTCCTGCCGGAACGACAGGCTGCGGACAAGGTATCTCAGTGCGCCCGTGGCCTTCAGACTGCCCGGAGCGAGTGAGTCGCCTCGCTTCGCTCGGCGCCCTTCGACGAGCTCAGGGAACCGGTTCGTTGAGCCTGTCGAAACGCCCTGAGCGCAGCGAAGGGGCCTCACCCGACCACACCGCCTCGCTTCGCTCGGCGCCCTTCGACGAGCTCAGGGAACCTGTTCGTTGAGCCTGTCGAAACGCCCTGAGCGCAGCGAAGGGGCCTCACCCGACCACACCGCCTCGCTTCGCTCGGCGCCCTTCGACGAGCTCAGGGAACCGGATCGTTGAGCCTGTCGAAACGCCCTGAGCGCAGCGAAGGGGCCTCACCCGACCACACCGCCTCGCTTCGCTCGGCGCCCTTCGACGAGCTCAGGGAACCGGAGGGGCTCAGGCCCTTCGACGAGCTGGGAACCGGGGCGGCTCAGCCCTTCGACAGGCTCAGGGAACTGGGGAAGGGCTCAGGTATCCGACGGCTCAGGCGGCCGGAGCGGTCAGGCGCCGGTTGAGGAACTCGGACATCAGCAGGCCCAGCGCGACCAGGACCACCAGGTAGAACGGGAAGACCCACAGCCCCGTCCAGGACGACAGGGCGCCGAACAGCGGGGGCATCAGCGTGGAGCCGGTGTAGGCGGCGGCCATCTGGATGCCGATGATCGCCTGCGAGTTCCGCGCGCCGAAGTTCACGGGCGTCGAGTGCACGATCGCGGGATAGATCGGCGCACTGCCGAGGCCGGCGATGACCAGCCCCGCGAGGGTCGGAATGTCGGTCGGCAGGGGCAGCGCGATCAGCACGAGACCCACTCCGACGGCGATGAAGCCGCCGCGGATGAGCGTCCTGTCGCCGAGGTGGTCGGCAAAGAAGCCGCTCAGGAAGCGCCCGGCGGTGATGCCGAGCAGGAAGAGGGCGCCGAAGGTCGCCGCCGTCGCCGGGTCGATGCCGCGCTCGGAGACGAGGTACGTCGACGCCCACAGGATCGTCGTGGTCTCCACCGCGCAGTAGGCGAAGAAGGCCGCAAGGATGAGCCCCACGCCGGGGATGCTGAGCGCGCGCTTCAGCGAGACGTGCTCGCCGGGCGCGTGCGCGGCATCGGCGTCCTCGTGGGCGACCCGCGGTCGGGCCTTGTCGACGCGGGCCCACAGCGGCAGGCTCGCGAGAAGCACGACGGTCAGCGCGATCTGGATGCCGCCGACGCTCTGGTAGGCCGTCGACCAGCCGAGGCCCGCGCTGATCGTCGCGCCCATGATGAACGGGCTGATCGACGCGCCGACGCCCCAGAAGCTGTGCAGCCAGTTCATGTGCCGCGCCGCGTAGTGGAGCGCGACGTAGTTGTTCAGCGCGGCGTCGACGGCGCCCGCGCCGAGGCCGTACGGGACCGCCCACAGGCACAGCATCCAGAACGACCCGGAGAACCCGAAGCCCAGCAGGGCCGAGGCGGTCAGGGCGACGCTTACCGCAGTCACCAGGCCGACGCCGAAGCGCCTTGTCAGGCGTTCGGACAGCAGGCTCGAGACGATCGTGCCCGACGCGATGATCATAGTCACGATGCCGGCGTACGACACGGGGACGCCGAGGTCGCCGTGCATCACCGGCCAGCCAGACCCGATCAGTGCGTCGGGCAGCCCCAGGCTGATGAAGGCGGCGTAGATGATCGCGAGCAGCAGTGCGTACATGGGTCAGGGTCTCCAGGAAGCGGGTGGGTGGTGCTGGGGGCGGTCGGTCAGGCCGTGATCTCGACCAGGTTCCCCTCGGGGTCGGGCACGACGCTCTCGTAGTAGCCGTCGCCGGTGGTGCGGGGCCCGCTGAGGGCGGGGTATCTGTCTCGCCCCAGGCGGGTTGTGAGTGCGTCGACCTCAGAGGCCGAGCCTACCGAGAAGGCCACGTGATTGAACCCCTGGGCGAGGCGACCGCCCGCGTCGTCGAGTTCGGCGCGGCTCATGAGCTCCAGCCGCGCCCCGCCGTCGAGGCTGATGAAGTAGGTCCGCAGGCCCGTGGCCGGGTTGTGGTACCCGGTCCCGGCGACGCCGCCGAATACGTCTCGTAGAAGGCGCGCGCCCGATCCAGGTCGGCCACGTACAGGGCGATGTGTTCGATGTTCGGCATGGGTTCCTCCTCGGAAGCGCCCACGCTACGCATTCAATTGATCGTGTGCACTGATCGGAATGCCCGCAAACGATCAGTGGCTGCGTCAGAACGGCCAGATGAGGGGGACGTATCAGACGGCGACGACGGCGAAGAGGATGGTGAGCGGGAGGCCGAGCTTCCAGTAGTCGCCGAAGTGGTAGCCGGCCAGCTTCAGCACCATCAGGTTTGCCGGGGTGGCGATCGGGGTAGGGAACGACGCCGCGCCGGCGACTGTCAGGGCCATCATGAACGGCTGGACGGAGACGTTGAGGCCCCCTATGAGGCGCGGCTCAGGATGAGCCATAGGTGTTGCTCGGTCGGGAGGGCAAACGACTGGGTCGCCCTTCATGGTGCGTCAGAACTCGATGAGACGTCGGATTATCCGTCGGTATCCGCCGCGGAGCACACGAGCGGCCGCGGGTTGTAGGGCCTGAGGCAGCCAGGGTAGATCGACGGTCTGGTCCCAGTGCATGCGGCTGCCGCCGGTCGTCGGGTCGACGCGGATGTAGACAGCCCCGCGGATGACCTTGCCGAGCTTGACGATCGTCGCGGTCGCGGGCCGGAAGCTCAGTTGGTCGACGCGCATCGGGTCGTCGAATCCGACGGGCCCGACAGATGTCCGCGCCACGAACACCGTCCCGACGGCGAGCTGATCGGCGGCCACTTCCGGCGTGACTCTGGTCAGCGGAATCACGCGGCTGTGGGCGCGCAGGTCGAGCACCCGGCGAAGAACGTCGTCGGGTGGGGCGTCGCATATCAGCTCGATGATGAAACCTGCGCGCATCACGGCACGATATCAAGGCGTCGGCCCTGTCGACGCGACCCTCGGGTGACGGTTGTCCTGCCCCCGGTTCTTGGGCACGGCGTTGGTTCACGCGGGTTGACCCGCCCGTGCACAACTGTGGCCAGAGCTGAAGCAGGCGGCCTTGATCCGAGTGCTCCAGCTTTAGTGGCTCTTCACAGATGGCGGTGGAGTGAAGGGACGCGGTTGACCGGCCCGACTCGCCGGAACTCGATGGGGTCGGGGGCGGGTGGGGGCCCTCGGGTTGGCAGGATGAAGGTGTCTAAGCCACATCTGAAAACCCAAGGGCCCTTGTGCGAAACGCTACCCCACCCTGCCGGACGCAACTCTGCTGTCACCCGTCGAGGTGATCGTCCTGACGGCGCCTGACGCCGAACCTGACCACGCGGCATATCGCGGGCTACCATCTCTCGGCTAAGCCTTCCCGAGGTCTGCCTACCCGCCCTCACCTACCGTCCGCCCGGACCGCCGCCCTGTCCGCCGCCGCCCTGCTGGCCGCCACCCATCATCTGGCTCGACAGCTCGGTGACCTCCTCGCCGTTCACGGTGATCGTGCCGCCGGTCAGGGTGCCCGTCGCGTCGAAGTCGAACGCGGACTGACCCGTGATGTCAATCGTGCCGCCGGTGATGGTCAGGTCACCGTTGCTGTCGATGGCATCCGTGTCGCCGGAGCCCATGGCGATGGCGAGAGTGCCGCCGTTGATGGTGATGCTGAGGCCGTCGGTGATGATCTCCGAGGCCGACGCGTTGATCCCGTCGTCGGAGGCGTTCATGGTGATGTCGCCGTCGTCGATCACGATGACCGGAGCCTCGATCCCCTCGACGGACGACACGATGTTGATGGTGCCGCCGCTGATCTGGATGGCCTGCTCGGCCTTGATCGCGTCGTCCCCGGAGGTGATGGTGATGTCGCCGCCGGTGATGGTGAGCTGCCCCGCGCCGAGGTCGGTGTCGTTGCTGGACTTGAGGCCGTCTCCGGCCGCGTCGATGGTGATCGTGCCGCCGGACATGGTCAGCGAGTCCTTGCCGCGGATCCCGTCGTCGGCGCTGGTCACGTTGATCGTGCCCGCCTCGATCCACAGATCGTCCTTGCCCACGATGCCGTCTGCGAAGTTGGCCGTGACGTTCAACGTTCCGCTGCCGGTGATGTAGAGATCGTCGGACGAGTAGATTGCGCCGTCGATCTCCTCGTCGCTGCGTGTCGCCGCGTCGGTGACGGTATTGACGCTGCCGTCGGACAGTTCCAGGACGGTCGCCTCGGCGTTGTCGATCTGGATCGCGGCGCCGTCGCTGCTGGCGATGGTCACGCCGTCGAGGATGATCCGGACGTAGCCTTCGGTGTCCACGGTCACCTGTCCGGTGGACGTGCCGCTCAGAACGTAGGTTCCGGCCGCGGTGATGGCCAGACCATCGTCGGTGAGCGTGACGTCGGTGGACGGCAGGGTGTCCCAGTCGACATCGGCGGTGGACGCGGTTGACTCCGTGGTCGTCGTCTCGGAACTGGTGGTCGTCTCGGAACTGGTGGTCGTCTCGGAGCTGGTGGTCGTGTCGGTGGTGGTGGCCGTGACCGACGTGTCCGAGGAAGCCTGGCCGGAATCCGCGTCGGTTGCTGCGCATCCAACGACGAAAACGACTGAGGCAAGTAGCCCGGCGATGATCCTTCTGCGGTATTTCATCAGTTCCCTTCCGCTTGCTTTGCGACTGTCTGAAGTACAGTCCAGCGCGCTTCGCTATGTGCTTCCTGTGCGTTCCTTGTGTCCGGCTGCTGAGCTGAAGCGCCTACTGTGGCCGAGCCATCGCGTGCACGGATCTTTGTATGCGCCCGGCGCTGCGTATATGCGCAGCGTTGCGGCTCCTCATAGATTCGTGCCCGCGGAGCCGTTCGGGAAGATCGTCGGTCGGGAGGGCGCGAGGCGACGGCGGGCTCGGCAGTGGTTGAATCGGGCGTAGCTGTCCGCCCGTGGAGGTATCCGATGAGCGCCGTTGAACTTGCCCAGTTGCTCATGCCGCTCGCGTTCCTGCTCACTTATTCGATCCTCGGCTGGATCGTCGAGGTGATCTACTGCGCGGTGACGCTCGGCGTGGTGACCAACCGTGGCTTTCTCGCCGGTCCCTACTGTTCCATCTACGGCTTCGGCGGCCTTGGCATGGTGCTGCTGTTGAGGCCGGTGGCGGACAATCCGGCGCTCGTTTTCCTCGGCACCATGCTGGTCGCGTCAGCGTTAGAACTGGTGACCGGTTGGGCGATGGAGAAGCTCTTTCGGCAACGCTGGTGGGACTACTCCGACCGGCCGTTCAACATCGGCGGGTACATCTGCCTGCAGTTCTCCTTGATGTGGGGCCTGGTCGGGCTGATTCTGATCGACGTGCTGCACCCGCTCGTCGCGGCTTTCCTGGAGTGGCTGAACCCATGGGTGCTGATCGGGTCCGTCGGGGCTCTGACGGTTGTGGTCGTCGTCGACTCGAGCGCGACCATCCAGTCGGCGCTGAAGCTCGATCGGCAGCTGGCGGCCCTCAGCGACGCCTCCGAGCTGCTGCGTTCCTCCACCGACACCATCAGCACGGAACTCGGCGAGCGTGCGTTGCAGATCAAGGGGCGCACCGACGGTCTGGTCGAGCGCACAACAGAGTTGAAGGACCGCGCAACGAGCGAACTCAAGGAGCGCACGGCACAGGAGGTCGAGGAGCTCCGGAGTCGACGCGAAGCTCTGGTCCAGCAGATCAGCGGCACGACGCGCCGCCAGCTGCGTGCCTTCCCCGACCTGCGCTCCGTGCGTCATCCCGCCCAGTTGGAGGACCTGCGGGCCAGGCTCGCTCGTCGCGGCGCCGACGGCCCGGCCGACAAGCAGTGATGAGGTGAGCGCTCCGGGCCAGTGGAGGGGCCCTGAGGGTGCACTTTTCCTTCTATGCGCCGATCCCTGCGCATATGCACAGGGATCGGGCTCCTCGAAGATTTGTGCACGCTCGAGGCGGGCGGGGTTCGGTTGCCGACGGAGTTTCGGACCCTTCGACAGGCTCAGGGATCGACAGGCTCAGGGATCGACAGGCTCAGGGATCGACAGGCTCAGGGATCGACAGGCCCGGCCGGGGCTACGCGCCGAGGCCGTAGTGGGTGGCGATCAGGGCGCTGATCTCCGCCGCGGCCTCGAGGGTCGGCATCTCGCAGAACACACGCAGCACGGGCTCGGTGCCGGAGAAGCGGATGGTGGCCCAGCCGCCGTTTGCGAAGTAGACCTTGCAGCCGTCGTCCCAGCCGATGCGTTCGACGTCGGCGGGGAACTCGGGCAGGTCGTGCTCGACGAAGATCTTCTGCGTGAGGGCCTGGCGGCGGCTCGCGTTGAAGCTGTAGGCGTCCTCGACCATCTCGGCCTGGCCGTAGAGCTGAACCATCTCGCCCCACAGCTCGCTGAGCTTCTTGCCGCTCCTGGCGACCATCTCGACCAGCAGCGAGCCGGCCTGGACCCCGTCCTTGCCGGGGATGTGGCCGCGGACGGTCAGGCCGCCGGAGGACTCGCCGCCGATGACCGCGTCGGTCTCGGCCATCTTCGCGGAGATCCATTTGAAGCCGACGGGGACCTCGTAGCAGACCTGCCCGTGCGCCTCGGCGACGCGGTCGAGCATGTGGGTCGTCGACATGTTGCGCACCGCCGGCCCCTTCCACCCCTTGCTGGAGATCAGGTAGTGGTACAGCAGCACCAGGATCTGATTCGGGTGCAGGAAGTTGCCGAGGTCGTCGATGATCCCGAGGCGGTCGGCGTCGCCGTCGGTCGCGATGCCGAGGTCGGCGCCGCTCTCCATGACGGCCTGCCGCAGCGAGTCGAGAGTGTGCGCGTTGGGGGAGGGCAGGCGGCCGCCGAACAGGGCGTCGTGCCGGGCGTTGATGACGTCGACCTGACAGCGCGCGGTCATGAGGATCGTCTGCAGGCAGGTCTGCGAGACGCCGAACATCGGGTCGAGCACGATGTTCAGGTGGCGGTGCCGGATCGCTTCGAGGTCGAGCTGGTCCATGATCGAGTCGATGTACCAGTTCATCGAGGTCTGGAGCGTCGTCAGCGGGTTGGCGCGGACGTCCTCGACGGCCATGATGTCCTCATCGGCCAGCTGGTTCGCGGCGTCGGCCAGTTCGTTGGTGATCTCGACCTCGGCGTCGCGCCCGCCCTCGGTGAAGATCTTCAGACCGTTGTACAGCGCGGGGTTGTGGCTCGCGGTGACTGCCAGGCCGTAGGCGCACCCCTTGTCGCGGACGGTCCACATGAACATCGGCGTGGGCGCCGGCCGGTCGATCAGGGTGACGGGGACGCCGTTGCCGACGAACACCTCGACGGCCCACTCGGCGGCCTCCTTCGACAGGAAGCGGCGGTCGTAGCCGACGACCACGCCACGCTCGACGACCCCCTCGGCGCGCATGCGGGTGCAGAGCGCCTGCACGACACGCCGCACGTTCGCGCGGGTGAACCCGTCGCCGATGATCTCTCGCCAGCCGCCAGTACCGAAGTGAATCATGGCCCCAACGTAAACCCCGCCGAGGACTTTTGCAAGAGACTTTACGAAGTAACTTGCAATACCTTAGGGTGGCGACCATGAGCACTGAGATTGCACGAGTCCGCACGGCCCTGGTGATGGCCCGCGGACTGGGCACGCGCATGCGGGCCGCCGCGGAGGAGACGCAGCTCGACGCCGCGCAGTCGCGCATGGCTGAGCGCGGCATGAAGGGCATGATCGACGTCGGCCGTCCCTTCCTCGACCACGTCGTGTCGGCCGCCGCCGACGCCGGCGTTACGCGTGTCGTCCTCGTCATCGGCCCCGAACACGACGAGATCCGCAACTACTACGGCACAGTCCCTGCCGACAGGGTGACGTTTGAGTTCGCGGTGCAGGCGGAGCCGCTCGGCACCGGCGACGCGGTTGCCTGCGCCCGGGCGGTCATCGGCGACGAGCCCTTCTTCGTCCTCAACTCCGACAACTACTACCCGGCCTCCGCCCTTGAGCAACTGCAGGGCGTCGACGGCATGGGCCTCGTGGGCTTCGACGCGGCGGCCCTCACGGCGAAGGGCAACATCCCGGCCGAGCGCGTCCGCAGCTTCGCGCTCGTCGAGGTCACCGCGGACGGCCAGCTCGCGTCCATCGTCGAGAAGCCCGACGCCGAGACGTTCGAGCGCCTCGGCGCCGACGCGCCTGTCAGCATGAACTGCTACCGCTTCACCCCCGAGATCTTCGACCACCTGGCCGAGCTGACGCCGTCGGCCCGCGGCGAGTACGAGCTCACCGACGCGGTGCGCGCGGCGCTCTCGTCCGGCGACCGGATCGCGGTCGTTCGTTCCGACGAGCCGGTCCTGGACCTCTCCACGCGCCACGACGTCGCCGGCGTGCAGGCCATCCTGAAGGATCGCGAGGTCCACCTGTGACCCGCTGGTTCTCGCCCGGCCGCATCGAGGTGCTTGGCAAGCACACCGACTACGCGGGCGGCCAGTCGCTCATCATGGCGCTCGACCGCGGGGTCACCGTCGACGTGCGGCCGGCCCCCGCCGGGGTGACCGCGAGCACCGACGCCGTGCGCGGGGCCGTGGAACTGCGCTCCGCCACCGACCTCCCCGACGGCCACTGGGCCAACTACCTGCGCGTCATCCTCGGCCGCCTCGAGCGGAACTTCGGCCGGGTGGCGCCCTGCACGATCGACATCGCCTCGACCCTCCCGCTCGCCTCGGGCATGAGCAGCTCGTCGGCGCTGCTGGTCGCGACGGCGATGGCGCTCGTGCGGTTCAACGGGTTCGACGGGTCGGGCACTTGGACCCGGGAGATCACCAGCCCAGAGGCGCTCTCCACCTACCTCGCGTGCATCGAGAACGGCTCCTCCTTCGGCGACCTCGCCGGTGACAAGGGCGTCGGCACCTTCGGCGGATCCGAGGACCACACGGCGATGGTCTGCTGCCACGAGGACCACGTCACCCGGTTCCGCTTCGGACCCGCCGTCCGTCAGGACGACGTCCGCGTCCCCGACGGCCTGACCTTCGTGGCAGCAACGAGCGGCGTTCTGGCCGAGAAGACGGGCGCCGCGCGGGACGCCTACAACCGCGCTTCGCTGACGGCCCAGGCCGTGACCCGTCGCTGGAACGACGCGACCGGACGCGCCGACGCCCACCTCGGTGCAGCCATCGCGTCGGCTCCCGATGCTGCCGACCGGCTGACCGCGCTGGTCGCCGACGACCAGGTCCTCGCGGACCGCCTCGGGCACTTCCTCGCCGAGTCCGATCGGCTCGTTCCCGGCGCCGCGTCCGCGCTCGCCGCCGGCGACCTGATCTCCCTCGGCGGGATCTGCGACGAGTCGCAGCGCCTTGCCTCGACGCTCCTGCGCAACCAGGTGCCAGAGACGGACCGGCTCGCCGCGCTCGCCCGCTCGCTGGGCGCGCACGCGTCGTCCGCCTTCGGCGCCGGCTTCGGCGGCAGCGTGTGGGCGCTCACGGACGTGGCCGGTGCGAGTGACTTCGCCGCTGACTGGCTGGCCGCCTACCGGGCCGAGTTCCCCCAGCACGCGCTGACCAGCTCGGCGCTGGTGTCGCGACCGTCGGGGCCCCAGGGGGAGATCGTCGCCTGACCTTGTCGGGAGGCGGTAGCGTTCACGGCGGAGGCCCCATGAGCGACGTGACCACGGGTGCGGACGCGTCGACCGTCCGCCACTGGAACGAACGCGCCGTCATCGATGCCATGGAGGGCCGGGCGAACCTGCGGGTCGCGGAGGTGGCGACGCTGACCGGCCTCACGTCGGCCTCGGCCGGCGACGTGCTGCGCGGTCTGCAACGCAAGGGCTGGGTCGAGGAGCTGAGCCCGGAACGCTCCGGCATGGGCCGCCCCGCCCGCTCCTTCCGCCTCCGCGAGCTGCCCGTCAGCGTGCTCGGCGTCGACGTCGGCGGCCACACCGTCCGAGCAGTCCTCCTGCGCCCCGACGGCACCGTCGAGCAGGTCGGCAGAGCCGCCATCCCGGAGCCCCGTGGCACGGTCGAGTCCATGCTCGACGCGGTTCGCCGGGCCACGCAGGGCGTAGACCCCGACGAGGTCTGGATGACCGGGGCGGCCATCTCGGGGGCGATCGATACCACCGGAACGGTCATCCGATCGGTCGCGCTGCCGCACCTCGAGGGGCTCGACGCGCACGCCATCCTCGCCCCCGCGGTACCCGGCCCGCTGCGGATCTACCACGACACTCGGGCGGCGCTCTGGGCCGAGTCGACCGCCGCCGCGCCGCGCCACGTCATGCTGATCCACCTCGGTCGTCGCCCCAGCATCGCCTGGGTCCTCAACGGCGCCGACTATCTCGGCGCGCACGGCACGGCGGGAGACCTCGCGGCCAGCGACCTCATCCAGCCCTGGGAGGGGATCGCGCGTCACGCGGGCCTTCCCGACCCCGTCGGCGCCTCACTCGAGGCGGCAGGCGCGGGGGACAGGGAGGCCGTGTCGTCGGCGCGGGAGTTCTTCCGGCGGATCACGCCGCAGCTTGCGTTCGCGATCGCGCTGGTCGATCCGGCAACGGTCGTCGTCGCGGGGGCGCTGGCCCCTGCGGTGCGCGACCTCGGCGAGGAGTTCCGCGTGGCGGTGTCCGCGCGCGTCCAGGTTCCGCCGGAGATCCGCTTCTCCTCCCTCGACGAGTTTGCGGTGGCGTCCGGCGCGGCGCAGCTGGCGCGGGCCCGCGTCCGGCGTCTCCTGCTTGAGAACCCGGGCGGTGTGGCAGCCGCGCAGCGGTCCAGCCTGGGCGGCAACCTGTCGGTCAGCTGAGTTCCATGGCGGTCCGATCGACAACCTATTAGTGTGGCCAATGGACTAAGTATTGAAGGTTAACGGTTCGCACTAGGCGTCGCATGACGCGCGGCGGATGAGGTTCGGTCTGTCCCGCGCCGGAGGTCGTCGAGAGCCCTCTTGCCTGCACAACTTTGGCTGGAGCCGCAGCACGTCGTATATACGCGGGTGCTGCGGCTCTGGCCACTTTTGTGCGCGGGGGCAACCCCAGTTCGGCCGTCGGCCTGTGCCCGAGCGTCGACCTTGCGGTGCGGGCGCTATTACCACCACCCCACGTCCGGAATTCGTTCAGTGGTCGATTCTGCTCGGTCAGGTGTCGAGAAGCGTTCAAAGGGTGGCGGCCCTCGTCGGGCAGCGACAGCGATGGTTCCAAGCTGTGTGCGGTTTTCGTCGTCGGACCGGGGAGAAGTGGGCAGTGCCCGAAACTCGGGACTGTGGGGTCTTTGGCGGGGAGAGGCGACGGGTGACGGAGGGGTGGCGACGGGCGGACCGGATCAACCCAGCGGGATGCGGCCCTTGAGTTCGGACGCGCGGATGGAGCGGGCCGACGTATCGCCGATCAACCTCTTCGCCTTGTCCGTCGCATCCCACACGTTCCACAGCAGAACTCCGCGGACGTGCCCGTCGAGCAGGTAATAAATGACGCCCGACGACAGGTCCGGGGAGAAGTCCTCGACGGTGGCATACGACGAGTCGATCTCGCCGACGGCCTCGTAGCCGTAGTCGAACAGATCCGACCAGAAGATGGGCGTGTAGGTGTAGGGCTTGAGCGTCCGTCTCCTCGTCGCTGCGACCATGTCGCGACCGGCGCGTGCGCCCTGGTGCTCGGCGTTGTCGACGTGCTCCACGCGGCGCATCTCGAGCAGTGCGTCGGGGTAGTGGGCGACGTCGCCCGCCGCCCAGATGCCGGGCACGCTGGTCGAGAGGTACTCGTCGACGACGATGCCGCCGTCGGTCTTGAGGCCGGCGCACTCGGCGAGCTTGATGTTCGGCGTGACGCCGATGCCGAAGACGACGTAGTCGGCGGTCAGCGTCGTGCCGGCCTCCGTCTCCAGCCGCACACCGCCGTCGGTTGCCGTGCCCGACATGACCCGGGCGCCCGCCTTCACCGTCACGCCGCGCGACCGGAACGTCTCCGTGACCCGCTTGGCCAGGTCCGGCGGGAACAGGTTCGACTGCACCGTCCGGGTCGGGATCACCAGTGTCACCGCAACGTCGTTCGACGCGAGCGCCGCGGCCAGTTCCGCGCCGATGTATCCGCCCCCGACGACCACGGCCTTCGAGCCGGGCCGAGCGACCTCGCGGAGCCGCTGGTAGTCATCGACGGTGCGGTAGTAGAAGACGCGGTCGCCGGGAGGCAGCGTCGGTAGCGTCCGGGGGCTGGCGCCGGTGGCCAGCAGCAGCTGCTCGTAGCCGATCTGCTCCGCGTTCGACAGGCTCACCGCCTGCGACTGCGGATGGAGGCGGGTCGCCGCGACGCCCGTGATCAGCTCGACCCCGTCGTCGTCGCCCAGCAGCCATCCGTCGTCGAGGCTGGTGGAGTCGTCGAGCCACAGGCTCTTGGAGAGGTTCGGCCGGTAGTACGGGCCGTCGGGTTCCCGCCCGACGATCCCGATGCTGGCCGACGGGTCCCGCTCACGGATCGCCTTGGCCGCGGCCGCCGCTGCGACTCCCGCGCCCACGATGAGATGGTCGAATCCCTTGCTGTGTGCCATTGATGCTCGCCTCCGCCTTCCCCGTGCCCATCGACAGTGTCGCCCTTCGACGGTTCATGCCTGTGCGCTCGTCGTCGTGCGACGGTCTGCCGATGTCCCGCGTGGCGCTGGTTTGCCCCGGGTGTCCGCCGTGGGGCTTGCTCTGGGCGATCCGCCCGTCGACCTATGGATGCCGTGGGCGATTTTCGTGTCCGGACCGGGGAGAAGCGGGCACTGCACGATTTTCGGACGGTGGTGGCTGGGGATGACGAGGCCGGGGGACGACGAGGCCGGGGAACGCCGAGGCCGGGCGACGGAATGTTCCGTCGCCCGGCCCGCGCGTGTGCCGAACTCGATCGTTGCAGTGTCAGCCCTCGATCCTGACTGCCCTGCCGGAGGCAGCCGACTCGCCGGCCGCCTGCGCGATGACAAGGGCCGCGACGCCGTCGGAGACCGTCGGGGAGACGGGCGCGCCGTCGACGATCGCGTCGATGAACGCCGTCAGCTCGTTGCGGTAGGCGGCCGCGTAGCGCTGCAGGAAGAAGTTCTGGTACGGATCCTGCGATCCGGAGAACTCCGCCTTGTTGAGGTGCAGCGTCGTGTCGCGCCAGTTGTCCATGGACACCGACCCCTCGGAGCCGTGCACCTCGAGGCGCTGGTCGTAGCCCGTGACGCAGCGACGCTGGTTCGTGATCGACGCGACGGTGCCGTTCTTCCCGCGCAGCAGGATCATGGCAGCGTCGAAGTCGCCGGTGTCCTTCAGTTCGGGTAGCGTCTGCTGACCGAAGGCGACGACCTCCTCGATGTCACCCAGGAAGAAACGGGCCTCGTCGAAGTCGTGGATGCTCATGTCCTTGAACAGGCCGCCGGACACCGCGACGTACGACGCCGGGGGAGCCGATGGGTCGCGCGCGACGATTACGACCTGCTCGACGTCGCCGATCTTCCCGGCGTCGACGAGGTCCTTCGCGCCTCGGATCGACGGGTCGTAGCGGCGCTGGAAGCCGACCATGACCGGCGGGTGCTCGAACGTGGCGAGCTCGGCGTCCAGCGCCTTCGCCTCCTCGACGTCCTTCGCGACGGGCTTCTCCACGAGGACAGCCTTGCCGGAGCGGGTCGCGCCCAGCACATGCTCGGCGTGCAGCGGCGTGGGGGAGCCGACGATGACCGCGTCGACCTCGGTGTCGGCGAACACGTCCGCCGCATCCTTGTAGGCCTTCGCGCCGTAGACGGCGGCCAGGTCCTCGGCGGCAGTGCCCATGGGGTCACACACGGCAACGAGCGTGGCCTTCGGGTGCGACGCGACGGACTCTGCGTGGACGCGGCCGATGCGGCCCGCGCCGATGATGGCTACTCGAAGCATGTCTTGCATTCCTTGTGGGTCAGGGGGCCGGGACGATGATGTCGCGGACCAGGCGGTCGAGGTCGGCGTCGGCCTCGAGGAACTGGCGCAGGGTCTTGCGGGTGGGGCCGAAGTCCTCGAACTCCTCGATGCTCATGCCGTCCTCTTCGTAGGCGCGCAGGAAGTCGGGGATGCGGCTCAGCTGCTCCAGGTAGTACGGGCTGACCGGCTCGTTGATGCGGTCCAGCACCACCTCGTAGTCGGAGGCGTTGATGATGGTCTGCCACTTGAACGGCGGCGACACGACGAGATCGCCACCGACGACCTCGGACCACTGCAGCACGTTGCGGAACGCGGCGGCCAGCACGCGGGAGCGGAAACCGCGCTCCTGGAAGATGGCGTAGGCGCGCTTCATGGCGGCGACGCCGGCCCACTCGAGTGCGGACGGATCGATGAAGATCTTGTCGCGGGCGACGACGTGCTTCAGCCAGTCGTCGAGCCTGCCGACCATGATCGTGACGACGGGGCCCATGCGGGACACGTCGTGGCCGGCGGCCTCACGACGCTGCAGGCCACGCTCGATCGCCTCGGCGGCGCGGACGGCCTGCGGCACGGAGAAGGACACCGTGACGTTGATGCTGACACCGCGGGACGTGGCGTCCTCGATGGCCTCGAGCCCGGTCTTCGTCGCGGGGATCTTCACGACGATGTTGTCGGCGAGGTTGTGGAACTCCTCCGCCTGGTCGGCCAGCGCCTTGGCGTCGCGGTGGAAGCGGGGGTCGGTCTGCACCGAAAGGCGGCCGTTGCGCCCGTTGTGCTCATCGAAGATGGGCTTGAGCAGCGCCGCAGCCTCCTTCGACATGTCCTTGACGGCCTGCCAGCCGATGGCGGACTCGCCCCAGGTCGGGTGGTCCGCGGCGATCTGCTCGATGCGGGGCGCCCACACGTCGAGGTGCTGGCTGATCGTGGTGTACGCGATCACCGGGTTGCACGTGGCTCCGACGCCGCCGAAGGCGATGGACTGACGCAGCTCGTCGAGGTCCGACGAGTCATTCCACAGTGCCGTTGCCGTGCTCTGGGCGGCGGTCAGCAGTGGGCCGGGGGTAAAGGTGATGTCTGGCATTCAGAGCTCCTGGTTCCAACGGTTACGGCGACGGTGCCGCGAGTCGATGGACCCAGTTAAGCGCAATGTCTATCCAAGGTCAAGTATTTGTGTGTACATATACCGAGCGAAGCGGCCGGGGCTCAGCTCGTGAACAGCGAGAAGCGGAACGAGTAGCGGCTCGGCCGGTAGACATGGTTGCCCACCTCGACGGCCCGACCCTCAGCCGTGCGGCCGACTCGGTGCATGGTCAGAAGCGGGGCGCCGGCCTCCTCGCCCAGCGTCTTGGCCTCCTCCGCGGTGGCGCCCCGGGCGCCGATCTCCTGCGTGGCCGCCGCGATGGAGATGCCGTGGTCGGCCAGGCACTGGTAGAGGCCCTTGCTGCCGAGGTCCTGCCACGTCGGGGCGATGTCCAACGGGATGAGGTTCTTGAGGATCGCCAGCGGATGGTCGTCGGCGAACCGCAGGCGGCTCACCTCGAGAACGCCCTCGTCGGGGCCGAGCCCGAGTTGCTCCGCCTCGAGCGGTGTGGCCTCGCGCACCTGGTAGTTCAGCACGCGCGTGGTGGGCGCGAAGCCTGCCTCGACAAGGTCCTCGTTCAACGACGACAGCTTCATCGGCCGGTGCACGTGTGGCGGGGTGACCCGCGTGCCGACGCCGCGGCGTCGGGAGAGCAGTCCTTTGTTTGCGAGCTCCTGCAGGGCGCGGCGCGCGGTCGGCCTTGCCACGTCCAGCCGGCTCGCCATCGAGACCTCGTCCTCGATCATGGATCCGGCGGAGAGCTCCCCGGACAGGATCGCTGCCTCGATGGGGGCGGCGATCTGCTCGTACAGGGGTGTGGCCGACGCGCGATCGATCACGATGCGCGGCGCGTAGATGTCTTCCATGGGTCTCCCCCTGCCGGTGGTGCGCGACCGGGGGGCGTCGCTGGCCAGGTCCGGTGCGATCCACACTATACAGGCAATACTCCTTGCATGTCAGTACAAAGAGTTGACCATGTGAGTCCCATTTGGCAGACTGGCGGCGACATAGGAGGTCGTCAAAGTGGATGACTCGCAGGTTCCGCAGGTGCTGGTCGTCGGTCGATGCAGCGTTGACCTGTACCCGTTCGAGGTGGGCGTGCGCCTGGAGGACGTCGCGTCCTTCGGCAAGTACCTCGGCGGCTCCGCGACCAACGTCGCCGTCGCCTGCGCCCGCTACGGGCACCGCGTCACCGCGCTGACGGGAGTGGGGGACGATCCCTTCGGTCGGTTCGTCGTCAACGAGCTCGAGCGCTTCGGGGTCGACGCATCCCACGTCGTCGTGAACCGCCGCTTCAACACCCCCGTCACGTTCTGCGAGATCTTCCCGCCCGAGAACTTCCCCCTCTACTTCTACCGCCAGCCGACGACCCCTGACCTGGAGATTGCGCCGGGGGATCTGCCGGACCTCGACCGCTACGAGATCATCTGGCTGACCGGCACCGGCCTGGCTGTCGAGCCCTCCCGCTCCGCGCACCACGCGATCCTCGCGGCCCGCCGTGACGCGACGGTCGTGCTCGATCTTGACTACCGCGAGCGCTTCTGGATCGGTGAGTCCACGCCTCGCCGCGTCTTCTCCGACGTCCTCGGTTCCGTCGACGTGGCCATCGGCAACGTCGAGGAGTGCCGCATCGCGACGGGGGAGGCGGAGCCTGAGCGGGCAGCAGACGCGCTCCTCGACGCCGGCGTGTCCATCGCCATCGTGAAGCAGGGGGGCTACGGAACCCTGGCGAAGAGCAGCACTGAGCGGGTCTTCGTGCCCGCGACCCACATCGACGTGCTGAACGGCCTCGGGGCGGGCGATGCCTTCGGCGGAGCCGTGTGCCACGGCCTGCTGTCGGGCTGGGAGCTTGGTGAGACAATCGCCTTCGCCTCCGCGGCCGGCGCGATCGTCGCGTCCCGCATCGCCTGCGCCCCCGCCATGCCCACCGACGACGAGGTGCGTGCGCTCATCGCGCAGCATCCGGAGGTCGCAGACGACGTCGAGGTGTGGCGCAGATGACCATCAATGCCCGTGTGACAAGGAGGTTCGCGTGAGCGACAACGACAAGTATGTGTTCAGGGCAGGGAGCACCGAACACGGCAGGTTCGAGACCGACGTCGACCAGGCGCGAGCCGGCTGGCAGTGGTGCGCGATCCGCGTCCTCAGCCTGCGTGCCGGCGAGACGGAGGCCTTTTCCACCGGCGACGACGAGCTGCTGGTCCTGCCGCTCGAGGGCGGGTGCATCGTCGAGGTGGACGGCATCGCCTACGAGCTGGACGGCCGCGCCGAGGTGTGGACGGCCATCACGGACTACCTCTACATCCCGCGCGGCACGGACGTGACCATCTTCTCGGCCCAGGGAGGGAGGTTCGCGCTGCCAGCCTCGCGCGCGACCTCCGACCACCCGGTGCGCTACTGCCCGGCGACCGACGTCGCCACCGGCCTGCGGGGCACGGGCAACTGCTCGCGCCAGGTCAACAACTACGCCCTCGGCAACGCGGTGAGCACCTCGCATCTGCTCGTCTGCGAGGTTCTGACCCCCGGCGGCAACTGGTCGAGCTACCCGCCGCACAAGCACGACGAGCACACCGACGTCGAGCGCGTGCTGGAGGAGATCTACTACTACGAGATCCGGCCGGGTCGAGGCGACGAGCCCGGCATGGCGCTGCAGCGCATCTACCCGTCGCCCGCCGGGGACATCGACGTCTGCACCGAGGTCCACAGCCGCGACGTCGTTGTCATGCCCTACGGGTACCACGGTCCGTCGGTCGCCGCCCCCGGCTACGACCTCTACTACCTCAACGTCATGGCCGGCCCCGCCGAGGACGCCACGTGGCTCATGACTGATGACCCCCACCACACCTGGATCCGGGACACCTGGGACGACGCCGTCGTCGACCCCCGGCTCCCCATGACCCCTCTCAACCCTCAGGAGTGAACATGAGCGAAACCGTGCGACTGACCGTGGGTCAGGCGACGATCCGCTTCCTCGTCAACCAGTTCGTCGAGGTCGACGGAGAATCGAAGCGGCTCATCGCCGGCGCCTACGGCATCTTCGGCCACGGCAACGTGGCAGGCATCGGCCAGGCGCTTCTGCAGAACGAGATCGACCCGACCCCCGACGGCGGCGAGATGCCCTACATCATGGGCCGCAACGAGCAGGGCATGGTCAATGCCGCCGCGGCGTTTGCGAAGCAGACAAACCGCCAGCAGACCTGGATGTGCACCGCCTCCATCGGGCCCGGCTCGCTGAACATGGTCACCGGAGCCGCCGTCGCGACCTCCAACCGGCTGCCCGTCCTCCTGTTCCCCTCGGACCAGTTCGCCAGCCGCAATCCCGACCCGGTGCTGCAGCAGATCGAGGACCCGGTCTCGCTGCTGACCGCTGCGACGGACTGCTTCCGCCCGGTCTCGAAGTTCTTCGACCGCATCACCCGGCCGGAGCAGCTGATCCCGTCCCTCCTGGCGGCCATGCGCGTCCTCACGGACCCGGCGGACACGGGTGCCGTCGTCGTTGCGCTGCCGCAGGACGTGCAGGCCGAGGCGTTCGACTACCCGCAGGAGTTTTTCGCCCCGCGTACCTGGCGGATCCGTCGGCCCGCTCCCGAGCCCGTGGCGATCGAGCGCGCCGCCGAGATCATCCGCGGAGCCGAGCGGCCCCTGGTGGTCGCCGGTGGCGGCGTGGTCTACTCGCTGGCAGACGAACAGCTGCGCGCCTTCGCGTCGGCCACCGGTATCCCCGTCGCTGACACGCAGGCAGGCAAGGGTGCCATCAACTTCGACCACCCCTGCGCGGTCGGCGGTGTCGGCTCCACCGGCGCGAAGTCCGCCAACGTGCTGGCCGAGCAGGCCGACGTCGTTATCGGCATCGGCACCCGCTACTCCGACTTCACCACGGCCTCGCACACGCAGTTCAAGAACCCGGACGTGAAGTTCGTCAACATCAACGTCGCGGCCTTCGACGCCTACAAGAACTCCGCGGAGACCGTCGTCGCCGACGCCCGCGAGGCACTTGTCGCACTCACCGCGGCCCTGGAGGGCCACCGCGTCGCCGACGCGTACTCCCAGGAGATCGAGGAGCTGCGCGACGAGTGGGCCGCCATCACGCACGAGTGCTACCACCTGGGCCACGGCCCGCTGCCCGCGCAGACCGAGGTGTTCGGCGCCCTCAACGAGCTGATGGGCGACGACGACGTGATGATCAACGCCGCGGGCTCCATGCCCGGCGACCTGCAGTGCCTCTGGCAGGCCCGGAAGTCGTCGCAGTACCACGTCGAGTACGCCTTCTCCTGCATGGGCTACGAGATCCCGGCCGCGCTCGGCGTGAAACTCGCCAGGCCGGACTCCGAGGTCGTCGCGATCGTCGGCGACGGGACGTACCAGATGCTCCCGATGGAGCTCGCGACCATCGTCCAGGAGCGTGTCAAGGTCATCTTCGTGCTGCTCCAGAACTACGGCTTCGCGTCCATCGGCGCGCTGTCCGAGTCGCACGGGTCCCAGCGCTTCGGCACCCGCTACCGCAAGGGCGACGACCACACCGCCGACGGCGAGCTGCTGCCCGTCGACATCGCTGCGAACGCTGAGTCCTGGGGCATCACGGTGCTGCGCGTCAGCACCATTGCCGAGTTCAAGGACGCCTACGCACAGGCTGCGGCCTCCCCGACGTCCGTGCTGATCCACATCGAGACAGATCTGATGGGCCCCAACCCGCCCGGCAGCAGCTGGTGGGAGGTCGCGATCTCCGAGGTCTCGCGGCTGGAGTCCACCCAGCGGGCCCGCGAGTGGTACGAGGGCGAGAAGCTCGCCCAGCGCCACTACCTGAACTGACGTCGCGCCGCCGCGACGCCATAGACCGGCCGGGGGTTCCGCGTTCCCCCGGCCACCCTCTCCACCCCTCATCCCAAGGAGAAAACCACATGAAGATCGCCGGAGCCCCCATCTCGTGGGGCGTGTGTGAGGTCCCCGACTGGGGCTACCAGATGTCCCCCGACCGCGTCCTGACCGAGATGCAGGAGATCGGCCTGACGGCCACGGAGTTCGGCCCGCAGGGCTGGCTCCCCGTCGACGCCGTCGAGCGCGCCGAGGTCGTCGGCCGGTTCGGGCTCAAGCCCGTCGGCGCCTTCTTCCTCGCCGTGATGCACGACCCTGGCTTCGACCCGATCCCCCAGGTCAACAAGGAGCTCGACGCGTTCGAGGCCGCCGGTGGAGAGTTCCTCGTCCTGGCAGCCGATTCCGGCCGTGACGGCTACGACGACCGCCCCGTCCTAGATGAGGAGGGCTGGCAGACGCTGTTCGCCAACCTCTCGCGCATCACCGAGGTCTGCGCCGCGCGCGGCGTCACCGCCACGCTCCACCCGCACTGGGGGACCATGGTCCAGAACGTCGACGAGGTCGAGCGCGTGCTCGACAACTCCACCGTCGGGCTCTGCCTCGACACGGGCCACCTGGCCGCCGGCGGCGCCGACGTCGTCGAGCTGGTCCGCCGCTACGCCGACCGCGTCGACATCGTGCACGCCAAGGACGTCGACAAGTCCCTGACCGACAAGCTGCTGCCGGGCGAGCTCACGTGGAGCCAGGGCATCAAGGCCGGCATGTTCACCCCGATCGGCCAGGGTGACATTGACTTCGCGACCATCGTCGGCCTCCTGAACGAGGCCGGCTTCGACGGCTACTGGGTGCTGGAGCAGGACATCATGCTCGACGAGGAGCCGCCGGCCGACGGCGGCCCCGTCGCCAACGCCAAGGCGTCCTTCGAGGCGCTGGCCGCGCTGCCCTGAGCTGGGACCACGATCCGTCGCTGACAAGGGACGTCCCAGGTAGATTCGCCTGGGCCGTCCCTTGTGCGCCTCAGCCAGGAACACCCGCGGCGGGAGCCCGCCGTCGGGTAGATCACAAAGACGATACAAAGTAATCAAATGTATTGACATGGGTTCTCCGACGTTACTAACATGACCGATGTGGTCAAGGGTGACCCGAATCAACTTGGAGGAATTTCGATGAAGAAGACTCTTCTCGCGGCACTGATGAGCACCACGCTCCTGTTCTCCGCGTGCAGCATGGGCGCGAGCGAGGACGGCTCGGGCTCGGCCAGTGGCGACGCGTCCGGCAAGGTCAAGGTCGGCGTGATCCTGAAGACCCTCTCCAGCGAGTACTGGCAGTACGTAGCGGCCGGCGTGAAGCAGGCGGAGAAGGACCTGGACGTCACGGTGTCCCTGCAGGGCCCGGCTTCCGAGACCGCCTACGACGAGCAGAACAGCATGCTCGAGACGATGCTGGCCGACAACTCGATCCAGGCCATGGTCGTCTCGCCGCTGCAGCCCGACTCTGTGGTCTCCGTGCTCGGCGACACCGAGAAGCCCATCGTGTTCGTCGACACCGACGCAGACTTCGAGAAGAAGGTCTCCTACGTCGGCACCGGCAACGAGGCGGCCGCCAAGGCCGGCGGCGAGTACGCGGCCGAGGTCGCGGGCTCCGGCGCAAAGGCCGTCTGGATCGGCGGCGTGCAGGGCAACACCACCTCCGACGAGCGCGAGGCGGGCTTCACCGCGGGCCTCGAGTCCGGCGGAGTGACCGTCACCGTCAAGCAGTACGGCGAGGGCCTCGGCGATAAGGCCGCCTCCATCATGGAGAACGTCCTGACCTCCAGCCCCGACGTCTCGGTCGTCGTCACCAACAACGACGACATGGCTGCTGGCGCCGCCCGCTCCGTCCAGGCCGCGGGCAAGGACATGACGATCGTCGGCTTCGACGGCATCAAGGCCGGCGTGCAGAACGTCATCGACGGCACCGTCACCGCCACCGTCGCCCAGGACCCGTTCAACATGGGCTACAAGTCGGTCGAGGCCGCTGTCAAGGCCGCCAAGGGCGAGACGGTCGAGTCGTTCATCGACACCGGCTCCACGGTCATCACCAAGGAGAACGCCGAGGAGTACCTGACCAAGCTCAACGACCAGCTGGCCGGCTCCTGACCCTTCACCCCTGACAACCGTGACGCGGAGGGCCCGCCAACCAGGGCCCTCCGCGCCCACCCAGAAGTGGCAGTAGGGAATCAATCATGAGTACTCCAGTCGTCGAACTCCGGGACGTGACCAAGCGGTTCCCCGGCGTTGTGGCGCTCCGCGACATGGGCCTGACGGTCGAGCCCGGCGAGGTGCACGGTCTCATCGGCGAGAACGGCGCGGGCAAGTCGACCCTGATCAAGGTGCTGACCGGCGTCTACACGCCGGAGGAGGGCCAGATCATCGTCGAGGGCACCGAGCGCAGGTTCTCGGCCCCCAAGGACTCCCAGGAGGCGGGCATCGCCTGCGTCTACCAGGAGCTCAACATCGTCAAGCAGCTGTCGCTGACGGACAACATCTTCCTCAACCAGTACATCAAGACCGGCTCCGGGCTGCTCGACTACAAGGCCATGCATGCCAAGGCCACCGAGCTGCTGCAGTCGATGAGCATCGACGTCGACGTCACCAAGCCGGCCGCCGTGTTCGGCATGGGCGTCCTGCAGATGGTTGAGATCGCCAAGGCTCTCCTCACCGGGGCCAAGGTCATCATCATGGACGAGCCCACCTCCAGCCTCGGCGAGTCCGAGGTCGAGCAGCTCATCCGGGTGGTGCGCGAGCTCAAGGCGAGCGGCGTGGCGATCGTCTTCGTGTCGCACAAACTCGAGGAGCTGTTCATCCTGTGCGACCGTGTCACGGTCATGCGCGACGGAAAGCACATCATCACCTCACCGATCGAGGAACTCGACAACGACAAGCTGATCCGCGCCATGGTCGGCCGCAGCGTCGACAACCAGTTCCCGAAGGAGGAGACCACACCCGGCGACGTCGCCGTCGAGTTCCGGGACGTCACCTCCGTCGGCACCATCAAGCACATCAGCTTCGAGGCCCGCTACGGCGAGATCCTCGGCTTCGCCGGCCTTGTCGGCGCGGGGCGGACCGAGACGATGCGTGCAATCTTCGGCGACCTGCCCATCGACAGCGGCGAGGTGCTGCTGAACGGCAAGCCGGTCCGCATCTCGTCGCCGCAGGACGCGGTGGGCAAGGGCATCGCCTTCGTCACGGAGGACCGGAAGGGTCAGGGTCTGGTGCTCAACCAGTCGATCTCGACGAACCTGATCCTCGCGTCGCTCGGCCGCGTCAAGAGCGGCATGCTGCTCGACAAGGCGAAGATCCGGCAGGTATCGGCCGACAGCATCGCCTCCATGCGCATCAAGACGCCCGACGCCGAGAACCAGGTATCGAAGCTCAGCGGCGGCAACCAGCAGAAGGTGGTCATCGGCAAGTGGATCAACTCCGACGCCGAGGTCTACCTCTTCGACGAACCCACCAGAGGCATCGACGTCGGTGCCAAGGTCGAGGTCTACAACATCATGAACAGGCTTGCCAGCGAAGGTAAGTGCATCATCATGGTCTCCTCCGAGCTGCCCGAGGTGCTGGGCATGAGCGACCGGGTGGTCGTCATGCGCGGCGGCGAGGTGATGGCCCAGATGCGGCGTGGAGAAGCCGACTTCAACGAGGACGACATCATGAAGGCTGCCTGGGGAGAACGGAAAGAACAACGATGAAGAACAACCCCCGCCTCGCGGCGATCGTTCGGGCGCTGGCACCGCTGCTGGCGCTTGCGATCCTCGTCATCATCATGGCGGCGATCAGCCCCGAGTTCCGCACCGTGAACAACGGCATGAACATCCTGCGCCAGACGGCCGTCAACGGCTTCCTGTCCGCCGGCATGCTCGTGGTCCTGATCACGGCGGGTATCGACCTCTCGGTCGGCGCCAACGCGATCCTGAGCGCCTGCGTCATGGCGATGCTCATGACGACGTTCGGCGTGACCAACCCGGTCCTGCTGCTCCTGTCCGCGCTGATCGTCGGCACGCTCGTCGGCATCGTCAACGGTCTCCTGCTCACCAAGCTGAAGCTGCCGCACCCGTTCGTCTCCACCCTGGGCATGAAGTTCGTGCTGGCAGGTCTGGCGCTGTTCGTGGTCAGCACCCGCACCATCTCCGGCTTCCCCGATGCCGTGACCTGGCTAGGCTCGGCCGACTTCCTGCGCGGCGGCGGATTCAACGGCATCCCGGGCTCGTTCCTGGCGCTGATCATCACGTTCGTCGTCCTGCACATCGTGCTGAACCGCACCGCGCTCGGCCGGGCGATCTACTCGGTCGGCGGCAACCCCGAGGCAACGCGCCTGTCCGGCATCAACACCGACCGGGTCCTGACCACCGTCTACGGCCTGTCCGGATTCGTCAGCGCGCTGGCCGGCATCGTGATCGTCGGCCGCTCCGGCGTCGCGAACCCGTCGGCGGCCATGAGCGGCAACTACGAGACCGACGCGATCGCGGCCTGCATCATCGGCGGCGCCTCGTTCACCGGCGGCAAGGGCACCGTGTGGGGCACCCTGATCGGCTGTCTCATCATCGCGGTGATCCGCAACGGCCTGACGCTCATGAACGCGCAGTCCGACGTGCAGTTCATGGTCATCGGCGCCGTGATCATCGTCGCGGTCTTCATCGATGTGCGCCGCACGGCCTCCGAGGAGCGTCGTCGCCGCCTCGCCGCCGCCTGATCCACCCACCAACAACCTCAGGGGCCAGTCGGATATCCGGCTGGCCCCTTTCCATCACCCCCAGCTGGAGGAGCTGTGAACCACGAACTGAGAGTCGGCATCATCGGCACCGGAGTCATGGGCCAGGACCATGCCCGGATCCTGAGCCGGAAGGTCGCCGGCGCCAGGCTGACGGCCCTGGCCGACGTCAACGAGGCGGGCGCCCGCGCCCTGGCCGGCGAGCTCGGCGTCGGCGACGTCTTCACCGACAGCACAGAGATGCTGGACTCGGGGCTCGTTGACGCCGTCATCATCGCGTCGCCCGACCGGCTGCACGCGGCCACGACGCTCGAGTGCCTGGAGCGGGGGCTGCCGGTGCTGTGCGAGAAGCCGCTCGCGCCCACCGTCGAGGAGGCGGCGCGGGTCGCGCAGGCGCACGCCGCGCTGGACCGGCCGCTGCTGAGCGTCGGGTTCATGCGCCGTTTCGACCCCGGCTACGTCGCGCTCAAGGGCCGCATCGCGTCCGGCGTCGACGGTGCCCTGCTGATGACGCACTCGGTGCACCGCAACGTCGAGGCGTACCCCGGCAGCGACTCCGCCGCGACGATCACCAACTCCGCCGTGCACGAGATCGACATCCTGCCGTGGCTCACCGGCGAGAGGATCGTCGAGGTGCTCTGGGCTGCCGGGCGCACCACGTCGCTGCTCGCTGAGCGACACGACCCGCAGCTGCTGCTGATGCGCGACGCGGGCGGGGTGCTGCACACCGTGGAGGTGCAGGTGCACGCGCAGTACGGCTACGACGTGCGGTGCGAGGCGGTGTGCGAGCGGGCCTCGGTCGAGCTGGCCGGCGCCCCGACGCTGGTCGACGGCGCCCCGCTGGTGGTCAGCTCCGGCCTGAAGCGGACCACCGCGTACCCGGCCGACTGGCGGCCCCGGTTCGCGGAGGCCTACCGTGCGGAGCTCGCCGCCTGGGTCGCGGCATCCTCGGCCGGCACCGTCCCGGCCGAGGCGGCCACCGTCGAGGAGGCGCTGCGCACGACGCGCGTCGCGCTGGCGCTGGTCCAGTCGATGAACGAAGGCGGCTGGGTCGCCGTCGAGGAGGCGTGACATGAGGATCGGGCTGCTGACCGACTCGCTGTCTGCCTACTCCCTCGACGGAGTCCTCGACGCGGCCGAGGCGCTGGGCGTCGCCGACCTGGAGTTCTGCACGGGCGGCTGGTCCGAGGCGCCGCACCTGGACGTGTTCGAGCTGGTCTCCGACGACCGGTTGCGCGGCGAGTTCGAGGCGAGGCTCGCCGACAGGGGCATGCGCATCTCCGCGCTGAACGCCAACGGCAACCAGCTGCACCCGGTCACCGGGCCGCAGGTCGACGCGGTCGTTCGGGCGACGGTCGAGCTGGCGTCGCTGCTCGAGGTGCCCACCGTCGTGCTGATGTCCGGCCTGCCCGGTGGTGCGGCGGGGGAGCGGACGCCGAACTGGATCACCACCTCGTGGCCACCGGAGACCCAGGCGATCCTCGACTACCAGTGGAATGAGGTTGCGCTGCCGTACTGGGCGGGCCTGGCCGAGCTTGGGCGCAGCCGGGCGGTGCGGTTCGCCGTCGAGATGCACGGTCAGCAGCTGGTCTACAACGCGTCGTCGCTGCTCAGGCTGCGCCGCGAGGTGGGCGACATCGTCGGGGCGAACCTGGACCCGTCGCACCCGATGTGGCAGGGCGCGGACCCGCGGCAGCTGGCCAGGGCCCTGACCGGGGCGATCCACCACGTCCACGCCAAGGACGCCCGGCTGCAGCACCCGCAGGTCGACGTCGACGGCGTGCTCGGCACGCAGCCGCCCGAGGAGGCCGGCGAGCGGCCGTGGAACTACGTGACGCTGGGGCGGGGCTACCCCGGCGGTCAGCAGTTCTGGGCGCAGTTCCTGGCTGATCTGCGCGCGGCCGGCTACGACGGCGTGCTGAGCATCGAGCACGAGGACGTGCTCATGGACGCCCTCGAGGGCGTCGAGCAGTCCGTGGCGCTGCTGCGCTCCGTACTGCCATCCAAGCCGCCGAGCTGGCGGCCGGCCGAGATCTGACGTTGAGGCGCCCGCCCGGCGGCGGGCGCCCCGTCGTATCAGAGGATCTCGTCGAGCCTGACGCTGCGGTGCTGCTCGCGCGAGAGCTTGCAGGCCAGCGCGATCCGCAGCGCCTCGACGGCGTCGGCGGCGGTGCAGATGCTCGGCAGCCCGCGCACCGGGTTGCGCAGGAAGTGGTCGAGCTCACGCTCGTAGCAAGGGAGGAACCGTTCGATGAAGTCGTCCCACGGCGCCTCGGGCGGGAACTCGACGCCGTCCTCGGTCGAGCGGAACGGCACCTTGTTGTCGAGGCCGACGTTCGCGGTGCCCTCGGTGCCCATCAGGTCGAGGCGGACCTCGTAGCCCTGGCCGTTGTAGCGTGACGAGTGGACGGTGCCCAGCGTCCCGTCGTCGAAGGTGAGGACGGTGACGGCCTCGGACACGTCGTTCGCTGCCGCGAAGGCGTCGGACCCGCGCGCGGCGCCGACCGAGTAGACCTCGACGACCTCGCGCCCGGTCACCCAGCGCAGGATGTCGAAGTCGTGGACGTTGGCGTCGACGAAGATGCCGCCCGATCCGGGGATGAACTGGTCGGCGGGCGGGTACTGGTCGGCGGTGAGGGCGTGCACGCGGCGCAGCTCGCCGAGCTCGCCGGACTCGAGAAGCTGCTTCGCGCGGGTGTAGCCGACGTCGAGGCGGCGCTGGAAGCCGATGTGGTGCGGCAGGCCCGCGGCCTCCAGCGCGTGCTGCGCGGCGCGGGCCTCGGCGAGGTCGAGCGCGATGGGCTTCTCGCAGTAGGTGGGAATGCCGGTCGCTGCGGCACGGATCAGGAGCTCGGAGTGGGTGTTGGTCGCCGTCGCGATGACGATCGCGTCGAGGCCCAGCGGGTTGGACGGGTCGAAGACGGCGTCCACCGTCGAGCTCACGCAGCCAAGCTCGTCGGCCGCGCGGGAGGCGCGCGCCGAGTCGGCGTCGGCGAGCACGAGTCGCCCGACCAGGTCGTGGTGGGCGAGCAGGCGGGCGTGCATGATGCCGATGCGTCCGATGCCCACCAGAGCGACGGTGCTCGGGGTCAGCGCGGTATCCATACTGGCTCCTTTGTCAGAACATTGATACCCCTCAGGCTAGGTGCCTCTCGCTTGGTCCGTCAAGGAACGTGGGGGTGATCACGATTCCATGGTCGGCACCCCGTTGTCCTGGGTGACTTGACCTGTTATTGTTCTAACAAAGCTTCGCTGATCGGCACACCGGCGCGCCCGGCAGGCGAGGCACCAGAACAAGGAAGGCAAGGGTTATGACCCAGACCACCACGGCGACCCGGACCATCACGCACTGGATCGGCGGCGCCCCCTACACCGGCGACCCTGCCGGCAGGATCCCCGTCGAGAACCCGGCGACCGGTCAGGTCGAGGCGGAGCTGCTCGCCGCCAGCCGCGCGGACCTTGACCATGCGGTCAGCGTCGCCCGCGAGGCGCAGGCGAAGTGGGGACGCGCGTCGCTCGCGAAGCGCACCGCCATCATGTTCAAGATGCGCGAGCTCGTGCTGGCGAACTCCGATGAGCTGGCCCGTTCGATCGTCGCCGAGCACGGCAAGGACTACAGCGACGCGCTCGGCGAGATCCAGCGCGGCCGCGAGACCCTGGACTTCGCCTGCGGCATCAACGCGGCACTCAAGGGCAACCAGTCCTACGACATCTCCTCGGGCGTCGACATCGTGTCGCTGCGGCAGCCGGTCGGCGTCGTCGCGGGCATCGCACCGTTCAACTTCCCGATCATGGTGCCGATGTGGATGCACCCGATCGCGCTGGCCGCTGGCAACGCCTTCATCCTGAAGCCCGCCTCCCCGACGCCCACTGCTTCGATGCTCATCGCACGGCTCTACCAGGAGGCCGGCCTGCCCGACGGCCTGTTCAACGTGGTTGCCGGCGGCCGTGACACCGTCACCGACATCCTCGAGCACCCCGGCATCAACGCCGTCTCCTTCGTCGGCTCGACTCCCGTCGCGCGGATCATCATGGAGAAGGGCACCGCTGCAGGCAAGCGCGTGCAGGCACTCGGCGGCGCGAACAACCACGCCATCGTGATGCCCGACGCCGACCTCGAGTTCGCCGCCCAGCACATCTCTGCCGCCGCCTTCGGCGCGGCGGGTGAGCGGTGCATGGCGCTGCCCGTCGTCGTCGCCGTCGGCGGCATCGGGCCGAAGCTGGCCGAGATGGTCAAGGCTAACGCCGTAAAGATCAAGGTCGGCTACGGCATGGACGAGGGCGTGCAGATGGGCCCGGTCATCTCCCGGGCGGCGCGGCAGCGCATCACCGGCCTGATCGACGACGCCGAGCAGCGTGGCGCCTCCGTCGTGCTCGACGGCCGCGGCCACACCGTCGACGGCTACGAGGACGGCTTCTGGCTCGGCCCGACGATCCTCGACGACGTGCCCCTCGAGGCCCCCGTGTACCACGAGGAGGTCTTCGGCCCGGTCCTCACCGTCGTTCACGCCGACAACTACGCCGAGGCCATCAAGATCGTGAACTCTTCGCCCTTCGGCAACGGCGCGGCGATCTTCACCAACGACGGCGGCGTCGCCCGACGCTTCGAGCTCGACGTCGAGGCGGGGATGGTCGGCATCAACGTCCCGATCCCCACCCCGGTGGCCTACTACTCCTTCGGCGGCTGGAAGGACTCGCTGCTCGGCGACCTCCACATCCACGGCCCGGAGGGACTCCAGTTCGTCACGAAGCTCAAGGCCGTCACCAGCCGGTGGCCCTCGGAGCGCGGAGCCTATGCCGCGACGATGAGCTTCCAGCGCGAGGAGTAGAACGGACGTGTGGGGCGCGGCCGATCCCTCCGCGCCCCACCCTTACGGCCCCGCAGCCGGAAGGTTCTGGAACCCTTCGCTGCGCTCAGGGCGTTTCGACAGGCTCAACGATCCGGTGAGCTGCGCTCAGGGCGTTTCGACAGGCTCAACGATCCGGTGAGCTGCGCTCAGGGCGTTTCGACAGGCTCAACGATCCGGTTCGCTGAGCGCCACCCGGTTCGCTGAGCCTTGCCTCACGCCGCCACACCCACCCGAAAATCGACCAGTGCCCGCTTCTCCCCGGTCTGGTCACGAGAATCGCCCAATGCCTCGCCCATCCCGTGCCGTCGACGCTGGTGCCACCCTCGGAAAAGTGGGCAGTGCCCGCTTCTCCTTGGTCTTGCGACGAGTTTCGTTCACCTCCTCGTCCGGGCAACCACCGTCGTCGCGGGCGCGTACCGTCGATTAGCGAGTAGTGCCCGCTTCTCCCCGGTCCGGCGACGAGAATCGCCCAGCGCCTGCCCTGACCAGTCGCCGACGGGGTGGTCACCGTTGCGGCGTGTGCGAAGCTTGATCCTGTGAATCCCTTGGTGCTGACCTTCCCGGACTTCGACCCCGTCGCCATCAACATCTTCGGGCTGAAGATCCACTGGTACGCGATCATGTACATCCTGGCGTTCGCGATGGCGTACGGGCTGATGCGTGTGCGGCTGAAGAAGGAGCCCTACCGCTCGATCACTCGCCCGAAGGCATGGGGTCCGACCGACATCGAGGACCTGCTCCTGGCTGCGATCGTCGGCGTCCTGGTGGGCGGCCGACTCGGCTACTGCTTCTTCTATCAGCCCGGGAAGTACCTCGCGGCCCCGCTGGAGATCTTCAAGTTGTGGGACGGTGGCATGAGCTTCCACGGCGGCGCGATTGGCGTCGCGCTGGGCATCGCCTGGTACGCGTGGCGGAACCACCGCCCCTTCCTGCAGGTCGCGGACTTCCTGGTCCCCGCTGCGCCCATCGGTCTGGCCGCCGGGCGGTTCGGCAACTTCATCAACGGCGAGCTGTGGGGTCGTGAGGCCCCCGAATGGCTGCCCTGGGCGATGATCTTCCCGACGGGCGGAGACGTGCCGCGCCACCCGTCGCAGCTCTACCAGATGCTGCTCGAGGGCGTGCTGCTCTTCATTCTGCTGTGGATCTACGCGCGGAAGGCGCGCTACCGCGGGCAGGTCGCCGGGTTCTTCCTGGCCGGGTACGGCATCTTCCGCTTCATCGCCGAGTACTGGCGCGAGCCCGACGATTACCTCGGTCTGCTCGGCCTCGGGTTCAGCATGGGGCAATGGTTGTCGATCCCGATGATCGTGATCGGGATCGCGCTGTTCGTGTGGTCGTGGAAGCGGGGCGTGAGCGACGTCGAGGAGCCTGTGGACAACACTGGGGACAGTGGTGGAGACCCCCTGGCGGAAACAGTCGTGGAAACTCCCTCCGAAACCGACGCTGACGGCGTCCCGGAGCCGGAACAGGCCGACGACGATGACGAGTCACGGGGATAGTCGGCCTCAACAGGCCAGTAGTAACCACACCATCCCCAGCTGTGGATAACTCGATTCCATAAGATTCTCAGGTCACGCTCAGGATGGTGTCTGACTAGGGGCTTTGTGTAGCCTCAGAGAGGTCTTGGGTCTGTGGGTAACGGTGTGGATGACGGGAGATGTGCTATGGGGACTGTGGGTGACCCGATGGTCCTCTTCGACGGGGACTGCGGCTTCTGCACGCGTGCGGTGGGGTTCATGACGGGTCGCACGGTCCGGGCGGACGTCTCTGCGGAGCCCCTGCAGCGGGTGGACCTCCCATCGCTCGGCCTCACTGTGGACAAGTGTCTGGAGACGCTGCATGTCGTCGACGAGGGCGCGGTGTTCACCGGGAGCGACGCGATCGCCCGCATCCTTCGTGCGGGGAGGCCCCCTTGGCCGCTCGTGGGACGACTCCTGACGCTGCCCGGAGTGCGGCAGGTGGCCGGCGCGGCCTACGATCTCGTCGCCCGGAACCGCCACCGCCTCCCCGGCGGCAGCACGACCTGCGGACTCTGACCCCTCCCGTCGGGGCTGCGATGAGCACGACACACTTGTCGTCGCTCGAAACTGCCCGTTCCCAGCCCGAATCGCGCGACGGGAAGGAGGATCTGCTCAAACTAAAATGTATAGACATGGACAGTATTTGAGCCTTACAATTGCCTCAGGCGGCGCAGAGTCGCGCCGCACCCAGGCATGGAGGCGCCGATGACCATCGAGATCCCCGAACTGATGAAGGCCGCGGTGTTGCGCGACCCCGCTGCAGGGCTGCGTGTCGAGGAGATCCGCACACCCCGCCCGAAGGAGGGGGAGGTTCTCGTCAAGGTCTCCGCCTGCGGGATGTGCCACTCCGACCTGCACGTCCTCGGGGGTGCCATCGCGTTCCCGATGCCATGTGTGCTCGGCCATGAGGTGGCCGGAGAGGTCGTGGAGGTGGGCCCGCACCATGGACAGCCGACCGTGGCTGTCGGTGACCGCGTCGCCGGAGCCTTCCTGATGCCGTGCGGACGCTGCGAGTCGTGCGCCGCTGGTCGCGACGACCTCTGCGTGCCTTTCTTCACCATGAACCGGCTTCGTGGGCGTCTCTACGACGACACGACGCGCCTGTTCGACGTCGACGGGTCGCCGATCTGGATGTACTCGATGGGTGGCCTCGCTCAGTACTGCGTGATCCCGTCGACGTCGGTGACCGTGCTGCCCGACGGGATCGACCCGGTGGCCGGCGCGATCCTCGGCTGTGCAGCGATGACGGCATACGGGGCGGTGCGCCACGGCGGCGACGTCCGGTTCGGCGACTCCGTCGCTGTCGTCGCCACCGGCGGTGTCGGATCTAACGTGATCCAGATCGCCCGGGCGTTCGGCGCCAGTCAGATCATCGCCATCGACATCGCCGACGACAAACTCGACGATGCGATGCGCCTCGGGGCGACCGCCGCGGTGAACTCCGCCACGTCGGACGCTAGGACGGAGGTCCTCGCGCTGACCGGTGGGCGCGGCGTCGACGTCGCCTTCGAGGTGCTCGGCCGGCCGGAGACCTGGACGACGGCGCTGACGGTGGTCCGCGACGGCGGGCGGATGGTCCCGATCGGGCTGGGCGCCGGAGTCCAGACCGCCGGGGTGGAGATCAACCAGACGGTCCGCCGATCCCAGTCGATCGTCGGGTCGTATGGCGCGCGGACCCGGCACGACCTGCCGCGCGTCGTGGACATGGCCGCGAAGGGCCAGATCGATTACCGCGGGATCGTGAGCCGACGGTTCGCACTCGAGGATGTGGCCGAGGGGTACGCGTTGCTTCGCCACGGGGAGATCCGCGGCCGCGCCGTGATCGACATGTCGCTCTGACCGACCCCCCGGGCCGCGATGAGCACATCCTCCTGCTCGTCGGCGATTTCGGGCTGAAATCGACCGATTTCGGCGACGACAAGTGTGTCGTGCTCATCGCGCCCCACCGGACCGGCGCCGGCGTGGCGGGACCGACGACCCGCGTCAGCGTTCCAGCAGCGGCTCGACCCAGGCGGCGGGGTCGGCATGCACGTGAGCGAGCGCGGCGAGTCCGGCGCCCATCGCCGCCCGCAGCGGTGCCTGCGACACCGACGCCAGCTCGATCTCGGAGTACGTCGACCACAGCACCCTACGATCCAGTTCCGCGGCCAGCAGGGGGTTCAGCCACTCGCCCAGCACTCCGAGGTGGCCGCCGAGGTTCACGGTGGTGAGATCGAGCAGGTTCAGGGCGCCGCCGACGGCGATCCCGAGGGCCTTCGCCGCCCCGTCGATGGCCAGGAGGGCGCGCTCGTCGCCTGTATCCAGCGCGATGCACAGGGCGTCGAGGTCCTTCTGTCCGCTCGCGGCCAGCAGTGCGGGCCTGCCGACGACGGTCTCGAGGCAACCGTCCGCCCCGCAGCCGCAGACCGCCCCGCCGGGCTCCACGCACATGTGGCCGAGTTCGGAGGCCCACCCGTGGCGGCCGGACAGCAGCTGGCCGTCCATCGAGACGGCCGAGCCGATACCGACCTCGCCCGTTAGGTAAAGGAACGACGCGTCGGGCGACTCCTGGATGAGCGTCAGCGAGGAGCAGTCGACGTCGTTGGCCACGCGCAGCGGCACGGGCTCGCCCCGGAAGGTGACGTCCCACATGGACGACGGGTCCAGCCCGTCCCAGCCGAGGTTCGGCGCGCGTACGACGCTGCGCCCGTCCTTCGCGACGAGTGCCGGCACGGCGAGCACGGCCCCGGCCAGCCGGGCCTGATCAGGGGCTTGGCCCAGAAGCCGCCCCGCGAGGCGCGTCGCGATCGCCATGGTCGCCTTGAATCCGAGGTCGAGGGCGTCGATCGCCTCCTTGGCGACGCCGAGCGTCGCCCCGGACAGGTCGACCACCGTGGCGACGATGCGGTCAAGGTTGACCTCGAGCCCGAGCGAGACCACAGTCCCCGCGCTCAGCGACAGGGGGACGGCCGGGCGCCCGCGCAGGCCACCGATGGCTTCGCCCTCGACGACGAGGCGGCCGAGGACGAGGTCGTCGACGAGCCGGGACACCGTCGAGCGGGTCATACCGAGCGCCCCCGCGATGTCGGCACGTGAGACGGAGCCGGACTCCCGGGTGATGCGATCAAGGACCAGAGCCAGGTTCGTGGATCGCACGAACGCCTGCGTCATGCCGGCCTGGGTGTTCGGCGTCATGAGGTCCTCCTGCGTCGGCCGGTCGTGGTGGCGGCGCCACCTCGATGTGGTTGACATTAACGATAACTCGTATAAGTATTAGACAACAACAAAAGACGGGACGAGGTAGTCCCGGATCTGCAGCTAACCCGCAACGAGGAGCGAACATGCGCAAGCCCACCCCCGAGGACAAGTTCTCCTTCGGCCTCTGGACCGTCGGCTGGACCGGCACCGACCCCTTCGGCACCAGCACCCGCCCGGCGCTGGACCCGTGGGAGTACTCCGACAAGCTCGCCGAGCTCGGTGCCTGGGGCATCACGTTCCACGACAACGACGTCTACCCGTTCGACGCGCCGGTCGACGTCGCGAAGGGTCGCGTCGCGCAGCTGCGTGACGCCGCCGCCAAGGCCGGCCTCGTCATCGAGATGGTGACCACCAACACCTTCTCGCACCCCTGCTTCAAGGACGGCGGCCTCACCGCCAACGACCGCTCCGTGCGCCGCTTCGGCCTGCGCAAGGTCCTCAACGCCGTCGATATCGCCGCCGAGTCGGGCGCCACCACCTTCGTGATGTGGGGCGGCCGCGAGGGCGCCGAGTACGACTCCTCGAAGGACCTCTACGCCGCGCTTGACCGCTACAAGGAGGGCCTCGACACCGTCGCGGGCTACATCAAGTCGCAGGGCTACGACCTGAGGATCGGCCTCGAGCCCAAGCCGAACGAGCCCCGCGGTGACATCTTCCTGCCGAGCATCGGCCACGCGCTCGGCCTGATCGCCGAGCTGGAGCACGGCGACATCGTCGGCCTGAACCCGGAGACCGGCCACGAGCAGATGGCCAACCTCAACTACACGCACGGCCTCGCGCAGGCGCTGCACGCTAAGAAGCTGTTCCACATCGACCTCAACGGCCAGAAGGGCCTCAAGTACGACCAGGACCTGTGCTTCGGCCACGGCGACCTGCTCAGCGCCTTCTTCACCGTCGACCTGCTGGTCAACGGGTTCCCGTCCGACCCGGAGGGCTCCCGCTACACCGGCCCGATCCACTTCGACTACAAGCCGTCGCGCACCGAGGGAATGCAGGGGATCTGGGACTCCGCCAAGGCGAACATGGAGACCTACCTGATGCTCGCGGAGAAGGCCCGTGCCTTCCGCGCCGACCCGGCCGTGCGGCAGCTGATGACCGACAACGGCATCTTCGACTCCGCGGTCCCGACGCTGGCCGCCGGCGAGTCCGTCGCCGACTTCCTGGCCGCTGACGAGCCCTTCGACGCCGACGCCGCCGGCGCCCGCGAGTACCGCTTCGTCGAGCTCTACCAGGCCGCGATGCGCCACCTCGTCGGCTGACCGACGCACCACCCGGACGGCCGGCGGCTCACGGGCCGCCGGTCGTCGGTTCCTTTGCGGGTGGGTCCGCGCCGCCGGCTCGGTCGACTGCCGTGGCGGTGCGATGAGCACGACACACTTGTCGTCGCGAGGTCCGCCCCTTTTCAGCCCGATTTCCGCGACGAGCAGCGCGGCGATGCGGACGTCGAAGTCTTGCCGTCGATCCGCGATGGCGTAGATCCCGGGCAGCACTGTGGCGAGCTCGCCGCGGTAGCGGGTGGAATTGAGCGCCCTCGACCACGCGGGTCGCTGGGCGGCGTTGATGACGAGTTCCCGCTCGGCGGCGGCACGGAGGTAGTTCTTCATACCTCTGGTGATGACCGTTCCGATGCCGGGAACTCCAGTAATCTCGGTTGTCCACAGGATGCGCGCGGCCGCCCCGTCGGGATGCGTCGTCGATCAGGCGCTCTCGACGGCTTCGGCAAGGGCCTCGAGGTCCGCGCGACACTCACGCAGGAGACATCGCGAGCGGTCGTGCGCCATGGGCGTGCCCTCCGCGGCCCAGCGGCGGGCCGCCTCGTCGACGAGGTGCGGCGGCAGCGCGCCGCGGGCGTTGGTTACCCGCCACCACGTGACCTGATCGCCGACCTGAGCCATGATCGTCCCCACCCGTCGGGGGCCGGTGCCGACGAGTTCGGCGATGTCGCCGTACGTCGCGACCCGCCCAGGCGGGATCAGCGACACGACGTCGAGGACGGCCTCGACGGTCGCCGCGGCATCCTCGATGAGCACTTCGTCCTTCTCGTCGGCCTCTTGGGCGCTTTTCCGGTCGTTTTCCGCGACGACAAGTGTGTCGAGCTCATCGCGGGGGGAGGGCGAGCGGGTGGTCACTGGACGTCGGGGGTGCCGAGGAGGGCGGGGAGGGTGTCGTCGAGCCGGCCGCGGACCACCTCGTCGGCCTCGTCGTCGAAGGCCGTCTCCGACGCGTTCGCGATGACCCCGAGCGCCCCGTGCTCCAGTGCGAGCGGGAACAGGCCTGCGACGGGGTAGACGCCCAGCGTCGTGCCCACCGCGACGATCGCGTCGCAGTCCTCCACCGCCGCGACGCTCGCCTCCAGCACCGCGGGGTCGAGCACCTCCTCGAACAGGATCACCGTCGCCCGGGTGATGCCGCCGCAGAACGGGCAGCGCGGGTCCTCCTCGCCGGCGCGGACCCGATCCACCATCTCCTCCATCGGCCCCGTCCGGCCGCACATCTCGCACCGCCATGTCCGCATCGAGCCATGCACCTCGTGCACCAGTTCCGGCGACGAGCCCGCGAGCTGGTGCAGCCCGTCGGTGTTCTGCGTCACGATCGCCCGCAGCCTGCCCTCCCTCTCCAGGTCGACGATCGCCCTGTGGGCCCTCGTCGGGCGGGCGGCCCATGCGGCCGGGTCGGCGCGACGGCGCCACGCCGCCTTGCGCACGTCCTCGTCGCGCAGGTACCACGACAGCGTCGACACAAGCTCCGCATAGGGGTCGCGGGTCCACAGACCCTCCGGACCGCGAAAGTCGGGGATGCCGGCCGCGGTCGACAGCCCTGCGCCGCTCAGGATGACGATGCGCTCCGCGTCGTCCAGAGATTTCACCATGCCTCCAGTGTGTCGCGCGTCGGCGGAAGTCGGTAGCCGTCGGGGTCGGTGGGGTCAGGTATCCCGCCTCGCTCCGCTCGGCGCCCTTCGACAGGCTCAGGGAACCGGGTGGGCTCAGGGAACCGGTTCGCCGAGCTTGTCGAGGCGCCTTGAGCGAAGCGAAAGGTCTTGGTGGGGGGCGCCTCGCTTCGGCGCCCTTCGACGGGCTCAGGGAACCGGGTGGGCTCAGGGAACCGGTTCGCCGAGGTTGTCGAGGCGCCTTGAGCGAAGCGAAGGGTCTTGGTGGGGCCCGCCTCGCTCCGCTCGGCGCCCTTCGACGGGCTCAGGGAACCGGGTGGGCTCAGGGAACCGGTTCGCCGAGGTTGTCGAGGCGCCTTGAGCGAAGCGAAAGGTCTTGGTGGGGGGCGCCTCGCTTCGGGGCCCTTCGACAGGCTCAGGGAACCGGGTGGGCTCAGGGAACCGGATCGTTGAGCCTGTCGAAACGCCTTGAGCGCAGCGAAGGGGGCCCGCCTCGCTCCGCTCGGCGCCCTTCGACGGGCTCAGGGAACCGGGGTGGGCTCAGGGAACCGGGGTGGGCTCAGGGAACTGGGTGGGCTCAGGGAGCCGGGTCCTCAGAGACCGCAGTCCGGCGTGGGATGATCATGCCTGCGCGGCGGGGAAGTCGAAGCTGGCAAGCAGCGCCGAGGCCTTCGTCGTCGGCTGCGTGAACTCCAGTGACGCCTCGTCGTCGACCGAGAGCGACAGCGTCACGGCCTCGATCAGCTGATGCTGGGCGATGCGGCGCTCGATGTCGCGCAGTCGGCGCGCGACATCGTGCTCCACATCGTCGCCGGTGAGGTCGACCTCGGCGACCAGGAACAGCCGGTTCGGCCCCACGAACTCGATGTGCAGGTAGGTGACGCGGGAGACCCCGGGCGAGTGCAGGATGGACCAGCCGGCCGCGTTGCGCAGCTCTGCCGGGACGCTCGTTCCGAGCAGGAAGATGAAGTTGCGCTGGATCAACAGCAGGGCGACGATCCCGAGCAGCACGCCGACGAGGATGGAGCCGATGGCGTCCCACATGGCGTTGCCGGTGATCTGGTGCAGGAGAATCGAGCCGCCCGCGATGACAAGACCGACGAGCGCGGCGGCGTCCTCGAAGAACACCGCGCGCAGCGTGGTGTCGGAGGTGTCGAGCACGTAGTCGAAGGTGCCGCGCCCGCGGATCCGTGCCAGCTTCCTCGACTCCATCAGCGCCTGCGTGAACGAGATGCCCTCGAGGATCGCCGCGATGCCGAGGACTGCGTACGCGATGGCGGGACTCTCGACCGGCTGCGGGTCGCGCAGCTCGGAGACGCCGTGGGTGATCGAGACGATCGCCCCGGCGGTAAAGATCCCGAAGGCGGCGATGAGGCTCCAGACAAACGACGCGCGCCCGTAGCCGAAGGGATGCGCGCGGTCCTTGGGCCGCTCGGCCTGCTTGTCAGCCACGAGCAGGAAGATCTCATTGCCGGCATCTGCCCAGGAGTGGGCCGCCTCGGCGACCATGGCGGCCGACCCCGTGATGGCCGCCGCGATGGTCTTGGCGACCGCGACCAACACGTTCGCGATGAAGGCGATGATGACTGTCACGAGCTGTCCCTTTCTGTCCCCGAAGCATCGCTCACAATAGGCTGTCGCGTGATCGACGATTTCGTGGGTGTTCGTAGGTCGCCGCGCGTCGCACCCAGACGACGATTCAATGTGCGGGCCGATTCAACCATCTGAGAGGCGATGCAACGTGCGGTCTCGCCGGCGCGGGATCAGGTTCACGGTTAGCGACACGGCCGAAGCGACCACGTGTATGGAAGGGGGGAATCAATCGTCCTCAACGACGGGTTGACAAGCCCTGGTGATCATTGCTCTCCAATGAGGGGAGGAAAGGACACCCCCCTGAATTGGGAGGTTTGGTGAGTGTTACCTTACCTTCATGACGCTTGTGGAACAGTTCGCCGCCAGGCGATGTACGACACCAGAAGAGCTTGCCGGTGAACAGACCCGCTCCCTTGACGCCCTCGCCGTCGGTGAGGGTTCGACGGTCGTCGGTTTCGAGGGCGACGACGTCGTCGTCCGGCGGCTCTTCGACCTGGGCTTCGTGCCCGGCGTCGAGGTCCTCCGGCTCCGACGCGCTCCGCTCGGCGACCCGATCATGTTCCGCGTCGGCGGATCCGAAATCGTCCTGCGCAAGGCGCAGGCACAGCTGGTGAAGGTGGCGCGTCATGAGTGAGCACTGCGGAACGACGATCACGGCTACCCTCGACGGGGTGGCCCGCGTCGCGCTGGTGGGCAGCCCAAACGCTGGAAAGACCACCCTCTTCAACGCGCTGACCGGGCTCCGCGCCAAGACCGGGAACTACCCGGGGGTGACGGTTGCCCGCTACGAGGGCCGCGTCGAGACCGCCAAAGGCTCGGTCGTCGTGGAGGACCTCCCTGGCACCTACTCACTCGACCCGATCAGCCCTGACGAGGAGATCGTCGCGCAGGTCGTCGAGAACGCCGACGACCTCGACGGCATCCTGGTTGTGCTCGACTCCACCAACCTGACGCGCGGCCTCGGCCTCGTGGCGCAGGTCCAGCAGGCGGGGAGACCCGTCGCCATCGTCCTGACGTTCGTCGACGAGCTGTTGCGTCGTGGCGGCAAGCTCGACCCGGCCGCTCTGTCGCGCGCGCTGGGGCTGAAGGTGCTGCCCGTCATTGCCGGCGAGAAGCGCGGCGTCGCGGCCCTGACCGCCATCATGGGCGATCCGGACAGCTGGACCGCGCCCCCCGTCGCGCCCCCCACCGCCACCGACGAGGTCGTCGGATGGGCCCAGTCGGTGGCGAAGGCCGCGCACTACACGCCCCCGCAGCCCGATTCGCTTACCGGCAAGCTCGACGCCGTACTGCTGCACCCCGTCTGGGGCACTCTCATCTTCTTCGTGACGATGTACCTGTTCTTCCAGACGATCTTCGTGGTGGCGGCGCCGCTGCAGGAGATCTTCGAGGGCGCGATGACGTCACTCGGCGACATGGTGCGGGGATCGATCTCCAACCCGTATCTGGCGAGCTTCGTCGGCGACGCGATCTTCGGCGGCGTCGGCGGCGTGGTGGTCTTCCTGCCACAGATCGCCCTGCTGTTCGTGCTGATATCGCTGCTTGAGGGCTCCGGCTACCTGGCGCGCGCCGCGTACCTTATGGACCGAGTGATGGCGTTGGCCGGGCTCGAGGGTCGCGCGTTCGTCGCGCTGCTCAGCTCCGTGGCCTGCGCCATCCCCGGCATCATGGCCACCCGCACGCTGCCGTCGGCCAAGGACCGCATCGCGACCATGATGGGCGCGCCGCTCATGACCTGCTCCGCGCGTCTGCCCGTGTACATCCTGCTGATCGGCATGCTCGTGCCGAGCGACCTGCGCTGGGGTCCTTTCGGTGCCCAAGGCACGATCATGTTCGGCCTGTACCTGCTGGGCGCCGTCTCAGCCATGATCGCCGCCTGGTTCTTCAGCCGGATCGTCGGCCGTTCCCGCACCCCGATGCCGTTCTACATGGAGATGCCCTCGTACCGGATCCCGCGGATGCGCACCGTGCTGCTGAGCGTCTGGGAGGCCTGTAAGGCGTTCCTGAAGAAGGTCACCTCGATCATCCTGCTCACGACCGTCGTGCTGTGGGTGCTGCTGAACTTCCCGCTGCACAGCGACGCCTCCATGGAGGCCGCCGGCGTCAACAACTCCGATGAGGTCGCCGTCGCCGCGTACACCATCGACAACTCCGCAGCCGCCGCCATCGGCAAGGCCATCGAGCCCGTCTTCGAGCCGCTGGGCTTCGACTGGCGCGTCAACATCGGCGTCCTGTCCTCTCTGGCCGCCCGTGAGGTGTTCGTCGCGACGATGGGCCAGGTCGCTTCCGCGGCCGACCCGGAGGATCCCGCCGCCGCCCTGGAGAACATGACGTACACGTCGGGCCCGAACGAGGGGACCCCGGTGTTCACGCCCCCGACGATCGCCGCTCTGCTGGTGTTCTTCGTCTACGCGATGCAGTGCATGTCGACGCTCGGCGTGATGCGCCGCGAGACGGGCGGCTGGAAGTGGCCGGCCATCGCGTTCGGCTACATGAGCGTCGTCGCGTGGGTGACGGCGTTCGCGGCGCACACCGTCGTCAGCCTGGTGATGTGATGAAGCGCGTCATCCACCCCCAGACCACCCCGGTCGACCCGCGGGCCGTGCGCTGGGTCACCGACACCGACCTCCCCGTCGGCGTCGTGTGGCGCGCGCCCGGCACGCTCGGGCCGCTGATGGAGTACGGAGTGCTTACGAAGGTCTACGTCGAGCGCGGCGGTGTGTGGACGTGGCTCGCGCCCGGCAAGAGCTGGACCGAGCACGGGCCGCGCATCCGCGACGCCGTCGCCTCGGCGCTCGACCTGGACGGCTGGCAGGTCCAGGAGCGGTCGGCCGACGTGCTGGAGACCGTGGCGCGCGACGTCCTCGAGGGCGAGCTGGGGGAGTACATCGCGTCGCATGGCGGGGCCATCCGCGTCATCTCGGCGACGGAGGACACGCTCACGCTGGACTTCGGCGGCGCCTGCGAGGACTGCCCGGCCGCGGGGAGCACCATGCATGACCGCATCGAGTCCGCCGTCAGGGCGCGGTACCCGGAGTTGCAGTCCGTCGCGCGCATCCCGATGGACCCGAAGGCCAAGGGCTTCCTGGGCCTGCCGTCGCCGAGCAGTCGCGTCCGCAGCCGCTGCTGACCGACGCCACCCTTCCTGACGGACGCTACCGCTAGCGACACATGCCACCGCCATGGCGGTGGCATGTGCACCGACGGGTGGCGTCGGTCGGTAAGGGTGGCGTCCGTCAGCAAGGGTGGCGCCTGGCGAAACGCACGACGGTGGGGAGGACTGGCAAGCAGATCGTGGTTTCCGTCGGCCGGCCGACGGAACGCACGATCGACCTCGCGAGGTACTGGGCGGGGCTTCGCCTCGCTGCGCTCGGCGCCCTTCGACAGGCTCAGGGAACCGGGGCGGGCTCAGGGAACCGGGCGGGCTCAGGGAACCGGGGCGGGCTCAGGGAACCGGGCGGGCTCAGGGAACCGGGCGGGCTCAGGGACCGACAGGCTCAGGGACCGACAGGCTCAGGGACCGACAGCCTCAGGGGAGCGGGGTCTCCCAACCCTCGAGGACCAACTTGCCGGCCGTGCGACCTGACTCGATGCGGGCGTGCGCGTCGCGCAGGTTGGCCGCGTTGATGGGGCGCAGGACGGCGGTGGTCGTCGGCTGCACCTGGCCGGCCTCGACGAGGTCTGCGAGCCGGTCGAGGATGAAGTGCTGCTCGATCATGTCCGGCGTCTGGAACAGGGCGCGGGTGAACATCGACTCCCAGTGCCAGCTGATCGACTTCGGCTTCAGCGGCGTCACGTCGGCAGGGCCGTTGTCGATGGCGACGATGTGGCCACCGGCCCTGGTCAGGTCCACATACGCCGGGATCTGGCCCTGCGAGTGCGACGAGAACACCCAGTCGACGCCGCCCGGCGCGACCCGCAAGACCTGCTCGACAAGGTCGCCGCGGTGGTTGACAACGTGGTCTGCGCCGAGTCGTCGCACCCACGCGCCGCGCTCGTCGTCGGAGGCGGTCGCGATGACCTGCACATCGGGCAGCAGGACCTCGGCCAGCTGCAGCATGACTGCCCCGACGCCGCCCGTCGCGCCGATCACCAGCAGGTGACCCGACGACGCGGCCGTGAGGCCGAGCCGGTCGAACAGGCACTCCCACGCCGTCAGGCTCGTCAGGGGCAGGGACGCCGCGTCGGCGAAAGACACGTTGCGGGGCCGCCGTCCGACGATCCGCTCGTCGACGGCCTGGAACTGCTGGTTGCTGCCCGGCCGGTTGGTGACGCCGGCGTAGAACACCTCGTCGCCCGGGGCGAACAGCGTCACCTCGTCCCCGACCGCCTCGACGGTGCCCGCCGCGTCGAAGCCGAGCACGCGGAGCCCGTCGGGCCTGACCTGCAGACGCTGCTTGGTGTCGATCGGGTTGACCGAGACGGCCTCCACCCGGACCAGCAGGTCGTGTGGGCGGAGCTCAGTGCGCTCGACCTGGGCGTCGACCAGTGACGCGGGGTCCGAGGCGGGCAACGAATCGTGGTAGCCGACGGCGGCGTGGGTACTCATGACCCAAGCCTGCCGTGGCCGCCGGGCCTTGTCGAGACGTCCTGAGTAGCCCGGCGAACTGCCCCGTCACCATCCTGCGATGAGCACGACACACTTGTCGTTGGGGATGTGACCGTTCAGGTCGGGCAATTCCGACGATGAGCAGTGTGTCGTGCTCATCGCGACTCGGTGGGCCGGGGGTCGCTGCCGCGTCGCTGAACGGGACCGATGGGGGAGGGTTCGTGTGGCGATCAGGCGGGCGACGGGGCCGAGCTGTGCTTCGGCTCCTCGTCGGGGGTGCGCGCCGGGCCGACGGTGATCGCCGCGATGCCCGTCGTGAGCGGCACGGACAGGATCAGGCCGATCGCCGACGCGAACGTCCGGACCACCTCGCCGGCGAACATCTCCTGGCCCAACAGCGCGATGGTGTCGCGGGCCGTGAAGTAGAGCAGCAGGATGATCGTCAGCGCCGATCCGGCGTAGGCGAACACGATGGTGTAGATCGTCGACGCGATGTGGTCGCGCCCGATCCTCATGCCTGCAGTGAAGACCTGCATGCGCGTCCACTGCGGCGCGGCGGCGCGCAGCTCCCACGCGGCGGAGGCCTGCGTGATGGTGACGTCGTTGAGGACGCCGAGGCCGCCGATGATGATGCCGACCATCAGCAGGTCCTGGAAGTTGATGGCGGGGGCGAGCTGGGAGAGGTCGTACTCGTTCTCGTCGGCGAATCCCGACAGGCGGGCCATCTCGACCGAGATCGCGCCCAGCCCGGTGATTACCGCAAGCCCGAGCAGCGTGCCGGCGAGCGCCGCCGACGTGCGCAGCGATATCCCGTGCGCGATGTAGAGGACGATGAACATGATGACGGTCGACCCGGCAAGCGCGACGGCCATGCCGGGCTTGCCGACGATGACCGCGGGCAGCATGAAGCCCAGCAGGATCCACGCGCCGGCCGCCAGTCCGACCAGCGCAAGCAGGCCGCGGAGCCGCGCGACCGCGACCACCGCGACGACGAACATCACGGCCAGCGCGATCAGCACCGGCAGCCGGTGGACTCCGCTGAAGGAGTAGACCACCTCGCCGTCGCCGGTGGGGACGCGGGCGATCTCGATGATGTCGCCCGGCCGCAGCCCGTTGTTGACGCTGCCGCCGCTGAGCACGACGTCGGCGGTCTCGCCCGCGTAGGCGCCGTCGTTGATGGTCACGTTGGCCGTCTTGCAGGCGGCGCTGTCGATCGCGTCGGCGCACCCGATCGCGACGGAGTTGATCGTCGCGTCCTCGTACGTGACGCCCGGCGCGTCGCCCACCTTCTGCAGCGCCGACGACAGCTCGGTCGACGACGGCCACAACCAGATCATCGCCGCGACCGCGATCACGCCGACGACCGCGAGGAATCCGATCAGCGTCGTGCGGGCGCGCTGGCCGACCGCGACCTCGGGGACGGGTCCGTGGGAGTGTCCGTGAGCCATGGGGACAAACCTATCGGTGGCCCCTGCACGGGCCGCCTCCAGCCGGCGGCCGGCGGACTCGGGAACACCGATCCACAGGCGTACAGTTGAAAGCGAGATGACCGCAGAAACACCCGCCAGGACCCGCCGCCGCCCGGACCCTAAGTGTCCGCTGCGACCCGGCGAGCCCTGCACGCTGTGCCAGTACGACGTGCACGGCCCCGAGGACTGCCCGCTGGTCTACCTGATCATGAACGACCCCGAGGACCGCGAGGCCTGGGCCGAGTCGCGCAGGCACTGACCCCGCCGGGGTTGGTTGGCTCCGCTCGATATCCTGCGGGGCATGGACGACGTCGCCCCGACCTGTTACCGGCACCCGGGAGTCGAGACCCGCATCACGTGTCAGCGGTGCGAGCGACCCATCTGCCCGGAGTGCATGGTCCCAGGCGCCGTCGGCTTCCAGTGCCCCGAATGCGTGAGTCGGGGCCACAAGGAGACGCGCCAGCTGTCGCTGCCCTACGGCGGAGAGCGGTCGACGAACCCCAAGCTGACGACGCTGGTGCTGATCGGCATCAACGCGGCGATCTTCGTCCTCATACAGCTCGCCGGCGCGTCGAACCGGGCGCTGACGAACACGCTCGCGCTGATGCCGGCGAACCGGTGCCAGATCATGGCCGACGGCACCTTCTTCACCAACCAGCAGGCGTGCGAGACGCTCGGCATGACGTGGGGCTACGGGCTGGCCAGCGAGCCGTGGCAGCTCATCACGTCCGGATTCACGCACGTCGAGGCGATGCACATCCTGTTCAACATGGCCGTGCTCTACATGCTCGGCCCGAACCTGGAGGCGATCCTCGGGCGCGCCCGCTTCCTGGCCGTCTACCTCATCGCGCTGATCGGCGGGTCGGCGTCCGTCATGCTGTTCACCGAGCCCTGGACGCAGACGCTGGGTGCCTCCGGCGCGATCTACGGCATCCTCGGCGCCTACCTGATCGCCGCCATCAAGCACCGCGGAGACCCACGCACGATCCTGATGTGGCTGACGATCAACATCGCGTTCTCGTTCATCTTCGCCAACGTCTCCTGGCAGGGGCACATCGGCGGCCTGGTCGCGGGCACCGCGGCCACGGCGATCATCATGCTGCTCCCGAAGGAGTGGCGACGCTACCAGTGGCTCCTGCTCGGGCTCCTGGCCGTGGCGCTGGTGGCTGTCGCCTTCGTGCGCGCCGCTGCCCTGGCCTGAGTCAGGCCAGCGCCCGGCGCAGCGCAGCGGTCACGTCGCGGTCGAGGAACTCGAAGCCCGATCCCTCCAGTCGTGCGGAGCTCACGCGCTGGTCGGTGTTGACGAGTTCGTCGTAGCCCTGGCGCCCGAGCAGCAGCATCGGGCCGACGGCGGGGGTCGGTAGCCATGACGGCCGGTGGGTCGCCGCGCCGACCTCCTTCGCGAACTGCCCCTGCGTCACGGGCTCTGGCCCGACCGCGTTGACGCGACCCGACAGCGACGGCGTCTGGCCGGCGTGGACGTAGGCACGGGCCAGGTCCTCCAGCGAGATCCAGCTCAGCCACGCGTCGCGCCTTGTCAGCGGCCCGCCGAGCCCGAGTCGGAACAGGGGGAGCTGCTGCTGCAGCACGCCGCCGTTGCCGCTCAGCACGATGCCGGTGCGGAGCAGGACCGTGCGGACGCCGGCTGCGGTCGCGTGACGGGACGCGCGCTCCCAGGTGGCGACGACGTCGGCGAGGAACCCGTCCCCACGCGTCGAGCCCTCCGTCAGCAGCTCGCCCGGCCGACGGGGGCCGTAGAAGCCGATCGCGGACGCCTGTACCAGCGTCCGGCTCCCGGGGTCGGCGGCCAGGGCCTCTGCGAGGGTGGTGGTCGCGTCGAGGCGTGAGCGCAGGATGGCGGCCCGGTGCTCGTCGGTGAAGCGACCCCCGATGGTCTCCCCGGACAGGTTCACGACGACGTCGACGCCGTCGAGCGCGCCGTCGGGGAGTGCGTGGGTGGCGGGATCCCAGGCGATCTCGTCGGGGCCGTTGGGTCTGCGCCGCACGAGGCGGACGACGGTGTGGTCGCCGTGGCGCAGCAGCTGGACGAGGCGGGTGCCGACGAGCCCGGAGGATCCGGAGATGAGCCAGGTGGACATGATTCAGCCTCTCACAGGGGACATGCCCAGCGACAGGGGTGGGACGACAGGGATCTGACAACCGTCGCACACTCGCCGCCCCCAGTGTCGGGTGCCACGCGAGCAGCCGAAGCCTGCCTACGATGGCGGTATGAGTGAAGATGCGCTGGTGCTGGTCGGCAACGACAAGGGTGGGACCGTCTCCACGCTCCGCGTGAGCGACGACGCGCTGGAGGTCGTCGCGACCACCGAGGTCGGCGTCGGCTGCTCGACCTTCGCGGTTGACGGTGACCTGGTCTACGTCGCGGTGAAGGAGCCCGCCCCGGCGGTGGTGACGATGCGGCTCGACCGCACCTCCGGCGCCCTGACCGAGGTGGCCCGCCGGCACGTCCCCGACCCGCTGGGCTACGTCGCGATCGTCGGCGGGGCGACCCTGCTGGTCGCTTCGTATCACGGGGGCTGGGCGGCGTCGTACCCCGTCGCCGACGGCGTGATCGGCGAACCCGCGAGCCGCGTCGAGTACCGCAACGCGCACGCCGCCGTCGCGGACCCGACCGGCCAGAACGCCTATGTCGTGTCGCTCGGCTCGGACGTGATCGGGCAGTACTCCATCGGCATGGACTCGGAACTCGTCGAGCTGTCCGAACCCGTGGTCCACGTCACTCCTGGCGTCGGCCCGCGTCATCTGGTGGTCGCGCCGGACGGCCGCAACGCCTACGTGATCACGGAGTTCACCGGTGAGGCCATCCGCTTCGACCGCTCCGAGGGCGGCCGCCTCGAGCGGCGCGAGGAGGTCCCCGTTCACGACGCCACCCGCGGGCTGCGCACGAGCGCGCTCGGCCTCGACCCCAAGGCCGGGCACCTCATCTGGGGCGCCGACATCGCGCTCGCCGCCGACGGCCGCTGGCTCCTGTGCACCGAACGCAGCGAGTCGACGGTGGCCGCCGTCGAGCTCGACGGCGAGGGCAGGCTGAGCGACAAGGTCGTCTTCACCGACACCGAGGCTCAGCCCCGCGGCCTCACCGTCGGCCCCGACGGCACCACGGTGATCGTCGTCGGCGAGGTGTCCGGCCACGCGTCGCTCTACCGCCTGGCCGACAACGGGACCATGGTCCTCTCCGACCGTGTGGAGACCGGCAAGGGCCCGAACTGGGTCCGCTTCGTCTGAGCGGTCCACCCCCTGTGTACAACCCGTGCCAGCGCCGTCCCCAGGCTTTCCACGCTCAGAATCCAGCGCTGTGCACCGCCCATGGGGATAATGCACCGACTTATCCACACACTTGTTCACACCTGCGGATAAGTCTTACACCGATGTAGTTACGCGACTGACGCGCGTTGGTTTTCGGGCCTGGCCCCGGTTCCCTTGAGCCTGGTTCCGGTTCCCTGAGCACTTCGGCAGGCTCGTCGAGGGGGCGATGATCCGGGTCGCGCCCAGCAGCTTCGCGCCCTGGACCGCGGACAGCCCGACCACACCTTCACCGACGACCGCGACGGTGTCGCCGGGGCTGCCCGCCGTCGTGGATGCCGTCGCCGAACGAGCCGCCGTGGAAGCAGTTGGCCGGGAATCCCGCGACGCAGGCCTGGCGGGTCCCGTCGCTGAAAAGTGAAGGGTGCGATGACGAGGTCGCCGACGTGCAGCGCCGTCACCGCGCTGCCGATCTCCTCGACGACGCCGATGAACTTGTGTCCGATGCCGCCCGCCCGGTGCTTGTTGATGCCGCGGTAGTACCAGAGGTCTGACCCGCAGACGCAGCCGCAGACACAACCGCGGACGACGCGGACCAGCGCGTCGGTGGGTTCCTGGAGGGGGGTCGGGGCGCTCGCCGAGGGAGATGGTGCCGTCCTCGTTGAACAGTGTTGCCTTCATGGGGGTTCTCCTTTGGTGGGGTGAGTCGTCTCGTCGGCGCCGGGGTGCCTTCTCAACGCCCTTCGACGGGGGGAACCGGGTCGGGCTCAGGGAACCGGGTCGTTGAGCACTTCGACAGGCTCAGCACAGGCCCCGTCGAAACGCCTCGAGCTTGTCGAGAGGTCGGGGTGGGGTGTCTTGGGGTGGCCGGGTTGAGTCGTTTCGTCGGCGCCGGGGCGCCTTCTCAACGCCCTTCGACGGGCTCAGGGAACCGGGTCGGGCTCAGGGAACCGGGTCGGGCTCAGGGAATCGGGTCGGCTCAGGGAATCGGGTCGGCTCAGGGAACCGGGTCGGCTCAGGGAACCGGGTCGTTGAGCACTTCGACAGGCTCAGCACATGCCCTGCCGAAACGCCTCGAGCTTGTCGAGAGGTGGGACTGGGGTGCCTTGGGGTGGTCGGGTTGAGTCGTGTCGTCGGCGCCGGGGAGCCTCCTCAACGCCCTTCGACGGGCTCAGGGAACCGGGTCGGGCTCAGGGAACCGGGTCGGGCTCAGGGAACCGGGTCGGGCTCAGGGAACCGGGTCGGCTCAGGGAACCGGGTCGGCTCAGGGAACCGGGTCGGGGTGGGTCAGGCCGCGGCGGGTTCGGGGGTCCGCTGCGGCTGGCGGGCGGGGACGATCACGGCCAGGACGACGACCAGGCACAGGGCCAGCATTCCGCTGCCCCAGGTCATGGCGACCGAGACCTGGGCGGTCAGGTCGCCCGCGTGGGCGGAGGCGGCGACGAGGATCGCGAGGCCGGTCGCCATGCCCAGCTGGTGGGCGGTGTTGACCAGGCCGCTGGCGGCGCCGGCATCGCCCGGTTGCACGTTGATGATCCCGTAGCTGGTCAGCGGCGCGAAGGCGAGGCCCTGGCCCAGCCCGATCAGCACCATCGGCAGCGCGACGCCGGTGAGGTAGACGCTCGCGTTGTCGACCTGCGCGAGCCACGCCATGCCGACGAGCGTGAACGCGACGCCGGCCGCCAGCACGGACGCGGAGCCGAACCTCTTCGCGATGTGCGGCACGCCGAGTGCGACGGCGAAGTTCACGATGGTCATCGGCAGGAACCCGAGGCCGGCCTGGAAGGCCGTGAAGCCCAGGACAACCTGCATGAGCTGCGTCGTGAAGAAGAAGAAGCCCATCATCGCGCCCAGGTAGAGGGCGCGGGCCGCGTAGGCGCCCCAGCGACGGTCGTTGAAGAGGCGCAGCGGCATGATCGGCTGCGCGACCCGGCGCTCGTTGGCGACGAGCCCGGCGATCAGCGCGACCGCGGCGACGATGGAGACGATCACAACGGGGTCAACCCAGCCGCGCGTGGCCGACTCGAGGATGCCGAAGACCAGGGCGCCGACGCCGAGCGTCGCGGCGAGCGCGCCGACGACATCGAAGGGGCCGGGCTCGGGACGGGTGTCCGGGAGGTACCGTGGCGCGAGGATCGCCATCGCGATGCCGAGCGGCACGTTGATGAAGAAGCCGGCCCGCCATGAAACCCACTGGGCGGCCGCCCCGCCCACCAGCATGCCGAGGCTGGCGCCGATGCCCGCCGTGGCGGCGTAGGCAGCCACGGCCCGGTCACGCTGCGGGCCTGCGGGAAAGCTGGCCGTCAGCAGCGACAGCGCCGACGGGGCGACGATCGCCGCGCCGATGCCCTGCAGGCCGCGCGCGGCGATGAGCCACCACGACGCGGGCGCCACGCCCACGAGGAACGACGCGGTCACGAAGATCGCGAGACCCGCGACGAACACCCGACGGCGACCCAGGATGTCGCCGAGGCGCGCACCCAGCAGCAGGAGGCCGCCGAACACGAGCGTGTACGCGTCCTGTACCCACGACAACCCCGCAGCGCTCATGTTCAGCGCCTCGCTGATCGCGGGCAGCCCGGTGAAGATCACCGAGTTGTCCAGCAGGATCAGGAAGTAGCTGACCAGGATGATGAAAAGGACGGCGCGCGGGTGCTGCGGGCCCGCCGTCGTCGCTCCCGCCGGGGTTCGTGAAATGCTCATGTATCCAGGAAACGCCCGGTTCACCGAGCCAACCAGACCCGCCGGAGAGGGGTACTGGCAGGGTCTGCCGAGGACGCCCCGGCCGCGTAGCGTTGAAGCATGCCCACCCGACCGAGCCCCGCCACCACCGAACTCCGCGAGTTCCTCGCCTCCCGACGCGCCCGGATCACGCCCGACCAGGCCGGCCTCCCCGTCTACGGAGCCAACCGTCGCGTCACGGGGCTGCGCCGCGAGGAGGTCGCGCTCCTGGCGGGCATCAGCGTCGAGTACTACACGCGACTCGAGCGCGGGATCGTCGGCAGCGTCTCCGAGAGCGTCCTCGACGGGCTGGCCCACGCTCTGAGCCTCGACGAGACCGAGCGCGACCACCTGTTCCGGCTCGTCCACTCGGCGAGCACGCCCCGGCCCCGCAAGAGGCCCGCCGCCCGGCGGCGCGTCCGCCCCACGATCCAGCGGCTCCTCGACCAGCTCCAGAGCCCCGCGTACCTGCGCAACCAGCGGTTCGACATCCTCGCCTGCAACGAGCTCGGGCGCGCGCTGTATGCGCCGATCTACGAGTACGCCGAGGCCCACACGCCCGGCCAGCCGCCCAACACCGCCCGCTTCACATTCCTCGACCGGTCGGCGCCCGAGTTCTTCGTCGACTACGAGAAGGTCGCCGACGACTGCGTCGCCTTCCTGCACATCGAGGCCGGTCGGGACCCGTACGACAAGGACCTCAGTGACCTGATCGGCGAGCTCTCCACCCGCAGCGAGGAGTTCCGGCGGCTCTGGGCCGCGCAGGACGTCCGCTACCACCGCTCCGGGCGGAAGCGGCTCCATCACCCGCTGGTGGGCGTCCTTGAGTTGGACTACGAGGCCCTCGAACTGCCCGGGGACCCCGGTCAGCGGCTCAACGTCTACAGTGCACCGCCGGACTCCGACGCCGAGCGTGCCCTCAGCCTGCTGGCGAGCTGGACGCTGACCCCGTCGGACGACGAGGTCCCGGCCTGACGGGCCCGAAAATGTCATCCGGACGGAGAATCGGCGACCCCTTTTTAAAAACATGCGACTATCCAAAATAATGGCGCCAAAGACGGTGTGGGAAATCGCGTCCATGCAGCGCCGCTGAACGGTTCCCCGCCGACCAGATGTGGGCGTCGTGCGTAGTAACGTGCAGGTCATTGGTTCCGACGGAGTTACCTCGCCGTGCACATCCGCTCAGCGACATGGCTCCCAAGGTGCAGCACTTCTACTCTGGCAGAACGGGTTATTGCGCAGGTGCAAGAGACCCATTCATGGAGGTGGACATGACGGATCTGTCGGTCGACGTCGTCGTTATCGGTGGCGGTGCCACGGGAGCCGGGGTCGCGCGCGATGTGGCGATGCGCGGGCTCTCCGTGGTCCTGGTGGACCGGGCCGATCTGGGGCAGGGAACGACGGGCCGCTACCACGGCCTGCTGCACTCGGGCGGCCGCTACGTGATCTCGGACCCCGAGTCGGCGCGCGAGTGCGCCGAGGAGAACGCGATCATCACCCGCATCCACACGGACGCGGTCGAACAGACGGGCGGCCTGTTCGTCGTCACGCCCGAGGACTCCGAGGAGTACTCCGAGGGCTTCATGGCCGGCGCCGCGAAGGCACACATGCCGGCCGAGGAGATCACGATCGCGCAGGCGCTGTCGCGCGAACCCCGGCTCCACAAGGGCACCAAGCGGGCCTTCGCCGTCCTCGACGGCACCGTCGACGGCTGGGCGATGGTGTGGGGCGCCGTGGAATCCGCCAAGGAACACGGAGCCACCGTGCTGACCTACCACGAGGTCGACAAGATCCACCGCGTCGGCGACCGGGTCACCGCCGTCGAGTGCATCGACCGTAAGGCCGGCGGACGGATCACGATCGACTGCCGCTTCGTCATCAACGCCGGCGGGCCGTGGGCCGGCCGGATCGCGGGCTTCGCGGGCTGCCACGACGTCGACGTCGTCCCCGGCCGCGGCATCATGATCGCGATGAACCACCGCCTCGTGAACTCGGTGGTCAACCGCTGCATCTACCCGGCCGACGGCGACATCCTCGTCCCCGTCCACACCGTCTCCATCATCGGCACCACCGACGTGAAGGCCGACGACCCCGACAACCTGCCCATCCCGCGCAACGAGGTCCAGCAGATGCTCGACTCCGGCGCCGCGATGATCGACGGGTTCCGCGAGGCCCGCGCCGTGCACGCCTGGTCCGGAGCCCGGCCGCTGGTCAAGGACAACCGCGTCAAGGCCACCGACACCCGCCACATGAGCCGCGGCATGTCGGTACTGGACCACCTCGAGCGCGACGACCTGCACGGCCTGCTGACCATCACGGGAGGCAAGCTCACCACCTACCGCCTGATGGCCAAGCGCATCGTCGACATCATGTGCGAGCAGCTCGGCGAGGACCGCCCCTGCACCACGGACCAGGAGCCGGTGCCCACGTCGAGGAAGACGCACAACTACAAGGTGACCCACCGCCTCGAGGAACGCGACCACCATTTCCAGGAGGACCAGATCATCTGCGAGTGCGAGCTGATGAGCAAGCAGATGTTCACTGAGCTGGTCGAGGAGAACCCCGACGCCACGCTCGACGACCTGCGCCGTCGGCTCCGCCTCGGCATGGGCCCATGCCAGGGTGGGTTCTGCTCCACCAGGGCCGCCGGGCTGCTGTGCACCAACGGCATCCAGGACTCCGCCGGCGCCACGCTGGAACTGCGTGAGTTCATGAAGCACCGCTGGATGGGCCTGTGGCCGATCCTGGCCGGCGCCCAGGTGCGCCAGACCGCGCTCGACGAGTGGATCATGCGCGGCACGCTCGACATCGACCACGCGCCGGGCGACGAGAATCCGCCGGAGAGATACCCCGTGGGTGTCCCGACCGACAGCGAGGCCGTGGAGGTGGCCCGATGAGAGACGTCATGGTGATCGGAGCGGGGCTCTCGGGTCTCGTCGCGGCGATCCGGCTGCGCCAGGCGGGCCTGTCGGTCGCGCTCGTCCACAAGGGCCGCGGCGGCCTACAGCTCGGTCAGGGCACCGTCGACGTGCTCGGCTACCGGCCGCAGCGAGTCGCGCGCCCGCTCGACGAACTCGACGAGTTCCTCGCCGACCAGCACCGCGCCAGCGACATCCCCCACCCCTACGCCCACACCGGCGCCGACGCGATCCGCGAGGGCGTCCGCTACCTCGCCGAGCTGGTGGGGGAGGACTACCTCGTCGGTGACGCCGAGGTCAACGTCGCGCTTCCCACCGCCGTCGGTGCGCTGCGACCCACCGCCTACTACCCGCCGTCGATGGCCGACGGCGTCATCAGCCTCGACCCCGCGAAGCCGGGCGCGCTGACGGCCGGGTCCGCGGTGGTGGTCGTCGGCATCCGTGAGTTCAAGGACTTCACGCCCGAACTGATCGCCGGCAACCTGGCGCTGAACGACCTGCCCGGCGGCGGCCGTCTCGAGGCCCGCGCCGACTGGGTCAGCTTCCCCGCGCGCGACGGCGAGGTCGACTCGACGGGCCTGAACATCGCCCGCGCGCTCGACGACCCGGCCCGCCGCGGCGCTCTCGTCGACCAGCTCAAGGCCCTGGTGAGGCCGGGCGAGACCATCGCGCTGCCCGCCGTCCTCGGCCACGAGGACCCTGCGGCCTTCGCGGATCTGCGGGCGCAGGTCGGCTCCCCGATGTTCGAGATCCCGGTGCCGCCGCCCGGCGTGCCGGGCATGCGGCTCAACGACCGGCTCACCCGCATCGCCAAGGAGGCGCGCGTCGAGGTCTTCCTCGGGAGCAACGTGCTGGGCGCCGACTCCGCCGGCGGGGTGCTTCAGGCCGGCGTCGTCGGCACCACCGGCCACGACACGCACCTGAAGGCGCGGGCGTTCCTGCTTGCCGCGGGTGGTTTCGAGTCCGGGACTCTCGAGCTGGACTCCTACCAGAAGGTGTCCGAGACGATCCTCGGTCTCCCGCTGGCCATCCCGGCCGGGGAGCTCATCCACGACACCTGGGCCGGGCAGCAGCCGCTGTTCAGCGTGGGCGTCGCCACCAACGACGACATGGTCGTCGTCGATCCGGCCACCAACAAGCCCGTCTACAGCAACCTGTATGCGGCCGGCGGGGTGCTTGCCGGGGCCCAGCGATGGGACGAGAAGAGCGGCGAGGGCATCGCCGTCGCCAGCGCCGTGCGCGCCGCTGACGCCATCATCAGCAATCTCGCGGGAGGACAGCGATGAGCGACCTGTTGGACACCAACGAGACCCCGGCGAAGGAGCTAGGGCCCAGGCCGGGACTGGCGCCCGGGCAGACGGTGTGGGAACTCCTGGCGGCCGTGAGCCCGCGCATCAAGGACAACCCCAACACCTACGAGGCGCAGCAGCTGAACCGCGTGTCGCTGGACCAGTGCGTCAAGTGCACGATCTGCGAGACGATGTGCCCCGTCGCGAAGGTCACCCCGCTGTTCAGCGGCCCGAAGTTCGTCGGCCCGCAGGCCGAGCGCTTCCGCAACGGCGAGTCGGTCGACCACACGCTCGACTACTGCTCCAGCTGCGGTATCTGCACGCTCAACTGCCCGCAGGACGTGAAGATCGCCGAGATCAACTCCATGGCGCGCGCCGTCATGAAGAAGGACCACATGCCGCTGCGCGACCGGCTGATCACGCAGACCGAGCTCGAGGGTCGCCTGCTGACCCCGTTCGCGCCCGTCGCGAACTGGGCGCTGAAGCAGAAGCCGATCCGCGTCGCCGTCGAGAAGGTCGTCGGCGTGCACCGCGACGCGCCGATGCCCGTCGCCCAGAGCCAGAGCATCAAGGGCTGGCTCAAGCACCGCAAGGGGCCGGCCCCCCGTCGCCCCGGGCAGCCCGACCGCGGCCCAGTCGTGTTCTTCACCGGCTGCGCAGGCACCTACTTCGAGGTGGAGACCTCCAAGAAGACCATCGAGGTGCTCGAGCACCTCGGCTTCGAGGTCCTCGTCCCGAAGCAGGGCTGCTGCGGGCTGGCCGAGCAGTCGAACGGGCTCTTCGACAGCGCACGCAAGCGTGTCGTGAAGCTGTGTGAGCAGCTCAACGCGGCCGGCAAGGAACTGACCGTCATCTCGAGCTCTGGGTCCTGTGCGGGCATGATCAAGCATGAGGCGCACGAGATCATGGGCGTCGATGACCCGGCTGTGCGCAGTGTCGGCACGCGCATGCGTGAGACCAGCGAGTTCCTCCTCGATCTGTTCGACGAGGGTGAGTTGCCCACGGACTTCAAGTCCCTGGAGATGAAGATCCCGTACCACGCGCCGTGCCAGGTCAAGAGCCAGGGCATGGGCATGCCGGCCATCCGGTTGATGGAGCTCGTGCCGGGTATCCGGGTCATCGAGTCCGAGGAGAACTGCTGCGGCATCGCCGGCACCTATGGCCTGAAGAAGGAGAAGTACGACGTCGCCCAGGCGGTCGGCAGGAACCTCTTCGAGAAGGTCAAGGAGCATAACGAGGGTCTGGCGGTGTGTGACACGGAGACCTGTCGTTGGCAGATCCGCAATTCCACCGGCGTTTCGACGGTGCATCCGGTCCACGTGATCCACGCGGCCTACGGGCTCTCGGACGTGTTCAGCCCCGAGGTGTGAGCGGAGGCCCCTATGCCGGTGCCCGCCCCTGCGAGGCGTCGGGCTTCCGTGCTCCCGGCGGCGCTCCGTGGGTATCGGTGACACCTGCGGCATGCCGATGGTCATACGTTGCGTCGCTTGTGGCAATTTCACCGCCGCCTTGACGAAATGCCGCCTTCATACTTAGCTGCACAGGTATGGGGCCGACAGAGGAGATTGAGCAGCCTCCGCTTCTCGACGCCGACGCGCGGCGGAAGAAGTGGGAGGGGCGGCTTGGGACAAAGCGCCTGGTCCGCAGCGATTTCATCATCGAGGACAAGGATGGGGTCCGGTCCTCGATGAAGGGCATCGCCTATCTGCAGAGGGCGAACCTGCAGGTCCAGACCGTCGTGCGCGACAAGCTGGCCGCCCGCGTGGCCGGATTCCCCAACCTGGTGTTCGTGCACGTCACGATGCCCGAGACCACGGTGTTGTGGCCACGTGACGAGTTCTCCTCGGAGACGATGACACTCATCATCCGGATGCGGGGGAACCTGGAGATCGAGTCCGACGGAGGAATTCTGTCCTGGGACCCCGGCATCAGCCTTGTGCGCCCGGGGACCACACCCATCCGGTTCACGACTTCAGGGCCGCGGACCGAGGTGCTCTACGTCAGCATGGACGCCGCCCGGTTCGCCGATTTGGTGCCGGACATGGACGAGCGTCCACCTGGCCGACGCGTCACTCCGGGCACGCTCACGCCGCTGCTGGCCTTCATCGCCAACACCTGCACGATCGTTGACCCGCGGCCCGAGATCGCCGAGGCGCTCGAACCCGTGGCGCTCGAGGTCGTCCGGAGCCTGCTGGTGAGTGCGTTCGGCCGCCGCACGCCCGTCGAGCCGCTCTTCTCTCGGGTGCACCGCTACATCCTCGACCACTTCCATGAGGCCGAGTTGCGCATCGAGCATGTTGCGCGGCATCTCAACGTCGCGGTTCGCACCATCCAGGTCGAGTTGCAGAACGGCGGGACCACGTTCGTCAAGCTCCTGCAGCACGCGCGCACCGTCGCCGCCCTTGAACTCCTGCGATCCGAGCCTTCGGTGACCCGCGCAGACCTGGCTCGCCGCTGCGGCTTCGGCTCACTCTCGTCGCTGCAGCGCGCCCTGCGTTCGGTGTCTGTCACAGACGCCTCCGGGTAGTGCTCGGCGGCCCTCCGTGCACAACTGTGGCCAGAGCCGGAGCACTCGAACATGGACGGGTGCTACGGCTCTGGCCACAGTTGTGTACGTGGATGCGTGCCTGACGTCGTGGGCGCTGATCCACACCCTTGAGGAGGCCTGCTGCGGCGGGCGGGTGACCCCTCTACCGGGTCGACGTCCACCGGCGTCGTCACCTTCACCTATACCTTCTCCCTGCTCTGCCCGGCCGGGAAGCAGAACCACGCCGACATCTGGGTCGCCGCCCCTGAGATCCTCGGCTGCGTCGCGGGAGGCTGAGCCCCGTCGGGCGTGACGTTCGCTCAGCCGGCTCGGTTCCTGGGCACAAAGATGCGCATTTCGGGGCCGCTGCGGCCATGCTGCAGCGCTCCCGGCATAGGCATCTTTGTGCGGAAAGGGTTGGGGGCTTGACGTCGGGTGGGTGCCGGATTGGTCAGCTTGACGCGTCGGGTTACGCTCGACGGGTCCCCGTGCGAGATGCCGGGGCGGAAGGGATCATCGTGAATCGTCGTCTCGTCAGCTGTGCCCTGGCCGTGACCGTCGTCGTCGGCCTCGCGGGATGCTCCGGGGGCTCGAACCAGTCGGTGGCCGACGCGTGTGCCAGCCTGAACGAGCCCCTGTCGGAGGTCGTCACAGTCCTGCAGGACACGTCGAACTCCCTCGACACCGACCCCCAGGGCGCGGTTGACGCCTGGACCCAGCTCGCCGTCACGTTCGGAACGCTGACCGCGACGGTCTCGAACACCGAGGTCAAGGAGGCGCTCGACGCCACCCGCCAGGACGTCGCCGCGGTCCGAGACGTGCTGCAGCAGCTCGTCGACGGGGACACCACCTCCGAGGCGAGCCTGGAGACGGCGAAGGCCGAGATGCAGGAGTCGCTGTCCTCGCTCGCCAGCCTCTGCCAGGCCTAGCGGGGCTTCGACCCTTCGACGAGCTCAGGGCCCTTCGACGAGCTCAGGGAACCGGGTTGGGGTCAGGGAACCGGGTTGGCTCAGGCAACCGGGGAGGCTCAGGGATCTCTGGGCCGCCGAGCTTGTCGAGGCGCCTCGAGCGCAGCGAGAGGGGTTTCGGTGCGAGGGGTTCCCTTCGCTTCGCTCAGGGCCCTTCGACGAGCTCAGGGAACCGGGGAGGCTCAGGGAACCGCAGGCGGCTCGGCTGTTCGGGTCGTTGAGCCTGTCGAAACGCCCTGAGCGGAGCGAAGGGGCCCAGATCGCCGGACTCCACCAGAGGCAGCCGGCCTGCGGCGTGCGTCCGTCAGCCGACCGTCGCCATCGAGTCGAGGACGACCGGCATCGTCTCGGCCATCGCGTTCTCGTCGCTCGTGTAGAGCGTCAGGCTGAAGATAGTCCCGTCCGTGTGCTGCATGTACACGCCCGACATCACCCACGCCGCCGCGTCGCCGTCGGCAGGGTTCGTGGCCTGGTAGCCGACGCCGGTGCCGAACAGCGTGTCGATCTCGAACGTGGAGGCGTCCTCGAGTCCCGACTTGGTGGCGGCCGTCACGAGCGTGTCTCCGACCGGAAGCTCGGTCAGCTTGGGTGCCAGGGTCAGCTCGACGCTGATCACGCCGTCGCTGACGTCGTCGGCGTAGGCGACCAGGTCGACGTTGTCCCACCGCTGGTGGAACTCCTCCAGCGTCTTGCCCTCGGCCTCGGCCTCCGACTGCAACTCCTCGTCGGTCATGGTGGTCAACGCTGAACCGGAGGCGAGGATCGACATGTCCTCGGGGATCGCCAGCGTCAGCCCGAGCATCGGGGCCTCGACGTACCGGTATCCCGCCGGCGCGGCCTCCTCAGTGCCGACGGCGGACGACGACGTCGACGCGGTCGGCAGCGACGCCGACTCCGAGCTTGCTGCGGCCGACGGGGTGACCGCCGAGTTCGCCGACGACGAGGCCGACGAGTCGCCGGTCGTGGCCGTCGAGCAGCCGCTCAGCGCAACCACCACCGTCAGGCTGAGCGCAAGGCCGATCGTCCGGGCCGGGATCGTGGGGGCATGTCGCCGCATCGTGGACCACCTTTCAGCCGCCCAGTCTGTCACCCGCGGCCAACCCCGGCGCCCCCGGAGGTTCGGCTCACAGCGCTTTGACACCCTGCTGACAGCTTCCGGCGGGTTCCGGACCCGGCCTGCCTAGAGTTGGGCATATGACAGCGCAGCAGGCCGCGGTCGACGCGGCGATCACCGAGTCACTGGCCGAGCCCAGCGCCGGGGTCGCGCGCGTGGACGTCGGAGACGAGACGACCCTCGAGACGGCCTGGGGTCTCGCCGACCGGCGCCACGACATTGCGATGGCCCCCACGCACCGCGTGGCCATCGCGAGCGGCGGGAAGGGATTCACCGCCCTGGCCGTGATGAGCCTCATCGTCGACGGCACCCTCACGCTCGACACGACGGCCCGATCGATCCTCGGCGACGACCTCCCCCTCATCGACGACCGGGTCACGGTCAGGCATCTGCTCGCCCACCGTTCGGGTATCGGCGAGTACCTCGACGACGACGCGGACCTCTCCGAGTATCTCCTGCCCGGTCCGATGAGCGGCTACGTCTCCCCGGAGGACTACCTCGGCGTCCTCGACGGCCACGAGTCGATCTTCGAGCCCGACAGCAGGTTCAGCTACTGCAACGGCGGCTTCGTCGTGCTGGCGCTCCTGGCTCAACGCGCCTCCGGCATCGAGTTCCACGAGCTCGTCCGCGAACGCGTGATCAGGCCCGCCGGTCTCACCGCGACCGACTACCTCCGCAGCGACCGGCTTCTCGGCGACGCGGCCGTCGGCTACGTACAGGTCGACGGTGCATGGCGCACCAACGTCTTCCACCTGCCCGTCATCGGCGGCGGCGACGGGGGCATCTACACCACGGCCGCGGACCTGCAGCGCTTCTGGAGGGCGCTCCTGGCGGGGCGGATCGTCCCGGCCGACGCGGTCACGGAGATGACCTCGATGGTCACTCCCCCCGACGAGAGCGGCGAGGGGGTCGGCTATGGCCTGGGCTTCTGGGTGCCTGGCCCAGGCCGGGTCCGGCTCGTCGGGATGGACGCGGGATCGTCGTTTGCCTCGGAGCACGACGTCGCGACCGGCACCACGGCGTCGGTGCTCGCGACGACGGGCATGGGCGCCTGGGGCGTCGGCGAGGCGCTCGGGATCGACAACCTGTAGGTTCGTGACCCCGGACTCAGGAGGACCCATGGGCAGACGCAAGAAGCAGCGCGGCGCGCAGCGGCCCCGCCCCGAGGCGGACTACACGCTTCCCGTGGCGGCGAACGGCACCGTGATGGTGGACGTCAACGACGGGAGACGCGTCGCCTTCGGCCCTGCGGCCGACGAGACCGACGAAGATGCCCGCGCCAACCCCGTCTGCCACGTCTGCGGCCAGCCGGCCCGCCGCGTCGACTATGCGGAACTCGAGCAGTTCGACCCGACCGCCTTCGAGGACCTGCAGGACAACTTCACCGACGACGAGATCTTCACGTGCTGGATCTGCGAGGCGTGCGACAGGTTCGGGTTCCTGATCGGGCACCTCGACCACGACGACGACACCCCTGAGCCCAACGAGGATGACTACTTCGACCCCGAGCTGTCCTGCGCCGCCTGCGGGTCCTACGACGTGCTCGTCGGCGACCCGGCCATGGCGATGAAGCAGGACCGGCCCGGCTTCCTTGCAGCCAGGAAGGAGTTCGGCCCGGCCGCGCTCCTCAATGGCGAGGCCGTCTGGTGCCAGCGATGCGGGGTGATCGGCTACAACCCCGGCCCCGCGGACGGGTTCAGCATCTATGGCGGCCCCGTCGACGGCGCCTGGGCTAGACCGTGACGCTCACCCCCAGACGATGAACCCGGCGCGGGCGGCCGTGAATCCGCGACCGTCGTCGTCGAGGCACGTGATGCCGGTGGAGCGCGACGAGCACGTCAGCGACTCCACCGTCAGCGACTGGCCGTACTCGAGCACCCTGTCCCCGCCGTAGAACGGCCGCCCCTCGGTGCAGCCGGTGGCGGCACCACGGTCGGGCGAGAACGCGACGACGGGGGAATCCGGGCAGTCCCGCAGGTTCGCGACGGGGGCGTCCGACTGGCAGGCCGCAGCGGGCTGAGCCTCGAACGTGTCGATGGCGCAGTGCAGGTTCCCGCTGGGACTGACGAAATAGTACGTGCCGCTCTCGGCGTCCTGGAAGCGCCCACGCGACACCGGGGTGCCGCCGGATCGGGGAGGGGTCGGGCTTGGGGCGGCCGACGGGGTGTCCGGCGACCCGGTATCGGTCGGGACGGGCCCCTCCCAGGACTGCGTGGCAGGAGGCGGAGACGCGGTGGTCGCCACGGACCCGGGAGTGCGGGACGGTGTCGAGCAGCCGACGAGTAGGGCGCATGCCACCACCGCGATGGTGATGATGATGCGTCGCACGCTCATGCGCCGATTGTGCCTCCACCCCGTCGCACTCCCGGGCGACCCGCCACCGAAACAGCGCTGTTGCTCGCCAGAATCAGCGCCATGCCCAGCCACTCGTGGACCTCCAGCGCCTGGCCGAGCAGCAGCCACCCGGCCAGCGCGGCCCACACCGGGCTGACGCTCGACAGCGTGCCGAACAGCTCGGCGGGCACCCGACGGAGCGCTACCAGATCCGCCACGTACGGCACCACCGACGACAGGACGCCGCAGCTGACGGCAAGGAGGATCGCCGCAGGTGTCGGCGGGTGCAGCACGAACCACACCGCGGCGACGGGGAGCCACACCAGCGCCGTGACCAGGCTCGCGGCCGCGGTGCCCTCGAGCCCGGGCAGCCGCTGGCCGACGCTGCGGTTGAGCAAGATGTAGCAGGCCCACGCGGCCGCGGCCGTCAGCCCGAGGGCGACGCCGAGGAGGTCCGTCGTCGGCCCGGGCCGAGTCATCACGACCACCCCCGCGGCTGCGAGCAGCGCGCAGGCCAGGTCGATCCGACGCCGCGATCCGAGCAGCGCGACGGTCAACGGCCCGAGGAACTCGAGGGTGACGGCCAGCGCCAGGCCGATCCGGTCCACGGCCAGGTACAGGGACAGGTTCATCACGCTGAACACCGCCACCAGGCCGAGCACCGGCCCCCACTGTGCGCGAGTCAGTGCGCGCAGTCGGGGCCTGACAAGAGGGACGAGCACCGCGGCGGTGGTCAGCTGGCGGATCGCGACGACGCCCACGGCCCCGATGACCGGGAATGCGTGCGCCCCTGCGGCCGCGCCCACCTGGTTCGACGCCGAGCCGCCGACGAGGGCCGCGATGCCGGCGGCGCGCTGGCGGGAGCTGGCGGTCGCGGCGGCGATCGGGGCCGCCACGGCGGGGGCGGTGGTCGTGGTCACGCGAGAACCGTACGGCCGTGTATCCCATTAGTGAAGTGCATGATTCGTGGGAGCCATACGCTGTGGTTATGGAATGGACTCTGAGGGAGCTGCGGTTCCTGGCCGAGGTCGTGGACGCCGGCACCTTCACCGACGCGGCGGCGCGACTGCACGTCTCCCAGGCGGCCGTCTCGCGCACCATCGCCGGCCTCGAACGGGCCCTCGGGGAGCGGCTGGTCCGGCGGCTCCCGCGTGGTGTCGAGTTGACCGGCGCCGGCCAGCGGCTCCTGCCACAGGCGAGGCGCGTGCTCGCCGAGGCCGACCGCTTCACCGAGTTCGTCGCCACCCGCCACTCGACACTGCGGCTCGGCTACGCCTGGGCCGCGCTCGGCAGCCACACCGCGAAGCTCCAGCGGGGCTGGTCCCGCGACGACATCGACCTCGAGCTCGTGCGGGTCAACACCCCCTCGTCCGGGCTCGTCGAGGGCCTCACCGACGTGGCCGTCACGCGGGTCGCCGTCGACGAGAGGAGGTTCGACTCGGTGGTCGTCGGGCTGGAGCGGAGGCTCGTCGCGTTCGCCTCCGACGACGCGCAGTGGTCGCGACGACGGCAGGTGACGATGGGGGAGATCGCCGAGCGTACCGTCGTGATCGACCCGCGGGTCGGCACCACGGGACCCCTCCTGTGGCCGGGGCGTGAGCCGCGCTTCATCGAGACCTACGAGGTCGACAGCTGGCTCGACGCCATCGCCGCCGGACGGGGCGTCGGCACCACGGCCGAGGCGACGGCCCACCACCACCCACGCCCCGGCGTCGCCTACCGGCCCATCAAGGACGCCTCCCGGATCCCCGTCCGGCTGGCCTGGTGGCGCGGCGACCCGCCGCCCGGGCTCCGCGACCTGGTCCAAGCCGTCACCGCTCTCTACGCCTCCTGACGGCTCACGTGCCTCGGCCCCTTTGCCCCTGAGGCCCTGTGCTTGACTACGCCCTATGCCCTTCGACTACACCGCCATCGACCTCGAGACCGCCAACCCCTTCCGGGGCTCGCCGTGCTCCGTCGGGCTGGTGAAGGTCCGCGGAGGCGTCACGGTCGACGAGCGGCACTGGCTGATGCGCCCGCCGGCGGGGCACGACGAGTTCAGCTCCTGGAACGTGCGGGTGCACGGCATAAGCGCGGGCTCCGTGGCCCGCCTGCCACGGTGGCGCGACTTCCTCCCGCGCGTCGTGGACTTCATCGACGGCGACGTGCTCGTCGCGCACAACGCGTCGTTCGACGCCAGCGTGCTGTGCCAGGCCTGCGAGGTCGACGGGCTGGAGACCCCCGACCTGGAGTACGTCTGCACCAGGGACATGGCGAAGGAGCTGTGGCCGCTGTCCGACTACAAGCTGCCGACCGTGATGAAGGCGGTCGGCAAGGTGATGGTCGGGCACCACGATGCTCTGGCCGACGCCCGCGCGGTGGTCGCGGTGGTCGACGGTATGCGGCGGCAGCTGCAGCACGTGGGCAGCCTGCGGGAACTGGCGGGGGCGCTCGACGTCCAGGTCAAGGAGCTGCGCAGGGCGCGCCTCCGCGTGCGCTGACGGGCCGGACCTCCGTCACCCGGCCGCCGGTCGCACGGGCTGGCGCAGGATGGTCCGCAGCTTCTCCGGCGCGACGCGTCGGGGGTCGCTCAGGTAGATCTCGTGGTGCGGGCCGTTGAACGTGACGCCGAGAGCCGGCATGACCTCGTCGTGCAGGCGCGCCAGCGTCGGGGCCTCGTCGTCGTAGCTGCCGACGTGCAGGATCTGCAGTGCCCTGCCCTCGTGCAGTTCGAGCAGCCGTGCCGCAGGGAGGTCGGGCTTCTTGGCCGCGGCCTTCTTCAGCCCGACCGCCACGTCCTCGTGGCTCACGGCGTCGACTAGTGGGATCAGCATCGTCCAGTCCCAGTCGTCCTTGCGCCCAGCGGCGAACGAGGCGGGGTCATCGCTCGACCACAGTCCCTCGAGCGGCCCGACGACGAAGTCGTCGCCGGTGCGCGCCCGAAACGCGAACTTCACGCCGTAGGCCGTGGCGTAGAGCGCCTCGACGGCTGACGCGTAGGAGTCGGTGGTGTTGGGGTCGCCGTGGCCGTCGACGGCGAGGTAGCGGGTGGGGCGCACGTCCACCTCGGAGAACTCCGCGGTGCCCGCCCGGTACAGGGGACCTTTCTTCACGTCGTGCTTCACCGTCCGAGGATCCCACGGCCCGGGTGTCCAACGGCCGGATCCGGTAGCGTTCTCGACGCCCGACCGCGCGAAAGGGAAGCACCGTGAACGGTGACATGTGGATCAACGTCGTCTGGACCGCCACGCTGCTCATCGACCTGGTGATCCGCATCGTGCTCCTGATGGTGGTGCCGCGCAACCGCAAGCCGACGTCCGCGATGGCCTGGCTGCTGGCGATCATGCTGATCCCGTACCTGGGGACCATCCTGTTCCTCCTTATCGGCTTCTACCATCTGCCGAAGCGTCGTCGCGACGAGCAGAAGCTCGTCGACCGACTGCTCGCGGAGCACGCGGCCGACGTGCCCATCGCCGACCCGGGGTGGCCGCGCTGGTTCCAGCGCGTCGTCGAGCAGAACCGTGCCCTCACGCACCTGCCGGCGGTCGCCGGCAACTCCGCCGTGCTTATCACGGACTACCGGGAGCAGCTCGACGCGATGACGCGCGAGATCGAGAAGGCCACCAGGTTCGTGCACGTCGAGTTCTACATCGCCTCCCTCGACGACACCACGCGCGGTTTCTTCGAGGCCATGGAGAACGCGGTCAAGCGTGGCGTCACAGTGCGCCTGCTGACCGACCACATCGCGTCGCGCAAGCTTCCCGGCGCCAAGCACATGCTGGCCGAGCTCGACCGGATGGGCGTGCAGTGGGCCTGGATGCTGCCCGTGCAGCCGCTGAAGGGCAAGTACCAGCGCCCCGACCTGCGCAATCACCGCAAGCTGTTGGTCGTCGACGGCACCGTCGCTTTCATCGGGTCGCAGAATCTCATCGACCGCACCTACAACTCGAAGAAGAACCACCGTCGCGGCCTCAAATGGGTCGAGCTCGTGGCGCGCGTCGAGGGCCCGACCGTCGCGGCCATCGACGCGGTCTTCTTCACCGACTGGCTCGCCGAGACCGGCGAGGAGCTCATCAGCGAGCACATCGACGCGCCCGAGGTGCCCGCCCAGCCGCAGGACCTGCTCTGCCAGATCGTGCCCAGCGGGCCCGGCTACGAGACCGAGAACAACCTACGGCTGTTCCTCTCGCTGATCCACGGCGCCACCGAGCGGGTCATCATCACCAGCCCGTACTTCGTTCCCGACGAGGCCATGCTCTACGCCATGACCATCGCCAAGCAGCGCGGGCTGGACGTGCAGCTGTTCGTCTCCGAGATCGGCGACCAGGCCATGGTGTTCCACGCGCAGCGCTCCTACTACGAGGAACTGCTCGTCGCCGGCGTGCGGATCTTCCTCTACCCGGGCCCGTACATCCTCCACTCGAAGTTCTTCTCGGTCGACGATGACATTGCCGTCATCGGGTCATCGAACATGGACATCCGCTCGTTCACGCTCAACTGCGAGGTGTCGATGATGGTCCGCGGCGAGTCGTTCGTCGCCGACATGCGCGCGGTCGAGGCCCGGTACCGCGAGATCAGCCGCGAGCTGACGCTGGAGGACTGGCGCAAGGAGCCGCTCCGTCGGACGTTCTGGGACGGCATCGCGCGCCTCGCGTCGGCGCTCAACTGACGTTCACCGGGTTTGTCCTCTCGCTTCGCTCGAGGCACCTCGACAAGCTCGGCGACCCGGGTCCTTGAGCACTTCGACAGGCTCAGCACAGGCCCTGTCGAAAGGCCCTGAGCACTTCGACAGGCTCAGCACAGGCCTTGTCGAAGGGGTTCACCCTGGCCCGATCGTGGTCGGGTTTGTCCTCTCGCTTCGCTCGAGGCACCTCGACAAGCTCGGCGACCCGGGTCCTTGAGCACTTCGACAGGCTCAGCACAGGCCCTGTCGAAAGGCCCTGAGCACTTCGACAGGCTCAGCACAGGCCTTGTCGAAGGGGTTCACCCTGGCCCGATCGTGGCCGGGTCTGACCCCTCGCTTCCCTCGGGGCACCTCGACAAGCTCGGCGACCCGGTTGAGGCTCGGCGACCCGGTTGAGGCTCGGCGACCCGGTTGAGGCTCGGCGACCCGGTTGAGGCTCGGCGACCCGGTTGAGGCTCGGCGGCGCGGTTGAGGGCGCGCAGGGGGGAGCCCCGGCCTTGCTACGGTGACCCGCATGAGAAGTGCGAAGCGGCTAACCGTCGCCTGCCTTGTCAGCGTCGCGCTGGCCGCCTCGACGCTCACCGCGGTCGCGGAGGATGTGCCGAGCCCGGCACCCGACGCCCAGGCGAGCTCGTCCCCGGGCCCCAGCGCAGAGCTCAGCGCCGCACCGTCGGAGTCCGCAGCTCCGCCGGCCCCGCCGTCGGCGAGCGCCTCCCCGAGTGAGGCCCCCGAGCCGGTCGAACCGACGCAGGTTCCGACCGCGGCGACTCCGTCCGAGCAGGCCTCTACCCCGGCGAGCTCGCGGGTGGAGGGGGTCGCGGTCGAGCCGACGCTGACCGTCAAGGCCGACACCACCAAGCCGGTCGGCACCTACGGCTACGCGAGCGGAACGATCTCCCCGGCGGCCCCCGCCGACGTCGTCGTGCAGGCGTACTACTCGGGCGCGTGGCGTGACGTGAACAGCGTCACCGCCGACACGGACGGCACGTTCCGGCTCCGGCTGTTGTACGGGCTCAACACCGTCGGCACGCAGGAGTTCCGCGTCCGCGCGACCTACGACGGCTTCGCCATGACGTCCGATGTCATCGTCTTCACCCGCACCGCGAAGATCACGGTCACGAGCTACGCGAAGACGAAGGTCATCCACTTCGCCAGCTACGTGAAGGGCACCATCAAGGGCGCCTCGAGCAGCACGGTGAAGCTGCAGTACAACAACGGGAAGAAGTGGGTAAACGTCGACTCGGGCAAGGCCGACTCGTCGGGGAAGTTCACCATCGAGCTGTACAAGAAGGTCACGAAGGGGACGCACACGTACCGGCTGCGAATCGACTCGAAGCTCGGCTGGGTCTACTCCGACACCTTCACGCAGAAGCGCATCGCCGGGTGGAAGTCGTCGATCACGAACACCAGGGCCTCCGAGGTGAAGTACACCTACCAGACCGGCTGCCCCGTCGGCACCAGCCAGCTGTCGACCATCTCGATGACGTACTGGAACTACGACGGGAAGATCGCGACCGGCAAGCTGATCGTCCGTCGCGACGTCGCCACGAAGGTCCGGGCGGCGTTCAAGGCCGCCTTCTTCAAGGGCTTCAACATCAACCGGATGAGCAACCCCGACGTGTGGAAGGCCGACGACGTCACGATGATGGCCGCGAACAACACGTCCGCGTTCAACTGCCGCAAGGTCACCGGTAACCCGTACCGCGTCTCGCCGCACTCCTACGGTCGCTCGGTCGACGTCAACACCTATGAGAACCCGTACCGCGTCAACGGCAAGTGGTACCCGTCGTCGAAGTACGGCACGTACCGGCCGAAGGTCCAGGGGCTGCTCCACTCCAACTCCACGCTGGTCAAGGAGCTGAAGCAGCGTGGCTTCGACTGGTACTCCGGCTGGGACTGGCAGCACTTCCAGGGGTGACGATGAGGCGTCTGGTCATGGCCGCAGTGGCGGCGAGCATCGCCCTGGTCGGCTGCCAGGGCGGCGGGGACGTGATGCCCTCGCCGTCGGAGCCTTCCGTCTCGCCGTCGTCCGTCGCTCCCAGCGTTGTGATGACCTCGCCGGCCGCGCCCGAACCGGGCCCGACGCCCACCGTCGACACGTCGTCGCTGCCCAGCGTCAGCGGCTGGAGCCAGCGGCCCCAGTCGGTCGACGAGGAGGCCGCCAGCCCCGACGTCGCGTGGGCGTCGGAGCGCGACGTCGAGGAGATCATGCAGATCTGGGCGTCCTACGCGTGCACGGACCGGTCGCAGCTGCCGACCCCTGGCAGGGTCGTCGAGGGGGCCTTCACCACCCCTGACGGCGCCCCGGCAGTGGTGGAGGTCGTCTCCTTCGACGACGAGTCCGACGCCTCGTCGTTCGTGTCGAGCTACCTGGCCGGTTCCGTCGACTGCGGCGCGACGGCCGTGTCCGACGACGCCGTCGCACGTCCGATCGACGGCGACGTGTGGACGGAGATCGTCACCGCGGCCGGGCCAACGGCGCACGTCACCGTCGTGCAACAGGAGCTGGACGCCGACGAGGTGGCGGCGATCGTCGCCGAGTTCGCCTGAGGCCCTGCGGACACCGTCGGCCCTCGTCGGGGGTGGACCTACGATGAGGCCATGCCAGTCCTCGTCCGACCAGCGGTGCCGCGCGACCTGCCCTCCGTGCAGGCCGTCGAGGAGGCGGCCGACCGGCTGTTGACCGAACTGCTGCACCCCGACCGCTGGGAGCCGGCGCCGACGGGGGCCGAGCGGGCCGCCCAGCCGGGCTTCCTGCTCGTGGCGGAGGAGGTGCTGTCGGCTGGCGTGGTGGGTTTCGTGCACGTGCTCGAGGTCGAGGACGTGGCGCATCTGGAGCAGGTCTCCGTGATGCCGGAGCACGGCAGGCAGCGCATCGGGCACCGGCTGGTCGAGGCGGTCGCCGAGGAGGCGCGACATCGAGGGCACACCCGGCTGACGCTGCGGACCTTCGCCGACGTCCCGTTCAACGCGCCGTTCTACGCGTCGCTGGGGTTCGTGGAGACGGAGCCGGAGACCGACTTCCACCGGGCGCTGGTGGGGGCGGAGCACCTGGTGGGGCTCGACCGGTACGGGCGCCGGATCCAGATGACGCTGGCGCTCTGATCAGGCCTCGGCCTGCAGGCGGGCGCGGGCTCGGCGGCGGTGGCTGAGCCCGTCGATGAGTTCGGCTGTGCCGAGCGCGGCGACCACGCAGACGGTCACGGGGACCAGCAGCGTGAAGCCGGTGCCCGTGAACTCCAGGACGAGGGCCAGCGCTGTCAGTGGAGCGCGCATGGTCGTGGCCAGGAAGCCGGCCGCACCCACGATGGCCAGCGCCGTGACCTGGGGCTGGTCCCAGCCGAGCAGTAAACCGGTGGCAGCCCCGAGTGCGGCGCCGATCGCGATGGAGGGCTGAAGGGTGCCGCCGATGGCGCCCGCGCCGAGCGTCGCCGAGGTGACGAGGTACTTGAGGACGGCCAGCGCGAGGAGCAGCGCGATGGGGCCCGACCCGTCGAACGCGACCTGCGCGATCGCCCGGCCGTTGCCGAGCAGCAGCGGGAACCAGACGGCCAGCAGCCCGACGGCGGCCAGCGTCAGCGGCAGCCAGAGCAGGAGTCGCCACCCCGTCGGCCGGTCTTTCGTGAGGCGTCGCATCAGGAGCGCGAAGCTCGCGCCGATCCAGCCGAGGATCGGGCCGATGGCCAGCGCGACGGCGATCACCCACCACGTCGACGTCGCCTCCGGCACGGTATAGAGGGAGGTGTCGGGAACGAGGGGGCGGGCGACGAGGGTCGCGATGACGTTGACTGTCAGCGCGACGCCCGCCAGGCGCAGGTTGACCCTGGCCAGCAGGATCTCGAGCGCGAAGAGCGTGCCGGCCAGCGGCACGTTGTAGACGGCGGCGAGGCCGGCGCCCGCGGCGGAGGCGATGAGTGGCGCGACCCACCGTCGGTCGACGCCGAGCAGCGCGGCCACGCGGTCGCCCAGCATCGCCGCCAGCTGGCGGGGCGCCACCTCCTTGCCGATCGGGGAGCCGAGCGCGACCCCGATGACCTGGATCAGGGCGTCGAGCGCCGTCCCGAGTACCGGCATGCGGGTGCCTCGCATGGAGTCCCTGATGGACACGAGTGGGGGGCCCCAGCGGCGCAGCGCGTACCAGGCCACGGAGAGGACGACGCCCGCGGAGCTGAGCACGACGAGCGGCAGCCACCGGTTCGACGGGTAGGCGCGGTTGTCGAGGAACGGGCCCGACGCGTGCCCCCACACCAGATCCTCGACGGAGTGGACCACCAAGACCAGCGCGAGGGCACCGAGCCCGGCCGCGACGCCGACGGCGATGGTGGCCAGCGCGAGCCGCGCCCAGGGCTCGTCGCGCAATCGGGTCACCACGTCGTTCACCCTAGAGGGTGGGCGCGCCGCAGAGGCGCCCGGGATAGACCGAGGCGCGGTGGTCTCCGAAGAGACCACCGCGCCTCGGCGGTGTTGGGATCCGTCAGAGGGGACGGATGTTGGTCGCCTGGGGGCCCTTCTTACCGGGACCCACCTCGAACTCAACGCGCTGGTTCTCGAACAGGTCACGACGACCCGACGTAGCGATCTCGCTGTAGTGCGCGAACAGATCGGCGGTGCCGTCATCGGGGGCGATGAAGCCGTATCCCTTATCGCTGTTGAACCACTTGACAGTGCCTTCGGCCACGATGTCATTCCTTGCTTTTGTAACTCTCCGGCGCTCCCATACGTTCAGGAGGTAATGCGTGCCGGCCGCACGCCCGCCGCTCATGGTGGCGCCGGGTCGAAGCTAGTGGGTCTGACGTTGCGGGGCCGCCCATGACGCCCTCGCACAGTCGCGAGCTGGTTGCCCGCGCGGAGCCAGCTTACGCTACCTGCGGGCACGAGCGGGCTTCCGCCCTCGGCGGATCCGATCGATCTGTCCCGACGGTGGACCCACGGTCGGCCTAGCGTGGTCGGATGAGCACACAGACACTGAGGGTCGGGGACGTCGACCTGGCCGACTGGCGGTGGATGCTGGAGGCCCTGTATGCCCGCTTCGAGACGGGTGACTTCTCGGCGGGGGCGGCCTTCGTTGCCGAGGTCGCGAGGATCGCGGACGAGCTGAACCACCATCCGGACGTCGACCTGCGCTACGGACACGTGCAGATCACGTCGACGAGTCACGACGTCGGGGGCGTCACGGATCGCGACATCGAGCTGTGCCGGCGCATCTCCGTCGTGGCGGAGGAGTCGGGGTTCGCGCCGCGTCCGGACAAGCTGCAGGCCCTGGAGGTCGGCCTCGACACGCTGGACCCCGATGCGATCCGGCCGTTCTGGGCGGCGGTGCTGGCCCTCGGCGACGCGGACTCCGACGCGCTCGTGGACCCGGCCGGCGAGCTGCCGGGCCTGTGGTTCCAGGACACCACCTCGACCGACCCGGCGCGGATGCGCTTCCACTTCGACATCACCGTGCCCCCGGATGAGGCACAGAAGCGGGTGGCGGCGGCGCTGAAGGCCGGCGGCCGCCTCGTCGACACCAGCCATGAGCCGTCCTGGACCATCCTCGAGGATGCGGAGGGGAACAAGGTGTGCGTCTGCTCGGCGCTTGGCCGCGACGACTGACGAGCCTCGCTGGAGCCGCCGCCTGGTAGACGCCAACGAAAACACCGCGACGCCAACGATATGCACGGACGCCAACGATTTTCGCGCGGATATCGTTGGCGTCGGTGAATATCGTTGGCGTCTGCAGGTCACCCAAGGCGTCCTGCATAAGGAACGTTCGTGTGATATACCGAACGCATGGATGATGGCTCTGACTACCGCGACGGTGGATCGCACGACGCAAGGCATGGCAGGACGGGCCGTGTCGACGACCCGGTGACGCTGATCGCGGCGAACCTGCGCGCGGAGAGGGTCCGGGCCGAGCTGTCGCTCAGCGCCGTCGCGCGGCGCGCCGGGGTGTCGAAGTCGACGTTGTCGCAGCTGGAGACCGGGTCGGGCAATCCCTCGGTGGAGACTCTCTGGGCCATCGCGACGGCGCTCGGGATCCCGTTGTCCAGGCTGCTGGCCGCGCCACAGGCGACGACACGTGTCGTGCGCGCCGACGAGCGCAGCCCGCTCGCGTCGGACCAGGCCAACTATCTCGCCTCCCTGCTCGCGCCCGGAAACGGCCACGAACGCCGCGACCTGTACGTCATCGAGGTCGAGCCCGGGGCGCCGCGGGAATCCAGGCCGCATCCGCGCGGCTCGGTCGAGCATGCGATCGTCGCCGCGGGTCGCGTGGTCATCGGCGCCGAGGGCGACACCGTCGAGCTCGGGGTCGGGGACTACGTCACCTACCCCGGCGATGTGCCGCACTACTGCGAGGCGCTGGAGCCGGGCAGCTGGCTGGTCCTGATGATGGAGCACCCGGGCGCATGAGCGACACGACGAGGCACAGCTCCACGCGGGAGGCGGTCCGGCAGGGGGTCTGGGTGGGCCTGGCGACGGGCGCGTACGGCATCTCCTTCGGCGCGCTGTCCGTCGCGGCCGGCCTGAGCGTCTGGCAGACGTGCGCGCTCAGCCTTCTGATGTTCACAGGGGGCAGCCAGTTCGCGTTCATCGGCGTCATCGGCGCCGCCGGGGGAGGCCTCGCCGCGACCGCGACCGCGTTCCTGCTGGGCGTCCGCAACTCCCTCTACAGCCTCCAGATGTCGCCGATGCTCCGCCTGAGGGGATGGCGCCGCCTCGCCGGCGCACAGGTCACGATCGACGAGTCCGTCGCCGTCTCCATGGCCCAGCACGACCCCGCCGCGCGGCGCGCAGGCTTCTGGGGCGCGGGCGTCGGCGTGTACGCGTTCTGGAACCTGGCCACGCTCGGCGGGGCGCTGCTGGGCAACGTGCTGGGCGACCCGAAGCAGTGGGGGCTCGACGGTGCCGCCGCCGCGGCGTTCATCGCGCTGTTGTGGCCGCGGCTGAGGGAGCGTCAGGCCCGCGCGATCGGCGTCGTCGCGGCGGTCGTGGCCGCCTTCGCGGTGCCGCTCGCGCCCGCCGGCATCCCGATCCTGGCAGCCGGGGCAGCAGCCGCCGCCGTCGCCTGGTGGGGGTACCGGCCCGCGAGCGCCGACGCGACGGTGAAGGGGATGGTGTGAGCATGTGGTTCTGGGTGATCGCCGCGAGCGTCGCGTGCCTGGCGCAGAAGCTGCTGGGCTACCTCGTGCCGTCGAAGGCGCTGGAGAATGCGCGAGTCGCCTACGCGGCCGGCGGCGTCACCGTCGGCCTGCTGGCTGCGCTGTCCGTCACGCAGACCTTCGCCGACGGCTCGACCCTCGTGCTCGACGCCCGGCTCGCGGCGGTCGTCGTTGCCGCCGTCGCGCTGTGGCTCAGGGCGCCGTTCATCGTCGTCGTTGTGCTCGGGGCACTGACGGCCGCGCTGCTGCGGCTCGCCGGCTGGGGGTGAGTGGCCCGACGGCGCTCGCACGGCCGACCTGCGGGGGCAGGATAGGGACATGAGCACCATGCAGGCACTGCTTCTCTCCAGCCCGTCCGGCCCGTCGGCTCTCGCGTTGGGGAAGGCGACCATCCCCGATCCCATCCCGGGCTTCGTCCGCCTGCGCGTCGAGGCCGTCGGGCTCAACCCCGTCGACGCCGGCCTGACCGGCGGTGGGCATCCCGACTGGTCCTGGCCGCACATCGGCGGGCTGGATGCGGCGGGTGTCGTCGACGAGGTGGGCGAGGGTGTCGACGGCTCCCTCGTCGGTCGGCGGGTGGCCGTGCACAGCGACCTGCGTCGCGACGGGGCGTTCGCGCAGTTCATGCTGGCCGATGCCCGCGCGCTCGCCCGGATCCCTGACGACCTCACCGCCGTGACCGCGGCGGCCCTGCCCTGCGCCGGCATGACCGCCTACCAGTGCGTCGTGCGGCGGCTGCACGTCGCACCCGGGCAGACGGTGCTGGTCACGGGTGGCAACGGTGGGGTCGGCGGGTTTGCGATCCAGCTGGCCAAGGCGGCCGGGGCCCGCGTGATCGCCACCGCGTCGTCGCGCTTCGACCGGCTGGGGGAGCTCGGCGCCGACGCGACGGTCGACTACCGCGCCGACAACGCCTTCGACGAGATCCGCGGGCTGGCGGGCGACGCCGGCATCGACGCGATCATCGACACGGTGAGCCCGGAGAACGCCTCTCGCGAGGTCGCGCTGCTGAACCACACCGGGGGCATCGCGTGCGTCGCGGGGCGCGCCACCTTCGACGCGGTCCCGCCGTTCGGCATCTCGCCGTCGATCCACGAGATCTCGCTGGGCGCGGCCTATGCCGCGGGCAGGCCGGCCCACGTTGCCGACCTCTCGACGATGCTCACCGACCTCCTGGCCCGCGTCGACGCGGGCGCGCTGAACCCGCAGCTGAGCCGCGTCATCGAGCTCGCGCACGTGCCCGACGCGCTCGCGGAGATCGAGCGTCGCCACGTCGCGGGCAAGATCGTCGCGGTCGTGGACCAGGTCTAGGCCCGCCGCGCCGGCTCAGGCCTCCTTCAACCGGCTGGCCTCGCCGGGCGACCCGTGCAAAAAAGTGGCCAGAGCCCCGGCACTCGGAAATAACCGACGTGCTTCGGCCCTGGCCACAGTTATGCGCGGAAGACCCCCGGCGAGGGGCGACGGGTCAGGCCGCGCGCTGCACGTCGCGGGTCGGGGTGAGGCTGTCCACCTCCGACGGGGTCGCCGACTCCCGGATAAGCCGTCGTCGCTGCACGGCCCAGGCGATCGCCACGGGGATCAGCGCGCCCACCCAGGCCAGCGGCGCCGCGATCACCGCGCCGGTCCAGCCGAGCTGCTCGATCAGCACCAGGCCGACCAGGGCTCGGGCGGCGAGCTCCATGAATCCGGCCAGGGTAGGGGTGAGGGTGTCGCCCAGGCCCTGAACCGACTGCCGTAGCAGGAACAGCAGCGACAGGATCACGTACAGCGTGCCGTTGACGACCAGGTACTGGTGCGCCATCGACACGACCTGCTCCTGCGCGTCGCCGACGAACAGGCGGACGAGATTGGTGCCGAAGATCGAGATGGTCGCGCCGAGCACGACGGCCAGCCCCATCGTCAGCCAGGCGGTGCGGAACACGCCGACGCGGATGCGCCACCACTGGCGGGCGCCGCGGTTCTGTGCGACGTAGGTGCTCATCGCGACGCCCACGGAGGCCAGCGGGGTCACGGCGACCTGGTCGACGCGCATCGCCGCGGTGAAGGCGGCCACCGCGTCGGTGCCGAGCTGGTTGATGCCGAACTGCAGGATGGCCGCGCCGATGGCGATGACGGACATCTGGAAGCCCATCGTGAGGCCGAACCGGGCGGCCTCGCCGAGCTCGCGGGACGAGAAGCGCCAGTCCTCACGATGCAGTCGCAGCTCGGGCATCCGCCGCTGGATGAGGATCAGACAGAGGATCACGGAAATGGCCTGAGCGACGATCGTCGCGAGAGCCGCGCCGCCGACGCCCATGTGGAACCAGCCGATGAACGCGACGACCAGCAGGCCGTTGAGGATGCAGGCGACGACCAGGAATGTCAGGGGTGTCCGCGAGTCGCCCAGCGCTCGGATGACTGCGCTCAGGAAGTTGAAGGCGACGGTGGCCACGGCGCCGCTGAAGAGCACGGTGAGGAAGGTCCTCGCGTCGTCCATCAGCGCGGCGGGGGTGCCCATCCACGTGAGCAGCGTGCCGGAGCCGAGCGTGCCGATCAGGAAGATGGCGATCGCGATGCCCACGCTGATGGTCGCGCCGGCGGCGACGGCTCGCCGCATGCGCGGCAGGTTGTGGGCGCCGAACGCCCGGGCGACGGGGATGGCGACGCCCGCCGACGCGCCCATGGCGAAGCCGACGAGCAGGAACTGCAGGCTGCCGGAGGCCCCCACGGCGGCCAAGGCCTCTACGCCGATCATCCGGCCGACGACGATCGAGTCGGTGACGGCGTACAGCTGCTGGAACACGTTGCCCAACAGAAGTGGCAACGTAAACATCACGATCAGGCGGACGGGGGGACCAACCGTCAGGTTGTGGGACATGCAGCACTCTCGCGTGTGGTGGTGAGCGGATGACCTGGTCGGTGGCTCCATCGGCTGGCCAGGCAGGGGAGGTTCCCGGACACTTCGGGCAACCCGAAGGGCGGAACCCTCAAAGCCTACAACACGTGCGCCGACCGGGGCGCCCCCGGGGATCGGACGAGGATGCGGCCGGCCGGGCGGCCGGGCGGCCAGGCGCCGCGGCGGTCCGGGGGGTCGGCGGGTGAGCCGGGGTGGCGGCCCGCGGAACAGGTCAGACCGTCACCGTCGGTCAGGGGAGGAGGTGGCCTGCCGCGCGGAACAGCTCGTACCACTCGACGCGGGTGAGAAGGACGTCGGCGCCCTTGGCCGCCGCGGTCACCCGGTCGGCGCTGGTCGTGCCGAGGACAACCTGCATGTTGGCCGGATGGCGGATGATCCAGGAAGTGGCGATGGCCTCGGCCGGCACGTCGTACTTGGCGGCGAGGCGGTCAATCACGGCGTTCAGCTCCGCGTACTCAGGATTGCCGAGGAAGACACCGGTGAAGAATCCCGCCTGGAACGGAGACCACGCCTGGATCGTGATGTCATGCAGGCGGCAGTAGTCGAGAATGCCGTTGTCACGGTCGATCGCCTGGTCCTCCTTGACCATGTTCATCGCGATCGGCTGGGCGATCATCGGCGCGTGCGTGATGGACAGCTGCAGCTGGTTCGCGACGATGGGCTGCTTCACGTAGCGCTTCAGCAGCTCGATCTGGGCCGGGGTGTGGTTCGAGACGCCGAAGTGGACGACCTTTCCGGCGGCATGCAGGTCGTCGAACGCCCGCGCGACCTCCTCCGGCTCGACGAGGGCGTCAGGGCGGTGGAGGAGGAGCACATCGAGGCGGTCGGTGCGCAGGGCCCTCAGTGAGCCTTCGACCTGGCCGACGATGTGGTCGTAGGAGAAGTCGAAGTGGGAGCCCTTGTTGATGCCGGCCTTGGACTGCAGCGTGATTTGGTCGCGCTCGGCGCTGGTCAGCTGCAGCGCCTCGGCGAAGCGGGACTCGCAGCCGTGGAAGGGCGCCTCGCCGTAGATGTCGGCGTGGTCGAAGAAGTCGATGCCCGCGGCGAGCGAGGCGTCGTAGAGTTCGCGGATCTTCGCGTCCGTCAGGGCCTCGATGCGCATCATTCCGGCGACGACGGCGGGCACCTGCAGATCAGTGGTGCCGAGGGGGAACGTCTTCATTCCTGCTCCTTGAAGTTGTGGCGTAAAACGAACTCTAGCGCCATTGTCTGGCCGAGCCGCGGGTGGGCGTCGGCGTAGGTTTCGCGCCGGTCTCCTGGAGCGAGAGGCCCGCTGGCGCGGTCCCGGGGGCGCCGTTGTATGCGGACCGACGGTGGACGGTCCCCCTGCCGACGACCCGGGATGAGCACGACACACTTGTCGTCGGCGAAATCGCCGTGAATCAGGGCCTTTTGGTTCATGACAAGTGTGTCGTGCTCATCGGTGCACTGGCGGGCTGGGGCGGCCTCGGCTTGGCGAGCCCACTCGACGCCGGGAGCCGGCCACGTAGACGGGGGCAGTCAGGCCCCGTAGACGAGGGGTTCGTAGTCGGGATGCTTCTGGATCCAGGCCTTGATGAACGGGCACAGTGCCATGACCTTGTTGACGCCGTTGTCGCGGACGTCGTCGAGGCCGAACCGCGCGATCGCTCCGCCGACGCCCCGGCCCTCGAAGGCCGGGTTGACCTCGACGTCCGGGCGCGACCACAGGAACTACATGCCTGTGATTTACCCCCAGGTTTGTGCACAACTGTGGATAACTATGTCCGCAGGTGTCCACCGCTGTGGACGAAAGTTCCCCTGCTGGCGAGCGGGCCTTGTGTGATGCCGACGGCGCTGTCAGACTGGCGTCACCTACGGATCCGGCTTGGGGGAGGCGGCGACGTGATGAATCGGCTTGCGGCAATGGTGCCGTTGAGCCTTGTCCTGGTAGTGGCGGGACAGGGCCTGGCCGCCGCGCTCCCGGACCCCGATCCCGCCGACGTGAACACGACCGCGAGCCTCGCCGTCGTGGCCTCAACGCAGACCGTTTCCGCCGGGGAGACGCTCACCTACACCCTCACCGTCGGGTGTGGAGACGCGGCAGGATGCCGCGACGCCGTCCTGACCGACGTGCTCAGTTCCCCGTTGCGGGTCAGCGCCGCTGTGGTGACGGCCGGGCCTGCCGCCGACGTCGTCGTGCAGGGCAACGATGTGGCGGTCTACTGGAAGGTCGATCTGGGTGACGGGACCGTCGGTCTTCCGGCCGGAGAGGGCGCGGAGGTGTCCGTGACGGCGGTCGTCCCGTCCGAGCTATCCACCGATCAGGCCGGTCAGCCTGTGGACAACACCGCCGTGCTGGAGGGGGCGAACTTCCTGGACGCCGGGGCATCAGTGCCGGTCACGCCGGCGGCCCCGCCAGCGGCCCCGCCCACGAGCGAGGAGCCGCAGCCAACAGTCGAACCCACGACCCTCGAGCCGACTCCCGCGCCGGAGCCGGAGACCGAGGTGTCGGCGAGCGCGGACAAGTCCATCGACCCCGACGTGGTGCCCGCCGGGAACTCCACGACGGTGACCATCACGGCGGCCAATACCTCGGTGGCGCCCATCGACCGGCTGTGGATCAGGGAGCCCGCCACCGGCAGCTTCCCCGACGTCTTCACGTTCGACGGCTTCAGCAGGGGCATCGAGTTCCCGGAGGGGGCGACGTCCGGCACGGTCGCCTACACGCTGGCCAACGGCGGAACGGAGTCCGTTCCATTCGACGACGGCGTCATCCCCGCCGATCCTTCCAGAGAGGTCGCGAGCTTCGAGGTGATCTTCCAGGGGCCCATCGCCACGAGCGCCACCGCGACTCTCGCCTACGAGATCACGACCGACGCCGACCTGCCCGTCTCCGCGCTGCCGGTCAGGCACAACAACCGCGTCGCCGTCCACGTCGAAAACCGCGACGCCCAGAGCGAGGCGACAGCGGAGGCCGTCGCGAGCGTGATCCCACGCGCCGAGCCCGTCGAGCGGCCGACCCCGCCGCCGCCGTCGACGACGACGGCGCCGGCCGCGCCGCGCGACCCGGCCGGCGTGCCGCAGGAGGGGCCGGGGATCGGGTCGTCGGGCCAGGTCGTCGCCGAGGTTGGCCCGACGACCAGCCCCCGCGCCGCCGTCGGATGGATCGGGATGGGGGTGTTCCTGACCCTGGCGACGGTCGTCGGAGCGCTGGGGATCGGGGCGCGCAAGCAAGGGCGGCGCCGCTACCGATGATTGCGTGATTGCGAAAGTGTGCAAGAATGCCGCATGCTCCGCGTCCTGCGCTTCCGCACCTTCCGCCATCTGTACGGTGCCCAGATCGTCGCGCTGCTCGGCACCGGGCTGGCGACCGTCGCCCTGGGGCTCCTGGCCTACGACCTGGCCGGCGACCACGCGGGCCAGATCCTCGGCACGGCCCTCGCGATCAAGATGGTCGCCTACGTGTTCGTCGCCCCGGTCGCGACGGCGCTGGTCGCCGCCCTGCCGCGCCGCGCAGTGCTCGTCGGGTCCGACGTGCTCCGCCTCGCGGTGGCGCTGTGCCTGCCCGCCGTGACCGAGGTCTGGCAGGTCTTCGTGCTCGTCTTCGTGCTGCAGGCCGCGTCCGCGACGTTCACCCCCACCTTCCAGTCCGTCATCCCCGACGTGCTGCCCGACGAGGACGACTACACCGAGGCGCTGTCCCTGTCCCGGCTGGCCGGGGACCTGGAGCAGGTCGTCTCTCCAACCCTCGCCGCCGCGATGCTGGTGTTCGTCAGCTCGTCGACCCTCTTCTACGGGACCGCGGTCGGCTTCGCAGGCTCCGCCGCACTGGTCCTCTCGGTGGTCATCCCGCGGGTCGCCGCGCCCGAGGCTGGGCCGACCGTGGCCGGCGGGGCCCCGGCCACGTTCTGGCGCCGGGTCATCCGTGGCGCGGCCCTGTTCGTCGCGACCCCCGCGCTGCGCCCCGTGCTCGCCCTCAACCTCGTCGTCGCGACGGGTGGCGCGTTCGTCATTGTCCAGACGGTCGTCGTCGTGAGGTCCGTCTTCGGGCTGCCGGAGTCTGCGGTGGCCTGGGTGCTCGGCGCGAACGGACTGGGCTCCATGGCCGCCGCGCTCCTGCTGCCGCGGGTGCTGCGGGTCGTGGCCGAGCGGCGCGTGATGCTCGCGGGGGCCGCGGGCATCACGGTCGCAACGGCGCTCATCCCGGCCGCCCTCTCCATCGCGGACCCCGCCTGGGGCGTGGCCGGGGTCTGCATCCTGTGGGTCGTGATCGGACTGGCGTGGGCATCGGCCGAGACGCCGGTCGCCCGCATCATCCGCCGCTCCGTGGGAAGGCCGGATCTGCCGGCCGTCTTCGCGGCGCAGTTCTCCCTGTCCCATGCCTGCTGGCTCGTGACCTACCCCCTCGTCGGCTGGCTCGGATCGGCCAGTCTGACGCTGACGGCCGCCGTGCTGACCGTGATCGCCGGGGCGGCGACCGTCATGGCCGCCGTCGCGTGGCCGAGGGGAGCGACCAGCGTCGCCGCGCTGAGCGCCACAGCGGAGTGAGAACATGGGGACCATGACTCTGCCGCCGGACGCCGACCTCGACAACGCCGCCTCCGTCGCGCGCCTCCTGGCCGACCGCACCAGGCTGGCGATCCTCGCAATGCTCGACGGCGTCGAGATGCCCGTGACGGCGATCGCGGAGGCGCTCGGTCGTCCGGTCCCGGCCGTGTCGCAGCATCTGGCGAAGCTCCGCGGTGGAGCACTGGTAACGTCGCGCCGCGACGGGGTGACCGTGTACTACGGCCAGCCCGACGAGCACATCGCCGCGCTCGTCAGCAACCTCCTGCAGCACAGCGAGCACGTCCTCTACCCGAGCCCGCCCCACCACAGAGAGAACCGATGAAGCTCCTCGCCTAACCGCCAGCCCACCACCGTCGCCGAGGCCAACGACGACGACATCGCGCTGAGCCTCCACCTCGCGCTCGAGACGGCGGACGGGTGGGAGCCGCTGAACGGCAACTACGGCATCTTCTTCGCGCGCGTCTCCGCGACCCCCGGCCCGTTCGGTACCCGCGACGACGTCATCCGCAGCCTGCGCGACCCGCGGGTGTTCGCGCTTGTGGACGGCCGTTTCGGGATCGTCGCGACGCGCACCGCCCGCGGCGGCGGGCCGGACCGTACCGAGCGTTCCGGCGTCCTGTTCGCCCGCACCGTCGACTTCCTGACCTTCGAGGAGGTCGGCCTGGCCCGCCTCACCTCCGATCCCGTCCGCATCATCGCGCCGGAGTACTCGTGTCGAGCATCTTCAATGGTGAGTGGCAGCTGGGACCGGGCACGGGATGTGGTCGCTCGACGAGGAGGGCAACCGCATCTGCGTCTTCCACGCCCGCACGCACCACAAGGGGCTGACCGGCCGCGACACCTTCGTCCGCCGGGTCCACTGGGCCTCCGACGGCCTGCCGGTGCTGGACATGACCGCCGACGAGGAGGTCGCGCCCGGCAACCGCGAGGTGTACGTCAACGTCGTCGTGCGGTGAGAGGCCTCTGAGTGCGCGGGAAGGGGACTGACCCTTCGCTGCGCTCAGGGCGCTTCGACAGGCTCAGCGATCCGGGGTCGCTTCCCTTCGCTGTGGTCAGGGCACCTCGACAGGCTCAGCGATCCGGTGGTGCCCTCGGCGGTTCCGGGGCAGGGGCCCGGGCACAAGAATGCGTGGAGCGGGGGCGCTTGCGCCATATGTGCGCGCACTGGGGCCCTGGGCATTGTTGTGCACGATCTGGTAGGCCCGCGCGGTTATGGTGAGCCATGCCCGACGACCAGCTGTTCCTCCACCGGTTCGCGATCAAGCCCCACCGGCACCTGGATGAGTGGCTGGAGCTGTGGCCGCGCGAGATCGCGCTGCTGCGGCGGCACGGCTACACCGTGCACCAGGCGTATCTGGAGACCGACGCGGAGCCGAAGCTCAGCTGGCTCTACTCGCATCCCGACCCAGCAGCCGGCGCGGCCGCCGTCGCAGCCGATCCGGAGCGTGCGGAACTGGATGCCCTCACCGCGCCGCATGTCTTCCGCAACGTCGTCGTCCGTGAGGTCCGCGCCGAGGTCCTGCGCGACGACCTCGCCTGGCCCGGAACGGTCGTCATGCGGCGCTACTGGATCACCGGCGGCTGGCCGAGCTTTCTGGATGTCTGGCGCGACATCGTCCCCGTGCGTGAGAAGTACGGCTTCGAGTGCCTGTTCGCCGTCGCCGACGAGCCGCACGACACGTTCACCTGGGCCTTCACGTTCGACGGTGAGTGGCCCGACTTCCCAGCGGCCCAGCGGGGCTACTACAGCGACGAGGCACGCGTGCGGCTGCGCGGCGTGTTCGACCACATGGCCGACTACGCGCTCCACCCCGCCCGCCAGCTCCCCGTGGACTGAGGTCGGGCGGCGCCGTCCGCGTCCCCGTCTCGCTCCGCTCGACGCCCTTCGACGAGCTCAGGGAACCGATGTTCCGCCGCGCCCCTCGGTAGACGCCAACGAAATACCCGGACGCCAACGATATTCACGCGAATATCGTTGGCGTCCGTGCATACCGTTGGCGCCTGGGATTTTTCGTTGGCGTCTGCAGAGAGGGGCGGCGGGGAACGGGCCGGTGGGGCGGCAGGGGAACGGGCCGGCGGGGAGGGGCGGAAGCAGGGTGGAGGCAGGGGAGGGTGGCAGGGGCGGGCGGTTACGCGCTCCGGTGAGCTTCACCGCCGGCAGGGCGCCCAGCGGCGAAGCCGCATAGAGTTAGGCCGTTGATAGGAGCATCGCCATGGAATCCCGGCCCCGACTTCCCCGTCGCCTGAGCCTCGCTGGCCTGCTCGCCGTCGTGGTGGCCTTCGCCCTGCCCGTCGCGTTTGTGCTTGCCGCCGGCGCCGCGCCCTACGAGGCCATCGTTCGAGTATTCCCCGGGAACGCGGTCGCGGTGACGACGACGATCCTGCAGGTGATCGCGGAGCTCGCCGGGGTCATCACTGTCGGCGCGCTGGTGCTCGTGCTGTTCCTGCGCGACGCAACCTCCAAGGAGGCGTTCCAGCTGAAGCCGGGCCTCGACCTGGCGATCGCGCGGGTCGCAGCCCCGATCTGGTCGCTGGCCGCCGGCCTGCTGATCATCTTCAACGCGCTCGACACCACCGGCGTGCCGCTCTCGGCCCTCGGCCAGGCCGGCGCCCTCGGCTACGTCTTCGGTGCGGCAAGCAACTCCGGCATGACCATCCTCCGGTTCGGGGCGGCGGCGCTGGTTGCCGTCGCGCTGACGCTCGCCCGCCGCTGGCCGACGCTGCTCATCTCGCTGTGGGCCTCGGCCATCGCGATCCTCGCTCCGCTCGTCACCGGCCAGGTGCTGGTCGGGCCGTCGCACGACCTCGGCGGTGACGCCGCGGTCATCCAGGCCGTCGCGGTGTACCCGCTGCTCGGCGTGCTGGCCGTGTTGGCCATCATGGCCGCCTGTGGTGAACTCCCCGGGCCCGCGACGTGGCGCCGGTTCGTCGGTTGCGCGGCCGTCGCGATCCCCGTCGTCGTGATCGCCGACGGCGTCGTCACCTGGTTCAAACTGGCCGGCACCGGGCTCCTAGCCTCCGCCACCGGCCAGCTGATCGTCACCCGCTGGGTCGCGCTGGCGGTGCTGATCGCCGCCGTCGCATGGCTCTCGGTCGCCCGGCGCCGCGACACCCTGCAGACCGCTGCGCCGTCCGCGCTGGCGCTCGCACTGCTCGCCGTCGGGTCCTGGATCGCGCTCAGCGTCGCCATGACCCGCGAACCCCCGCCGCAGTACTTCGTCCCGACCTCGGTGCAGGAGGTCTTCCTCGGCTTCGACGTCACCGCGGCCCCGACCTGGGCCGTGGTCGCCACCCACTGGCGGCTGAACCTGCTGTTCTTCGCCATCGCCGCGGTGGGCGTCACGCTCTATCTCGTCGGGGTGCGCAGCGCCAACCAACGGGGCGTCAAGTGGCCCGTCGGCCGCACCGTCGCGTGGGTGCTCGGCTGGGTCGTCGTGGTCGTCGCCACCAGCTCCGGGATCGGCAAGTACTCCGGCCCGCACTTCGGCATCCACATGGTCATGCACATGACGCTGTCGATGCTGGTGCCCGTGCTGCTGTCGATGGGCGGTGTAGTGACGCTGACGCTGCGCGCGTCGCGCTCCGACGCGCCCGTTCACTCGCTGCACCACTGGGTCAGCTGGCTGATGCGCTGGGGACTGACCAAGTTCCTGTACAACCCGATCGTCGCGTTCACGCTGTTCATCTCGTCCTACTACGGCCTGTACTTCACCGGGCTGTTCGACTTCCTGATGCGCTTCCACTGGGGCCACCAGCTGATGAACCTGCACTTCCTCGTCGTGGGTTACCTCTACTACTCGCTCATCATCGGCGTCGACCGCGGCCCCAAGCCGCTGCCGCACATCGGCAAGCTCGGCCTCGCCATGGCTGCCATGCCGTTCCACGCATTCTTCGGCGTCATCCTGATGAACACCGGATCGATCATCGCCAAGAGCTACTACGAGTGGCTCACCCTGCCGTGGGCCGACCTCGCCGCGGCCCAGGAACTGGGCGGCGGAGTGGCATGGGTCGGCGGCGAGCTGCCGTCGCTCATCGTCGTGATCGCGCTCGGCTTCCAGTGGGCCAAACAGGACCGACGCGAGGCCGCCCGCAAGGACCGCCACTACGACTCGGGCCTCGACACCGAGTACGAGGACTACAACCGGATGCTCGAGAGGCTCGCCGCCCGCGATCAGGAGGCCAAGCAGTGACCGCGACGCACGAGGATTCGCTCATCGAGCTCGAGATCTCCGGCATGACGTGCGCGGCGTGCGCGAACCGGATCGAGAAGAAGCTCCGCAAGATCGACGGCGTCACCGCCACGGTCAACTACGCCACCAACCGCGCGACCGTCGTCGGGATCGATGACGCCGCCACCGCGATCGCAGCGGTCGAGAAGGCCGGCTACGGGGCGCACGAGCGGGTCGCCGACGACGACATGTGGTCCCGGCGGGCCACCGAGGCGCACATCTCGTCGCTGCGCCGCCGCCTGATCGTCGCCGCCGCGCTCGCCGTGCCGCTCATGGACATCACCATCGTGCTGGCGCTGGCCCCGCACCTGAGGTTCCCCGGGTGGGAGCTCGTCTGCCTCGTGCTGGCGCTGCCGATCGTCACCTGGTGCGCCTGGCCGTTCCACAAGGCAACGTTCCGCAACCTGCGGCACGGCGCAGTCAGCATGGACACGCTGGTCAGCCTGGGCATCATCGCGTCCTTCGGCTGGGCTGTCGCGACGCTGCTGTTCGGCCTCGGGGAGGCCTCCGACAAGGGCTTCTGGCTAGGCTTCGGCGCCACTCCGGAGGGGGCGAACTCCGTCTACCTCGACGTCGCGGCCGGCATGACGACGTTCCAGCTGGCCGGCCGCTACTTCGAAACCCGTTCCCGGCGGAAGGCCGGCGACGTGCTCGGCGCGCTGCACGCCCTTGCCGCGACGTCGGTGCGGCTCCTGCGCGACGGCGTCGAGACCGTCGTGCCCGTCGCCCAGCTCCAGCAGGGTGACACCTTCGTGGTGCTGCCCGGCGAGACCATCGCCACCGACGGCGTCGTCACGGCCGGCGCGGCGGCGGTCGACCAGTCGATGCTCACCGGCGAGCCGGTCCCTGCCTCCGTGCGCGTCGGCGATCAGGTCACGGGCGGCACCGTCTCCACCGATGCACGCCTCGAGGTCCGCGCCACCGCCGTCGGCGCCCACACGCAGCTCGCGCAGATGGCGGCCCTGACCGAGGACGCACAGGCGCGCAAGTCCCAGGTGCAGCGCCTCGTCGACCGCATCATCACCTGGTTCGTCCCGACCATCATCGGTATCGCGGTCCTCACCACCGTCGGCTGGGCGCTCGCCGGCGCGCCGCTGCAGCAGGCCTACGGCATCGGCATCGCCGTGCTGATCATCGCCTGCCCCTGCTCGCTCGGCCTCGCGACCCCCACCGCGCTGATGGTCGGCATCGGCCGCGGCGCCACCCTCGGGGTGCTCATCAAGGGCCACGACGCGCTGGAGGCATCCGGCGCCATCACCACCGTCGTCCTCGACAAGACCGGCACTCTGACGACGGGAAGGATGACCGTCGCGGAGGTGGCCGGCTCCGACTCGTCGCTCGCCCTCGCGGCCGCCGTCGAGAAGGGCTCGGAGCACTCGATCGCCCGCGCGATCGACGCCGAGGCCGAAGCCCGTGGGGTCGACGTCCGCGACGCCACCGACTACCGGGCGCTGCCCGGGCTCGGCGCCAGCGCCGTCGTCGACGGTCGCGACGTCGTGATCGCCAACCGCGCCTACTTTGCCGCGGAGGGGGTCGACCTCCCGGCCGACCTGCAGCAGGCCGTCGACCGCGCCGCCGACCGGGGCGACTCGGTGTCGATCGTCTCCGTCGACGGGGCCCCCGTGGGCGTGGTCGCGCTGGCTGACACCCTCAAGCCCGACGCCAGGCAGGCCATCGCCGCGCTCAAGGCCCAGGGGCTCCGCACCGTCGTGCTCACCGGCGACTCGCAGGCCGCCGGACGTCGGATCGCCGCCGAGCTCGGGGTCGACGACGTCATGGCGGAGGTGCTCCCCGCGCAGAAGGCCGAGGAGATCCGGAGGTTGCAGGAATGCGGCGAGTGCGTCGCGATGGTGGGCGACGGCATCAACGACGCCATCGCGCTCGCCACCGCCGACCTGGGGCTGGGCGTCGTCAACGGCACCGACATCGCTCTGAAGGCCGCCGACATCATCCTCGTCCGCGACGACCTGTCCGTCATCGCCGACGCCGTCGGGCTGTCGCGCCGCACGCTGAAGACCATCAAGGTCAACCTGGTGTGGGCCTTCGCCTACAACATGGCCGCGGTGCCGATCGCGGCCGCCGGCCTGCTCAACCCGCTGATTGCCGCGGGCGCCATGGCGCTGTCCAGCGTCCTGGTCGTGCAGAACTCGCTGCGCCTGCAGAACTACGGCACCAGGCGCACCAGCCCCGACGAGGACTTCGAGCTGATCGGCTGATTCCGCCGGTTGTCAGGTGACAATTGGTCCGGCCAGAGTGAGTTGCGCCGGGTCCGTTGCCCTGGGTTAGCATGGGCCCAACTCGCCGGGGGGGCGTGAGACGGCCATCCGAGCGGGCAAAGGAAGATTACATGGGGCGCACACCGCGTCGGCAGTGGGGAGCTGAGCGCTTCACCGCGCCGATGGCGATCATGCACGACCGCCCGTCGAGCCGGGAGATCCTGCTGAACCGCATCGCGATCATCGTCACGATCTTCGCGTGGCTCATGTACTCCGTCACCACGGTGGTGCGCGAGTTCGTCGAGGGCAGGGCCAACACGCTGAGGTTCATCCTCGAGTCAGCCTCCTACCTCGTCGTCGTCACGGCGCTGACCTTCTCGGCCCTCATGTACCTCCTCGCGCGCCAGGGCGCCCTCTACCGCTTCCGCGACCACGTCCGCGTCCCCCGCGGAGCGCTCGACCGCCACTTTGAGGACTACGACAAGGGCATCACCGTCCTCATCCCGTCGTACCGTGAGGAGCCGGACGTCGTCGCCAAGACCGTCTGGTCGGCGGCGCTGCAGGAGTTCCCCACCAAGCGCGTGGTGCTGCTGATCGACGATCCACCGACCCCCGACAATGACGAGAACGCCGAGTTGCTGCGCCGCGCCCGCGAACTGCCCGCCGTCGTGATGGAGGCGCTGGAGGAGCCGCGCCGTCGCGTCGCCGAGACCCTCGACCGGCTCCGCGACGACCTCGCCAACGCCGGGGGCGCCACCCCCACGCATGCGGCCACCGTCTCCGAGGCCTACCACTTCGCCGCGGACTGGCTGGAAGCCCGCGCGGCCGCCCACCCGCTGGTCGACCACACCGATGCCTTCTATGCGGACCGTGTCCTGATCGGGCTGGCCGGCGACCTGCGGCTGACGACCATTGCGCTCGACGGCGCAGTCGAGGCCGGCGAGTCCCCGGACGCCGACCGCCTGCTCCAGCTCCAGAACCGGCTCGTGTGGATCTTCACCGCGGAGATCGCGTCGTTCGAGCGCAAGCAGTACGTGTCGCTGTCGCACGAGGCCAACAAGGCCATGAACCTCAACTCGTACATCGCGCTGATGGGCCACGACTGGTTGTACCAGCCCACCGGCGACGGTGTCGCCCTCATCCCGTGCGAGCACGGCGAGGAGCCCGACCTCCGGGTCCCCGACACCGAGTACCTGCTGACCCTCGACGCCGACTCGATGCTCCTGCGCGACTACTGCGTGCGGCTCGTGGCGCTGCTGGAGGAGCCGGGCAACGAGCGCGTCGCCGTCACGCAGACGCCCTACTCGTCGTACCGCGGCGCGCCGAGCCGCATCGAGCGGATCGCGGGCGCCACCACCGACATCCAGCACATCCTGCACCAGGGCATGACGTACTACGGGGCGACTTTCTGGGTCGGCGCCAACGCCGTGATCCGCAAGCAGGCGCTGCTCGACATCGCCGAGTACCAGAGCGTCGGCGGCTACGACATCGCCACCTACATCCAGGACCGCACGGTCATTGAGGACACCGAGTCCAGCATCGACCTCGGCACCAAGGGCTGGACGCTCGTGAACTACCCGGAGCGGCTCAGCTACTCGGCGACGCCGCCCGACTTCGGCTCGCTGATCGTCCAGCGCCGCCGCTGGGCCAACGGTGGCCTGCTGATCCTCCCGAAGCTGGCCCGCCAGCTGCGGGAGCGACGCTTCCGCCGGGACCGCATCCTGCACCGCGAGGTGATGCTCCGCGTCAACTACATGGCCTCGATCGCCTGGGCCAGCTTCGGCCTAGTGTTCCTGCTCGGCTACCCCTACGACTCCCGGCTGCTCAGCCCCTGGGTGATCCTCGCCGCCGCGCCCTACTTCATCTGCCAGGCCAGCGACCTGCGCTACTCCGGGCACCGCGCGAGCGACATCTTCCGGATCTACGGCTTCAACCTCGTGCTGCTGGCCGTGAACCTCGCAGGCGTGGTGAAATCCGTGCAGCAGGCGCTGACGAACGAGAAGATCCCCTTCGCCCGCACGCCGAAGGTCCGCAACCGGACGGCCTCGCCCGGCCTGTACATCCTGGTGCCGTACCTGATCGTCGGCTTCTCGGTGTTCACCCTGGTGCGGGACATCTTCGCGCAGAACTGGGGCAACGCGATCTTCGCCGGGTTCAACGGCGCCCTGTGCCTGTGGGCGATCATCGCCTACATCGGCGTCAGGAACTCCGTCGTCGACGTGGTCGTGGGAGCCGTCGACTGGCTGTTCGTCCCTAAGAGGAGGAAGAAGCTGGCCCCTGTGCCGGTCGGCCCGCGCGAGGGGGCCGCCGTCGACTGGCGGGGCATTCTCTACCACGGCGACCGCAGGCTCGGTCGCGACGTGGCGCGCAAGAACGACATCCGCCGTCGAGTGAGCCCCCGCTAGGGCCCGAGAGGAATCCATGTCCACGAGATACTCCGGCCGTCGCCTCTCCCCGGTGCGGCTCGTCGTGCTGCTGGCCGTCGTCGCGGCGCTGATATCCGGTCTCGTCTACGCCTACTCCTGGACCCGCGACGCCCTGGGCTCCCGGGGGGACGCGCACTGGTTCTCGGCCTACGTGGACGTCACCGCGACCCCCACCTACACCTTCGAGGCTGCCACAGAACCGCATCAGAAGATCGCGACGCTCGGCTTCGTCGTCGCCAGCTCCCCGACGACGTGCGAGGCGAGCTGGGGGACGTACTACTCGCTCGACGGGGCCGACGGCGACCTCGACCTGACGCGTCGCATCGCGCGGCTCACCCGTGCCGGCGGGGACGTCATCGTCTCCCTCGGCGGGGCCGCGAACAGCGAGCTCGCGCTCGTCTGCGACTCGGTGGCGGACCTGCAGGCGCAGTACCGGTCGGTCGTCGACACCTACTCGCTGGAGACCCTCGACTTCGACATCGAGGGCACGGCCCTGGATGACACCGCGGCCAACCAGCGGCGCGCGGAGGCCGTCGCGGCCCTCCAGCAGGAGCGCGCAGCCGCCGGCGACGACCCGCTGAAGGTCTGGGTCACGCTCCCGGTCTCGGCCGACGGGCTACCCGCCTCCGCGGTCGCCGTCGTCACGGCCTTCCTCGACGCCGGGGTCGACCTGGCGGGCGTCAACGCGATGACGATGGACTTCGGCGGCGGCGACGCGGCGAAGAACCAGGCCGACGTGGCCATCGCCGCGCTGCGGCGCACGCATGACCAGCTGGTCGCCATCTACGCCGACCGCGGCGAGTCACTGGGCGACAGGGAGGCGTGGGCCCGGATCGGGGCGACGCCGATGATCGGCCAGAACGACGTGGTCAGCGAGGTCTTCAGCCTGGACAACGCCCGCGCGCTGAACGAGTTCGCCACGGAGGTGGGGCTCGGCCGGATGTCGATGTGGTCCGCCAACCGTGACCGCACCTGCTCCGACGCCTACGCCGACGTCTCTGTCGTATCCGACTCGTGCAGCGGCGTTGAGCAGGACGGCGAGTCGTTCGGCGCCATCCTGGCGAAGGGGTTCACCAGCAGTGGGGATGCGCCGTCGCCGACCCCGAGCGCATCCGCATCCGCGACGGCCCGCGCCGACCAGGTGGTCGACGACCCGAGTACCAGCCCGTACCCGGTGTGGGCCGAGGAGTCGTCCTACCCGCAGGGCACCCGGATCGTCTGGCGGCGCAACGTCTACGAGGCGAAGTGGTGGACCCAGGGGGACCAGCCCGACGACCCGACGGTTGCCGCCAGCGACACCCCGTGGCGGCTGATCGGGCCGGTGCTGGAGGGCGAGTCCCCGTCCCCCGAGGCGACGCTGCCCGCCGACTTCTTCCCGACGTGGGACGCCGCCACGGTCTACGAGGAGGGCGACGAGGTGATGCTTGACGGCGGCGCCTACCGGGCCAGGTGGTGGACGCAGGGGGACAATCCCGTTTCGGGGCAGGTCAACCCCGGCACCTCTCCATGGGAGAAGCTGACGAGCGCGGAGATCACCAAGCTCCTCAAGACTGAGGGCTAAGGATCACGCGCCGGCCGACTGCGTCAGCCGCGTGCACTCCGGGCACGTCGTGCCGTAGTTCCTGAACCTGTCGGCCAGCGCCGAGGCGCTCATGGGGGCGCCGAAGTAGTAGCCCTGCACGAAGGGCACACCGACGTCGACGAGCGCGCGCAGCTGCGCCTCCTCCGCTACGCCTTCGACGACCATCCGGATCCCGAGGCCGTCGCACAGGGTCGACAGCGCGGCGAGCACCTGTCGCGACTTCTCGTCGCCCATGTCGTGCACGAGCGAGCGGTCGACCTTCAGCACGCTCAGCGGGTAGTCGACGACAGATTGCAGCGTGCTCTGCGCAACGCCGAAGTCGTCGAGAGCGATCTGCAGGCGGTTGCTGTGGTTCAGCTCCTCGAGCTCCTCGAACGTCGATTCGAGCGCCCGGTGCAGCGACGTCTCGCTCAGCTCCAGCGTCACGGTGACGTCCGTGGCGTCGAGGAAGTGGCCCAGCGCGGTGCGGAAGGTCGCGTCGGTGATCTGCTCGACGTCGACGTTGAAGTGCAGGTCCAGCGGGAAGCGACCGGCGGCGCCGAACTCCTCCAGATCGGCGAGCGCGCGCGACAGCACCGCGGTGCTCAGGTCGGTCACCAGACCCAGCCTCCGGGCCTCGTGCACGACGATGTCGGCGGGGATCGCGCCCAGCTTCGGGTGCGTGACCCGCACCAGCGCCTCGATCGCCACCACCTGCTCGACGCGGGTGTCGATGATCGGCTGGTAGGCCAGGTCGATGCCGCCCGACGTGATCGCCTGAGTGATCGCGTTCAGCAGCTCGTCAATGTCGTGGACCTGGAATCCGGGGCAGGCGGCGTCGCGCGGTGCCGCCGGTGCCAGGTTGCCGCGCGACTCGTACATGCGCGCGTCGGCGAACTGCATGAGCTCCGCGACGTCCGGCGACCTCGACTCGGTGAAGGCGAGCCCGAAGGAGGCGTTGACCAGCACGAGCGCATCCTCGGCCAGAACCGGGGTGCTGACGACGGTGGCGATGTTCTCGGCGGTGCGCTGGGCGGCCTGGGCATCGTGCAGCCCGACGAGGAGGACGACGAACTCGTCGCCGCCGACCCGCGAGGCGATGTCGTCGGGAGCCAGCACCAACTGGAGGCGCTCGGCGACGGTCTGCAGGACGAGGTTGCCGACACCGTGGCCGTGCGAGTCGTTGATGGCCTTGAACCCGTCAAGATCGAGATACATGATCGCGATGCCGGAGCCGTCCAGGTGCTCCAGGGACGTCAGCGACTCGGTGAACCCGCGGTAGTTGAGCAGGCCCGTGAGGGGATCGCGGGTGGCGGCGCGGTGCAGCTTCGCGCGCTCCGTGCCGGCATCGGCGGTGGACTGTGCGATGTTGGCGAACGCTTCGACGAGCTCGCGGTCCTCGGCTCTCAGCGGGGGCTGGAAGTGGGTGCGGTGCGCCTGGAGGAACCCTCCGGGCAGGGGCACGGCGATGGGTGCCTCCGGATCGCTGGTCAGCGTGATGACCCGGTGGGGCAGCGCCTCCTCCAGGAACTCCGCTGCCTGCTCCGCGACGGGGACCTCGCTCGGCCAGGGCAGCGCCTTCGCCGCCTTGACGAGCCCGCGGAGCCGCGACTCGACGCGCGTGTACTCGAAGTAGGTGCCGAGCGTCAGCGCGATGAGGCTGACGAGCAGCGATCCCAGCAGCTTCGCCTGAACGCCGCTGGTCGTCGGCGCGGCGGTTCCCACGACCAGCGCGATGCCATGACCGCCCAGCGTCGCCGCGGTCACGAGCAGCCACATCGTCAGCGCCCGCGACCAGGTGATGGCCCGGGCGGCGCTGAGCAGGGGGGTCCCGGCCAAGAACCCCAGACGCAGCGACGAGATCACGAGCCGCGTGAGGAACAACGCCGCCGTCGGCAAGGTTGAGAGGATGATCAGCGGCGCGGCCTGGGCATCGAGGATGGTCCAGCACGAGGCCATCACGACGCCGCCCAACACCATGTTCGCCGTCACCTCGAGCGCCCGGGCGGGGCTGCGTAGTCGCACGAGGGTGCCGAGCGCCGACCCGAAGAGCCACAAGGTGATGACCGCACCCAGGTTGGTGGGCGAGGCGTTGATGAGGAAGATCGCCGGGGCGGCGGTCAGGGCCAGCATCTGGTCGCGGTTGGAGGCACGCATGACGACCGCGTTGGCGATGGCCGTCGCGATGACCAGCATCACGGCCCACACCGGGCGGGAGAAGGGGGCGAAGGCGAGCGTGCACCAAGTGAGGCAGGTCGCGACGACGGCGGCGCTGATGACCAGCGAGAGCACCCGCGCGAGCGTGTGCCGGGGCCCGGGCGCGGGGCTCTCCAGCGGTGACGTTTCAGGGGTTCCCGGAGGCATGCCTGTGAGCCTATCCGCCTTGCCGGGTGGCCGCCCCTCGGGACCAGGTCGGCGCCGTTGGGGCGGTTCGCCGACGGGCGGTTAGGCTCGCCCGGTGACTCTGCTCGACGCCTGGTTCCCCGCTGACATGGGCTGGCAGACGCTCCTGCTTGTCCTGGCGGTCGCGTTCGCGGCAGGCTGGGTCGACGCGGTCGTCGGAGGCGGAGGGCTGCTGCAGCTGCCCGCCCTGCTGCTCGTGCCCGGCCTGGCCCCGGTACAGGCCCTCGCGACGAACAAGCTGGCGTCCATCTTCGGCACCGCCACCTCGAGCCTCACGTTCTACCGCAGGGTCGGCCCCGACCTGCGCACCGCGCTGCCGATGGCTGGGCTGGCGATGCTGGCGAGCGTGGGCGGCGCGGCCGTCGCGTCGTCACTTCCGGCGGAGGTGTTCAAGCCGATCATCGTGCTGGTGCTGATCGCCGTCGCGACGTTCGTCGCCGTCCGGCCCCACCTCGGCGCGGCCACCGCGCTGCGCTTCCATGGTGCCCGGCACCTCCTCGCAGCCTGCGGGTTGGGCGTGGTGATCGGCTTCTACGACGGCGTGCTCGGCCCCGGGACCGGCACCTTCCTGGTCATCTCGCTCGTCAGCGTCATCGGGTATAACTTCGTCGCGGCCAGCGCGACGGCGAAGATCGTCAACTACGCCACGAACCTCGGCGCCCTGCTGCTGTTCATCCCGACCGGCGCCGTCGTCTGGGGGCTCGGCCTGCTGCTCGCCGTCGCCAACATGTCCGGCAGCTACCTCGGATCCCGCACGGCCATCGCCAAGGGCGCGGGCTTCGTCCGCACCGTGTTCCTGGTGGTGGTGGCCGCGCTGATCCTCAAGCTCGGCTGGGACGTGTGGGTGGAGACGGGATCCCGGATCGTCGGGTCGTAGCCCGTCGGCACCCGAGCTCTCAGTGCACTCGGCTCTGATCGGCGTCGTCTGAGCCCTCGACAGTGGGGACGGGCTGCAGCCCGCTCAGCCAGACGAAGGTGGCGCGGACGTGCTGCATCGCCAGGAACCGCGCGGTCTCGGGGTCGCGTGCGGCGATGGCGAGGGCCAGTTCGCGGTGGGCGGCGTCGCTGATGGCCTTCATCTCGTGGCCGTGGCTGCCCTCGTCGAAGATCCGGTAGTCGCGACCACGTCGCCGCACGATGCTCAGCAGCTGCGCGATCATCTCGTCCTTCGCCCCGCTGATGATGAGCTGGTGGAAGTCGGCGTCGAGCTGCTGCGCGAGGTCCGACGGCTCGGTGCGCGTCAGCTCGTCGGCCAGCTCGATAAGCCGGGCGCACTCCGCATCGGTCAGCCGCGCCGCCGCCAGCGCTGCGACGTGCCCCTCGAGGACCTCCCGCAGGGGCAGAAGCTCCAGGAACCTGTTGAGGGGAAGGAGGGGGAACACCATCTCGAGTCCGGACATGATGCTCTGCGCACTCATGTCCGAGACGGTGGCGCTGCTGCCGCCGGACGTGGTCAGCGCGCCGGCGACCGCGAGCATCTTCTGTGCCTCGCGGAGTGAGCTGCGCGACACCCCGAACCGCTCGCAGAGCTCGGCCTCGCTCGGGAGTCTGTCCCCGGAGCCGATCTCCCCGGAGGCGATCATCCGGGCAAGCCCCAGGCGTGCGGTCTCGACGGCGCTCATAGTTTCCTCCATGCCCTATTGCCCCAGTGTCGACCATACGGGCAAATCGATCGATTGTCAGACAATTATGTAACGGTTTGGTCAAAACCCTTCCACGTTGAATGCTCCAGGGTCTAGGAATTGTCGGACAAGGAGGTTCAATTCATGGCATATCCCTCGGTGCTCGATCCGGAGCTGCGCTGGACGCTGGACCCGTGCGTCAAGCACCTGAACCACGGCTCCTTCGGCGCGGTCCCCGTCGCCGTGCAGGAGGAGCAGAACCGCCTGCGCGCCATCGCAGAGTGGAACCCCGTGCGGTGGTTCGCGAGCATGCCCCCCCGGGTGGCGGCTGCGCGGGAGGAGCTGGCCGACCTGGTGCGCGTCGACCGCGGGCACCTGGCGCTGGTCCAGAACGCTTCGGCCGGGGCCTCGGTCGTGTACCAATCGCTGATGACGGCCGGCGCGGTTGATGTGCTGCTCACCGATCATGGCTACGGTGCCGTCACCATGGGTGCTCAGCGACTGGTCGCACGGACGGGTGGCACCGCGACCGAGGTCGCCATCCCCCTGGACGCGCCAGCTGACGACGTCTTCGCCCTGATCACCGCGGCGATGGATGAGCACCGGCCGCGCCTCCTGGTGATCGACCAGATCACCTCGGCCACCGCGAGGGAGTTCCCCGTAGACGAGATCTGCCGGGCCGCCCGCGAGCGCGGCGTCCTGACGCTCGTCGACGGCGCGCACGCCCCCGGCGTGCTGGCCGACCCGGTGTGCCGCGAGGCCGACTACTGGGTCGGGAACCTCCACAAGTTCGTCTGCGCGCCGCGCGGGGCGGCTCTGCTGGTCACCAGGGGCGACGGACAGGAGCTCTTCCCCCTGATCGACTCGTGGGGAGCCCAGCTGCCCTTCCCGCAGCGGTTCGACCACACCGGGACGATGGACCTGACCCCCTGGCTCGTCGCGCCATTCGCCTGGCGACACCTCGACTCCACCGTCGGCTGGTCCGAGATCCGTCGCCGCTCCCGCGAGACCCTCGACGAGGGGATCCGGATCGTTTCCGCCGCTCTCGAGGGGCTCGTCGATGAGTCGGTGCCCGACGTCGGCCAGCCCGTCGGCCCGCTGCGGCTCCTCGCACTGCCGGGGACTCTCGGATCGACCCACGACGAGGCCGACGCCCTGCGCGTCCCGTTCGGCGACGCCACCGGCATAGCGATGGCCTTCACCGAGTTCGGAGGGAAGGGCTACCTCCGCCTGTCGGCGCACCTCTACAACGGTCTCGACGACTACCAGTACCTGGCCGCGGTGGGAATCCCCCTGCTTCACCGCTGGTCGCAGGAATCAGCCAGGGGAAGCCACACGGCCTGACAACCAACCACACAAGGAGGATCCATGCGCACGAAGATCACGACCGCCGTCGCGGCGGTATCGGCTCTCGCTCTGGCGCTGACCGGCTGCGCTGGCGGCGGCGGAACGGACGGCGCGGACGGGGGTGAGGTGACCCTGCAGATGGTGGAGTCGCTCACCAACCCGACCCGCACCGAACTGCTCAAGACCATGCTGGCCGACTTCGAGGAGGCCAACCCCGGGATCAAGGTCCAGCTCGTGTCTCCGCCGACCGAGCAGGCCGACCAGAAGATCCAGCAGATGCTCCAGTCCGGCTCGGGCGTCGACGTGCTGGAGGTGCGCGACCTCACCGTCGGCCCGTTCAGCAACAACGGCTGGCTCTACGACATGGCGGGCGACCTGGAGAGCTGGGACGGCTACGAGAACCTGACCGATCAGGCGAAGTCGTTCACCATCGACTCGGAGGGCAAGGGCTACTTCGTTCCCTACGGCTTCTATGGCCTCAGCCTCTTCTACCGCACCGACCTGGTGAAGGAGGCCGGTTTCGACGGCGCCCCGAAGACCTGGGACGAGCTCGTCGAGCAGGCAACGGCCATCCAGGACCCGGCTCAGAACCGCTACGGCTACGCCTTCCGCGGCGGAGCCAACTCCATCGGCCAGGTGATGAGCATCCTCGAGGCCTACAACGCCGACAACCTCGACGCGGAGAACGCGTACAAGGTCACCAGCGGCGACTCGATTTTCTCCACCCCCGAGTCCCAGACCGCGATCGACAAGTACATCGAGCTGTTCAAGACCGGTTCGCCCGAGTCGTCGGTCGCGTGGGGCTACGCGGAGATGGTGCAGGCCTTCACCAACGGCTCCACCGCGTTCCTCCTGCAGGACCCCGAGGTCATCGGCGTGGTCAACGACTCGTCGCTGACCGAGGACCAGTGGAGCGTGGCGCCGAACCTCGTCGGCCCGACGGGGAAGGCCGCCTGGCCCATGGCCACCGCGGGCTGGGGCGTCGCGGAGGCGTCCGAGCACAAGGAGGAGGCGGTGAAGCTGGTCGAGTGGCTCTCCGGAGACGCATCCACCACGTTCGCCAAGGAGAACTCGCTGGTCCCCATCCTCGCCGAGGCGGCCGACGACGAGTTCTTCAAGACCGGCCCCTGGGCCGCCTACGTGGAGATGACCTCCGCCCCCGACACCTACCTGTCGGTGGTCGAGCCCCGCGGCTCCTCCTGGTGGACCGAGTGGAGCCAGCGCTCCGAGTCCGACCTGCAGCAGGTCCTCCTCGGCAAGATGTCGACGGCCGACCTGCTGAGCGGCTGGGACCAGTACTGGACCGAAAAGTGGGAGGCCTGAGCCTTGTCATCGCTGAGCGGTGAGACCGCAGGCGGGGTGGGTGCCCGACGCACCCGCCCCGCCGGGCGGCGGCGCGAGTTCAACGGGCGCACGGCGCTGACGATGCTGGCCTTCCTGGCTCCGGCCTTCGTGTTCGTGTTGGTGTTCACGTACTACCCCCTGCTCGTGGGCGGCCAGATGGCGTTTCGGCAGTGGTCCCTGTGGGACCTGACCAGCACACCCTTCATCGGGTGGGGCAACTTCCAGACGCTCATGGCGGATCCGGCCTTCACACGGGTGATGTGGAACTCGGTCATCTGGGTCGTCGGGTCGTTGGTGCCGCAGTTCATCATCGGGTTCCTCATCGCTCTGGCCCTGCGGAAGAAGTTCCGGTTCCGCGGCCTGTACCAGGCCGTCGTCTTCTACCCATGGGCCGTGTCCGGCTTCCTGATCGGCATCCTGTTCCGCTGGATGTTCAACTCCGAGTTCGGCGTCGTCAACGACCTGTTGATGCGGTTCGGGATCGTGGAGGCGCCCGTCCCTTGGCTCGCCGACCCGGACCTGGCGCTGGTGGCGGTCATCGTCGCGAACGTCTGGTACGGCGTCACGTTCTTCTCGATCATGATCCTCGCCGCCCTCCAGTCCGTGCCCGACGAGCTGTACGAGGCGGCCGCGCTCGACGGTGCCGGTCGCGCCAGGATGCTGTTCCAGATCACCATCCCGACCATCCGGACCACCCTCGTACTGACGGTCCTGCTGCGCGTGATCTGGATCTTCAACTTCCCCGACATCATCTACGCCATGACCGGCGGCGGGCCCGCCGACCAGACGCAGATTGCCACGACCTGGATGATCAAGTTCACCCAGCAGGGTGAGTACGGCCTGGCGTCGGCGCTCGGGTTCATCACCATGGGAGTCCTCGTCGTGTTCACCGGCCTGTACCTCGCGCTGCTCACGAGGGAGAAGAAGTCATGATCAACAGGGACCCGAAGTGGCTGACCTACCTGCGGATCCTCGGCCTCGGCGTGTGGATGATCATCACGCTGTTCCCGCTCTACTGGATCCTGCTGACGTCGCTCAAGCCGGCGAACCAGATCGCCGAATACCCGGTCCGGTACTGGCCGCGCGAGTTCTCCCTGGAGAACTACGCCAGCCTCTTCAACAAGTCGCAGTTCGGCAGCTACCTGCTCAACAGCATCGTCGTCTCGGCCGCGGCCGGCGTCGTCGGCACGGCGATCGCGCTGCTCAGCGCGTATGTGCTCTCGCGCTTCACGTTCCGCGGCAAGGGTGCGGTCATGCTGGCGTTCCTCGTGACGCAGATGATCCCGGCCTTCATCGCGCTCGGCCCGCTCTACCAGATGTTCACGAACCTCGGACTCGTCGACAGCCGGTTCGGGCTCGTGCTGATCTACATCGCGATGACCATCCCCTTCTCGTCGATCATGCTGCGCGGCTTCTTCGACAACGTGCCCGACTCCCTGGAGGAGGCGGCCATGGTCGACGGCTGCAGCCGGTTCGGGGCGCTGTGGCGAGTGATCGTCCCGGTGATGACGCCCGGCATCATCGCGACGTTCATCTTCAACTTCGTCAACTGCTGGAACGAGCTCTTCCTGGCCGTGACGCTGATCAACACCGACAGCCACAAGACGATCCCCACGGCGCTGAACAGCTTCATCTCGAGCTTCAACATCGAGTGGGGGCCGATGTCCGCGGCCGCGGTGCTGACCATCCTGCCGACGATGGTGCTGTTCGCCTTCGCGAGCCGCTGGATCGTCGCCGGCCTGACACAGGGCGCCACCAAGGGCTGAGGCCGGGCCCGGCGCGGGCGGATCAGCCCGCGTCGGCCGCCAGTTCGTAGTGCCGCACCAGGCTGCCCGGGACGGTGCGCCAGACGAGGGCCGTCGCGACCAGCATCACCGCGACGACGCCGAGCAGCACCGTCGGGATGCCCCACAGCGTCGCGGCCGCGCCGCCCATCAGGGCTCCCAGCGGCATGGACCCGAACGCGACCATCCGGCCCGCGCCGGTCACCTTGCCGAGGAGGTCCGGCGGCACCATCCGCGGTCGCAGCGACGAGCTGACCACATTGCCGATGACGCCGAGCGGCCCGACGAACAGCAGGAAGAGCGCCAGTCCCCAGATCGTCGGCCAGAGCAGCGGAATCAGGTTGAGCACCGCGTTGCCGCCCCAGCACACCACCATCACCCGCATCTCCGGCCAGCGGGCGAGCAGCTTCCCCGCGACCAGGCTGCCCGCGATCGCGCCGACAGGCATCGCCACGACGACCAGCGACCACTGCGTCTCGGTGAGTCCGCCGGCGGACCCCTCGCCGACCATCCACAGCAGGATGACGGCCGAGAACGCGCTCGAGGCGAAGTTCCACATGCCCGACGAGATGGCCAGCGGCCGCAGCACCGGGTGCCGGAACGTGACGGAGATGCCCTCGACCAGCTCGCGGCGCAGGTCGGGGAGGACGTCGGGCCTGGCCTCGGCGACGAACCGGCCGCGCAGGCAGGTCAGCAGGACGAGGACGGCCACGCCCACCAGCACGCCCGGCACGCCGATGGCCCACGTGGCGCCGAGGCCGACGAGCAGGCCTGCGAGCGGAGGTCCGGCGAAGGTGTTCGTCGCGGCCTCGACGGCGAACAGCCGGGAGTTGGCCGCCTGGAGCGCGGTCGGTTCGCGCCCGACGAGGGCCGGGACCTGGGCCGCCGCGGACAGGTCCGTGAAGACCTCGGTGAAGCCGTAGGCCAGCGCCAGCCCTATCAGCCACCAGACCGTCAGCGACCCCGTCGCCGCGACGACGCCCACGAGGCCGAGCAGTCCGGCGCGCAGGCCGAGCGCCGCCATCATGGTCACCCGGCGGTCCCAGCGGTCGACGAAGACCCCGGCCAGCGGGGCGCCGACGAGCCAGGGGAGCCAGACGGCCGCGGTGAGCAGGCCGACGATGAACGGGTCGCGGGTCAGCGCGATCGCCAGCAGCGGCACCCCCGTCTGGACGATGCCGTCGGCGAGGTTCGCCAGGCCGACGGCGCCCAGGTGGGCGCGGAAGGGGGCGCCGAGCCGGGCTGGCGTCGTCGCGGATGCAGCTGTCGTCGTCATGTCGATCCCCTAGACTTGGTCGCAGAAGAAACTATGCAAAGCTTTCTATGCAAAGGTAACTCTGCACCATGTCCGAGGTCAATAGCCCCCGCAGATACGTCGACTCCGACACTCTCAAGGCGTTCTCGCATCCGCTCCGGATGCGGATGTACGACTACCTGAAGGACCACGGGTCGGCGACCGCGTCGATGCTGGCGCGCGCGCTGGGGGAGAGCTCCGGGCAGACGAGCTACCACCTGCGCCAGCTGGAGCGCCACGGGCTGGTGTCCGAGGATACGGAGCGTGGCAGCGCGCGCGAACGCTGGTGGCGGCCGGAGGGCTTCTCCTACGGCCTCGAGAGCATCGTCGACGACGAGTCGAAGCTCGCCGCGGCCGTGACGCTCCAGCACTGGTCGCGTCGGGCCGCCGAACTCCAGGTCGCCTGGGCCGACGCCGTCGACGGCGAGGACGAGGCATGGTCGGAGGCCGCGATCAACGCGGAGGCGTCGCTCTCGCTCACCGCCGACGAACTGGCGGCGCTCACGCAGCGCCTGCAGGCTGCCCTCGACGAGGCCGTCGAGGAGGTGGCCGCCACCCGTGACAAGGAGGCCGCCGGCCAGCGCCGCGTGAAGGTGTTCATCCACGCGTTCCCGCTCGCGGCCGAGGATCAGCCCAGCGTCGTCAGCAGGTAGGCCAGGGAGTCGGCGAGATACGCGTCGAGCTCCGCGGCCGCGGCCGCGCCGCCGGCTGCCTCGAAGGTCGCCAGGAGGGCGCGGTTGCGTGGCGCGAAGGGCCCGTGCAGTTCCTCGGGGCTCTTCAGCTCGAGGAAGGCGAGTCGGAGCTCGGCTGAGAGGTCCTGGAACAGGCGGATGAGCCGGGGGCTGTCGGCGAGCGCGACGATCGCCGCGTGGAAGACCATGTTGGCCGTGCCGACGGCCTGCCAGTCGCCCCGCCGCAGCGCGGACTCCGCGTCCAGCACGGCTAGCCGCATGGCGTCGACCTGCGGGTGGTCGACCGTCGCGGTCGCCAGCGCCCTGGTCTCGATCCAGCGCCGCACGCGGTAGATGTCGGCCACGTCTGAGCGGCGCGGGCTGGCGACGAACACCCCGCGGTTGGGCAGATGCTCGACAAGCCGCTGCTCCTGCAGGACCCGGAAGGCCTCGCGCAGGGTGTTGCGCGACACGTTCTCCGCCTTGGCAAGGGACTCCTCCGAGAGGCGGGTGCCGGGGGCGAAGTCCCCGGAGATGATGCGCTGTCGCAGGGAGTCGGCCACGGTTGCGCGGCGGTGGGGACGCATGGGCGAATCCTAGGCCGAGTGTCCGGATGATGGTCGCAACAAGCATGAAACATCGCAGAACTAGCTTGTTGAACAATCCGACGGGCATCGACTCGCGGGCAGTCGTGGCAACGGGCCGCGGCGTGAGAGATCGGGAGGCGCCATGTCGCAGACCAGCACCACCACGGCCAAGGAGTTCGCCAAGTCCCGGCGCGGACCCGTCCTCGGCGCGATCTTCTTGATGGCCACCTCGGCCATCGGACCCGGGTTCATCACCCAGACCGCGACCTTCACCGCACAGCTCGGCGCAGCCTTCGCGTTCGCGATCCTGGTGTCGGTGCTCATCGACTTCGCGCTGCAGATGAACGTCTGGCGCATCATCACCGTCGCGGGCAAGCGCGCCGGAGACCTGGCCAACCAGGCGGTGCCCTACTCGGGTTACGTGCTCGCGGTGCTCATCGTCATGGGCGGCCTCGCCTTCAACATCGGCAACATCGCCGGCGGCGGGCTCGGCCTGAACGCGCTGCTGGGCATCGACCCGAAGATCGGCGGCGCCATCACTGCCCTGCTCGCGATCGGCATCTTCCTGTTCAGGAAGGCCGGCCCCGTCGTCGACGCGGTCGTGATGGTGCTCGGAGTGGTGATGATCGTCATGACGGTGATCGTCGCGGTGATCTCCGCGCCGCCTATCGGAGAGGCGCTCAAGCAGACCTTCGTCCCAGACACCCTGAACTTCGCCACGATCACCACCATCGTCGGCGGCACCGTCGGCGGCTACATCACCTACGCCGGCGCCCACCGCTATCTCGACTCCGGCCTGACCGGCCCTGAGCACGTCACGTCGGTCCACCGCGCATCCTTCACCGGCATCCTCGTCACCGGCGTCATGCGCTACGTGCTGTTCCTCGCGATCCTCGGCGTCGTCGCGTCCGGCGTTGTCCTCGACACCTCCACCTCCGCCGCCAACCCGGCCGGCCAGGCGTTCGGCGCGGTGCTCGGAACCGCGGGCCTGCGCATCTTCGGCCTGATCTTCTGGGCTGCGGCGCTCACGTCCGTGATCGGCGCCGCGTACACGTCGGCGACGTTCATCTCGACGTTCTCGAAGAAGCTCGGCACCGGCCGGCCCCTGCAGTGGGCGACGGTGGTCTTCATTGTGTTCTCGCTGCTGGTCTACCTCGCCCTGGGCGCCGCGCCTGCCGCGATCCTCGTGTTCGTCGGCGGCTTCAACGGCCTGATCCTGCCGATCGGCATGACGATCTTCATGTACATCGGGGTCTTCCGCCAGAAGGACATCCTCGGCGGCTACCAGTACCCCGTGTGGCTGCTCGTCGTCGGCATCCTCGCCACGGCGCTGAGCTGGTACATGGGTATCAACTCGGTCGGCCCGATCTTCAAGTTCATCGGCATCGGGGCGTGACCATGGGACGGATCGACCTCAACTCGGACCTCGGGGAGAACGTCCCCGACCGCATCGTCGGCGACGACGAGGCGATGCTCGACCTCGTCACCAGCGCCAACGTGTCGTGCGGCTTCCACGCGGGCAGCCCCGAGGGCATCCGCGCGACGCTCGCGGCCGCCGTCGCGAAGGGCGTCACCATCGGCGCCCACCCCGGCTACCGCGACTACGAGGGCTTCGGCCGGCTCGCGATGGACGTCGACTCGGCGACGCTGCAGGCGCAGGTCGAGTACCAGCTCGGCGCGCTCATCGCGATGGCCATGGCCGTCGGCGGCCGCGTCGTCTACGTGAAGCCGCACGGCGCGCTCTACAACACCATCGCGCGCGACGAGCGCCAGGCCCGCGCCGTCGTCGCGGCCGTCCGCGCCGTCGACCCGTCGCTGGTGCTGCTCGGCCTCGCCGGTGGCGTCGTGCTCGACGTCGCGGAGGCCGCCGGGCTGGCGACCGCGGCGGAGGCGTTCGCGGACCGCGCCTACACGCCGACGGGGGAGCTGGTGTCGCGGACGCAGCCCGGGTCGGTGCTGCACGACGCCGACCTCGTCGCCCGGCGCATGCTGCGGCTCGCTACGGAGGGTGTCGTCGAGGCGATCGACGGCGCCACCGTCGCGGTGCGTGCCGACTCCATCTGCGTGCACGGCGACAGCGACGGGGCCATCGCGATGGCCGCCGCGACCAGGACGCTGCTCTCGGCTGAGGGAGTCGAGATCGCGCCCTTCGCCGGGGTCTCCGCATGAGCGTCGCGACCGAGGCGCAGCTCGCTCAGGCGCGGGCGGCCCGCGCGTCGTACCGGGCGGGCACGGCCGCGCCGACGAGCGGCGTCGCGCACGGCCTGACGCAGGCCAACCTCATCTCGGTGCCCGCGGACTGGGCGTTCGACGTCCTGCTCTACGCGCAGCGCAACCCCCGCCCGTGCCCGGTGCTCGAGGTGCTCGAGCCGGGCCAGTGGGAGTCGCGGCTCGCGCCCGGCTCCGACATCCGCACCGACATCCCCCGCTACCGCACCTGGCGCGACGGGGAGCTGGTCGCCGAGACCGACGACGCGCTGGCCGCCTGGGAGGAGCACCCCGACCTGGTCTCGTTCCTGATCGGCTGCTCGTTCACGTTCGAGGCCGGCCTCGTCGACGCCGGCATCCCCGTGCGCCACCAGGAGCTCGGCCGCAACGTGCCGATGTACCGCACCAACCGCGCCTGTGCCCCGGCCGGCCGGCTGTCGGGCCAGCTGGTCGTGTCCATGCGGCCCATCCCGGCGGACCGGGTCGCCGACGCCGTCACCATCTCGGGCCGCTACCCGGCCGTGCACGGCGCGCCCGTGCACGTCGGGCACCCCGAAGCGCTCGGCATCGCCGACCTGATGGCCCCCGACTACGGCGACGCGCCCGTCGTCCGCGACGGCGAGATCCCCGTCTTCTGGGCCTGCGGCGTCACGCCGCAGGCGGCGATCTTCGCGTCGCGCCCGCCGTTCGCCGTCACGCACGCCCCCGGCTACATGTTCATCACCGACGTCCCGGACTCGGAGTACCTCGCGTGAGACGCGTGCTGCGCGCCTCGGACCGCGCGCTGCTGGTGGAGGAGGCCGACCTCGGCACGTCGATGCGGGTGCACGCAGCGCTGGCAGCTGAGCTGGAGTCGGGGGGACTGGTCGGCGTCGAGGAGCTGATCCCGGCCGCGCGCACGATCCTCATCCCGTTCGACCCGTCGCGGGTCGACGAGGCCACGCTGCGACGACGTCTGCTGGACGTCCGTCCCGCCGACGAGCGCGCCGCGCGGGCGGAGGTCGTCACCATCCCCGTCCACTACGACGGGCAGGACCTCGACGAGGTCGCCGAGCTGCTCGGCGTCTCCGCCCGCGAGGTCGTCGCCCGCCACACCGCCGCCACCTGGCGCGTCGCGTTCACCGGGTTCGCGCCCGGCTTCGGGTACCTCGTCGGCGACGACCCGTTCTTCGACGTGCCCCGTCGTACGACGCCCCGCACCCGCATCCCGGCCGGCTCGGTCGGGCTGGCCGGCGACTACTCGGGCGTCTACCCGCGCGAGAGCCCCGGCGGCTGGCAGCTGATCGGCCGCACGGACGAGACCATGTTCGACCTGCTCCGCGAGCCCCCGGCGCTGTTCGTGCCGGGGCATGAGGTGAGGTTCACCGTCGCCGAGCGGGAGTCGGTGGCGCTGTCCGCCGCTTCGGATGTCGCGTCGACGGCCGGCGTCGCGGGTCATGCGGTCGAGGTCGTCCGGCCGGGGCTGCAGCTGCTGGTGGAAGACCTTGGACGGCCGGGCAACGCGGCGCTGGGGGTGTCCGCCTCTGGTGCGGCCGACCGCCGCGCCCTCCGCGACGCCAACCGCGCCGTCGGGAACCGGGCCGACTCGGCCGTCCTCGAGCAGGCGGGCGGCGGCGCGGTGCTGCGGTTCCGCGGCGACACCGTCGTGGCGATCGCCGGGGCACCGGCCGACGCGCAGCTCCGCCCCGTCGAGGGCGATCCGGTTCCGGTCCCGACGGGCGTCGCCGTCGCGGTGGCCGACGGTGACGAGCTGCATCTGCGTGGGCTGGCCGCCGGGCTGCGGGTCGCGATCGCCGTCCGCGGCGGATTCGCGCTAGCCCCCGCGCTGGGCAGCGTCGCCGTCGACACCCTCGGCGGCATCGGCCCCCTCGACCTGCCTGGCCTCGGGCTGTCGGCCGGAGACGTCGTCCCCGCGTCGGGCCCGGCCGCCGCTCCCGGCTCCGTCGACCCGCACGTCCCGGCGCGGGAGGACCTGCCGCGGGCGGGCGACGTGGTCGAGCTGCGCATCGTGCTCGGGCCGCGCGACGACTGGTTCACCCCCGACGCGCTGGCGACGCTCACCACTCAGGAGTGGTCCGTCACGGCCCGCTCGGACCGCGTCGGGGTGCGCCTGCAGGGCGATGTCGCGCTCGAGCGCTCCCGCGACGGCGAGCTGCCGAGCGAGGGCGCCGTCACGGGGGCCATCCAGGTGCCGCCGGACGGTCAGCCGGTACTGTTCCTCCCGGATCACCCGCTGACGGGCGGGTATCCCATCATCGGAGCGGTGGTCGACCGGGATCTCGACCTCGCCGGCCAGCTCCCGCCCGGCGCCCGTATCCGCTTCCGCGTCGTCGACGCGGCCATCGACTGAGGAGAACACGTGAAGAGAGTCCTCGTTGCCAACCGTGGCGAGATCGCAGTGCGCGTCATCCGCGCCGCCGCCGAGGCGGGCTACGTCTCCATCGTGGTGTACGCGGACCAGGATGCCGACGCGATGCACGTGCGGCTCGCCGACGAGGCGTACGCGCTGGGCGGCGCGACGCCCGCCGACTCCTACCTGAACATCGCGCGCATCCTCGAGGTCGCGCGCGAGGCGCGCGCCGACGCCGTGCACCCGGGCTACGGGTTCCTCTCCGAGAGTGCCGAGTTCGCGCGCGCCGTCGAGGAGGCCGGGCTGACGTGGATCGGCCCGGCTCCCGAGAGCATCGAGCAGCTGGGCGACAAGATCACCGCGCGGCGCATCGCGACCAGCGTCGGCGCCCCGCTCGTCGCGGGCACCGACTCGCCGCTGGGCTCGGCCCGCGAGGCCGTCGCCTTCGCCGAGGAGCACGGGCTGCCCATCGCGATCAAGGCCGCGTTCGGCGGCGGCGGCCGCGGGCTCAAGGTCGCCCGCGAGCTTGCCGACGTCGCGGAGGCGTTCACGTCGGCGTCCCGCGAGGCCGAGGTCGCGTTCGGCCGTGGGGAGTGCTTCGTCGAGCGGTTCCTCGACAGCCCCCGCCACGTCGAGGCCCAGGTCCTCGGCGACGGCCGCGGCACCGTCGTCGTGGTCGGTGACCGCGACTGCTCGCTGCAGCGCCGCAACCAGAAGCTCGTCGAGGAGGCGCCCGCTCCGGGGCTGACCCCCGAGCAGCGCGACCGGATCCACACCGCCGCCCGCGACATCTGCGCCGCCGTCAACTACCGCGGCGCCGGCACCGTCGAGTTCCTGATGGGCGCGGACGGCGTCATCTCGTTCCTGGAGGTCAACACCCGACTGCAGGTCGAGCACCCCGTGACCGAGGAGGTCACCGGCGTCGATCTGGTGCGCGAGCAGTTCCGCATCGCCGCCGGCGAGCCGATGACCGTCGCCGCTACTCCCGAGCCGCGCGGCCACGCGATCGAGCTGCGCATCAACGCGGAGGATCCCGGTCGCGGCTTCCTGCCCAGCCCCGGCCACATCGTCGGGCTGCGCATCCCCGCCGGCCCTGGCGTCCGCTGGGACGCGGGCGTCGAGGCAGGCGACGACGTGCAGGCCGCCTTCGACTCGCTGATGGGCAAGCTGATCGTGCACGCGGACGACCGTCCGGCCGCCCTGGTCCGCGCGCGTCGCGCGCTGCGGGAACTGCAGGTCGACGGCGTCGCCAGCGTCGCGCCGTTCGCGGCCGCGGCCCTGGCCGACGAGGCCTTCGCCACCGACACCTTCGCCGTCCACACGCAGTGGATCGAGCGCGACCTGATGCCCCGGCTGGAGGCGCAGCCCCGCGCGCTGGCCGCGTCCGATCCGGAGCTCACCCGCTTCCCGCTGGAGATCGACGGCCGCCGGGTGATGGTCGGGATCCCCGGTGCCCTCCTCGCCGGCCTGTCCGCCGGCGCCCCCGGCGCGCAGTCGGCCGCTCCGGAGACCGACCCGGCCATCCTCGAGGCCGACACTCCCGGGGCGCTGGTCCGCTGGCTCGTCGACGACGGCGCGTCGGTCACGGCCGGCCAGCAGGTCGCCGTCATCGACGCCATGAAGATGGAGTCGCCGGTGGTCGCCCACCGCGACGGCACCCTGACCATCCGTGTCCAGCCGGGCGCCATCGTCGCCATCGGCGAGGACCTCGCCGCCATCGGCTGAGGCAGGGGCGCCGCCACCTCTCCGCGCTCGGCTGTCGTGCACAACGATGCCCAGGTGGGGGTACGTGTTCCTATGTTCCACGGCTCGGGATATGGGCATCGTTGTGCACGGGATGGGCGCGGGTCTGACGCCTCGCTTCGCTCGGCGCCCCTCGACAGGCTCGGGAACCGGTCTGGCGCGGGGATCCGGGCCGACCGACGCCGGATTCCGTCGGTCGCAAGCCGGGCACTAGGCTTTGTTGCGTTTGGCTACTGACGCGCGGCGAAGCGGCGCGCATCCCGAAGGACCCCGATGCTGCCGTACCTGATCGCCGCGAGCCCGTCACTGCTGTTCGGCACGTTCTCGCTGATCCTGGGCCGCTGGCAGGGCGACGATCGCCAGAAGGTCTTCGGCATCTTTGCCGGCGCCTTCCTCACGGCCCTGGTTGCCACGCCGTTCCTCGGGGCCAAGTGGTCGCCGCAGATCGTCATCATCTCGTTCATCTCCGGCGTCAGCGCCTTCATCGGCATCCGGGACCAGACGCGGTGCCTGCGGGTGCTCGGCGTGTCCCGGACGATGCCGATCTCCACCGGTCTGCAGCTCGTCGCCGCCTCGCTCGCCGGCGTCGTCCTGATGGGCGAGTGGCGCGGGGCCGGGGCCATGCCCGTCGGCCTCGTCGCCATCGCGATGCTCGTGGCGGGCGTCTGGCTGACGTCGCGACGCGAGAAGGGCGCCGAGGGAGACCAGCTCGACTGGCGGCTCGGCGCCCGGCTGCTCGCCACCTCCACCGTCGGCCTGGTCGGCTTCCTGGTGATCGTGCAGTACTTCGGCATCAGCGGCCGCGACGCGATGCTGCCGCAGGCGGTCGGCTACGGACTTGCCGCACTGGTCCTGACGAGCCCCCGGATCATGCGCGACGGCGACGGCCGCGACACCCGCTGGAGCCGCGCCACCATCCCGTTCATGGTCGCGGGCGTGCTGTGGGCCATCGCGATCCTCGTGCTGATGATCACCAGCTCCATGGTCGGCGTCGCCACCGGGTTCACGCTCGCGCAGCTCGGCGTCATCCTGTCCACGCTCGGCGGCATCTGGTGGCTGGGGGAACACCGCACCCGCAGGGAGCTCATCTGGACGCTGGCGGGCCTCGCGCTCGTGGTGGCTGGGGCATTCGTCGTCGGCTACGCCAAGTCGCTGGACGTCTGACTCAACCTGCCGACGCGACCGCCCGCTCCCGTTCGAGCACGAGGCTGATCCTGAGGGCCAGGTGAGGGGCGAGATCGCGGCCTGCCGCTCGTGCCGCGCGGGTCACGGCCAGCACCGCTGACCTCGCCTCGTCGCCGCGCCCGGCGAGCGCGAGCCCGTCGATCTCCCGCACGGCGACCTCGTCGTCCCTGGGTGCCGCGAGTCGGCCGCGGCCCGCGGCCCACAGCGCGAGGACGGCGTCGCCCCGCTGGATGGCGCGGTCGGCCAGCGTGCACGACGCGTCGACGACCATCGCGACCATGTCGGCACGGAGCGTCTCGGCCCACGGCCACTGGAAGGCCGCGGTGCCCAGCGGCTGGCCGCGCACGAGCCGTAGCGCCGACCTGAGGGCCGCGTCAGGCGACCCCTGGACGCCCGCGCCGAGCAGGGCCTGGAACTGCTCCCAGTCGGAGCTGACCCGCGGGTCGAGCGAGATGTGACCCGAGTACGCGTCGGGCAGGTAGGGCGTGCCGTCCGGGTCGGCGCCCAGCCACGTCCTCAGCCGGCTCATGTTGGAGCGTCGCGTCCCCTCGGCGACGAGCAGGTCCGACGCCATGGTCGAGGCGCGGGAGCCGGGATGGGCCAGCAGCCAGGCGGCGTACTCGATGCACGAGGTGCGGGCGCGGCTCGGCGGAGGACCGGCCGCGTCGACGAGGTCGACGTCGCCGAGCAGCATCACCTGCGGGTGCCCAGGGGAGGCGGGCTGACCGGTCATGGCGGGCTCCTCGCTCGGGTCGATGGGCTGGGTTCTGGGATGGCCCCACCAGGGGGCGGGGAGTGTTCGGGGGGAGCCCGTGGCCTCGAACAGGTCGATCAGAGCCCGTCTGGCCGGCCCGCTGACGAGCTGGGGGGTGAACTCCAGGTCTCCCCAGCGGGCAAGGTCGGATCCCGCCTCGACGGTGGTCGACGGCCCGTTGGGCAGCGGTGGATCGCCGGTCAACAGCACCTGCACGCCCACCTCTCCCAGCGCCAGCGCGTCGGCGACGGCGTCGGGCTGGGTGCCTGTGAGCGGGCGCTCGAAGACGAACACCACCGGCGCCCACGCCTGGCCGACGTCCGGATCCGACGACACCTCGCCCAGCGTCCGCGAGCGCAGGGCCAGTCGACGCTCGGAGCAGAGTCGGGACAGCCGCGTGATCGCGTCGTAGGGTGAGGCCACCGCCTCGATGCGGGGATCGTCGAGGGCCTCGGCCCACGCGGTGTCACCCGTCACAATCAGCTGAACCTCGTCCGACCAGGGCGCGCACGACAGGCCCGTCACCAGCGCGGCCAGCAGGGCCTCGGCCTGAGGGCCGGTCAGCCGGGTGGCGCGCTCGACCGCGAGGTCGAGGAGCACCTGCGCGCCGTCGTCGTCCCAGCCGAGGACGACGGTGGTGGGCGTGATCCCCCGCATCGGCCCCGGCTCATGCTGTTCGGCCCGCTGCGACAGGGCCGTCCAGAACCGGGCCACCTGGTCCGGGATGGGCACGAGCCGACGCCCGACCGCCCGGCCGAGCAGCTGCGCACGCCGACGGGTGGCGAGGCCGCCGAGCACCGCGGCCGCCAGCGCCGCGCCGATCGCGGCCACCTGCCCGGCCGAGGGCTTCGCTGCGGTGTCCGCCCCCGGTCCGGTCGGGAGGGACGCCTCCGCGGTGGCTGATGACACGGGAACCTCGTCTGCGGCATTGCGCGTCTCGACAGATTCGACGCTCAGGGTCCCGGTATCAGCCGGGTCGGCGACCGCCCGGGCTGAGTCATGAGGCTCCTGTGCCGCAGCCGGTGGCTCCGCGCCGACCGGCGCCTCCTCCGCAGCCGCATCGGTAGGTTCCTCGACCACCTCGGGGAGGCGCAGCACCCAGCCGACCTGGATCTCGTCCGGGTCCGCGACCAGCTCCCGGTTCGCCTCGTGGATCTCCGGCCACCGGAGCGGGTCGCCGAGGGCCTGCTCCGCGATGCCCCAGAGGGTGTCGCCGCGCTGGACCACCACCCTGGTCTCGGCGGTGCCGGCGGCCCTGGCCGCGTCGGGTCGCTCGGGCAGGCGGAGCCGGGTCCCCGGCTCGAGCCGTGCAGTCGCGTCGAGGCCCGGATTGGCCTCCACGATCTCCCGCCAGCGGTCCCCGGAGCCGAGCTGCTGCTCGGCGATGTCCCACAGCTCCTCCCCGGCCCCGACGACATGGGTGCTGCTCTCGTCCGGCGACTCGTCCGGGTCCGACTTCTCGGCGGCCGGATCCCTCGTCCCTGGGGCGGGGGGTGTAGCCGTCCCCGGATCCGCCGAGGCCGCGACCACGGGGGAGGCCGCTGCCGCGACGAGCAGGGCCGCGACCGTCGGCCGCAGCCAGCCCGTGCCCGGCAACGTGACAGCGAGCCGTCGCCGACTCAGCAGCGAGGCCGCCTCCAGCACGACCGCGGCGGTGAGGTATGCCCACGCAGCCCAGCCCAGCAGCCCGAGCACCGCCACTAGCAGCCCGGCGTCCGGAGGCCCCGAGACAACTCGAGGCCAGTCGACCGCGAGCAGCGGGCGCGGGTCGGCGAAGCGCGCCAGGAACCACGGCACGCCGACGAGCACCGCGGCCAGGGCGGCGAGGGACGCGAGGGCGCGCACGGTCGTGCGGACGGGGGCGGGCACGGTCAGCCGGGCAGGTTGTCGGTGACGTAGGCGGTGATGACCGTGACGATCACAAGGGCGATGCCGGCGGCACCGGCCAGCAGGATCGCGTTCTCGGTGCTCTGGCTGAGGCCGCGCTCGTCGGGCGGCGGTGACGGCCTCGTGAGCTGGATCAGTGCGCCGATGAGTGCGTGGATGGTTGGCATGGTCGTGTCCTCTCGGTGTGAATGGTCAGGTGGTCAGGAGGTTCATGAGGGCGGGCGCCAGGAGCGCGACGCCGAGCAGCAGCGCGGGCAGGGTCATCCAGAGAGACATCGACTCGCTCGTCTCCTGCGCCTCGACCTTCTGGCGGGCGAGGTGGGCGTCGCGGAGCTCTCGGACCCGCGCGCGGAGCACGTCCGCGAGGCCGGTGCCCTGCTCCTCCAGCTGCATGATGTCGGCGAAGTCGGTGAGCTCGGGCATGTCCCACTCGACGGCGACGCGCCGCAGCTCGCCCCAGGGCTGGGTCTGCTCGAGCCGCGCCCGCTCGAGGCCGGCGCTGATACGTCGAAAGAGCGGGCTGTCGGACACCGCGGCCGCGTTGGCGGCGGCCTGGGCGGCGGAGGCGTTGGCGAGGCGCTCGAGCACGACGAGGTCGAAGAACGTGTGGACTGCGTCCGTCGCGGCCCTCCGCTCGCGGTGGGCGCCGCCGCGCAGCCGCACGTCGGCGACGAAGAACCCGACGAGGCCGCCCAGGAGCGACAGGGCCAGAGGCAGGACGCCGGGCGATCGGCCGAAGGCGAGCTGCACCCCCGCCCACAGCCCGGGGAGCAGGATGCCGATGGCCGTCCACACCAGCTTCTCGGCGAAGAAGTCCCCGACGCTGCGGCCCTGAAGGTTCAGCAGCCGCAGCTGGCCTGCGGACACCGGGATCCGCAGGCCGCGCCGCACCGACTCGGCTAGTCCCTCCAGGCCATCCGCACCGTCGGCCACCACCGGCACGGCCGGGGGCGGGTCGAGCAGCGCCAGCGCGTCCCCCAGCGCAACTGTGCGGCGCAGTGAGCCTCGCAGCACCAGGTAGAGGCCCAGCCCGACGGACATCCCGGCGGCGACGATCAGGGCGGTCATGGCTGGCTCCTCAGGAACCGCGGGGCCGGGGGCGGCACCGTCTTGCGACGGAGCATGACCAGGCAGCAGAGGTAGGTGGCGGCGAGCGCCGCCGCGAGCAGGCTGCCCATCGGGGTCGTGTACGGCGCGAAGAACTGCGGGCTCATGAACACCGCCATCGCGAGCACCACGAGCGTGATGACCGTGACCTGACGGACGACGGCGCGTGGCTTGGCGCGCTCCGCGGCGACCTCCCGCAGCGCCCGCAGGCGGTCCTGCAGCGAGTCCGTCAGCGCCCCGAGCGTCACCCGCGCGCCGCCCCCGCCCCTGGCAGCGGCCACCGAGAGGGCCGCGAGGACCGCGTCGGCATCGGCCAGGTTGAGCTCGTCGGCCATCGCGAACAGCGCATCGCGCATGGTCCACCGCTGGTCGAGGCGCGCGACGAGCCGCGCTACTGGCTCCTTCAGGACGTCCGGGGCCTGGGCGCGGGTCGCGACGATCGCGTCGCGCACGGACTTGCCCGACGTGAGTGAGGTGCTGACGAGCCGGACCCAACGGTCGAGCCCCGCCAGGACGTCGATCTCCGGCTGGGCGGGCTGCGTGAGGAGGCCGGGCACGACGATCAGGACGGCGGGCAACAGCACCGCGGCCAGCGGCCATCCGCTGACGGCCGCGGCCAGCGGCCCGAGCGCAAGGGCCGCCACAATCCAGGCCTGGCGACCGCGGGACATGGTTCTCCACCGTTCCAGCCCGGTTACCCACAGGCCTGTGGACGGTCCTGTGGACAACTCGCGCTCGCGGCGGCGCAGCCCCGCGACGATCAGCACGATCCCGAGACAGAGCGCGGCGCCGGCCGCCGCCGCGACACTCACCCCCATGATCCGGCCCTCATGAACGGCGCGAGTTCGTCGGACATCGCCGCCTCAGGTGCGAACACCTCGGGGGAGGTCTCGGTGGCCTTCCGGTAGACGAGGTGCGTCGACGGCCTGCCTGACTCGATCGCACCGGTGAGCTGCCGTACCTCGGACACGAACCGTGACCTCGTGCCTCCCCGCCAGGCCTCGTCGCGCAGGGTGACGTGGACGATGAAGTCGATGTGGTGGGCGATCTGGCGCATGGCGTCGTCGATGCTGAGCACCCGGCCCTGGGCCACGCGGGAGGCGAGCCGGTCGATGGTTGAGGAGGCCGAATGCGAGTGCGTCGTACTCAACGTCCCCGCTCCTGACTGCATAGCTTCGAACATCGCCCCCGCCTCCTCGCCGCGCACCTCGCCGACGACCAGCCGCGTGAGGTTCTGGCGCAGCGCCTCCGGGATCAGGTCCGCGACGGTGTAGGACCCGAGGGCGGTGCCCCCCGAGTTCTCGCCCATCCCGACCCTGGCCTGCAGCGCCAGCACGTTCGGACGGTTGGCGAGCAGGTGGGTGAGCAGTTCGTAGTCCGTCTCAAGCGTCCCGAACCTCTCGTTGGGGTGGATGGCGGCGATCAGCGCCCGCAGCAGCGTCGTCTTGCCCGCGCCCTGGTCGCCGGAGATCACGATGGAGCGGCGGGCCAGAACCGCGGCCTGCAGCAGCCGGGCGACGGAGGCGGGCAGCATGCCATCCTCGGCGAGGTCGGCGAGGGTGACGTCGGTCAGCAGGTGCTGTCTGATGACGATGCTCGGGCGGAACGACAGGCCGAATCCGATGGCGTGCAGCCGGAACCGGTTGCCCAGCGCCAGCGTCATCGTGGGGTGCAGGTCGTCGAACGGCCGTGGGGGAGCAGCCGTCTCCCCGAGGAAGCGGATGGCCTCGATCAGCTCCTCGTCGCTGTCGGCCACCGGAGGATGCGCGACCCGTCGACCGTCCGAGTGCTGCACCCACACGTTGTCGTGCCCGTTGATCTCGATGTTCTCCGCGGTCTGCAGCTCGAAGAGGGGCTGCAGCCGGCCGTAGCCGAAGATGGCGTTCTCGACGGCGTCCGCATGCCGGTTCTCGAGGTCGATGGGCCACAGCGCCTCGCCCCGCTCACTCAGGGCCTGGGCGTGTGCGTGGACCACCGAGCGGATGATCGCGCGGCCGCGCACGCGGCGGTCCTCCTCCGGCATCGGCCGCCCGTGGTCGCTCAGCCAGGCGTCCGCCGCCCTTGCGATGGCGTCGGCGGCCTCGCGGCGCAGCGGCACCACCAGCGCCCAGTCGACCTCGGGCACATCGCCGAGGACGGTGACGGTCGGGGTGAGGCCGGGCGACGGGACGGCGACCGGGTCGTAGGTGACGCCCAGCTGGTGCAGGGCCCCTGCCAGGGAGCCGATCTCGTCGACACTCATGCCGGGACCATTCCCGAGGCGCGGTCCCGGCCCCTCGCGAGGCGCTCCGAGATGACCCTGGCGTCGTCGCGGAGCGCGCCGAGCAGCCGTGACGAGGAGAAATGGCGGGGCTCGTCCTCGCCGTCGCTCAGGACGGCCGCGGCGCGCGGATCCCACGGCGGCCGGGCCCACACCGGGACGCCGAACTGGGCGGCGATCTCCCCGCTCGAGTAGGGCCGGTCCGGGCCGACGACGGCGAGCCCCAGACCGACGGCGACCGGCAGCGAGGCCAGCTGGTCCGACAGCGTTGCGAGATGGATCCGCAGGCCGGCGAGCGACCGCAGCGACGACCGCACGCACACCACGACGGCGTCCGCCGAGGTGAGGAGCGCCAACGGGAGGCCGTGGTGGGTCACGCGGCCCGCGTCGACGATGACGTCGACGCCGCGCCTGTCGAGCGAGGCGAAGGCCTCGCCCAGCGGTCCCCAGACGTGTTCGAACAGGCGGGCCGTGCCGGCGGACGTGAAGCCTGGCAGGTGGCGACGCTGGGCGTGGCCGTCCTGGTTGAGCGGTACGCAGTGGCGCAGCAGGTCCGACTCCAGCGCTCCCGCCTCCCGGTACACCTGAGCAAGCCCCACCAGCGACCGGCCTCCGGCGTCGAGACCGCGGAGATATCCGGCGAGCACGGCCTGCGACGGGTCTCGGTCGCAGTCGGCGAGCAGCACGTCGCGCGGCCAGCTGAGCGTGAGCCCCAACGCTGTCGTCGTCGCGCCGGGCGAGCCAACCGGGGAACAGAGGACGAGGACGGCCATCACGCCACCCCGGTCATGACGACGGCCACCAGGTCGGTGGCCGCGAGCCGGGCCACCGTCGCGGCATCCGCGTCGGCCACGCGGATGTCGAGGGTGACGGTCACGCCGTCATCGAGGAACACGGGCGACGAGGCGGCCGTGGCCTCGACGGCCGTGGTGTCCGCCTCGGCGAGCGACACGACCAGCAGCTCCGTGCCGGGGACCACCTCCGAGGCGGGCAGCCGGCCCGGCGTGAGTTTGAGTCCCACCAGCCCCTGACCGTCGGGCAGCGGGTCGTCCCCGACGTGCCCGGGCTGCGGAAACGCGCCCGCAGGGAGGTCTGTGAGGGCGCGCTGGCCGACCAGCTCGTCGAGGCGTTCACCGTCGAGCGCCTCGGTCGCCAGGGTCTCGGGGACCTCGACCACCGTCAGCGACTCGCGCCCGATGACCTGGCCGCGTGTGACGTCACCCGCCATCGCGACCACGCTGCGGTGGTGAGTGTTGGCCGCGTACAGGCTGGCGGCTGCAATGCCACCCAGGACGACGAGCAGGACCCCCAGCGCGATCAGCCGCGGGCTGCGCTGGGCTCGCAGCTGGACCCCGTCCGGCCTCGCCGGCGCGGGTGTGGGTGGCCGCTGGGGTCTGTGCATCGTCGCTCCTCCCTTGGAGGCGAGAATCTACGTCCCGCAACGGGTCATTGCGCGGCCCTGCCGACAGCTGTTGACAACTTCCGGCATCCGGACGGCGAGACCGATGGCCGACATCGGGGTGCGCGGACGTCGGCATCGGCGCGGGGTCGGCGAGTAGTGCCCGGCCGGCGAGGCTCCACTGCGCTCGGGGTCGGACGTCCGCAGGCGCACGTCCGCCGAGCCGGTCGCGCAGCTGTTTCCTGATGATCACGGTCCACCTCCGTAGCAAGAATGGCTAGTCAGCCCCGTCCAACTTGACTTTCTGAGAATCCTGAGAGAATCTTGGTCCTCATCAACGACAGTCAGTAGGAGCAACCTTGCGCAGATGGATCGCAGCGGCCGCAGCGGCTCTCGCCGTCGCCGTCGGATCCGTCACCGCACTGTCAGCACAGGCGCTGCCCGTCGCTCCGGAGCCCGTCGCGCCCATCACCGGCATCCCCGCGCCCTGCGTCACCACGCACGCGTTCCCCGCCGACGACTCCATCTCCAGCATCAAGAAGAAGCTGACGAAGTACTACGGCTTCGAGCTGACCGGCCCCGGCTGGACCGAGGCGAACCGCGAGTCCATCCGCATCGTGTGGGAGACCATCGACGCGATGGAGTGCACGTCCTACATCGACGACCTGCAGGACAAGGTCGACGGCAACGTCGGGCTGAACGCGACCTCAATCAGCGGCTACGCCTGGGGCGACTGGAGCCTCACGAAGACCGGCTATGTCTCGTTCGACTTCACGAAGTTCAAGCAGGCCATCGCGTCGGGCGACGAGGGTCGCCTGACCCGGCTCGTGGCCCATGAGCTGGCGCACGTGCTGAACTCCGACCGCTTTTCCAGCCCCGCCTACTGGAAGAAGTTCCTGGCTCTTTATGCGCAGGAAGGCCGCTTCTCGGACTACGCAGGCTCGTCTGTCACGGAGACCTGGGCTGATGTCGTCGGCTACTACGTCGGCCGCTGCGCGCTCAACAACCCCTATGACACGGGCCGCCACGACGCGTACTACGACTTCGTGAAGGAGTACGTCTTCGACGGCAAGGAGTTCGGCCCCGCCGCGGGCACGACCTCCGACTGCAGCGTCCCCGACGAGGACGCAGAGACCCCCATGCCCGGCGCCGCCGACGGTTCGTGGCTCGAGGGGCTCTCCGGCGAGTAGCCGACCCCGCCTCGTCCGCGCGACGGGGTACCACCCGGCAGCGGGGCGAACAGCTGTGTGTCGATCCAAGGAGACGCATGTCCCCCCACTCTGGCAACGCCACACCCGGCCGCAACCGAGCCCGGGCCAAGGAGTTCCTGAGGGAGGTGAACTACCCCCACTCGATGCACCCGGCGCTCGTTCCGGGCGTCTCGATCGAGGACCAGCGCGTCCGCTACGGCGTCGACAGACGGCTCTTCGTTGTCGTCGGCTCGCTGATCGTCGCCTTCATCGTGTGGGGCATCGCGGCGCCGACGGTCGTGCTGGACACGTCCAGTGCGGCGCTGGGCTGGGTCATGACGAACCTCGGCTGGGTGTTCAACTCGCTCGCCGCGGTACTGATGGTCTTCCTGATCGTTCTCGCCTGCACCCGGTACGGCCGCATCCCGCTCGGACTCGACGGTGACAAGGCCGAATACTCGACAGCGTCGTGGACGGCGATGCTGTTCGCCGCGGGCATCGGCATCGGCATCATTTTCTTCGGCACGTACGAGCCGCTGTCGCACTACCTGTCGCCGCTGCCCGGCGCCTACGAGGCGGCCTCCGACGAGGCGCTGCGCGGCGCGCTGGTGACCTCCGCCTTCCACTGGGGCATCAATGCCTGGGCGATCTACGCCGTCGTCGGCCTCTCCGTGGCCTACGCGTCGTACCGCCGCGGCCGCGTCCCGCTCATGAGCTCCGTGCTGGCGCCGCTGTTCGGTGATCGGGGCAGGACCACCAGCCTGCCGTCGCGCATCATCGACGGGTTGGCGATCATCGCCACGCTGTTCGGCACCGCCGCGTCGCTGGGCATCGGCGCGATGCAGATCGCGCACGGCACCGAGATCGTCACCGGGATCGGCACCACGGGCAACACCCTGGCGATGATGATCATCGTCCTGCTCACGATCGGCACGATCATCTCGGCCGTGTCGGGCATCGCCAAGGGCATCCGGATGCTCTCCAACATCAACATGATCCTCGCCGTCGGGCTGGCCATCTTCGTGTTCGTCGCCGGCCCCACCGCACTGCTCGCCAACCTCATCCCCGGCGTCATCACCGACTACATCGGCTCCCTGCCGTCGATGCTCAGCGCCAATATGGCCGACGGCGCCGCCACCGAGGAGTTCCTGTCGAGCTGGACGACGTTCTACTGGGCGTGGTGGGTCAGCTGGGCGCCCTTCGTCGGCGTCTTCGTCGCCAAGATCTCCCGTGGCCGAACCATCCGCCAGTTCGTGCTCGGCGTGCTGTTCATCCCCTCGACCATCATCGTGGTGGCCTTCGTGGTGCTCGGTGGCACCGCGATCTGGGTGCAGCGCACATCGGGCACGCTCGCCCCTGATGGCACGGCTGCCAGCCTCCCGGCGCCCGAGTCGTCGATCTTCTCCGTCCTGGCCGAGCTGCCCGGCGGGGCCATCGTCGCCCCGATCGTCGTGCTGATGCTCGCCGTGTTCTTCATCACCTCGGCCGACTCGGCGTCGCTGGTTAACTCGCAGTTCTCGCAGCGCGGGAACCCCGAGCCGAACCGGCTGATCACCGCCTTCTGGGCCGTGTGCATGGCCGGCATCGCGGTGGTCATCCTGATGTTCGGGGGGGCGAACGCGCTGCAGGGGCTGCAGAACCTCGTCGTGGTCGCGGCGTTGCCGTTCGCGGTGGTGCTGGTCGTGATGTGCGTCGCGATGGTCAGGGAGCTCCGCACCGACCCGCTGGCGATCCGCGACCAGTACGCCCGCATCGCAGTGACTGAGGCCGTCCGGCACGGCGTCGACGAGTACGGCGACGACTTCGCGTTGGCGGTCGAGCAGACCGACGTCGAGTCGTCCTACTCGGTGGCCGCGCACTTCGACTCCACCGCCCAGGAGCTGACCGAGTGGTACCAGCGCACGGACGAGGACGGCAACCCCGTCGGCTACGACTACGCGACCGGCGAGTATCTCGACGAGGATCCAGGCGACGGGCCAGCGGAGGGCGACGGGAAGGATAAGGCCTAGCCGGAGCTTGTTGCGGCGGCAGGCGGCCCGATGGCCTAGTCTTGGGAGACCCGAGATTTCCACTGGAGGAACTCCATGCCTGAGGTTGCCGCCTACGCCGTCGACTCGCCCGACGGTCGCTTTCACCCGACCACCATCACCCGTCGCGAACCCGGCCCCACTGACGTGTTCTTTGAGATCCGCTACGCCGGGATCTGCCACTCCGACATCCACACGGCCCGCGGCGAGTGGGGGCGCACCGACTACCCGCTGGTCCCCGGCCACGAGATCGCCGGTGTCGTCATGAAGGTGGGCTCGGAGGTCACGAAGTTCCAACCCGGCGACCGCGTCGGTGTCGGCTGCTTCGTCTACTCGTGCGGAGAATGCGATCCTTGCCAGCGGGGCGAGGAGCAGTTCTGCACCTCCCGCCCGGGAACCGTGTGGACCTACGGCGGCCGCGACTGGGACGGCGTCCCGACCGCCGGCGGCTACTCGAAGGGCATCACCGTCGATCAGGACTACCTGATGAGGGTGCCCGAGACCATGGCACTGGAGCACGCCGCTCCGCTGATGTGCGCCGGCATCACCACCTACAACCCGCTCAAGCGCTGGGGCGCCGGTCCCGGCAAGCGCGTCGGCATCGTAGGACTCGGCGGGCTAGGCCACATGGGCGTGCAGTTCGCCGCCGCGCTGGGCGCCGAGACCATCGTGCTCAGCCGCACGCTGGCCAAGCGTGACGACAGTCTGCGCCTCGGCGCGACGGACCACGTGTCGACGCAGGACGCCGACCGCATGAAGCAGCTACGCGGCAGTTTCGACATCATCTTGTCGACCATCTCCGACGGCATCGACCTCGACAAGATCCTCGGCCTGCTCAAGGCCCACGGCGTGCTGATCAACGTCGGGCTCCCCGAGAACCCGACGACGTTCTCGATCGGCACGCTGACCGGTCAGGCGCGCATTCTCGCCGGGTCGAACATCGGCGGCATCGCGGAGACCCAGCAGATGCTCGACTTCTGCGCGCAGCACAGCCTCGCGCCGATGATCGAGGTCATCGGGGCGGACCGGATCAATGAGGCCTACGACAACGTCGTGGCGTCGAAGGTGCGCTACCGCTACGTGATCGACGTCGCCACCATCGGCTGATCGCAGACGGCGGGGCGCTCCCAGCCCGTCGGCCACCTCCGGTCTGCCCACCCCGTCGGCCACCTCCGGTCGGCCCCATGGCAGACGCCAACGGTATTCACGGACGCCAACGGTATTCACGCGAATATCGTTGGCGTCTGTGCATTACGTTGGCGTCCCGGTTTTTTCGTTGGCGTCTGCGGGTGGGGCGACGGGGCGGCAGCCGACAGTGCGACGGGGGGTGACCGGACGACAGCGCGACGGTAGGCGCGGGGGACAGCGAGGGCGTAGGGTGACCGCGGAGGTCGCACGTTGAACAGCTTCGCGCACAGCCGGATGGCATGGGTCGTGTGGGGGATCGGCGTCTTCGCGTATGCCGTGGCCGTGATGCACCGCGGGGCGCTCGGCGTCGCCGGGCTCGAGGCCGCCGCCCATTTCGGCACCACGGCGGGCGTCGTGTCGACGTTCGTCGTCCTGCAGCTCGCCGTCTACGCCGTGGCGCAGGTGCCCGTCGGTGCCATGCTCGACCGATTCGGTTCCCGCGCGGTCATCACCACCGGGTCGCTCATCACGGGCGTCGCCCAGGTGCTCCTCGCCGTCGTCGACGACCTGCCGCTCGCCTACGTCGCCCGCGTCCTGCTCGGCATCGGCGACGCCTGCATCTTCAACTCCGTACTCCGGCTGCTGCCACGCTGGTTCACGCCCCGCGCGGTACCCGTCCTGTCGCAGGTGACGGGCATGGCCGGGGCGGTCGGCCAGATCGCCGCCGTCGGTCTGGTCCTGCCGCTCATCCAGCACCTCGGCTGGACTCAGGGGCTCCTCGTCGCGACGATCAGCAGTGCGCTGGCCGCCTCCATGGCGCTGCTGGGCATCCGCAACGCGCCGCCGGGGCAGGAGTCGAGCACCGTCGCCGACTCCTGGCGTGAGATGCCCCGCCAGGTGGCGGGCGTCCTGAAGCACCCGGCGACGCAGCTCGGGTTCTGGATCCACTTCACCTGTGGCTTCACCTACAACACCTTCGTGTTCATGTGGGGGATGCCGTATCTGGTGATCTCGCAGGGCCTGACGCAGCCCCTCGCCGGCGTGCTGTTCACGCTGCTGTCGGTCGCCGGCATGGTCGCGGGCCCCATCATCGGGACGCTGACGGCGCGCCACCCGCTGCGTCGCAGCACACTCGCCCTCCTGGTCGTCGGCGCCCTCGTCGTCACCTGGACAGCGGTGCTGCTGTGGCCTGGCCGGGCGCCGCTGGCGCTGCTGGTCCTCCTGGTCCTCGTCATAGCCGTCGGCGGCCCGGGCACGGGCATCGGGTTCGACTTCCCCCGCACCTCCCTGCCGCACACGCGGCTCGGAGCCGCGAACGGCGTTGTCATCGCGGGCTCGTTCACCGGAAGCACCGTCCTGATCCTGCTGATGGGCGTCTTCCTCGATCTCATCTCCGGAGGCCGCAGCAGCTACACGGCCGACGAGCTCCGGCTCGCCTGGACACTCCAGGCTCCGTTCTTCATCGTCGGCGTCGCGGGCATCCTGACCACCCGGAATGCGCTGCGCCGGCGCATGGCCGACGACGGCGTGATCGTGCCGACGTGGCGCGAGGTGGCGGATCGGATCCGTCGATACCGCTCCTGACTCAGAAGAGTCCTTCCGCCTCCGGGCGCGCATAGGAGGGGTCGACGTCGTTGAACAGCCGGCTGACCGACCGGCCGCGGTGGATCCGTCCGATCGCCTGGGCGAACAGCCGCGCGACGCTCAGCGTCGTCAGGCCGGGGAAGTCCTGGGGCGTCGGAACGGTGTCGGTGGTCACGACCTCCGAGATGCGGGCGTGCGACGTGAGCTTCTCGACGGCGTTGCCGGCGAACAGCCCATGCGTGCAGGCGACCGAGATCTCCTCGCAGCCGAAGTCGCCCAGGCGGTTCACGATCTCGACGATCGACCCGCCGGTAGCGATCTCGTCGTCCAGCACGATGGCGCGCTTGCCGGCAACGTCGCCGACGATCGACTCGATGACCACGCGGTCGTCGGCGAGTCGCTGCTTCGAACCGGCCGCCACCGGCAGACCGAGCTTCCGTGCGAGCAGGGTCGCCTGCTTGGCGTTGCCGAGGTCGGGGGAGACGATGACGCTGTTGCGCAGGTCCCGCTGCCGGAAGTGCTCGGCCAACACTCCCAGCGCAGTCAGGTGGTCGACGGGCACGGAGAAGAAGCCGTGCACCTGCGGGGCGTGCAGCGCCATCGTGAGCACTCGGTCGACGCCGGCGGTGCTCAGCAGGTCCGCCACGAGACGACCGCCCAGCGAGATACGGGCCGCGTCCTTCTTGTCGGAACGCGCGTACGCGTAGTGCGGCATCACGGCGGTGATCTGGCCGGCCGACGCCCCGCGGGCCGCGTCGATCATCAGCAGCAGCTCCATCAGGTGCTCCTGCGTCGGGGGGACCAGCGGCTGCACGATGTAGACGTCGCGCTGGCGGCAGTTGGTCAGCAGTTGTGCCTGGAGGCAGTCGTTGCTGAAGCGGGAGATCTTCGCGGGAGATCGGCTGATGCCCAGGTGGTCGCAGATGTCGTCGGCTAGCTGTGGATGGGCGGATCCGGAGAATACGACGATGTTCTTCACGGCCGGTTTCCCTTTCCTGGGGGTCGCCTGAAGCCTACCGACGATCGGATTCGCCGTCAGCGGATGGTCCGACGGGCGTTCCGCTTGGGACCTCGTGCGTCGGCCTGACATACTTTCCGGCATGCCTAGTACCACTGACTCGGAGGGCCATAAACGCAGCTCTGAGATGAGGGCCGCCTCGTGAGCCCTGTCGTCTCGCTGCTCGTCGGGATCGCGGTCGTCCTGCTGATCACCGCCGCCACCGCCTATTTCGTCGCCCAGGAGTTCGCCTACGTCGCCGTCGACAGGTCCCGGCTCGGGAGCCGCGCCGCGTCCGGCGACCAGCGGGCGGCCGCCACCCTGGACATCACCCGCCGCACCTCGTTTATGCTCTCCGGAGCCCAGTTGGGGATCACTGTCACCGGACTGCTGGTCGGGTATGTCGCAGAGCCGCTGATCGGCCAGGCCATCGGTCACCTGATCTCGGGCGGTGCGCTCACCGCCGCGTCCGTCGCCATCGGCGGTTTCGTCGCCATCGCATTCTCCACGTTCGTGCAGATGCTGATCGGCGAGCTTTTCCCCAAGAACTACGCCATCGCCCGGTCCGGTCCCGTCGCGGACGCGCTCACACCGTCGACGCGCGTCTACCTCGCCGTCTTCGGGCCCGTGATCTGGGTGTTCGACAAGGCCGCGGAGCTGCTGCTCCGTGCGCTGCGCATCGAGCCGGTGCACGACGTCGAGTCGGCGGTCTCGGCCACGGACCTCGAGCGCGTCGTCGCCGACTCACGCGCCAGCGGCACCCTGCCCGACGACATCGGCGCCGTCATCGACCGCATCATCGACTTCCCCCGCCGCGACGTGGAGCACGCCATGGTCCCGCGGGTGAAGGTCGGCTTCATGCGGGCCTCCGACACCGTCGCCGACGTCCGGGCCGCGATGGCCACCGGCCACACCCGCTACCCCGTCCTCGACGACCGCGACCAGGTCGTCGGCGTCGTCGAACTGGTTGACGTGCTCGACCGGCCTGCCGACAGCACCGTCCGCATCACGACGGTCACCCGCACCGCGCTGCTGGTGCCGGCAGTCATGTCGTTGCCCGACGCTCAGGTCGCCCTGCGCGACGCCGGCCTCGACCTCGCGTGCGTCATCGACGAGTTCGGCAGCTTCGTCGGCATCGTCACGCTGGAGGACCTCGTGGAGGAGATCGTCGGGGAGCTCGTCGACGAGCACGACATCGATCCGGTGCCGTTCGACGACGAGTGGGAACTCGCCGGCGACACCCCCGTCGACGAGGCCGAGCGCCGCATCGGCTTCAAGCTGCCCGAGGGAGACTACGAGACGATCTCCGGCCTGGTCATCCATCAGGTCGGCGACCTGCCCGACGCCGGGCAGCGCGTCGAGCTGCACCTCGCGCCGACGCCCGCGCAGCTCGCCCTCGACCCCGACGCCCCCGAGCGCGTCGTGACCTTCGAGGTACTGGAGGTGACCCGCCACGTGCCGTCGCGGGTGCGGATCGTCCAGGGAGAGGAGGTTGCCCGATGATCGTTCTCGAGACGAACGGCTGGACCGTCACCTGGATCACGGTCCTAATCATCTTCCTTAGCGCCTGCTTCGTCGCGGCCGAGTTCGCCATGATGGCCGCGAAGCCGCACCGACTGGAGGAGCGCGCGACGACCGCGGCGGGTCGGGCCGCGCTCAAGAACTCGCACGAGCTGACGCTGGTGCTCGCAGGCGCCCAGCTCGGCATCACCGTCTGCACGCTGGCGTTGGGCGCCATCACGAAGCCCGCGGTGCACCACGCGCTGATGCCGCTCCTGGAGCGGGGCATGTCGACGGTGGTCGCCGACGTGGTCGCGTTCGTGCTCGCGTTGGTCATCGTCACGTTCCTGCACCTCGTCGTCGGTGAGATGGCCCCGAAGTCGTGGGCCATCGCGCACCCGGAGCGGTCGTCGGTGTTGCTCGCTCTCCCGCTGCGCGGCTACATGTGGCTGACGCGCCCCGTCCTGAAGGCGATGAACGTCGCGGCGAACTGGATGGTGCGTCGGGCCGGCGCGGAGCCGACCGATGAGCTCACGCAGGGCCAGGACGCGGCCGGGCTCAGGCACCTTGTCGAGCACTCCGCGAACGTCGGGGCCCTCGACGGCGCCTATCAGGGCTCGCTGGCCTCGGTGCTGGCGCTCAGGGAGACGACGGTGCGGGAGATGCTGCCCGCGTCGCAGGTGCTGGCAGCCGTGCCCGTCGACGCGACACTGGCCGACGTGCAGGCCACCACCCGGGCCACCCGCCACCTGCGGGTGCTCGTCCGCGACGGTGAGACCACCGTCGGGGTGGTGCACGTGCGCGACACCCTCCTGGAGCCCGACCTGTCCCGCCCTGCGACCGAGCTGATGCGTGACCCGGTCAAGCTGCCTGCCGACACGGGCCTCGCGTCGGCGCTCGCCACCATCCGCGCGGAGCGCACGCAGCTGGCGATCGTGACCGACGGTGACGTCGAACTGGGCGTGCTCACGTTCGAGGACGTGCTGCCCGGCCTGATGCCGTCGGCGCTCCTCGGCGACGCGGCGGTTGCCGCCCACTGAGTCGCGATGAGCACGACACACTGCTCATCGTCGGAACTGGCCGATGTGTTCGGTCACATTCGCGACGACAAGTGTGTCGTGCTCATCGCCGGATGGTGACGCGGCAGTGCACCTGAATGAACTCCGTCACATCACTGGTCCTGACAGGATGGGTCCATGACCATTGACGACGAAATGCCCCAACCCTGGGTGCGTCACTACCAGCCCGGGGTGCCTGCACAGATCGAGTTGCCGACCGACTCCCTCGTGAGCCTCTACGAGCGCTCCGTGCGGGAGGCGGCAGACTCGATCGCCCTCGACTTCTTCGGCAGGACGACGACGTACGCCGAGTTGGGCGATCAGATCGAGCGCGCCGCTGAGGGGCTCCGACGCCTCGGCGTCAAGACCGGAGACCGCGTCGCGCTGATCCTGCCGAACTGCCCCCAGCATGTCGTCGCGTTCTACGCGGTGCAGCGGCTCGGCGCGATCGTCGTCGAGCACAACCCGCTCTACACCGCCCGCGAGCTGCGCCACCTCTTCGAGGACCACGGCGCCCGCGTCGTCATCGCCTGGGATGCGGCCGTGTCCAAGCTACGCGAGCAACCCGCCGACGTGCAGCTCGACCACATCGTCGCGGTCAACCTCCTCAAGGCGTTCCCGACGGTGAAGCGCCTGGCGCTGCAGCTGCCCCTGAAGAAGCTCAGGGCGACCCGCGCGAAGCTCACGCAGCCTGCCCCCGGCACCATGTCCTGGGAGAAGCTGCTCAGCGCGCCGCGCATCGCGGCCGACCACCCCCGCCCCTCCGTGGACGACCTGGCCGTCATCCAGTACACCTCCGGCACGACGGGGCAGCCGAAGGGGGCGATGCTCACGCACTCGAACCTCTTCGCCAACGCGCGCCAGGGCGAGGCGTGGATGCACGGAGCCGAGTACCGCAAGGAGGTCTTCTACGCGATCCTGCCGATGTTCCACGCGTTCGGCATGACGCTGTTCATGACCTACGGCGTCCTCAAGCAGGCCCGCCTGGTGCTGTTCCCGTCGTTCGACGTCGACATGGTCCTCGACACGGCGAAGAAGACCCCGCCGACGGTGTACTGCGCAGTCCCGCCCATCTACGAGGCCACCGCCAAGAGGGCCAAGGAACGCGGGATCTCGCTGCGCTCGGCCAAGTACTGCATCTCGGGCGCCATGGCGCTGCAGGACGACATCGTCGAGCTGTGGGAGTCCGTCTCCGGCGGCCTGCTCGTCGAGGGCTACGGCATGACGGAAGCCTCCCCGGTGTGCCTCGGCAACCCGTTCGCCGACACGCGCCGCACGGGCACGATCGGCGTACCGTTCCCGAGCACGTGGATGAAGGTTGTCGACCCCGACGACCCCACCGTCGAGGTCCTGCAGGGGGAGCGCGGCGAGCTGCTGATCCACGGCCCGCAGGTGTTCCAGGGCTACTGGATGAACGACGAGGAGACCACCAGGACGCTGCTGCCCGGCGGCTGGCTGCGCACCGGCGACGTGGTCACGGTCGACGAGGACGGCTTCACGACCATCGTCGACCGCGTGAAGGAGCTCATCATCACCGGCGGCTTCAACGTCTCGCCGTCGGAGGTCGAGCAGGTGCTGCTCGCGCACCCGAAGGTCAAGGCCGCGGCGGTCGTCGGCCTGCCCAACGAGGAGGTCGGCGGCGAGCGCGTCATCGCGGCCATCCACCCCGAGGAGGGCTCCGACGTGACCTACGCCGAGCTCCGCGCCTGGTGCAAGGAGCGACTGACCGGCTACAAGACGCCCCGCGAGTTCTACGTGGTGGGCGAGCTGCCCAAGTCGATGCTCGGCAAGGTGCTGCGCGCGCAGGTGAAGGAGCAGCTCGGCGCCCTCACCCCGCTGCCGCACTGACCCGACGACAGACGAAGGGGCGCCCCGTGGCCGAAGCCACGGGGCGCCCCTTCGTTGTGCGGGATCAGGCCTTGGCGCTGACCGCGCGACGCTTGTTCCACACGTCGAACGCGACCGCGAGCAGGAGCACGAGGCCCTTGACGATCTGCTGCATGTACTGCTGGAAGCCCAGCAGCTGCATGCCGTTCGACATGACGGCCATCACCAGGCCACCGACCATGGCGCCGATGACGGTGCCGACACCACCGGTGACGGCGGCGCCACCGATGAAGCAGGCGGCGATGGCGTCGAGCTCGACGCCGTTGCCGGCGGCCGGCTGCGCGCCGTTGGTACGCGACGAGAACACGATGCCGGCGATGCCGGTCAGCAGGCCCATGTTCACGTACACCTGGAAGATGCGGCGCTTGACCTTGACGCCCGACAGCATGGCGGCGTTGAGGTTGCCGCCGATCGCGAAGACGTGGCGACCGTAGATCGTCGACTTCGACACGAACGAGTAGATCAGCACGAGCGCGGCGAGGATGATCAGCACGATCGGGAAGCCACGGCTCGTCGACAGCTTCCACATGAAGAACATGACGACGGCGGCGACAACGACGATCTTGATGATGAACAGCGGCATCGACTCGACGACCTGGTCGTAGCGGATGCGGGCGCGGCGGCTGCTCCACTGGGTCCAGGCGTAGCCGACGCAGCCGACGACACCGATCAGGATGGTGAACAGGTCGAACCCGTTACCGCCTAACAGGCCGTTCAGGAAGCCGCTGGCGATCATCTGGTACTCGGGCGTCATGGGCGACAGCGAGACGTTGTTCAGGACCAGGAAGGTCATGCCGCGGAACAGGAGCATGCCCGACAGGGTCACGATGAAGCCCGGGATGCCGACGTAGGCGACCCAGAAGCCGTGCCAGATGCCGATCACGATGCCGACGGCGAGGCCGGCGATGACGCCCACCCACCACGGCATGCTCTGCTTGATGACCAGCGTTGCGGAGACGGCGCCCACGAGGGCCATCACCGAGCCGACCGACAGGTCGATGTGCCCGACTACGATCACGAACAGCATGCCGATCGCGAGGATCAGGATGTAGGAGTACTGCAGCACCAGGTTCGACACGTTGTTGGGGGCGAGCAGTGTGCCCCCGGTCACGATCGTGAACAGGACCACGATGGCCACGAACGCGAACACGATGCCGCTCTGGCGGAGGTTCTTGGAGAAGATGTCCTTGATGGCGTTCATTTAGGCGACTTCCCTCTCTTTGGTCATGAGCTTCATGAGGCTCTCCTGGGTTGCCTCGCCCTTCGGCTGCTGTCCGGTGATCCGGCCGAAGGCGAGGGTGTAGATGCGGTCGCAGATGCCGAGCAGTTCCGGCAGCTCCGATGAGATGACCACGACGGCCTTCCCGGCGTCGGCCAGCTGGTTGATGATCGTGTAGATCTCGTACTTGGCGCCGACGTCGATGCCGCGGGTGGGTTCGTCGAGGATCAGTACCTCGGGCTCGGTCATCATCCACTTGCTGAGGACGACCTTCTGCTGGTTGCCGCCGGACAGCTGCCCGACGATGCTCATCACCGAAGGCGTCTTGATCCGCATGGACTTGCGGTAGCTCTCGGCGATGCGGATCTCCTCGTTGGAGTTGACCGCGACGCCCTTGGTGATCTTCGGGAGCGACGCGGCGGAGATGTTGCGGCGGATGTCCTCGATCAGGTTCAGGCCGTAGCGCTTGCGGTCCTCCGTCGCGTAGGCGACGCCTGCGTTGATGGCCTGATCGACGCTGGTGAAGTCGACCTCCTTGCCGTGCAGAAACATCTTCCCGTCGACCTTCCGGCCGTAGGACTGCCCGAACACGCTCATGGCAAGCTCGGTGCGTCCGGCGCCCATCAGGCCGGCGATGCCGACGATCTCGCCAGCGTGGACGTTGAAGCTCGCGGCGTCAGAGACTTTGCGGCCCGCCTGCGTGGGGTGCATGACTGTCCAGTTCTCGACCCTCAGGATCTCTCCGCCGATCTTCGGCTCGTGATCCGGGTAGAGGTGCTCGAGATCACGACCGACCATGCCCTTGATGATGCGTTCCTGCGTCATGTCGGGCCCGCGCTCGATGGTCTCGATCGTGGAGCCGTCGCGGATGACCGTCGTGGAGTCGGCGATCGCCGTGATCTCGTTGAGCTTGTGGGAGATCATGATCGACGTGATCCCCTGCTCCTTGAGGTGCCGCAGCAGGTCGAGCAGGTGCGCGGAGTCGGAGTCGTTGAGGGCCGCGGTGGGCTCGTCGAGGATGAGCAGCTTCACGCGCTTGGAGAGGGCCTTGGCGATCTCCACGAGCTGCTGCTTGCCGACGCCGATCTGGTTGATCGGCGTGACCGGGTTCTCGTCCAGGCCTACGCGGGCGAGCAGCTTTGACGCCTCCGCGTTGGTCTTGTGCCAGTCGATGCGGCCGTTCGTCTTCTGCTCGTTGCCGAGGAAGATGTTCTCGGCGATCGACAGCAGCGGGACGAGCGCAAGCTCCTGGTGGATGATGACGATGCCTGCGTGCTCGGAGTCGTTGATCGACCCGAACTGGCACAGCTCGCCTTCGAAGTAGATCTCGCCCTCGTACGTGCCTGCGGGGTAGACGCCGGAGAGCACCTTCATGAGGGTGGACTTGCCCGCGCCGTTCTCGCCGCAGATCGCGTGGATCTCACCACGCCGGACCTTGAGCGTCACGTCGGAGAGAGCCTTGACACCCGGGAAGGTCTTGGTGATGTCGCGCATCTCCAGGATGAGGTTGGTGTCGTCCATGGGTTCCTGCCTTTCTCTGATGGGCCGTTGGCGCGGATGGCCCGGCTCCGGCAAGCGGAGACCGGGCCATCCGTGTCTGTCGGTCAGATCAGGCGACGCCTGCGTCGATCTGGTCCTGGGTCCAGTAACCGGTGTCGACGAGGGCCTCGGTGATGTTGTCAGCCGTCACGGTGACGACGTCCAGGAGGTAGGAGGGAACAACCTTCACGCCGTTGTCGTAGTCGGTGGTGTTGTTGGCCTCGGGGTCATTGCCGGCGAGGAGGTCCTTGGCGGCAGTGACGGCCTGCTCGGCGAGCGTGCGGGTGTCCTTGAAGATGGTCGAGAACTGCACGCCGTCCTGGATGAGCTTGACGGAGGCGATCTCCGCGTCCTGGCCGGTGACGACGGGGAAGCCGTCGCCGATGGTGCCGGAGTAGCCGTTGTTCTGCAGGGCGGTGATGATGCCACGGGAGAGGCCGTCGTACGGGGAGAGGACGCCGTCGAGCTTGGTGTCACCCTGGTAGTTGGCGGTCAGCAGATCCTCCATGCGCTTCTGGGCAGTCTCCTGCTGCCAGCGCAGGATGGCGGCCTGATCGAACTCGGTCTGCGTCGACGGAACGACCAGGACCCCGGAGTCGATGTAGGGCTGCAGGACGCTCATCGCGCCCTCCCAGAAGAAGGTGGCATTGTTGTCATCGGGCGAGCCGGCGAAGAGCTCGACGTTGAAGGGGCCCTTCTCGCCGGTGTCGTTGCCGTCGGCGTCGAGGATGCCGAGGCCGTTCAGCAGGGAGCTGCCCTGGGCAACGCCCACCTTGAAGTTGTCGAACGAGACGTAGAAGTCGACGTTCTTGCTATCACGGATCAAACGGTCGTACGCGATGACCTTGATGCCCTGCGAGGCGGCGGTCTCCAGCTGGGTGGCGAGCGCGGTGCCGTCGATGGCGGCGACGATCAGGACGTTTGCGCCCTGGGTGATCATCTGGTCGATCTGCTGGCCCTGGGTCGGGATGTCGTCGTTGGCGTACTGCAGGTCGACGGTGAAGCCCGCGTCCTCCAGCTGCTGCTTCACAGCATTGCCGTCGGCGATCCAGCGCTCCGAGGTCTGCGTGGGCATCGCCACGCCGACGCGGCCGCCCTCGGTTGCCGCCGCGGAGGTTTCGCCCCCCGTGGCGCTGGTGGTCGACGTGCTGGTGCCGGCGCCGCCGCCGGAGCAGGCAGCGAGCGACAGGGAGAGCGCAATGCCCGCCGCAGCCGCAACGATCTTCCTGAACTTCATTGTTCCTCCTGAGAACATAACGGATGTGCGAGGAGAGGGATGTGAACGTTCACATTGTGTGGTATACGAAACCCCTCTTACCCCTTTGTGTGCGTGGACCCCAGGGTCTCGATGCTGAGATGGAGAGGTCGATGCGCCTACAACAGGTAGTATGTTTTGTTAGCCGCGGCAGGTCAAGCTGGATTGGTTGCGAAATGATAACGATCACATCGACGTGAGTTCCCCCGTTCACGGGGCCAGCACATCACACTGACGAGGCCACTTGCTGAGCGTGGTCCCGGTGGGTTCTCTGAGCCTGCTCCGGTTCCCTGAGCCTGCTCCGGTTCCCTGAGCCTGCTCCGGTTCCCTGAGCTCGTCGAAGGGCGCCGAGCGGAGCGAGGTGCGTGACTGGGCGACACTGGGACCCTTCGACAGGCTCAGGGCGTTTCGACAGGCTCAACGACCCGGTTCCCTGAGCCTGGCCCGGTTCCCTGAGCCCGCTCCGGTTCCCTGAGCCTGGCCCGGTTCCCTGAGCCCGTCGAAGGGCGCCGAGCGGAGCGAGGTGCGTGACTGGGCGACACTGGGACCCTTCGACAGGCTCAGGGCGTTTCGACAGGCTCAACGACCCGGTTCCCTGAGCCTGTTCCGGTTCCCTGAGCCTGGCCCGGTTCCCTGAGCCTGGCCCGGTTCCCTGAGCCTGGCCCGGTTCCCTGAGCTCGTCGAAGGGCGCCGAGCGGAGCGAGGTGCGTGACTGGGCGACACTGGGACCCTTCGACAGGCTCAGGGCGTTTCGACAGGCTCAACGACCCGGTTCCCTGAGCCTGTTCCGGTTCCCTGAGCCTGCTCCGGTTCCCTGAGCCTGGCCCGGTTCCCTGAGCTCGTCGAAGGGCGCCGAGCGGAGCGAGGTGCGTGACTGGGCGACACTGGGACCCTTCGACAGGCTCAGGGCGTTTCGACAGGCTCAACGACCCGGTTCCCTGAGCCCGCTCCGGTTCCCTGAGCCTGGCCCGGTTCCCTGAGCCTGGCCCGGTTCCCTGAGCTCGTCGAAGGGCGCCGAGCGGAGCGAGGTGCGTGACTGGGCGACACTGGGACCCTTCGACGCTGATACTTGTTAGGTCCTCGTCTCGGCGGGGTGTGGCTCTCCCTTCGACTGACTTCGTGTCTTGGGTTTGATCTGTCCACTCCGCCCGGGGCGGGGACACATTCTCGGAGTCCTGCCCGGGGACCCGTGGCATGTCTTGATAGGAGCCTGGGGCTTGATTGGCAAGCCGCCGTCAGCGTCCTGACTGCCTGGTCCCCGAGCAGGTGTCACCCCCCTTGAAAGGCGACACCTCACATGATGCCAACCCATCCATCCACAGTGGTAGCGGGAGTCGATACCCATCTCGCCACCCACCACGTCGCGGTCCTCGACCACACCACCGGGGCACTCCTCGGCGACCTGGAGATCGAGACCAGTCTCACCGGGTACCGCCAGCTGCTGGACTTCGTCACTTCGTTCGGGACGGTCGCACTGGTCGGGGTCGAGGGAACCTCGTCGTATGGGGCGGGCCTGTCCCGGTTCCTGACCCGGGCCGGGATCGCAGTGCGTGAGGTGATCCGCCCGAAACGCGCCGCCCGCAGACTCCATGGCAAGACCGACCCGTTGGACGCGATCCTGGCCGCCCGCACCCTCCTGACCGGCGAGACCCTCCCCCTGCCGAAACCCGGCACCGGCAATGTTGAAGCGATCCGGGTCCTCCTGACGGCGCGGGAGTCCGCGGTCAAGGCCCGCACCCAGGCCATCGTCCAACTCAAAAGCCTGCTCGTGACCGCCCCGGACCAGGTCCGCGACACCTACCGCCGACTCACTGGGAAGGCCCTCCACGCGAAGCTGGCCGCCTGCCGACCCCACGGCCCCGTCGACCAGTCCTCCACCATGACCGCGCTGCGGTCCCTGGCGCGACGGATCCGTGACCTCGACGACGAGATCAACCTCCTCAACCCCCAGCTGCAGACCCTGGTCGCCCAGACAGCACCCGGCGTCCTCGATCTCGTCGGGGTCGGGGTGATCTCCGCCGCCCAACTGCTGGTCACCGTCGGCGACGACCCGACCCGGATCCACTCGAAGGCAGCGTTCGCGAAACTCTGCGGCGTCGCCCCGATCCCCGCCTCCTCCGGCAAAACCCACCGGATGCGCCTCAACCGCGGCGGAGACCGACGCGCGAACCGGGCCCTACACACCATCGCCCTGGCCAGAGCCCGCATCGATCCTGACACGATCGCCTACCTCGCGAAGAAACAAGCAGAAGGCAAAACCCGCCGCGAAGCGACCCGCTGCCTCAAGCGCTACATCTCCCACCTGATCATCACCGCGATCTGGACCCCACCCGTGGTCCCACCCATCAACGACCTCAGACCCCTCCGCCACGCCAAAGGCCTCACCACCACCCAAGCCGGCCACGCACTCGGCGTCTGGCCAGCCCGCATCTCCGGCATCGAACGCGGAACACTGCGCAACGACACCCTCACCACCCGCTACAGAGAATGGCTCACAACCGCTTGACACCACATAGGAGCATCAGGCTCAGGGCGTTTCGACAGGCTCAACGACCCGGTTCCGTCGGCGCGTGAGGGTGGCGTCATCCAGCTCAGCCGACCGTCCGGTCGTGCTTCGGAGGCTCCTTGACGAACAGTGCGACGATCAGGCCCGCGAACAGGACCACGACCACGCCCAGAATGCCCCAGTGCTGCGACGTCGCCTCGCTGGAGGTGGTCACCGAGGCGCCGACAGCGATGGCCACGCCGAACAGGGCAGGGGCGAGGAAGCTCACAGCCCGCCCGGTCGTGGCGTAGAGGCCGAAGATCTCGCCGCTCATGCCCTCGGGGATCAGGCGGGTGAGGAAGCTGCGGCTGGCCGACTGCGCTGGGCCGACGAACAGGCACATCAGCAGGCCGAGGATCCAGAACACCGGCTTGCCGCCGTCGTGCCACCAGAAGATGCCCAACCCGAACATCACCAGGCATGTCAGCGACACGAGGATGACGGGCTTGGGGCCGAGCTTGTCGTCGACCAGGCCGAACAGCATGGTGGCGATGCCGGCGACGACATTGGCGGCCACGCCGAAGATCACGACCTCGCTGAACTCGAAGCCGAACGTGCCCTGCGCGAGGACGCCGCCGAAGGCGAACACGCCCGCGAGTCCGTCGCGGAAGAGCGCGGAGGCGAGCAGGAAGAACACCGTGTTGGGGGCGGAGCTCCACAGGCGGCGGATCGAGGCGAAGAGCTCGCGGTAGGAGCCGACGATGCCGAGCGACGGCGCGGGCGCCTCGGACCGCGGGCGGTCCTTCAGCGCGACGAAGATCGGGATGGTGAACACCAGCGTCCAGGCGCCGCAGATCAGCATCGCGGCGCGGACGTCGTCGGCGGGGAAATCGGAGCCCAGCACTGCGATGATGACGAGCAGGATCGTGATGCCGCCCAGGTAGCCCATGCCCCACCCCAGCCCGCTGACGCGGCCCACGTTGTAACGGGTGCTGACCTGGTCGATCGAGGCGTAGTAGTTGACGGCGGCGATCTCGGAGACGACATTGCCGGCGCCCAGCAGCACCGCGCCGAGCAGGAAGTACTCGGGGGCCGGGGCGACGAACCACATGGCGGCGCAGATGGCGGCGAGCAGCCACGTCTGCCAGCGCAGGTTGAACATGCGGCGGCCGCTGCGGTCGGAGCCCTGTCCGAGGACTGGGGCGAGCACGGCGATGAGCAGTCCCGAGATGCCGGTGGCCCACGCCAGCTTCATCGACACCTCGTCGGTCTCGCCGAAAGCGGAACTGGTGAGGTAGACCGCGAACACGAACGTCGTGATGACGGTGTTGAACGGCTGGGTCCCCCAGTCCCACAGCGACCAGGCGAAGACCTTGCGTCGGGGAGCGGGGGTGGTCTTGAGAGCTCCGGGGCCCGCCTCGGGAGCGTGGATGTCGGTCACGCGCCAACCGTAACGGGTCACCCCGCGCGACGGCGTCAACGACGGCGGCGGGCATGGTAGCTCCCGAGTGACGAGGCGGCCAGGGGATTCCCGGACGGGTTAGGAAACCCCCGCGCGTCCGGATGCAGGGCTGTATGGTAGGGGTCGCCAATCAGCCGACAAGAACCATGGTCGGGTGCCAACGACAGCCGCCCGGCCTTATAGAAAGGCGCAGCATGACCGACTCCGGAGTCCTGAAGTACGGGGACCACGAACTCGACCTGCCGGTCGTCAAGGCCACGGACGGAAACGACGGACTGGACATCGGCAAGCTCCTGTCCACGACCGGCGTGACCACGCTGGACCCCGGTTTCGTGAACACCGCCTCGTGCACCTCCGAGATCACCTTCATCGACGGCGACGAGGGCATTCTCCGCTACCGCGGATACCCGATCGAGCAGCTGGCAGAGAAGTCGACCTTCATCGAGGTCGCGTACCTCCTCATCTACGGCGAGCTGCCGACGGCCGAGGAGTTGGAGAGCTTCACGTCGAAGCTGACCCGTCGCATGCTGCTGGACGAGCGGATGCGCGAGCTGTTCCGGTGCTTCCCGCGCGGCGCGCACCCGATGGGTGTCCTCGCCGCCGGCGTGATGGCGCTCGGGGCGTTCAACCGCGACTACCTCGATCCGCACAATCCGGAACATGTCGAGGAGGCAAGCTTCCGCCTGCTGGGCTCGATGCCGACGCTGGCCGCCTACGCGTACAAGTCGAGCGTCGGCGAGCCGTTCCTCTACCCGCAGACTGGGCTCGGCTATGTCGAGAACTATCTGCGCCTGTCCTTCGGATACCCGACCGAGGACTACGAGATCAAGCCCGAGGTTGTCCGCGCGTTCGAGACGCTGTTCATCCTCCACGCCGACCACGAGCAGAACGCATCCACCTCGACCGTCCGCCTCGTCGGGTCCGCCGACGCGAACATCTACGCTTCGGTCAGCTCCGGCGTCAACGCGCTGTCCGGCCCGCTGCACGGTGGCGCGAACCAGGCAGTGCTCGAGATGCTGCGCAAGATCAGCTCCTACGGCATGGACATCAAGGAGTTCGTTGCCAAGGTCAAGGACAAGGAGTCCGGCGTCAAGCTGATGGGCTTCGGGCACCGCGTCTACAAGAACTACGACCCGCGCGCCAAGATCATCAAGGGGCACGCCGACACGCTGCTTCGCCAGTCTGGCAAGAACAACCACCTCCTCGAGATGGCTCTTGAGCTGGAGGACACGGCGCTGCACGACGATTACTTCATCAGCCGCAAGCTGTACCCGAACGTCGACTTCTACACCGGCCTGATCTACGAGGCGATGGGCTTCCCGGCGCAGCACTTCACCGCCCTGTTCGCGCTCGGCCGCCTGCCTGGCTGGATCGCCCAGTGGCGCGAGGAGCACGACAACCCGAAGCGCAAGATCGGCCGCCCGCGCCAGATCTACACGGGGCCGGCGCGTCGCGACTACCTGCCGCTGGCCGAACGCTGACGCCGTCGAACTGTCCCCGGCGGCCGATCACCCGGCGCCCGGCTGGCGGCTAGGCGCCAACGTTATTTCCGCGACGCCAACGGTATTAACCGACGCCAACGATATTCGCGCGAATATCGTTGGCGTCGGGTCATTTCGTTGGCGTCTGCCGAGGGTAGATTGAGGCTGCCTGTTTCGGGGCGGAGACAGGGATGCGCAAGGAGCTCGTGGGGACGGTGCTGCTGAGCCTCGTCCTGCTGGTCAGTCCGCTGGTTGCCAGTGTCCTGGTTGCCGGGCGGCTGCTGCGCAGCGTGCCGGTGGGGACCGGGCTCGTCGTGGCGACGTCGCCCGTGCTGCTGCGGGAGTCGAGCGACGGCCGGGGCCAGGCCGGGCTCGTCGAGGCAGGCGGCCTGGTGGCCCACACCGGAGTTAGCTCCGGGGACTGGCTGCAGGTGATCAGCGGAGGCCGAATCTACTGGGTCACGAGGCGGAACACGACAGAGGCCGCCGGCTGGGGGAGTTGCCCCGGGATGAGTCTCGGTGGGGTGTCATTTCCCGGCGGGACGCGTGCGGCCCTCCACCCGTGCGGTACTCGCCGTCGACGGCTCGGCGCCCGGCAGCTTCGCCCAGGTGACCCTCTGGGTGCGACGACGGGCAGTGCCATGCGCCTTCTCGCTGGCGCGGACGGAGTCCGGCAGCGTCGGCCCGGGGTCGGCGGCGAACCGTGGCCTCCCGTCGGGCGTCTTCACCGTCGATCCGGGTCGGCGAGCGTGCCCCCGGGCCAGGGCCCGCTGCGTGCGCTGGGGGATAGTGCCGGAGCCGTCGGCCTCCGGAGGTTCCGCTTCGCTCCAGGCGCAGGCCGCCAGCCGCGTCGTCGTGAACTTCTCGGCGCTGAGATGCCGCTCCGGGCAGGGCCTGCTGCGGGCGAGCCGGCCGAACTCGTCCTGGTGCGTCGCCCTCTCGAACAGGATGACCAGGGAGGCCATCGAGCACGGCGCGAACCTGTTGGGGGTGCGGGCGTGAGCCGCTGAGGCCACAATGGGCGGATGAACTCCATGGATCTCGGATTCATCGTCATCGCGGTCCTCGTCAGTGCACTGCTCTTGATGCTCGGCGCTTTCAGCCGGAGGTTCTTCCACGACCGCATCTACGTCGGTGTCACGCCGGGGCTCACCCCGGTGGGCGGCCAGGCCGTGCGAGAGGAGCGGGTCCAGCCGGGGCCGGAGTACGCCGGAACGGTCGCAGTCGCGTTCAGCCCTCCCCGCGGCCTGACCCCCGGGTTGGTTGGCACGATCGTCGACGGGGTGGCGGAGATGCGCGACATCACGGCCACGATCGTCGACCTGGCCCGCCGCGGACATGTGGTGATCCGCGCCGTCGACGCGGACTCCCGCCGCGTCGACGATCCGCGGAAGAAGGCCCGCGACTGGGAGGTCAGCTACGCCGACAGCCCTCCCCCCGGCGACCCGTTGGAGCCGTTCGAGAAGCAACTGCTGCGTTCGCTGTTGGGCAAGGGTCGCACGGCCACCCGGGGGCCGGCCAGTGTGTCGTCGTGGGCGAAGCACCATCGCGAGGAGGTCCGACAGCTTCGCGACCACCTCTACGCCCAGACGGTGCGGCGGGGCTGGTACGTGAAGGACCCACGGCCGCGTCGCGGTGGTTGCCTGCCGATCCTCGGCATCGTGCTGGTGGTGCTGTGGTGCATCGCCATGCTGCTGACCGGGTTCAGCTGGTTCAAGCTCGCTGCGGCGGTGCTCCTGATCGGATCTGCGATCTTCGCGAGGGTGAAGTTCCGGCGCCGCGAGCCCCGCACGGCGCTCGGCACCGCAGTGCGGATCCAGGCGCTCGGCTTCAAGCAGTACCTCGCAACCGCGGAGGCGAAGCAATTCAGCTTCGAGGAGGCCGCCGGCATCTTCAGTCGCTATCTCCCCTACGCGATCGTGTTCGGCGTCTCCGCGCACTGGGCGAAGGTCTTCGGCGAGGTGCTGGAGGCCCACGGAAACGAGATCGGTGCGGGCGACGCCGCGCTGATGGCTCTCGACGCGATGAGCCAGCTGTCCTGGTTCGACGCGGCAGGTGCCGGTCTCGACCTGCTGGACATCGGCGATGCGTTCGACGGTTTCGACATCGGTGACGCCATCGATGGGATCGGGGACCTCGCCGACGGCGTCGGCGATTTCATCTCGGGCCTGGACTTCCTCGACTTCGGCTAGTCGCGGGTCGACTCGTCGCATTGCCTCCCCGTCGGTCGCCCGCTTCCTGCAGACGCCAACGATATTCCCGCGACGCCAACGATCTACACGGACGCCAACGATATTGGCGTGTTTCTCGTTGGCGTCTGTGCATTTCGTTGGCGTCTGCGGTTGGGGGTCAGGGGCGTGGGGTGGCAGCGAGCTGGTCGCGGACGGCGAGGGCAGCGACGCGGCCGGCCCGCGTAGCACCGATCGTCGAGGCGGAGGGACCGTAGCCGACGAAGTGGACCCGCCCGTCGCGTGCCGCCGTGGTGAACGTGTGAGGGTCGCGAGGCGCGATCAGCTGGATGCCGCCCTCGGGTCCCCGCAGCCGCAGCGGTGCCAGGTGGTTGATGCTGGGCCTGAATCCCGTGGCCCAGATGATGTCGTCGACCTTCTCGAAAGAGCCGCCGGCCCAGCGGACCCCGCCGGGCTCGACCTGCCGGAACATGCCCCGTCGCCGCGCGTAGTAGCCGAGCTCGTCCGCCCGTCGCTCCTGCGGCCTCAGCACGAGGCCGGTCACGCTGACCACCGACCGCGGTGCCAGCCCGCGCGCCACCCGGTCCTCGACGAGCGCGACGGCCTCCCGCCCCGCGTCGGGGTTGAAGTCGTCGGTGCGCCACGCCGGCCCCCGGCGGGTGGTCCAGACGATGTCGGTGGCGACGTCGGCCAGTTCGCCGATGAACTGGACCGCCGAGGCGCCGCCGCCGACGACCAGGACCCGCCTGCCCGCGAACCGCGCCGGGCCCGGGTAGCTCGCGGTGTGGAACTGGCCGCCGCGGAAGCTGTGGACCCCGGGGTAGTACGGCAGGAAGGGCGTGTCCCACGTGCCGGTGGCGTTGATGATCGACCGGGTCAGCCAGTCACCGTGGTCGGTGATCACGCGAAGTCGCGACGTCGGGGCGGTAGTGGCGGTTGGGGAGGACCCCTCGCTGCGCTCGGGGCGCTTCGACAAGCTCAGCGAACCGGGTTGGCTCAGCGAACCGGGTTGGCTCAGCGAACCGGGTTGGCTCAGCGAACCGGGTTCCGAGACCACATCGCGGACGGCCACCGGGCGTTCCAGCGGCAGGTCGAAGCGTCGTTCGTAGTCGGCGAAGTAGCTCGGTAGCGTCTCGTTCGCCCGCGCGGACGGGTCGAAGTCGGGCACCGGCATGCCGGGCAGATCCGCGACTCCGTGCACATCGTGCATCGTCAGCGAGTCCCAGCGGTGCTGCCACGCGCCGCCCGGGTGCGCGTTGGCGTCGAGGACGACGAAGTCGATGGCGAGCCGCCGCAGGTGCCAGGCAGCCGACAGGCCGGCCTGACCGGCGCCGATGACCATCGCATCCACTTCGCGCATGGGGCTCCTTGTTTCGACGTCGTGGTGGATCCGAGGCGCGGCGAGCCGTCACCCGGAGGTGGATCGTGGCTCTCGTCGGCCGGCCGACGGAAACCACGATGCACCTCCGGTCCGTCGACCGTACTACTCCGGGTCGGGGCAGAGTCACCCCTGAAGGAGGAGAAGTCAAGGGGGTGTCCACCGCCGTGAAACGCCCCCTCGCCATGCGCGCCCTGCGCGTGCACCATGGGGGTGTCAATCAGCGGTGCTTTGGCCCGCCGAACGACGTGGCCGAGGTCCACCGCCCGATGATCGGAGGTGGCCGATGGCCTCCCTGGTACACGACTACGCGTCGGTCGACGCGTTCGACGACGCGACGAGACGGGCCGCGACCCGCGAGACCTACTCGCCCGTCATGATCCTGCTGACGACGATCGCGACGATCGGCATCCTGTTCTACGGCTGGTTCCTCTTCAGCCCCGGACACCGCGGCGACGTGCTGCCCTGGCTGCTGGTCATCGTCTCCGAGACCATCCTGGTTATGCACGCGTTGGCGGGCATGTGGACGATTCTGGCGGGGCGGGAACGCCGCGACTGGACCTACTACGCCACCCGCAGTGCCCTCTACGACCCCAGCGACCCGCGTGTCCTCGCCAATCCCGACGACCCCACCGCCTGGCCTCTTCGGCTGGCGGGCCGGATCATCGACGTCGACGTGCTGATCACCGTCTACGGCGAGCCGCTCGACGTGATCCGCCGCACCGCGGAGGCCGCCGTGGCCGTCCGCGGCCGACACAAGACGTGGATCCTCGACGACGGTCGCTCCGACGAGGTGCAGGCGCTGGCGTCCGAACTCGGCTGCCGCTACGTGCGACGCATGAGCTCCAGCGGAGCGAAGGCGGGCAATGTCAACAACGCGCTCACCATCGCCAAGGGTGAGTTCTTCGTCATCCTCGACGCCGACTTCGTACCCCTGCCCGGCCTCCTGGAGGAGACTCTGCCGTTCTTCGAGGACTCGACGGTCGCGTTCGTCCAGACCCCGCAGACGTACGGCAACCTGCACAACTTCATCTCCCGCGGCGCCGGCTACATGCAGACGATGTTCTACCGCTTTGTGCAGCCCGGCCGGAACTCTTTCAACGCCGCCTTCTGCGTGGGTACCAACGTGGTGTTCCGCCGCGCGGCCGTCGACGACATCGGCGGCATCTACACCGACTCGAAGTCCGAGGATGTGTGGACCTCCCTCACGCTGCACGGGCGCGGCTGGAGGTCGATCTTCCTGCCCGTCACGCTGGCGATCGGCGACGCCCCCGACACGATCGAGGGCTACTCGAAGCAGCAGCTCCGCTGGGCCACCGGCGGCTTCGAGATCCTGCTCACCAGCAATCCGCTGATCACCAGGCGGCGGCTCTCGCTCGACCAGCGGCTCATGTACTTCGTCACGGCCACGCACTACCTCACCGGCATCGTCCCCGGCCTGATGTTGTTCGTGCCGGCGCTGGAGATCTTCTTCGACCTCCGGCCGGTGTCGATGGACATCGGCATCTGGCAGTGGTTCATGGCCTACGCGGGCTTCTACCTATTGCAGGTGGTCCTGGCGTTCTTCACGCTCGGCTCCTTCCGCTGGGAGGTGCTGATGCTCTCGGCCGCGTCCTTCCCGATCTACATGTTGGCGTTCTTCAACGTGGTGATCGGCCGCGACCAGGCCTGGAGCGTCACGGGCGCGAAGAAGGGCGCCGCGTCGCCGTTCAACTTCATCTTCGTGCAGGTGACCACGTTCGTGTTCCTGCTGGCGACCACCTGCGTCGGCATCTGGCGCGACCTCCTCAACTCCCAGCTCACCATCGCGACCGTGTGGTGCGGCATAAACACCGTGATCCTCGGGGCGTTCATCCTTGTCGCGTTCGACGAGTCCCGCCGCCTCCACCGCGGTACGGCCGAGTCCGAGTCGATGGACGCCAAGTCCGTCGCCCTCAGCGAGTTCCTCGGTGCCCCCGAGCCCCGCAGCACCCCGTACACCCGGGTCCGCGCCGAGCTGGCCGCTCGCGCCGTAGAGCTCGACGAGGTGGCCCCCAGCCGCGCCCTGAACACCTACGTCTCCGTGCCTCTCGTGAAGGAGCCCGTGAAATGACCTGGACAAACCGACTCAGACTCGCAGCCACCCTGCTCGTGACCCTCGTGGTCATCGCGGCGCTGGTGGTCATCTTCAACCAGCGCCAGCACACCATCGCGTCGACGTCGGCGACGATCGTCGCGCCCAGCGTGACCGTCGCGTCGAACTACGACGGCACGGTCATCCGCAGCTACGTCGACGTCGGCAGCGACGTGACGAAGGGCGAGAAGCTGTTCGAGGTCAGCAGCGTCTCGCTGCAGCAGGACCTGGCAAACGACGTGAAGATCGCCGACTCCGACGCCCTTCGCGTCGACGAGGAGACCGGGACCCTGACCTACCTCGCGACCACAGACGGGACCGTCACGCAGATCGACGCGGAGCCTGGGAGCTACCTCGGCGCGACCCAGCCGCTGGCCGTCATCACGGGCGAGAGCGGCCGCGTCGTCGAGGCGCAGTACACGCTCACCCCAGGCCAGTACGGCCTGATCGATCGGGGCGCGACCGTGGAGCTGTCGCTGCCGGACGACTCCACCGTGATGGGTGAGGTCGACTCGGCGGTCGTCGAGACCGTCGAGGGCAAGGCCGTCGTCACGGTGCGCGTCACCAGCGAAGAGCTCAACGACCGCGACCTCCACCTCGTCGCGACCGATGGGGCCCCCGTCAGCGCCGTCATTCAGCTCCGCGACGAGGGGGTCTTCGCCGGCCCCACCGACGCGCTGCGCTCCTTCGTGCGGAAGGTGGGCCTGTGACATGGGCGCATTCGACACCCCGATCGGCCGACGCGCGGCGCTCGGCATCCTCGGCTCCGGCGCGGCGGCGGGCCTGGCCGCCTGCGGCTCCGGCCCGCCGACGCCCAAGTCCGCGTCCGTGCCCAGCAGCGTGAGCGGTGACGCCGTGACGGCCCTGCTCGCCGCGGTCCCGAAGCGCACCATCAAGGACCTGAACGCCAAGCGCCTGGCCGACGGCCTCACCCCGCCGACCAACCGCTGGTTCTCCGGCCTGGTCTTCGGCGACGACCCGCAGGCGGTGTTCCCGATGCCCATCGGATTCGCGGTCGCCGAGACCGGTTTCGAGATCTGGCTGCCCCAGGTCAGCGCCAACGGCACGTCCATCATTGGCGCCCGCGCCGGCGGGCTGACCTGCGTGATCGACTCGGCGAGCGTCTCCGCGATGGTCATCGGCTACGACGTGGCCTCCGTCGCCGTCGAGCTTCGCGATGGCGAGGACGCGCTGGCCGAGTTGAGGCTCGTCCAGGGCTCGCCGACCGTCAGCCTGACCGCCCGCCGCGACCTCACCGTGGCCGCGCCCGTCGTCTACGAACGGGCCGGCGATGCGTGGCAGGTGACGGTCGAGGGCACGCTCTACGGGCTCGTCGGAGCCGACTCGGTGAACGGCACGTCCGCCACGATCGCCTCGGGCAGCACCGTCACCTGGTTCGCGGCACCCCCCGGCGGATCGGTCGCGGACCTCGCCGAGAAGGTGGCCCCCGTCACCGCGACCGGCGTGACGTGGGAGCTCGCCGACGACGACGTGACCACCACGCTGCGCTTCGACGGCGGCCCCACGCTGCTGACCGCCCTGCCGCACCACTCCCTGGTCGACGCCGGCGAGCAGTTCGGCGCCTACGACACCGTCCTCGGCGAGGCCGGATTGTTCTCCGTCGAGACGCTTCGATGGACGTCGAAGCGCTGGCCGATCGAGCCTTCCCTCGACCTGTCGGGGCTGGGCTCCGACGACAGGAAGGCGCTGGCCGAGCAGGTGGCGGCCGACGTCGCCGCGGCCCCGACCTATCCCACCGACACCTACTTCGGCGGCAAGGCCCTCTACCGGGAGGCGATGCTGCTGCAGATTGCCACGGCGGTCGGGGCCGACGACGCGGCCGCCACGATCACCGGCCGCCTGACCGATGCGCTCACCACCTGGACCGAGCCCGCGGGTGCGGACCGGCGCGCGACGCAGTGCTTCGTCTACGACGAGGACAACAGGGGCATGGTCGGTCTGGAGCCGTCCTTCGGGTCCGACGAGTTCAACGACCACCACTTCCACTACGGCTACTTCCTGTACGCCGCCGGGGTGCTGTGCGCGGACAACCCGGATCTGACGGCCAAGCTCTCCCCGGTCCTGGACCTGGTGGCTGCCGACATAGCCTCCCCGACGGACACGGGCGACTTCCCCCAGTTCAGGCCCTTCGACGTCTACGCGTCGCACTCCTGGGCCTCCGGGACGGCGCCCTTCGCCGACGGGAACAACCAGGAGTCCAGCTCCGAGGGGGTCAACGCCTGGGCCGGGCTCGCGCTGTGGGCGAGGGCCCGCGGCGACGAGGGGCTCGAGCAGCAGGCGGTCTGGATGCACGCGCTCGAGTCGGCCGGTGCCCTGGCGTACTGGCTCCAGCCCGAGACGCGCGCGGGGTTCGACCACACCGTCGTCGGGATCGGGTGGGGCGGCAAGCGCGACTACCTCACCTGGTTCTCCCCCGACCCCGCCGCCATCCTCGCGATCCAGGTGCTGCCTGCCAGTCCGAGTCACGGCTATCTCGCCGCGGCCCCGGACAAGGTGCCGGCCGCCGTCACCGAGGCGCTGCAGGGGGAGGCCTACGGTCGCCAGTACACCGACTGGGTGCTCCTGTACTCCGCGCTCGCGGGGGGCGACGGGGCCGCGTCGGCCGTCGACCAGATCGCCGCCGTGACCGACAAGCTGGACGACGGCCTGACGCTGAGTTACCTGCGCGCCTTCCTGCTGACCCGCTGAGATCCTCCGCCCGTCGTCGCGTGAGAAAGGCCCGACCCTGCGATTCCCATGCCCGGGTGGTTCAATTGGCTCCGCGAATCTGACAGCTGAAGGAGCACATGAGCGTGGCGGGACTGACCGGTGGGATCCAGGAATGGCGCAGGAACCTGAACGACGAGGACCGCGTCACCATCCAGCGGGAGCTCGTGAGGCTCCAGGTGAAGACCCTCGCCCAGCCGAACAGCGGCAGGTTCATCAACTGCAAGAACGCCGCCGGCCGCACGGTGCTCAAGATCTACCCCGACCGCATCGCCTTCGCGCCCGGCTGCGCCGAGACCGAGAAGATGGCCACCGAGGGTCTTCCCCTGTCGGCGTTCGCCGTCAAGGAGAGGGAGAAGGCCGCCAAGGTCGCCGCCAAGCCGAAGACGAAGGCCGCGCTTGAGATCCAGGTCGAGTCCCCGGGCGTGTGCCAGACGTGCTTCCTGCAGCTGCCCGTCAACGGGCGTTGCGCCTGCGACGAGTGACCCCGTCGGCGTCCCAGCCGATGCCCGGCCACGGATCAGACCAGGGGCTGCTCGATGGTCGAGATGATCGCGGGGCGCAGCTCCGACGGGGAGATGACGCGGTCGACGGAGCCGACCTCCACCGCGCGGTGGATGCTGTGCACGCCGTCGAACCCGGCGGCCACCTCCGAGATCTTCTCGGCCCGCACGGCCGCCCGCACGTCGGCGAGCTCCAGCTGCAGCTCGCCACGGCCCTCCGGCGAGGCTGAGCGGAGTCTGGCGTCGAGCTCGGCGACCCGGGGGTCGGAAGAGACGCGCTTGTCGACGTCGCGCGCGAACACCACGGCCGCGGCCGGGGCGCCGCCGATCACGGAGGCATAGGAGCCCTCGATCGCCAGGACGGTCATGTTCTCGTTCAGTCGCTTGGAGAACACGACGAAGGCGCCGCCGTGGTAGCGCGAGATCACCACGAAGACGATGCGTCCCTGGAAGTTGACGATCGCGCGGCCGATCTCGGCGCCGTACTCCAACTGCAGGTTCCGCATCGACTCCGGGGACCCGTCGAAGCCCGACAGGTTCGCCAGCACCACAAGCGGCCGGTTGCCCGACGCGGCGTTGATCGCGCGCGCTGCCTTCTTCGATGACCGTGGAAACAGTGTGCCGGCCGTGAATGTGTCCGGCCCGTCGGTGGGCGGGAAGCCCGTGCGGGTCACGGGTGTCGACTCGATGCCGAGCACGCTGACCGAGTGCCCGCCGATCCTCCCGTCCATCACAACGGCGGTCTCCGCGTCGGCCATCCCGGCCCAGCGCTCGACCTGCGGGTGGTCCTGGTCGCACACCGACGCGATGACCGTGCGGATGTCGAAGGCCTTTTTGCGGTCCGGGTTGTGCTCGGCCGAGAAGATCTGACCCACCGTCGAGAAGTCGGATCCGGGGGCGTGGTGCGGGAAGTCGCTCACGTCGCGGTCGGACGGATCCGCCGTCGCAGCGACGCGAGGAGCATCCTCGCCCGGCGCGACGTAGGTGTGGTCGTAGTGGCCGAGCAGGATGCCCATCGCGGCGCCCAGGTTCGGCGCCCAGTACTGGGCCTGGCCGTTGGGGCCCATCACGCGGTCGTACCCGCCGATGCCGAAGTTGTCCTCCGCGCTCACCCCGCCGGAGAAGTCCAGCGACTGCTTACCCGTCAGCACCATGGCCGAGTCCGGGGTCATCACGAGGATGCCGCGGGTGTGCATCAGCATGGTCGCCTCGGCATTCCAGTACGGCTGCGCGCCGACGTTGATGCCCGCGACGACGACGTTGATCTCGCCGCCCGCCTGCGTGAACTCGACGATCCGGCGCAGCGCGGCCCCGACCCAGTCCATGTTCTCCGTGCCCGAGTCCATCGAGATCCTGGCGCCCGAGCTGAGCGTGAACCATTCGACGGGAATCCGCTCGGCCTCGGCGAGATCGAGAGCGGCCATGATACGGGAGCATTCCGGCTCCGCGACGGCGCCGAGCCCCTTCGTCGGATCGCCGGACAGCACGATGCGGCGCACGCCCTGCGGGTGCAGCGCCGTCGGCGTAGTGACGTCGGCGACGATGATGCCGGCGGTGTTGAGGCCGGGGGCGCGGTCGACGGGCACGAGGGTGCCACCGCCGTCGAGGTCGAGTTCCTGCAACGAGCCGCCGGCGCCGGTCAGCGTGCCAACCAGCTCGTACGGGTACACCAGCCCGCGGCGTCGGGCGCGCAGCACCTTGCCCGCGTAGTCGTCGAGCGGCTTCAACGGCTCGGCGGGCGGCGGGGTGACCGAGGCGGTGACACCGGCGCCGGGCTGCGAGTGGAAGCGCACGGCGAGCGGCGTCAGGGTGCCGTCGGGCTGCACGAAGCGGCCCTGACACAGCACCTCCTCGATGCCCGCCCCGTCGGACAGGGGCGTGATCTTGTTCTGCAACGGAACGACGTCGTCGAGCGACAGATCGACCTCCGGCCACACGTCGATCCAGACATGGTTCATGTCCAGCTGGCTGCCGGCCTTGCCGCGAGAGGTCCGGGTGCGGCGGATGGCCTCCAGGCAGTGCGCGACCGCCCGTTCGGCGTGCGGCAGGCCCAGCAGCGTGCCGTCGGCGTCTCGGACGGCGGCGAGCTGGCGCACCTGGGCCATGGCGACCAGGCGTCGGTCCTGCGGGTTGGAGCGTGCGACGCACTCGAACAGCCACACGTCCTCGGGAGACGGCAGGCGCGTCGTCTCGAACTCCGACAGCCGCCACAGGTCGAGGCGGCGGCCGGCCATCGGGTGCGTGCCGCGCACGCGCGGGTCCTCGACGAGCGCGCCGTCCTCGAACCGGAACGTGTAGTAGTCGACATCGCCGTTGCACACGCCGATCGCGACGCGGGCGATATTCGGCCCCCACGCCCACGACGACAGCGTGTCGGTCAGGTCGGCAGCCAACGCATCGGCGTCAGACTCGTCGGCGCCGGTCACGTACAGCTCGACGACCCCGTCCGTGTCGTCATCACGACCATCGAGCGCGTCAGACACCAGCGACTCGAGTGGTCCTCCCGCATCCAGCTCGCCGACGGTGCCGGCGGTCGTGATGAACCGGCGCGGCCTGCCCTCCAGCGTGTAGGCGGCCGTCACGACGGCGCGGCCGCCGGTGGAGGAACGGACCACGTCGCGCAGCCCGTACTCGGCGTAGTACTTCTGCAGCAGCACCTCCAGCATCGGCAGGGTGGCCGGAATGCCGTTGTCGAGGGCCCGCGCGAGGTAGGTCGCCGTCCACTCATGCACGCCGGCGAGCCTGCGGATGCGCTCCTGGTAGTCGGGGGCGTCGACGTCGGCGGCCAGCGCGGCCACCTCGTCGCCGAAGCCGGCCAGCACCTCGGCGCGCTCGGCGTCGACCTGGGGCTGGTCGAACCAGCGGAACCGGACGGAGCGCGACATGTCGCCGATCGCGGGGAAGCGCAGCTGCGTGACCCGCAGCAGGCGCTCGAGCACCGCCCGTGCCCGGCCGGAGCGGCCGTTCTCGGGCGACGCCTCGCCGAGCCACCGCTCCAGGACGCCCAGCACGACGGGGACGCCGTCGGCGACGCGCTTCTGCGCGAGGAAGATCCGGAACACGGCCTCCTCCAGCTCCGGGGTGCGGTCCAGCGACTCCACCTGGTAGTGACGCAGCACGCGTCCCAGGCGGGCGACGAAGCTCTCCGGCAGCCCGGCGCGGTCGGCGTCGAGCGTTGTCAGGTAGCTGTGGAAGTACTCGCGGTCCGAGTGGATCCGCAGCTCGGTGGGGTCCTGCTCGCCGAAGGGACGGTTCCGGGTCAGCTCCGCGAGGTCGGCGAACAGGTCGACCAGCGCGATCTCACCGTCGACGATGACCCCGCGGGCCTCCTCGGGCGCCTCGGCCCGGGCGGCGAGGTAGGCCGCGAGCGGTCTGTCGGCGGGATCGACGTCGAAACCGAGCAGCGCGGCGGACAGGCTGGAGCGCAGCGCCGCCAGCCGCGCGTCCGATGCCGCCGCAGGCGGGGCCTCCGGCAGGTCGACGGTGGCCGCCGAGGCCTGCTCCGGCTGTTCGTCGCCCGACTCGATGGGCTCGAGGCGTGCGAGCGGGGCCATGGTCTCGACCTGCGAGCCGGTCATGACCTGGAGCTCCTTCACCCGGGCGGTGAAGGGGGCGGGGATCGCGGTCTCCATCTTCATGGACTCGAGCACGACGACGGGGGAGCCTGCCTCCACGATCGCACCGACGGCCACGGGGGTCGCGACGACCAGGGCCGGGGCGGGCGAGCGCAGCACGCCGCCCTCGTCCCGGGAGACGCGGTGCGTGACCCCGTCGACCTCGATCAGGTGCACGGGGCCGTGCGCCGCGTGGACGATGCGGTGCTTCTCGCCGTTCACCACGACGCGGCCGTGCACGTCGTCCAACCGGGTGACCGTGGCCTCCACGCACGTGCCGTCGACGACGACGCGGTACCGGCCGGGGGCGGTGCCGAACGTGGTGACGGTGTGTACCTGGCCGCGGAGCTTCAGGTCACCCGTGATGCCGGAGGCGTGCTGCGTCTGGGGCCGCCCTCCGCGGGCGGTGGACAGCAGGCGCTCGGCCTCGGCGCGGGTGGCCTCCTCGTAGGACTCGATGGCGGCGACAACCAGCGCGATGCCGGCGTGCTCGTCGGCGACGAGGCCTCCCTCGGCGCGGACCCGGTCGATCCAGCCGGTGTCGGCCCACTCCACGGGGGCGCCGCGGCGCGACGTGTCGGCGGGGGCCGACGCCGGGCCGACGACCTCGGGGCGGGCCAGCAGTTCGAGCACGAAGCTCTTGTTCGTGGCCCCACCCTCGATGACGACGGTGGTCTCGCGCATGGCGCGGCGCAGGCGGCCCAGCGCCTCGGAACGGGTGCGGCCGAACGCGATGATCTTGGCGATCATGGAGTCGAAGTCGGCGGGGATGGTGTCGCCCTCGGCGACGCCCGTGTCGACGCGGATGCCGGGGCCGGCCGGCAGGTCGAGGCGGGTGATGAGGCCGGGCGCCGGCGCGAAGTCGCGGTCGGGGTCCTCCGCGTTCAGGCGGGCCTCGACCGCGTGGCCGAACTCGGTCGGACGGTCGGTCAGCAGCCCCCCGCCCGCGACGTGCAACTGCGCCTTGACAAGGTCGAACTCATTGGTGACCTCGGTGATGGGGTGCTCGACCTGCAGGCGAGTGTTGACCTCGAGGAACGCAAAGAGGCGGTCCGCCGGATGGTAGAGGAACTCGACGGTCGCGGCCCCGCGGTAGCCCACCGACAGGGCCAGTCGCTCGGCCGACTCCTTCACCTGGGCCGTCTGCTCGGCCGTCAGGAGCGGGGAGGCGGACTCCTCGATGATCTTCTGGTTGCGGCGCTGGACCGTGCAGTCGCGCACGCCGAGCGCCCAGGCGGTCTCGCCGTCGGAGATGAGCTGAACCTCGACGTGGCGCGCGCCGGTGACGAGCTTCTCCAGGAAGACGATGCCGGACCCGAAGGCGCGCTCTGCCTCGTCGCGCGTGCGCTGGTAAGCGTCCTCGAGGTCCGCCGCGGTGTCGACGCGGCGGATCCCGCGACCGCCGCCGCCGGCCGTTGCCTTCAGCATCAGGGGGTAGCCGATGCGGTCCGCCGCCGCCAGGGCCTCGTCGAGCGTGTCGACTCCGCCGCGGGACCACGGCGCGACGGGCACTCCGACCTCCTCGGCGAGCAGCTTGGAGCCGATCTTGTCGCCAAGGCGGCGCATGGCCTCGCCCGAGGGGCCGACGAACGTGATGCCGAGGTTCTCGACCAGGTCGGCGAAGGCCGCGTCCTCGGCGACGAACCCCCAGCCCACCCACACGGCGTCCGCGCGGGCCTCGAGCAGCACCCGGGCCAGGAGGTCATGGTTCAGGTACGGCCGCTCGGAGGCCGGGCCCAGTGGGTATGCCTCGTCGGCCTCGCGCGCGAACATCGCCGAGCGCTCCTGGTCGGTGTACAGCGCGATGGTGACCAGTGGCTCGGCCTCGGGGTGCTCGGCGTTGAGATCGCGGACCGCGTGGATGAGCCGCATGGCGGACTCGCCACGGTTGACGATGGCAATGCGCCGGAGCATCTGACCTCCTGGGAGCCGGGCGGCCCGGGAATACACGGACCTTAGGTACAGATTTCCCCATCGGCGGGTGATCGGGGCGGAGGTCGACGGCCAATGTCGGCTGGTGATGTTTGTGGAGGTCCGACAACCTGACTGTGGGAACCGCTGCACTGGTCGCTCAGGGCGAACGCCCTACGATGGGCGGCATGCCGATGTCCCCTCCCGTCCCGAGGAGAACTTCGCTGCGCGCCCGCATCATGCTGCCGATGATCCTGCTGGCCGCCCTGGCGCTGGTGCTGGCCGGCGTCGTCTCGGCGTCCATCCAGCACAACGCGATCATCAGCGGCATCGACGACCAGTTGGAGGGCACCCGCGACGAGCTGCGCGTGCTCGCGACCCAGGGCGTCGACCCGTCGACCGGCCAGCCGTTCACGACCCCGTCCGCTCTGCTGCGCAGCTACCTGGCCCGCTCGGCGGTGGTCGACGCGGCGGGCGAGATGGCGATCGTCGACGGGAAGGTCGCGTGGGTGTCGTCGAGCGATGTGCCCGTGCGGCCCGAGAACGACGCCCAGCTCGTCGAGGAGGTCAAGGTCCTCGCCGAGGACGACGAAAGCGTCATCCGCACCCTCGCCACCGACTCGGCCCGCTACCGCGCGCTCGTCGTGCCCGTGCAGTTCCCCGGGTCGACGGGGGCGCTTGTGACGGTCTACGACCTCGGGCTCGCCGAGGCCGGACTGCGGCAGACCATGCTCGTCTACTCCCTGACCGGCCTCATCACGCTGCTGCTCGTCGCCCTGGCGTCGTGGCGGGTGGTGGGCACGGTCCTCAGGCCCATCGAGGAGCTGCGCCGCACCACAGAGGCCATCGGCGAGCGCGACCTCGCGACCCGTGTCCCCGTGACCGGGCACGATGAGCTGGCCCGGCTGTCCAGCACGGTCAACCTCATGCTCGACCGCGTCCAGCGGGCCGTCGAGGGGCAGCGGAACCTCCTCGACGACGTCGGGCACGAGCTGCGCACGCCCATCACCGTCGTGCGTGGGCACCTGGAGCTCGTCGACGCCTCGGACCCCGACGACGTCGCCCAGACCCGCGACCTAGCGCTCGACGAGCTCGACCGGATGGGGGTGCTCGTCAACGATCTCCTGATGCTGGCGAAGTCCACGGAGTCCGACTTCGTGAACCCGACCTGGACCGACCTGGCTGTGCTGACCGATCAGGTCGCCGAGAAGGCCCGCGCGCTCGGCCCCCGCGCGTGGCGGCTGGAGTCGGTCGCGGACGCTGAGGCATGGCTGGATCCGCTGCGCATCACGCAGGCGTGGCTGCAGCTGGCGGCCAATGCGGTGAAGTACTCGGCGGAGGGATCGCCGGTCTCGATCGGCTCGCGTCTCCACCGCGGGGAGGTCCACCTCTGGGTTGCCGACGAGGGGATCGGCATCGCGCCCGAAGAGCTGCACCGGGTGCGTGAGCGCTTCGGCCGCGCCCGCAACGCTCCCGACCAGCAGCACGGCGCCGGGCTCGGGCTCAGCATCGTCGAGTCGATCGTCGGTGCGCACGGGGGGCGTCTCGACATCGAATCGGAGGCGGGGGCCGGGTCCACCTTCACGCTCGTACTCCCGCTCGGACCTGCGGTAGACCCGACGACAAGGGACGATGAGGCATGAGCACAGTGCTGATCATCGAGGATGAGGCCCGGATCGCCGCGTTCATCGCGAAGGGACTGCGGTCCGCCGGGTTCACGTCGCATCAGACCGGATCGGGGATCGAGGGCGCAGTGCTCGCCGTACACGGGGACTTCGACCTGGTCGTCCTCGACGTCGGGCTGCCCGACATCGACGGGTTCGAGGTGCTGGAGCGGATCCGTGGGCAAGGCGTGAAGGTGCCCGTCATCATGCTGACGGCGCGCACGTCGGTCGCCGACCGCGTCGCGGGACTCGAGGGCGGCGCCGACGACTACATGCCGAAGCCATTCTCGTTCGAGGAACTGCTGGCCCGCATCCGGCTCAGGCTCCGCACCGAGGCGCCGACGGCTGCCGAGCCGACGCAGCTCAGCCACGACGGGTTGACGCTCGACCTGCGGACGCGCCGGGCCGAGGTCAATGGCCGCTCCATCGACCTGTCGGCGCGGGAGTTCACCTTGGCGGAGACGTTCCTGCGGAACCCGGGCCAGGTGCTGAGTCGCGAGCAGCTGCTCAGCAACGTGTGGGGATATGACTTCGACGCGGGCAGCAACGTCGTCGACGTGTACGTGCGGTACCTGCGGAGGAAGCTGGGCCGCGAGCGGTTCGAGACGGTCCGTGGGATGGGGTACCGGCTCGTCTGACCTAGCCACACGGCGACCGGGATGGATCTTTCGGCCGCTCGGCCAGCTCCGGCGGCCGCTCCCGGGTGGATGATGTGGCCATGAAGGTCACCGTGGAGCAGGGCGACATCACCGCCCAGCGGGTCGACGCGATCGTCAACGCCGCCAACAATGCGATGCGCGGGGGAGGAGGCGTCGACGGCGCCATCCACCGTGTCGGTGGGCCGGCGGTCCTCGCCGACTGCATCCGCCGGTTTCCTGGAGGCCTGGCCACCGGTGACGCCGGCTGGACCTCCGCGGGGGACCTGCCCGCCCGCTGGGTGATCCACACCGTCGGACCAGTGCACGGGCACGGCAGCCGCGACCAGCTGCTGTCGTGCTACCGGCGGGCGTTGGAGATTGCCGACGAACTCGGCGCCCACAGCGTCGCGTTCCCCCTGATCAGCGCCGGGGTCTACGGCTGGCCGAAGGCAGACGCCGTCGCCGCCGCGATCGAGGGCATCGTCTCGTCGGGCAGTGCCGTCGACGAGGCGAGGATCGTCGCGCACGACGGTGCCACCTACGCGATGGTCGGTTCCGCGCTCGACGCCGCGGGTCTGAGGTGAGCGGCGCGGTGGCGGTCGCCGCACGGCACGGCGCCACCGTGCCCCCGTCGAAATCCACCTCGCTGCCGCTCGCGTTTGCGGCGCTCGGCATCGTGTTCGGCGACATCGGAACCAGTCCCCTGTACGCGCTGCAGACGGTTTTCTCCATCGAGCACAACACCGTCGCCCCCACTCCGCTCGACGTGTACGGCGTCATCTCCTTGATGTTCTGGTCCGTGATGTTCGTCGTGTCGATCAAGTACGTGCTGCTCGTCATGCGCGCCGACAACGACGGCGAGGGAGGCATCCTCGCCCTGGTCGCGCTGCTCCGGCGCTGCCTGGAGGGCCGGACGCGCCTGCTGGGAGCGGTGACGCTGATGGGGATCGTCGGCGCGGCCCTGTTCTACGGTGACTCCGTTATCACGCCCGCCATCTCCGTTCTGTCGGCCATGGAGGGACTTGAGCTCGTCGCGCCGGCCGCGGGGCAATTCGTCCTATCCGGCGCGATTGCCGTCCTGACGTGCCTGTTCCTGATCCAGCGCCACGGCACGCACGTTGTCGGCCGGGCATTCCGTCCGGTGATGTCGCTGTGGTTCCTGACCATCGCGGTTCTTGGGATCTCCAAGAACGTCGCGCATCCACAGATCCTCGGCGCCGTGTCACCGCACTTCGCTGCTCAGTTCGTGCTGGGTCGGCCGTGGGTCGCGTTCATCGCGCTCGGCGCCATCGTCTTGTGCATCACGAAGCCGAGGCGTTGTACGCCGACATGGGCCACTTCGGGCGTCGGCCCATCCGGCTGGCCTGGTTTGCAGCGGTGCTCCCGTGCCTGCTGCTCAACTACTTCGGCCAGGGCGCCATGATCCTGAGCCCTGGGGCATTCTTGTGCGCGCTCTGGAGGCATGTGCCCACCTTCGTGCGCGGAGGGGGTTCGCCGGAGTGTCGCGCATAACTGTGGCCCTGGCCCCAGCACGCGTCGTATATCCGAGTGCTCCGGCTCCACCCACTTTTGTGCCCGACGGTGGCGGGTGTGAGGCGGCGGAGGGTCAGTGGATGTCAGCCGGGAGGTGGCGGCTGATGCGCCACAAGGGGACGGCACTGACCAGGCCGAGCAGGACCATGACCCACAGGATCGTCGTGATCCCCAGGGCGGTGCTCAGCCAGCCGGCGGCGAGCGCGCTGATCGGCATGGCGCCCCAGACGATGAACCGCACCGACGCGTTCATCCGGCTCAGCAGCGGGAGCGGGCAGAGTCGCTGGCGCAGCGACACCTGCGTGATGTTGTAGATCAGCACCGCGATGTTGCCGAGGAAACCGAGCGTGAAGATGATCCCCATCGCCAGAGGGCGGCTGTCGGCGGCGAGCAGCGCGAGCGGATAGGCCAGGAGCATCACCGTCGCGCCGAGTGCTGAGAAGCGCACGACATCCGCGGTCCCGTACTTGGCGGTCAGGCGCCCCGAGAGTGAGGCGCCGACGAGCCCGCCCGCGGCCCCGACTGCCATGGACAGGCCGTACTGGAATGACGTCATGCCGATCAGGCGCAGCACCACCAGCGGCACCAGCGTCATGGCGAACGTGTAGGCGACGCTGCTCAGCAGGTTGGCCAACGTGATGCGGCTGATCGGCGCGCTGTGCACTACATAGCTCAGCCCCTCGCGGATCTCCGCCCACAGGTTCCGTTCGCGCGTCGGGGGCCGACGCAGCGACTTCTCCTTGTCATGCGTCGCGATCAGGAAGATCGAGCTGATGAGATAGCCGACGCCGACTGCACCCAGCAGCACCGGCGCGGCGAGGACCTTCAGGAGCAGGCCGCCGATCGACGGGCCCGCCAGCCGCGCCAGCTGCACGCTGGCCTCCATCCGGGAGTTGGCCCGTCCGATGCGGTGCACGCCGACGAGGATCGGGATGAAGCTCTGGTAGGCGACGTCGAAGAACACCGTCGCCAGCCCGACGACCGCCGCGACGATGTACAGGTGCCAGAGCTGGAGCGAGCCGGTGAAGTAGAGCACCGGCACCGCGCTGACCGCGATGGCGCGGGTGAGGTTCGCGGCGATCAGCGTCGGGCGCTTCAACCAGCGATCGACCCAGGCGCCGGCCGGCAGCCCGAGGACCAGGAAGGCCGCCGTCGATGCCGCGTTCAGATAGCCGAGCTGTGCCTCGGAGGCGTGCAGCAGTTGGACCGAGATGATCGGCAGTGCGATCGTGCCGAGCTGGACGGCGAACTGGGCGAGCGACTCGCCCGTCCAGAACCGGTTGAAGTTGGGGTCCAGGCCGGCCTTGAACACGCTGCTCCTTCTCGTACCCCGAAACGGGCACGGCGGACGAGTCTACGCCCGGCCATCGCGACGCCGCGCACCGGCTCCCGGCGCTGGCCCGCCGCGCGTGGGCCGGCACGTCCACGGTGCCCCATGCAGACGCCAACGAAATACTCAGACGCCAACGATATTCGCGCGAATATCGTTGGCGTCGGTGAACATCGTTGGCGTCTGGGAAATAGCGTTGGCGTCCGTAGATTTCGTTGGCGTTGCGGAGTGAGGCGGGCGGGATTCAGGAGAGGGGAAGCGGAAGACTGGCGGGGCCTCGGGTGTGGATTGCCGTCTCACAACGGGTCGGGTCTCGTCTGGCGGCGAGAGAGGCCGATAGTTTCCTGCTGAGATCGGGGGCGTCCGTGCGACCGACTCACGTGAGAAAGGTTCCCCATGGAACGTGCGAGTAAGTGGATCGCCCTCCTGTCCGTCGGAGCGCTGCTCGCGGGCGTTGCCGCGACACCCGCCGCGGCGGCCCCCGCCACCGAGGACTACGTCGTCCTGACCAAGAAGGCCGGCTTCAGCGCCCAAGGCCTCGCCGACCTTGCCCAGCTGCAGGGTCAGCTCGTGCGGGAGCATCGGTCGCTGACCGACGCTCAGGCTGATGCGCTGCGGGGTGAATCGGACGTTCTCGCTGTCGTGGCCGACGTGAAGACACAGTGGATCGAGCCCTCCACGGTGAGCGCCCAGGCCAGTACCTCCACCAAGACGCCGTGGGGCCTCGACCGGATCGACCAGCGCTCCAAGACGCGCGACGGGAAGTTCAACACCAAGACCTATCCCGGCGACGGGACCGTCGCGATTGTCATCGACTCAGGCGTCACGGCCGTCGGTAGCCAGTTCGGCGACCGGCTCCTCGGCGGCTACGACTGGGTGGACGGAGACAGTGATGCCAGCGACTGCGACGGCCATGGCACCCACGTCGCCGGGACGATCGCCAGCCGTGACTACGGCGTAGCCACCGCCAGCTACATCCTGCCGCTGCGTGTCCTGGACTGCTCCGGCGCCGGGTACGCATCGGACGTGCTCGCGTCGCTCCTTCTCGTCTCACTCATGGTCGAGGATGAGCCCTCGCTGGTTGGGCACCTCGTCGTGAACCTCTCGCTCTCGGGGGACGTCGCCCAGGTCGGGGAGGATACGGCCCAGAACATCGAGGACGCTATCGCCGACCTGGTAGTGGCAGGGGTCCCGGTGGTGGTCGCGGCAGGCAACGGGGTGAGGGTTGGTGAGGGCTACAAGGGCATTCCAACTCGTAGCGTCACCCCCGCGCGTGCTTCAGACCCTGTCGTGGTGGGCGCGACAACCGAGGACGACAAACGTGCTGAGTTCTCGAACTATGGTGCTTCCGTCGACATCTTCGCACCCGGAGTGGGCATCACCAGCATCCTCCCGTCGGGGGATGCGAAGCCGATGGACGGCACCTCCATGGCCGCGCCGCACGTCACCGGCACCATCCTCCGCTCGATCGACCGGAAGGAGGCGTCGGCCGCCAGCGTCGTGAAGCGCGTTCTGTCCGAGGCCACCACGGGCGCGGTGAAGGACCTCAAGGGGTCGAAGGACCGGCTCGTGTACGTCCCGACGAAGCCGAACACCCCGACGTCGGTGAAGGCGACCCGCAGCGACTCCAAGCACACCGTAAAGCTGACCTGGAAGGCGCCGACCGCTGTCGATGGCTTCGCCGTCACCGGGTACGTCGTCGAGCGCGCCGGTAAGAAGGTCACGCTGAAGAACACCGCCCGCTCCTACACGTGGAAGTCGATCAAGCCGGGCACCAAGACGACGGTGTCCGTCCGCGCGATCAGCGCCAAGGGGACGGGCGCGGCGAAGTCCGTGACCGCCACCATGCTGGCGCTGCCGGGCAAGCCGAAGAGCGTCAAGGCCACGTCGGGGTCGAAGAAGGACCAGTCCGTCTCGATCATCGCGACCTGGAAGAAGCCCACCACCGGCGGCGGGAAGATCTCCGGCTACCTCGTGACCGCGGAGCGCAAGTCGGACGGCAAGAAGAAGACCATCACGGTCTCCTCCTCCGCCCGCAAGGCCACCGTCAAGGGCCTCAAGAAGGGCAAGGGCTACGTGGTCACCGTCAAGGCGAAGAACGCGGCCGGCAAGGGTTCGTCGTCGAAGAAGTCGTCGAAGGCCATCGCCCGCTGACACTGTCAGCTGTCACAGACGGGTCGGGCCCCCTCCGCTTCAGGAGGGGGCCCGACCTTTTCGGTTTCAATGCCAGATCAGATGCCGGGGCGCTTCTGGATCGTGGTGGCCAGCGGCTTGTTGACCTCGGCGAAGAAGTCGTTGCCCTTGTCGTCGACGACGATGAACGCCGGGAAGTCCTCGACGTCGATCTTCCAGATCGCCTCCATGCCCAGCTCGGGGTATTCGACCTGCTCCACCTTCTTGATGCAGTCCTGCGCCAGGCGGGCGGCGGGGCCACCGATCGAGCCGAGGTAGAAGCCGCCGTGCGCGTGGCAGGCGTCGGTGACGGCCTGGGAGCGGTTGCCCTTCGCCAGCATCACCATCGAGCCGCCCGCGGCCTGGAACTGGTCGACGTAGGAGTCCATCCGGCCGGCGGTCGTCGGGCCGAACGAACCCGACGCCATGCCCTCGGGCGTTTTGGCCGGCCCGGCGTAGTAGACGGGGTGGTCCTTGAGGTACTGCGGCATCTCCTCGCCGTTGTCGAGGCGCTCCTTGATCTTGGCGTGCGCGATGTCGCGGGCCACGATCAGCGACCCGGTCAGCGAGACGCGGGTCTTCACGGGGAAGCGGCTCAGCTCGGCGAGCACGTCGGCCATCGGCCGGTCGAGGTCGATCTTCACGGCCGCGCCCTTGCCGGTGCCGGAGACACCGTCGGTCTCCGCATCGAGCTCGTCGGCGACGACCTCCGGCATGAAGCGCGCAGGCTCGGTCTCGAGCTGCTCGATGAAAACGCCCTCGGGGGTGATCTTGCCCTTGCACTGGCGATCCGCCGAGCAGCTGACGGCGATCGCGACCGGCAGCGATGCGCCGTGGCGCGGCAGGCGGACGACGCGCACGTCGTGGCAGAAGTACTTGCCACCGAACTGCGCGCCGATGCCCAGCTTGCGGGTCAGCTCGAGGACCTTCTCCTCCAGCTCGAGGTCGCGGAAGCCGTTGGCGGCCATCGAGCCCTCGGTCGGGAGCTCGTCGAGGTACTTCGCGGAGGCGTACTTGGCCGTCTTCAGCGCGAACTCCGCCGACGTGCCGCCGACGACGATCGACAGGTGGTACGGCGGGCACGCGGCCGTGCCCAGGCCGCGGATCTTCTGCTCCAGGAACGTCATCATGGAGTCGGGGTTCAGGATCGCCTTGGTCTCCTGGAACAGGTAGCTCTTGTTCGCGGAGCCGCCGCCCTTGGCCATGAACAGGAACTTGTACGAGTTCTCGTGCCCGTCGGCGGTGTCGGCGTACAGCTCGATCTGCGCCGGCAGGTTGGAGCCGGTGTTCTGCTCGTCCCACATGGTCAGCGGCGCGTTCTGCGAGTAGCGCAGGTTCAGCTTGGTGTAGGCGTTGAACACGCCCTGCGACAGCGGACGCTCGTCGGTGCCCTCGCTGAGCACCTGCTGGCCGCGCTTGCCCATGATGATCGCGGTGCCGGTGTCCTGGCACATCGGCAGCACGCCGCCGGCTGCGATGTTGGCGTTCTTGAGCAGGTCGAGGGCCACGAACTTGTCGTTGGCGGAGGCCTCGTCGTCGTCGAGGATGTTGCGCAGCTGCTGCAGGTGCGCGGGGCGCAGGTAGTGCGCGATGTCGTGCATCGCGGTCTCGGCGAGCAGCGTCAACGCCTCGGGGGCGACCTTGAGGAACGTTCGCCCCTCCGGCCCCTCGACGACCTCGACGCCCTCGGTGGTCAGGCGCCGGTACGGCGTCTTGTCCTCGCCGATGGGCAGCATGTCAACGTAGCGAAACTCCGGCATGGTCCTTCTTCCTCGAATGCTTCGAGGTCAGTTTCTCAAACCGGATCGGGGTGTCAGCGAGCGGGGCGGGGCAAGGGCTGGAGGGCGCTGACGAGCCGTTTTACGCGTGAAATGGCTGTCGAAAAGAACGTGGTTTCGGTGGTTCCCTGAGCTTGTCCTTCGGTTCCCTGAGCTTGTCCTTCGGTTCCCTAAGCTTGTCCTTGGGTTCCCTGAGCTTGTCTGTCGGTTCCCTGAGCTTGTCTGTCGGTTCCCTGAGCTTGTCGAAGGGCGCCGAGCGGAGCGAGGCGGCGGTTCAGTGGGGACCCTTCGCTTCGCTCAGGGCGTTTCGACAGGCTCAACGACCCGGGATGGCGATTCGACAGGCTCAACGACCCGGGATGGCGTTTCGACAGGCCTGTGCTGAGCTTGTCTGTCGGTTCCCTGAGCTTGTCGAAGGGCGCCGAGCGGAGCGAGGCGGCGGTTCAGTGGGGACCCTTCGCTTCGCTCAGGGCGTTTCGACAGGCTCAACGACCCGGGATGGCGTTTCGACAGGCTCAACGACCCGGGATGGCGTTTCGACAGGCTCAACGATCCTGGATGGCGTCTCGACAGGCTCAACGAGCCGGGGCTGCGTTTCGACAGGCCTGTGCTGAGCTTGTTCTCCGGCTCCCTGAGCTTGTCTGTCGGTTCCCTGAGCTTGTCGAAGGGCGCCGAGCGGAGCGAGGCGGCGGTTCAGTGGGGACCCTTCGCTTCGCTCAGGGCGTTTCGACAGGCTCAACGACCCGGGATGGCGTTTCGATAGGCTCAACGACCCGGGATGGCGTTTCGATAGGCTCAACGACCCGGGATGGCGTTTCGACAGGCTCAACGACCCCGGCGAGGTGACGGACGACGTCGGCGGCGGGGCCGGTGGGGGCGCTGCGCCAGCCGGTCCCGGCCCACAGGTGCAGCCGGTCGGCATCTCCCGCCGCACCCGCGGCCTGCCTCAGCGCGCGGGCGAGGTGATGCGGGGCCGGGTAGCCGACGATCCCGTCCGGGTGCCGGCTGACGAACCCGCTGCGCAGCGCGCGGGCCGGTCGACCGGTGAAGGCCTGGGTGAACACCGTCTCGACGAACGACGGGTCGCCCAGCGCCCGCCGGTGCGTGGGCGAGGTGCCCGCCTCGTCCGTTCGGAGCAACAGGGTTCCCACGGCGACCGACTGCGCGCCAACGTCCAACAGCGCGCGCACCGCCTGTGGGCCGTCGACACCGCCCGTCGCGACGACCGACAGGTCCACCTCCCGCAGCACGCGTCGGAGAAGCGTGGCCGTAGGTATGGGCCCGGGTATGCGGACGGGGTCGAGCGTGGCGGAGTGGCCGCCGGCGGATGACCCCTGCACGACGAGTCCGTCCACTCCCGCGTCGCGGGCCAAGCTCGCCTCGGCCGGCGTCGTCACCGTCGCAAACACCCGTGACCCGGCGCGACGCAGCGCAGCGATGTCCCCAGGTTCGGGAAGCCCGAACGTCAGCGACACCACCGGCACGGGGTGGGCGAGCAGCCAGGCAAGCTTCTCGCCCTGCAGGGCGCGCAGCGCGGCCATCCCGGGGCGGTAGGATGAGCAAATCCTCCTTCTCATCGGCCGAAATCGCCCATGTGAACGCTCGCACGCTCGACGGCAAGTGTGTCGTGCTCATCGCGGCCCCGGGGAGGCGACCGACGGGGGTCGGGGGAGTCAGGAGGGGAGGAGGACCCAGGTGGTGCCGGACAGCTGGAGGGTGCCGTCCTCCTGGCCGTTGAACTGGGTCGAGGCGATGGTGACGATCCGCTTGGACTTCTGCAGGTTCGTGACGAAGGCCTCCAGCTGCGTGCGGGTGCCGTTGGCGGTCATCGTGAGCGGCACCGCGACGAGCGAGCTGTTCGGCGGGGCCGTGATCGTCAGGCCGGTCGGCGGCGTGTAGGCGGCGGCGGCGTCGAAGCTCAGTGTCCGCACGTCGACATCGGCCGACGTGGCGGCGTCGTCGATCTGGTTGATGAGCTCCTGCTGCGACCGGGCGGCGGGGATCGCCTGCTGCAGCGTCGACAGGTCGTCCCGGTAGCCGTCCATGTTCGCCATGTCGGCCGCCAGTTCACTGTTCTTCGCCTGCTGGGCGTCGTTGAGCTGGCGAATGCTCTCGGTCTGCGTGTTGGCCTGATCGATGCGGGCCAGCTGCGGCTGGATGCCGATTGCCCATCCCCCGAAGAGGATCGCGACGGCGAGGACGCCGATGATGATGAGGCTGAGGCGGTGCTTGTCCATGTCACTTCCCTTCGGTCGTGCCGTCGATGGTCGTGTCGTCGGTCTCGGTCGGCTCCTGGTTTGCGCCGGTCGCGACGTCCTGCAGCTGCTGGTGGAGGTCGGCCATCAGGTCCTCGTCGAGGTCCTTGACCCGTGACGTCCCGCCGAGCGCCTCGCTGCCGAGCTGAACGACGCCCGTGATGACGTAGCCCACCTCGTCGGAAGCGGAGACCGCGTCGACGGTGGCGCTCTGGAACCCGGTGAGCTCGCTCAGCGCGTTGAGCAGCGGGGTGGGGGAGTCGAACCTGTCCGCGTTCGCGGTGAAGGAGATCTGGATCACGCCCTGGGCGTCGAGGCCGCCGTTGTCGGACACGCTCCCGTCGTCGTTCCCCAGGCCCCGCACCGCGACGTCCTCGGTCACGAGCGTGACCTCGTCCGGCAGCACCGTGTCGAGCTCAGTCATCAGTCGCGCCCAGTTGGCCTCGGCGAACAGCGCCTCGGGCAACGCGAACTCGTAGTCGGCGAGGCTTCGCTTGACCGAGATCAGCTCGCTGTACTCATTCTGCTGCTGCACGAGCAGCTGGCCCCGGGTGCGCTCGTCGTCGAGCGTCGTCTCGGCCTTGAGGGCGAGCATCGACATGGCCAGGATTGCCATCACCACCGCGACGATCAGCGCCAGCAGCCCGTAGATGAGCGCCCGGATGGTGCGGGCGCTCCGGCGACGCGCCTCGACAATCGGCGGCACCAGGTCGACGCGGACCACGCCCATCACGGGGGTGCTGACGACGGCCCCGACGGGGAGGTCCTCCTGCCCGGCCTCGGGGCCGGTGGCAAGTCCTGCGCTCATTTCCTCGCTCCTCGTTTCGCGGCGGCCTTCTCCTTGGCGGTCGGGGCGGACCGGCCCGACTTCCTCGACGTCGGCGCCTGTGTCTGGGTCGCCGGACGCGCCTTCGCGCCCAGCGCGACGCCCAGGGGGGCCGCGAGCTCGAGTGCCCAGCGCTCCATCTCGGAGTCGCGCAGACGGCGCGCCATCTGGAACGCGCCCAGCGGGTTGCCGTAGCTCACCTCGACCCCCAGCGCCTTCGACAGGACGAGCGGGAGCCCCATGAGGCGGCTGCCGCCGCCGGTGAGGACCACCGTCTCGACGGGCGACTCGGGGTGCGAGTTCGACCAGTACGTGAAGGTGTTGCGCACCGATGTGATGAGGCCTGCGATGTTCTCGCGGAGCACGGTCTCGGCGTCGATGTCGCGGGCTGTGGTCGCCCCGCCCTGTAGTCCGCGGGAGATCTTGTCCTGCTCCGCCTCGGCGAAGCTGATGCCGAGCGCCCGCTCGATGCTGCGGGACACGTCGTCGCCGCCGCTCGGCACGAGGCGGACGAAGCCCGGCGTCCCGGCGCGGGAGATGACGACGGTGGTGCTGGAGGCGCCGACGTTGACGATCGCGTGGGTGCCCGGGTGGGGCGCCGGCAGCGCGCGGAGCAGCGAGAACCCGGAGAAGTCGATCGCGTCGATCTGCCGGCCGGAGTCCTCGATGGCCGTCACCGTCGTCTCGAGGCTGCTGCGGACCGTCGCGACTAGGAGCCCCTCCTGCCGGTATTCGCCGTTCTCGTGCACGTCGCGCAGCGGCAGGAAGTCGAGGATGGCGTCGTCGAGGTCGATCGGGACCTGCCCCTCGACCGCGAACCGCAGGCTCGTGCGGCGGCTGGTGCCCAGCAGGGCCGGCAGCGAGACCTCGCGCACGACGACCTTGCGGTTGCTGACGGCGAAGGCGACCTTACGGGTCGTGAACCCGCCGACCTTCCACAGGTCCTTCAGCGCGCGGATCGCGCGCGTCTGGTCGACGATCTCGCCGTCGTGGACGGTCCCCTCGGGGATCGGGATCGACGCGAACCGGCTGATCGCCGGCCGGGCTGTATACGGCGACTCGACCTGCACAGCGCGCAGCGACGTGCGGCTGAGGTCGAGTGCGACTACTGCTGCCATGTGGTCCTCCGGAGTGGGTGTGCCGTGCGCATCAGGCGAGTCCTGTCGCTGTCAGGTAGAGGTCGGCGAGCGGACGCCCGGCCCAGATGCCGAGGGCGGCGCCCAGCAGCATGAAGGGGCCGAACGGCAGCGCCGTCTTGCGGGTGGCCCGGCTGCCGGCCATCAGCGCGACGCCGACGAGCCCGCCGATCAGGAAGGCGGCGAAGGCGCCGACGAGCAGCTCGGCCCAGCCGAGCCAGGCCACCAGCATGCCCAGCGCGCCGGCGAGCTTCACATCGCCGAGCCCCATCCCGCCGGGGCGGAGCAGTGCGAGCGCCAGGTAGAAGCCGCCGAGCGCGATCCCGCCGATCAGCGCCGCGACCAGTCGCGCATAATCCCCGGTCAGCACGGAGGCGAGGATCAGCAGCGCGACGGTGACGGCGTACGACGGCAGCACGATGGCGTCGGGCAGGCGGTGATGGTCCACGTCGATCAGGGCGAGCGCGATGGCCACCGCGGTCCAGTACAGCAGCACGGGCAGCAATGCGGCGGGGTAGCTTCCCGCGTACGCGCCCCAGACGACGACCCCGAAGGCCGCCGCGGTGCAGCCCTCGACCGCCGGGTAGCGCGCCGAGATCGGCTCGTGGCAGTGGCGGCAGTGGGCGCGCAGCACCAGCCACGACAGGATCGGCACGTTGTCGTACCAGGCGATGTCGGCTCCGCAGCCCGGGCACGCGGAGCCGGGGCTGACGATGCTCTCGCCGCGCGGCACGCGCCAGATCACGACGTTGAGGAACGAGCCGATCAGGGCGCCGAGGACGACGGCCAGCGGGATGCCCACGACGGGTGGGAACAGGTCGCTCATGACGCCGACCCGTCGGCCGCGAAGACGGCCTTGCTCTCGACCCAGCTCGTCACGCCGTAGGTGGTGGTGACGGGGTTGAGAAACTTGGGCGGGGCGTAGAACTTGAACCGGTCGTCGTAGCGGTAGTCCTTGGCGTAGCCGTTGTTGATGGCCCCGGTGTAGCTGCTCGTCGTCGCGACAGTGCCGCGGTACTTCTGCGCGATCGCGCCGAGCACGGTCAGGGTGCCGCGGTTGCCGCCCTTGTCATAGTTCTGCACCTGGAACGTGTGCGCGACCGACAGGATGGCCGCCTCGATCGTGCGGTTCTTCGCCGTCAGCACGGCGCCGTCGGAGCTGTTGAGCGGGTTGTACACCCACACGGCGTTGTTGCCGACCAGACCGAGGATGTCCTCCTGGTCGTTGACGTAGGTGATGTCCCCGGTGATGAAGACGTAGTTCTCGGCGGCCAGCGTCGCGGCCCCGTTGAACTCGCCACTGACGAAGATGTCGCCCGCTCGGCAACCGTAGGTGGTGGTGGTCGGCGGGATCTCGTTCTTGGCGGGGAAGGAGATCTTGTTGGTGACGGTGCCGAAGCTCCAGCCGGGGCGGTCGGAGACCTTGCTCGTGGTGCACGTGAAGTTGGTCGGATTGGTGCTGGAGGACCAGTAGTTGACGTCGCTGGTGACCGACGGGACGTTCTGCACGTACATCACGTTGTTCTCCGGAACCGTGATGGTGGCGCCAGCCGAAGACTGCAGCGCGGAGATGGTCCCGCACTCGGCAGGCGACGTGCCCGTGGTGGAGTTCGCGTCCCCGATCCGGGTCTTCTTCGTGAATGGCGACTTGATGTTGACGGTGCCGTTCGCGTAGAAGGTGAACTGCGTCGGGCCTGTGTACAGGCACCCGGGCCGCGGGACCTCGGTAGCGACCAGGTCGGTGCGGGTCTCCTTCTTGAGTTCCGAGTTGGTGGCCGGCATGCCCACGACGCCGCCGCTGTAGCTGGGATAGCCGGCCAGCTCGAACGTCGGTTTGGTGCAGGTGTTGCCGCTGGAGTTCCTCGCCGAGTAGTAGGGCGAGCGGGAGTCGGCGGTGGTCACGGTGCCCTCGAACCTCGACCCGCAGGCTCGGATGGTGTCGTTGCTGTGTACCGGGCCCTGAAGGTCGTCGGCCGCGCCGAACGAGATCTCGTTGCAGGTCGAACCCACGGTGCGTCCGGCCCAGCTGTACTTGAGCGTCGTCATGGTGGCGTCAGTGAAGCAGGAGATGGTCGACGTGCCCGCGACGGACGGGTCCTGTGCCTCGTAGTCGGTGAAGTACAGGTAGTCGATGAACCCCTGCTGCTTCAGGTCTGCCGTCACGGTGCGGGTCGCGTCGCCCACCCTGCCCGTGGCGCGCACGCGGATGCGGCCGGTCGTCGCGTACTTGGAGTTGTCGACCTCGTAGCGGAACTGCGCGCGTTGGGTGCTGCCGCTCACGTTGGCCCAGGTCCCCGTGGCGCCGATTCCGAAGGCCTTGTTCGTCTCGCTGGGCAGCGTCACGGTGCTCGTCGCGCTGAAGGAGGAGGCGGGGTTCCCGAAGCGGTAGTAGCTGGTGTCGGCGGACAGGCGGCTTTGGTAGTCGTCGACCCCGGCGTAGGCGGCGGCCAGGGCCGCGTTCCAGTTGGCGTCGGCGCGGGCCTGTTTCATGCCGTTGACCGTGGTCACCACCAGCAGTGACATCAGCATCGCCAGCACCAGCCCGACGCCCATGACGGTGATCATCGCGGCGCCGCATTCACCCTCGCGGGGCTCGGGGAAACCGGGAAGGGTGTCGTCCATCACTTGACCTCCACTCGGGCGACGCCCAGGTTGGGCAGCCCCACCAGGTTCTGCAGCTTGACGGGGGCTGTGCGGCCGGAGCCGTTCGCCTGAACGTTCATGGTCACCTGCACCGCGGCGATGTTGCGGATCTGCGCCGTCGTCAGACTGGCACCAGCCGACGGGGTCAGCTGGTCGCCGTTCTTGTCGTAGTAGCGGAACAGGGGGCTGGCGCTGTCGGCGGGCAGCAGCGAGCGCGCGACGGTGCGGGAGTAGCTGGCGGTCGTGGCGAACTGCCAGTACGTCGTGTACACGTGCGTCGCGGCCCAGCGGGTCTCCACCAGCTCGTTCTTGGCGTTGCGGGAGAACTGGATGCGCCAGGGCGCCGGGTCGGTGGTCGAGCCGGCGTCGATGAAGGAGTTGATGATCATCTTCTCGGCGCCCGCGTAGTCGAAGACGGGGTTGTTGATGCTGTTGCCGTACACGGGGATCTCGGTGCCCGCCCTGATGACGCGGGTGACCTCGTTCATGGCAGTCGAGGCCAGCCTGCTGCTCGCGACGGCGCCCTGCTGGTCGGTCACCGACCTGGTCGACGTGACGAACATCGCCACGACGAGCGTCAGCAGCAGACCGGAGACGCCCATCGCGACCATCAGCTCGACCAGGGTGAGTCCCTCGTCCTCGCGGTGCATCCGGCGCAGCAGGCTCATGATGTGGTCCTCGGGTCGAGCGTGATCCTGCCGGAGGTGACCGACCCGTTCGAGGTCACCGAGATGCCGCTGGTGATCTTCGTGGTCTTCGCCCCGGAGCTCGCCCCGCGGTAGAGCTCCCAGGTCCCGAAGGGGAGCGCGAGCGTCGGGCTGGCGCTGCCCGACAGCACGGTGCCGAACGTGTAGGTCATGTAGGTCGACCCCACGGTCGTCGTCGCGGCGGCGCAGCCGGGGTCCCCGTCGCCGCCTCCGACGTAGACGGCCGTCACGTAGCTCCCGCTGCCGTTGGGGGAGGAGAGCTTGACGGTGCCCATCGCGACGGCCGCCGTCACTGTCGTGCCGCGGAGGCCGGCGACCGGATCGGGGCGGACGCCGGAGGTGGTGGACGTCGCCGTCCACTGCCCGGGATCGGTGGCCAGGCAGCTGGTCGCCGCGTTCTCCGGGGTCTCGGCGTAGGGGCCGGCCAGGAGGCTGTACCCGGACGAGATGGGGTAGGCGGCCAGGGACTTGGGGTTGGCCGTGGTGGTCGACGTGAAGAGCGAGGAGCCGTAGGTCGAGACCAGCGAGGTGGTCAGGTTCGTAGGCAGCGTCGCCGAGCCCCCCGCATACGTGGTGGTGAAGGTGACGGCCCGGTCGTAGGCGAAGCTCAGGCGCGAGGCCCCGCCGGCCGTGACCTCGACGGTCGCGGTGGGCGTGCTCAGCTGCTGCTCGTTGACGTAGCCCGACTTGCTGACGGAGGCGGTGAAGGAGCCGGCCGGCACCTTGAGGAGGTAGGCGCAGCCGTCGCTGTCGGTGGTGGTGGACGCGACGGTGGAGCTGGAGGTGGTGAGGTTCACGGTGGCACCACTCACGCCGGAGCCCGAGGCGTCGATGACGCCCACCAGGACGGTGCCGAGCGTCGGGTCGTTGATCTTGGTGCGCGGCGTGAGCGTGGAGTCGCTGTAGACGGGCTGCGCGCTGGCGGACATGTTGTCCCAGGTGACCTCGACCGTGAACTCCTTGTAGCGGATGGAGCCCGTCGTGTCGCCGGCCTGGCAGGTGGCGCTCACGCCGCTGCTGAAGGCCCAGGAGGTGCTGACGGCCACGTGGAATGTGTCGCCGTTCAGCTCGACGTCGCGGGTCGAGTTGACGATGTCGAACACGCTGGCGCGGGAGCGCTCGATGTCGACCTGCTGAGCCGCCAGATTGGCCGCGACGATGCGGGCCCTCGTGTCGCGCGACAGGGTCATGCCCGAGGTCATGACGTAGAGGAAGCCGGTGGCGATCATCGCGAAGATCATCATCGCGACGACCACCTCGACGAGCGTGAAACCGCCGTCGTCGAAGCGCTGCAGTCGTCGCATGGCGGGCCTCCGTCCGTCGGGTGGGGTGGGGTGGGGTGTGGAAACGTCGTGCCCGCGCGGTGGGGGGACCGCGCAGGCACGACGTGGATCAGGGGGTCCGGATCACGGGGCGGGGGTCTTGGCGGCCCAGTCGCCGAGCCCGGTGGTGGAGTCGTAGGTGTACTCCTCATCCGTGACGTTGGCGTTCGAGCCGACGATCTCGTAGGTCTGAGCATCGTCGTCGACGTCGACGCTGAGCGTGTTGTCGGGCGAAACGACAACGTCGGCGAGCTCGGCGGAGCCATTCTTGATCTTGCCAGGTGCGTCCGGGGACGTACTCTCGGCGTAGGTGAGGCCCTTGACCGTGCCGTTGTTGGCGGAGGTGGCAGTCTCCAGTGCGAGGACGGCGTTCTTGACGTCCGACTCGACCGACGACTTCCAGGCGCCCTCGCGCATGTTCAGGAAGATCGGGATGGCGACGGCAGCGAGGATGCCGATGATGATGACGACGACCAGGAGTTCGATCAGGGTGAAGCCCTTTTCGCCCTCCTCCTTCTTCGCCAGTGCGTTAGAAACGAAGTTCAGCACGTGAGTTCCCTTTCGCGGGATGTGGGGGGTTTGTCGGCCTCGGGGGATGTGGCCGATGACCGAGACCTTATAGGTGGTTCTCGGAAGATTTCAACTGCGTTCGGAAAAGTTCTGTAACGATATGGTTTCAGAGGTTCTGGATGGACTGGAAGATCATGAACATGGGCAGGTAGAGGGCGACGATCATGAAGCCGAGCAGGGCGCCCATGAAGACGAGCATCAGCGGCTCCAACAGGGCTGTGAGCTGGGATGACATCGTCTCGACCTCGTCGTCGTAGAAGTCGGCGGTCTTCTCGAGCATGGCGTCGATGGACCCCGATTCCTCGCCGATCCCGACCATTTGCACGAGCATTTCGGGAAAGATCTCGGCCTCGGCCAGGGACGCGCCGATGGAGTGCCCCTGTCTGACGTTCTCCTGGACGATATCCAGGGATGAGGAAACCACGTAATTGCCGCTCGTGGCGCCAACGATCGACAGCGACTGCATCAAGGGGACGCCCGAGGCCAGCATGGTCGCGAAGTTTCGCGTGAACCTCGTCAGCGCGATCTTCCTATTCAGTTTTCCGAAGACGGGAACCTTCAGTTTCACGGGGTCGAGTACCTTGCGCACGGCGTCGGTGTTCTTGTTGCGCGCCCACCAGATGGAGAAGATGATGCCGACCACCAGAGCGACAGGCACCACCACCGGCATGGCGTGCGACAGGTCGACGAGCAGTTGCGTCGGCGCCGGCAGCGAGCTGCCCAGGTCAGCGAACATCGCCTCGAAGACCGGGACGATGAAGATCAGCATGGCCGCGACGCCCACCAGCGCGATGATCAGCACCACGATCGGGTAGGTGAGCGCAGCCTTGACCTTGCTGCGGAGCCTGGTCTCGGCCTCGAAGTTGTCGGCGACCATGATGAGCGACTTGTCCAGGAAGCCGCCGGTCTCGCCTGCGCGCACCAGATGCACCATGATCGGCGGGATCACGAGCGGGAAGTCCTCCAGCGCATCCGAGAGCGCGACGCCGCTCTCCACCTTGGCCGAGACCTCCGTGAGCGTCGTGCGCAGCCGGGTGTTGTCCACCTGATCCTTGACGATCGTGAGCGCCCGCAGGATGGAGACGCCGGCCGAGACCATGGTGGAGAGCTGCCGGGTCAGCAGGGCGAGGTCCTTGAGGGAGGGCCCGCGCTCCAGCGCCGGGATGGTGATCTCCTTCTGCAGGCCGGTGCCGGCGCCCTTCTGGGTCAACACGTCGGGGATGACGCCGCGGCCCTTGAGCTGCTGGATGGCCTGTGCCTCCGAGGACGCGTCGAGCACGCCCTTGACCTTGTTCCCATCCCGGTCCAGACCCTTGTAGGTCCACTTCTCCATGGTGACGGTCATGAGGCGCCCATTCCCCCGGCCACCTGGCGCGTTCCCTCGATCAGCATCGGGTCGACGTCACGGCCGAGGCCGCGGTTGCGGACAAGCTGCTCGAACTCGGCCGTCTCCTGCGCCAGATCGAGGGCCTGGGCGTGCGTGATGTCGCCGGACAGCACCAGCCGGGCCAGGTCCTGATCGAGCGTGTGCATGCCCTGCGCGCTGCCGGCCTGCAGGGCGGTGCGCATCTGGTGGGTCTTGCCCGCGCGGATGAGGCTCGCGATGGCGGGGTTGGTGAACATGACCTCGGTTGCGACGGTGCGGCCCTTGCCACCCGCACGGCGGATCAGGGTCTGCACGACGATCGCGCGCACCGTGGCCGCGAGCTGTGTGCGGACCTGCGCCTGCTGGTGCGACGGATACACGTCGATGATGCGGTCGATGGTCTGTGCCACGTCCTGCGTGTGCAGCGTTGCGAAGACGAGGTGGCCGGTCTCGGCGGCGGTCAGCGCCGTCGAAATGGTCTCCAGGTCGCGAAGCTCGCCGACGAGGATGATGTCGGGGTCCTGGCGCAGCGCGTGCTTCAGCGCATGGGAGAAGTCGTGCGTGTCGGCCCCGACCTCGCGCTGGTTGATGATGCCGCGCTTGTGGTGGTGCAGGAACTCGACCGGGTCCTCGACCGTGACGATGTGCGACGCGCGGCTCGCGTTGGCCTTGTCGATGATGGCCGCGAGCGTCGTGGACTTGCCCGAGCCGGTGGGGCCGCAGACGAGCACGAGCCCGCGGGGCAGGTGCGCGAGGTCGACCAGCTCCGACGGCAGGCCGAGCTGGGCCACCGACTTGATCTCGGTGGGGATGATGCGCAGGGCCGCGCCGAGGCCGCGCTGGTCCTGGAAGATGTTCACGCGGAAGCGGGCGACGTCGCCGACGGAGAAGGCGAGGTCGAGCTCGAGGTCCTTCTCGAAGGCCTGCAGCATCTCGGCCGGGACGAAGCTCTCGATCACGCGGCGGATCCGCTCGCGCGACCAGCTCGTGGTCCCCGCGACCGACTTCAGCTCGCCGTCGATGCGGATGACGGGTGTCGACTCGGCGCACAGGTGCAGGTCCGAGGCCCCCTCGGTGAGAACCGCGCGGATCGAGGTGACGAACTCGGCGTCGACATCCGCGATCTGGCGACGCAGGATCGGGTCGACCTCTCCCGCGCGGGCCGCCAGCCCGCTGACGGGCTCCTTCACCGGCGCAAGGTACGCGGGCAGACGCATCGCCTCGTCGGCGTCGTCGGCGGGTAGTGACCTGGCGGCGCGCGGCGCCGGGGCCGCGGGGGGAGGCCACTCGACAGCTGCGACCCCGGCCGGGGCCGACCAGGACGAGGGGGCTGGAGCGGCTGGCGGCGCCGTGTCCTGGAGGGCCGGGGCCGCCCAGTCCGAGGTCGGCTTCGGGGACGGCGACGTGCCGGTCGACGACACCGACCACTCGGTGTTCGCCCTCGGCGCGGACCAGCTCGAGGTCGCCCAGTCGGACGCGGAGGATGCGGACCGGCCGGGTGTCGAGGATGCGGACCGGTCGGGCGCCGCCCACGGGGAGTCGCCGGCGCCGTCCGGCTCCGAAGGCGACGACCGGCGCGCGGCGGTGGGAGGCAGGGTCACACCGGGGACGCCGTCGAGGTAGGACCTCAGGTCAGGATCGACATCCTTGCCGGCGAACAGTTCGTCGAACCGCGTCGGCGCCGCGGGGGGGAAGTACCCGTCTTCTGGGGTCACAGTGTCCTTCTTTCTGCGTCTCCCCCAAGACGATGTTGATCATTTCCCCGACGCTCACAGCGTCACTCGCAGGATCTCTTCGATGGACGTTTGGCCGAGCAGCACCTTCGCCCAGCCATCCATCCGGAGCCTCGTCATGCCGGCCCGCTCGGCATGCTCGGCGATCTCCGCGGCGGGCGCGTTCTGCGACGCCAGCCGTTCGATCTCTTCGTCGACCGCCATCACCTCGTGCAGCGCGATGCGGCCCCGGTAGCCCGTCTCGGAGCACTCCGGGCAGCCGATCGGCCGGTAGACCGTCGGCAGCGGGTCCGTCAGCGGCGCTCCGACGATGCGCAGCTCCTCCGCGGTGGCCGTCGACGCCTTCCTGCACCTGGCGCACAGCCGCCGGGCGAGGCGCTGGGCGATGACGGAATCGAGTGCCGAGCCGACCAGGAACGGCTCGACCCCCATCTCGATCAGTCGGGTCACCGAGCTCGGCGCGTCGTTGGTGTGCAGCGTGGACAGGACGAGGTGGCCCGTCAGCGACGACTCGATGGCGATCTTCGCCGTTTCCTCGTCGCGGATCTCGCCCAGCAGGATGATGTCCGGGTCGGAGCGGAGGATCGAGCGCAGCGCCGCGGCGAACGTCATGCCGGCCTTCGGGTTCACCTGGACCTGGTTGATCCCTGGCATCCGGTACTCGACGGGATCCTCGACCGTGATCACGTTGACCGTGGGCTTCGAGATCGCGGCCAGCGTCGTGTACAGCGTGGTCGACTTGCCGGAGCCCGTCGGGCCGGTGACGAGGATCATGCCGTATGGCTTGGAGAAGCTCGAGGAGTAGACCTCCATGTTGCGGTCCAGCATCGCCAGATCGCTCAGCTGAAGGCTGGCAACGGGCGAGTCGAGGACACGGGCGACGACCTTCTCGCCCCACACGGTCGGCAGCGAGGCGACGCGCAGGTCGATCGTGCGGCCGCTGTGGTTGACGGAGATGCGGCCGTCCTGCGGCCTGCGACGCTCGCCGATGTCGAGGTCCGCCATGACCTTCAAGCGGCTGATGACGCCGGGGATCATGGAGCGGGGGACGGACTGTACCGTCTTGAGCACGCCGTCGATGCGGTAGCGCACGCGCAGCTCGTCGCGCATCGGCTCGATGTGGATGTCGGAGGCGCGGTCGGTGATCGCCTGCCCGATGATCAGGTTCACCAGCCGGATGATCGGGGCCTCGTCGACGCCCTCGTCGACGTCCTGGCTCCACTGGTCCGTCTCCGCGTCGGCCCCGGCGAACGCGGAGGCCAGTTCCTCGACCTCGGAGTCGACGCGGTGGTAGCGGTCGATGGCCGCCATGATCGCATCCGGCTCGGCGACGACCGGCGCGACGGGCTCGCGGAGGACGGCCGCGACGTCGTCGAGGACGATGACGTTCTCGGGATCGGCCATCGCGACCATGATGCGGTCACCGGCGCGCGCGATCGGCAGGGCGATGTGGCGTCGCGCCATCGCGTCGGGAACGAGGGAGACGACCGATGCGTCGACGGCGAACTCGGTGAGGTCGACGAAGGCCAGCCCGAGGCGGGCGGCCAGCGCGACGGCCCGCTCGCGCGGATTCTCCGGCTCGGGAGCGCGCTTGGGGGAGAAGTAGGCGCCCAGCCACTCCATCGAGTCGCGGCCCTCGACGTGGCCGTCGCGGCGCGGGGAGCCGGGGTCAGCCTCCGGCCTGGCTTGCGAAGCTGCTGCGGCGGGTCCCCTGCCAGGATCGACCGGCGGAACGCTGTCTTGCGTCTGATGCACGCGCGTTCCTTCCTGGGACGCCGACGGCAGAGGCGGACCGCTGACGAGGGACGTGGGCGAGAAACTGCCCGGAGCCCCCTCAGGCCGCGTTCACCGAAGTGGGACGGTTGTGAGAGCTTCGTGGAACGTGCTCTCGGTGGAAATCTTGGAGCACCCGAGAAGCGCCTGTCAACCGTTTTATTTCGCTCTTAGCGAAATCCGACGCGACGGGCCCGAGATGACCTCATGCCGAGGTAGTGCTTCTCGGGTTCGCCGCCTCAGAGCACCTTGGACAGGAAGTCCTGTGTTCGCGGCTCCTGGGGATTCGCCAAGATCTCCCGCGGGTCGCCCTCCTCCACGATCACGCCGTCGGCCATGAACATCAGGCGGTGTCCGACCTCGCGGGCGAAGCCCATTTCGTGCGTTACCACCACCATGGTCATTCCCTCCTTGGCCAGCTGCTGCATGACGTCGAGCACCTCGCCGACCATCTCGGGGTCGAGCGCGGAGGTGGGCTCGTCGAACAGCATGATGTCGGGCTGCATCGCCAGCGCGCGGGCGATGGCCACGCGCTGCTTCTGGCCGCCTGACAGCTGGGCTGGGCGGGAGTCGGCCTTCTCGGACAGCTTGACCCGTTCGAGCAGGTCCCGGCCCAGCTTCTCGGCCTCGGCCGGCGACTGCTTCTTCAGCATGATCGGGGCCAGCGTGATGTTCTCCAGCGCGGTCTTGTGCGGGAACAGGTTGAAGTGCTGGAAGACCATGCCGATCTTCTGGCGCACGACGTTGATGTCGGTGCCCTTGGCCGTCAGGTCGGCACCCTCGACGACGACTCGGCCGGAGGTGACCTCCTCCAGCAGGTTGAGGCAGCGCAGGAACGTCGACTTGCCCGACCCGGACGGGCCGATGATCGCGACGACCTCGCCCTTGCGGATCGTGGTGTCGATGCCCTTGAGGACCTCGTTGGATCCGAACGACTTGTGCAGGTCCTCCACCTCGACGATGACGTCGCCGGTCGGCGCGGCGGCCGGGGTGGTCTGCTCCGCTGTGGTGCTCACTTGTTGATCCTCCTGTCGAGCGCGTTGCTCAGTTTCGTCAACGCGAAGATGACGACGAAGTAGATGGCGCCGATGATCAGCCACATCTCGAAGCTGCGGAAGGTCCGCGCGATGATCTGCTGGCCCTGGTAGGTCAGCTCGGCCAGGCCGAGCACGGCCAGGAGCGAAGTGTCCTTCAGGGTGATGACGAACTGGTTGATTGCCGACGGGGTCATGATCTTCAGCGCCTGCGGCACGATGATCTTGCGCATCGACTGCATCCAGTTCAGGCCGAGCGAGCGCGACGCCTCCATCTGGCCCGTGTCGACGTTCTGGATGCCGCCGCGCACGATCTCGGTCATGTAGGCGCCTGCGTTGAGCGACAGCGTCAGCACGCCAGCCACGAACACGTCGATCTTCAGCCCCGTCGCGGCGGGCAGGCCGAAGTAGAAGAAGAACGCCTGCACCAGCAGAGGCGTGCCGCGGAAGACGTCGACGTAGATGCTGCCGAGCAGCTTCAGGATCCAGACCCCGCTCACCTTGAAGAAGCCGAAGATGACGCCGAGCACGGTGGCGAAGAGCAGCGACAGCGCGGTCGCAGCCAGGGTCATGCCAAGACCCCGCATCAGGGCGGGCCAGCTCTGCGCCAGCAGCCCCCAGAAGGACAGTGACGTCGAGCCGTCCCCGGTGTCGCCGGTGGCGAGGTACTTGTCCATGATCTGCTGGTAGGTGCCGTCCTCCTTCATGGACTGCAGCCCGACGTTGAACGCCTTGAGGAGGTCCTCGTTCTGGTCTTTCAGGACGGCGAAGCCGTAGCTGGAGCCCTGTTCCTTGGGCGTGACGATCTTCAGCCCGTTGCCCTGCGAGATGCCGTAGGCGAGCACGGGGTAGTCGTCGAACACGGCCGCGGCGTTGCCGGTCTGGACCTCGGAGTACATGGTGTCGGCCTTGTCGAGAGCCTTGACGGTGAAGCCATACTCGTCGGCGATCGACTGTGCGAAAGCGAGCCCCTCCGCTCCGGTCTTCGCGACGACCGTCTTGCCCTCGAGGTCCGCGTATCCGGTGATGGAGTCGTCGTCGGCCGCGACCGCCATCTGCACGCCCGAGTCGAAGTACGGGTCGGAGAAGTCGAAGATCTTCTTGCGCTCGTCCGTGATGGACATGCCGGCGATGACGCCGTCGGCCTGGCCCGCCTGGACCGCCTGGAGGGCGGCGTCGAAGCCCAGCGCCTTCACCTCGACGTCGAAGCCCTGGCGCTCGGCGACCTCCTTCATGAGGTCGACGTCGATGCCGGTCATGTTGCCGGAGGCGTCGCGGAACTCGAACGGGGCGAAGGTGGTGTCGGTGGCGATGACGAATGCCTCGCCCTTGACGCCTTCGACCTGCTGGCTGCTGTCCTCGGGGGCGTTGTCGCCGAGGTACTGCACAAGGATGTCGTGGTAGGTGCCGTCGGCGCGGAGCTCGGCGAGCCCGGAGTTGAAGGCCTCGAGCAGGTCCGCGTTCTCGCCCTTGAGGACGGCGAAGCCGTAGTTGGAGCCCTGTTCCTTGGGCGTGACGATCTTCAGCCCGTTGCCCTGCGAGATGCCGTAGGCGAGCACGGGGTAGTCGTCGAAGACGGCCGCCGCGTTGCCGGTGGTCACCTCGGAGTACATGGTGTCGGCCTTGTCGAGGGCCTTGACGGTGAAGCCGTACTGGTCCGCGATGGACTCCGCGAACGTCAGGCCCTCCGCGCCGGTCTTCGCGACGACGGTCTGGCCCTTGAGGTCGGCATAGCTCGTGATGTCAGAGCCGTCCTTGACGGCCATCTGCACGCCGGAGCTGAAGTACGGGTCGGAGAAGTCGAAGATCTTCTTGCGCTCGTCCGTGATGGACATGCCGGCGATGACGCCGTCGGCCTGCCGCGACTGCACCGCCTGGAGGGCAGCGTCGAAGCCGACGGCCTTGATATCGACCGTGAACCCCTTCATCTCGGCGATCTTGTTGATGAGGTCGATGTCGATGCCGGTCATGTTGCCGGACTCGTCGCGGTACTCGAACGGGGCGAACGTGGTGTCGGTGGCGATCACGAACGTCTTGCCCTTGACTGCGTCGTCGTCGGCGCGCGCGGCCAGTGGAGCGACCAGCGTGGTCACCAGCACCGAGAAGAGCAGCGCCAGCAGCGCAAGGGGTCGGACGGCGGAGCCGCGGATCAGCGGTCGTCGCATGGGGTCACCTCCAGAGCCGGACCGGTCGGCCCGATGCCCTGAACCGTAGTACCTCAGTGAGTCGAACCGCTTGTCCGGGTCAAGGCGTGATCCGCTAGCGTCGGTTCCGACGGCAAAGGAGTCCCCCCATGCAGATCATCGAACGAGACACGCACCGGAGCTGGCTGGACGGGCACTTCCTCAGCCTGCTTGAGTTCGGCCGCCGTACCCCGGTCGACGGTGGGGGAGCGGCCTGGCTGGACGACGAAGGTAGCCCCGTGGCGGCGGAGGGTGTGCAGTGCTGGATCACCTGCCGGACCGTCCACACCTACAGCCTCGGCGCACTGCAGGGCATCCCCGGTGCGCGTGTCATCGCGCAGCGGGCGCTCGACGGGCTGACCGGGCCGCTGTATGACGACGTCAACGGAGGGTGGTTCGCCCAGGTCGGCGGTACGCTGCCGCCCGGCGCCCGCGACAAGGCCGCCTACGCGCACGCGTTCGTGGTGCTGGCGGCGAGCTCCGGCGTGCTCGCCGAGCTCGACGGGGCAGGCGATCTCCTGGCCGAGGCGCTGCGCACCGTCGAGGAGAGATTCTGGGACGAGGAGGCCGGGCTGGTCGTCGACACGTTCAACGACGACTTCACCGTGCTCGACCCCTACCGCGGCATCAACGCCAACATGCACACCGTCGAGGCGTTCCTCGCCGCCGCAGATGTGACGGGGGAACGGATCTGGCTCGACCGCGCCGCCCGCATCGGGGCCTTCGCCGCTCGGGCCGCAAAGGCCAACGGGTGGCGGCTGCCCGAGCACTTCGACGAGCGGTGGAACCCGCTGCTCGAGTTCAACGCCGACGTCCCGGGCGACAAGTTCAAGCCGTACGGCGCCACCGTCGGGCACGGCATCGAGTGGGCTCGGCTGCTGCTGAACCTGGAGGCCGCCGGGGCGACGGGGACCGACTGGGCCGAGGCCGCCGTCGCGCTCTTCGACCGCGCCGTCGAGGACGGGTGGGATGCCGAGCGCGGTGGCTTCGCCTACACGACCGACTGGACGGGGACCCCGGTCGTCGCGGACCGCATGCACTGGGTCGTCGCGGAGGCGATCGGTGCGGCCGCGTCGCTGTGGAAGCGCACGGGCGACGCCCGATACGCGCAGCTCTATGCCACCTGGTGGGACTACGCCGACGCCTACGTGCTCGACCATGAGCACGGCTCGTGGCACCACCAGCTCGACCCCGAGAACCGGCCGACCGACACCGTCTGGCCGGGCAAGGCCGACCTGTACCACGCTGCGCAGTGCACGCTCATCCCGCGCCTGCCGCTCGCGCCCACCATGGCCAGCGCCATCGCGCGCGGAACGGAGCTCTGAATGCCCGCGATCGACCTGCCGCTGGCCCAGCTGGAGACGTACCGGTCCGCAGCCGTCGCGCCCGACGACTTCGATGAGCGCTGGGCGGCCACGCTGGCCGAGGCGCGCTCGGTGCCGATGGTGCCGGTGGTGACGCCCGTCACCACCGGGCTCAAGCTCGTCGACGTGTTCGACGTCACGTTCCCCGGCTTCGGCGGCGATCCCGTCCGGGCGTGGCTCGTCGTGCCGGCGGGCACGGCCACGCGGCTGCCCGTCGTCGTCACCTACCAGGGCTATGGCGGCGGCCGCGGGCTGCCGATCGAGCACCTGACCTCGGCGAACGCCGGCTACGCACAGCTGTTCATGGACACGCGGGGGCAGGGGTCGTCGTGGGGGAGCGGCGGCCACACGGACGACCCGCACGGCGCCGGCCCGTCGGTGCCCGGATTCCTGCTGCGTGGCATCGAGAGCTTCGAGACGTACTACTACCGTCGCCTGATCGTCGACGCGGTGCGCGCCGTCGACGCGGCAAAGGAGCTGCCGCAGGTGGACCCGGAGCGGGTGGTCGTCGCGGGCATCAGCCAGGGCGGCGGGCTCGCGATCGCCGCGGCGGCGCTCGCCGACGGGGTCGTCGCGGCGATGCCCGACGTGCCGTTCCTGTGCGACTTCGCCCGCGCCGTCGACGTGTCGACGACGACGCCGTACACCGAGGTCGCCCGGTACCTGTCCGTGCACCGCGACCGCGTCGCGACGGTGTTCGAGACCCTGAACTACGTCGACGGGGTCCACTTCGCCGCCCGGGCGACCGCGCCGGCGCTGTTCTCCGTCGCGCTGCTCGACCAGACCTGTCCGCCGTCGACGGTGTTCGGCGCGTACCACGCGTGGGCCGGGGAGGCGTCGATCGAGGTCTACCCGTTCAACGACCACGAGGGTGGTCAGGAACACCAGGTGGCGGTCCAGCTCACCTGGCTTCAGAAGAGGATGGAGACGCTGTGATCATCGCAACCCCCGTCGACGCCGAAGGGCGCGCGGCCGGATCCTGGGGACGCGCCCACTTCGTCGCGATCGCGGACGTCGTCGACGGCGCCGTCGCGGCCTGGGCGGTGCACGAGGTCGCGTGGGACGAGTCGCACGACAGCGGCACCCACGGATCGCACCACGCCCGCGTCGTGACTTTCCTGCGCGAGCAGGGGGTGCAGGCGGTCGTCGTCGACCACGTCGGCGACGGCATGCAGCGAATGCTCGGCACGATGGGGATCCCGATCCTGCCGGCCACGCCGGGCGACGCGCAGGCCTCCGTGTTGGCCGCCGTCGCATGGGCGCAGACCTAGTCAGCGGGTAGATTCAGCAGGTGGCCGCGCAGAGACTCGTCTGGATCGACCGGATCCGGGCGCTGGGAATCATCATGGTGGTGACCTACCACACGGAGATCGCCCTGGTCTCGCGCGGCATCGACCTGATCCCGGGCATGTGGACGTGGAACGCCGCCACGTCGGCGATGCGGATGCAGATCATCATCTTCGTGTCCGGGTTCCTGCTGGAGCGCACGCTGCGGAAGTCGTGGGGCGTGTTCCTAGACAACAAGCTGCGCACCATCGCGTGGCCGTGGTTCGTGTGGACGTCGATCCTGGCGATCTTCCTCGTGATCGGCAGCTGGGGCTTCGGCGGGCACACGTTCGGCTGGCAGCAGGTCCTCGACACCTACCTCAGCCAGTACACCTACACCTGGTATCTGGCCTACCTGTTCGCGTTCTTCGTCATCGCGCGGCTGCTGACCCCGGCGATCCGCGCGTGGTCGATCCCCGTCCTGCTCGTGTTTGCCCAGTGGGTCGGCGATTACGACGGCTGGCACACCCGCTTCCCATACATGCTGGCGCTGTTCTTCCTCGGCGAGCTCGTCGCCCGGCACCCGCGGTGGTGGGACGTGCTGCAGCGCTCGTGGGTCGTGGCGCTGTTCGTGCTTGTCACCGTCGCGTCGCTGGTCGCGGGGCCGCTGGGGTTCAAGACGTGGTACACGATCTGGTCCGTGCCGGGGACCGTGACGTTCGTCGCGCTACTGGTGCTGCTGTCGGACCGGATCACGCGACCGATCGGCTGGCTGGAGACCATCGGCCGCGAGGCGATCGTCTTCTATGCGTCGCACCTGCCGTTCCTGAAGACCGCGTCGTACCTGGCGGTGATCCTGGGCCTCGGCCGCTGGCCCGCGACGATCCTGATCCTGGCCGCGGCCCTGGGCATCCCCGCGCTGCTGGTGAAGCTGCGGTCCCGCTACCGCGCCGTCGGCTGGCTGTACGAGTGGGGCCCGAAGTCGCCGGCGAAGCCTGCGGTTCCCTGAGCTTGTCGAAGGGCGCCGAGCGGAGCGAGGCGTGATCAGGTTGGACCCTTCGCTTCGCTCAGGGCGTTTCGACAGGCTCAACGGCCCGGTTCCCTGAGCTGAGCCCGGTTCCCTGAGCTCAGCCCGGTTCCCTGAGCTCAGCCCGGTTCCCTGAGCTCAGCCCGGTTCCCTGAGCTTGTCGAAGGGCGCCGAGCGGAGCGAGGCGGTGGTCAAGAGGCGGTGGTCAAGGGGTCCCCTTCGCTTCGCTCAGGGCGTTTCGACAAGCTCAACGACCCGGTTCCCTGAGCTCAACCCGGTTCCTTGAGGTCAACCCGGTTCCCTGAGCTCAACCCGGTTCCCTGAGCTCAACCCGGTTCCCTGAGCACTTCGGCAAGCTCAGCACAGGCCCTGTCGAAGGGCGCCGAGCGGAGCGAGGCGGTGGTCAAGAGCCGGTGGTCAAGGGGTCCCCTTCGCTTCGCTCAGGGCGTTTCGACAGGCTCAACGACCCGGTTCCCTGAGCTCAATCCGGTTCCCTGAGCTCAGCCCGGTTCCCTGAGCTCAACCCGGTTCCCTGAGCTTGTCGAAGGGCGCCGAGCGGAGCGAGGCGGTGGTCAAGAGGCGGTGGTCAAGAGCCGGTGGTCAAGGGGTCCCCTTCGCTTCGCTCAGGGCGTTTCGACAGGCTCAACGACCCGGTTCCCTGAGCTCAGGGCGTTTCGACAGGCTCGACGACCCGGCCCTGGCGCCTACGACTAAGGGTGGCGTCTGGTGGTCGGGGTGCCGCTGGGTAGGCTGCTGGCATGAGCGACGAGCACCTGACGCAGCGGCAGCGCGACGCGAAGAAGCGTGCGGAGCTCACGGCCAACGCGGCCCGCGCCGAGGCCGCCCGCGCTCAGACGTTCATCGACGAGTTCGTCGCCACCGCCACGGAGCAAGGCCCCGCGCCGCACCCGCTGAAGGCGACGACGATGGACGGCGTGGTTGTGAAGACCGACAAGGTCGGCTGGTACCTGCGGACCAACAAGTCGCTGGCCATCGACACCGACGGCAACTACTACTCGCTCGTCGTACCGGCCGGCTTCATGGCCCGGTTCCGGGGCGTGCAGCTGGTCCCGACGCTTGCCACGATGCAGATCGGCAAGGGCGGACGCGACGGCGAGACCGGCGACCTGCGCGAGTTCCTCGCCTGGGTCCTCGACGGCACCATTCCCCAGGACTGAGCCTCCCGGCTCATCGCACACCTCGCCTCCGACGGGCTCTGGGTCTACGACATGATCACGGGGACTCCCCTGCCCCCCGACGTACGCGCGTATCTCAGCAGGCGGATCGCGGAGCTCATCGAAACATCGGGGGACCCCGCCTGAGGGTCGCAGTCGCGGCCTTCGCGCCCGACTGGGGTCGGGTCCACCTGCGTCGCGCAGCTCTCCGGCTCCACCGCGTAGCGCGCGGCTCCGGCTCCGCCGCGTTGCACACCGCGCCGGATCCCCGACGAAAAATGGGCAGTGCCCGCTTCTCCCCGGTCCGGTGCCGATTTGCGCACACTGCTTCGCGGGGGGTGGCGTGTCCCCGGTGGTCTGGTTCTCCTTGGGCGCCGGATCGCCGACGAATAACGGGCAGTGCCCGCTTCTCCCCGGTCCGCCGGCGAGAATCGTCCGCTGCCCATCGACGGTGACGCCTGCGTCCGGCGGCGTCCGGACCCGACGGCGACCACAGGATTGGCGCCTCGGAAGCGGCGACGGTGCGGGCGCGGCCAGGGAGGCGGCCGGCGGCCGCAGTGTCGTCGCCGGGGATAGGCTCGGCCACATGACCCACACCACGCGCCGGATGCAGGACCTGATCGTCGACGAGCACCACTTCAGCGCCCCGCTGGTGTGGAGGGACGAGGCGGACGCGCGCACGATCGACGTGTACGCGTCGGTCGTCAGCCGCGAGGGTGGGGAGGAGCTGCCGTTCCTGCTGTACCTGCAGGGCGGCCCGGGTCACGAGGCCCCGCGCCCGCTGCGCAACCCCACCGGCCCGGGCTGGCTGGACGCCGCGCTGAAGGAGCACCGCGTGGTGTTCCTCGACCAGCGCGGCACGGGCCGCTCGACTCCGGTGGGGGACCGCGACCTGGCCAGCCCCACCGACGTCGTCGTCGAGCACCTCACACATCTGCGGGCCGACTCCATCATCCGCGACGCCGAGGCGCTGCGCGAGCGGCTGGGCGTGGAGAAGTGGTCGGTGCTCGGGCAGTCGTTCGGCGGGTTCTGCACGCTGACCTACCTCAGCACCGCGGCGGCCAGCCTGGACAAGGTGTACTTCACCGGCGGGCTGAGCGCCATCGGGAAGACGCCCGACGAGGTGTACGGCGTCACCTACGACAAGATGCGGTGGGCCAACGCCAACTACTACCGACGGTTCCCGGAGCACCGCGCGGTCGTCGAGCGGCTGGTCGGCCTGGCCGACCGCGGCGAGCTGGTGCTGCCCGACGGTGAGGTGGTCTCGGTGTCGAGGATCCGGTCGCTGGGCTCGCTGCTCGGCGGCGACAACGGCTGGCAGACTCTGCACGCCCTGCTCGAACTGGACCCCGGCACCAACGCCTTCGCCCACGACCTGGCGGCCGCGCTGCCGTTCGGCGGCCGGAACCCGCTCTACTACGTGCTGCACGAGTCCTGCTACGCGGACGGCGTCGCGACGCGCTGGGCGGCGGACCGGGCGGAGCCGGAGGACTTCCGCGCCGACCCGACCCTGCTGACCGGCGAGCACGTCCGTCGCGAGTGGGCCGACACGGTCCCGGCGTTCAGGCCGTGGCGCGAGGTGGCCGACCAGCTGGCGGAGGTGACGTGGCCGAAGTTGTACGACGCGGACGCGATCGCCGCGTCGGGCGCCGTCGGTGCGGCGGCGGTCTACTTCAACGACGTGTACGTGCCGGCGGAGCTGTCGCTGGCCACGGCGTCGCTGATGCCGGGCCTGCGCCCCTGGGTGACGAACCAGTTCGAGCACAGCGGCCTGCGCGCCGCCGACGTCCTCCCGCGCCTGATCGACCTCGCACACGGTCGCCTCGTCCGCTGACGATCGGCCGCGTCGCTGCCGGTCCCGTGGGGTGCGATGAGCACGACACACTTGTCGTCGTCGGAAACGGTCGTTTTCGGGCCGATTGTCGCGACGAGAGGGAGGATGTGCTCATCGCGACGGTGCGGTCGGGCTCGTCACCCGCGCCTTCGGGCTACGTCAGGGGGCGGGGTCGGGGCTCGGGACGACGTCGACGTTCACGTCGCCAGCGAGGTAGCTCTCGTTGAGGCGACGGTAGGTGCGCGTGAAGAACACCGCGGCGGTCAGCACGAGGCCGACGAGGCTGAACAGCACGAAGACCAGCGCGATGCCGCGGGCCCGGCCGGTGCCGATCAGCCACGACCACGTCGCGACGCCCTCGGGCGACTGCGCGTAGGGGATCAGCCAGAACTCGGCGACGGGGCCGATGATGAACGCGCTCAGCGGGGCGGCGGAGACCTCGACCGCCTGCGCGAAGCCGAAGACGCGACCCTGCTTCTCGAGCGGGACGACGCGCTGCAGGAGTGTCTGCTCCGAGGCCTCGATGAACGGCATGAGCACCATGTAGAGGAAGACGCCGACGGCGAGGAGCCACACCTGGTCGCGGATGGTGAAGAGCGCCGACACGACCCACATGGCCATGCACGCCCGCAGCAGGGTCCGGAGCGGCAGGCGGCCGAGGCCTGTCCGGGCGATGATCGCGCCACCGACCATGAATCCGATGCTGCACAACCCGAAGAGGATGCCCCAGGCCTCGACGGACAGCAGTTCGAGGCCGTACGGGTCTAGCAGACCCATGAAGACGCCGCCGAGGAAGTTGTTGAACGTCGAGAAGATGATCAGTCCGATGAGCCCCGGCACGACGACGATCGCCCGCCAGGCGGCGCCGAAGTCCACCGCCTTCGGGGTCCCCTCGGCGTGCACGATCGTCGGCTCGGGGATCTGGATGAGCAGCAGGTGGATCAGCGATCCGACGACCGCGACGATCGAGATGAACAGCGTCCAGCCGAGCCCGAGCTGCCCGATCGCCAGGCCGGACAGCATCCCGACGACCAGCATCGTCATTCCCTGCACGGCCCCGACAAGGCCGTTCGCATTGGCTCGCTTCTCGGAGTCGACGAGGATGGTCACGCACGTCGACAGCGCGAGCGCCCGGATCATCGCGACGAGCGCGCCGAGCAGGATCAGGATGCTGAAGATCCAGAACCAGGGTCGGCCCATGTCGGAGAGGTGGTCGGCGGGGACCAGGAGGAAGATCAGTCCGCCGAGCAGGAAGAACGCCGTCGTGGCGATGGCGGAGATCATCATCGCGGTGTGCTTGCGCAGGCGGTCGATCAGCCCGCCGAACGGGACCCCCAGCACGGCCATGCCGAGCATGTACGCGCCACCGAGGAAGGACGTCGCCAGCACGGATCTGGTCTCGAGATATGCCCAGAACGTGATGCCGAACCAGATGAACGCGGTCCCGAGCGACGCGGCGGCCGAGTTGATCAGCACGTGCGTGAAGGCGCGGGAGCGCTCCTGTGAGGTCGGCATCCGGGAACGCTAGCACGGGCCGGTCCGGCCCTTCACTGTCGTCTGACCGCGTCGATGAGCACATCCTCCTGCTCGTCGCGGAAGGCAACGTTCACATCGCGATTTCGCGCGACGACAAGTGTGTCGTGCTCATCGCGGCCGGGGGAGGGGGCGGGGCGGTCAGGCAGTGGTCGGGAGGGTGGCGATGGCGGAGATCAGCTGCACGGTGTAGGGGTGCGCCGGGGAGTGGAGGACCTGCATGGTAGGTCCCTGCTCGACGACCTCGCCGTCCTTCAGCACGACGGTGTCGTCGCACAGCGCCGCTACGACGCTGACGTCGTGCGACACCATCACCACCGACAGGCCGCGGCCGCGGCGGAGCCGGTCCAGCAGCGCGATGACGTCGATCCGGGTGGTCACGTCGAGAGCACTGACGGGCTCGTCGGCGATGAGGATCGCCGGGTCGGTTACCAGCGCCCGGGCGATTGCGATCCGCTGCCGCTGCCCGCCCGAGAACTCATGTGGGTAGCGAGTCAGGGTGTCCGCGTCGAGGCCGACGTCGGCCAGCGCGTCGCGGACCTTCTGCTTCGCCGCGGCGCCCGAGGCGATCCCGAGCGACGCGAGCGGCTCGCCGACGATCCGGTCCACGCGCATGCGCGGGTCCAGCGACGCGTACGGGTCCTGGAAGACCGGCTGTACCGCGCGGCGCAGCGCCCGGATGCGCGCCGCGCCGCGGAGTTCCTCGCCGTCGAACAGCACGCGCCCCGACGAGGGCCGCAGCAGCCCCAGCAGCAGGTTGAGCGTCGTCGACTTGCCGGAACCCGACTCGCCGACGATCCCCAGGCTGCCGCGCACGGCGAACGTCGCGTCGCGCAGCGCCGGGGCAGTGGCGCCGCGGTACGTGAACGTGACGCGGTCCAGCGCAAGGCGGGGAGCGGGTGCCCCCTGGTCGGGCGTCGGAGAGACCCCGGTGGGCTCGTCGGTCATGGCAGTTCTCCCGTCGCGAGGGCCTGCTCCAGCGCCCGCGCGCTGGCGACCAGCGACGCGGTGTACGGATGCTGCGGGCGGTTCACCAGGTCGACGATCGGACCCTCCTCGACGACGTGGCCGTGCTGCATCACCAGCGCGCGGTCGACGATGCCGGCGACGACGGCGAGGTCGTGGCTGACGAAGATCAGCCCCATCCCGCGCTCGTCGCACAGCCGACGGATCAGGTCGAGGATCTCGGCCTGGACGGTGACGTCGAGGGCGGTGGTGGGCTCGTCGGCCAGCAGGAAGCGAGGCTGGCACGCGAGCGCCATCGCGATGGCGACCCTCTGCCGCTGGCCGCCGGAGATCTCGTGCGGGAACGACCGGACCGTCCGGCGGTCGTCGGGCAGAGACACCTCGCGCAGCGCGGCGCGGACGGCCTCGTCGAGCTCGGCGCCGCGGAGCCCCCGGTGGCGGGCGAGCGGTTCGGCGATCAGGTCGCCGACGCGGGTGAGCGGGTCGAGGGCCGTCGCCGGCTCCTGGAACACGATCGCCGCCTGGGCCCCGCGCAGCGCGCGCAGCTCCGCGGGGCGGGCGCCGACGACCTGCGTGCCGGAGATCTCCACCGACCCGCCGGCCACCAGCCCGCGGGGCAGCAGGCCGAGCAGGGAGAAGATGGTCACGGACTTGCCGGAGCCGGATTCGCCGATGATGCCGAGGCGCTCGCCGGGCGCAAGGGTGAACGACAGGCCCTCGACGAGCGGGCGCCCGGACGTGGCCAGCGAGATGGTGAGGTCGGCTACGTCGATGCTCATGCGCGGGTCCTTCTCGTCGGGTCGAAGCGCTCGCGCAGCCCGTCGGCCAGGAAGTTGGCGCCCAGCACGATCGCGACGATCATGACGCCCGGCGCGATAGCCGCCCACGGCGCGTTGAGCACGGTGGCCTGCGCGCCCTGCAGCAGCCGGCCGAGCGACGAGTTGGGCGGCGGGACGCCCAGACCCAGGTAGCTCAGGCTCGCCTCGGCGAGGACGGCGGTGCCGAAGATCAGGGCCGCGGTGACGACCAGCGTCGGCCACATGTTCGGCAGCAGGTGCAGCCGGATGATCCCGAACCAGCCCGTGCCCGATGTGCGGGCCGCGGTGACGAACTGCTGCTGCAGCAGGCGCTTGGCGAGGATGCGGGTGAGCCGGGCGACGACGGCGGAGGCCGCCAGGCCGATCGACCACACCGCCGACGTGAGGCTCGCGCCCTGCGTGGCGCCGATCAGCATGGCCAGCAGCAGCGTCGGGAAGGCGATCACGACGTCGAGCAGCGACGATGCGACGTCGTCGATCCAGCCTCCGAGGAAGGCCGCCGCCGTGCCGAGCACCAGGCCGACGACCATGGCGATGACCGCACTCGACAGCCCGACGGTGAGGGCGATGCGGGTGCCGACCATGACGTAGCTGAAGGTGTCGCGGCCAAGTTTGTCCGTGCCGAGCCAGTGCTGGGCGCTGGGCGACTCGAGCCGCGAGCCGGAAGTGTCGGACAGCTCATACGGCAGCCAGACCAGCGAGACGAGCGCGACCGCGGCGACGAAGGCGAGCAGCACCACGCCGATCGTCAGCGACGCGGGCCACCGTCGACGGTGCGGCCGCACCTCGACGATCGTGCCCGTCACCGACGCGCTCATGCGTGGGCCCCCGAGAGGCTGGAGCGGAGCCGCGGGTCGACGACGCGCTGCACGATGTCGGCGGCGAAGCCGATCACCAGCACCAGGAACGTCGTCACGAGCAGGACCCCCTGGATGGACGGGTAGTCGTGGGTCTCGATGGCCTTGGTCAGCATCGACCCTAGTCCGGGCAGCGTGAACACCGACTCGACGACGACGGTGCCGAGCAGCGTCGAGGCCAGTTCGATGCCGAGGATCGAGATGACGGGCACCGACGCGTTGCGCACGCCGTGCCGTCGGAACGCCTCGCCCGGCGTCGCGCCCAGGGCCTGGGCGTTGCGCAGGTAGTCGCTGTCGAGGACGTCGAGCACCGCGGAGCGCACGTACCGCACCAGCGACGCCGTCATCACGATCACGATGGTGCAGATGGGCAGCAGCAGGGACCGCAGCGCGTCGAGGGGGTCGGCCCAGTCCTCGCGAGGGAAGCCGCCCGAGGGCAGGAGCCGCAGACCCAGAGCGAAGATCCACACCAGCAGGATGCCGATCCAGAACACCGGCACCGCGATGCCGACCTGCGCCACGGCCGCGACCGCCACGCCCAGCCGGGTGTGGGAGCGGACCGCCGCGTAGTAGCCGAGCGCCGAGGCCAGCGCCACCGAGATGACGAAGGAGATGAGGGTCAGCGGGATCGTCACGCCCAGCCGGGAGGTGATCTCGGGCAGCACCGCCGTGCCGGAGGTGAACGACGTGCCCAGGTCGAGACGGGCCACGTCGCCGACCCAGTTGAGCAGCTGCGTGCCGATGGGCTGGTCGGAGCCGACCTGCGCCCGGGCGGCCGCGATCTGCTCGTCGGTCGCGTCGAGAGACAGCAGCGCGTTGGCCGGGTCGCCGGGCAGGACGCGCAGCAGCAGGAAGATCAGCAGCATCGCGGCGGCGAAGCTGAGCAGGAGAAAGGCGGTGCGCCGCACCAGGTAACTAGCCACGGGTGGGCGCACCGCCTTTCGTCATCGGGTTCAGGATGTCAGGCCTTCTCGATGTTGTACACGTAGAACTGCGAGTTCAGGCCGTTGACGGGGAAGCCCGTGACGTCGGAGGAGGCGACGACGATCTGCGGGTAGAGGTACAGCCAGTTGCTGGCGGCCTCGGTCGCGATGATCTCGTTGGCCTTCTTCAGGTCCTCGGTCTGCTCGTCGGTGGTCTCAGCCTGCTCAGCGGAGGCGACGAGCTCCTGGACCTCGGCGTTGTCGTAGCCCCAGTAGAAGTCGGGGTTGGCGTACCAGACGACGTCGCGGTCGTTGACGTGCTCCTGCAGCGTCGCCTCGAAGTCCAGGTTCTGGTAGACGTCGGTGTACCACTCGTCGGCGGTGATGACCTTGATGTCGACGGTGATGCCGACCTTCGCCAGCTCGGACTGCAGGAACTCGGCGACCGCGGGGTGCGGGTCGTAGTTCGGGGTCGAGAGGGTAAAGGAGAACCCGTCGGCCAGGCCGGCCTCGGAGAGCAGCTGCTTGGACAGCTCGGGGTCGTACGGGTTCAGCGAGGTGAGGTCCTCGTACCAGGGGTCGGTGGGGGGAACCATCGAGCCGATCAGGGTGCCGCGGCCGTCCCAGATGGCGTCGAGGAGCTTCTCGCGGTCGACGGCGGAGTAGATGGCGCGGCGGACGCGGGAGTCGTCGAACGGGGCGACGCGGTCGTTGAAGGCCAGCAGCTCCTTGGTGGTGGAGGTGCCCTCGGAGATCGTGAAGTCCTCGTTGTTCTCGAACTGGGTCAGCGAGTCGGGGCTCTGGATGCTGGTGATCAGGTCGATCTCGCCGGTCAGCAGCGCGTTGGACTCGGCGCTCGCGTCGGTGAAGTAGTGGAAGGTCACGCGGCCGTTCTTGGCCGGGTCGCCCCAGTAGTCGTCGTTGCGGACGAGGCTGAGCGTGCTGCCGCGCTGCCACTCATCGAACGAGTAGGGGCCGGTGCCGTCGGCGTCGGTCTTGGCGTCGGCGAGGTCAGGGTTCACGATCCACACGTAGGCCATCAGGTAAGGGAACGAGATGGAGCGCTGCGAGAGGGTGAAGGTGACGGTGGAGTCGTCGGTGGCCTCGACGTCGGAGACGACGGCGTAGCTGGACTTGCGCGCCGCCTGGGAGTCGTCGGCCGTGACGCGCTCGAAGCTGGAGACGACATCGTCGGCCGTCAGCTCCTTGCCGGAGTGGAACTTCACACCGTCGCGGAGGGTGAAGGTGTAGGTGAGGCCGTCGTCGCTGACCGAGTAGTCCTCGGCGAGGAGCGGGGTGACGGAGCCGTCGTCGTCGAGCTTCATCAGCGACTCGTAGACGTTGCCGCTGAACGCCTCGGTGACGCCCTGGCCGCCGGCGTCGACGTTGCTCAGGTTGCTCGGCTCGTACAGCGACCCGACCTCGATCGAGGCGGCCGTGTCGGCGGACGCGGCGGTCGTCGCGTCGCCGGTTCCTCCGCCGGCGCAGCCCGTCAGCAACAGGCCAGCGGCCAGTATTCCTGCGAGCGATGGGGCGAGGCGGAGTCTCATGTCACGTCCTTTGGTCGGGGCTGGCGCCGGGTGGCGTCAACGCCTGACAACCACCGGAGCGCCAGATTGATTCCCGTTTTGTGGAGCTTTTTTGTCGGGCGCCCTGTGAAGCGACCCCTGTGTCGCTATTCTTCTCCGCTGCGCGCTGGGTCCGCACCGGCTCAGTCCTCCGACAGGCCCATGGTCACGGGCGTGCCGGCCTCGACGGTGCGGGAGACGGTGCAGAGGCGGTCGTGGGAGTCCTGGACGGAGCGCTCGAGGATGCGTCGGGCGCGGTCTCCGTCCTCGCCCTCGGGGAAGCGGATCGTGAAGGTCACGTCGATGGCGTCGAGCCGGTTGCCGGACTCATCCTTCACACGGTCTGCGGTGATGGTGGTCGTGAACACGTCGGGCTCGGCGCGACGGTGGGTGAGCATGTCGACGTCGATGGCCGAGCAGCCCGCGATCGCGGCCATCATCAGCTCAACGGGGGTGAACTCGTCGGTCTGGCCGGTCCCGATCGGCAGCGTGCCGCCCCGGGAGTTGGTCGCCTCGTAGTGCAGCGGGCCGAGTCGATCCAGCGTCACCTCGGTGGGGTTGCGGGTCTCGGACATGGATCCTCCTTGGGTTGTGAGACCCCACCTTAGGGCGGGTGTGGAGAAGGCAGCGCCCATCAGGTATCCGGACGTGAGGGTTACCGGGCCTAGCCCGAGCTCTGGGGTCGTTCCGCCCGGAGCCTCCGCACGCCCGTCGCACCTGTCCGTGCACAACTATGCCCAGAGCGGCAGTGTTGCTCCTATGTTGCAGGGCCGGCGGAATGCGCATTGTTGTGTGCACGACACTCCGGTCGGGACACGTCGGGACACGGACCGGTCGGGAGACGAGTGCGGGCCGGGCGCGCCGACGTCGCGCGGGCACCCTTCGCACGGGCGCGCAACCCGTCGGGCGCGGATGGACGAGGACCTGGGCGTCCGACATGCCGGGCTAGCATCGCGGCATGGCTGAGTTCTCCCTCACGCGCACCACGCATCCCACCTCCCCGGCGGTCCGTCAGGCCGCCCTCGCCGACCCCGGTTTCGGGCGCCACTACGTCGATCACATGGTGGTGATCGACTACGTGGAAGGTGACGGTTGGCAGGACCCCCGGATCCTCCCGATGAGCGACTGGTCGCTGCACCCCGCGGCTGCCGTCCTGCACTACGGGCAGGAGATCTTCGAGGGCCTCAAGGCATATCGTCGTGACGACGACTCCATCTGGCTCTTCCGCCCGGACCGCAACGCTGCCCGCTTTGTGAACTCCGCGAGGCGTCTCGGGATGGCCGAGCTGCCCGAGGACGTCTTTGTTGAGGCCGTCGAGCGCATCGTCGCCCTCGAGCGCGACTGGGTCCCCGCCGGCGAGAACGAGCAGAGCCTCTACATCCGCCCGTTCATGATCGCCAGCGAGGCGCTGCTCGGCGTCCGCGAGGCGAAGTCCTACCGCTTCTCCGTCATCTGCACCCCCGTCGGCCCGTACTACTCGGAGCCCGTCAAGCTGTGGATCACGCCGAACTATACGCGCGCGGCTATCGGCGGCACGGGTGAGGCCAAGTGCGGCGGCAACTACGCCGCGAGCCTCGTCGCGACCGAGGAGGCCTACGCAAACGGCTGCGGCCAGGTGCTGTGGACCGACGGTGCCGAGCACAAGTGGGTCGAGGAGTGCGGCACGATGAACGTCATGTTCGTCACCGCCGACGGGGAGCTGTTGACCCCGTCGCTCGGCTCGATCCTCCCAGGCGTCACGCGCGACTCGATCCTCAAGCTGGCCGACGCCCACGGTCTGAAGGCCGTCGAGCGCCCCATCTCCGTCGACGAGGTGCTCGACGGGGTCGAGTCGGGCCAGATCACGGAGGTCTTCGCGTGCGGCACGGCGGCCGTCGTGACGCCGATCGTCGGCTTCAACTCGCCCCAGCGCGGCGTCGCGGTCGTCGGCGACGGGCAGCCCGGCCCGAAGACCGAGGAGATCCGTCGCCACCTGGTAGACATCCAGTTCGGCCGCGCCGAGGACACCTTCGGCTGGACGCGCAAGGTCTGCTGACCCCGCTCCGTGGCCGACCTCGCCGTCGGCCCCTGGGGCCCGGATGAGCACGACACACTTCTCATCGCGACGGGGAACGTTCACATGGGCGTTTTTCGACGATGACAAGTGTGTCGTGCTCATCGCGTCTCTACTGACCCCGGGCTGCCGCGTCACCGGAATAGTTGAACAGTCAACAATGTTGTAGGCTGGTGACACCTTGAAGGAGGTCACCATGCAGTTCGGCATCTTCAGCGTCGGCGACATCACCACCGACCCGACCACCGGTCGCACGCCCACCGAGCATGAGCGCATCAAGGCGACCGTCGCGATCGCGAAGAAGGCCGAGGAGGTCGGGCTCGACGTCGTCGCCGTCGGCCAGCACCACAACCCGCCGTTCGTCGCCAGCTCCCCGACGACGACGCTGGCCTACATCGGCGCCCAGACCGAGCGCATCATCCTGTCGACGGCCACCACGCTGATCACCACCACGGACCCGGTGCGCATCGCGGAGGACTACGCCACGCTGCAGCACCTCGTCGACGGACGCATGGACCTCACGATGGGCCGCGGCAACACCGGCCCGGTGTACCCCTGGTTCGGCAAGGACATCCGCGACGGCATCGCGCTGGCGGTCGAGAACTACGCGCTGCTGCACGAGTTGTGGCACAGCGAGGTCGTGAACTGGGAGGGCAAGCACCGCACCCCGCTGCACGGCTTCACCGCGACCCCGCGGCCGCTCGACGGGGTGGCCCCGTTCGTGTGGCACGGCTCGATCCGCTCTCCCGAGATCGCCGAGCAGGCCGCCTACTACGGCGACGGCTTCTTCCACAACAACATCTTCTGGCCGCCGAGCCACACGCGTCGCATGGTCGACCTCTACCGCCGGCGCTTCGAGCACTACGGCCACGGCTCCGCCGACCAGGCGATCGTCGGCCTCGGCGGGCAGGTGTTCATGCGGAAGAACTCGCAGGACGCCGTCCGCGAGTTCCGCCCCTACTTCGACCACGCCCCCGTCTACGGCGGCGGCCCGACGCTGGAGGAGTTCGCGAAGGAGACCCCGCTGACCGTCGGGTCGCCCGAGCAGGTCGTCGAGCGCGTGCTCGGCTTCCGCGACTACGCGGGTGACTACCAGCGCCAGCTCTTCCTGATGGACCACGCCGGACTGCCGCTCAAGACCGTCCTCGAGCAACTCGACCTGCTCGGCGAGGAGGTTGTGCCGGTGCTGCGCAGGGAGTTCGACGCGCTGCGCCCCGCGCACGTGCCGGACGGCCCGACGCATGCCGCCCGGGTCGCCGCCGCCGGCGGCCCCAAGGCGGCGGGCGAGCAGGTCGAGCCCTCCGTCGACAAGTGGACCGGCACCCGCGCGGAGGACACCAACCGTCTCTGACCGTCGGGCGCCGACCACCCGATGTCGCGGGAGCCGCAGGGCGGGTCGGCCCACCTCGGCTCTGCGGACCTCCGGCCGGGTCAACCGGGTGACGCTGCATCGCGCGTGTGAGTCGGCGCACGGCGTCCCGCGCCGCTCACGAAAAGCGGGCAGTGGTCGATTCTGGTTACCCGACCGGGGAGAATCGACCACTGCCCGCTTTTCTGCGGGGTGGGGGATGGTGGGCGTTGAACGATTCTCGTCACCGAACCGGGGAGAATCGGGCACTGGTCGATTTTCGACGGTGGATGTCACCCGGCGCGCGCCTCGAGGCGTGTGGGGGCATGTCGCGAATATGGCTGCGACGCTGGTGCGGGGATGGCGAGACGGGTGGCGACGCTGGTTCGGGGATGGCGAGACGGGGCGTGCGAAGTGTGCCGGAACGCGGACGGACCTGGAATGATTGAATGGTCAATTATGTTGTACAGTGGTGGACGCAGACCAAAGTGAGGAGTCAACCATGGCCAACATCGTCGTGATCTCCGGCGGGCTCGGATCACCCTCGAGCACCCGGGTGCTGGGTGACGACATCGTCGTCCAGCTGACCGACGCCCTGGCGCTGCGCGGTGAGGGCCTCGAGGCAAGGGTCGTCGAACTCCGCGAGCTCGGGCATCCCATCGTCGACGCCATGCTCACGGGTTTCCCGACGGGGGAACTGGCCGCCGTCGTCGAGTCCGTCGCCTCCGCCGACGCGCTGGTCGTCGTCTCCCCGACGTTCTCCGCGTCAATCAGCGGTCTCGTGAAGAGCTTCTTCGACATCCTCGAGCCCGACACCCTGCGCGGCAAGCCCGTCCTGATGGCCGCGACCGGCGGCACGGAGCGCCACTCGCTCATGCTGGAGTTCGCGATGCGACCGCTGCTCAGCTACCTCGGCGCGGTCCCCGTGCGCACCGCGATCTTCGCCGCCACGGCCGACTTCGGTGGCCCCGGCGCCACCTCCCTGAGCCATCGCGTCGCCACCGGCGCCGACGAGCTGGCCGACGCCCTCGCCCACACCGTCCCGCGCCCGGCCGACGACGGGTTCGTCGAATTCGCGACCCTGCTGGGACGATGAACACCGTGACAGCACCCGACCGCCGCCTCCTCCTCGTCCACGCGCACCCCGACGACGAGTCCAGCCAGTCGTCAGCGACCATGGCCCGCTACGTCGCCGAGGGCGCCCAGGTCACCCTCGTGACCTGCACGCTGGGGGAACTCGGCGAGATACTCGTGCCCGAGTGGACGCACTTCTCGCCCGCGGAGCTCGGCGCCCACCGCCAGGAGGAGATCCGCACGGCCCTGGCGGAGATCGGCGTCACCGACCACCTCTACCTCGGCGGGGCCGGCCGCTACCACGACTCGGGCATGACACACGACGAGAGCGGCCGTGTCGTCGCGCCACCCGAGCGCCAGCCCAACGCCTTCTGGGACGCGGATCTGCTCGAGGCGGCCGACCACCTCGTCGAGGTCATCCGTTCGCGCCGCCCGCAGGTGGTCAGCACCTACGACCCGTTCGGCAACTACGGCCACCCCGACCACGTGATGGCCCACCGCGTCGCGATGTACGCCTGCACGCTCGCCAGCGCACCGGCCCACCGGCCGGACCTGGGCGAACCCTGGCAGGTCGAGCGCGTCCTGTGGAACACGCACAACACCGCGCGCTGGGCCGAGGCGTACGCGGTCGCCCGCGAGCGGGGCCTCGAGCTGTGGCCCGAGCGTGAGGTCGATCCCGACGACGTCGGCCCCGACCCGGATCGCATCGTCGCCGTCATCGAGACCGCGCCCTGGCTGGAGGTCTGCCGCGCCGCGCTGGCGTCGCACCGCAGCCAGGTCAACACCGAGGACGACTTCTGGCAGTTCTACCGGATCATGCAGGAGCTCCCGGGGGCGGGAGAGGCGTATCTCCTGGCCGCAGGCCGGCCCTTCCCGGCCTCCGACGTGCCTGCGTCGGACCTGTTCGCGGGGCTCTGAAGTCAAGCCGACGGGGTGACTCCGGGCGAGCTGGCCGGCTGCCGCGTCGCCCCGGTGCCCTCAGGACCGCCGGGAGACCGGGGCCCGGCGACGACCATCCTGGGGCGTGTCGGTGATCATCTGCGGTCCTCTTCCGGGTCGCGTGACTTTCGGCACATGCTAGAGGTGCTTCCACACCTGGAGAGGCCCGTATCGCGGGCCGTGCCGTCGAGCGGCCAACCAGGTGCTCCGGAGGGCGGAACGGCCTGTCAGGTGGCTATCCTCGGTCCGGCCTCGTCGCCGACGAGAAGCCGACGTCTGGGTCGGGCAGCCGACGCTGACCGGCTGCGTGGACTGACCCAGCGCTCAGGCGAGCCCGAGGATCGGCCGCAGGTCGTCGAGCGAGGACACGCTGTAGTCCGCGTCGTCGTCGACGGGGGACTCCGCCGACTCGAGCGTCGCGGAGGCCATGCCGGCTCGGCGCGCGGCCAGCGCGTCGATCGGCCGGTCCCCGACGCTCAGGCACGACCCGGCCTCGAGCCGGTGCCGCCCCAGCAGGGCCAGGTGCATCGATGGGTCGGGCTTGCGCGGGAACCCATCGGAGGTGGAGATCAGGTCGTCGACGGCGAGCCCGAGGCCGCCGATGAGCGTCATCGCCGAGGTCCGGTCGCGGTGCGTCACCACGAGGTTCAGCACGCCGGCGACGGCCAGGTCGCGCAGCAGCTCCCGCGCACCCGGCATCGCCGGCGCGGGGTGCTCCTCCCAGTGACGCTTGAGCGCCGCGTTCGCTGCCTCGAACTCCGCCGCCGGGATCCCGAACCGACCGGCCAGCGCCGTGACGGCCTCGGAGGTGGAGCGCCTTGTCAGCCGCGCGACCTCCGCCTCGTCGACCGTCTCCCCGTGTGCCGCGACCACGGCCGCGAACGCGCGGTCGAGGGCCGGGTAGGTGTCGACGAGCGTCCCTCCCAGGTCCCAGACGACCGCGCGCCTCAGCATCGGATCAGGCGGCTTCCTGCGCCCGGATCTTCGCCGCGCGGGCGAAGTACGTGACCACGAAGCTCAGGACCAGCGCGAAGAACACGCCTAGATTGGCGTACGCCCAGTCGCCCTCCTTGCCGCCGATCAGCGGCAGCAGGTAGCCCTGCCAGTTGTTCCACGACGCTGAATCTGCGAAGTTGTTGACGACGAAGCCCCAGCCGATCAGTGACGCGACGACCATCGTGCCGATCGAGGTCCAGTCCCACGCCCCGTAGATGCCCTTCGGGTCGAACAGCGCGGCCTCGTCGTAGTTCCTGCGGCGACGCAGGATGTCGGCGATGAGGATGCCCGCCCATGACGCCAGCGGCACGCCGAGCGTGATGAGGAAGCTCTGGAACGGGTCGATGAAGTTCGCGGCGAAGAAGACGACGTAGATCGTGCCCAGCGTCAGGATCGTGCCGTCGATGCCCGCGGCGACCGGGCGGGGCACCTTGATGCCGAGGCTCAGCAGCGTCAGGCCGGAGGAGTAGATGCCTAGCACCGCGCCGGACACGAGGGCCAGCACGGCGGTCAGCAGGAACGGGACGAGCACCCAGATGGGCAGGATGGAGGCCAGCGCACCCAACGGGTCGGAGTTGATGGCCTCGCTGAGGGCAGGGTCGGAGCCGGCCAACAGCAGGCCGACAATGACGAGCGGGATCGGGGCGACGGAGGCGCCGAAGGTGTTCCAGAAGATGATGGAGCCGTCGGAGGCGGTGCGCTTCTGGTAGCGGGTCCAGTCGGCGGCGATGTTGATCCAGCCGAGACCGAAGCCTGTCATGACCATCACGAGCGCGCCGATGACGGCACCGAGGCTGCCGGCGGGGATGGCGGAGACAGCGGCCCAGTCGATGTGGCCGAACGTCAGCACGACGTAGAGGATAGTGATGAAGCCCGTGAGCCAGGTCAGGATCGACTGCAGCTTCATGATCGTGTGGTAGCCCAGCACCGATGCGCCGACGATCAGCACCGCGACGACGATCGTCGCCACCAGCTTCACCGCGGTCCCGCCGTCGCCGCCGAGGCGGGCGATGATGCTGGAGGTGGCCAGCACTGCCAGGATTGCGAGGTAGGTCTCCCAGCCGATCGACGTCAGCCAGCTGACGATGCCCGGCACCTTCTGCCCGCGCACGCCGAACGCGGCCCGCGACAACACCATCGTCGGCGCCGAGCCGCGCTTACCGGCGATCGCGATGACGCCGCACAGGAAGAACGAGATGACGATGCCGATCACGGAGACGACGGCGGCCTGCCAGAACGAGATGCCGAAGCCCAGGATCCAGGCGCCGTAGCTCATGCCGAACACGCTGACATTGGCCGCGAACCAGGGCCAGAACAGGTCGCGCGGCTTCGCGTGACGCTCGGACTCGGGGATGATCTCGATGCCGGCCAGCTCGATGAGTGGCGCGCCGGCGGCGTTGCCGGGCTGTCCGGCGGGCGATTCGGTGATCACTGTGTGCTCCTACTAGCCTCGATATTTCATGACGGCCCTGTGTGGGGCTGGTCGGCGCCGGTGGCGTCGAGGTTGTTCTGATTCTTGCAGGTGGGTGCGACAAGACCCCGCGTGACGTCTGCGGTGCGGGTTTCCAGGCCGGGAGCTGCCAGATTCAGAGGGACATGTCGAGGACATAGGGTCAGGTGGCTGGTGCCGGGAGGTTTCGGAGTCGGCTGATGCTGTCGATGATCAGCTCGGCCCAGCGGGATCGGTCGCTGAAGTGGACGACGGTGCGGCGGGCTCTTCTGGCGAGGGTCGCGGGGATGGTGTAGAGCCGGTAGCGGAGCCGTTTCGGTTCCCAGCGGCGGGCTTCATGACCGGCCAGCGCCAGCATCACGCTCCAGGCCTGCAACTCGGAGGCCAGGGCGACGATCTGGCACCAGATCCGATTCTGGTCGAACCCGTGCAACGGGAGGTTGGCCAGGCCTGTGTCTTTCGCGATCCGGATCCGGTCTTCGCAGCGGGCGCGGCGACGATGCCGCAACTCCAGCTGCTGGAGGGTGCCGAGGGTGGTGTTGGTGGCGAAGGCGGTGAGCCGGTAGCCGTCGACGTCGTCGAACCGCAGCTGAGCGCCGGGGTGGGGCCGTTCGCGGCGGACGATCACCCGCATCCCGGCAGGCCAACCGTCGAGATCCAGCAGTCCGGTGAAGTCAGCAAGATCGGCCCCCTCGCGAGCCTCGCCATCGCTGTTGAGGGCCGGCACCCAAACCCACTCAGGGACCAGGTGGTAGAGGTCGGGGGTGTCCATGGGGAGGGTGAACCCGACCGAGTACGCCACCCTGCGCCCGGTCAGCCACTTGGTGAACTCCTTCGTGCCGCCGGCCCCGTCCGCGCGGATCAGCACGCGGCGTCCGGGCCGCGGGTTCCGGTCGGGGAGCTGCGCGAGAGCTTGTTTGGTGACGGTGATGTGATCGGCGGCGGTGTTCGAACCGGCGTTCCCGGGGCGTAGGTGGACCTCCAGGGCTTCGCCGGTGCCGTCCGTCCCGTGGTCGCCGAACGCCAGCAACGGGTGGAACCCGAAGCCTCGTCTTCAACGTCGCAGCCGCGCGCTGCTTCTCCGAGTGGGCGGTGATCAGCGACGCGTCGAGATCGATCACCACCGGATCCTCGGCAGTCGACTCGTGGTCGGGGGCATGCTCACCGGCCAGGGCCCAGACCGTGGCGCGGGCCTGCTGTCTGGCTCCGGCGATCGCCTTGATGGCCTTGTCCGCGTCCTCGGCCAGGGCCGCGATGAGCCGCGACACGGTCGGATCCGACGCCACCGGGCCGTAGACGCCTGGTTCAGCGCGCAGGGTGGCGAGGTCACTCAACGCTTCACCGCCGAGCACCAGCGACATCGCCAGATCACAGATGATCTTGCCTGGGTCGTGGACCGCCAACGGTTTCCGCCACCGGGACAGCGCCTCCGACAGGGCCCGGTCCAGGCCGGCCGCGCGGATGGTTTCGGTCAGCAGGATCCCGCCAGCCTGGCCGACCGCGGTCACCTTCGCGGTATCGACATGAACCCTGGGATACGAGCCGGTACTCTTCACCTCGAAGGTGCTCCTTCTTGTTGGTCGATGTTTCTCTAGACAAGTCACATCATCCCAAGTCAGGGGCACTTTCGCTATCTCAGGCCACTACAGTCCACCCACCGTCATGAAAGCACGAGGCTAGAGCTCACTAAGGCTGCTCAGCAGCTCTGGACGTCATAGCCTGAACCCATGCGCGCAACTTTGATTGATGAGCGGGATGTCACGGAGGAGATCCATGACGCGGTGTTCCGCGTGTGGGGCCATCTGAATGGCGATGGCGCGGTCGCAGTGTATGAGATGGAGGGCGCCAGCCTGGTTGAGACTATCGACTGGGCGCGCGCGAACTTTCGTGAGGCCTGGTCCCTTTCAGCCGACATCCGCGGGTCGGACCGAGTCACAGCGGTGTGGCTTGTGGGCTCTGACCCGTCCGACCGCGCGGACCGTTCTGTCTAGATCGTTCTCCAGATTAGGTAGTTGTCACAACACACCGACGGGACTGCCCCCAGTTTGCTTGACAGATTTCTAGGGGTGGGTCAGGCGGCCTGTGTGGTCGTGTGATGGACTGCTTCGAACTCTACTGGGGTGAGTTTGCCGAGACGCCGTTGGCGGCGTCGGCGGTGGTAAGACTTCTCGATCCAGGTGATCATGGCCAGCCGCAGCTCGGCCCGGCTGGTCCACGGGTGGCGGTTGAGGACGTTCTTCTGCAGCAGCGCGAAGAAGCTCTCCATGGCGGCATTGTCGGGACTTGAGGCGACCCTGCCCATGGAACCTGTGAGGTCGTGGACCTTCAACTCGGCCACATAGGTGTGGGCTCGGAATTGGCTGCCTCGGTCCGAGTGGACGATGCAACCAGCAACTGGTCCGCGACGTTGGACGGCCATGCGCAGGGCGTTGATCGCGATCCGCTTCTTCATGCGGGTGTCGATCGAGTACCCCACAATGCGGTTGGACCAGACGTCCTTGACCGCACACAGGTACAGCTTGCCCTCGCTGGTGCGGTGCTCGGTGATGTCGGTCAACCACAACCGGTTAGGCCCCTCGGCATGGAACTGGCGCTGCACCAGGTCATCGTGGACCGCCGGCCCGGGCTTCTTCCATGACCCGTTCTTGACCGAGTGGAACGAACGGATCCGCTGCAGCTTGCAGAGCCGGTGGACTCGGTTCTCACCAGCGGTGATGCCCATCTCGGGCAGGTCATCGGCGATGAGGCGATAACCCAGACCAGGGTCTTCGGCATGCAGGTCGATGGCGGCGTTGATCAGGTGTGCATCGTCCCAGTCGCGCTGCGAGACTGGGCAGGCGAGCCACTGGTAGTAGGCCTGCCGCGAGAAGCCCAGCACCCGGCAGGAGACCGCGACCGGCACCCGGAGCGTCCCCTTGGTCTGGGCCAGGTCGGTGACCAAGGGGAACATCATTTTGGGTTGATGTCGCGGGACAGGTAGGCGGCGGCGCGGCGCAGGACTTCGTTCTCCTGCTCCAGCAGCCGGATGCGCTTGTTGGCTTCCCGTAGTTCGGCTGCGGAGCGGTTGTCTGCGGCGGGGGCATCAACACGATCGGCCTTGGCCAGCCAGTTGCGCAGGCAGGACTCACTGATCCCGAAGTCCTTGGCGATCTGGCCGATCGGGGCCTCGCCCTTGCGGGCGACCGCGATCACATCATCGCGGAACTCTTTCGGATGGGGCTTGGGCATGACATGCATCCTCTCACCAGGCCCTCACGGACCTGAGATGTTGATGTCAACCAAACCCGGGGCAGTCCCGACAGCCGATCAGGTGGGTCCGAATGAGACCGTCACCCTGGTCTCCACTCAGGTTGTCACAGACAGCGTGACCACCTCTTCTTGGCAAGGCTGCGCAAGCCGCCGTGACGGCTCGCGCGCCTCGAGCACCTCGCCATCTCGTTTGCGATCCCGCTCATCGCACGACGATGGTGGTTGTCGCGAGCCGGGCGAGAACCTGTTCACTGGTGGAGCCGAGGAGGAACCGTGCCATCGCCCCGCGGCGGTGCGATCCGACTATGGTGAGGCGCGCGTGCGCCGCGACACGGTTGATGAGGAGGGCCGGTTCGCCCCGTTCAACGACCAGTTCCAGTCCCAAGTCCGGGTAAGCCCACCAACAGAGCCGGCTAGCGTTTCCGCGGCCATGCGGTGCATGATGCCCAGGTAGTCGTCGGGGTAGGACCTGAGACCGAGAGGTACCGTGACTGGCGACCAAGCGCTGACGGCGGTGAGCACCTCTGCGGACCGGTCCGCCTCGGCGGCGGCGAACGCGATGGCGGCCTCGGACACATCTGCTCCGTCGATGCCGACGACGACCCCGGTTCTGCCAGTCAGGTCCAGGTCGGGTACGACGGCGACCGGACAGTGTGCACCGGCGTGATGCGGATCCCGTGCGGGCCGCGCGCTGGCCCGGTCTCTGGGCCGCGGTAGTCGCTTCCGATGACCAGCAGAGCAGCTCCCTTGGAGGCGTCGATGAGCTGTTCCACCGGTTTGCCCCGCCCGATCCGCGTCTCGACGGGCACGCCGTGCGCTCGGACGCGCTCAGCCTCCCGATCGAGAAGGCTTCGTGTGAGCTGGAGGGCCTCCTCGATGACTGGTCCCTCCCCGCGGACACCTTTCGCGCGGCCGATGATCGATACCAGCTCGAGCCGGTCACCACGCGCTGCAGCTCTCTCCACGGCCCAGTCCACGGCCCGACGAGACGCAGACGCATCCGTCACACCGACAACCAACTTCTCATTCATGTTGCACTCCTTCTCATCGAACGGGTTCTCAGCCCTGCGTCAACGGCAGATCGGCCCGACGCCGCATCCTCCGTCACGTCGGGCTCCGGGCTGGACAAAGAGGCTGCTGCGCGTTCGAAATGAAGAATCGGGGCGCCGCCGAGGCTGCGGAGCACTGTGTGCAGCGGGCCTCTGTGGAGCTGACCCGAGACACGAGTGGACGGATCCTTCGCGCGAATCTCGCCGACCAGCCGGCAAAGCTGCTCCCTGGCCTGGGAGGCGTGGCAATTCCGTTCGGCGATGGTCTCCCATGCTCGGTCTTCGACGACGCGAATGATACGGACGCCACCGCTTGTGCGAGCAGCGCCAGCCCAGGCGTCCCGAACGGTCTCCGGCGGTTCGCTCTCTCCGGTCAACAGCACGACGGCCCCGGCATCCATGGGACGAGTCGGACAGCCATCTTCAGAACGCGATCGGAGGGGTTGTCCGTGTGCAGTGCTCATGGGTCTCTGCCTCCTTCTTCTACTATCCGGGGGCCAGCCCGGCGCACGTAGGGCCGGAGGTCCTGTTGGCGGGGCCTCCAGCTGTTCCGGTCGAGCACGGCCGGCGGGATCGAGGTTGGGCTGCGAGGTGGTCAAGGATTGCAGGTCTCGCACCATTGCGGGTCGGCGAGGGTTGAGGTGCGTGGTCGGGTGTGGGTGGTGTCGCAGGTGCTGCAGGCGTGGATGTCGGCGGCGGGCAGATGCGTGGGTTGACCGCACGTGCCGCAGGGGAGTCCGGGGATGGTCTTTACTCGCCCGTATCCGGGGCTGCGGCAGCCGGGGCAAGGGGTGGAGAGGCGCCTGGCCATGCGGGAGCAGAGATCTCGGAGGATGTCGGCGCGGGCGGGTGAGCGATGCGCACGATAGTCCGGCAGCACCGACACGGGCACGTTCTGGTCGAGGAGCCGGTTGACGGTGATCTCAAGTTCGGCCGGGCTGTGGGTGTCTTTGTGGGCGTGGGATCCGTGGTCGTGGTGGGCTTGCACGATGACGCCTTGGTGGGGAAAGCCGAGGCTGGTGGCGTAGGAGAGGGCTTGCGCGCTGGTGAGGATGTGCCGGCCCGGGGGCAGGGGGAAGCTGGCGGTGCGGGATTCGACAACCTCGATCCCGCGGTCCTCGTCGAGGAAGAGGACGAGTTCGTTGTGTCGGGTACTCCACCCGTATTCGGTGGTGAAGCTGCCTTCGCTGGCCAAGCCTGCTGTGAGGCCTGCGGTGCGGATTCCGAGGCGCGCTTTGGCGCGCGCGGTTTCTCGTGGGGGGAGGGTGCGAGGAATGTCGCCGGCGAAGGTTCCGAACTGGTCAGTGTCGATTCCGGCCACGCCGAGAACTGTGGCGCCGAGGATTGTGTGGAACGGGCCACGGGCGAGATGTTCTTTGCCGTGCATGGTGGCGAACGCGATGACGGCACCGCGGTAGGGGTGCGGGGTGGGTGTCATTGGAAGTAGTCAGGTCGGCTGACGTAGGTGTCGGTGGCGAACATGACGCCGCTGCAGCTGGTGAACAATTCCCGTGCTGCGGTGATGAGCTCTTCGGCGCGGTCGGTGGGGAGGACGGTGATCAGCATGGTGAGGGTGTCGTAGTCGTTGAACAGCAGCGCACCGGAGTGTTGGCCGTGGTGGCCGATGCCGGAGACGCCGGAGACGGCGGTGTAACCGGTGGCGCCGGCAGCGGTGATCAGGGCGCGGACCGAGGGGGCGTCGCGGCCGGGGACGACGAACTCCACCTTCGTCATTTGGGTCAGTCCGTGCATGAGCGGTTCTCCTTGCTGTGTGTGTGGGCGGGTGGGCTCGACCAGCCGTAGCGGGTGTACCGGTGCCAGGGGGTGTTGGGGGAGGGGCGGGCAGTGAGGGTGATCCAGTCGTTGTCGAACAGGTCGCGCAGGACCTGGTTGCCGGAGATGATGTCGCCGATCCTTTCCAGCGGGGCTTGGATGATCACGCTCAGGCGCAACGGTTCGTGCAGGTAGTTGTCGCCGACGGCGACGGATTGCCAGGGCAGTCCGCGGCGCAGGTCGCCGCTGTGGCCGGCGAGGACGCCGATGCCGCCGATGGCGTTGTGGATGGTTTTGGTGCCGGCGGAGAGCAGGTCGGGGTTGAGGGTGGAGAAGTAGTACTGGTGGTTGATCCACTGCGCCACGATCATCGGGGCGGTCAGGATGGTTTCCAGCCCCGTCCCGCCGGGGTCCATCTCGGCGCGGTAGGAATGCAGGAACACCCGGCGATGCAGGTTCACACTGGCGGTCATTTCCCGGGGTCCGATGATCATGGCGGCGTTGCCGGCCAGTCCCAGCTCTGGGTAGACCTCTGCCCAGTCGTGTGCGCGGGCTCTCAGCCGCGCCAGGGACTGGTGCGGGTGTGCGCCGGGGAGGCCAGTGGCTCGCTCGCGGACGAGGAGATCGGCGGCGTCACGTGCGCGCGTGCTGAACTTGGCCAGTTCGGCGGCGTGGGTGCTCGGGACCAGGTGCGGGTCCAGCACGGTGATGGTGTCGGCGACGGTGTTGTGCAGTGCGGCGACGAAGATGGTGTCCTGCGGGATTGTGATCCCGCGGGGGGCGAGCGCTGCCCGGACGGTGGGGTCGTTGAAGATCGCTGCGGCTGCTCGGGCGTTGACTGCGCCTGGGTTTCCGCCGCAGGCGCCGCAGTCCAACGCTGATTGGTAGAGGTTGTTGGTGCTGGTGGATCCGTGTCCGGTGAGGACGATGAGCGGCGCGAACTGGTGCAGTCCCATCATCGTGACCGCAGCTTCGGCCAGCGTCGCACGCTCTTCGAGGCTGAAGGCAGCCGAAACGGTGACCTCGCTGGAGGAGGGCGGCGCGATGAGGGTCCGCCACGTGCGGGTGAGGGTGTGGTGCAGGCCGGGGGTGAGGGTGCGGGTGAAGGTGGCGGCGCCGTAGAACCAGCCTGCGGTTTCGGCCAGCGCGAACGGGGTCGCTGTTGCGTTCTCGGTGGTGTGCAGGGCGTGTGCGGCGGCGTCGATGAATCGGAGCCCCTGGCCGCGTCGGTGGGCGCGTTGGGGGCTCGTGGGTGATTCGGTGACGGCGTGGCGGGGACGCAACAGGGCGGGAAGCGAGTCCACCGCCCCGCGGCCCTGGTGGGACGTGAACCGGACGGGGACGCCGAAGAACCCGGCGAAGCCGAGCGTCTCCACCCCCGGTTGCGTTTCCAAGTGACGGCGTACCCCTTCGGAGCGCGGGTCGATACACATCACCACCTGCACCGCCGGCCGGTCCGGTGCGGTGCTGCTCTGGGTGATCGACTGAAGCAATGCGGCCCGATAGTGGCCGTCGTAGGCGGCTTGCCAGGTGAACGGATGATCGGTAGGGGCATGCAGGATCAGGATCCGGGCCACCATCGCCACCTCGGCACGGGTGGGCGCGGTCGCCAGGGTGGCGGAGATCTGTTCGGCGCGCTCCCACAATTCCCTCCCCGGGGCTGGGGTCTCCTCGCCTGCCGGTGTGGGGTGGGCCGCGGAGGGTGGCAGGGGCAGGTCGAGGGCATGGCGGAGGGCGAGGCGGACGGCGAGATATTCGGTCAAGTCGATGTCGCTGTTGTGCTCGGACCGCCATTTCAGGTAGCTGGTCCACCCCGGAAGCGCAGCCAGCTCTGCTGTGAGGGTCTCCACGGTGGTCGTGTCTCCGACCCCGAGATGAGTGAGGGTTGCCGTCAGCGCGGGCAGAGCCCGGTCGGGGAGGGAGCGGATCCGCCGTCGTGCCAGCCTGGTCAGGTGCGGGTCGTGGACGGCCAGGGCGTGCCAGGCGCGGTAGAACCCGTGCTGCCGTCCGGGTATCGGCCACTGCGGGTCGGGGTCCACGAATGCGGCCACCCACTTTGTGATGTGCTGCTCGAGCGGATCCGCCGGCGGCGATGTCCTCGGAGTCGGCGGGCGGGTGTCGGGACGGAGCAATTCCGCGACCAGGATCTCTTCTGTCGACCAGGCCATCCCGCCGAGCTCGATGACAGGTAGCCCGGCGAGTTCCCCGATCCGCTCCCGCAGAGCGGTGATCAGGTCGGCGCGCGTGATGCGGCCTGACGCGAACTGGGCGTGGTACCGCGGGAGAGTCTGGGTGAGCGCGACTCCGGGGTCGGCGATGTTCTCGAATCGGGTGCTCTCGTGTGCAGCGAGCGGGTTGAGCGCGATGAACGATCCGATCGGCCAGCTGGCCATGACGTCGTGGGCGGCTTGGGCGACATGGGCCTGGACCAGCAGACTCATCACACGGCCTCCTTCTGACGGGCACGGGCAGGGCCGATCCGGGTGGGCGCGGAGACCGTCGATTCGGCGAGGGTCCGCGCATACAGGGCGCTGTGCATCCGGCTGGCCGTGCGCGGGGAGTTAACGAGCAGCTCCAGACCAAGCAATAGGGCGGCGGGGATCAGCAGCCACCAAGGCGATGCCGGCTGGATTGACGCAGCGGGAGTGATCAGGTGTTCGAAAATGCCGAGGAAGGCGACGTACGAGAATCCCAGGACAGTGAGTCCGATCGCCGCGGCCGTGAGAGTGGCCGCTGTCATCGAGCGGCGCAGCCCGGCTGCGACGGCAACGGCGGCGGTAAAGGCGACGAATCCGAGCAGGGCCAGGCTCGCGGGGGTTGCCTGGGGGGCGAGCATTCCCTTCGCTGCCACGAGCACCGCCACAGGCAGGGCGGTGGCGAGCAGGACCGCTGCGACCGTTCGGGAGCGGGGGGATGGTTCCGGGGCGGGCCAGGTCCGCTGCTCGGCGTGGTTGGCCACTCCGGTGCCGGCGGAAAGGAACAGGGCGGACTTGTAAAGCGCGTGGGCGATCAGGTGGAAGATGGCCGCAGCGAACGCGCCCAGCCCGACAGCCATCATCATGAAGCCCATTTGACCGGCGGTGGAGAACACCAGCCGGCCCTTCACGTCAGGTTTGACCAGCCGAACCGCCGTGGCGTACACCAGCGTCGCCGCGCCGGCTGCGAAGATGACCAGCATCGCCGCAGCCACGGGCGCGATCAGCGGGGAGAACCGGATGACCAGGATGGCGCCGGCGTTCACGACCCCGGCGTGCAGCAGCGCAGAGACGGGGGTCGGGGCCGACAGTGTCGCGGGAAGCCACCGGTGGAAGGGGATCTGGGCGGACCGGCCAAGTGCCGCGACCACCAACAGCAGAGCCACCGCGACGACGATGCCCTCCGGCAGTGTCGCTGACACCGATCCCACCTCTGCGAGGCGAATATCTCTCCCGGCGGCCAGCGTCAGGACCAACACCGCCACCACCAGGGGGGCGTCCGCGATCAGGAAGCTCAGCCCAGTCCGCCGGACCCCTTGACGGGCCTGTGGCAGCGACCCATAGGTGTGCAACAGGAAGACCAGGGAAACGCCCGCCGCGATCCAGCCGATGGTGAAGGTGACCACCGTCCCCGCACACACCATCACCACGGTGCTGCCCGTCAACGCGTTCGCCCACACTGCGAACCATCGTTGCCGTAGGTCGCCGCGCAGGTAGCGGAGCGCGAACATCTGGATCACCGCGCTCAACCACAAGACCAGCGTCAGCATCAGCACCGCCACCGCGTCGCCGGCCCAGAGGCCCCCGGACGGCGGCTGCTGCCCAGCTAGTACCGCCAGCAGCCGGGCGGCGATAGCAGCGAGGGCGCCTGTTCCCGTCGCCCATGCAGCGGCCCGCGCCACGGTCCCGGCCGATGCCGGGAGCAAGACGGCGACCACGACACCGACCCACGGTGCCGCTATCGCGATCGTGAAGACCACACTCCCCATCAACCACACCCGCTTTCACCTGTCACTGGAAACACGAAAAACATAGCACGTATTGTGATTCGGTAAATGCGTATGCGGAAACCAGTGGGGTGGAACGGTAAGATGGGGTGATGGCGCAGTGGACCTTTCTCACCAATCACGCCCATGTTCTGCTGTGCGTGGCAGCCAACCCGCAGATTCTGTTGCGGGACGTCGCGAGCCTGGTGGGGGTGACCGAGCGTGCGGCGCAACGCATCGTCAGTGAGCTTGAGCAGGAGGGGTACCTGACCCGGGAGAGGGTCGGGCGGCGCAACACCTACCGGCTCAACCCGGACCGTCCGTTGCGGCACCCCCTGGATCGGGGCCATCACATCGGCGAACTCCTGGCCGTCTTCTCGGCGTCGGATGCATCAGAACACGCGCCCAGCGCAGCCTGATCTCAGCCGCGCGTTCGCAAGGGCTCGCCGGTAGGCGCTACGCAGGAGGAGGGGAGCGATGGCCGAGTGGACGTTCTTGACGCATCACGCGCACGTATTGCTCGCGATTGCGGGTAACCCAGACGCGACCGTCCGTGATATCGCTGCGGTGGTCGGAATCTCTACACGCTCGGCGCTCACGATCCTCAACGATCTCGAGAACGCTGGGTATCTGGAGCGGGAGAAGCGCGGACGACGCAACCACTACGTCCTGTATCAGGACCGTCCGCTGCGGCATCCCGCGAACGCCGCGCATACCGTGGACGACCTGATCCGCGCACTGCTGGACATCCACTAGACCCGCTCGTTGTCGCTCGGCTGAACGGGCACCCGGACGCGGTCAGTGCACGAGTGCCTTGAGGGCGATCAGAGCGAGTCCCATTCCTGCCGTTGCGGCGGCGGTTGCCACCTTCACCACCGTGGAGGCATTGCGTTGCCGGGCCGCCCACCATCCCAATATGGCGAGGCTGACGACACCTCCCCACAGAGAAATGTCCACGGCGACATTCATCGAGAGTCCGAGGAACACGGCTACGGTCAGACAGGCGACCGGGACGATGAGTGCCCACAGGAGTCCTGCGGAGCGCTGCAGTCCTTCGCGGACCGCTTCCCGCCAGCTCATCGCACGGTTTCCGACAATCTCGGCGTAGACGTGTGCACCCCAGAACACGAGGACGGTCCCGATGGTGCGGGCGATGAGGACCGGCAGTGTCGGGTTGTAGAGAGAGTACGCGGAAATGAGACCCGCGGTCAGCACGGTCCCGTAAACGGCCTCCGCGTTCATTGCCCGAGACACCCACGGGTAGCGTCGGAGCCCCGCATCGAGGTCGAATCCTGAACCCTTCACCCATCCACCCTATCTCGCCGCGTAGCTGACGAGCAACCGGGATTCAGCGTAGTCGCGTCAGACGGCCGTCACGGCGGCCGGAACTCGTCCATGTGCAGAGCGTGGCTCCGGACCTGTTTCGCGAACATACTTGACATGAAGCATACTTCTCCTGTTTAATGGCTCGAGAAGGGGAGTAATCCTCGCTCCGCATCGTCAATACGTTCCCTCCGCGGGATCCGGTGCGCAGGGGCCCGCCAGGCCGATGAGACCTTCACGAATCTTTCGTGGAGGTCTTTGTCATGACTGTCCCTTTGTGGGCCTGGTTCGCCGTTCTGGGTGTGATCCTGGTCATGCTCGCCGTTGATCTGGTCGCGCACCGTAAGGCGCATGTGATCGGGGTGCGGGAAGCCGCGGTTTGGTCGATCGTCTGGGTGACGCTCGGTGTCGCGTTCGGTGTGCTGGTCTGGTCGCTGTGGGGGGCGGAGTACGGGCAGCAGTACTTCGCCGGCTACCTGATCGAGAAATCCCTCGCGGTGGACAACGTGTTCGTCTGGGCGATCATCTTCGCCGCGTTCGCCGTGCCCCGCGAGTACCAGCACCGGGTACTGTTCCTCGGTGTCCTGGGTGCGCTGATCTTCCGCGGCATCTTCATCGCCGCCGGTGCCGCGCTGATCGAGAACTTCTCCTGGATCCTTTACGTGTTCGCCGCGTTCCTGATCTACACCGGATGGCGGATGTTCCGCTCCCGCAACGACCACATTCACCCGGAGAAGTCCAAGATTCTGAAGGTGTTCCGCCGGTTCGTGCCGATGACCGACGCGTACCACGGGCAGAAGTTCCTTATCCGCAAGGCCGGGATCGTCGTGGCCACCCCGCTGCTAGCAGTGCTGGTGCTGGTGGAGATCACCGACATCATCTTCGCCGTCGACTCCATCCCCGCGATCTTCGCCGTCACGTCCGAACCGTTCCTGGTCTTCACTGCCAACGCGTTCGCGATCCTGGGGCTGAGGGCCATGTACTTCCTCCTCGCCGACCTCATCCACCGGTTCATCTACCTCAAGGTCGGACTCGCGTTCGTCCTGATCTGGGTCGGGATCAAGATGTTGCTTCTGGACGTGCTCTACATCCCCACCACCATCAGTCTCGCCGTGGTCGCCACCATCATCACCGTCTCGATTATCGCGAGCCTCCGCGCTACCCGCGGTCAAGGCCGCCGGGAGGTGCAGACCGAAGCTGCCGGAGCGTTCCGGCTCGCCAGCGACGAGGAGCTCGCTGCGGCCGAGCCGGTCTTCCGCCGCCGCGGCCGAGTGCCCGCAGGCCGGAAGGTGGGTTCCGATGACTGACCGTGCCGCCTCGGCGGCCCTGGCCCCCGATCCCCAGCTGGTGAGGAGGGGCCGCCGAGGTTCGACAGTGGCGGTGCTCGTTCTGCCGCTGCTTGCAGTGACCGGGATTCTCTCAGTCGCGTGGACTGTCGGTGTCGGCGACCGCTGCGGCGGACCTCTGCCGGGGTGCGGGAGCCTGCGCAACGCAGGAGACAATCCGGTCACGGTGCGTGAGGTCACCGATCAAACCGTGACGCACGTTATCGTCCCGGCGGGGCAGCGGGTCTTGCTCGGCGGCTCGAGCAACGAGCTGCACGTGGAAGCCGGCCAGTGCCTCCTCGTCGAGGGAGGCCCGTTCTGGGACGCCCGGACCGTGATCGACCGGACCGCTGAGACCACCGGGATGTCGCATCCGATAGATGACTGGGGCGCGCGCGTGCAGCTGCACCACGATGCCTGCCCGGAATGGAGCTGACCGTGATCACGAAAGAGCACGATCTATGCTTGCTGCGCTACCGTCAGCTCACCACCCCGATCGATCGCGTCGTCCTCGAAGCGCCCGTTTGGCCCAATGATCTTCGCTCGTTCGTCGGGGAAGGTGATCTGTGTGTGCACGTCGCCTTACCGCGGGAACGTGCCCGATGGAGAGTGCTGTTCACCGCGGTTCGAGTCCTCGCAGACCGCACCGCCCATCTGGTAGCACATGTCCAGCCAGAGCGGGCAGGCTTCAGTCTCGACCCGGCCGTCCTGCTGCATTCTCGCACTCGACGGCACCGCGAGATCCGCACTATGGTCCTCGCAGATGCCAGGGCTGCGGGCGTTGAGTTGACCCCAGAGCAGGTGCGCGTCGAGAGCTACTCCGCCACGCGATCTTCCCTCCGCCTCCCCCCATCAGCTGGCCGTGCCCGGGCGTGGGGAGTGATGTCCGTGGCCTGGCTCCCGCTCGCCTGGCCTTACACATGACCGGCCAACGCGCGCAGCACGAAGACACGTCCGGGGGCGGGGAAGAGGCGCACGCGCGTTTCACCGCACCCATCCGCGTGTCATGCCCCGCAAGCGCGGCTCACCTGTCGTGATTGTCCACTGACGCCCGACATCACTCACCCATCCCAAAGGAAACGCTCATGAGCATGTTCGACCGCCTCACCGCCCTGGCCCACCGGGCCCTCAACAAGACACCCCCGCCCGCACACACCCCCGACAGTGAACCGCGCGACTGGAAGAGCACACTTCGTAGTGCGGTGGACGGCATTACCGGCAGCGCGGCCGCCGCGCCCGCCCCGGACAGCGCGCCGGCGACGCCCGCCCCACCGCCCCTAGCCGGAAATCCGCTCGCCCCACCCGCCGACACCGCGACGGCGCCCCCGAAAACCGTGGGTCTGACCCCACCGCCGGCGGACGATCAGGCGTCCGAGCGTGCCGCAGTCGCCCGGTACGAATATCTACTGCTCACCGCCGAGCCTGCCCAACTGGAGCGGATCCACGCGGACGCGTTCAGCCGACTCGCGCCCGCGGAACGCAACGAGCTCCAGGCGCGACTGCGGACCGAACTTCCCCCCGCCGAACAGCCCCGCACATCCCAGCCGGCTGATCTTGCCCGCACCGCTACCCGCGCCGAGGCAGCTCACCCCGGTCTCCTGGCCGGGATCCTCGCTCGCACCCCCCGAACCGGTGCCGCCACGACCGGGCAGAGGATCGGGATGACCGCTGCCAGTGCGGCCGGCGGGCTCCTGGTCATCGTCGCCGCCGGCGCGATCGGCACCACCATCGCCGCACCGCTCCTCAACGAAGCACTCGCCGCGGGCGTCGATTTCGACGCTCTTGCCAGCACGATCGACCTGTCAGGGCTCGCCACGGGACTCGAGGGCGTCACCGCCGGGGCCGCCGACTTCACGGCCGGAGCCGCAGACAGTGTCGCCGGCCTCGAGGACGTCACCGCCGGCGCCGCCGACCTAGCCGGCGGAGCGAGCGACCTCACGGCCGGAGCCACAGACAACATCGCCGGCTGGGGAGAAAACATCAGCGGCTTCGGGGAACAACTCACCAACATCGAGATCCCACACTGGGGAAACCTCTTCGGCAGATGACCGCCGCGAACCGGGCCATCACGTCAGCGTGACCCCTTTCAGCAACTGCGTTCTCACAGCGAAGTGACAACGTCGGCTTCGCTAGAAGCCAAGCGGTCATTGCCGCGCACGATAGCCACTTTCCGAGATGCTCTCACGTCCTCAGCGATGCCCTCGAAAGGTGGCAACATTGAAGCATGATGAGCGCAGCCGCACCTTCGCTTCGCAACGCAGCGCCACCCTCCGTGACTAGAGATGAAAGGGCCTGCAGGAACGGGCGAGGTATTGCACTCGCCGGGCTCGGGTTTGGGCTTTACTTCTTGCTGATCGCCTTGCTGATGCTATTCCCAGATCCGGAAGCCAATGTCTTCGGCGTCATCTTCATCGCACTGGTAGGTGTGTTCTTCACCGTGACGGGAGCACTTGGCGTTGCTCGATCTGCCAAGCGGGTGCGAGAGTACAACGCCACTCGCGGTGGGATTGTCGCCGGCGGTTGAGAATGAGAATGGGTGTCGGAGAGTGGCCGCGGACCCTACGGTCAGCTCGTCACCACCCGCGCACCACCCGCTCTCCGCTGATGAGCCGGAACCGGTCGGCATGAACTCTGGTCCATCGCTGCAATTAGCATCTGCTGGCGGCTTTCGGGGCTCTTCACAATCGAGGGTGTAGGTAGCGCTGTTCGGGGTTGCGGCGTGGCGGCTGGCTGAAGGGGTCGAGGCCCTCCGAAGATGGAAGTTCTCACGCTCCCCATCTGGAAGACCTCGACGTGTCCGACGCTACCTTCACGTGCCCTGATCTGACTAGTTTCTGCCGTCTCGACGGCCTCGGGTTGGAAGTCACCGGCCAGCGCATCGAACCCGACCGTGCGATCCTGGCCTGCCGCCCGGTCGACGCCGACGACTGGTGCCGAGACTGCGGCGGCCAGGGCCTCATCCGGGGCTCGGTGGTGCGACTCTTGTCGCATGTCCCGCTGGGGTGGCGCCCTACCGTGCTGCACGTGCGGCTCCGGCGCTATCGGTGCATCGAGTGCGGGCGGGTGTGGCGTCAAGACACCAGTGCCGCAGCCGAGCCGCGTTCGAAGCTGTCGCGTGCGGCGCTGCGTTGGGGACTGGAAGGACTTGTGGTCCAACACCTGAGCATGTCCAGGATCGCCGCCGGTCTCGACGTCGCGTGGAACACCGCCAACGACGCCGTGCTGGCAGAAGGACAGCGCGTCCTCATCAGCGACCTGGCCCGGTTCGACGGGGTCAAGGTGATCGGGGTCGACGAGCACTGCTGGCGCCATACCCGCCATGGTGAGAAATACGTCACCGTGATCATCGACCTCACCCCCACCAGGGACGGCACCGGTCCGGCGCGCTTGTTGGACATGGTCGAGGGACGCTCGAAACAGGTGTTCAAGACGTGGCTCGCCGCCCGCGCAGGGTGGCGAGGTCACTCAACGCTTCACCGCCGAGCACCAGCGACATCGCCAGATCACAGATGATCTTGCCTGGGTCGTGGACCGCCAACGGTTTCCGCCACCGGGACAGCGCCTCCGACAGGGCCCGGTCCAGGCCGGCCGCGCGGATGGTTTCGGTCAGCAGGATCCCGCCAGCCTGGCCGACCGCGGTCACCTTCGCGGTATCGACATGAACCCTGGGATACGAGCCGGTACTCTTCACCTCGAAGGTGCTCCTTCTTGTTGGTCGATGTTTCTCTAGACAAGTCACATCATCCCAAGTCAGGGGCACTTTCGCTATCTCAGGCCACTACAGTCCACCCACCGTCATGAAAGCACGAGGCTAGGTGGTCTGCGGTGGATTCTCGCAGACGGGTCGAGGCACGGCCCCGACGCCGCGCCGCCCGGGATGGCGACGGCCGGGATACGTGCTCCGCTTGTGGGCGCATGACAGAATCCGAGTCATGAGCTATGTCATCGCGCTCGACGAGAAGTCCTGGCCGAGGGCCGAGTGGCCTCTCGGCGCGCACCCGTCCGCCGAGGGGATCACCTTCGCGGTCTACGCGCCCGCAGCGACCCGCGTCCAGCTGGAGATCTACCCCGAGGCGATGGGCGTCGCCGCGTCCAACACGTTCCTCCTCGCCAAGGGTGACGACGACATCTGGCGAGGCAAGGTCCAGGGCCTCCAGCTCAACGCCTTGTACGCCTACCGGGTGTGGGGGCCGAACTGGCCGTACGTCGACGGATGGGAGCCCGGCTCCGAGCTGGGTTTCGAGGCGGACTTCGACGAGGCGGGCAACCGCTTCAACCCGAACAAGGCGCTGTTCGACCCCTACGCCCGCGAGGTCACCCACAATGTCTACAGCGACGCGCTGCTGGACCTCGGCGTCGACGACGGCGTGTTCGGCACCGGTGACGACGAGGTCGACGGCGTGCCGCGCCGCCTGATCGACACCGGCCCGTACGTGCCGAAGGGCGTCGTCATCGCCAGCACCGCCACCGTCTCGCCGCGGCCCCATATCCCGGGGGAGCGGGCGGCCATCTACGAGACGTCCGTCGAGCAGCTAACCGCCCACCCGTCCGCCGCCAGACTGGGGGAGCTCCTGGCGAGGGAGCCCGCGTTCGGCGACGTCGTCGACATCCCGGAGCAGTTCCTCGGCACGTACAAGGGCGCGGGCATGATGGCCCCGTACCTCAAGGCGCTGGGGTTCACGACCATCGAGCTGCTGCCCATCCATGAGACCAACGCGTCGGAGTCCGGCCGTGAGACGGACAAGAGCAACGCGTGGGGCTACATGACGCTGGACTTCTTCGCGCCCAACCGCAGCTATGCCTTCGACCAGAGCCTCGGCGGCCCGACCCGCGAGTTCAAGGACATGGTCTCCGCCTTCCATGACCACGGCCTCGAGGTGTACCTCGACGTCGTCTACAACCACACAGCGGAGGGCGGGAACTGGAACGGCGATGCCGCCGTGACGGGGTTCACGAACCTCGGCGGGTTCGCCACGGCCGAGTACTACCAGATGACATCGGCGAAGACACTGGTCGACGGGGCGACTGGCACCGGCAACCAGATGAACTACTCGTCTCAGGCCGCCGTCGACCTCGTCCTCGACTCGCTGATGTACTGGACCGACGACATGGGGGTCGACGGGTTCCGCTTCGACCTCGCCACCGTGCTCGGCCGCAAGCCCGCCGCCGCGGACGCCGACGACTGGACGGCCCAGAAGCGCTTCTTCACCGACCATCCGCTGCTGCTGGCGATCGCGCACATGGCGAGCCGCCGTCGCATCGAGGTCATCGCGGAGGCCTGGGACCTGTGGGGCTACGAGGTCGGCAACTTCCCGCGCGGCTGGGGAGAGTGGAACGGTCGCTACCGCGACGCCGTGCGCCGGTTCTCCAAGGGGGACGGCAACATGACCGACTTCCTGGACATGGTCAACGGCGACTACCACCACTTCCACGACTCCGGGGGTGCGCAGAAGACCATCAACTTCATCGACGCGCACGACGGGTTCAACCTCGCGGACCTCGTCAGCTACCAGAACAAGGTCAACGACCAGCCGTTCCCGTTCGGCCCGTCCGACGGCGGCAGTGACAACAACCTGTCGTGGGATTCAGGTGGCGACCAGTCGCTGCGCCGTCAGCGGCTGCGGAACCTATGGACGATCCTGTTCATGTCGCGCGGCGTGCCGATGGTCGTCGCGGGAGACGAGTTCGGCCGCACGCAGAACGGCAACAACAATCCGTGGGCGCTGCACTCGCTGGCCATGTGCAACAACTACGCGGCGGTCGCGACCAACCAGCCGCAGGCGATCGACGTCGACGCGGGCGTCGAGGACGCGATCTACCACGACAACCTCGGGAAGTTCGACACGGAGCCCCACGTCAACGGACTTTTCCGGTTCGCGACGTTCATGGCGAACCTGCGCCAGCGACACGAGTCGCTCCAGCAGAAGCACTACGGCGACCTGATCCCGGACAACGAGGATGTCAGCTATCTGTTCCACACTCCGTCGGGGGACGGCTACCCCCAGGAGGGGCAGCGGGCGGTTGCGGTGCACATCAACTCGCCGGGCGATGACTTCTGGATGATGGTCAACATGACATCTGAGGCCATCGACTTCCGGGTCCAGGCCGCCGAGGAGGGCAACGTCTGGCGTCGGCTCATCGACACCGCCAGCTGGGCTGAGCCGGCCAGCAACCACTGGCCTGAGGGCGACGGCATGATCGTGCGTGACGTGGCGACGGTGCAGCCCTGGTCGATCGTCGTGTGGCATCAGCTCGAACGGCCAGACGGGTCGCGCCCGGTCCCGGTCTGGCAGGACTGACGTGCCGAGGCTCGCGGTGGTGCTCAACCCCACCAAGCCCGTTGCGGACGCCGTCCGCGCCGTCGTCGCCGCGGCCGAGGCTGCGCACGGCTGGGAGCAGAGCCTCTGGTACGAGACGACCGTTGAGGACCCCGGCGTCGGGATGGCCAGGGTGGCCGTCGACGACGGGGCCGACGTCGTGCTGGCCGTCGGCGGTGACGGGACCGTGCGCGCCGTCGCGGAGGGAATGAAGGACTCGGGTGTGCCGCTGGCAATCTGCCCGCAGGGCACTGGCAACCTGCTGGCCCGCAACCTCGGGCTACCACTGGACGACGTTGTCGGCGCCGTCGAACTCGCTTTCGGCGGGGTTGACCGGTCCATCGACCTCGCGGTCGTCGCGTTGCGGCGCATCGACGGAACCCGCGACTTCCGGACCTACACCGTGATGGCCGGGGTCGGGCTCGACGCGCAGATCATGAGCAACACCGATGAGCAGCTCAAGGCGAGGGTCGGAATGCTGGCCTACGTCCAGACCGGCGCGGTCGAGGTGGGTCGGAACCGTCGGATGCAGGTCGGGTACCGGATCGAGGGCGGCCGCCAGCACCGCACCAAGGCGCAGATGGTGCTCGTCGGGAACTGCGGATCCATCGGCTATAACGTCTTCCTGATGCCCGACGCGTCGCTGGACGACGGGCGCCTCGACCTGATGATGGCCAAACCCGCGTCGCTCGTCGGCTGGCTGGTTGTCGGCTGGCGGGTCTTCGTCGACTACGCGCTCGTCCGCCGGCTGCGACGCAAGGCGGGTCATCGTGAGGACCGGTTCACGAGCTACATCCAGGCCACACAGCTGACGCTCGAGTTCGACGAACCAGAGCAGATCGAGCTCGACGGCGACCACTTCGGCCAGGTGACCGCTGCACACTTCGCCGTCGCCCCGGGGTCGCTGGTCGTCAAGGTCCGGGCCTGAGCCCACGCCTCGCTTCGCTCGGCGTCCTTCGACGGGCTCAGGGAACCGGGTGGGGGCCGGGTGGGTCGGTCCCTGAGCCGCCCCTGAACCTGTCTCCCGACCCTGGTGACGCCCGGCGGCCCGACCAATACTGGCTGCATGGAACTGCTGCCGATGACGTTCGCCGCGGGCTTCGCCTCCGGCCTCAACGCCTATGCGACGGTGTTCGTGCTCGGCCTGCTCGGCCGGTTCCTCGGCACCGGATCAGTGCCGGCCGGGTTCGAGCGGACCGACGTCCTGATCCTGATGGGTGTGCTGGCGCTGGTGGAGTTCGTGGCCGACAAGGTGCCGGTCGTCGACTCTGTATGGGACCTCCCGTCGACGGTGATCCGGCCGGTAGCCGGGGCGTTGATCGGCGCGCTGATCGCCGGGGCGCAGGGCGATCTGCTGACCATAGCCCTGGCAGCCGTCGGGGGTGTGACGGCGCTGCTGACCCATATCAGCCGGGCGGGGGTGCGGCTGGCGGTGAACTCCTCGCCCGAGCCAGTCTCGAACCTCGGCGCGTCCCTCGCCGGGGACGTGTCCATGCTGAGCGTCACGACGCTGGCCGTGCTCTACCCCGTGCCCGCCGCGATCGTCGCGGCGATCCTGCTTGCCCTGCTCCTGTGGCTCGCCTGGACGTTGATCTCGCGCATCCGCCGTGGGCTGCTGTGGTTGCGCGGCCGGCTGACGCTCAGTCAGGCCGACGGGTGACCGCCTCGCAGGCAGGTTGCGTCCATCCGACCGGATTCGGGGTAGCTGTGTCAGCGCCACATGTACACTGCCGCGGTGACCAACAGCTCTGAGATCCGGTTCGCGGTGGCCGCGGAGGTCGTCGTCCTGACGCTGCATGACCACCGCCTGCACGTCCTCCTGACCAGGGTGACACTCCCGGGCTTCACCGGCCGGTTCTCGCTGCCCGGCGGCTTCGTGCAGCCGGAGGAGAGCCTGGAGGAGGCCGCGTACCGCGAGCTCCGTGAGGAGGCACACGTCGCCCCCGAGGACGTTCGTCTCGAGCAGCTCCGCGCCTACGGCCAGCTCCCCGATGAGACCCGGGCAGAGCGCATCGTCTCCGTCGCATGGGTCGCGCTCGGTGCCGATCTGCCCGACCCGAACGAGTTCTTCGCCGAGCGCGCGAAATGGGTTCCCGTGGACGAGATCGCTGAGTGGAATCTGGCGTTCGGACACGAGGCGATCGTCCGCGACGGCGTCGAGTGGGCCCGCGAGCGCCTCGAATCGACGACGCTCGCCACTGCCTTCTGCACCGAACCGTTCACGCTGCCCGAGCTGCGTCGGGTCTACGAGGCCGTCTGGGGCGCGACGATCGACCCGCGCAACTTCCAGCGCAAGGTGCTGCACGCCGGGGGGTTCGTCGAGCCGACGGGGGAGGTCGTCCACGGCCGGGGTCGCCCCGCGCCCCTGTTCCTCCGCGGTGGTGCCACCCGCCTGCACCCCGCCATCCTGCGGCCAGAGCCTCACCACCAGGCGGTCGACGGGACTGTCAGCGCTGAACCCCTCCCGCAGATCACCCTCTGACAAGGGGCTGGGCCCTCGCCGCGCCCGGGAGTGTGTACCTGACGCGGATCGTGTAGGGTGATCGCTCGTTGCCCCTATAGCTCAGTAGGCAGAGCGTCTCCATGGTAAGGAGAAGGTCTGCGGTTCGATTCCGCATGGGGGCTCTGGACCCGGGCTTCGACCCGGGTCCCTGTGTTTTCAGGGGCAATCAGCGAAGACGCCGAAGCCCCGCCGCCACCAGCCCGCCCACCGCTGCGACGGCCACGACGACGACCGCTCCGATCAGCCACGGAGACCAGCCGCCCGCCTCGGCGGACGGATCGACGGTCGGCGCGCGTGATGCTTCCCACGGCCCGCCGAACGCCTCGACCGCCAGCTGCAGGGCAGTGGCCTCATCCACGGGCTGGCTGCAGAGGTTGGTCGAGTACGTGTCGGAGGAGCCGAACCCCCACAACACCATCTCGGTGCCCACCGACAGCCCACTGACTCCGCAGGATGCCTCGTCCGCGCTGGTGGTGACGGTCACCGTCGCCGCAGGGTCTCCCTTCCAGACGCGCGTGACCGCCGCGGAGTAGGTGAGTTCCCCGGCCGACGCGACGGGCGGCCCCAGCGTGACCGATGCGATGACGTCGACGTTCTCCACGAGGTCCGCGTCGTCGGGCGCGGCGCAGGAACAGGCGGCGGCGGGGGCGGCGTTGACCGTGTGTAGGAACCCGATGCCCAGCACCGCCAGCAGGAGCGACAGGATCCACGATGAGGCGCGCATGAACCAGTCTCCCGCAGACAGTCATGGGTTGTCACCGGCGCGTGGAAGACTGTCGGCATGGAGTTCGCCTCGCTGTACAGCCACGGTTTTGCGCGCGTTGCCGCCTGCACGTTCCACGTCGCGCTGGCCGACCCGGCCGCCAACGTCGGGCGGATCGTCGAGCAGGCGACCGCCGCGCACAACGACGGGGCCGCCGTCGCGCTCTTCCCCGAGCTGTCGCTGTCCGGCTACTCCCTCGACGACCTGCTGCTGGCCGACGTCCTGCTCGACGCCGTCGGCGACGCGATCGTCGCGCTGGCGGAGGCGACGGCGGAGCTGACTCCGCTGATCGTGGTCGGGGCGCCGGTGGAGGTCGGCGGGTCGCTGTACAACTGCGCCGTCGTGCTGCACGAGGGGCAGATCCGCGGCGTCGTGCCGAAGACCTATCTGCCTAACTACCGCGAGTTCTACGAGAAGCGGCACTTCGTCTCGGGCGCCGATGCCCCGTCGACCCTGCGACGCCCAGGCTGGCCCGGGGCCGACGGCGACGGCGAGATCCCGTTCGGCACAGACCTCATCTTCCGCGCCGGCGACCTGCCCGACCTGAGCGTCTTCGTCGAGATCTGCGAGGACATGTGGGTCCCGCTGCCCCCGTCGACCCGCGCGGCGCTGGCAGGGGCCAACGTCGTGCTGAACCTGTCGGCGTCGCCCATCACCATCGGCCGCGCGGAGGACCGCGCGCTGATGGTCCGCTCGCAGAGCGCCCGCGGCGCCGTCGCGTACCTCTATGCGGCCGCCTGCTTCGGAGAGTCCACCACGGACCTGTCCTGGGACGGGCAGACGATCGCGTACGAGGCCGGCGACCTGCTCGGCGCCTCCGAGCGCTTCCCGCTCGAGGGGTCGCGGCTGGTGGTCGACGTCGACCTCGACCGGCTCCGGCAGGAGAAGCAGCGCCAGAACTCGCTGCACGACAACGCCGTGGCGTCGGGGGTCGGGCCGGAGGACTTCAGGTGGATCGAGTTCACGCTCGACCCGCCGTCGCACGACCTCGGCCTGCGTCGTCCCCTCGACCGGTTCCCGTTCGTGCCCGACGACGCTGCCCGGCTGGAGCAGGACTGCTACGAGGGCTACAACATCCAGGTCTCCGGGCTGGAGCGGCGGATGCTGTCGATGAGTGGCGGCGACCCGGCGAAGGCGCCGCGGATCGTGATCGGCGTCTCCGGTGGCCTCGACTCGACGCACGCGCTGATCGTCGCGGCGAAGGCCTGTGACCGGCTCGGCCTTCCCCGCACCCACATCCTCGCCTACACGCTGCCCGGTTTCGCGACGTCGGGGCACACGAAGAACAACGCGACGATCCTGTCGCAGGCGTTGGGCGTCACGTTTGAGGAGGTCGAGATCCGGTCGATGGCGCTGTCGCTGCTGAAGGCGCTGGGCCACCCGGCCGGCGACGGCGAGCCCGTCTATGACGTCACCTATGAGAACGTCCAGGCCGGGTTGCGGACCGACTTCCTGTTCCGGGTCGCCAACCAACGCGGCGGGTTCGTGCTCGGCACCGGCGACCTGTCGGAGCTGGCGCTCGGCTGGTGCACCTACGGCGTGGGCGACCAGATGAGCCACTACGCCGTCAACACCGGCGTCCCGAAGACGCTGATGCAGCACCTCATCCGCTGGGTCATCAGCTCCGGCCAGTTCACCGAACCGCAGGTCAACGAGACCCTCGATTCCATCCTGGGCACCGAGATCTCGCCCGAGCTGATCCCCGTGGCCGACGGTGCCAAGCCGCAGTCGACCCAGGACTCGATCGGCCCGTACTCGCTGCACGACTTCACGCTCTACTACCTGCTGCGGCGCGGCTACCGGCCGAGCAAGACGGCCTTCCTCGCCTGGCACGCCTGGCGCGACGAGGCGGCCGGTGACTGGCCGGCCGGCTACCCGGACGAGGACAGGACGTCGTACGACCTCGCCACCATCAAGAAGTGGATGCGTGTGTTCCTGCGCCGCTTCTTCAGCAACCAGTTCAAGCGCACGGCAATCCCCAACGGCCCGAAGGTGTTGGCTGGCGGGTCGCTCTCGCCCCGCGGTGACTGGCGGATGCCGTCCGACGCGTCGTCGGCCGCCTGGCTCTCCGAGCTCGACCGCAACGTCCCGGAGACCTGCTGATCGGCTGAGGTTGGCGGGCAGGGCCTTCGCTTCGCTGAGGGCGTTTCGACAGGCCTGTGCTGAGCTTGTCGAAGTGCTCAACGACCCGGGTGGGCTTTGACGGGCTCAACGACCAAGGGTGGGCAGGTGTTCAACGACGCGGTTCCGAGCGTGTCTCGTTCGGTTCTCTGACCTCGTCTTTGGTTCTCTGAGTTCGTCTTCGGCTCCCTGGTTTTGTTTCCACCGGTTCCCTGAGCTTGTTTCCACCGGTTCCCTGGTTTTGTTTCCACCGGTTCCCTGAGCTTGTCGAAGGGCGCCGAGCGGAGCGAGGCGGGGTCTCGGCGTCGGCGTGGACCCTTCGCTTCGCTCAGGGCGTTTCGACAGGCTCAACGACCCGCACGCGCTGGCTGGGTGACTGTCGGTGGGGTTGCCTAGGGTGGAGCCCATGCGCGATGACTGGAGCGACGTTCCACCGGACGACGACTGGGCGCCGCCGCCGGAGGATGACTTCCTGCCACCCGACGACCTTCACGGCGCGGGCTGGGAGGCAGGCCTCCCGCGCCGTGGCATCGAGCCGGAACCCCGTCAGCCGGCTGGGCCGCTGGAGCGCACCACCGTCGCCGAATGGCCTCCCGCGCCACGCGACGAGGCAGAGGCCGTGCTGCGGCGCCTCGTGGGCCGCGATGACGTGGCTCTGCGCGAAGACCAGTGGTCGGCGATCGAGGCGCTGGTCAACGACCGCCGTCGCGTGCTGGTGGTGCAGCGCACCGGCTGGGGCAAGTCGGCCGTCTACTTCGTCGCGACGGCGCTGCTGCGCGCACGGGCGGCCGGGCCCACCGTCATCATCTCGCCGCTGCTCGCGCTGATGCGCGACCAGATCGCGGCGGCCGAGCGGGCCGGCATCCGCGCGGTCACGATGAACTCCGCCAACGTGACCGAGTGGGACGAGGTGCGCGAGCGCATCGCGTCGGGCGACATCGACGTGCTGCTCTGCTCGCCCGAGCGCCTCAACAACCCGGACTTCCGCGACACGGTGCTGCCGCGCCTGTCCGCCGACGCGGGACTCGTCGTGGTCGACGAGGCGCACTGCGTCTCAGACTGGGGCCACGACTTCCGCCCTGACTACCGGCGCATCCGGGACCTGATCGCCAACCTCCCCGCCAACATCCCCGTGCTCGCCACCACGGCGACCGCCAATGAGCGCGTCACGCGCGACGTCGCCGAGCAGCTGGCCGTGCATGCCGACGGCAGGGCCGAGGACGTGCTGGTCCTGCGCGGCTCGCTGGACCGGGAGTCGCTGCACCTGGCCGTGCTGCCGGTGACGGACCAGCCGACCCGGGTCGCGTGGCTGGTGGAGGCTCTGCAGAGCTTCAAGGGGTCCGGCATCGTGTACACGCTCACGGTCGCGGCCGCGAACCAGGTCGCGGAGCAGCTTCGCGAGCGGGGAATCGACGCCCGTGCGTACACCGGGCAGACCGACAACGCGGAGCGCGAGCAGCTGGAGGCGGACCTGCTCGCCAACCGTGTGAAGGCCCTGATCGCGACCAGTGCGCTGGGCATGGGCTTCGACAAGCCGGATCTCGGCTTCGTGATCCACCTCGGCGCGCCCAGCTCACCCATCGCGTACTACCAGCAGGTCGGACGTGCGGGTCGCGGCGTCGCCGACGCCACCGTCGTGCTGGTTCCCGGCGAGGAGGATGGCGCGATCTGGAGCTACTTCGGGTCGCTGGCGTTCCCTGCCGAGCGCCAGGTGCGCGAGGCCCTGTCGGTGCTGGGCGAGCACGGCACGATGTCGCTGCCGAAGCTCGAGACCTACGTCGACCTCAAGCGCAGCCGGCTCGAGCAGATGCTGAAGGTGCTCGATGTCGACGGCGCCGTCCGCCGCGTCAAGGGCGGCTGGACGGCCACCGGCCAGCCCTGGACCTACGACGCCGACCGCTACGCGCGGGTCGAGCAGTCCAGGCTCCACGAGCAGCAGGCGATGAAGGACTACGAGGCCACCGCCGGGTGCCGCATGGCGTTCCTGAGGGCGCAGCTGGATGACCCCGAGCTGGTCGATGGCTGGCGCTGCGGTCGCTGCGACCGCTGCTCGGAACTGAACCTCCCGCCGTTGCCCGACCGCGCGGCCATCGACGCCGCCCGCGCCGCGATGGACCGCCCAGGCATCGAGATCACGGCGCGCCGACAGTGGCCCTCGGGCATGAGCGCGCTCGGCGTGAGCCTCTCCGGCCGCATCCCCGTCGACGAGCAGGCCGAGCCCGGCCGCGCCGTCGCCCGGCTCGACGGCCTCGGCTGGTCCGCGCCGCTGCGCGACCTCTTCGCCCCCGGCGCCCCCGACTCCGAGGTGCCTGTGCCGCTCAGGCACGCGCTGGCCCGAGTGCTGGAGGCGTGGCCGGAGGCATCCGAGATCGACGGGATCGTCTCCGTCGCCTCGGCCGCCCGGCCCCGGCTCGTCGAGCATCTGGCCCAGGGGTTGGGAAGGATCCTCGATCGGCCGATCGTCGGCGAGATCCGCCCGAAGACCGGCTCCGAGCCCGGCCGTCACGACGTCGGCTCGGCGCTGCGGCTGGCCGGCATCGCCGGGAGGCTTGAGATGGCACTGTCCGACCAGGCGCGCGCCGGTCTGCCCGGTCGTCGGATCCTGCTGGTCGACGACCGCACCGACTCCGGCTGGACGCTCACATTCGCAGCCCGGCTGCTCCGCCAGGCCGGCGCGTCGGCCGTGTTGCCGTTCGTGCTCGCCCAGGAGTAGCCGCCGCCTGCTTGGCTGGTCGGTGCGTCGGTGGTGCTGCTGTTCGTGCTCGCCCAGGAGTAGCAGCCCATCCGTCGGGCCCGGTCGTCGAATCGAGTCACCCCGGTCACGAGTCTCCCCGAGTTTCGGGCAGTGCCCGTTTCTCCTCGGTCTGGTGCCGAGTTTCGTTCACAGCCTGCTGGGGGGACGGCGAGCTGCGGACGAGCTTGTCGGGCCGTGTGCGCTTTTCCTGAGCGGACCGGGGAGAATCGGGCACTGCCCGATTTTCTGCTGTGCCGACGTCCTTGGGCGACTGCAGTGGCTCGGCTCTACTGCCGGCCGCGACTGCAGTGGGCACTGACGCTTCTTGGGTGGGTGCAGGTGGGTTCGCGCGAGGGCGACGAGGCGACAACTCCGAGCGTGAGGCGGACAGTCGCGAGGCGAGATGAGCAGACATGACGGCCGTCCGCGTCGTCGCAGCGCCCTGAGGGGGCGCGGCCATGGGCCGGAGGTTTAGGTAAGGCTCCCCTCATGTAATACTTGCAAGGTGACAGCTACCGTCGTCGAAGCAACCGAACGTCCGGCCTACCGCGCCTTCGAGGTGCGCGTCGCGGCCAGAACGCAGCTGAGCCCGCACTTCGTGCGCCTCACGTTCACAGGTGACGACCTCCACGAGTTCGGCACCGCCGGGCTCGACCAGCGCATCAAACTCATCCTTCCGCACCCCGTCACGGGCATGGAGACGTTCCCGCGCAAGCAGGACTGGTACTCGGACTGGCGCCTCCAGGACGAGGACTCCCGCTGCGACGTGCGGACCTACACCGTCCGGGCCGTCCGCCAGGAGCTGCGCGAGGTCGACGTCGACTTCGTGTGCCACGGCGACACCGGTCCCGGCTCGGCGTTCGCCTGCTACGCGACAGTCGGGGACGAACTGATCATCATCGGCCCCGACGACCTCAGCCCCGGTCGCGAGCTGGGCATCGACTACCGGCCCGGCTTCGTCGACTCACACCTCCTCGTCGGCGACGAGACCGCCGCGCCCGCCATCTGCGCGATCATCGAGTCGCTCGGCGCCGACGCCCGCGGGCTGGCCGTCATCGAGGTGCCCAGCGCGGACGACGCCCTGCACGTGGACGCGCCCGCCGGCATGACCGTGAAGTGGCTCGCACGCGAGGGCGCCAGGGGCGAGCGGCTGACCGCCGAGGTGCGCGACTGGGTCGCCCGCACGTGTGCCGCCCGCTGCTGCGACACCTGCGACATCGCAGCCCTCGAGATCCCCGACGACGAACTCCTGTGGGAGGTGCCCGAGGGCACCAGCGCCGACGGCGGACTCTACGCCTGGCTCGCGGGCGAGGCGGGCGTCATCCGGTCGCTGCGCCGGTTCCTCGTCGGCGACGCAGGCATGGACCGTCGTCGTGTCGCGTTCATGGGCTACTGGCGTGTCGGCGCCGAGAGCTAATCACCGCGCCTCCTTGCCGCCACCCTTCTTGGCCGACGCCACCCTTACCGACAGAGGCCACCCATCGGTGACCGAGGGTGGCCTCTGTCGGTGAGGGTGGCGTGGTGGTCAGCGTGGATGCGCAGCGCTGGCCGCGGTGGCTAGATTGACGCCATGCAGGCATCCCGCGCCGTCCACCGCACCACCCGGCTGCTGATCTGCGCGGCAGTGGGCGTCGGCGTCGGGCTGCTGGTCGCCGCGTTCGCGTCCCCGCACCTGGCCGCCTCGGCCGGCTGGACGGTCGGAGTGCTCTTGTACTGCGTCTGGACCTGGGCCAAGCTCTGGCGCCTCGACGCGAGGCAGACCGCCGCCAACGCACGCCAGGAGGACCCCGGTCGCGGACCCACCGACCTCGTGCTGGTCCTCGCCTCGCTCGCCAGCGTCGGGGGCATCGGCTTCGTGCTGCTCGCCGGTCAGGCCGCCGACGACGCGTCCGCGGCACTCGGCGCGACCACCGTCGCCGCTAGCTGGGTCCTCGTCCACACCGTCTACGGCGTCCGCTACGCCGACCTGTATTTCTCCGCGCCCAGCCCGCCCATTGACTTCGGCGACGAGGCTCCCACCTACTCCGACTTCGCGTACCTGTCGTTCTGCCTCGGCATGACCTACCAGGTCTCCGACACGACGCTGCGCACCGGCCAGCTGCGTCGCGCGGTGCTCGCGCACACGCTGCTCAGCTACTTCCTGGGCGCGGTCGTGCTGGCGTGCACCATCAACCTGGTCTCCGGGCTGGCGACGCACTGATCGACCGCCGGGAGAGGGCACGGGGCCGGGAAAGCGAGTCCCTTCGCTGCGCTCAGGGCCCTTCGACAGGCTCAGGGAACCGGGGGTTGGGCCCTTCGACAGGCTCAGGGAGCCGGGGTGGCTCAGGGAGCTGGGGGTTGGGTCCTTCGACGGGGTCAGGGGACTGGGTCGGGTCGCCGAGCTTGTCGAGGTGCCTCGAGCGGAGCGAGAGGGGTGATCCCGCGGCAGGTGAGTCCCTTCGCTGCGCTCAGGGCCCTTCGACAGGCTCAGGGAGCCGGGGGTTGGGCCCTTCGACAGGCTCAGGGAGCCGGGGTGGCTCAGGGGGCTGGGGTTGGGTCCTTCGACGGGGTCAGGGGACTGGGTTGGGTCGCCGAGCTTGTCGAGGTGCCTCGAGCGGAGCGAGAGGGGTGATCCCGCGGCAGGTGAGTTCCTTCGCTGCGCTCAGGGCCCTTCGACAGGCTCAGGGAGCCGGGGGTTGGGCCCTTCGACAGGCTCAGGGAGCCGGGGTGGCTCAGGGGGCTGGGGTTGGGTCCTTCGACGGGGTCAGGGGACTGGGTTGGGTCGCCGAGCTTGTCGAGGTGCCTCGAGCGGAGCGAGAGGGGTGATCCCGCGGCAGGTGAGTTCCTTCGCTGCGCTCAGGGCCCTTCGACAGGCTCAGGGAGCCGGGGTGGCTCAGGGGACTGGGGGGGCGGGCCCTTCGACGGGGTCAGGGGACTGGTCGGGTCGCCGAGCTTGTCGAGGTGCCTCGAGCGGAGCGAGAGGGGTGACCCCGCGGCAGGTGAGTTCCTTCGCTGCGCTCAGGGCCCTTCGACAGGCTCAGGGAGCCGGGGGTTGGGCCCTTCGACAGGCTCAGGGAGCCGGGGTGGCTCAGGGGACTGGGGGTTGGGTCCTTCGACGGGGTCAGGGGACTGGTCGGGTCGCCGAGCTTGTCGAGGTGCCTCGAGCGGAGCGAGAGGGGTGACCCCTCGGCAGGTGAGTCCCTTCGCTGCGCTCAGGGCCCTTCGACAGGCTCAGGGAACGGGTGGCTCAGGGGACCGGTGGCGCTGGCAACCGCGATCAGGAGCGCTCCAGCACCTGGGCGACGGTCGTCCACTCCTGGCCAAGGGCCTCGGCCACGGGCTGGGATGTCAGGCGGCCAGCGTGCGTTGCGAGGCCTCGGGCCAGTGCCGGATCGACGCGCAGCGCGTCATGCCACCCGAGCTGGGCCAGTTCGACCAGGTATGGCAGCGTCGCGTTCGTCAGTGCACGCGTCGAGGTCCACGGGACGGCGCCCGGCATGTTGGCCACGCAATAGAACACCGATTCGTGTACGCGGAACGTTGGGTCCTCGTGCGTCGTGGGTCGGCTCGACTCGAAGCAGCCGCCCTGGTCGATCGCCACGTCGACCAGCACAGAGCCGGGTCGCATCTGCGCGACCATCTCGTCGGTGACAAGCCGCGGAGCCCGCGCGCCGGGGATAAGCACCGTGCCGATGACGAGGTCGGCGGCCGTGACCTGCTCGCGCACCGCCAGCGCCGACGACGCGACGGTGTGGACCCGCCCTCCCCAGCGCCGGCCCGCGTCGCGGAGCTTGTCGAGGTTGGTGTCCAGCAGCGTGACGTCGGCGCCCATGCCGACGGCGACCGCGGCGGCGTTCTGCCCGGCGACGCCGGCTCCGAGCACGACGACCTTCGCCTCCGGCACACCCCCGATGCCGCCCATCAGGATCCCGCGCCCACCGTCGACCCGCATGAGCGCCTGCGCGCCGACCTGCGGTGCGAGGCAGCCGGCCACCTCGCTCATCGGGTACAGGAGCGGCAGCACGCCGGCGGCCGTCTGCACCGTCTCGTACGCGATGGACGTGGTGCCGGCCGTGAGCAGAGCCTTCGTGAGGGCGGGATCGGCGGCCAGGTGCAGGTAGGTGAACAGGACGAGGTCGTCGCGCAGCAGCGGATACTCGGAGGCGACGGGCTCCTTCACCTTGCACACGAGATCCGAGAGGTCCCAGACCTCGGCCGCCTCGTCGAGGATGGTGGCCCCTGCGGCGCGGTACTCGTCGTCGCTGATCGACGACCCGCCGCCGGCACCCGCCTCGACGGAGACGTGGTGCCCGTGGGCGGTCAGCTCGTGCACCCCGGCTGGCGTGATCGCCACCCGGAACTCGCTGTTCTTGATCTCTCGTGGAATCCCGATGCGCATGGCTGCCTCCTGGGGTCAGGCTAGGGCCTCGGCCAGCTCCGCGCTGGTGGGGCCGGCTGCCGACCCGAATCGTGAAACGGCGATGGCGGCCGCTGCGTTGGCGCGCCTCACGGCAGCAGGGAGGTCCAGTCCGTCGGCGAGGGAAGCGAGCAGCGCGCCGGCGTGCGCGTCGCCAGCGCCCGTCGTGTCGACTGGGGTGGCGGGGAACGCGGGGACGCGGAACGGCGCCTCACTGCGCCGGTGGACCCAGGCTCCGTCGGGGCCGACTCGCGCGATCACCGTCGCGTCGTCGGGCAGCCGACCCCAGATGCCCAGCGGGGCGTCGACGGGTTCCCCGATGATCCCGAGCTCGCGTTTGTTCAGGCTGAGGATCGTGGTGTGCGCCAGCACCGTGTCGAGGACGTCGCGGGGGATCTCCCCGATCAGGGGGCCGGGGTCGAGCAGCACCGTGACGGGCCGCAGCCGCGCGAGGAGCCGGGCGACGGCCGGGCCGGTCGACGGGTAGAGCAGGTCGTATCCGCTGACGTAGAGCGCGTCGTCCGCCCGCCACGCGACGGTGTCGAGGTCGGCGTCGGTCAGTGTCTGCTCGACGCCGGGGCTAGTGACGAACGTGCGCTCACCGTCGGGCTCGATGAAGCCGATGCAGCAGCCGGAGTCACCGTCGACGGCACGGACGAGCAGGACGTCGGTGCCTGTCGCGGCCAGTTCACGCCACAGCAGGTCGCCCACCAGACCGGTCCCGACGCGCCCGGCAAGTGCGGTCGGCATCCCCAGGCGCGACGCGGCGGCGATGACGTTGAACAGGCCACCAGCCTGCGCGACGACGGGACCGCCCATGACGTCGCCGCCGCGCTCCGGCAGGCGCGGGACCGTCATCATCTGATCGGCGATGACGGATCCCACGATTACGAGCCGTGGGCTCATCGGCGCATCTCCATCAGTTCGGAGGCCACGCGGCGCAGGTCGAATCCGGGGTTCGCGGCCTCCAGGAACGCCACCGCGTCAGGCGGGAAACCCTCGACGCCATGCCGCGCGCCGAAGACCGCCCCGGCCATCGCCGCGACGGTGTCGGAGTCGCCTCCGAGCGAGGCCGCGGCGCATACGCCGCGCCAGGGATCGTCGGGGAAGGCGGCGACGATCGCCAGCGCTGCGGGCACCGATTCCTGCGTCGCGACCGAGGTGCCGACCAGCGTGGCGATCGCCTCGCAGGGGTCGTCGGCGGCCGCGGCCAGCGAGATCGCCCACATGATGCGCATCGCTACCGACGGGCCGGCCGTGTCATGCCCGTGCAGCGCGCCGAGCTGGGCCGCCTCGACTGCAGTGCCGAGCTGGTCGGCGACCGTCGCGCCGTCGATCCCGGCCGACACGGCCGCGGCGATGGCGGCCGCCCCGGCGTTGCCGATCGTGGTGTTGTGCGTCAGGACGTTGACGGCGGCGAGCCGATCGACGAAGGCCACAAGCGGCAGCGCGCGGTGCGCGATCCCGAACGGCGCGACGCGCATGGCGGCGCCGTTGGTGTCGCCCCAGCGGCCGGTCTCCGTCGCCGGGGTCCCGTCCCGGAAGGCGGTGATGGCGCGCAGCGTGGAGGGGCCAAGCAGGTCCAGCGAACCCGCGGCCTCCATCCGCTCGTGCCAGGCGATGAGCTCCACCGCGAAGGCGTCGAGGTCGACGGCGCCATCGCCCTCGATCAGCAGCCGGGCGAGGATCATCGCCTGATGCGTGTCGTCGGTGACAGTGCCGGCCAGCTGGCCTGGCGAGATCGGGTTCTCTGCCGGTCCGGCATGGAAGGCGTCCAGCTCTCCGAACAGGTCGCGGATCCGCGACCTGGTGAGCAGCTGCGTCGGCATGCCAAGCGCGTCGCCGAGCGCGAGCCCGATCAGCGCCCCTTCCGCCCGCGTGTTCATGTCGCCACCCTACGGTTGCGGGGTGGCGCGGGGCAGCAGGACGCCGAGCTCCTCCAGCCAGGCGCGTGTGTCGTCGTCGTTGACGAACAGGTGGGCCTGCCAGCCCTCGGCCACGGCTGCGTCGACGTTGGCGGGCCGGTCGTCGACGAAGGCGATGCGATCGGCCGGGAGCCGCAGGTCGTCGGTGACGAGGCGGTAGATCTCGGGGTCCGGCTTGACGATGCCGTAGGTGGCGGAGACGAACAGCCTGTCGAGATCCTCGCGCCAGGGTGCCCGGTCGGCCACTACCTGCATCGCGTGGGGAGAGTTGCTGAGCACGGCCACCTGGCGTCCCGCGTGGCGACAGTCGCGCAGCAGCTGCCTGGCGTCCGGCCGCAGCCCGGTCCAGATGCCGGCATCGAGCAGCGCAAGCTCATCCATGAACTCCGCGTCGGTCGGCCGGTCGAGGGCCTCGAGCAGCGGGGCCCAGTAGGCCGCGTCGTCGACCCCGGCGTCGTATGCGTCGCGCCCGACCCAGTACAGCGGCTCGAGCCGCTCGACGGGCACGACGAGATGCGCGGCGAGCATCGGTAGCAGGTCGGGCGGGGAGGCCAGCACCTCGCCGAGGTCGAACACGACAGCCTGGATCATGCCTCGAGACTAGGGGAGCCCACCGACATGGCATAGGTTCGGGGCCATGCTCACGCTGAAGTCCATCGCGCTGTTCGTCGCCGCCGCCGTCTGCGAGATCGGCGGCGCCTGGCTGGTCTGGCAGGGCATCCGCGAGCACCGGGGCTGGCTGTGGATCGGGGCGGGCGTGGTCGCGCTAGGCCTCTACGGCGCCGTCGCGACGCTGCAGCCCGATGCCAACTTCGGCCGGATTCTCGCCGCATATGGGGGCGTGTTCATCGTCGGATCGCTGGCCTGGGGCATGGTGCTCGACGGTTTCCGTCCTGACCGCTGGGACGTGGTCGGGGCGTTGATCTGCCTCGTCGGCGTCGGCATCATCATGTACGCACCGCGCGCGGCGTGAGCCTTGACCGGCGTCGGTCAGGGGAGCGTGAGCCCTGAAGCCGATCGTGCCGCGAGCCGGTCGGCGACCAGCGAGTCAGCGCAGCGGGTCAGCTGCTCCGGGTCGGGCCAGGCGACATCGGCCAGCGACACCGGACCGTCGGCAGCGCGTAACGCGGCCATGAGCCGACCTCGGCACTGACGGTCGGTCCCCTCCCATGCCTGCGCCACGCGCGGTGCGCCGCCCCACTCCGGGCGGCCGGCCGCGAGCCACGCGCAGTGCCGGGCGACGGGGCAGGCCTCGCAGCGGGGCGCCCGCGCGGTGCAGACCACGGCGCCCAACTCCATCGCGGAGGCTGACCACAGCGCCGCCTCCGCGTCGCCGTCGGGCACCCAATCCCAGGCGCGGTTCCGCTCGGCGGCGGTCTCGTGTGGGGGCGGGTGCTCGACGCCGGTCTCGATGCGCGCCAGGACGCGGCGGATGTTCACGTCGAGGACCAACGATCGGCGGCCGAACGCGAAGGCGAGCACGGCGGCGGCCGTGTAGCGGCCGATGCCGGGCAAGGCGAGCAGCGCCGCCTCGTCGTCGGGGACCTGGCCGTCGTGGCGTGCGACGATCGCGGCCGCGGCGTCGCGCAGTCTCAGCGCCCGGCGTGGGTAGCCGAGGCGGTCCCAGGCGCGCAGCACCTCGTCGACGGGGGCGGCGGCGAGGTCGGCGGGAGTGGGCCAGCGGGTCAGCCAGACGCGCCACCGCGGCTCGACCCTCGAGACGGGGGTCTGCTGCAGCATGATCTCGCTCACGAGCACGCCCCACGGCGTGACCTCGGCGCCGCGCCACGGCAGCGGCCGGTGCCCGGCCGCGAACCAGACGGCCAGCTCATGCCGGACGGCCTCGTGGTCGTGGGTCACGGGTGTCCTTTCGCTTCGCTCAAGGCCCTTCGACAGGCTCAGGGAACCGGGTACGGCCCAACGACCAAGCTCAGGGAACCGGGTACGGCCCTTTGACAAGCTGATCGTTGAGCACTTCGACAGGCTCAGCACATGCCTGTCGAAACGCCCTGAGCGTAGCGAAGGGTCCGAGGTTCACCTCGACAAATAAGCTCAGCACATGCCTGTCGAAACGCCCTGAGCGTAGCGAAGGGTCGATGGCGAGCACCGGCGGCTCAGTCGGCCGGTGGCTCGGGGAGGCGGTCGGCGACGGCAGCCTCGACTTCGGCGTAGCGGGAGACCACGGCGCGGACTTGGTCCTGGAGGCCGGGGGCTGCGAGCAGCAGCCCGTCGAGGTAGAGGCCAGGCAGGTCGGCGGCAGGGCCGAGTAGCGCGCCGGAGTCCACCATCAGACGCGCCGCCTGCGCGTACTCCAGCGCGATCTTGCCGCGCAGTTCGGCATCGTCGAGGCGCTTGAGGCCGAAGAGGGTGCTGGAGTACTGCGGGTCGGTCAGGCAGCTGCCCCAGTAGAGCTGGGCGGCGTCACGGAGTTCTGCGTGCAGCGCGTCTACCCCGGCCTCGTCGACGGCCGCCCTTGTGCCCTTGAAGAACGCGCGGATCGTCCGTGCGACGTTGCGACGGTCGCCGCCGAGGGAGGCGTTGCGGCCCGCCACCGCCAACTCGAGCCAGAACCCGACGAAACGGTCGCCGGTGCCGAGTCGGCGGCCGAAGCGGGCGCGCTCCAGCGCGGTTCGGGGCTCAGTCACGTCTGCCATGCAGAGACCCTAACAAGCCGGTCCGCTGGCCTCGCCCTGTGGTGGCCGCAGGGCGCCGGGGGAGGGCCGGCGGTAGGCCGCACGGTCATGAGGCCGCCCGTCGCGGTGGGCCGCCGAGGAGTGCCGCCGGTCACGTCCGATCACATGGGGGCGTTGGTGAACCGGGAGTAGTGCCCCTGGAACAGGGCGTCGATCTTGCCCGTCTCGCCATTGCGGTGCTTCGGGATGTGGAAGGCGGCAAGGCCGCGCTCCTCGTCGGTGGGGTTCTGCGAGTACATCTCCGGGCGGTGGATCATGATGACCATGTCTGCGTCCTGCTCGAGCGAGCCGGACTCTCGGAGGTCGCTCAGCTGCGGGATGCCGTCTTTGCGTGCCTCGGTGTTACGCGACAGCTGCGACAGCGCGATGACCGGGATCTCCAGCTCCTTGGCGAGCAGCTTGATCTGGCGGGAGAACTCCGAGACCTCCAGCTGGCGGGACTCGACCTTCTTACCGGAACTCATCAGCTGGATGTAGTCGATGGCGAGCAGCTGCAGGTCATTGCGCTGCTTCAGGCGCCGCGCCTTGGCGCGGATCTCCATCATCGTGAGGTTGGGGGAGTCGTCGATGAAGAGGTTCTTCTCGCCGAGGACGGCCGACTTGTCCGTGATGCGCTGCCAGTCGGTCTCGTCCATTTTGCCGCCGCCGCCGCGGATGCGGCCGAGCGGGACGGAGGCCTCCGCCGACAGGATCTTCATCACGATCTCGGTGCGGCTCATCTCGAGCGAGAAGAACGCGGCGGTGAGGTCGTGGTGGATTGCGGCGCTGCGGCAGATGTCGAGCGCGAACGTCGACTTCCCGACGCCGGGTCGGGCGGCCACGATGATCATCTGGCCTGCGTGGAAGCCGTTGGTGAGCCGGTCCAGTTCCGTGAATCCGGTGGGGACGCCCGAAAGTGCGTCGCCCGAGGACTGGATGGACTCGATCTCGTCGAACGTGGGCTCCAACAGCTCGCGGATGGACTTGTAGTCCTCGGAAGCCTTCTTCTCGGTGACCTCGAAGAGAGTCTGCTGCGCCTCGTCGACGATCTTGTCGACCTCGCCCTGGCCCTGGTAGCCGAGCTGCGCGATGCGGATGGAGGCGTTGACGAGGCGTCGGAGGACGGCCTTGTCGCGCACGATCTCCGCGTAGTAGGGCGCGTTGGCAGCGATGGAGACGCTGGAGAGCAGGTCGTGGAGGTAGACGGCGCCGCCGACCTTCGCCAGCTGGCCGATCTTACCGAGCTCGCCGGCCACGGTGATGGCATCCGCCGGCTCGCCGCGGCCGTAGAGGTTGATGATCGCGTCGAAGATCGTCTCGTGGTTGGGGCGGTAGAAGTCGACGCCGCGCAGCACCTCGACGACGTCGCTGATGGCATCCTTCGACATCAGCATGGCGCCGAGCACGCTCTGCTCCGCCTCGAGGTCCTGAGGCGGGGTGCGATCGAGGTCGCGGTCGTCGTAGACCTGAGCGGCCGACATGTGCCACCTCCAACGCGCGGGAAATCTGCCGAGAGCAAGGCTAGGGCACGGGTCCGACGGTTCCTCGGCCAGCTGACGTGCCCACCGCCCACAGCTGTGGACAACTCTGTGGACGCCGTGTGGACAGCTGAGGACAACCTGGGCCGCCCCGGTGGAGGGATGTGAACGAAGCTGTGCACTTCCCCTGAGTGATGTTATCAAACCGTTATAAATGTCCCTGGCGTCTCGCTCGGGGGATTTGTCCACAAATCTCCCCGGCTCCGGAGTGCGCGCCGGCTCCTCGCCCGGCCGGCTATATCACGGCCTCCGCCGTGTGGCAATAGCTGAACCACAAGGGGTGATGCACTTTAGTGCCGTCGGATGTGTCGAGGTAGCCGAGTTCTGCATGCCAACTGCTGCCGCGAGTTGTCCACAGGCTGACCGGTCCGCTGTGGACAGCCGTCGCGGCGCCTCTCGGCGGCCCCGTGCCCTTCGCGCCTCCCGGTGGGCTCGAGCCACCGTCGGCCGTTTCGACGGCCCCGCGCCGCCGTCGGCCACCCTTGTGCGGACGCCAACGCTATTTCCCGTCTGCGGATGGGGCGGCGGCGGAGGAGGCGGTGTGCCGAGGCAGGTGGCGACGGGGGCCGTGGTTGAAAGGCGGGCGTGGTTGAACTGGATACCCCCTGGGGGTATACTCACAGAAGGAGGAACCCATGAACGAGCATGCGCATCACGGCTACACGCCTCAGAAGGCGGAGTACCTGCGTCGGCTGAAGCTGATCGAGGGCCAGGCGCGCGGGATCGCGCGGATGGTGGAGGAGGACAAGTACTGCATCGACGTCCTCACCCAGATCTCGGCCGTGACCAGTGCGCTCAAGGCCGTCTCCATGGGCCTCCTGGAGGACCACCTGTCCCACTGCGTCGCCGACGCCGCTCGCAAGGGCGGACCCGAGGCCGACGAGAAGCTCGACGAGGCCATGCAGGCCATCCGCCGGCTCGCGAAGTAACCGAACCCCATCACCCAAGGGAGCAAGAATGATCGCCACGTACACCGTCTCGGGAATGACCTGCGGCAACTGCGTCAACCACGTCACGGAGGAGGTCTCCGAGGTCGAGGGCGTGAAGAACGTCAACGTGCAGCTCGAAGGGACCATGTCGGTCGAGTCCGACGAGCGCATCCCCTTCGACTTCATCGTCGAAGCCGTCCGTGAAGCGGGCGACTACACCGTCGTCGAGGCCTGAGAAGAGGCGTAACCCACCCGTGTCCACCACCACGATCAACCTCGACATCTCGGGCATGACCTGCGCCTCGTGCGCGGCCCGGATCGAGAAGAAGCTCAACAAGGTCGACGGCGTGTCCGCGACGGTCAACTTCGCGACCGAGAAGGCGACCGTCGACGCTCCGGTCGGACTGACCGCCACCGACCTGATCGAGGTGGTGGAGAAGGCCGGCTACGGCGCGAGCCTTCCCGCCCCGACCCGGCGCAACGACGACGAGACGGCGGAGCTAGGGCGACGCGCCGTCACGTCGTTCCTGCTGAGCGTCCCCGTCGTCGCCGTGTCGATGGTGCCGGCGCTGCAGTTCGACGGCTGGCAATGGCTCGCGCTCGTGGCGTCGACGTTCGTCGTCCTCTGGCTCGGACGCGGCTTCCACAGGGCCGCCTGGGTCAACCTGCGACACGGCACCACGACGATGGACACGCTCGTCAGCCTCGGCACGCTGACCGCCTACGCCTGGTCGCTCTACGCCATGCTGTTCGGCCACGCAGGCATGATCGGCATGAAGCACAGCTTCACGTTCGACCTGGTCGCCCAGGACGCCATGGGCTTCATCTACTTCGAGGCCGCCGTCACGATCATCTCGTTCCTGCTGCTGGGTAGGTGGATCGAGGCCCGCGCGAAGAGCGAGTCCGGGGCGGCGATGCGCGCGCTTCTGGAGGTCGGGGCGAAGAGCGCGACGCTGCTGGCGGACGGTCGCGAGAGCCAGGTCGATGTCGCGAGTCTGCGCGTCGGGGACCGTGTCGTCGTGCGACCGGGCGAGAAGGTCGCGGTCGACGGGGTCATCGTCGAGGGTCGCTCCGCCGTCGACGCCTCCATCATCACGGGCGAGTCCCTGCCCGTCGAGGTGGAAGAGGGTGACGACGTCGTCGGCGGCTCCATCAACACCGTCGGCAGGCTGGTGGTGGAGGCCCGCGCCGTCGGCTCGGACTCCCAGCTGGCCCGCATCGCGCAGATGGTCGAGGAGGCGCAGACCGGCAAGGCCGACGTCCAGCGCCTCGCGGACAAGGTCTCGGGCATCTTCGTGCCCGTCGTACTCGTCGTTGCCGCCGTCACCCTGGTCGCACACCTGGCCCTGGCGCACGGCTGGACCATGGCCCTCTCGGCCGCGATCTCCGTCCTGATCATCGCCTGCCCCTGCGCTCTGGGTCTGGCGACGCCGTCGGCCCTCATGGTCGGCACGGGTCGTGGCGCGCAGCTCGGCACCGTCATCCGCGGCCCGCAGGCGCTGGAGCGGGCTCGCCGTGTGGACGTGGTGATGTTCGACAAGACCGGCACCCTGACCACCGGACAGATGTCCGTCGTCGACGTCGAGCCCGCAGACGGGGTGACCCGCGACGAGCTGCTGAGGCTGGCCGCTGCCGTCGAGTCCGGCTCCGAGCACCCGATCGCCCGCGCGATCGTCGCGTCCGTGCCCCAGCACGAGCCGGTTTCCGGGTTTGTCAACGTCGCGGGGCGCGGCGTCAAGGGCGAGGTCGACGGTCGCGTCATCTACGCCGGATCCCCTGTCTTCATCTCCGAGCTCGGCCACCTGTCCCCGACCTGGCGGGGCGACCGGCTCGGCAGCATCCTGGAGATCGCCGACGACCACGACGTGCTCGGCCGCATCGTCGTCTCCGACACCGTCAAGGACAGCGCCGCCGTCGCCGTGGCGCAGCTCAAGGACCTCGGCATCACGCCCGTGATGCTGAGCGGGGACAACGAGGCGACCGCCCGCTCCGTCGCCGGCCAGCTCGGCATCGACGAGGTGCGCGCAGGGGTCACCCCGGCCGGCAAGGTCGAGGCCGTCCATGAACTCCAGGCCGCCGGCCACAGGGTGGCGATGGTGGGCGACGGCGTCAACGACGCCGCCGCGATCGCGGCCGCCGACCTCGGCATCGCCATGGGCACCGGCACGGACGCGGCCATCGCGGCCGGCGACATCACCGTGATGCGGCACGACCTCGGCGCCGTTGTCGACGCGGTGCGGCTGGCGCGCGCCACACTGCGCACCATCAGGTCCAACCTGGTGTGGGCATTCGGCTACAACACCGCTGCCATCCCGCTTGCCGCGATCGGCATGCTGACGCCCATGATCGCGGGCGCCGCGATGGCCTTCTCGAGCGTCTTCGTCGTGCTCAACAGCCTCCGTCTGAGGGGCTTCAGGTCGTCCGCGAACCAGCTCTCCTTGAAAGATTAAGATTTCTCAGGAAGCGTTTGGAGTTTCTCAGGAAAGCCTCTAGGCTTAGGCCGTCCGGCGCACCGGACGTGGCACCCTGGAGGTCACCAGATGGCAAAGATCCTCATCCCCGCGATAGCAGGCGGGGCCGCGCTCGCCCTCGTCGGCACGGCGGCCATCGCCACGGCGCTGCAGAAGAACGACGTCACCCTCACCGTCGACGGCGTCAGCAGCTCCATCGCGGTTCGCGAGACCACCGTCGGGGACGTGCTCGACCTGGAGGGCATCGACCTCGGCTCGCACGACGTCGTCCTGCCCGCCGCCGACACCACCATCACCGACGGGATGGAGATCTCCGTCGCCTACGGCCGCGAGCTCGCGCTCACCGTCGACGGCGAGCAGCGCACAGTCTGGACCACCGCGCAGACGGTCGGGCAGGCGCTCTCTCAGCTGCAGCTCGACGACGCCGACTCCAAGCTGTCCGCCACCCGCTCCGTCGGCATCGGCCGCGAGGGTCTCGACCTCGAGGTCTCGACGCCCAAGGAGGTCATGCTCAAGGCCGACGGGGCCAGCGCGGCCGTCCGCGCCGCGGGCACCGTCGCCGACCTGCTTGCGCAGGAGGGCATCGAGGTGGACGCCGACGACGAGGTGAAGCCGTCGCCCGAGACCGAGCTGAGCGAGGGCATGACGGTGAAGTACGTCGACGTCGAGGTCAAGACCAGCACGAGGAAGGTCTCCGTGGCCTACGACACGAAGAAGGTCAAGACGGACAAGCTCGCCAAGGGTACGACCAAGGTCACAACCGAGGGGGTCAAGGGCAAGGCCACCGAGACCCACACCGACACCTACCGCAACGGCAAGCTGGTCTCGTCGGAGCTGACGTCCACCACAACCACGAAGGAGCCCGTCACCGAGGTCGTCCGCGTGGGCACCAAGGAGACCGAGAGCACCGCGTCGTCCGACCTGACGCCCGCCTCAGGGACCACCTGCCGCGCGTCCTACTACGACACGGGTTCCGTGACAGCCAACGGCGAGTCCTTCAACCCCGACGGCCTGACCGCCGCGCACCTCAGTTTTCCGTTCGGGACCAAGCTGAAGGTCACCAACAAGGCCAACGGCAGGACGACCATCGTCCGCATCAATGACCGCGGCCCCTACGTCGGCGACCGCTGCCTCGACCTGTCCCGCGGCGCGATGCGCGCAGTCGGCGGACTGTCGTCCGGCATCATCACCCTGACGTACGAAGTTGTCTCCTGAGACTATTTCCGGAAAACACCTCGATCAACTTGACTGGTCTGACCTTTGTGCGTCTATAGTTGAAGCGTGCCTCGCGAGGTGCACAAGAAGCCCGGTCCCCTGCCGCCCCCCAATGCAGCGGGCCGGGCTTCTCCTTTGCCGAGCCGCGGTTGAGCCGTGTGGCGCAGCCGGGCGGGACGCGCCGAATCGTCGGTGAGGGGTTGACCGCGGCGGTAGGTTCTAGGGCATGGGACACCGCATAGAGACTGATTCCATGGGCGACGTCGAGGTCGCCGACGACCGCTACTGGGGCGCGCAGACCGAACGCAGCCTCCACAACTTCGACATCGGCCGCGACACCTTCGTATGGGGTCGGGCGATGGTGAAGGCCCTCGGGGTGCTGAAGAAGGCCGCCGGCGATGCCAACGCCCAGCTGGGCGAGTTGACGGCCGAGAAGGGCGAGCTCATCGCCCGGGCCGCCGACGACGTCATCTCCGGAGAGCTCGACGACCACTTCCCGCTCGTGGTCTTCCAGACCGGGTCCGGCACCCAGTCGAACATGAACGCCAACGAGGTCATCGCCAACCGCGCCATCGAGCTGGCCGGGGGAGTGCGGGGCTCCAAGAAGCCCATCCACCCCAACGACGACGTCAATCGCGGCCAGTCGTCCAACGACACGTTCCCCACTGCGATGCACATCGCCGTGGTCACGGAACTCAACGAGCGCCTCTACCCGGCCATCGTCGAGCTGCGTGACGTGCTCGACGCGAAGGCCAGGGAGTACGACGACGTCGTCATGGTCGGCCGCACGCACCTGCAGGACGCCACGCCCGTGCGCCTCGGCCAGGTCATCGGCGGCTGGGTCGCGCAGATCGACTTCGCGCTCGAGGGAGTGAAGGCGGCCGACGCCCGCGCCCGTGACCTCGCGATCGGCGGCACCGCCGTCGGCACCGGGCTCAACGCCCATCCCGACTTCGGCCGGACCACCGCCGAGCGCATCTCGGCCGAGACCGGGCTTGAGTTCCGCCAGGCCGACAACCTGTTCGCGGCGCTGTCCGCACACGACTCCCTCGTGGAGGTCAGCGGCGAGCTGCGCGTGCTGTCCGGGGCGCTGATGAAGATCGCCAACGACGTGCGTTGGTACGCCTCCGGCCCCCGGGACGGCATCGGTGAGCTGCTGATCCCCGAGAACGAGCCCGGCAGCTCGATCATGCCCGGCAAGGTCAACCCGACGCAGTGCGAGGCGCTGACCATGGTGGCAGCGCGGGTGTTCGGCAACGACGCGACCGTCGGCTTCTCCGGCACGCAGGGCAACTTCCAGCTCAACGTGTTCAAGCCCGTCATGGCGCATGCCGTGCTGGAGTCGATCCGCCTCCTCGCCGACGGGGCGCGCTCCTTCAACGTCCACTGCGCCGTCGGCATCGAGCCGAACCTGCCACGGATCGAGGAGCACCTTGCCTCCAACCTGATGCTGGTCACGGCGCTGAACCGCCACATCGGCTACGACAAGGCCTCCAAGATCGCCAAGCAGGCGCACCACCAGGGCATCTCGCTGCGCGAGTCTGCGCTGGCCAACGGCCTGACCGAGCAGGAGTTCGATGAGTGGGTCGTGCCGCGCGACATGACCGGCAAGTGACCTGAGGCATCGGGGCTCTCGGCGTCGCCGAGGGCCCCGATGCGTGTCAGGCGACCAGCGAGGACCGCCCCTACGGCGGCTTCCTCGTCACCGAGGGCGTGGTGTTCGAGGACTGACGTCTCGGACCCAGCCCGCTTCACCACCCCGGAGGATCCCGTGGCCCGTGTCGTCGTCGTCGGCTCGCTGAATGTCGACCTTCATCTCCTGCTCCGCCGCCACATCCTGCCGGGGGAGACCCTCATCGCGTCCGGCGGCACGTTCTCGCCGGGAGGCAAGGGTGCCAACCAGGCCTGCGCGGCCGCACTCGCCGGCGCAGACGTGACCATGTGCGGCGCCGTCGGCGACGACTCGTCCGCCCCCGTCGCGACGACCCTCCTTGCCGAGGCCGGCGTCGACCTGACCCACGTCCGCCGCCTGTCAGGGGCGACGGGTCTGGCCGTCGTGAGCGTGGACGCGGAGGGCGAGAACACCGTAGTCGTGGTGCCGGGGGCCAACGCGGCCGTCACGCCCGGGGTGGTCAGGGGATGGGAACCCGTGATCGGGGCGGCCGACGTCGTCGTGCTGCAGGGCGAGATCCCGGCCACCAGCGATCTCGAGGTCGTCGGCTGTGGGCCGAGGCGCCTGATCCTGAACCTCGCGCCGGTCATCGACGTCGCCCCTCAGTTGCTGCTGGCCGCCGACCCGCTCGTCGTCAACGAGCACGAGGGGGCAGCGGCGCTCTCGCAGCTCGGCGGACCCGATGTCACCGAGCCGGCCGACGTCGTCGCCGGGCTGCGGGCGGCCGGGGTCGCGTCTGTGGTCATGACACTGGGGGCGGCCGGGGCGCTGGTCGCCTGGTCGGGCGGCACCGTGTCGGTTCCGTCCCCCCGGGTGCGCCCCGTCGACACCGTCGGGGCCGGCGACGCCTTCTGCGGCGCGCTCGCCGCGCGGGTCGCCGACGGGGATTCCCTCGAGGTTGCCGCGGCCTTCGCAGCGCGTTTCGCGGCGTACACGGTCCAGTTCGAGGGAGCCCAGGCCTCCTACCCCGCCCCCGGAACGGCCCTCCCCGACTGACGCACCGGGCCACATAACCCACCGTCGCGCCGACCACATCCAGGCCATGGTGCGCGGCGGCTGGCTGAACGTGCTGATCACCGACGACACCACCGCCCGACGCCTCGTCGTGACCTCCGATTGACCGCGTCGGGTGAGCGGGTCAGGGGCGGCGGCGCAGGGCGTCGACGAGGGCCCGGAGGGGGGCGACCATGTCGACGGTGGGGTCCTGCAGGAACTGCAGCTGGAGCCCGTCCGCGGCGGCCTGGAGGAGTCGGGCAGTCGTGGCGGCGTCCGGCGCAGGGTCGGGGGCGACGGTCGCCGCGGCGGTACCGGTCCCCGGCGCCGAATCGGAGTCAAGGGCCCGGGCAAGGCTGTCACGGAGCGAGGCGCCCCGCTCGAGGAAGTAGGCGTGGGCGGGGTGCTCGGGGTCGGCGGCCGCGACGGCCATCCGCGAGAACAGCTCCACCAGGCCGGGGACGCTCGCGTTGTGCTCGACGACCTCCAGGAGCGCCTCGACGGGGTCGTCGGCGTTCTCGAACGTTCGGTTGTCACGCTCGTCGCGGCGTCTCAGCACTTCAACGAACAGCTCGTCCTTCGAGGTGAAGTAGTGCAGCAGGCCCGCCTGGCTGAGCCCCACCTCGTCGGCGATCTCCTTGATGGAGGCGCCGTGGAAGCCGGCCCGGGCGACGACGTCGAGGGCGCTGACAAGGATCTCCTCGCGTCGGGCGAGGCCCTTCGCGTAGGGACCCCTCGGCTGTGTCGACATGTGCACATCTTAAACCGAACGACGCTTGCCTTTTGAAAACCTAGTGTCGTAAGGTTTTGCCTAGACATCGACGTCCCGAGAGGATCCCGTGACCAACATCACCGAACTGACGCTGGAGGAGAGAGCATCCCTCACCAGCGGAGCAGACTTCTGGACCACCAAGGCCGTCGACCGGCTGGGCGTGGCCTCGATCATGATGACCGACGGCCCCCACGGCCTGCGCAAGCAGTCCGGGGCGACGGATCATCTCGGGCTGGCGGGGAGCGTCCCCGCGACGTGCTTCCCGCCCGCCGTCGCGCTGGCCTCCACCTGGGATGCCGAGCTGGCCGAGCGCGTCGGCGAGGCCCTTGGCGTCGAGTCGGCTATCGAGGACGTGGCCGTGATCCTCGGCCCCGGCATCAACATCAAGCGCTCCCCGTTGTGCGGACGCAATTTCGAGTACCTGTCGGAGGACCCGCTCGTCGCTGGGGTGCTGGGCTCCGCGCTCGTCCGCGGCATCCAGTCGCAGGGAGTCGGCGCGTCGCTCAAGCACTTCGCAGCCAACAACCAGGAGACCGACCGGATGCGCGCCAGCTCCGACGTCGACCCCCGCACACTGCGCGAGATCTACCTGCGCGCGTTCGAGCGCGTCGTCACCGGCGAGCAGCCGTGGACCGTCATGTGCTCCTACAACCGCATCAACGGCGTCTACGCCTCGGAGGACCCGTGGCTGCTGACCGGCGTGCTGCGCGGCGAGTGGGGCTTCGAGGGGCTCGTCGTCTCGGACTGGGGAGCCGTCAATGACCGCGTCGTCGGGCTTCCCGCCGGTCTTGACCTGGAGATGCCGTCCAGCGGCGGCCGCACCGACGCACAGCTCGTCGCGGCGGTGCGTGAGCAGAGGCTGTCGGAGGCCGCCCTCGACCTCGCAGCCTCGCGCGTCCTCGACCTCGTGGCCAAGGCGGGGCGACGCCCCGCGGTTGCGGGCTCGCTCGACGTCGACGCCCACCATATGCTCGCCCGCGAGGCCGCGGGTCGGGGGATGGTGCTGCTCAAGAACGACGGCGGCCTCCTGCCGCTGCGCGCCGGGGCCAGTCTTGCGGTGATCGGCGAGTTCGCCCGGACCCCCCGCTACCAGGGGGCCGGCTCGTCGCTCATCAACCCGACCCGCCTCGACCCTGCGCTCGACGCGCTGGCCGCCGACGCCGAGGTCACCTTCGCGCCCGGCTTCACGCTCGACGGCACCGGCGACGCCGCGTCCCTGCGCGCCGAGGCCGTGGCCGCTGCGGCGGCCGCTGAGGTCGTCGTGGTGTTCCTCGGCCTCCCCGCGCTGGAGGAGTCCGAGGGCTACGACCGCACCCACATCGACCTGCCGGCCGTCCAGCTCGAGACCCTGGCCGCGGTCCACGCGGCCAACCCCAATGTCATCGTCGTGCTGTCCAACGGCGGCGTCGTGGCGCTGCCGTTCCGCGACGACGTCCCGGCGATCCTCGAGGGCTGGCTGCTGGGCCAGGCCGGCGGGACCGCCACGGCCGACGTCCTTTTCGGCCGAGTCAACCCGTCGGGCCGGCTCGCCGAGACCATCCCGCTGCGCCTCGAGGACAACCCGAGCTACGGCAGCTTCCCCGGCGAGTTCGGGCACGTGCGCTACGGAGAGGGGATCCTCGTCGGCTACCGAGGCTACGATGCGCGGGGCCTCGACGTCGCCTTCCCGTTCGGCCACGGCCTGAGCTACACGACGTTCTCCTACTCCGACCCCTCGGCCGTGGTGACCGCCGACGGCGACGTCGATGTGACCGTGCTGCTCACCAACACCGGCACCGTCGCGGGTCGGGAGGTCGTCCAGGTCTACGTCGGACGCGAGGAGTCCGCCGTCCAGCGCCCGCCCCGCGCGCTGGCGGGCTTCGCGTCGGTCGAGCTGGCGCCGGGGCAGTCGCGGTCGGTCACCGTCCGTGTGGAGCGCCGAGACCTCGCCTACTGGGATGTCCGCGTCGACCGTTGGGTCGTCGAGCCTGGCGCCTACACGTTCGAGGTCGGGGCATCCAGCCGCGACCTGTGCGGCAGCGTGGCCGTCGCGCTCGAGGGCGATCTGGTCGTCCTGCCGATCAGCCTGAACTCCACCATCGGGGAGCTCGCCGACCACCCCGCCGCGGGTGCGATGGCCCGCCAGATCCTGGCGGTGCTCGACCAGGCTGGCGACGGCGCGGCCGAGATGATGGCATCCGTGCCGATCGGCCGCATCGCCACCTTCCCGGGCATGCCGATCACGCTCGAGCAGGTCCGCGAGCTGATCGACACCGCGAACTCCGACCTCGCCTGACCACCTCGGATCGTTGAGCACTTCGACAGGCCTGTGCTGAGCTTGTCGAAGTGCTCAGCACAGGCCTGTCGAAGCGCCTCGAGCGCAGCGAAAGGTCTGCCGTGGCTGCATCGTTTCGTCAGCGCTGGCGCGCTTCCGTCAACGCCCTTCGACAGGCTCAGGGAACCGGGATCGGCTCAGGGAACCGGATCGGCTCAGGGAACCGGCTCAGCTCAGGGAACCGGATCGGGTCAGCGGACTGGATCCGGTCAGGCGTCGACGAGGGCGCCTGCAAGCTCCTCATAGATGTCGAGCATCGCGTGGGCCTGGGAGCCGATGCTCCACTGGCTGGCCAGTTCGACGGAGCGCGCCTTGGCCCGGTTGCGCCAACCATCGTCCTCCAGTCGGTCCATCACGCGGAGCAGGCCGGCGGCCAGCGACGCGGGGGTCGGGCGGGTGAACTCGCCGTTGACGCCCGGCTCGACGACCAGGTCGAGCTCGTAGTCGACGGAGACGATCGGCAGACCGGCCAGGGCGGCCTCGTGCAGCACGAGGGCCTGAGTGTCGGTCTGGCTGGCGAAGGCAAAGATATCGGCCATGCCGTAGTAGGCGCCCAGCGCGTCTCGCTTCTGCTCGCCGGGCAGGATGATGCGACCCGCGGTGCGGCCCTCCTGCAGGATCCGCTTGATGTGCGTGTAGCGCTGCCAGTCTCCCACGATGCACAGGCGTGCGTCGGGCCGCTGCGAGTGGACGAGCGTGAACGCGTCGGCGAGCAGGGGGATCCCCTTTTCCGGGGCGATCCGGCCGGCGTAGATGACCATCGGACCGTCGGGGTGCGGGAACGGAGGAGGGCCGGACGGCAGTGGGTCGACGCCGTTCGGGACGACTCGGACGGTGATGTCGGGTGCCATCTGCAGGCACCGCTTCGCGGTCTTGGGCGACGGTGTGGTCACCAGCGTCGCGCTCTCCAGCATCTTCTGGCACACGCCTAGCAGCAGCGCCGTCGACCTGCCGCGGTCCTCGTAGCGGACCTCGGCCATCTTCAGGTCGTCCGAGTCGACGAGCTCGCCGCGCGACAGGGCGGTGAATGCCCGCACCACGCCGGTCAGCAGAGGCAGGACGGCGGAGTAGTGGTCGGCGTAGGCGTCGAAGTCGGTGTGCCAGGTCAGCAGCATCGGGATGCCGAGCCGGCGGGCGGTCATGGCACCCAGCGCGCCGACGGTGCCGAAGCCGTGGACGTGGATCACGTCGGGGGCCATGTCGGCGACCCGATCGATCGTGCGCTCGAAGTGCCGGCCGTTGGCGACGCGCGTCGGCATCTTCGGCACCCTGACCGACGGCAGGCGGATCTCGGTTCGGCCGGTCCGTCCGAAGTGCGGGTTGGGGCCCTTGGCCGCAGGGGCGACGACGACGACCTCGTGGCCCGCGTCGAGCAGGTTCCCCTCGAGCTGCTGCACCGCGAACATCAGCCCGTTGCTTCCGGGCCCGTAGTTGTCGACGAACTCGGCCACCTTGATCGGCCGACGTGCGCGCTGTGCGGAGGAGGTCACCCGGACATTCTATCGGCATCCCTCAGTGCGTCGGCTCCGCCCACGGGCGGGTCGGGCTCAGACCGGGGTCGTGTCCCTGGCGAGCGACACGACGCGGTCGCAGACCCGGATGATCTCCGGGTCGTGCGTGATGACGAGCACGGCGGCGTCGCGGAACGCGGTCCACACGTCGGCCATCAGGGCGTCGGCCGTCTCTCGGTCGAGGTGCTCCGTCGGCTCGTCGAGGATGATGAGATCCCTGCGGCCGACGAGCAGCCTGGACAACGCGAGGCGCCTCCGCTCACCACCGGACAGGGTCGTGCCGTCCTCCCCGATGGAGCGGGAGGGGTCGAGGTCGAGGCCGGCGCGGTGCAGGGCGTCCTGGATCTGCTCGTCCGTAGCATCTCGGAGTCCGACGCGGACGTTCTCTCCGACCGTGGTGGCGAAGATGTGTGCGTCCTGCTCGAGGTAGCCGACGCGACCCGTGCGCTGGACCGAGCCCGACATCGGCGGGATCAGCCCGAGCGCTGTCGCGGCGACGGTTGTCTTGCCGATCCCAGACGGGCCCACCAGAGCGACCCGCTCGCCGTGCGACACACGCAGGTCGAGGTGGCTCAGCACCTCGCCGGTGTCCGGCCATCCGACCGTCACATCTTTGAACGAGAGCTCGGGGGTCTCTCCCTCTCCGTCCGTGACATCCCCCTCGCCGACGGGGTCTGCATCGAGGATCTCTGTGATGCGTCCCAGCGCGGAGCGGGACCTCGTCCATGTCTGCGCCGCCTGCGTGAAGGCCGCGAAGACCTCGTGCAGCGCCAGCGGCGTCAGGGCGAGCACTGCCAGGAACCGCGGGTCGAGGTCGACGGCGACGACGGCCACCGTCCCGAACCACAGGGCCGCGGCGACGGCGATGCCCGCTGCGAGGATCTGCCCGCCGGTCGCCAGTCCGCGAACCCAGGCGCCGCGCGCCTCGGCGCGGCGCAGTTCGTCGTCGACCTGCAGCAGTCTGTCGAGCGCGGCTCTGTCGGCTCCGTAGGCCACCAGATCGGTGGCGGTGTGGGCCAGCTCCCGTGTCTCGTCGGCCAGTCGCCCCCGCGCCGGAACCACAGCGACATCGGCGGCGCGGCTCAGCCGCATCGCCACGAGCGGCAGCCCGATGCCCGCCAGCAGCGCCGTCGCAAACAGCCACAGCGCGGTCGGGAGGTTGAGCAGCGAGATGGCGCCGGTCGTCGCGACCACCACGACTGCGGCGGACGCGAACGGCAGCACGACCCGAACCACGAGGTCCTGGATCGCGGTGACGTCAGCGACGACCCTGGTAAGCAGGTCGCCGCGGCGGCGGCCGATCAGCGTGGTGCCGGCCAGCTTGTCGTAGACGCGGATGCGCAGGGCGCCCTGCATGCGCAGGGCGACGTCGTGGCCGACGACGCGCTCGAGGTAGCGGAACACGCCGCGGGAGATCGCGAAGGCGCGGACGCCGACGGCCGGGGCCTGGAGGAACAGGACAGGCGGGGCGAGCGCGGCGAAGGAGATCAGCCAGGCGCTGACCCCCATCAGGGCGACGGACGACAGCGAGGCCAGCGACGCCAGCAGGATGGCAAGCACCAGGCGACGGCGACCGTTCGGCACCGCCGCGAGCAGGCTGGTCAGCAGCTTCCTCATGCGGGAACCACCTCCACGACGCGGTCGGCGGCGGCCAGCACCGCGGGGCGGTGGGATACCACGAGCACGCTGGCGCCGGTGGCGCGGACCGTGTCGATCACATGGGCCTCGGTGTCGGCGTCGAGGCCGGCCGTGGGCTCGTCGAGGATGAGGAACCGGGCGCCGCCCAGCCTGATCCGCACGAGTGCCCTGGCCAGCGCGACGCGTCGCCGCTCTCCCGCGGAGAGGCCCTCGCCGTCGTCGCCGACGTGCTTGTCGGCCTGGAAGTCGGCGCCCGCCTCGGCCAGCGCGGCGGCGACCGCGGCGGCGTCGGCGGTGGGGTGCCCGAGCCGGACATTGTCGCCGACTGTGCCGTCGATCAGTCCCGGCTCCTGTGCCACCCAGGCCGTCCGCGCCCGCCAGGACGCCGCATCGATCTCGCGGAGGTCGACGCCGCCGATCAGGACGCGGCCGGACTCCGGCGTGATGAAACCCATCGCCATCGCCAGCGCGGTCGACTTGCCGCCGCCCGACGTGCCGCTGAGCGCGACAACCTCACCTGGGGCGACGCTCAGCCGGACCCCGTCGGTGGCGGGGGAGTCGTCGCCGGGGTAGGTGTAGGAGACGTCGTCGAGGGTCAGGGGGCCGTCGGGGGCGGGCGTGGTGCCGGTGGGGGAGGTGGCGCCGTCGATGATCTCGAAGGCGGCGTCGGCGGCGGCCACCCCGTCGGCGGAGTCGTGGAAGTGCACGCCCACCTGGCGGACGGGCAGGAACGCCTCGGGGGCGAGGATCAGCACGAACAGGGCGGTCGGGAAGTCGATCTGCCCGTAGACCAGCCGGAAACCGACAGTGACCGCGATCACGGCCACCGACAACGACGCGAGGATCTCGAGGGCGAAGCTGCTGAGGAACGAGATCCACAGCGTCTTCATCGTCGCCTCGCGGTAGTTCTCCTCGCCGAGTTCGACGCCGCGGCGCTGCGCGCGTGCCCGGGCGAAGGCCTGCAGGGTGGGCAGACCTGCGATCAGGTCGGCGAAGTGGTTGGCGAGGCGGTCGGCGACGGAGAAGCTGCGGGCCGTCGCCTTCTGCGTCGTCCAGCCGATCAGCGCCATGAACACCGGGATGAGGGGGAGGGTGAAGGCCACGATGAGCGCGGACTCCCAGTCCGTCACCAGGATCGCGGCGCCGACGATGAACGGGACGGTGACCGCGAGGCCGAGCTGAGGAAGGTACTTGGCGAAGTATCCGTCGAGCGCGTCGAGGCCCTGCGTGACGATGCGCACCAGGGACGCCGACGAGGCGCCCTCGACGGGGGTGGCCAGCCGGGCGGCGAGCACGTCGCGGCGCAGCTCCGACTTCACGGACGCCGAGGAGTGATGCGCCAGCACGGCGCTGGCCCACGCCAGCAGTCCGCGGCCGGCGAAGACGCCGAGTAGCAGGAGCAGCGTGGCGGCCGAGTGGGCGGGGAAGGCAGCTGCGTCGAACACGCTGGTGATCCAGTCGGCCAGCAGGCGCGCCTGCACGATGAGCAGCACCGCGGTGACGATGCCGACGGCGACGCTGGACACGAGGAATACCTGGGTCGCCTTGGCGCGTCGGAGCAACCGGGGATGGATGGGGCCTGCCATATCGTCGCCAAGTCTTGCATGTGTTGCTGTGCCCCCGTGTGTCGCCCCGCGGACCCGGGCCGGGAACGCGAGAGCCCCGCACCATGCGGTGCGGGGCTCTCGCTCTGGCGCTCTGAGCTCGTCTCCCGGTTCCCTGAGCTCGTCTCCCGGTTCCCTGAGCCTGTCCTCCCGGTTCCCTGAGCCTGTCCTCCCGGTTCCCTGAGCCTCTCCTCCCCGTTCCCTGAGCTCGTCGAAGGGCGCCGAGCGGAGCGAGGTGGATTCCCTCCTTGCGCCGCTTCCCGACTCGCGGGGTGGCGTGCACAACGATGCCTATGTCGTGCGTGCTGGCACATACGGTCAGCGCTCCCGATATAGGCATTGTTGTGCCCGGTTCGCCGGCTCAGCCGAGTCCCCTGAGCTCGTCTCCCGGTTCCCTGAGCTCGTCTCCCGGTTCCCTGAGCTCGTCTCCCGGTTCCCTGAGCTTGTCGAAGGGCGCCGAGCGGAGCGAGGTGTCTCGGTGGTCGGGTGGAACCCTTCGCTGCGCTCAGGGCGTTTCGACAGGCTCAACGACCCGGTTGGCAGGCTCAACGACCCGGTCGGCAGGCTCAACGACCCGGTCGGCAGGCTCAACGACCCGGTCGACAGGCTCAACGACCCGGTCGACAGGCTCAACGACCCGGTCGGCAGGCTCAACGACCCGTCGCTGAGCCTGTCTACACGTCAGGCGGCGGGCTCGACCTCGTCGGGGATGTTCTTCGTCGAGATGCGACGGTGGAACACCCAGTAGCTCCAGCACTGGTAGGCCAGCACGATCGGGACGAAGATGATCGCGGCCCACATCATGATGGTCAGGGTGGTCTCGCTCGAGGCTGCCGTGATGATGTTCAGGCGCTCAGTCGCCGCCACGGTTGTGTCCTGAGCGAAGCCCAGGTTGCCGTACAGCTTGATGAAGATGCCGATGAACAGCGTCAGGATCGTCGCGCCGGTCAGGATGAAGCCCCACCCGTCGCGGCCCTTGCGGATCATCAGCGTCGCGCCCGCGATGCAGACGATGGCCAGAATCCCGCAGATCCACGCGGCGACGGTGAAGTCGCCGAACTCGGAGTTCGCCGGGTAGAAGATGTTCTGATACAGCACGAAGGTCGCGACGAGCACCGTCGCGACGATGCCGGCCTTGCCGCCGAAAGCCTCGGCCCGCTCGTGGATCTCGTACTTGGTCTTCAGGGCGATGAACGCCGAGCCGTGCACGAGGAACAGGGTCACGAGCATCACGCCGCCCAGCAGCGCGAACGGTCCGAACAGGCCCCAGAAGGAGCCGTTCCACAGCAGGTTGTCGTTGGCCAGCCCGATGATGAAGTTCGCGAACCCGACGCCGAACACCAGCGAGGGCAGGAAGGAGCCGATCGTGGCGAACCAGTCGAGCATGTTGCGGTAGCGGGTATCGGGGTGCTTCGAGCGGTACTCGAAGGCAACGCCGCGCAGGATCAGGCCGACCAGCACGAGGAGCAACGGCAGGTAGAGGCCGGAGAACAGCGAGGCGTACCAGCCGGGGAACGCCGCGAACATCGCGCCGCCCGCGGTCAGCAGCCACACCTCGTTGCCGTCCCAGACGGGGCCGATGGTGTTGACGATGACGCGCTTGTCCTTGTCGTTCTTGCCGAGGACGGGGATCAGCATGGCCACGCCGTAGTCGAAGCCCTCGAGGAAGAAGTAGCCGAGCCAGAGCACGGCGACCAGGCAGAACCAGACGGTGGCGAGCACGGGCACCTGGGGTGCGCTCTCAAGAAGGTGAATCATGTCGTCCGTCCTCTCAGTACGCGAAGGTCAGGGGGGCGTCGGGATCCTTGATGACCTCAGGTGGAGCGACGTCGGGCAGGCCCTTCTTCGCGTACTTGAGGAACAGCCACACCTCGATCACGGCCAGGAAGCCGTAGATCAGCGTGTAGACGATCATCGAGAACAGGACCTCTCCATTGGAGACGGTCGGGGACACTCCGGCGGCGGTGGGCAGCACGCCGGCGACGAGCCACGGCTGGCGACCCATCTCGGTGAAGATCCAGCCGAAGGAGTTGGCGGCCAGCGGCAGCAGCGGCATGGCGAACATCAGCAGGGTCCAGATGCGCCCCGCCGGGGGGAACTTGTTCTTGCGGGTCATCCACAGCGTCAGCAGCGCGAGCGCGATGCCGAGCATGCCGCAGCCGATCATCAGGCGGAACGTCCAGTAGGAGACCGCGACGTTGGGCATCGGGTCGACGTCGTGGGTGGCGGCAAGGGTCTCGGCGTACTGCTCCTGGAGCGTCGTCTGGCTGCCGTCGCGGCGCATGAAGCCGTCGGTGGCGAAGCTCTCGCGCAGGTCGTTGATGCCGAGGACCTCGTCGTGGCCGGACAACGCGGACAGGAGTCCGGGCACCTCGAGCGAGAAGACGGCCTCGGTCCCTTCGCGGTTGCCGATGGTGAAGATGGAGAAGGGGGCGTTGGTCTGGGTGTAGAACAGAGCCTCGGCCGCCGCCATCTTCATGGGCTGGACCTCGGTCATCACCTTGGACTGCAGGTCGCCGGTGTACATGGTGACCGCGGAGGCGATCAGCAGCACGACCGCGCCGAAGCGTGTGCCGAAGCGGTAGGTCCTGGCGTCGCCCTCACGGGCCTCGCCGTCGCGGCCGATCTTCGCCAGATGCCAGCCGGAAATGGCGGCGATCAGGCCGCCCGCGACCATGTAGGCACCCGCGATGACGTGCGGGAAGGTGACGAGGAACACAGGGTTGGTCAGTACCTCGAGGAAACCGGACACGCCGTCGAGCTCTGCGCGGCCGTTGTTGTAGATGGTGCCGACGGGGTTCTGCATCCACGAGTTGGCGGCCAGGATGAACACGGCCGACAGCATGGTGCCGAACGCGGCGAGGTAGATGCACATGAGGTGCAGACCCTTCGGCAGCTTGTCCCAGCCGAAGATCCACAGGCCGATGAACGTCGACTCGAGGAAGAAGGCGAGCAGCGCCTCGAGGGCGAGCGGGGCGCCGAACACGTCGCCGACGAAGCGGGAGTACTCGGACCAGTTCATGCCGAACTGGAACTCCTGCACGATGCCGGTCACCACGCCGAGCGCGAAGTTGATCAGGAAGAGCTTCCCGAAGAACTTGGTCAGCCGGAGGTACTGCTCGTTGCCGGTGCGCACCCAGAAGGTCTGAAACACGGCCACCAGCATCGACATGGCGATCGTGATCGGCACGAAGAAGTAGTGGTAGACAGTGGTGATCCCGAACTGCCATCGGGACAGGGCTACAGCGTCCATGGCGAAAAACTACTACTCGAGGTCATAAACCGACAACATGTCGCAAAAAACCCGCGCGGCGGGCCCTATGCTGAGCGCATGTCGTCCCGGGGAGAGCTTGAGCAACGCATCATGGAGGTGCTCTGGTCCTCCGACGCGCCCAGGAGCGTCGCCGACGTGCACGCGATCCTGACCGTCGAGCGCCCGCTCGCCTACACCACCGTCATGACGGTTCTCGACAGGCTCGCGAAGAAGGGGCTGGTGACCCGTGAGCTGGTCGCCCGCGCCTGGCGCTACGAGGCGGGCTACTCGCAGTCCGACCTGCTCGCCGCCGAACTCGCCACAGCCCTGCAGTCCGTCTCGGGCTCCGTCCGGCGGGAGGCCCTCACGCGGCTGGCGAAGCTGCTCTCCGACGAGGACCTCACGGCCCTCCGCAACTGACCGTCGCCCGCCCCGTCGCCTCCGCCCGCCCCTGTCCGCCGCCCGCGCCGTCGCTCGGGTCCCTGCCGTCGGCTCCGTCCGCCAGGTCATGCTGCCGGCATTGCGGTTGAGTGGAGGTCAGGAGGACTTCTTGGCCTTCTTGCCGCCCTTCGACGAGCCCTTCTTGCCCTTGCCCGAGGACTTCCCCTTGCCTGCGGACCTGCTGGCTTTGCCCGCTGACTTCTCGGCCGTGGGCGAGCTGCCGTCCGTCGAAGGATCGGCTGGGACCAGCTCCGGGGCCACGGCCTGCAGCAGCTCCCGCTTCTGTTGAAGCGTGGTGGCCAGATCGTTCTCCCAGAAGGCGCGCTTCGCCTCGATGGCGGCGAAGGCGGCGTCCCGGCTGAGGTCGTCGTAGCGGTGCGTCTTCAGTTCGGCGGCATCCTCGTTGACGTCGATGCTGGCCTCCATGGCCTCCAGCACGGTCGCCCTCGTCTCCGACAGCGATTCCGCGAGAGCCTGGGGGGTCATGGTGGCGACGAGGCGCTTGCGCTGGGCCTCCGGCTGCCAGCGGGGCCTCGGCCACTGGAGGTCCATCTCGATGAGGGTCCGGGTGAGGAACTCGGTGACGACCAGGCGCGAGAACCACTTGGTGTCGGCGGGCAGCACGTGCCACGGCGCTCGCGCGGTGGAGGTCAGCCGGAAGACGTCTGAGTAGGCCTCCTGGTACGCGTCCCAGTTGGCGCGGGTCTTGAGGTCGCTCATCGAGTACTTCCAGCGCTTGTCCGGGCGGTCGAGGCGCTCCATGAGCCGCTTCGCCTGCTCCTGGTAGCTGACCATCAGCGCGAACTTCAGGATGCGCGTGCCGCTGTCGACGAGCGACTTCTCCCACTTGTTGATCTCGTCGAAGCGCTTCGACCAGACCTCCGGCTCGACGAGTTCGTCGACCCTCGCCACGAGCACGTCCTCGTAGTGCGAGCGGTCGAACAGGCCGATCTGACCGGGCTTCGGCAGTGCCTTCTTGATGCGCCAGAGGTAGTGGTGCGAGCGCTCCTCCGGCGTGGGGACACCGAAGCTGCGCAGCGCGACCCCCTGCGGGTCGACCAGTCCCATCACGTGGCGGGCGATACCACCCTTGCCGGCTGTATCGAGGCCCTGCACGATGATGAGCACGTTCTCGGTGCCGCCGGCGCGGCCGTTTGCGTAGAGACGCTCCTGCAACTCGGCAAGCAGAGCGCCCCGTTCGGCGATCAGTCTCTCGGCGTCGCGCTTCCTGCCGGTGAACCCGCCTCGCGAGGCACGATCGAAGGTGGCAAGGTCGAAGTCCGGTCCGACGCGCAGCGTCTCTCGCGGATCTGAAGTCCACAGGTCAGCCATCGTCGGCTCCTCACTCTGGGCGGTGGGCCACAGTCTAGGACTGCGGCAGGGCCGTGACTAGGGACGAAGCGCACGCGATGGGCCCGCGGCCGCCCCATTGCAGACGCCAACGAAATACACGGACGCCAACGATAGTCACGCGATTATCGTTGGCGTCCGTGTATTTCGTTGGCGCCTGGGAAACATCGTTGGCGTCCGCGGGGGAGCCCGAGGGGAGGGAGCGGCCTCGTGACGGGCCCGTCAGCCGACGGTGAGGCGGATCTCGTTGTTCCACGGGTCGAGGACGCCCAGGGTCCGACCGTCGTAGCGCGTCGAATGGCCGGCGAAGGTCAGCCTCTCGACCGCGCGGCCGAGTTCCTCCTGCGTGGGGACGAGGATGTCGACGACGCCCATGCCCAGCGTGTGGTCACGAGGCCCCGCGCCCCGCGAGTTCCACACGTTCATCGCCATGTGGTGGTGGTACCCGCCAGCCGACACGAACAGCGCGCTGCCGTGGAACGTCAGGGTCTCCTCGAACCCCAGCGCCGAGACGTAGAAGTCCCTGGCGCTCCGGATGTCTCCGACGCTGAGGTGTACGTGCCCGAGCTCGCCCGTCGCGTCGGGCAGCGTGGCGGGATCGAGGCCTCCGAGGTGGTCGTTGACGAAGCGGGCGGGGTCGAGCGCGAGGGTGTCCATGGCGACCTGGCCGTGTGTCCAGGTCCACGACTCCCGTGGGCGGTCGTGGTACAACTCGACGCCGTTGCCCTCCGGGTCGGTGAAGTAGAACGCCTGCGAGACGAGGTGGTCGCCCGACCCGGCGTAGGTCTGGGGGTACTTCGTGAACATGCTCACCAGCGTCGCCGCGAGGGCCTTCTCGTCGCGGTAGACCACCGCTGTGTGGAACAGGCCGGCCGCCCCGGGGCGGGCGGGGCGCAGGTCCTTCGACTCTGTGAGTCGGACGACTGGCACGCCCGCCAGGCCGAGGGTGACGGCGCCCGGCTCATCCGTGAGCGGGGTCAGTCCGATGCCGTCGGCGTAATAGGCGAGCTGCGCGCCGAGGTTGCGCACGCGGAGCTCGAGTCGCCCCATGCGGGTATCCGCGGCGAGAGTCTCGGTCATCAGGTCCTCCGATAAAGTTGAAGTGTCAACTAAAAGTAGCGCGCAACACGCGAGGACGCAAGGAGGGGAGAGGTATGGGTGGTGTCGGGACATGCCCGACACGGTTCGTGCCGTCGAGTTACTCGATGATGACTCTGACGTCGGGCCGCGGGCCATGGGCGACGTGCGCGGTGGCCGGTGGGATCGTCGGACGCCAGCCTCGTCGTGACGGGGCTGGCGTCATCGCGTTGAGTGGACTCAGCCCTTCCGGCCCACGAGTGCGCGGAGCACGTTCAGGATGCCGAGTACGACCAGGGAGATGCCGAGGAACCACCAGAGGAACACGACGCCCCACAGGGGGCTGCTGAGGAGAGTGAAGCCCGCGATGACGGAGAGCACTGCGAACACGATCGTCAGCACCTTGGATCCGGACTGGCCAAGGGTGAACAGGGCGGTGAGGCCCTCGGCGATCCACATGACACCCACCATGATCGTGATGAACACCGCCAGGAATGCGGCCGAGCGCTGCAAGGAGGTGAAGGCGTAGACGCCCGCGACCATGTACAGCACGCCGAGAATGACGTGTCCGATCCGCCCGCCGACGCCGAGGCCCTTGGCAAGGAGCCCGAGCGCGATGTAGATGACGCCGGCGAGGAGCGCGTAGAAGGCCATGACGGCGGTGATGGCGACGGCGGCCTTGGTGGGCCAGACGAGCACGGCGATGCCGAAGGCAGCAGCGACGAGGCCCCCGATCAGGAGGGCAAGACGTGCGCCCTTGCTGGGGGAGATGGTGTCGGTCATGGGGTCCTCGGCTCCTCGGTCGGGTCGTCGGGCGAGCGCCCGATAATCGGACTGTAGCGGGCGATGCGCTGTCTCCACCATTGGGCAGGGTGGACCGCAGAACCGTGAGCCGGGTGGACCCCAGACGCCAACGAAAAACACGGACGCCAACGATAATCGCGCGAATATCGTTGGCGTCCGTGCATACCGTTGGCGCCTGGGGTTTTTCGTTGGCGTCCGCGGGGGAGGGGGCAGGGGAAGCGAGTGGGGTGGGAACGGGAGAGGGGCTCGGTCAGTGGGTCGGTCAGTCCTCGATCGCGCCGGCGAACTGCGACTGGTACAGGTTGTAGTACGCGCCCTTCACGTCGAGCAGCTGCTGGTGGTTGCCCTGCTCGACTATCGAGCCCTCCTCCATCACGAGGATGAGGTCCGCGTCGCGGATCGTCGACAGCCGGTGGGCGATGACGAACGACGTCCGGCCCGTGCGCAACGCGGCCATGGCCTTCTGCAGTAGCAGCTCCGTGCGGGTGTCGACCGAGCTGGTGGCCTCATCGAGGATCAGCAGGCTCGGGTCGGCGAGGAATGCCCGCGCGATCGTGATCAGCTGCTTCTCGCCCGCCGAGACGTTCGAGCCCTCCTCGTCGATCACCGTGTCGTAGCCGTCGGGCAGCGAGTGCACGAAGCGGTCGACGAACGTGGCCTTGGACGCCGCGACGATCTCCTCGTCGGTCGCGTCGAGGCGGCCGTATGCGATGTTGTCGCGGATGGTGCCGCCAAACAGCCACGTGTCCTGCAGGACCATGCCTACCTCGGACCGGACAGCGGACCGCGGGACCGAAGCCACGTCGACGCCGTCCATGGTGATGCGCCCGCCGTTCAGGTCGTAGAACCGCATGATCAGGTTCACCAGCGTGGTCTTGCCAGCGCCCGTCGGGCCGACGATCGCGACGGTCTGACCTGGCTGCGCCGTGAGGTTCAGGTTCCGGATCAGGGGGCGGTCGGGGGTGTAGGAGAAGTCGACGCCCTCGAACGACACGCGGCCGGCGATCTCCTTCGGCAGGTGCCCCTCAGGTTCGGGAGACATCTCGTCGGCGTCCAGCAGTTCGAACACGCGCTCGGCCGAGGCGACGCCCGACTGCAGGATGTTCGCCATCGACGCGACGGTGGTCAGCGGCTGCGTAAACTGACGCGAGTACTGGATGAAGGCCTGCACGTCGCCGATGCTCATCGTGCCGGACGCGACCCGCAGGCCGCCGACCACCGCGATCACGACGTAGTTCAGGTTCCCGACCAGGAACATGACTGGCATGATGATGCCCGAGATGAACTGGGCTCCGAAGCCCGCCTTGTACAGCTCCTGGTTGCGGCGGCCGAACTCCTCCTCGACCTCGCGCTGACGGCCGAAGACCTTCACGAGGGAGTGGCCGGTGAAGGCCTCCTCGATCTGGGCGTTCAGCTCGCCGGTGGACTTCCAGTTCTGTGCGAACAGCTTCTGGGAGCGCTTGCCGATCACGGTCGTCACGATCATGGCGATCGGCACCGTGAGCAGCGCGATCAGGGCCAGCGTCGGGGAGATCCAGAACATCATCACGAGCACACCGATCACGGTCAACAGCGAGTTGAGCAGCTGCGACATGGTCTGTTGCAGCGTCTGTGACACGTTGTCGATGTCGTTGGTGACGCGGCTCAACACCTCGCCGCGCGCCTGCTTGTCGAAGTAGCTGAGCGGCAGCCGGTCCATCTTCTTGGAGACGCGCTGACGGATCTGGAAGATCGTCTTCTGCACGGCGCCGTTGAGGATCCAGCCCTGCGCGTAGGAGAAGCCGAAGGAGACGACGTAGAGGGCGAGCACAACGATCAGGACGACGCCGACGGCGTGGAAGTCGATCCCCTGGCCGGGGGTGAAGTCCATGCTGCGCAGCATGTCGGCCATGTCGCCGTTACCCTGCGCGATCAGAGCGTCGATGGCCTGCTCCTTCGTGATGCCGGAGGGCATCTGGCCGCCGATGGCGCCGGCCAGCAGGAGGTTGGTGGCGCGCCCGAGGATCTTTGGGCCCACGACGCTCAGCGCGACGGACAGGACGCCGAGGCACAGCGCCGCGACGATCCAGTTGCGCTGCGGACGCAGGTAGCGGACCAGCCGTTTCAGGGAGACGCCGAAGTTGGCCGCCTTCTCGCCGGAGCCGCCCAGGACCGGGCCTCCCGGGCCGCGATGCCGCTGTCCAGCGTACTTCGGCCGATTGTTGGCCTTGACCTTGATGGTGTCGCTCATGCCGCGGCCTCCTCTGCGCTCAGCTGCGAACTCACGATCTCCTGGTATGTCTCGTTGGTGGCGAGCAGTTCGGAGTGGGTGCCGCGGCCGACGATCTCGCCGTGCTCCAGCACGAGGATCTCGTCGGCGTCGGTGATGGTGGACACCCGCTGGGCGACGACGAGCACGGAGGCGCGGGCCGTCTCGGGCTCCAGCGCCGCCCGGAGGCGGGCGTCGGTCGCGACGTCGAGCGCGGAGAACGAGTCGTCGAAGACGTAGACGGAGGGCTTCTTCACCAGCGCCCTCGCGATCGCGAGGCGTTGGCGCTGGCCGCCGGACACATTGGTGCCGCCCTGCGAGATCGGTGACTCCAGCTGGCCCTCCTTCTCCTCGACGAAGTCCCTGGCCTGCGCGACGGTGATCGCGTGCCACAGCTCCTCGGGGGTCGCGTCGGGGCGGCCGTAGCGCAGGTTCGACGCGATGGTGCCGGTGAACAGGTACGGCTTCTGCGGCACCAGTCCGACGCGCGCCCACAGGTCGTCCGGGTTGAAGTCGCGCACGTCCACACCGTCGACCAGCACGCGGCCCTCCGTGGCGTCGAACAGGCGTGGAATGAGGTTGGTCAGCGTCGTCTTGCCGGACCCGGTAGAACCGATGATGGCCGTCTTGCGGCCGGGCTTCAGTTCGAAGGTCAGGTCCTTCAGCACGGGCTCCTCGGCGCCGGGGTAGCGGAAGGACACGCGGTCGAAGACGACCTCCCCGCGTGCCTGAGGGGTCGGGGCGGGGTTGGCCGGCGGCGCGACGGTCGACTCGGTCTTCAGCACAGCGTCGATGCGGTCCGCACACACGGCGGCGCGGGGCGCCAGCACCAGCAGCATCGTCGTCATCATGACCGAGATCAGGATCTGTGCCAGGTAGGACAGGAATGCCGTCAGCTGACCGATCTGCAGGTCGCCGTTCTCGATGCGGAATGCGCCGAACCACATGACGCCCACCGTGGAGATGTTCATCACGAAGCCCACGAACGGGAACATGAACGCCATCAGGCGGCCGACCCGGGTGGCGGTGTCGACGAGCTCACCGTTGGCCTTCTCGAAGCGCTGGGCCTCGTGCGGCTCTCGGACGAACGCCCGCACCACGCGGATGCCGGTGATCTGCTCGCGCAGCACCCGGTTCAGGGTGTCGATGCGCGTCTGCTGGATCGAGAACAGGGGACTCATCAGGTAGATGAGGACCGCGATGCCGGCGCCGAGCAGCATGACGGCCGCGAGGATCGTCCAGGACAGCCCGACGTCCTCGCGCAGCGCCATCACGACGCCGCCGACCATGGTGATGGGCGCCGAGATGAGCACCGTCGAGATCATCAGCACCAGCTGCTGCACCTGCAGCACGTCGTTGGTGTTGCGCGTGATCAGCGACGGCGCGCCGAACTTGTTCAGCTCGCGGGTGGAGAAGCCGAGCGCGCGGTCGAACACGGCGGCGCGGACGTCGCGGCCGAACTGCATCGCCGCGTTCGCCCCGGCCCAGACGGCGCCGACCTGCGCCAGACCCTGGACCGCGGACAGCGCCAGCATGATGCCGCCCGTGCCCCAGATGAAGTTGGTGTCGCCGGTGACGACCCCCTCGTCGATGATGCGGGCGTTGAGGGTCGGCAGGTAGAGGCTCATCACCGTGGCGATCAGCTGGAGGACCAGCACCACCGTGAGCAGCCCCCAGTAGGGCTTGATGAAGCGGCCGATGAGCCGCACGAGAGTGCCTAGCACTGGACATCCTTCCTGAGTGCCCCGTGGAGGGCGAAGGTGGCGAGGTCGTCGACGCCGAGGCGGGACGAGTTGGAGAAGTTCATGGCGTTGCCCATGGCGAGGAGGCTCAGCAGGTTCACATAGTCGCCGACGGGGCAGGTCAGTTCGCTCCCGTGGGGCTGGAACTGGGCGGTGAGCCACTCGTCCATCTCGATGCGCCTGGCGTCCAGCTCGTCCCTGATGCACGGGTTGGGGTGGTGCGGCGCCTTCCTGGGCCCGTGGACCAGCACCATCAGCGACCGGATGGTCGTGATGCGGCCGGCGATCAGCTGCAGGGTCGCGTGGGTCTTCTCCTCGAGGGTGGACCCGAGGCTGATGGTGGAGAGGGGGTCGCTGATCCGATGGGCGGACAGCGACTCGATGACCGTCGCCTCGATCAGGTCCTGCAGCGAGTCGAAGACGCGGAAGATGGTTCCCTCGGCGACGCCCGCCGCCTCGGCGACCTGCTTTGTGGTGAGGCCGGTCCCCTGCTCCTGGAGCAGCGGGATCGTCGCCTCGATGATGGCCGCCCGCCGTTGCTCGGGTGGCATGGGTACTGCGCGTGACACGTCGATGAACTGTAGTGAGTGAATACTCACTCATCAAGTCGGTTCGCTTCCGGGTGACGACGTGATTGACGTGCCCTCCGCTCCCGCAGGCCACGCTCAGGCGCAGACGCCACCCTTACCGACGGACGCTACCGTTCTCAACCGATGCCACCGCCATGGCGGTGGCATCGGCGAATAAGGGTGGCGTCCGTCGGTGAGGGTGGCATCCGTGGGTCGTCCGTCTGCCCGCTCCCCGTGTCCAGCTCGGTTCAAGCGCACAAGAATGCCTATTCCGGAGCTGCTGCGCGCATGTTGCAGCGGCCCCCGGATACGCATTCTTGTGCGGGAACGGGACTGCCCCCAGTTTGCTTGACAGATTTCTAGGGGTGGGTCAGGCGGCCTGTGTGGTCGTGTGATGGACTGCTTCGAACTCTACTGGGGTGAGTTTGCCGAGACGCCGTTGGCGGCGTCGGCGGTGGTAAGACTTCTCGATCCAGGTGATCATGGCCAGCCGCAGCTCGGCCCGGCTGGTCCACGGGTGGCGGTTGAGGACGTTCTTCTGCAGCAGCGCGAAGAAGCTCTCCATGGCGGCATTGTCGGGACTTGAGGCGACCCTGCCCATGGAACCTGTGAGGTCGTGGACCTTCAACTCGGCCACATAGGTGTGGGCTCGGAATTGGCTGCCTCGGTCCGAGTGGACGATGCAACCAGCAACTGGTCCGCGACGTTGGACGGCCATGCGCAGGGCGTTGATCGCGATCCGCTTCTTCATGCGGGTGTCGATCGAGTACCCCACAATGCGGTTGGACCAGACGTCCTTGACCGCACACAGGTACAGCTTGCCCTCGCTGGTGCGGTGCTCGGTGATGTCGGTCAACCACAACCGGTTAGGCCCCTCGGCATGGAACTGGCGCTGCACCAGGTCATCGTGGACCGCCGGCCCGGGCTTCTTCCATGACCCGTTCTTGACCGAGTGGAACGAACGGATCCGCTGCAGCTTGCAGAGCCGGTGGACTCGGTTCTCACCAGCGGTGATGCCCATCTCGGGCAGGTCATCGGCGATGAGGCGATAACCCAGACCAGGGTCTTCGGCATGCAGGTCGATGGCGGCGTTGATCAGGTGTGCATCGTCCCAGTCGCGCTGCGAGACTGGGCAGGCGAGCCACTGGTAGTAGGCCTGCCGCGAGAAGCCCAGCACCCGGCAGGAGACCGCGACCGGCACCCGGAGCGTCCCCTTGGTCTGGGCCAGGTCGGTGACCAAGGGGAACATCATTTTGGGTTGATGTCGCGGGACAGGTAGGCGGCGGCGCGGCGCAGGACTTCGTTCTCCTGCTCCAGCAGCCGGATGCGCTTGTTGGCTTCCCGTAGTTCGGCTGCGGAGCGGTTGTCTGCGGCGGGGGCATCAACACGATCGGCCTTGGCCAGCCAGTTGCGCAGGCAGGACTCACTGATCCCGAAGTCCTTGGCGATCTGGCCGATCGGGGCCTCGCCCTTGCGGGCGACCGCGATCACATCATCGCGGAACTCTTTCGGATGGGGCTTGGGCATGACATGCATCCTCTCACCAGGCCCTCACGGACCTGAGATGTTGATGTCAACCAAACCCGGGGCAGTCCCAACTGAGGAGGCAGGTGGGCGCGGGGTGTGGCGCTGCGGCGGGTGGATGCGGAGGCGTGGCACGGTGGCGCGTGGGCTGCTCGGCGATCAGCGGTCGGTCAGGCCGGCCAGCTCGTCGGCGAGGTTGGCCCTGGCCTGGGCATCCCACAGCTCCCGGCCGTGGGCGGTGTGGAACAGGGGGTCGGCGGCGAGGAGACCTTCGAGGACCCGCGAGCGGCCGACGCGCCACGCGGCGTCGTCGACGTGGGCGTAGTCCAGGCGGACGTCCCGCACGTAGACGTGGTAGCGGCCGGGGATCTGGCCGAGGATCGACAGGTCAGCGTCGGAGAGCAGCGCGCCGCGCTCGTCGGTCGGGCGGTGGTCGGCGGTCATACGGACCAGCCGCGCGACCTCCGCGACGCGGTGGGCCGCCAGCTTGCCGTCGAGCAGCCGCTCGGCGAGCCGGGCCGAGGCCTCCTCGTCGCCCGTGCTGGCCGCCTTGTCTGCCTCGCCCGTGCCGACTCCCTCACCCGCCTTGGCCGTGTTGGCCCGGTTGGTCGGGCTGGCCGTGTCGCCCGGGCTGGCCGCGCTGGTCGTGCTGGGCCGGTTGGCCGGGTTGCCCGGGGTGGCTGCGTCGCCCGTAGTTCCCGTGTAGACGGCGTCGTGGAACCAGGCCGCCAGCTCGACGATCGGGTCGTCGCAGCCGAGCACCTCCAGCGCGGCCAGACACTGCCACAGGTGCCGCACGTCGTGGTAGTGCCTGTCCTTGTGGTGCCACCGCTCAAGCAGGTCGTCGCGGATGGCCATGGGCAGCCCGAGCGGAGCCCAGCGCTCCTGGACCCGCCGCAGCGCGGTGGCCCTCGTCGGCGTGCGCTCGGGAGAGCGGACGCGCAGCCCGCTGGCGGTGAGCCGGGCGACGAGGTCTTTCTCGCCGACGATCGTCGCGCCGGCCGCGATCAGCTCGCGGTACCGTGACTCGGGGACGTCGTAGTGGTCGTGGTCGAATGCCTGCGCCGGCAACCCGACGGTGCGGGCGAAGGCGTGCAGTTCCGCGAGCGTCGAATCGGACACCAGATGTCCGAAAACCGTGCCGTGCGCAGGCCAGCGGGCCGCGTCGAGGAGAATCGCCACGACACCACACTAGGCCGCCCCGGCGGCAGCGGAAGGAGACCCATGCGGCTGGCGACGGGAGCGATCCTGCTGGTCACGGCCATCTGGGGCTCGACCTTCTTCATCATCAAGGACGCCGTCAGCCGGGTCGATCCGATCGACTTCCTGGCCGTCAGGTTCCTGGTCGGCGCGCTGGTGCCGTCGCTGATCTTCCTTGGCCGGCTCCGGCGGCTCAGCTGGCGACAGTGGAGCATCGCGCTCGGCCTGGGCGTGCTCTACGGGTTCGCGCAGATCGCCCAGACGACAGGCCTCCAGACCACGGCGGCCTCCGCCTCGGGATTCCTGACCGGCGTCTACGTCGTGCTGACGCCCCTGATCCTGTGGGCCCTGTTCCGGGTGCGGCCGCAGCGCGTCACCTGGGTGGCCGTGGCGCTCGCGATGGCGGGCATCGCGGTGCTGAGCCTGTCCGGCCTGACCGGCATCGGCCGCGGCGAGGCCCTCACCCTGCTCGGCGCGGCGCTCTACGCCCTGCACATCGTCATGCTCGACCGCTTCTCCCGCGCCATGGACCCCGTCAGCCTCGCGACGGTGCAGCTGATCGGCATCGCCATCATCTGCGGCGGCGCGGCGCTGCCGACGGGCATCGACTTCACGCCCGACGGCGTCGTCTGGGCCGCCGTGCTGTACACGGCCATCGCAGCCGGCATCGCCACGATGGTGCTGCAGACCTGGGCTCAGCGGCACATCCCGCCGTCGCGCGTGGTGCTGCTGATGGCCTTCGAGCCCGTCTTCGCGACGCTCTTCGCCGTGCTGTTCGGCGGCGAGACCCTCACCCTGAGGTTCCTGCTCGGCGGCTCGATGATCCTGGCCGCCACCCTGATCGGCGTCCGGGCAGGGCCGGGCGACCGCGCGGAACCCCTCGTCGCGGCAGACTAGGCGCAACACACCGACGAAGGGACGTGGCCCGTGACCGGCTGGGATGAGAGCGACCAGGTCCGCTTCTTCACCGACGAGGCCGCGCCGGTGGTCGCCGCGCAACTCTCGACGGAGGCCACCGCAGAGCTCGTCGAGCTGCACCACCGCCCGGGGGCGGGCGTCTCGGGGCTGTTCGAGGTGACCGACGACGGCACCAGGCGCTACCTCGTCGCCACGACGGAGAACGTGCACGGCGACCTCGTGGAGGTCGAGGTGCCGCGCGGCCGGCTCCGCATCTGGGAGCATCCCGCCGACCCGCTCCTGCCGGGCCTCCCGCTGGCCAGCGTCCCGGCCGAGGTGCAGGCGACCTGGGGCGACGGGGCCAGGCTCCGATCGCTGGAGACCGTGACCTACCGGCCGCTGCGGCGCGCCGTGCTGCGCGCCACCTTCGACGGCGGACCCGGTCAGGTATTCCTCAAGGTCCTGCGCCGCGACGCCGACCTGCTGGCCCGACGACACCGCCTCCTGAGCGAGGCGGGGATTCCGGTGCCAAGCGTCGTCGGACCGGTGAGGCAGCAGGTCGTGGCCCTCAGCTCGGTGACGGGGACCCCGCTCGCCCAGGCGTTCATGGACTCCGCGGAGATCCCCCTTCCCCCCGCCCGGATCACCGAACTCGTCGACGCCATGCCCGATGACCTCACCACCCTGCCGGCCCGCGAGGCATGGACGGACCGCATCGTCGACTACGCGAGCGCAGCGAAGGTCGCCTTCCCTGCCGGAGCGCGGCGGATCGACGCCGTCGTCGCGACCGTGACAGGCATCCTGGACGGGGAACCCCGCGGCCCGGTCGTCGCGACGCACGGCGACCTCTACGAGGCGAACCTGTTCGTCGCCGACGCCCGGGTCAGCGGCGTCATCGACGTCGACGCCGTCGGCCCAGGGCACGCCGTCGACGACCTTGCCTGCTTCCTGGCCCACCTCGCGGTGCTCCGCACGATCCACCCCGGCTACGCCCACACGGAGGCCTTCCTCAGCTCCTACCTCGACGCGTTCTCGGCCTACGTCGACGCCCACGGAGCCAGCCGCGCCGGGCTCCTGGCCCGCGCCGCCGCCGTCGTCTGCACGCTGATCGCAGGGGCCCGCGACGAGGGCCTGCCCGAGTGGGAGGCCGCCGCCGACCAACGGCTACGCATCGCGGAGGGCTTCGCCGCGCTCGCGTGGGGCTCGTGGCTCATCGCGCACCCCGGAGGTTGATGAGAGGACTCTCACGGCGCTCTCCTCTGCGTCTCAGCGCGCCCCTGTTCAGTGGTGTCAACAGGGAAACCGGGCCGAGGCCCCCACAGACAAGGAGACTCCCATGAGCAGGACAACCAACTGGATCCTCGCCGGCGCGTTCGGCATCGCCGCCCTCGGCGGCACGACGCTGGCCTTCGCCGACGACGCCGACACCCCCGATGAGGTCGCGCCCTCGTCCGCGGCGGTCTCGCCGCTCACCACCCCGACGTCACCCACCTCGACGTCACCCACCTCGACGGGCACCTCCCCGGGCGCCTGGACCACGGCGTCCGCGGTGACGGCGGCCAGCCCGGTCTCCGCAAAGACCGCGGCCTCCGTGAAGACCGCCGTGTCGGCGAAGACGGTCGCCTCCCCGGTCTCTGCAAAGTCGGCGGTCTCGCCCATCTCCGCCAAGTCGGCCGTCTCTCCGGTCTCCGCGAAGTCCGCCGTGAGCCCGGTGTCCGCCCAGTCGGCCAGGTCGGCAGCCTGACAGACGACGAGGGCCCCCGACCAGCCGGTCGGGGGCCCTCGTCGTCTCGGCGGGCTCAGCCCTGGGGGCGCAGCAGCGGGTAGAGGATCGTCTCGCGGATGCCGACGCCGGTCAGCAGCATGACGAGGCGGTCGACGCCCAGCCCGAGGCCGCCCATCGGCGGCACCCCGTACTCCAGCGCCTCCAGGAAGTCCTCGTCGAGCTGCATGGCGTCGGGGTCACCGGCCGCGGCGGCCAGCGACTGGGTCACGAGCACGTCGCGCTGGATGACCGGGTCGATCAGCTCGGTGAAGCCGGTGCCGCGCTCCATGCCGCCGATGATGAGGTCCCAGGCCTCGATCTTGCCGGGCTCGCTGCGGTGCGGGCGGGCCAGCGGCTGCGCGACGGCCGGGTAGTCGCACACGAACGTCGGCTGGATCAGCGTCGGCTCGACGAGTTCCTCGAACAGCTTCATGACGAGCTTGCCCTCGGCGAACTTCGGGTCGAACTCGATCTCGTGCTCGTCCAGCAGCGCGCGCAGCCGCTCGGCGGGGGTCTCGGGCGTGATCTCCTCGCCGACGGCCGCCGAGACGCCCGGGTAGACGCCGAGCCAGGTCCACTCGCCGTCGAGGTTGATCTCGCCCTTCGACGTCTCGACGGTGCGGCTGCCGACGGCGTCGGCCGCGGCGACGATGATCGACTGGATCAGCGCCGCGATGGTCTTCTGGTCGCCCCACGACTGGTACGCCTCGAGCATGGTGAACTCGGCGGAGTGCGTGGAGTCGATGCCCTCGTTGCGGAACACCCGGCCCAGCTCGAACACGCGGTCCGCGCCGCCGACCATCGTCCGCTTCAGGTGCAGCTCCAGCGCGATGCGCAGGCTCATGTCGATGTCGAAGGCGTTGATGTGCGTCTCGAACGGGCGGGCCGCGGCGCCGCCGTGCACCAGCTGCAGGATCGGCGTCTCGACCTCAAGGTAGCCCTGGCCGTAGAGCGTGTCGCGGATCGCGCGCGTGATGGCGGAACGCTTGCGGACCATCTCGCGGGCCTCGTCGCGGACGATGAGATCCACGTAGCGACGGCGCACGCGGGCCTCCTCAGAGAGGTCCTTGTGCAGCACGGGCAGCGGGCGCAGCGCCTTGGACGCCATCCGCCACTGGTTCGCCATGATCGACAGCTCGCCGCGCTTGGAGCGGATGACGCGCCCCTGCACCCAGACGAAGTCGCCCAGGTCGACGTCGGACTTCCAGGCTGCGAGGGCCTCCTCGCCGATCTCGGCCAGCGACAGCATCACCTGCAGGCGCTCGCCGTTCTGTTCGGGGGCGAAGCCGTCCTGCAGCGTCGCGAAGGCCAGCTTGCCGGTGTTGCGGATGAACACGACGCGACCGCCGACGGTGACGACGTCCTGGGTCTCCTCGCCCGCCTCGAGCGCATTCCAGGCCTCGTTCGCGCGGATCTCGCTGAGCGTGTGGCTGCGGCTGAGGTCCGCCGGGTACACCTGGGAACCGGCGTCCAGCAGCCGCTGCCGCTTCTCCTTGCGGACGAGGGTCTGCTCGGAATCGGTCACTTCGGTGGGGGTGGTGTCAGTCACGCAGGCATCCTACTTGTCCGACGTCGCCCGGCCACGTCCGGGAGCCAGGCTCAGGCGAGGGAGACGGCGACGCCGTCGGCGGTGACGGCGAAGGAGACCTCGGCGAGCGATCCGACGTGCCAGTCTGCGCCCAGCTCGTCGGCCGTGTGGCTAGTCAGGACGCCGAGCACGCGGCAGCCGGCCGCGTGCGCACCGGCGACGCCAGCGGGGGCGTCCTCCGCGACGAGGCAGCGGGCCGGGTCGACGCCGAGGCGCTGCGCGGCCACCAGGAACGGGTCCGGGGCGGGCTTGCCGTGTGCGTACTGCTCGCGGGCCACGACCACCGCCGGCAGGGGCAGGCCCGCTGCGTCCATCCGGGCGACGACCAGCGCCATGGTGCAGGAGGTGGCGATGGCGCGACGGCCGTCGTCGAGGGCGGAGAGCGCATCGAGGGAGCCGGGCAGCGCGACGACGCCGTCGGTGTCGGACACTTCCAGCGCGTCGAGGCGGAGGCCGGCCTCCTCCGCGCGGCCGTCGGTGACCAGGGCACGCGCGACCGCCTCGGACGGGCGGCCGGTGTACATGCGGGCCTGAGACAGGTCGACGCCGTACTCCTCGGCCCACCGCACGTAGGACCGCATCATCGCGGCGTGCGAGTCGGCCAGGGTGCCGTCGAAGTCGAAGATGACCGCGTCGAAGACGCCGAGCCGGGAGCTCACTTCCACAGGGTCATGAAGGAGAAGCACGCGACGATCAGGCCAAGCCCGATCGCGACGTTCCAGTCGCCGAGCGACTGCATGAAGGGGATCATGTTGCCGGCCAGGTTGTAGACGACCATCCACAGCACGCCGAGCAGGCCCATCGGGACGAACACGGCGGGCACCCAGTTCCGGGACGCGGGGGCAAGCCGCTTGGCCTCACGCCGCATCTCGGCGAGTTCGGCCTTCTCCTTGGACTTCTTCTTGTCCACGGCCTGCTTGCGTGTCTTCGACTCGGGCACGGTTTCTCCTTGGGGTCTGACCGCTACAGCTTAGTTGCTTCTGCGCCGATCCACGATTCGGAAGGTGACGAGGGCGACGGTGGGACGCTTTCCGCCGGTCCGCGGCGCCGTGCGCCCGCCGATGCCGGGTTAGGCTGGGCGCATGAGGATCAGGGAGTGGCTGGGGGGCCGGGCGCGCAGCGTCCGGGCCAGCGTCGGCCGCAACCAGGCCCGGCCTCGCACCCTCCGCGGCCGCACCGCGACGGTGCTCGTGTGCCTCCTTGCCGGCCTCATGATGACGGTCTCTGCCATCGCCGCCCGCGGCGAGGACCTCCGCAGCGACCGCGAGGCCGACATGCGCGACCTGATCGTTTCCCAGGGCCAGCGCAACGAGCAGCTGCGTGGGCAGTCCTCCGAGTTGTCCGACGAGGTGGACGCCCTCACCGACGCGGCCAGCGGCGACGAGGACCTGAGCGGCGAGGTGACCGCTGCCGAGAGAGCCGCCGGCCTGACCGCCGTCTACGGCCCCGGCCTGCGCGTCACGCTCGACGACGCACCGCTGGACGTGAAGCCCGCAGGCGTCGACGACGACGATCTCGTCGTGCACCAGCAGGACATCCAGGGCGTGGTGAACGCGCTCTGGTCCGGCGGGGCGGAGGCCCTGACCATCCAGGGGCAGCGGGTCATCGCGACGACCGGCATCAAGTGCGTCGGCAACACCGTCGTCCTCCACGGCGTGCCCTACGCGCCGCCCTATGTGATCGAGGCGATCGGCGACCAGGCGGCCCTGGAGTCCGCGCTGGAGAACGACCGGACCGTGCAGATCTACCGGCAGTACGTGGCCGCCTACGGGCTGGGCTACTCGGTCAGCGCGGTCGACGAGCTCGACGCCCCCGACTACTCCGGCTCGGTCGGCCTCACGCACGCCAGCCGGGGCTGAACGTCAGCCGAGGTCATCGACGTCGACCAGCGGGCTCAACCCGGCCGCGCGGCGCGGTGCGTCGGCGTCGCCACACTCGGCGAGCCAGTTCGCCAGCATCTGATAGCCACCCTCCGTGAGCACCGACTCCGGGTGGAACTGCACGGCCTCGACGGGCAGCTCGCGGTGCCGGACGGCCATGATGACCCCCGTGTCGGTGCGGGCCGTGACCTCGAGGACGTCGGGGACGGTGTCCTCGACGATGGCGAGCGAGTGGTAGCGGGTCGTCGTGACCGGCGACGGCAGGCTGGCGAAGACGCCCTTGCCCTCGTGGAACACCGGCGAGGTCTTGCCATGCAGCAACTCGGGGGCGCGGTCGACGACGCCGCCGTAGGCCACGGCCATCGCCTGCAGACCGAGGCACACGCCGAACAGCGGACGGACCCCGCCGACAGTCGAGACCACGTCGACGCAGACGCCCGCCTCCTCCGGGGTGCCGGGGCCGGGGGAGATCAGGATGCCGTCGAACGGTACCCACCACTCGTCGACGTCGAACCGCGGGTCGTCGTTACGCCACACCTCGACCTCGGCGCCGATCTGCGCCAGGTAGGAGACGAGGTTGTAGACGAACGAGTCGTAGTTGTCGATGACGAGGATGCTGGCCACAGGCACATTCTGCCATCGGCACCCGCGTGACAGCCGAGACGCCCGCCGACCCCTTTCGGGGCGGGCGGGCGTCTCGGCTGTCCTGACGCGGGTCAGGAGTTCTCGGACTCCTGAACCGTCGGTTCCTCCGTGGTCCCCTGGTCGGGCTCCTGGGTGGTGGTCTCGGTGGCGTCCGGGGTTGGGGACGTCTCCGGGGTCTCCACCGCCGGCGCCTGCGCGATCTTCACCTTGATCTTGACCTTGCGCTCCGCGGTGGAGCTGGGCTGCGGATCCTGGTCGAACACCAGACCGGGCGCCTGCGCGTCGGTCTCCTCGTAGGTCACGTCGATGTCGAAGCCGGCCAGCGTCGCCTCACGGGTGGCCTGGCTCTCGGTCAGGCCGGTGAGCCTCGGCACCTTCGAGGTACCGGTGGCCACGGTCAGCGTGATCTCCTGCGTGACGGGCACCTCCGCGCCGGACGCGGGGTTGCTGGAGATGACGTTGCCCTTGACGGAGTCGATCGGCTCCGAGGCCGGGTCGGCGTCCTGCGGGGAGGCGATGTTCGTGAAGCCCGCGGCCTTCAGCACCGCGACAGCGTCGTCATAGGAGACGCCGGTGATGCCGTCGGGGATCGCCCTGGTGTCGGGGCCCTGCGAGATGTCGAGCGTGACGGTGCTGCCGACCTCGACGGAGGTGCCGCCGTCAGGGTTCTGGCCGATGACCTTGCCCTCGTTCTCCTCGGTGCCCGTCTTCTCGACGATGTCGACCTCGAGGCCGAGCCTGATCAGGGCGCTCTCCGCCGTGGCCTGCGTCTGGTCGGTCAGGTCGGGGACCTCGACCATGGCGACGGGCGTATCGGAGGGCTCCGGGGTGGCCGGCGGGTTGAAGATCGACCACATGGCGATGATCAGGCCGATGAGCACGACGCCGGCGATGATCGACAGCGCGATGATGCCCTTGCGGCTCTTCTTGACCTCCTCGTCCTCCTCGTCGACGATCTCGTTCGGCGAGGCCCCCGACATGCCGGAGGCTACCGCCGCGGCCGCGGGTGCGGCGGCGGTCGGCACCACGCCTCGGCGCGCCGTGGTGGTCAGCGGATCGCTGCTGATGACGCGGGTCGCCTGGTCGTCGACGGCGGGCATGCCAGCCAGCACCGGCTGCCCGTCGAGTGCGCGCAGGATGTCCTCGCGCATCTCGGACGCGTCCTGGTACCGGTCGCGCGGATCCTTCTCCAGCGACTTCAACACGATCGCGTCCATCGACGGCGTGATCTCGGAGTCGAGCTGCGACGGCGGAACGGGGATCTCGCGGACGTGCTGGTACGCCACCGAGACGGGCGAGTCGCCTTTGAACAGCGGCTGCGACGTGAGCAGCTCGTACAGGAGGCAGCCGACGGAGTAGATGTCGGAGCGGTTGTCGACCTTCTCGCCGCGCGCCTGCTCGGGGGACAGGTACTGGGCGGTGCCGATCACGGCGGCCGTCTGTGTCATCGTCGCGGAGGTGTCCGCGACGGCGCGGGCGATGCCGAAGTCCATCACCTTGACGGTCCCGTTGGGCGTCAGCATGACGTTGGCGGGCTTGATGTCGCGGTGCACGATGCCCGCGCGGTGCGCGTAGGCGAGCGCGTCGAGCACGCCGGCCGTGAACTCGAGCGCACGCTCGGGGAGGATCTTGCGGCCGTCGCGCAGCACTTCGCGCAGCGTGACGCCCTCCACAAGCTCCATCACGATGTAGGGCACCGACACGTCGGAGGTGGTGTCGAGCTCCTCGCCGGTGTCGTAGACGGCAACGATGTTCGGGTGGTTCAACCCCGCGGCGGACTGGGCCTCCCGGCGGAAGCGCGCCTGGAAAGTGGGATCGCTGGCCAGGTCGACGCGCAGACGCTTGACGGCCACGTCGCGCTCGAGGCGGATGTCGCGCGCGCGCCAGACCTCGGCCATGCCGCCCCGGCCAATGATCTGGTCGAGCTGGTAGCGGCCGCCGAGCAGGGCTCCTCGCTCTGTCATCGCTGCAGGTCCTTTCGGTCAATCAGGCACCATCTTGGGCCATGCACATGAGAACTGTCCGGGATGCTCACCGAAGTGCCTCCAGAATCGCCGTGAAGATGGGGGCGGCCAGACGGCCGCCGGAGATGTCGTTTCGTTCGATGTCGGCGTTCTCGACGAACGCGACGATCGCGACGCTCGGGTCCTCGGCGTAGCCGACGAACCAGGCGTAGGGCGGCTGGTCGAGGTCCCACTGGGCGGTGCCTGTCTTCCCGCCGACGACCAGCCCGCTGACCTGGGCCGGGGTGCCGGTGCCGGACTCCACGGTGGCGACCATCATCTGCTGCAGCATTTCGGCGGTCGCGGAGCTGATGGGCTGCCCGAGTTCGGTCGGCGTGGTGGACTGCAGCACGCTCAGGTCGCGGTTGGTCACCGCGCTGGCGATGTAGGGCCGCATCATCGTGCCGTCGTTGGCGATGGTGGCCGCGACCTGCAGCATCTGCAGCGGGGAGGCCGCGACCTCGTACTGGCCGATGGCAGACAGCGCCGTCTGCGCCGCGTCGATGTCGGTGGGGAACCGCGAGGTGGCCGCCGAGATATCGATTGTCTGCTCCTGGTTGAACCCGAAGGCCTCTGCCATCGCCTGCAGCTTCTCGGAACCGAGCTGGAGGCCGACGTTGCCGAAGGCGGTGTTGCAGGAGACCTTGAGGGCCTGCTCGAGCGTGATCCGGGTGCCCCCGCAGTTGGTGGAGTTGCCCATCGAGCGGCTGGAGCCGGGCAGGGGAAGCGAGTCGGGGGAGTCGACCTCGGTGGACGGCACCCAGCCGTCCTCGATCGCGGCGGCGGCCGTGACGAGCTTGAACGTCGACCCCGGCGGGTACACCTCCCGGGTCGCACGATTCTTCAGTGGCCCCTCGTCTGCGTTCAGCAGCGTGCTCCACGCGTCGCGGGCAGCGGTCAGGTTGGTGTCGGACAGGAGCGACGGGTCGTAGGTGGGCGTCGAGGCCAGGGCAAGGATCTCGCCGGTGGTGTAGTCCATCGCGATAGCGGCGCCCTGCTTGTCGCCGAGGGCCGTGACGGCGGCCTTCTGGGCCGCGGCGTTGAGCGTGGTGGAGACGTTGGCGCCCTGGGACCTGCGGCCCGTCAGCACGTCCATGACGCGGGTGAACGTCTGCTCGGACGACGTGCCGGCCAGCACATCGTTGTAGCTCTGCTCCAGCCCGGAACGCGCGTAGTCGTAGGAGTACCAGCCGGTGACCGAACTCCACGTCTCGCCGTCGGGGTAGCTGCGCACGTAGGGGAAACGGGTCCCATCGCCGGATACCGACTCGGCGATCGCCGTGTTGCCGACGAGGATGGCGCCGCGGTTCGCCGCGAATTCCGCATCCCGGACGCGGCGGTTGCGGGCCTCCGCGTTGAGGGAGTCGGTGCGGAACACCGAGATGTAGGTGGTGTTGGCCAGCAGCGCGGCCATCATGATCGCCACGAAGACGGCGACCTTGCGGATGGGGCCGTTCACCTGATCACCGCCGTCTGGTCCTCCGAGTTCGACGCCACGTCCTGAGGCGCGGCGGTGGCGGCCTGCGGCCGGCGGGCATGGTGCGAGATCACCATCAGGATCCCGATGATGATCCAGTTGGCCACCAGCGACGAGCCGCCCTGGCTCATGAATGGTGTCGTCAGGCCCGTCAGCGGCAGGAGGCGCGTCACGCCGCCGATGATTGCGAACACCTGCAGTGCGAACGTGAAGCTGAGGCCGGCGGCGAGCAGTTTCCCGAAGCCGTCCGGCGACGTCACGGCCGTCTTGAAGCCTCGCGCCACCAGCAGGCCGTAGACCATCACGATCGCCATCAGGCCTAGGATGCCGATCTCCTCGCCGAGCGCCGCCGCGATCATGTCCGACTTCGCCAGCGGGGTGAGCCCGGGCCGCCCGAGCCCCCAGCCGCGGCCGAACAGCCCGCCCCAGGCGAGCCCGAACTGTGCGCTGATGATCTGGAGGTTGGCGTCGTAGTTGCTGAACGGGTCGAGCCACGCGTTGACGCGCCGGGCCACGTGGTTGGTGAAGAAGAAGGCGGCGAAGGCCGCGCCGACGAACCCGGCACCGGCCAGGATCGGCCAGGCGATGCGCTCCGTTGCGATGTAGATCATGACGGTGAACAGGCCGAAGAACAGCAGCGAAGTGCCGAGGTCGTTCTGGAACACCATCACGAGGATGCTCAGGACGAACATGACGGCGATCGGCCCGAGGTCGCGGGCGCGGGGCAGCTCGAGCCCCATGAAGCGGCGGCCGGCCAGCGCGAGGACCTCACGCTTCTCGTAGAAATAGGCGGCGAACGCGATGGCCAGCAGGATCTTGGCCACCTCGGCGGGCTGGAACGAGAAGCCGAAGACCCGGATCCAGATCTGCGCGCCGCCGGAGGCGTGGCCGATGAAGGGGGCGAGCGGCAACAGCAGCAGGACGAGGCCGGCGATGAACAGCAGGTACGGGTAGCGCTGCAAGCGTCGGTGGTCGCGGAGCAGGAACACGACCAGAGCGAACAGCCCGAGCCCGAGCGCCGTCCACAGCAACTGCGTGGCCGAGTCGGTCTTGATGGGGTCGGGGATCTGGTCGATCCGGTAGATCATCGCCAGCCCCAGCCCGTTCAGCAGGAAGACCGACGGCAGGATCAGCGGGTCGGCATACGGCAGCTTGAGGCGGACGATCAGGTGCGCTGCGATGCCCATGCCGAACCAGATGCAGGCGACGGGGATGAGGTTGTCCGGCAGGTCGCCATAGAGGTTGAGGTTGGTGATGATCCAGCCGCCGAACCCGAAGGTCTGGGCGAAGAGGATCAGCGCCAGCTCGGTGCCCCGGCGCTTGTTGTAGACGATGACCTGGTCGGAGACGGCAGGCTGGACCTGGACTGACATCAGCAGGCCTCGGGGTCGGCCTCTTCGGCGTCCGCAGTCGGGGTGCCGAGGGTCGTGGGGCGCAGCAGGCCGGGCGTGGGGGCGGGGTCGGGCAGCGGGGAGGTCGTCGGCGAAGCCGTCGCCAGGAGGCTGCTGGTCGGCAGGCCGGGCACGGTCGGCTCCGGATCGGGAGTGGCGTTCGCGCGCTCGGCGCGGACCTCCATGCAGCGCTCCGCCAGGGCCCTGAGCTCGGTGGTCGTGCTCTCGCCGGCCGTCTCGTCGGGGACGGTGATGGTGGCGTCGACGGCCCGCTGGTAGAACCGTGGCAGGTTGCTGACGGGAATGTCGGTGCTCGAGACGAGGCGGTTCAGCGAGACCCCCAGCACGTTGCCTGGCACGCCGTTGTAGAGCGCGACGTAGCCGGCGTCGTCGGCGGCGACGTAATAGCGGGACTGGCCGTAGGACACCAGGCCCCAGCCGCCGAGACCGAGCACTAGGAGGATCGCGAGGATCGACAGCGCGATCCCGGGCCAGCGTCGACGCTGCTCCTGCGGCGCGTACCTGGCGACCTCCGCCGCGTCGTGGTCTGCGGTGGTCTCGGGCTCGGGCGCCGATGGGGTCGGGTACTTCGGTCCCTTGTCGGCGGCTGCCCCGGTGCGGGGGATCGACACCTCGGTGGCGGACCCGACCAGCAGCGGGGCCGCCGCGTCGAGCTCGTCGTCCTGGGGCACGACCTCGCCGATGACGACCGTGATGTTGTCGTGGCCGCCGTTGGCGTTGGCGGTGTGCGCCAGGCCCGCGGCTGCGGCCTCCAGGTCGTCGGTCGCGAGCAGCTCGGCCATCGTGGCGTCGTCGACGAGCCCGCTGAGCCCGTCGGAGCAGAACATCACCCGGTCGCCGAGCTGCGCATCGAGCAGGTCGAGGTCGGGCTCGAAGGCCGCCTGGCCGTTGAGGACCTTGAGGATGAGGGAGCGGTGCGGGTGGACCGCCGCCTGGGCGGGCGTGATCTTGCCCTCGTCGATCAGCGACTGCACCCAGGAGTGGTCGTGCGTCAGCTGCGTGAGCTCGCCGTCGCGAAGCAGGTAGCCGCGGGAGTCGCCGATGTGGCCGATGCCGAACTGCGTCCCGTTGAACAGGGCCCCGCAGAAGGTGGTCCCCATGCCGTCGAGCTCGAGGTCGTCGTCGATGAGGTCGGACAGCTTCGCGTTGGTGCGCGCCATCATGCCGGCGATGCGCTCCAGCATCTCCTCGCCGTCGGCGGCCCGGACGTCGGAGCGGGCGGCCTCGGTGGAGGCGACGGCGGAGGCGAGGTCTCCCGCCGCGGCGCCGCCCATGCCGTCGGTGACCAGCAGCATGTTCGGCGAGGCGTAGCCGGCGTCCTGGTTGTTCTTGCGGACGCGGCCGACCTCGGAGTGGGCGACGAAGCGGAGGCTGAACAAGCTAGATCTCCAGTCGCATCAGGGTCTTGCCGATGCGCACCACGTCGCCGACGGTCACCCTGGTGGGCTCGGTGACGAGTTTGCCGTTGACGTAGGTCCCGTTGGTGGAGCGGAGGTCGGTGATCAGCCAGCTGTCGGCGTCCTGTTGGACGAGCTGCGCGTGGCGGGCCGACGCGTAGTCGTCGTCGAGCAGGAGGGTGGAGTCGGCGGCCCGCCCGAGGTTGATCGTCGGTTCGACGGGGACGGAGACGCCCTGCTGAGGGCCGGCCGTGATGGCGAATCGCGTCGGTACCTTCGAGCGGCCCTTGCCCCGCCCTCGGTCGGCCGGAATCGCGGACAGGGAGGCGACGGGCACCCGGCGGCCGTAGAGGTCCGTGCGCACCACGTTTGCCACGAAGAGGATGAACATCCACAACAGCACCAGGAAGACGACCTTGATGGCCGCAATGATGAGGTCCGACACCCTCAGGACTCCGAAGGCGTGTGGATCAGCATGCGTGTGCGCCCGATCTCGATCCGGGCCCCCTCGCCGACGCGGGTCTTCGTGACGCGGCTTCCGTTGACGTGGACGCCGTTCGTGGACCCGAGGTCCTCGATGGTGATGATGGGGTGCTCCGGGTCGCCGGAGACGCTGATCAGCGCGTGCCTGCGGGAGACTCCGGGGTCGTTGAGGCGGAGGTCGGCCTCGGCACCTCGGCCGATCAACAGGCCGGGGGCGACCAGCGGGTGCCGGACGCCGCTGACCTCGAGCACCATGGTGCCGGGCCGGGGCTGTGGGCTCGAGGAGGGGGTGTCCTCGCTGGAGACGGCCTGACTCGCGACCGTGAACTGGCCCGTCGGCAGCGAGGTGTCGAGGACGTAGTCGATGGCGATGGGACCGTTGAAGACGTAGCTCCGGTCCGCGGCGTGGTCGCGGATGCCCGGCAGGATCTCGGTGTTCAGGGTCTTCGCGTAGGGCGCGAGGCGGTCGTAGTCATTCTGCGACAGACCGATGGTGAACACGTTAGGCACCAGGCGCTTGTCACGGCTGAGCAGCTTGGCCTCGGCGTCCAGCTCCCGCTGGATCCCAGCGACGATCTCGACGGGATGCACGTAGCCCTTGAAGGCGCGTGCAAAAACCTTGCCGACCGCGGACTCGATGCGCTTCTCGGCCTTGTCGAAGACTCCCATGCGCCTCCTTCCTAGGGTCGTCGATGTAAACGCTACCCGCGAAGTGTACCGGCTCGTAATCCGGAGGTGGATCCGGCTGAGCCCCGGGTCGGGCGTCGGGGCAGGTCAGTCCGCGCTCCGACGGCCCCAGGGGAAGGTCGTGATCGCGTCCGCGAAGGCGCCCAGGATGACCTGCGCACCCTCGAGCGCGGACAGGGTCTCCGTGTCCAGTTTGGCTTCTACCTCTGCCGCCACCGCCTGCACCTCGGGGGAGGTCCGCAGAGCCTCGGAGAGCTCGTCGCGCACCATGTTCCACAGCCAGTCCCGCTGCTGGGCGTGGCGTCGGGCGGAGAGGTCGCCGTCGGACTCCAGCTCGGCGCGGTGCTTCAGCACCGCCTCCCACACCTCGTCCAGGCCGTCGCCGGTGTAGGAGGAACAGGTGAGCACGGGGGCTCGGCGCTTGTCGTTGTCGCTGGAGATCAGTTTCATGGCGATGGCGAGCTCCCGGGCCGCGACCCGGGCCGCCTGCTCGTTGTCGCCGTCGGCCTTCGTGATGGCGATCACGTCGGCGAGTTCGAGGATCCCGCGCTTGATGCCCTGCAGCTGGTCGCCGGTGCGGGCCACCTGCAACATCAGGAACGTGTCGACCATGCCGGAGACCGCGACCTCCGACTGCCCGACGCCCACCGTCTCGACGAGCACGACGTCGTAGCCCGCAGCCTCCAGGACGAGCATCGACTCGCGCGTGGCGCGCGCGACGCCGCCCAGATGTCCGGCTGACGGGGATGGGCGGACGAAAACGTCGTCGAGGGCGGCCAGGTCGGCCATGCGGGTGCGGTCGCCGAGGATGGAGCCGCCGGTTCGCGAGCTCGACGGGTCGACGGCCAGCACTGCGACGCGGTGGTTGCGTTCCTGCACGAGCTTGACGCCCATGGCGTTGATGAAGGTGGACTTACCGGCGCCGGGGACGCCGGAGATACCGACGCGGAACGCCTTGCCTGTCATCGGCTGGATACGCTGCAGGAGCTGGTGCGCCAGTTCGCGGTGGGCGGGCTTGACCGACTCGACGAGCGTGATCGACTGCGCGATCAGCGCCCGGTTGCCCTGTGTGATGCCCTCAACGAGCTTGTCAACGTCGAACTTGCGCATGACCCCAGACTAGCCCCCACCCTCGGGCGACCCCGTGCCGCGGTGGGTGGGCACCCCGGCGTGTCATGGGCGATCGCCGGGTGGACGTGGCGGATTCTCCCCGAAGGTCATCGTGGGGGCCTGTGCGATTCTGATTGGAGTGCTTCCCGACGTGATGATCACTGACGTGGGCGTGAAGCTCGACTACCCCGACTCCGACCGGGTCCGCGACCGCAAGGTCGCCCCAGGCACTCGCGACCTGCCCGTCGAGCCGGCCATGACCCGCGACCAGTCGCTGGCCGCCATCGAGGTGGGCCTCGACGGCGTCATCGCCTCCGCCGGTCGTCCGCTCGTCGGCCGCGATCCTCTCCGGTATGGCGACCTTCGCCGACGCGGGCATCGAGGCCTGACCTCACGCACAACGACGGCGGGCCGCCCCCGGAAAGGGGCGGCCCGCCGTCTTCTGTCAGGTGCCGGTCAGGCGTCGACGCGCTTCAGGAGGTCCTGGAGCAGCTCGACGGCCGATTCGGGGACGATCGTGCCGGGCGGGTAGATCGCGTCGGCACCGCTGGCGCGGAGCTCGTCGAAGTCCTGCGCGGGGATGACGCCGCCGACGACGATCATCAGATCCTCACGGCCGAGCTTGTCCAGCTCCTTGCGCAGCGCGGGCACCAGGGTGAGGTGACCGGCCGCGAGCGAGGAGACGCCGACCACGTGCACGTCGGACTCGACGGCCTGGCGGGCGACCTCCTCGGGGGTCTGGAACAGCGGGCCGACGTCGACGTCCATGCCGAGGTCGGCGTAGGCGGTCGCGATGACCTTCTGGCCACGGTCGTGACCGTCCTGGCCCATCTTGGCGATCAGAATGCGGGGACGACGCCCCTCCTTCTTCTCGAACTCCTCGACCAGCTTGCGGGCCTCTTCGATGCTCTTCGTGGAGCCGGACTCCTTGTTGTACACACCGGAGATCGTACGGATCTGCGCCGTGTAGCGCCCGAAGACCTTCTCAAGAGCGTCGGAGATCTCGCCGACGGTCGCCTTCGCGCGGGCCGCCTTGATGGACATGGCGAGCAGGTTGCGCTCCGGGTCGGTCGGGTCGGGGTTCTCCGCGGCCCAGGTCAGGTGCGCCAGGGCGGCCTGCGTGGCCTCCTCGTCGCGCTCGGCGCGCAGGCGCTGCAGCTTGGCGATCTGCTGCTCGCGCACGGAGCGGTTGTCGACCTTCAGGACCTCGAGCTGATCCTCGTTGTCCAGGCGGTACTTGTTGACGCCGATCACGGGCTGACGGCCGGAGTCGATGCGCGCCTGAGTGCGGGCGGCCGCCTCCTCGATGCGCATCTTCGGGATGCCTGCCTCGATGGCCTTCGCCATGCCGCCGGCCTGCTCGACCTCGGTGATGCGCTCCCATGCCTTGCGGGCGAGCTGCTCGGTGAGCTTCTCGACGTAGGCGGAACCGGCCCACGGGTCGACCGTGCGCGTGGTGCCCGACTCCTGCTGCAGGAACAGCTGGGTGTTACGGGCGATGCGGGCGGAGAAGTCCGTCGGCAGCGCGATGGCCTCGTCGAGCGCGTTGGTGTGCAGCGACTGGGTGTGACCCTGGGTCGCGCCCATCGCCTCGACGCAGGTGCGGACCACGTTGTTGTAGACGTCCTGCGCGGTCAGCGACCAGCCGGAGGTCTGCGAGTGGGTACGCAGCGACATCGACTTCGGGTTCTTCGGTCCGAACTCACGCACGAGGCGCGCCCACAGCATGCGCGCGGCGCGCATCTTGGCGACCTCCATGAAGAAGTTCATGCCGATGGCCCAGAAGAAGGACAGGCGCGGGGCGAACGCGTCGACGTTCAGGCCGACCGACTCGCCTGCGCGGATGTACTCGACACCGTCGGCCAGGGTGTAGGCCATCTCGATGTCGGCCGTCGCGCCGGCCTCCTGCATGTGGTAGCCGGAGATCGAGATCGAGTTGAACCGGGGCATGTTCGCGCTGGTGTAGGCGAAGATGTCCGCGATGATCCGCATCGACGGCTGCGGTGGGTAGATGTAGGTGTTGCGGACCATGAACTCCTTCAGAATGTCATTCTGAATGGTTCCGGCCAGCTGCTCAGGCTTGACGCCCTGCTCCTCCGCCGCGACGACGTAGAGGGCGAGCACTGGGAGCACCGCGCCGTTCATCGTCATCGAGACGGACATCTGGTCGAGCGGGATGCCGTCGAACAGCTGACGCATGTCGAGGATCGAGTCGACAGCCACGCCAGCCATGCCGACGTCGCCGGCCACGCGCGGGTGGTCCGAGTCGTAGCCACGGTGCGTCGCGAGGTCGAACGCGATAGACAGGCCCTTCTGGCCGGCCGCGAGGTTGCGGCGGTAGAAGGCGTTCGACTCCTCGGCGGTGGAGAAGCCCGCGTACTGACGGATCGTCCACGGCTGGTTGACGTACATGGTGGCGTAGGGGCCACGCAGGAACGGCGGGATGCCGGGGGCGGTCTTCAGGAAGTCCAGCCCGGCGAGGTCCTGGCCGGTGTACAGCGGCGGAACCAGGATGTGCTCCGGGGTCTGCCAGCCGGCGGTGTGGCCGCTGCCTTCGTTGAGAGCCTCGAACTTGGCCGCCTCATCGGCGGTCGCGGCGCCGTCGAGCGCCACATCGGAGAAACGGGGGAATGTCATCTGTATCAAGCTCCCAACTTGTCCAGAGTGTTGGTCAGCAGATCGACCACGTTCATGCCGTCGAAGACGTTGCCGTCGACTGCGGCATCGCCGCCTTCGCCGAGCTCCTTGACCTGACCGGCCACCAGGACCTCGACCGCGCCGGCGGCGCGCAGCGCCTCGGCGACCGCGATGCCCTGGGTCGCGTAGACCTTCGCGCTGGAGCAGAGGACGGCGACGGTGGTGCCGGCCTCCTTCAGCGCCTTGGCGAAGTCCTCCGCGCTGTCGCCCTCGGCGAGCACCGTCTCGATGCCTCCGACGTGGTACAGGTTGGAGGTGAAGCCCTCACGGCCGCCGAAGTCGCGGCGGGCGCCGAGGCAGGCGAGCAGGACCTTCGGGCCCTTGCCGGCCTCGCGGGCCGCGTCGGAGCGGTCGCGCAGCGCCTCGAACACCTCGGAGTCACGCACGGCCTTCAGACCGTTCAGCGCGGGGGCCGCGGGACGCTTGGTGCGCTCGACCGGCTCCTCCTCGTAGTTCGGGAACATCGACACGCCCGTGACGGGGATCTTGCGGGTGGCGAGCAGCTTGGCCCGGTCCGCGTTGAGCGCGTCCAGCTGGGCCGCGACGGTGCCGTCGGCCAGCTTGGCGGCGAAGCCTTCGCCGTCGAGTTGCTGGAACAGCGCCCAGGCCTTCTCGGACAGCTGCTTCGTCATCGACTCGACGAACCAGGCGCCGCCGGCGGGGTCGTTGACCCGGCCGATGTTCGACTCCTCGGCCAGCACGATCTGCGTGTTGCGGGCGATGCGGCGCGACAGGTCGTTGGGGAGGCCCGCGACGGTGTCGAACGGCAGCACGGTCTGGATCTCGGCCTGTCCGACGGAGGCGGCGAAGCAGGAGATCGTGCCGCGCAGCACGTTGACGTACGTGTCGTCGCGGGTGATGTCGCGCAGCGAGGTCACCGCGTGCTGGATGGCGCCCCGCTTGGACTCGGTGACGCCGAGCACCTCGCCGACGCGCGACCACAGGCCGCGCAGGGCGCGGAGCCGTGCGATCGTCAGGAACTGGTCGGTGGTGGCCGACACGCGGAAGATCAAGGAATCGAAGGCCTCGTCGGCGGTCAGGCCTGCGTCGGTCAGCGCACGGACGTACTCGACGCCCACCGCGATGGCGTAGGCGAGCTCGTTGACGTCGCCGGCACCAGCGTTGTTGTAGATGGTCGCGTCGACGACGATCGGGCGGACCTTCGGGTACGGCTTCGCGAGCTCGACGGCCTGCGTCAGCTGTGACAGGTCCGGCGTGGTGCCAGCCAGCGCCGCGGCGCCGATCGGGTCGACGCCGAGGTTGCCGGACACGGAGGCCGCTTCCTTGCCGGAGGCGGCGAACGTGTCGACAAGAGCCTTGGCGGCCTCAAGCTGCTGCGTCGCGCTGGTCAGGTAGACCGGCGCGAGGTCGAGCAGCACACCACCCAGCACCTCGGTCACGTCGCCGACGGCGACGGCGTCGGGGTCGACGCGCAGGAACACTCCGGTGGTGCCGCGCTCCAGGTCGGTCAGAATGGCGCTCTTGGTCTCAGCAGCGTCGGGATCCTCGTACTTCTGCGCAATCTCCCACGCGTCCATCTCGCCGTTGCGCACGGTCGTGCCGCGCACGAACGGAGCGACACCCGGGTAACCCAGGTTGTCGGTGCCGTCTTCTTCGGTGTAGAGGGGCTTGATGGTCAGGCCGTCGACGGTGGAGCTCGTCAGGCGCTGGTACGCCTGCTCGATGCTGAGTTCCTTGCCTTCGGGGCGCTTCCGGTTGAGGACCTTCAGGACCTCCTTCTCCCACTTCTCGGGGGAGGGAGTCTCGAAGTCCGCGGCCAGACTGATGTCAGCCGCGCTCGTAGCTTGATCGCTCATCGCTCTCCGTATTTGGTCTTCTTGGGCTGTTACCCGCGATCCACCCTAGTCCTACGTCCGTTGCACCTCGGCGCGGGGGTGTGCTAGACGATGTGGGCGCAATCGCTTCGGGCCCAGCCTATTGCTGAGCGCGAAGCCACACGCCGGGTGTGCGGTTGTGGCGCATTCGTGCAGCAGGTTGTGAGTGGCTTCGGTCGGGCGTTCAGCGGCCGCGGAGCGCCAGTGCGGGCGGGCGGTCACCGCGGATGCTGGCGACCATGTCCAGCACTCGACGGGTCGCCCGCACGTCGTGGGCTCGGAACACCGTCGCGCCCTGCCAGGCCGCGATCGCCGTGGCCGCCAGGGTGCCCTCGAGGCGCTCGTCGGCGGGCAGGTCGAGGGTCTCGCCGACGAAATCCTTGCGGCTGATGGCCTGCAGCACCGGGTAGCCGAGGTCGACGATCCGGCCTGTCGCGGCGACCAGGGACAGCGAGTGCAGGGTGGTCTTGCCGAAGTCGAGGGTCGGATCGACGAGGATCTGCGACGGGGCAAGCCCTGCGGCCTCCGCCCGGCCGGCGCCCTGGGCGAGGACGCGCAGCACGTCGGCCACGACCCCGTCGTCGTAGGCGACGCCGACAGGGTCGGTGCGGGGCGGGAGGCCACCGGTGTGGGACACGACGTATCCGGCGCCGTCGCGGGCCGCGACGCCGAGCAGTTCGGGGTCGGCGCCCTGCCAGGTGTCGTTGACCAGGTCGATCAGGCCGGAGCAGGCGTCGGCGACCTCGGCGCGCCAGGTGTCCAACGACGTCAGCAGCTTGGGGTGTTCGCGGCGCAGTGCGGTCAGCAGGGGGCGGACGCGGTCGATCTCCACGGCCGCGTCGACCCACTCGCCCTCCTGGCCTGCGCGTACGCCGCCGACGTCGACGATGCTGACCCCTTCGGCGACCATTGCGGCGGCCCGGGCGACGGCACTGTCGACGCTCGCGTGCCGGGCCGGTGCGTAGAAGGAGTCGGGCGTGCGGTTGATGATGCCCATCACGGCGGGGCGGGCCGCGTCGAAACGCTGGCCCCGCAGGATCAGCGGAGCGGGGTCGGTCACGGCTCGATCGTCGGGTCCGCCGGGTGTTGGCCCTGCAGTTCGATGAGGCGGGCGTTGACCTCGGAGAGGACCTCGAGGGTCTCGGCTGTCAGTGCCTTCAGGGCCTTCTTGCGCGCGGTGCCGGTGTTCGCCGTCCAGGCGAGGTCGAGACGGAGCCTCAGCGCGGAGGCCTGGCGACGCCAGCCGGCAGGCTCACGTGCGTCGGGAAAGGAGGCCTCAACCGCGTCGGCGGCGACCTCGATGGCCTTGATCTTCGCGTCGAGCCGCAGCCGTGGGTTCTCCGAGTTCGCCGTCTCTTTGAGCTTGGCGACGGCGCCGTCGATGGCCTGCGAGATCTGAGGGTTGTCTCGGAGCAGGGCCAGGAGCGTCGTCGTGGTGGCGACGATGCCGCCCGCGGTCTTGACGAAGACGGAGAGCTTGCTCATGCATCGAGTGTAGGTGTGCAGTCGTGGAAGGGCGTGGCGCCGTTCGCCGACGGCGTGCAATGCATTAGGATTGCGACACAACAAAAACTCAGTGAGGAGTTCCCATGTCTCTGGTGGCGGGCATCGATTCGTCGACGCAGTCGTGCAAGGTCATCGTCGTCGACCCGGCGACCGGTGCGATCGTGGCCTCGGGCCGCGCGTCGCACCCCGAGGGCACCGAGGTAGCCCCCGCCGCGTGGTGGGAGGCTCTGCAGGAGGCCGCGGGTCAGGTGGACCTGGGGGACGTCGTCGCGGCTGCCGTCGCAGGGCAGCAGCACGGAATGGTGCTGCTCGATGCCGACGGGGAGGTCATCCGCGACGCGCTGCTGTGGAACGACACCCGCTCCGCGCAGGCCGCCGTCGACCTCATCGCGGACTTCGGGGGCGGCGACGCAGGCGCCGGCGCCGCGTGGTGGGCCGAGGCCGTCGGCTCCGTGCCCGTCGCCTCGTACACGGTCACCAAGCTGCGCTGGGTCGCCGACCATGAGCCCGCCAATGCCGCCCGCATCGCCGCGGTCGTGCTTCCGCACGACTGGCTGACGTGGAAGCTGCTCGGCACCGGCCGCATCGAGGACCTTGTCACCGACCGGTCCGACGCGTCGGGCACCGGCTACTTCGACCCCGTCTCCGGCGATTACCGCCGCGACATCCTGGCCGCCGCGCTGCGAATCGACGAGGCTGCCGCCGGACGGATCGTCCTGCCGCGCGTCGCCGCGCCCGGCGAGGTCGTCGGCTCAGGGACGCTCGCCGGGCAGTCGGTGCAGCTCGGCGCCGGGATGGGCGACAACGCCGGCTCCGCGCTCGGGATGGGCCTGACCGCGGGCGACGTCGTGGTGTCGATCGGCACCTCCGGCGTCGTGTGCGGCGTCTCCGACACCCCCAGCCGCGACGCCTCGGGGCTCGTCTCCGGGTTCGCCGACGCCACCGGCCGCTTCCTGCCGCTGGTCTGCACGCTCAACGGGGCCCGCGTCCTCGACGCGACCGCGCGCCTGCTCGGCGTCGACCACTCCGCGCTCTCCGACCTGGCCCTGGCCGCGGCTCCCGGCGCGGACGGCCTCGTCTTCGTGCCCTACATGGAGGGGGAGCGGACGCCCAATCTGCCGGACGCGACCGCCTCCATCCACGGCGCCACGCTGACGAGCATGACGCGGGAGAACCTCGCCCGCGCCGCCGTCGAGGGCATCGTGTGCTCGCTCGTCGACGCTCTCGGGTGCCTCACCGATGCGGGCGGCCAGGCCGGGCGGGTGTTGCTGACCGGCGGCGCCGCCGCATCGCCGGCGGTGCAGGCCGCTTCCGCGACGCTGTTCCCGGTCCCCGTCGCGATGCCCGCCGCCGGCGAGTACGTCGCGCTGGGCGCGGCGCGCCAGGCCGCCTGGGCGGCGTCGGGGGAGAAGGAGGCCCCCGTCTGGGCGCTCCCCGTCGAGGAGCTGCCTGTCGCCGAGCATGCGACGGAGGTCGTCGCGGCGTACCGCGCGGTGCGCCCCTGGAGCTGACGTCGGTCAGGCGGGCGAGTAGACGCCAACGAAACTCCCCAGACGCCAACGATATGCACCGACGCCAACGATATTCGCGCGAATACCGTTGGCGTCGGTGCATATCGTTGGCGCCTGGGATGGCGCGACACTGCCCCAGGAAGAAGGTGGCAGGGACCGCCCTTCGCCGAGCGTCAGCGCTCGGGGTGGGTCAGGGCGTGGTCGCCCCAGCGCTCGATGCGCCAGCCGTCCTCGGTGCTGCCGTTCAACACGATCCACTTGGTGTTCTCGAGCGGCATGGCGATCTCGTGGCTGATGGTGGGGTCCTGCGTGAGGGCCCAGACCCGCAGTGCCGCGCCGTGGCTGACGAGCGCGACGTGCTCGTCTCCCGCCTGTTCCATCGCCGCGATCGCGTTGGTGAACCGGGTGATGAACTGGCGGGCGGTCTCGCCGCCGTCCAGGCCGACGTCGAGGTTCGTGGGCGACCACGACATCAGCATGTCGACGTAGGGGCCCCAGTCGGTGTTCATCTCCTCGACGCCGGCCGCGATCTCCTGGATGCCCTCCACGATCACGGCGTCGAGGCCGCGGGCAGCGGCGAGCGGGGCCGCTGTCTGTTGGGCGCGGGTCAGGGTGGAGCAGTAGATCGCGTCGATCCGCTCGTGCGAGATAGCGTCGACGAGCGCCTTCGCCTGCGCGTGCCCGGTCTCGTTGAGGGGCAGGCCGGGGTAGGCCGTGTCGAGCTGGCGGCGTACGTTGGCGTCGGTCTGGCCGTGGCGGATCAGGATCAGGCGCATGTCGTCACCATACCCGCGCCGTCGCGGCGCTTGTCAGGGCAGGTGGGGGACCTGTCCGACCAGGCCGGTCGACGTGACGATGGGTTCGGTCTGGCCCCCGGAGTGGGTGATCGTCGCGCCGTCGTCGTGCACCGTCAGCTGAGTGCGGTGGTTCCGCAGCGCGGACGCGACGCGTGGAAGGTAGCCCGTCAGGTCGAACCAGCGGGTCGCCTTGTCGCGGTCGGTGGTGAGAGCGGCGAAGGGGAGCCCGAGCTCGTCGGCGGCGGCCTTCGCCACGTCGTGCATCCTCACGTGGTCGGGGTGTCCGTAGCCTCCATCGTCGTCGTAGCTGACGACCAGGTCGGCGCCGCAGTGCCTCAGGTAGGCCACCGCGTCGGCGACCTCCTCCGCCTCGTCGGAGCGGCAGAGCGACGCATCGTCGGAGTCGGGGGCGGGGCCCGCGACTCCGGGACGGAGCCAGATCATGCCGGAGTCGAGGTAGCGCCGTGGCTCGTCGGTGGCGCGGGCGGGCGGGATGCCGAGGTAGGCGTGGCCCCGCACGCCGAGCGAGGTCAGCGCGCCGGCCAGCTCGGCCTCGCGGCGGTATTCGAGCGCCGGTGTGCCCGCCAGGTGCGAGAGCGGGCCGGGGACCACCTCGCCGAACTCGCCGCGGGTCGCCGTCAGCACCGAGACGTCGAACCCGGCATCGACCAGGTGGGCGATCAGGGCTCCCGAGGCGAGGGTCTCGTCGTCGGGGTGGGCGTGCAGGAAGGCGATGTGTCTGATCGGACCGGATGCGATCGCGCGCCGGTAGGCGTCGCGGGTGCGCCCGGCGACGTGCGCCCAGGACATCTGTTCCGCCCGCTGACGCCCCGTCGCACCGATCCGGAGGCGCAGCTCGTCGTCGCGGAGGAGGGGGAGCAGCGCGTCGGCCCAGTCCTGCGGATCGTGCGACGGGACCAGGATTCCGGTGTGGGTGTTGCAGATGGCCTCGGTCAGGCCGCCCGCGGCGGCAGCCAGGACCGGGACGCCCGACGAGGATGCCTCGAGCGCGACCAGGCCGAAGGTCTCCGAGTGCGACGGGACCAGCATCACCGAGGAATGCCGCATGAGGCGCGCGAGAGACTCGCGGTCCTGGCCGGGCAGGAAGATCACGCGGTCGTCGAGCGCGAGGTCGGTGACGAGACGGTGAATCTCCGCCTCGTAGTCGGCGAAATCGGCGGACACCTCGCCGACGACCACGAGGTCGGGGCGCTCCGCCTCTGGGAGTGCGGCCAGCGTGCGGATGGCCAGGTCGGGGGCCTTGAGCGGCTGGAGGCGCGCCGCGTAGAGCAGGTATCCCGGGCGCACGGACGGGGCCGGCGTCCATGCTTCGTCCGGGGCGGCGGGGCGGAAGAGGTCCGTGTCGACGCCCGGCCAGACGACGCTCACGCGCGCCGGGTCCGCCTGACAGCGGCCGATGACCACCGCGGCCTCGTAGCGTGACACGGCGATGATCAGGTCGGACTGCGTCGCGCAGGTGACCTCGCCGGTGAGGCGGGCGGGCGACTCCGGAGGCTCCCCGTCGCGCAGCGGGGAGTTGGGGTGCGCCGCGACCGAGTGGAACGTCATGACGTGCGGGATGCCTGCCGCTCGCGCGAGCGGCAGCGCCGCGACGCCGGACATCCAGTGGTGCGAGTGCACGACGTCGAACGCGTCGAGCGAGCCGAGGTTGTCGCGGAACTCGTCGATGTACTGGTCGATCTCGCTCTTGGGTAGCGGCCGCGCCGGGCCTGCGTCGATGTGGTGCACGACCAGCCCGTCGTCGAGCGTCGCCGTGTCGGGCTGCTCGGGACGCGACCGCCGCGTGAAGAACTCGACGTCGTCGCCTCCCGCCTGCAGTGCCCGCGCGAGCGCGCGGATCAGCACGTTCATGCCGCCGGCGTCGGCGGTACCCGGCCGTTCGGCCGGCGAGGTGTGCAACGAGATGAAGGCGACGCGCATGAGGGAGAAACTACCGTCCCGCCAGGAGCGGGGCCATGTCCCGCGGCGTGCAGTCCTCCTCAGCACGTCGCCTTGCTCCTTCTGTCGGCCTCGCAGGCGCTGCCGGTCTCGCGCTGGCTACTGCTTCCGGCCGCGCGCTTGTTCCATCTTCCGGTGTGCGGTGGCTTCCGTCTGGCCCCGGCAACTGCCGGCCCCGTGCACAAAAGTGGCCAGAGCCGAGGCGCGCGGCTATACGGCGCGTGCTGGTGGCCAGACCACAGTTGTGCGCGGTCCGGGGCCGACGACTGTGGAGCGAGGAGAGGGTATGGGGTGCCGACGCAGAGAGTTGCGCGTTTTGTCACGGCAGGTGAGTCGATGCTAGTGTTTCACCTCGGGTCGCAAGGCCCGATGCGCGCGTGGCGGAATGGCAGACGCGCTGGCTTCAGGTGCCAGTGTCCCTTGGGACGTGGAGGTTCAACTCCTCTCGCGCGCACAATGCAAAAACCCTCGGCCCTCTGGGCCGAGGGTTTCTTCGTTCCTTCTCGCCCACGCTTCCTCCCGACGTGAAACGCGTTCCAAGTCTCATCTTGGTTTGTCCCGCATCGAGCTCGCTCACCGCGCCACCGCGGATTCGGCCTGCGGGCGAGGACCCGCAGTGCGTCGGCTGTGGGTCCGCGCTCTCGGCGTACTCCTGGTATGACTACGACCATCAAGGTCAGCGATGAACTTCGAGACCGGCTCAAGGCTCAGGCGGCGCGAGGCGGGCTCACGCTTGGAGCGCACCTGGCGCACCTCGCGGACGCCGAGGATCGACGCCTGCGGCTGCAGGCCCTGAAGTCAGCGATCCGTGCTTCCAGCCATTCGGACGTGGAGTCACACGCGGCCGAGACCGCAGACTGGGAGCGCGCAGAACTGTCCCACGAACCGTGACCGGACTGAAACTGGTGCCCGGGTCCGTCGCGTGGGCCGTTCCCGAGCCGATCGGAGGCAGCGAGAGCAGGGAGGCGGCTGGCCTCACGCAGTAGGGCCGGCGGCGGGCGTGGAGCCTGTCAGGGTCGCTCGTTGTCTGCGGCCTCTGGGGGGCGGAGGGCTCTCGCCGTTGGCAACCGCCTCGATCCAGTCCATCTCGGCATCGGACAGGTAGAACCCGGTCGGGCCCTCGTCCTTCTCCACCCACCAGCCGTCGGTGGCGACGCCTCCGCCGAGCCGGGAGATCTCCTCCACCAGACCGGCCGGTAGGGCATCACCGTTGTTGCCGATCAGGTACTGGCGCGACTGGGGACGTAGCTTCGGCCACCACTCTTCGATGCACATCAGACCTCCGCTCAGCCGACCAGGGGGCCGAGGAGGAACGACTCCAGCTCGTCTGCCGGACGGGAGTCACCACTGTGCTGGCCCTCGAAGGCGGACGTGCCGTTGGTCCCGCACAGTGCGACGATGTGGCTCGCGCCGCCTGGGTGCTGGCTGATCCAGTCCGTCAGGTCGTAGACGTTGCCCTCGATCGCGGCCCAGCAGCTGTCCATCGTGTTGTGGGCCTCGACGTCGGCCATGGTGTAGCCGCTCGCCGAACTGGTGGTCTCGGCCGGTTCGGGGGAGGTCACCGTCGGTTCGGCGCTGGTCTCGGTGGGCTCTGCGGAGGCGGTCTCGGACGAGGCCGTTTCGGTCGCCTCGGTCGTGCTCACCGTGGCCGACGGTGTGGGCTCGGCCGAGGCGGACGGAGAGGCGTCGATCGCGCCCGACCACGCCGCGGACGCCCCCGAGTGCCCCGCGATCACCGTCAGCGCGACGACCACCGCGGAGACGACGGCGACGGCCCAGCCGACGACGTCCTTCGCCCGCGTCGACTCGCCCGAGCGCACCCAGATCAGCCACGCGCCACCGACGAGCAGCAGCGCGACCGCGCCGATCACCAGGTTCGTGCCCGCGGACGCGTGGGCGTTGGGGCGGCCGACGTGCTCGGCGAACGCGTTGCCTGAGACCACGGCCAGGACGGCGCCCGCGGTACCGAAGGCCAGGATCGCCAGGACGGCCATCGCGAAGCGAGGCCGCCATGACCTGATCGCGGCCAGGATGATGAGCCCCGCCGCCGCCAGGGGCAGCAGCACGACGGGCAGGTGGACAATCAGCGGATGGGCCGGGAGCCCGGCGATCACGTCGAACACGCGGCCAGTCTACGGGCCGACCGCCCCCGCCTCCCGTGGTTGCCCGATCCTCGCAGCCGCCCGACGGGTCGTCCCCCGGGCCGGTCGTCCCCGCGCCCTATTGCGCGCGAAACCCCTGAGAGCCTCGGAGGGGGATGGGCCGGCGAGCGCCAGGAATCTCAGGCGACTCTCAACCATACTCTCTGGTCCCATAAACGGCCGCGCTGCTAGTCTGACGACAAGATATCGACGCCTGCGGATCGGGTCGAGGCATTCGCCCGCTCCCCGGATTTCGAGCCAATGAAAGGAAGGTCGGAAATGACTCGTTTCCTCATCCGCGCACTCGTGTGGATCCTCAGTTCGCTCCTCGGCCTGCTCGCCGCGAAGCTCCTGCTGCCGGGGTTCCATCTCTCGACGGGTGGGCTGATCCTCGCCGTCATCGTCTTCGCGATCCTGCAGAGCCTGCTTGCCCCGCTCGTCGTCCGCTTGACGAGGAAGTATGCCAGCGCCCTGATCGGCGGCGTCGGCCTGGTCACGACCTTCATCTCGCTGCTCATCACCAGCCTCCTGCCCGGCGGCCTCAGCATCGACGGGTTCGGCACGTGGGCTCTCGGCACCTTCATCGTCTGGATTGTCACGGCTCTCGCCACCTGGCTGCTCCCCGGGATCATGCTCAGGGAAAAGAAGCCCGAGGGGACGAAGGGCTGAAAATGCCCGATTTCTGGTCGGCGATCTGGAATGCGATCTGGTGGTTCCTGCTCGCGTTCGTATTCATCGCCTACCTGATGGCGCTTTTCGCGATCATCACCGACCTCGTCCGGGATCGCAGCCTCAAGGGAATCTTCAAGGCCCTGTGGCTGATCCTCCTGGTCTTCCTGCCATTCCTCACCGCGCTGATCTACCTCATCGCCCGGAGCCCCGGCATGGCCGAGCGCACCGCAGAGCGGGCACACGAGACCAGGCGCGAGACCGACGACTACATCCGCCAGGTGACCGGCACGACGGTCGCCGGGGAGATCTCCGAGGCGAAGCAGCTGCTCGACTCGGGCGTCATCACCCCCGACGAGTTCGAGATCCTGAAGGCGTCCGCCCTCAGGCGCGCCTCGTAACCCGTCGTCGAGTGCCCCGGCCTGCCAGGCCGGGGCACTGCCGCGTCTGGGAGATCCGGCAAGATGGACTCCATGAACCTGCCGCCCCGACGCCCGCTGATCCCCTGCCTGCCGGACGCGCTGCTCGACGACCACATGGCGGTGGTGGAGGTCCTGATCCAGGAGGGCTTTCATTCGTTCGGGGTGCCGATCGGCTCGGATGCCCTTGCCGACCTCGTCCGGGTCTTCGGGGCGAGGGCGACGTTCTGGGCGACGAGGATCGCCACCGCGGACGACGTACGCCACGCCGTCGAGGCGGGGATCACCCGGCTGCTCGCTGACGACGCGCCGGGCGAGCTGGTGGACGAGGCGACCCGCGTCGGCGCTGAGATCTGGGCGTCGGCGATGACGGCCACGGAGATCCGCGCTGTTCTGCGGCTGCCGGTGGCCGGCGCGGTGCTCTGGCCGGCTGACGTGGTCGGCCACTCGCTCGCCTCCCGCCTGGCCGAGGTCGGCCTCGCTACCGCGGTGATACCGATGGGCGGGGTCGGGGCGTACGCCGCGGGGGAGTGGCTGGCCGCCGGAGCGCCGGCGGTGTGCGTTGACTCGGCCCTGCTGGGCGACGCCTACCAGGGCGGGTCACTGTCCAAACTGCGTGAGCGCTGTGGCGCGTTCGTCGCCGTGCAGGCGCGGCATGCCGAGGCCGACGCGGCCGCCTCCTGACGCGGCCTCAGACGCCTCGTCGACCCGCGGTAGGCGGCTGAGGAGCGTCCCCGTCGGCTGGGAGCCCGCGGGACGGACGCGGCGGCTCCTGAGCGACGGCGGACCTCACCCCTGGCGCAGTGGCCGCCTCGCCGGGGCTCTGGGCGGAGGGGGCAGATTCCGAGTCGAGGAGGCCGAGGGACTCCTCGTCGTCATCGAGGAAGCTGCCGGTCTCCAGGTCCTCGTCGGCCCGCGCCCTGCGATCCCGGTAGATCAGGAAGGCGGTCGACGCCGCGGCGATTCCGCCGAGCCCGACGAGCGCCCCGATGAACCACGTCCACACGCCGAGGCCAGGTCTGTCCGAGCTGCTGGTGGGCTCCACGGCGGGCGTGGCGATGGCCGCGACGCTCTGCCCGGCGTCCGTCTCCTCGGGCGGCGCGACGTCCGCCTCCTCGGACTCCACCTCGTCAGCTGACGGGGACGCGGTGCTGATCTCGGTGTGCTTGACCGTCAGCGACACGCTCGTGGTCGCCTCGGTGGGGGTCTCTGAGATCAGCGTCAGCGTGAGCGAGCCGTCGCCCTGGTCCTCCGGCACCGCATACATCGTGGTGAACCGGCCGTCCGCATCGGTCACCGTGAAGGAGTCGGCTACGTCACCGTTGGCGTCACTCACGTTGATCCCGCAGTTCGGGACTGCCGCTCCGTCCTGCGTCAGGGTGCCGGAGATGGGGACCACCTCCCCGTTCCCGGCCTTCCCAGGACCGCTCGCGGTCAGGGTGGGCGGGACGGCCTCGGGAGTCGGCTCCTCCGATGCCTCGACCGTGGGGGTGGCGTCGGAGGCCGTGGGGGTCGGGCTGACGGTCACGTCGTCGGCAGGCAGGCCGATGGCGACCGGAGCGGCGTACATGCCGTCGCCGGTGGCCGTCGCGGGGACCATGGGAAGGAGGAACAGGGATGCCAGGCAGGTGACCGAGGCCCATCTCGTCGCGTGCATCCGGTATCTCGTTCTCCCGTGGTTGTGAGCAATTCGGCTGAAAGGCTAGCTGATCGCGCGACGGCACCCGTCGCCAGCGTCGTTTTTCCTCGCAGTGAATCGCGTGGCGGGAAGAGTCTGGTGGTGAGGGGTTGGGGAGACGGGTGTTTTCGCCTATCCTGAGGAAACTTAAGAAACTCTCAGGGAGGTGGGCATGACGGGAGCCAGGCGAGCGGCGCTCGACGACGACATCGTCGAGGTGTCGACGGCCGAGCATGCCATCGCCCCGCGGAGGGGCTCTGGGCGCGTCGCCGGCCCATCGCTCAGGCTCGTGCTGGCGCCCCTGGCCGTCGCGACGGTGACTGCGCTGGTCGGCGGGCTCATGACCCTTCCCGCCGACGGCGAGACAGTCGATCGGACAGACCCGGTGCGGGTCGCCGCCTTCTCCGGGCCGCTCGGCACCTCTCGTTCCCTGCCCCGCACCGCGCTCGAGAGCTCCAGCCCCTCGCCCAGCCCCCTGCCCGCCGCCGCCGAGGCCGCGCAGAAGAGCAGCGCGTCGACCGAATCCTCCGCCACGACGGAGAAGCCCAAGGAGAAGAAGACCAAGGAGAAGGCGCCCGACTACGACGAGTTGGCCGACACGGCCCGCACCCTCTACGCCGAGACCGCCGTCAACGTGCGCACCGGGCCCGGCACGGACTACGACTCCGTCGGGACCCTCGGTGCGGGCGAGGACGTGAAGAGCACTGAGTGGAAGGTCGACGGCTGGCGCCAGGTGAAGTTCGACGGCGAGTCCGGGTGGATCAAGGCCAGCTACCTCACGGCGGACGAGCCGACGGAGTCAGGCTTCTCCACCGCGACCTGCTCCAAGGCGAACGGCCTCGAGGCCAACCTGACGACGGCCGCGGACGGTGTGCTGCGCGCCGTCTGCGCACGGTTCCCTGCCGTCACGAGCTTCGGTGGGTACCGGGCGGGCGACTCCGGCTACCACGGCTCCGGGCAGGCGATCGACGCGATGATCAGCGGGTCGGCCGGGTGGGAGCTCGCGGAGTGGGCCAGGGACAACGCCGGCGAGCTCGGCATCGTCGAGGTCATCTACCAGCAGAAGATCTGGACAACCCAACGCGCCGCCGACGGTTGGCGGTCGATGTCGGACCGGGGCAGCACGTCCGCTAACCACTACGACCACGTGCACATCAGCATCGGCTCCTGATGCCGCACCCGTCGTAGGAAGCGCCCGGGGCGAAATACTAGGCTGGCCCCATGACTACTCCGGTTGACGCCACCACCACCGAGGCGTGGGAAGACCTGCGCACGCTGAAGGACGCCCTCGTCCCCGACCTGCGCGCATGGTTCACCGCCGACCCGTCCCGGGCCGAGAAGTTCACCTTCGACCTTGCCGACCTGCACATCGATCTCTCGAAGAACCTCATCGACACAGATGTCGTCCAGGCGCTCCTGCGCCTCGCCGATCAGGTCGAGCTCCCCGCCCGACGTGAGGCAATGTTCAGCGGCGAGCGCATCAACGTCACCGAGGACCGCTCGGTGCTGCACACCGCGCTGCGGCTGCCCGCCGACGCTGAGCTCGTCGTCGACGGCCGAAACGTCGTCACCGACGTCCACGAGGTGCTCGACAAGATGTTCGCCTTCGCGGACAGGGTCCGCTCCGGCGAGTGGAAGGGCGTCTCGGGCAAGCGCATCGAGACCGTCGTCAACATCGGCATCGGCGGCTCCGACCTCGGCCCCGTGATGGTCTACGAGGCGCTGCTCCCGTACAAGCAGCAGGGACTGACCTGCCGCTTCATCTCCAACATCGACCCCGCCGACTGCGCCGAGACCCTCGCGGACCTCGACCCCAGCACCACGCTGTTCATCGTCGCGTCCAAGACCTTCACCACGCTCGAGACGCTGACCAACGCCCGGATGGCCCGCGACTGGCTACTGCGCGCACTCGCCGCCGACGGCGAGATCGCAGACACCGACGAGGCCCGCCGCGGCGCGATCGCCAAGCACTTCGTCGCCGTCTCCACAGCCCTGGACAAGGTCGCCGAGTTCGGCATCGACCCCGTCAACGCGTTCGGCTTCTGGAACTGGGTCGGCGGCCGCTACTCCGTCGACTCCGCCGTCGGCCTGTCCGTGGCCATCGCGATCGGCCCGGACGGCTTCCGCGACTTCCTCGGCGGCTTCCACGCCGTCGACGAGCATTTCCGGACCACGCCCGCCGAGCGCAACGTTCCGCTGCTGATGGGTCTGCTGAACGTCTGGTACGTCAACTTCTTCGACGCGCACAGCCACGCGGTGCTGCCCTACGCCCAGTACCTGCACCGCTTCCCGGCCTACCTGCAGCAGCTGACCATGGAGTCCAACGGCAAGTCCGTGCGCGCCGACGGTACGCCCGTCACGAGCCAGACCGGCGAGATCTTCTGGGGCGAGCCCGGCACCAACGGCCAGCACGCGTTCTACCAGCTGATCCACCAGGGCACGCGCCTCATCCCGGCCGACTTCATCGCCGTCGCGAACCCCGCGCACCCGGTCAAGGACGGGGAAACCGACGTGCACGGCCTGTTCCTGGCGAACTTCTTCGCGCAGACAGCCGCGCTGGCGTTCGGCAAGACGGCCGACGAGGTCCGTGCCGAGGGCACGCCCGAGGCGATCGTCCCCGCGCGTGTTTTCAAGGGCAACCGCCCCACCACGTCGATCATGGCCGCCGAACTGACCCCGTCGGTCGTCGGGCAGCTGATCGCGCTGTACGAGCACATCACGTTCGTGCAGGGCATCGTGTGGGGCATCGACTCCTTCGACCAGTGGGGCGTCGAGCTGGGCAAGAAGCTCGCGCTCGAGATCGCCCCTGCCGTGTTCGGTGACGCCGAGGCCCTGTCCCGGCAGGACCCGTCGACGCGCTCGCTGGTGAGCTGGTACCTGGAGACGCGTGCCTGATCGCCGACTGCTGACCGCCGCCGGGACGCTCGCCCTGCTGGGCGCGCTCCCGGTGGCGGCCAGCGCCGCGCGTGTCCGGTGGCTGTCCGCCGGTCGCACGCACCTGCCTCAGGACGTCCCGCACCGAGGCGTCGGCATGGTGCTGGGTGCCCGCGCCTACCCGACGTTCCCGTCGACCTTTCTCGCCGCCCGGCTCGACGTCGCCGTCGAGCTGTACGCCCGCGGCAAGATCAACGCCGTCCTCGTCACGGGCGACGGTCTGCCCCGCTCCTTCGACGAGCCGAAGGTCATGAAGGACTACCTCGTCGCGCACGGGGTGCCCGCCACCGCGGTCTTCGAGGACGGCGCCGGGTTCGACACCTACGACTCGTGCATCCGGGCCCGCGACACGTTCGGGCTGACGGAGCTGACCGTCATCTCGCAGGACTACCACCTGCCGCGCATCATCGCGATCTGCCGCGAGCTCGACATCGACGCGGTCGGCGTGCCCGACCGCACCATCCGCCGTCGCCGCGGCCCGAAGTGGGTCCGCGGCCTGCTGCGCGAGCAGCTCGCCAACCTCAAGATGGAGTGGGACCTGTTCACCCGCCGTCGGCCCCAGCGCGACGACCCCCTCGACCCGACGCTGCGCGACCACTCCCTCCGCGGCTAGCCATCCGTCCGCCCGCCGCGATGAGCACGACACACTTGTCGTCGCGCTCAAAGGCAATGTGACCGTTCAGATCGCCGACGAGCAGGAGGATGTGCTCATCGCGGCCCGAGCGGTTACGGCCGGGTCACCAGACAGAGACGCCGCGCCCCATGCCGAAGTAGCGCCACCCGGCGTCGTGCCAGCGACGCGGATCCAGCACGTTGCGACCGTCGATGATGACCGGCTGGTTGACGAGGCCGCGGATCGACTCCGGGTCGAGCTCCACGAACTCCTTCCACGGGGTCAGCACCATCACCGCGTCGGCGCCGGCGACGGCCTGCTCGACGGTGGCGGGGGTCTCGAACTCCGGCCGGCGCTCGTTCAGCCTTGGCGCGGCGGCCGGGTCGACGATCGCCAGCCGGGCCCCGCGGTCCCACAGCCGGTTGGCTATGTCGAGGGCGGGGGAGTCGCGCAGGTCGTCGGTGTCCGGCTTGAACGTGATCCCGAGCACCGCGATCCGCCTGCCCCCCAGCCCGCCGATGGCCTCCTCGGCCAGGGCGACGGCGCGGTCGCGGCGACGCAGGTTGATGGCGTCGACCTCGCGGAGGAAGGTCAGCGCCTCGTCGACGCCCAGCTCCCCGGCGCGCGCCATGAACGCCCGGATGTCCTTCGGCAGGCAGCCGCCGCCGAAGCCGATGCCGGCCTGCAGGAACTTTGACCCGATCCGGTCGTCGTAGCCAATGGCCTCAGCCAGCCGCGTGACGTCGCCGCCCGTCGCGTCGCACAGCTCGGCCATGGCGTTGATGAAGGAGATCTTGGTCGCCAGGAACGAGTTCGCCGCGACTTTCACCAGCTCGGCGGTCGGGTAGTTCGACACCACCAGAGGCGAGCCCTCGGCGAGGAGCTTCGCGTAGCACTCGTCGAGCAGCAGTTTCGCCTGCTCGCCGCGGGCGACGTCGTCGCTCAGTCCGTAGACGATGCGGTCGGGATGCAGCGTGTCCTTGACCGCGTAGCCCTCCCGGAGGAACTCCGGATTCCAGGCCAGCAGGAACGGCTTGCCCGACGCGTCGAGCCGGTCTGCGAGCCGCTGCGCGGTGCCGACGGGCACCGTCGACTTGCCCGCGACAAGCACCGGGGCCCCGTCCTCGCGGACGGCGGTGTGCTCGATGATCGTGGCGATCGCCTGGTCGACGTACGACATGTCCGCGCCGAGACGCCCCTGCTGCTGCGGCGTCCCGACGCCGATGAAGTGGATCTGCGCGTCCGCGATCAGCGACGGGTCCGTCGTGAACGTCAGCCGTCCCGACTCGACGCCACGGGCCAGCAGCTCGGGGAACCGTGGCTCGTGGAACGGTGCTACGCCGGCCGCGAGGTCGGCGACCTTCCGCTCATCCACGTCGATTCCGACGACCTCGTGCCCCAGCTCCGCCATGCACGCGGCGTGCACGGCGCCGAGGTAGCCACAGCCGATCACGGAAATACGCATGTCGCCAAGACTAACCAGTCGGCCTCAACTGCGCCCTCGGCGCCCTCGCGGAGGGGGGAGCGGACCGGCGAGGAGGAACGGACCAGCGCCCTTGATGTGAACGGTCCCATCGGGCGCGTTACGCTTAGCCTCGGAGGCACTTGCCTGCCACGGAATCGCCCGACGTGGGGCGACTGACACGGAGGTCACCAGTGGATCAGAAGGCCCAGGACGCGATCACGTCCGGCAACACCGCTCTCGGGATCGAGTTCGGATCGACCCGTATCAAGGCCGTGCTCATCGGCCCCGATCAGCAGCCGCTTGCCACCGGCGGTTTCGAGTGGCGCTCCAAGCTGGAGAACGGCCACTGGACCTATGACCTGGACGCCGTCTGGTCGGGCGTGCAGGCTGCCTACGCCGAACTGGCCGCCGCCGTCCGCGAGGACCACGGGGTCGAGCTGACGACGGTGGGGGCCATGGGGTTCTCCGCCATGATGCACGGCTACCTGGCCTTCGATGCGGCCGGCGAGCTGCTCGTCCCGTTCCGCACGTGGCAGAACACCAGCACGGGCCAGGCCGCGGGCGAACTGACGCAGCTGTTCCAGCACAACATCCCGCAGCGCTGGAGCATCGCGCACCTCTACCAGGCCGTCCTGAATGGTGAGGAGCACGTCGGGCAGGTCGCCCACTTCACCACGCTCGCCGGCTACGTCCACTGGAAGCTCACCGGCGAGAAGGTGCTCGGCGTCGGCGACGCGTCCGGCATGTTCCCGATCGACGTGGCCACCGGCCAGTTCGACACGGGCATGATCGCGCAGTTCGACGAGCTCGTCGCCGGCCGCGGCTACGGCTGGCAGCTCGCCGACCTGCTGCCCGCCGTGCTGCCCGCCGGCACGCAGGCCGGGTCGCTGACGGCCGACGGGGCGAAGCTGCTTGACCCAACCGGCACCCTGCAGCCGGGTATCCCGCTCGCGCCCGCCGAGGGCGACGCCGGCACCGGCATGGTCGCAACCAACTCCGTTGCCCGCCGCACCGCCAACGTGTCGGCCGGCACGTCGATCTTCGCGATGGTCGTCCTCGAGGGGCCGCTGAAGTCGCTGCACGAGGAGATCGACCTCGTCACGACGCCGGCCGGCGACCTCGTCGGTATGGCGCACTGCAACAATGGCACCATCGACCTGAGTGCCTGGGTCTCGCTGTTCGGTGAGGTCGCGGCCGCGCTGGGCGCCACCGTCGACACGAACACGCTGTTCGAGACGCTGTACCGTTCCGCGCTGACCGGCGATGCCGACGGTGGCGGGATGCTGGCCTACAACTTCCTGGCCGGTGAGCACGGCGTCGGGCTGGAGGCCGGGCGGCCGATGTTCGTCCGCAGCCCCGAGAGCACCTTCACGCTGGCGAACTTCATGCGCACGCACCTGTTCGCGTCGCTCGGCGCGCTGCGCGTCGGGATGGACGTCCTGCTGAAGGACGAGGGTGTGCAGCTCGATTCGATGTTCGCGCACGGTGGTCTGTTCAAGACCAAGGGCGTCGCGCAGGGCTTCCTCGCCGCGGCGATGGACACCCCGGTATCCGTCGGTGACCTGGCGGGTGAGGGTGGTGCGTGGGGCATGGCGCTGCTCGCGTCGTTCCTCCGTTCCGGTGGCGGTGACCTGACCGGCTGGCTCGCCGACGAGGTGTTCGCGGGTGCCGAGGTGGAGACCATGGAGCCGGTGCCGGCCGACGTCGCGGGCTTCGACACGTTCATGGAGCGGTTCCGCGCGGGGCTCGCGATCGAGCGCGCCGCCGTCGACAACCTCTGAGCCCGGTTGGGGCAGGCGGCGACGGGGTGACACAATTGACCCCATGCAATCGCTGCCTGCCCTACTTGACGCGCGCCTGCGCGCGCTCACCGGTGTCGATCCCGAGATGCGCCCCGCCACCAAGCCCCAGTTCGGTCACTTCCAGTCGAACGTCGCGCTGAGGCTCGCCAAGCAGCAGGGGCGCCCGCCGCGTGAGGTCGCGGCCGACCTCGTGGCGCAGTTGGACGTCGAGGACCTGTGCGAGCCGCTGGAGATCGCTGGGCCGGGCTTCATCAACTTCCGGATGCGTTCCGACGTGCTGGCCCGGGCCGTGTCGTCGCTGCTCGAGGACCCGAACGACGGGCTGAATCCGGCCCGCTTCCCGCAGCGCGTCGTCATCGACTACTCGGCGCCCAACGTCGCCAAGCAGATGCACGTCGGCCACCTGCGGACCACGATCATCGGCGACTGCTTCAACCGCGTGCTCAGCGCCCTGGGCAACACCGTCATCGCGCAGAACCACATCGGTGACTGGGGCACGCAGTTCGGCATGCTGATCGAGGAGGTCCTCGATGAAGGCCTCGACGTGCGCACCCTCACGCTGGCTGACGCCGACGCGCTCTACAAGCGGGCCGCCGCCAAGTTCAAGTCCGATGAGGAGTTCGCCGCCCGCGCCCGCGCCCGGGTGGCGACGTTCCAGGGCGGCGACGAGGAGTCGCTGGCCATCTGGCGCGGCCTCGTCGACATCTCCAAGCCGGCCTTCAACGTCGCCTACGAGCGGCTGAACGTGCTGCTCACCGACGATGACATCGCCGGCGAGTCGACCTACAACGACGACCTGCCCGTGCTCGTCAAGGAGCTCGAGGACTCCGGCGTCGCCGTCGTCGACAACGGCGCGCTGTGCGTGTTCGTCGACGGCTTCGACGCCCCGCTGATCGTGCGCAAATCCGACGGCGGCTACGGCTACGCCACCACGGACCTGGCGGCCATCCGCCGTCGCGTGCGCGAGCTGCATGCCGACCGCATCATCTACGTCACCGACGCCCGCCAGGCCGGCCACTTCGCGCAGGTGTTCGCCGCGGCGCGCAAGGCGGGCTTCCTGCCCGACGACGTCGTCGCCCAGCACGTCGGCTACGGCATGGTGCTCGGCCGCGACGGCAAGCCGTTCAAGACCCGCGACGGTTCGGCGGCGACGCTCGAGTCGCTGCTCGACGCCGCGGAGGAGCAGGCCGCGCCGAACATCGCGCTCGCGGCCATCAAGTACGCCGACCTCAGCAACGGCCTCCAGAAGGATTACACCTTCGACGCGGAGCGCATGGTGCAGACCACCGGCGACACCGGCCCCTACCTGCAGTACGCGCACGCCCGGGTGTCGCAGATCCTGCGCAAGGCGGAGGCCGAGGACATCCACTTCGGCGCCGTCACGGTGCTGGCCGACCCCGTCGAGCAGCAGCTGGCGCTCCTGCTGAGCCGCTTCGGCGAGGTCGTCGACGACGTCGCCCAGAACCTGACCCCGCACAAGCTCTGCGGCTACCTCTACGACCTGGCCGGCTCGCTGGCGTCGTTCTACGAGGCCTGCCCGGTGCTGAAGTTGGAGGGCGACGTCCGCGCGTCACGCCTCGCGCTGTGCGAGGCCACGCGTCGCGTCCTGGCCGCGGGACTGTCGCTCCTCGGAATCGACGCGCCCGCCCGCATGTGACGACGAGAGGGGCGGGGTCGGGGAGCCCCTCGACCCCGCCCCTTCGTCGTCGTCCCACGTGGCAGCCCCACCCCCGAAAACCGTTCAGTGATCGATTCTCCCCGGTCCGGCATCGAGAATCGCACACGAGCCAGGCCGACCGGGCGCCTCAGCGTCGACCTGGCGGAGGCGCTGTGCGCTTCCCGTGGTCAGACCGAGGGGAATCGACCAGTGCCCGTTTTTCGGAGGAAGGGAGCAGGAGAGCGAGACGACGGGAGGGGCTTGCGCGGTGCACAACTGTGGCCTGGTCCCCATCACGCGCGCAATATCCGGGTGCTCCGGCTCAGGCCACTCTTGTGCACGGGAATGTGCGACGAGGGGGCCGACCTCGCGGTCCGGCCCCCTCGGGTACGTCTCAGCCGTCAGGCCAACTCAGCTCTCAGACCAGGTCGGGGTGCTCGTCGGCGTCGCGGGCGGCAAGCGCCGCGCCGATGATGCCGGCGCGGTTGCGGAGTTTGGCCGGGATGATCTCCGTGTTGAGGTCCAGCAGGTGGCCGAACTTGTCCCAGTCCTTCGACACGCCGCCGCCGACGACGAACAGGTCGGGGGAGAACAGCATCTCGACATGCTTGTAGTAAGGCTGCAGGCGCTTGGTGGTCCACTCCTCGTAGGAGATGTTCTCCTTGTCCTTGATCGACGACGCCGCGTAGGTCTCCGCGTCGCGGCCGTCGAGCTCGAGGTGGCCGAGTTCGGCGTTGGGGATCAGCACGCCTCGGTAGATGATCGCCGCGCCGATGCCGGTGCCCAGCGTCGTGAGGATGACCAGGCCGTTGTTGCCCTTGGCGGCGCCGAGGTGGACCTCGGCGAGGCCGGCGGCGTCGGCGTCGTTGACCAGCGTGATCTTGCGACCCAGCTTGTCGGACAGGTACTCGTCGGCCTGCAGGCCCGCCCACTTCTGGTTCAGGTTGGCGATGAAGGGTACGCGGCCGTGCACGACGGGGGCCGGGATCGTCAGGCCGATGGACGTGTCGCCGATCTGGCCGGAGAACTCGTCGACGATCTCGCCGAGGATGGCCGCGACGTTGCTCGGGGTCGACTTCTCCGGGGTGGGGATGCGCAGACGCGGGGCGGCGAAGTCGCCGGCCTCCAGGTCCACGGGGGCGCCCTTGATGCCAGAGCCGCCGACGTCGATACCCAGGTAAATGCTCATGGCGAAAATCCTACCGCTGGTTGACTCGAAGTGGCGGGCGGCCCTCGTCAGGTGGCAGCCCACTCGGCGTGGGCGTTGACGGTCGCGGCGCCGCCTCGATGGTCAGCGTGCCGTCGCCAGGCCGCAGGGAGACTCCACCGGCGGACCCCGACCCTCGAGGCGACCCTCCTGGGGAGGGATCAGCTCAGCGGTCGGCAGCTGTGCGGGCGAGGCGGGCGAGGCGGACTTGCTCGAGCATCACCTGGCGGGCGACCTGCGCGTCGAGGTGGTAGAGCCGCAGATCGACGGGGCCGTCGGTGGTGTGGATGGCCACCGTCGCGACGCGCAGCCACCGCTCCAGCGGACCTTGGCGGAGCCCGGCGGACTGCATGCGACGGTGCGGGACGATGGTGCGCGTCTGCGTCAGCAGTCCGTGCTGGGCGACGATGACCTTGTCGTCGAAGCCCCACGTGTGGCTCCGGAACGTGACCGGGGTCAGCCAGCGGGCGCGCGCAGGCTGGGGCTGCGGCTGGATCGAGTCCAGGTCGACGTCCGGCCAGATCGCGTGCAGCACCGCGGCCACGTCCTCGGCGGTGCCATAGGGGAGGATCAGCGCGTTACTGCCCTCGTTCTCGTCGCCGACGTCGCCGTAGCCGAGCACCGTCACGCTCACCGAGTACAGACCGAAGGGTCTGTGGAGAATGTCCTGGCGAACCTGCAGGCCCTGTATGCGACGGGGGTGCAGTCCCTGCGCCGCCTTGTTGAGCGCACCCCGCGAGATGTGGAGCGTCTCCCCACGGCGCGTCATCACGAAGCCCCAGTTCTTGCCTGTCTGGCTCCAGACCCAGCCGCCGACGGCGAGCAGGGCGGGGATGGCTGTGATGGGCTCGCCCGCGACGAGCCCGACGATGAGGACGGCGGCGGCGATCACCACCCACACGGCCGTGTTGCTCGACACGAACGCGCCGATCAGCAGGTTCCTGGGGCCGACCCGCGCGACGACCACGTCCTCCGTGGACTCGAGGACGCGCGCGGGGTTTTCGGCCGGGGTCGTGATCTGGGTGGCGTCGGGGGGCGTCGGCAGCCCGCGTCGCGCTCCGCGCATGCGTGCTATCAGGTGGTCGCGCAGCGATTCGGCGCGTGCCAGCGAGAGGTAGACGAGGTCCGCGCCGCCGGCGCCGCCAACGTCGATGTGGACCTTCGCCAGTCCGAGCAGTCGGGCTACGATCGGCTGGTTGATGTCGACGGACTGCACCTTGGTGTAGTCGATGCGGGTCGAGGTCTGGGAGAGGAGGCGTCGCTCGATCCTGAACTCCTCGTCGTCGGCGATGAACGTTGTCATCCGCCAGGTCAGCACACCGGAGACACCCGCGATGATCGCGTAGATGCCCAGGACGACGCCGATGATCACCACGCTGCCGCCGAGTTCCTCGCCCTCCAGGATCTCGCGGGTCAGGAACCACGCCGCGGCGACCAGCGCGATGCCGCCGCGTGCCAGGCCAGTCAGAGGGCTGGGTCGCTCGACGATCTTCTCCGTCACGGGAGCCGGGGCGGCTGGGTTGGCGGGATGCTGCCCTACGGGGTCGGGATCGACGGGGCCCTGCGTCGGCGTTGGCAGATCGGGTTCCGTCTGCGGGCCCGTCATCAGATGCCCGCCTGCTGCTGCTCGCCGCGCGAGATGAGGCGGTCCCGTAGAGCTGCGGCGTCGGCGGCGGCCAGGCCGGGGATGTTGATCGTTCCGCTGGTCGAGGACGTGACCATCTTCACGCTCGCCAGGCGGAAGGCGCGGTCGAGGGGTCCGGCCTCGACCTCGACCAGCTGCATCCGGCCGTAGGGCACGCACTGGAGCGAGCGCCACCACAGCCCGCTCGTCAGGTAGACGTCCTCGTCGCGCTCGGCGTAGCCCCAGCGTCGGAACACCCGTGGAGCACGGAACATGCGCCAGGCGATCCACGCCACGGCCGCGGCGAGCGCGGACCAGGGGAGCCAGCTCGGCAGCCGGTCCCACCCGAGGAAGATTGTCACCGCGACGCCGACAGCCGCAAACAGGAGCCCCCACACGACAGGGATCAGGACCAGCTTCATCCGCAGGTAGTTCGGCGACAACCGTTGCCAGGCGACCCCGGGCGGGGCGAACGGGTCGTCGAGCGTCGGGGTCTGGTCAGGGGCGTTCGTCACGGCGCGTACTTCTCACACTCGATCTGTATTAGACGTCTAATACAGTAGCAGGGGCTGTGGGCGGCCGGTGGCGCCCCTATTGCGCGAACTTCTCGTACTTGCGCTGCTTGGCGATGCGCGGCCCGAGCACTGTGACCTCGCCCATGATGACCGTGCCGACGAGCGTGAGCACGATGCCGTCGGGGTGCGGCGCGACGCCGTCGACCTTCGTCTCGGCCATGACGTTCGTGATCTGGGAGGTGTTCACCTCGACGCCCTCGGGGACGCGGATCTTCACCTCGCCCATCAGCACACCGACGTGAACCGTCGTGTGCCGCGACGCGAACGTCGCCCCGACGAGGTCGAGGCGGACCTCGCCGAGCCACGAGTTGAGGGTGAGGTCGCCTGCGACGGTGCTGATCGAGCCGGACTTCTGCGTCGACAGGATCGCGTTGGCACCCGTGTAGGCCCCGGGGATCGCGACGCTGTCCAGCCGCTGCGCGGCCGGTGCAGGGGTGGCCGGCTGCGCGGCGACGTGCGGGTCGCGGGGGAGCAGGTCCGCCGTGAGTACGTCCAGGTCGCCGAAGGTCTTGGCGTCGTAGGCGGTGGCGATGCGGTCCGCGTGCTCGTCGAACGTCAGCCGTCCCTCCGCGTAGGCGTTGTTGAGCACCTGCGCGACCAGTTCGCGGTCCTGATCGGCGCAGCGCAACTGGTCGAATCGCGGGGTCATGTCGGTGGCCATGGAACGATCCTACGGCGGGGCGCCGGCGCAGGAACAGGATGGGGAACCCGAACCGGGGGCGGGTCAGGGACCACCCTGGGATCGGCGGTCCGCGGCTGGTCGGGGCCGGGGTGCACCCTTCGCTTCGCTCAGGGCGCTTCGACAGGCTCAGCGAACCGGGCTTCGACGGGTCCTCGTCTGCGGCTGGCGTCCACAACTGTGGCCAGGCCCGGAGCACGCGGGAATAGAGCGCGTGCTGGGGCTCTGGCCACAGTTGTTGCACGGGATGCTCTGGCGCGGGGCGGGGAGTTCGGGTACGCGTGGGGAAACTGCCACTGCCCAAGTGACGGTCGACGGCAATAGGGTGTGGCCAACAGGCTCTGAGGAGGAACGATGACCAGACGAGTGGGAATCCTGACGGCCGGCGGCGACTCGCCCGGCCTCAACGCCGCCATCCGCGGCTTCGGCAAGGCGGCGCTCGGGCACGGCATGGAGCTCATCGGCTTCCGCGACGGCCTCAAGGGGCTCGTGGAGGACCGCTGGCAGGAGCTCGACGGGCAGGCGTTAGCCGGGATCCTCACGATCGGCGGCACCATCCTCGGAACCTCCCGCGACAAGCCGCACAAGATGGTCGTCGACGGCGAGGTCCGCGACATGACGCCGACCATCATCGAGAACTACGAGCGCAACCAGCTCGACGCCATCGTCTGCATCGGCGGCGGCGGAACGGCGAAGAATGCGAACCGCCTGTCGAAGGCCGGGCTGAACGTCATTCACCTCCCGAAGACGATCGACAACGACATCGCGCACACCGACACCAGCTTCGGGTTCTCGACGGCGCTCGGCATCGCCACCGACGCCGTCGACCGGCTCCACTCGACTGCGCACTCGCACCACCGCGTGATCGTCGTCGAGATCATGGGCCACAAGGCCGGGTGGCTGGCGCTCGGCGCAGGCATCGCCGGCGGGGCAGACATCATCCTCATCCCCGAGATCCCGTACTCAATCGAGTCCGTTGCCGAGTCCGTCCGGGGCCGCGCCGCGTCCGGGAGACCGTTCTCGGTCATCGCCATCGCCGAGGGTGCCCGCGACCTCCAGGGCTCCGCCGACCTCGCGGCCGCCGTCGCGCTGAAGAGCAGTGCGACGTCTCCGGAGGCCAAGGCGGCAGCCGACAAGCACAAGGCGTCCGTCGAGGCGGCGCACCGCGACAACGCCTTCCGCGTCGCGTCCGCGCTCGAGTCCGCGACCGGGCTCGAGTCCCGCGTCACGATCCTCGGCTACGTCCAGCGGGGAGGCACCCCCGACGCGAACGACCGACTCCTCGGCACGCTCCTCGGCTCCGCCGGCGCCGACCTCGTGGCCGCGGGCGAGTACGGCGTCACCGTCGCGTCGCAAGGCGGCGACGCGGTCCCCGTGCCGCTCGCCGAGGTGGCGGGCAACCTGAAGACCGTCCCGCTCGACCACCCCTGGCTCACTGCGGCCCGCGGCGTGGGCACCGGCCTGGGCGACTGACCGGTGCCGCGTCGTCGGCGGGCGGTCGTCGCGGGCTCGGTGGTCGCCGCCGTGGCCCTCGTCGCGGCGGCCGGGTACTGGTCGGTGCGGCCGCTCCTGCGCACCGGCACGGGCTACGCGGCGCACAGCAACTGCGCCGTGACGCACCTCGCGGGTCGCGACGACCCCGCCTCTGACCTGCCTCCCAACCCGCTGGTTCCGTTCCTCGTCTCCCAGGCTGGGGAGGCTTCGGCGACGGTGACCGTGCTGGGGGCGCTGGCCTGGCAGACGGCCTGGTACTCGCCCGGCCTGGGCTGCACGCTGGGCTCCGGTCCCGTCGACGCGCAAGAGCCGACGCCCGTCGAGCCCGCGACGCTGGAGGTGGCGCCTGACCCCGCCCTCGACGGCGCCCTGGCTGCGGCCTTCGGCGACGACCTGGACGCACAGGCCCGCGACGAGCTGGGCACCCGCGCGGTCGTCGTGCTGCGGGACGGGGAGGTCGTCGCGGAGCGCTACGCCGACGGGTTCGACGCCGACACGCGCCAGCTGGGCTGGTCCATGACCAAGTCCGTCACCAACCTGATGGTCGGCCGCATCATCCACGACGGTGACACCACCCTCACGCTCGACAGCGATCATCTCCGCGGCGAGTGGGAGGGCGATGCGCGCGCCGGAATCACCGTGGACGACCTCCTGCGGATGACCGGCGGGCTGGCCTGGGACGAGACCTACGACCTCGGCACGCCCATCACGCAGATGCTGTACGGCGAGCCGGACATGGGTGCCTTCGTCGCCAGCCAGCCCGCGACCCACGAACCGGGCACGTTCCAGCAGTACAGCTCGGGCTCGACGACGCTGCTGTGTTCGGTGTTGGCCGGGTCCGTCACCGGCGACGGACCGCTGCTGCCCCACGACGTCCTGTTCGAGCCGCTCGGTCTGTCGACGGCCGTCCTGGAGCCCGATGCCGTCGGCACACCCGTGTGCGGCTCCTATCTCTGGGCCACGCCACGTGACTGGGCTCTCATCGGTCAGTTCGCGCTCGACGACGGCGTCGTCGACGGCGTGCGGCTGCTGCCAGACGGGTGGATGGCCAGTTCGACAACCGTCGAAGAAGTGGCGGAGACGGATTCCCCGAACCTCGCCGCCTCATGGTGGGTGAATGAGCTGCCGGACGGCACCCTCATGAACCCGGAGCTTCCGGCCGACACATACTGGGCCAGCGGCCACGACGGGCAGCGCGTCTACGTCGTGCCGAGCGAGGATCTGGTCGTCGTCCGACTCGGCTTCTCGCCGTCGGCCGACGACATCCGTGCGGACCAGCTGGTGGCCGACGTCGTCAGCGCCAGCTGAGTCTGCCCCTGGCCGGTGCGTCCTGCGTGGGGCGCGTCGCGCGGGCGAGGAGTTCCAGGATGTGCAGGTACGTCCGGCCCGTTGCCTGCGACATGCCGATCTCGCACGTCCGGTTGAGCGACGCGTAGGCCGCGTACTCGCGGCGGCCCAGCTCTGCGGCCATCTCGCGGGTCGCGGACCGCGTCAGCTCGGGGTGCAGCAGGCCACGGTCGCCCGCGAAGCCACAGCAGGCCCAGCTGTCGGGGACACGCACGTCGTCGCTGATGAAGCGCGCCACCTTCATGAGGTCGTCGTTCATGCCCGCGCGCGTCGATGAGCACGTGGGGTGCACGGCCAGCGATGCGATGGGCGAGATCACCGACAGCCGGGGCAGCAACTCGGCGACGGCGAACTGCACGACGTCGCGCACCTCGACGTCCCAGTCGTCGGCCATGCGTCGCAGCGACTGGGTGCAGCTGGAGGCGTCGGTCACGATCGGGACGCCGGGAGGTAGGTCGATGGCCGCGCGGACCCGGTCGCGCATCACGGCGTAGCCCTCGTCCATGCCCTTGGCCTGCCACGGCGCCCCGCAGCACAGGCCGGCCGCGTCGAGGAGCGTGACGCGCACGCCCGCGCGAAGGCAGAGTTCCCGGAAGGCGGCGAAGACGCCCTCGTCGGAGGAGGATCCGAGCATCGACTGCAGGCAGGACGGGAAGTAGGCCGCCACCCCCGGCGTCGTGTAGCTGCGACTGCGCGGGCGGCGCTTCAGCCCCGACCCACGGGGCAGCGAGGCCGCATAGTCGGGGACCGCCTCGGTGCCGAGGGCGCGCCGACCGATCCCGGTGGCCGCCTTGGCCAGCGGCGGCGCCGTCTTCGCGACGGTGAGGGCGGCGGACCAGAGCCGCGTGAGCAGGCCCCACGAGCGGGCGGCGTTCTTCCAGGACGTCCGCTCGGTGGGCGTGGCGGCGTCGGCGCGTTGCCGGCGGACGAGGGACCCGGTGTCGATGCCGAGAGGGCAGGCCAGCGCGCACATGGAGTCGACGGCGCAGGTGTCGATCGCCTCGTACTGGTACTCCTGATCGACGCGCGCCAGCAGCTCAGCGTCGTCCCCGCGGGCGGCGATCTCGCGGCGCAGCACGATCCGCTGGCGTGGGGTCAGCGTCAGGTCGCGCGACGGGCAGCTCGACTCGCAGAACCCGCACTCGATGCACCCGTCGACGGACTCCTCGATCGGCGGCATCAGCTTGAGGTGGCGCAGGTGCTCGTCGGGGTCGTCGGTGATGATGACGCCGGGGTTCAGGATGCCCATCGGGTCGAAGAGGTGCTTGATGGCGCGCATTACCTCGAACAGTTCGTCTCCGTACTGCTGGTGCACGAACGGAGCCATGGCGCGGCCGGTTCCGTGCTCCGCCTTGAGCGCGCCGCCGCGCTGCAGAACCCTGCGGACCATCTCGCGGGTGAACTTGCGGTAGCGCTTGAGGCCGGTCGCGTCATCGAAGCGCTCGCTGAGCAGGAAGTGGACGTTGCCGTCCTTCGCGTGCGCGAAAAGCGGCACGTTTCTCACGCCGTAGCCGTGGCGGTCGAACATCTCGTCGAGGTCGGCGAGCATGCCGGGCAGCTGGTCCAACGGCACGCAGATGTCCTCGAGCAGCGTCGTCGCGCCAGACGGGCGGACCCCCGCGACCAGCGCGTACAGCGACCGGCGGAGTGCAAGCAGCTCCCGCCGGGTGGCCTCGTCGGTGGTGATGAGGAGCTCGCCGAGGATCCCGAGCGCACGGAGCCTGGCCGCCACGGTGCTGAGCCGGAGTGTCAAAGCGGTGTCGTCCTCGTCGTGGAGCTCGACGATCAGCGCCGCCTGGGTCGTGACGTCGGCGTCGCGGAACTCGTCGGGGCTCCCGGGCTGGTGTTGGAGGACCCGCAGCGTCGCGGCGTCCATCAGTTCGATCGCCTGGCAGTCCTCGTCTGCCAGCGCGACGGCGGCCACGGAGGCCGCCTGCAGGTCGGGGAACACGGGGACAAGGACCGCGGTGAGGCGGGGCAGTGGCACCGTCCGGAACGTCGCCTCGGACACGAAGCCGAGCGTCCCCTCGCTGCCGATCAGCAGGTGGGAGATGATGTCGACGGGGCGGTGGAAGTCCATCAGGGCGTTGACGCCGTAGCCCATGGTGTTCTTCATGCCGAAGAAGTGGTTGACCTGCGCGATGGAGTCCGGGTTGGTGCGCAGCCGTCTGCGGAGCATGTGCAGGCCGCCGACGAGGTGCGTCTCCTCGAGGCGAAGCGTCATGTCGGCGGCCGGGTCCGCTGTGTCGACGACGCGCCCGCTCGGCAGGGCGAACACCATCGACTCCAACGTGTGGTAGCTGTTCTGTGCCGTGCCGCACAGGACGCCGCTGGAGTTGTTGGCGATGATCCCGCCGATCGTGCACGCGATCGCGCTCGTCGGGTCGGGTCCGAGGCGGCGCCCGTACGGAGCGAGCCGGGCATTGACCGCGCTCAGCGTGGCGCCGACGCCCGCACGCACGCGGCGCCCCTCGTCGAGGACCTCGACGTCGCGGAACCAGCGGCGCGTGTCGACCAGGGTCTTGTCGGTCACGGCCTGGCCGCTGAGGCTCGTGCCGCCGGATCGGAAGGTCATGGGGCGCCTGGTCCGAGCCGCCTCGGACATCAGGAAGGCCACATCCTCGATACGCGTCGGGGTGATGACCTCCTTGGGAGTCAGGAGGAAGTGCGAAGCATCGTGCGCCATGGCGAGGCGAGTGATGGCGCGGCTGTCGCGCGTGATCGGTGCCCTTGCAGCCTCCTCGCTCATCACGGTCGTCACACTACTCAAGCGCGGCGCTTTCGGCACGGCGACCGCAGCGGCGATGCGTCGGCCCGCGACCCGACGGCATCTTCCCTCTCGGTGGCCGGCGATCTGGTCTGATGGGAAGGGGGCTGGCGAGACCTTCCGCGGAAAGCTGCTAACCTTGGGTTCGTCGCGGGCGTAGCTCAATGGCAGAGCGCTAGCTTCCCAAGCTCGATACGCGGGTTCGATTCCCGTCGCCCGCTCCATGATGTCGGCTTGTTCAGCCCGTGGTTGGCTCTTGTCAGTGGGGTCTGCTCAACTCCTGGTCTGTGTCCTGCGCATGTGGCACCTACCTGTCCCCATCTCAGTGCTCACCGTCCCGTGTGCTGACGCAGTTGGCCGGTGGGAAGCGTCGAGTGTCTGCAGCCTGGACCAAGGGTGCCCAGTCCTGTGGCTTCGCTAGCCTGACGCTAGTCGTCCGGCTCGGGTGGGTCGACGCTAGGGAGGGAGGGCCGACGATGGGTGGCACGTCTCGCGACCGCAAGGACATCTGGGGAAACGACGTCACTGAGCATTTCGACGCGAGTGGAAACAAGACGGGCGAGTCTCGCCGGCAGGCGGGTCTGTTTGGCGACTACACGGCGCACTACGACTCCTCAGGGTCGAAGACGGGCGAGTCGCGTCAGCAGGCGGGTCTGTTTGGCGACTACACGGCGCACTACGACTCCTCAGGGTCGAAGACGGGCGAGTCGCGCCGGCAGGCGGGTCTGTTTGGCGACTACACGGCGCACTACGACTCCTCAGGATCGAAGACAGGCGAGACACGCGATCGAAGCGGTCTGTTTGGTGACTATCAGGCCCATGAAGGACGCTGGCAGCCGATCGGGGGTCTCGAGCCCGGACACCCTTCAGCCTTCTCCGGCGGCTTTGCTTCGGATGTCGGCTACTCCGGCTACTCCGGCTACTCCGGCGGTGCGGGAAGGATCCACGAGCCGGGCCCGATCGACTCCTTTGTGGCGCTGCTGACTTATGGGATGGGCGGTTCGGCCGTTTTCCTCGTTCTTGCGGTGATCTACAGCGTCGCCAGCATCTGGCTACCCATTCCCGACGGGAACGTCGTTGGTCCCTGGATCCTGATCGTGGGAGGTGGGTTGGGGTGGGCTGTCGGCTTGGGCGCGGCGGTCTGGAGTGCCGTCACGAGCGCTAAGCCCTCCTCAGCAGCAGGCGGCGTCGTGACGATGGTTGTCGGACTTGCCGCGAGTGCTGTGGCGGGCCTCGTCCCAGCGGCCATCGTGGCTGTGGCGGTGGTCGGCGGCCGTTTCTACGAGCGAAGGCAATTCAACCCGGCCATGCAGTACCCGTTCATCGTCACGTTGGAGTCGACAGTGGTGCTTACCGCGGTACTCCTCAGCCTCGGCCTGATATCCGGGGTGGCCAAGGGGGCGCTCAAGTACAGAGGTACAGCTGCGCCGCGGGCAGCCGGGCGCCGGCTCGCAGCCGGGCTGCTCGCTACGGCAGCCGGTGTGTTGTTGGGTGCCGCCCTCAACGGCGTTCTTGCACTGCTGTGGCCCGGTGCGCTGCTACTCATGGCCCTGGCGGTGAGCCCGGCGCCCGCGGCGAAGCGCGTGCTCTGGGGGATGGTTGCGATGGCCGCGCTGGCGGTGCATCCTGCGTCGGGGCGGCTGGACTGGCTGCCTGCGCAGGCAGAGGGTCTCCTGATGGATCTGCGGCACCTGCTGCTTGGCAACAACCTGGTGTTGGCCGCCAGTATCGGCGTTCTGGTGGCGATGCTACTCGGAGCCATCCTGACCGGGGTCGACGCACCTCGCTCGGCGGGGGCCTTGATGGGTGTGGCCGGTGTTCTTCCGCCGGTCCTGATCCTGTTGAAGACTCTTAACATCGACTCTGACCTGTTCCTGCGCTGGTCTCTGCCCCTGCTCCTCGCGTCGTCTGCGCTCATCGGCGTGTGGTCGTCGCGCCGACACGCCCGAGGGTCGGTGGAACCGGCTGCCGATCAAGGCTGAGGGTTGATCGGCAGCACCGACTGGCCCTCCACCAGGCTTCCCCGGATCCAGACCTGCTCTGTTGCGTGGCCCGGTTGGGTCATCGCCTTGAGCATCACGCGCGCGGTCGCCTCGGCGATCTCGGCCAGCGGCTGCTGCATCGTCGTTAGCTTGGGCGACCAGTAGCGGGCGAGATCCAGCCCGTCGTAGCCGACGAGCGAGCAGTCCTCCGGGACCCGGAGGCCGGCCTCGCGCAGGGCGCCCGCCGCACCGATGGCGACCTCGTCGCACACCGCCACGAGAGCGGTGAAGTCGATCATGCCCTCCATCAGGCGGGTGGCGAGCGAGTCGAAGCCGTTCTCCAGCGTGTACAGCCGCTCGGGGACGGCCGCGCGGATGATGAGGCCCGGATCCTGCGGGATGCCTGCGTCGGCGAGCGCGTTGCGGTAGCCCGCGAGACGCTGCGCCCACGCGTGACCCGCGTCGTTCTCCGGACCCGCGCCGACGAAGGCGATCCGACGGTGCCCGCGTTCGATCAGGTATCGCGTCAGGTCGGCGGCGCCGCGCTGGTCATCCGCGGACACGAACGAGTGCATCGCGCCCGAACTGGAGTAGTCCGACGTCGTGCAGAACACCATCGGCACGTCGATCCGGGCGAGTCGACGGCTCAGCGTCACCGACGCCTCCCTGTCGCGGTTGCCGTAGCGGCCGAGGAACACGACGCCCCGGTAGCGCTCCGCGCGCACCACACGCTCGATCGTCGAGGCCTCGGCCTCGCTGTCGACGACGTGGGTGAGGTTGGTGGTGAACCCTGCCTTCGCGAACGCCGTCTCCAGCAGCTGGAGGACGGAGATCAGGAGCCTGCCGGTCTCACCCTGGATGACCACGAGTACCGAGTTGGTCTCGGAGAGCTTCAGTGTCCGGGCACTGGAGCTCGGCACGTAGCCATGCTTCTCCGCGGCAGCCCGGATCCGTTCCTTGGTCTCCGGGCTGACGTCCTCACGGTCGTTCATGGCCCGGGAGACCGTCGAGACGGCGACGCCGCAGAGCGTGGCGAGCTCGCGGATCGTCACACCTCCACTCACTGGCGGATCACCCCTTCACGGCCCCTGCGACGACGCCCTTGATGATGTGCTTCTGGCTGAACAGGTAGAAGATGATCACGGGGATCATCGCCAGGACGAGGACGCCCATCATCGCGCCCATGTCCACGGTTCCGTACCCGCCCTTGAGGTACTGGACGGCGATCGGCACCGTCTTGTACTTGCGCATGTCCAGGGTCAGGTAGGGCAGCAGGTAGTCGTTCCACAGCCACATGACCTCGAGGATCGCGACCGTGATGACGGCCGGCTTCATGATCGGCAGCACGACGAGGAAGAAGGTGCGCACGGGGCCGCAGCCGTCGATCGTCGCCGCCTCCTCGATCTCGGTCGGGATGCCCTTCACGAAGCCCGTGAAGATGAACACCGCGAGTCCCGCGCCGAAGCCCAGGTACACGATCCACAGGCCGAACGGGTTGCCGAGGCCGAGGTAGTCGGTCAGCCAGGACAGCGTGAACATGACCATCTGGAACGGGACCACCAGGTTGAACAGGAACACGATGTACAGCGACTTGGCGAACCTGTTGTCGGTCCGCACGATCCACCATGCGGTCATCGACGTGCAGAGCAGGATCAGGAAGGCAGATCCGATCGTGATGACCAGCGACCAGCCGAATGACGACAGGAAGTCCGTCTTCGCGATGCCGGTGATGTAGTTCTCGAGCCCGACGAAGGTCTCCGCGTTGGGCAGGGCGAACGGCTCCGAGGAGACGAAGACCTTGCCCTTGAAGGAGTTGATCAGCACGAGCAGGATCGGGAACAGGTAAGCGACCGCGACGATCGCGAAGAGAACCGTCCAGAGCTTGGGGTGTCTCGGGTCTCGCATGTCACGCCTCCTTCGAGCGGGCGAAGCGGTTCTGCAGCAGCGAGATCGCGGCGACGATGATGAGGAAGATGACGGCCTTGGCCTGGCCGACTCCCTCGAAGCCCGTGCGGCCGTAGAACGTGTTGTAGATGTTGAGGGCCAGCAGCTCCGACTGCCGCGACGGAGCCCCGTTGGTCAGCGCGAGGTTCTGGTCGAAGAGCTTGAAGCCGTTGGTGATCGTCAGGAAAGTGCACACCGTGATCGACGGCATGACCAGCGGGATGATCACGCTGCGCAGGGTCTGGCGCGGCGTCGCGCCGTCGACCTCCGCCGACTCGATCAGCTCGCCCGGGATGGACTGCAGGCCGGCGATGTAGATGACCATCATGTAGCCGATCTGCTGCCAGCACACCAGGATCACGAGGCCCCAGAAGCCGTAGGTCGCCGAGTAGGTGATCGAGCGGGCCCAGTGCCCGAGGATGCCGTTGAGGAGCAGCAGCCACACGTAGCCGAGCACGATGCCGCCGATGAGGTTCGGCATGAAGAACACGGAGCGGTAGAGGTTCGAGCCCTTGAACTTCTTCACGAGCATGTACGCGACGGCGAAGGCGACCACGTTGATGATGACGGTCGTGACCAGCGCGAATGCCGCGGTGTACCAGAGGGAGTGCAGGAACGTGTCGTCACTGAGCAGCCGCGCGTAGTTGTCGAGGCCGACCCACCGGCTCTTCGTGACGGTCGTGAACTTCGTGAAGGACAGGTAGACGCCAAGCGCGAACGGCGCGACGAACCCGATGATGAAGGCGGCGATGGTCGGCCCGGTGAACAGCCACCACCAGCGCTTGAGGGATCTGTACATATTACTTCTCCTACGCGCGACGGTGCGGGCGCACTGTGAAGTGCGCCCGCACCGTCACACCGTTTCAGTTTGGGTCAGGGGCTCCGTCTCTCCGGCGGAGTCCCGTGGGGGTCAGCCCTGGTTGGAGAGCTCGACCTCGGTGGCCCAGTTGTCGACGAAGGCTGCCCGGACGGCGTCCCAGTCGCCGGTGCCCTGTGCGTAGGCCAGCATCGCCTGACCCAGCGTGTTCTTCCACTCCTCGGAAGGCATGGTGGTGAAGTTCCACGTCACGGCCGTCTTGCCGGCAGCGGTGTAGGCGGCGTCGGCCTGGACCAGCGGGTTGCTGGACTCGTAGTCGGCGAACGTCTTGAAGGGGGTCACGAAGCCCATGGTGTTGGTCAGGGTGTCGCGGCCGGTGTCGGAGGTGATGACCCAGTTGAGGAAGTCCTTGGTGGCCTTCTGGTCGGCCTCGGATGCCTCGGAGTTGACGACCCAGTAGTTCTCGGAACCCGTGGTCAGGCCCTGGTTCTCCTCGCCGTCGGCGCCGATGTAGATCGGCAGCATGCCCATGTCGGCGTCGTCGACCTTCTGGTCCTTGATGTCGTTGTAGGCCCAGGTGCCGTTCTGGTAGAAGACGGCCTGACCGAGGGCGAACTCGGAGTTGGCGTCATCGATCGTCTTGCCCGACAGCAGCGAGGGCTCCGTGGTGGAGTTGTTGATGTACAGGTCGAAGATGTTCTTGAAGCCGTCGAGGTAGGTGCCCTTGATGGATGCGGGCTGCCCGACGATGCCGTCCGCCTTGTACTCGTAGTACAGCGGGATGTTGGCGAGGTGGGTCTTGAAGCGCCAGTCGGACGAGGAATCGAAGCCGGCGGAGGTGAAGGCACCGTCGATGCCGAGGTCGTCCTTCTTGGCCTGGATGTCCTCGACGACGGACTTCAGCGTGTCGAAGCTGGTGATCTCGTCGACGGAGGTGACCTTGGCGCCGTCGGTTTTGATGTAATCCTCGAGGATCGCCTTGTTGTAGATGATGCCGTAGGTCTCCATGACGTACGGGATGGCGACGGGGTTGCCGTCGTCGTTGGTCAGGGCGATCGACTGGTCGTTGAGCTGCGCGTAGATCTCGGTGTCGCTGAGGTCGGCGGCGTAGTCCTTCCAGGTCTGCAGTCCGACGGGGCCATTGACCTGGAACAGGGTCGGGGCCTCGGACTTGGCCATCTCGGACTTCAGCGTGGTCTCGTAGGTGCCGGACGCCGCGGTCTGGACGTCGACCTGGACGCCGGTCTCCTCGGTGTACTGCTTGGCCAGAGCCACCCAGTCGTCGGCCTGCTCGGGCTTGAAGTTCAGGTAGTAGACCTTGCCGGTCGCGTCGGTCGCGTCATCGCTGTCGTCGGTGGTACCGCTGCAGGCGGTCACACCGAAGAGCAGGGCACCTGCCATGAGGCCGGCCGCGAGCTTCGCTGTCTTGCGTGTTGCCATAGTCCTGTTGCCTTCCTTGGAATGAGGACTCTCTGTGTCTCACGTGGTTGTTTCCGACGATATGCCGGAAACGATTCCGCTAAGCGTCACAGTACAGAAGGGCAACAGGACCCGCAAGAGTCGGGGTCGAATAAGGTCAGGAGGCCCGGTCGAGCAGAGGGCGGAACGCGCGCTCGATCAGCGGCGCCGAGGCGACCCAGGGGAGCGAGACGCCGAGCAGCAGGAGCACCGGAAAGCCGGCGGGCAGGTAGTACGCGGTGGCCACCACCAGGGCGATCATCCCGGCGTGGATCGCGAGCACCCCGAGGGCCAGGGGGAGGTTGCCGATCGCCACGAGCCAGGCGTTCTTCAGATGGGCTCCCACCGTGTTGTCGAAGCGGGCGATCAGCGACCACAGGAACGGGAAGCCGAGTAGCAACACGGCGCTGATAAGCGCTTTCAAGACGATGAGCTCGTCGGCCTGCACGAAGATCCAAGCGGCGAGCAGCACCAGGGCCACGGGTCCGACCACCGCCCAGGCGAGCGACGCGGTCCGGAAGTTGCGTCGGAACGAGGTCAGGAACATCCGCCAGACGGCGGTGCCCTCACCCTGGGCCATGCGGCGCGAGGTGTCGGCCAGCGCGGTGAGGCTGGCGCCCGCCGTGACCACGGGCAGCGCGCAGATGCATGCGAGCAGATTCAGGACGATCAGATCGCCGATGGTGCTGACCGCCCGCCACAGGGGGGCGTCGTACTGGAACAGCCGCACGCTGATCACCTCGCTTCCGAAGACAAGACTACGTCGTCGCGCTCAGCTCACCCCGGGGGATGACTCTCAGAGCCCGGGCAGGTTAAGGTGCTCCCGGATACGTTTCCGCCGGAATCAGGGAGGCCATGTGCGCGTTACCGGTTCCGGGGCAGCAGAGAAAGCGACGAGCATGATTGACCGAGTATTCGACGTCGAACCGACGGCCCTCACGACCCGCGTCCTCCACCGCGACAAGCTCCGGCTGATCGAGTCCCTGACCTCGATCGGCAACGGGCACATGGGCATGCGCGGGAACTTCGAGGAGGGCTACTCAGGGGATCACCACCTGGGCACCTACCTGGCCGGCGTCTGGTACCCCGACCGCACCCGGGTCGGCTGGTGGAAGAACGGCTACCCGGAGTACTTCGGCAAGGCCATCAACGCACTGAACTTCGCGGCCGTCGACGTCCTGATCGACGAGGCTCCCGTCGACCTCGCGACCATGGAGCCGGCCGACTTCCGGATCCGCCTCGACCTCCGCAACGGGCTCCTGACAAGGTCGTTCGAGCTCGCCGCTGCCGGGTCGACGTTCCGGATCAGCTTCGAGAAGTTTCTGTCGGTAGTCGAGGTCGAGACCTGCTGGCAGCGCGTCGTCGTCGAGTGCCTAACCGGCGGCGCGAACGTCGAGCTGCGGCCCCGGATCGAGCGCGACGTGCACAACCAGGACTCCAATTACGGCGAGCAGTTCTGGGAGGAGACCGGGCGCCGCGTCGGCGAGCAGCCGGCACTGTCCACCAGGACGGTCCCGAACTCCTTCGGCGTGCCGCAGTTCACCGTCACGGCGGTCAGCCGGGTGGCAGCCGACGTGAAGGTCGAGCCGCTCGAGCTCCCCACGTCGGTCGGCGTGAGCGTCGCCTCGGGGCTCGAGGCCGGGCAGCGGATCGAGATCGTGCGCACCACTGCGGTCCTGACCTCGCGCGACCACGAGGCGGACATGCACGAGGCTGTCGCCGATGCGCTGCTGGAGCGCCTCTCCGCCGAGAGCTTCGACGAGCATCTGGCCCGCCACACCGCGGCCTGGGAGGCCCGCTGGGCGACCGCGGCCGTCACGGTCGTCGGCGACGACGAGGCGCAGCAGGGCATCGCGTTCAACCTGTTCCAGCTGTTCTCGACCTACTACGGACACGACTACCGCCTCAACATCGGCCCCAAGGGTTTCACCGGCGAGAAGTACGGGGGCGCGACGTACTGGGACACCGAGGCCTACCTGGTGCCGCTGTACCTCGCGGTCGCGGACCCCGAGGTCACCAAGGCGCTGCTCCGCTACCGCCACGAGCAGCTGCCCCAGGCGCAGCACAACGCCCGCCAGCAGGGACTGGCCGGCGCGCTGTACCCGATGGTGACCTTCAACGGCATCGAGTGTCACAACGAGTGGGAGATCACCTTCGAGGAGATCCACCGCAACGGCGCCATCGCTTTCGCGATCCACAACTACGCCAACTACACCGGAGACCGCAGCTACCTCGAGGGCGACGGCGCCGACGTGCTGGTGGAGATCAGCCGCTTCTGGGCGGACCGGGTGCACTTCTCGAAGCGTCGCGGCCAGTGGATGCTGCACGGCGTCACGGGCCCGAACGAGTACGAGAACAACATCAACAACAACTTCTACACGAACTACCTCGCCGCCTGGACGCTGCGCTCGACCGCGGAACTGGTCGCGGCCGGCCACGGGCCGGAGGTGTCCCCGGACGAGCTCGCGCGGTGGCGCGAGATCGCCGACGGGATGTACTTCCCGACCGACGACGAGCTCGGTATCTTCGTGCAGCACGACACGTTCCTCGACAAGGACCTCACGCCCGTGGCGGAGCTGCGGCCCGAGGACCGTCCGCTGAACCAGAACTGGTCGTGGGACCGGATCCTGCGCTCCTGCTACATCAAGCAGGCCGACGTGCTTCAGGGCATGTACCTGTTCGAGGACGACTTCACCGTCGAGCAGCTGCGCCGCAACTTCGCGTTCTACGAGCCGCTCACGGTGCACGAGTCGTCGCTGTCGCCCAGCGTGCACTCGGTCCTCGCCTCGTCGATCGGCGAGCGGGAGAAGGCCGTCGAGCTGTACCAGCGCACGGCTCGTCTCGACCTCGACAACTACAACGCCGACACCGAGGACGGCCTGCACATCACGTCGATGAGCGGTGCGTGGCTCGCGATCGTGCAGGGCTTCGCCGGGATGCGCGTGCGCGACGGGCAGCTGTCGTTCGCGCCGTACTGCCCTGACGGCTGGGAGTCGTACTCGTTCAGCCTGGAGTTCCGCGGCCGCACCGTCGGCCTGACCGTGAGCCCGGGTGAGGCGGCGGTTCAGCTACGGGCCGGGGATCCGCTCACCGTCGCCGTCGCGGGGGAGCCGTACGAGCTGTCGGACCGGATCGTCGTCCCGCTGTCCTGAGCCGGAGTCGCGGTCGAGCGCCGCTCGCTGGTGGCCTGAATCGCTACATCGCGCCGGGCAGCCTGATCCAGACAGTCACGCCAACCCCGTCGCCTCGTCAAGCTGTAGTCAGCCTGACGAGGCGATGACAGTCTTCGCCGCACCCCAGCCGCCCACTTCCGGCCCAGGTGTACGACTGCGCCTCCGCACCGGAACAATCGCCCCCGGCTCCTCCCCGAAAACCGTTCAGTGGTCGATTCTGGTTGGTCCTGTGCAGAGAATCGCTCGATGCCTCGACGGGCTCTGGCCCTCCTCATGGAGCATTGGGCGGTTCTCGTCACCACACCGGGGAGAATCGACCACTGAACGATTTTCGGGATTGGGCCAGCGGTCAGGTGGGACCGAGATGACTGGGCGAGGCGCGGCCGCGAGGGCGAGTCGACGGCGAGGGCGAGTCGACGGGTCAGTTGTCCTTGCCGGCCGCCTCGATGGCCTCACGCTGGTCGGAGTAGCGGTCCTCGACCTTGCTGAACAGGTACGACGCGACCACGCCGACGACGAGCAGGGCCGCGGCGAACGCGATCGACCCGCCGAGTGAGAGCCCGCTCGCGGCGAGCCCGGCCGGCGCGAAGGCGGGGAACACCACCGTCGGGAAGATGGCGACGGATGAGCCGATCACCATGCCGAGGATGAAGTGGTACATGCCGGAGTAGTACCGGTCGAAGGCCCAGGCCGCGGCCTTGGCGAGCAGCATCACGCACACGATGAGGCCCAGCGCGAGCGGGATGATCGTGCCCATGTCGAAGTTCTTGATGCCGGTGGCCATCTTGTCGTAGAGGCCGAAGTAGATCAGGAAGTTCGACGGGCTCATGCCCGGCACGATCACGCCGAGCCCGATCAGGGCACCCGAGCCGAACCAGACAGGGACGCTCGGCTCGACCTGCAGAAGCTGCGAATCGCCGCCGATGTACATCAGGGCGAAGATCGCCAGCGCCGCCAGGCCCATGATGACAAGGTCCTTCGTGCTACGACCTCGCTTGCCGGCCTGACGGTACAGCGACGGGAACGTGCCGATCACGAAGCCGATGAACAGGCATGTGAACTGCGCGGCGTAGCGGCCGAACGCGGCCTCGACGACGACGGAGAACCCGACGATGCCGAGCATCATGCCGATGCCGACGGGGGTGAAGAACAGCACGTTCTTCACGAAGTTGCGTCGCAGGTTCGCCAGGAACCGGATCATCGGGTCGTAGAGCTTGAAGATGACGGCGAGCACGCCGCCCGAGAGACCGGGGAGGATGGCGCCGACGCCGACGGCCATACCCTTCAGCAGCCGCGATACCCAGCCCTTCGGCGTATCTGGCCTTGTCACGTCGATGGCGGCGGGGTCGTTGCGCAGTTCGTCAGCGGGGGCCATGGGCGCGTCTTCTCGTCTCGGTCGGTGGCGATTACCGCTCCACCCTACGCAGCCGGGCGGTGACTTCGAAACGGTGACGACCTGATTCAGGGCGACTCAGGGGTTGCCAGGGCCTCGACGATCATGGCAGGCTCGCCCCATGTTCGCTTTCCGTCGCTGACCGCGCAGACGCCTTGAGCCGCACAGGCTCGGCGTCTGTCGCACGCCCGAACACACCCCTTTCGCCACCCGAGGACACCTCATGCCCATTTCCATCATCGACGTCCCGCTGCCCGAGCAGCCCGACGACCTCTGGCACGCCTACTGCGAGCTGATACGCACCAACAACCACCTCCTGATCGACGGTCCCGGTTGGGACGCCACCGACGAAGCCTCCCTCCATCGGGCACGGGCCAACCTGGCCGAGCGGACGACCGAACGCCTCCTCGCCGTCGACCGGGAGCGACCCGTCGGCTTCGCCAGTCTGTCCGTCCAACTCGTCGACGATCCCGACGCACCCCAGGTGTTCGTCTTCGTCCTGCCCGACGAGCGCGGCCGCGGCATCGGCGGGGAGCTTGCCGCTCGCCTCGACGAGCGGCTCGCCGCGCGGGGAGCGAAGCGGGCCACGGCCTGGGTCGAGGCCCCGCGCCCTGGTGACGACCGTGTCGTCCCGACGAGCGGGGTCGGCGCGGCGCCGGCCGACCACGACGGCGTCCGCTTCGCACTCAGCCGTGGCTACGAGCTGCATCAGATCGAGCGGGTCAGCCGCTACGACTTCGCCGCGCCTCTCATCGACCCCGTCGCCGCGCGCGACACCGCGGCCGCCGTCGCGGGGGAGGAGTATGAGGCGCTCACCTGGGAGGGCGCGACACCAGAGGAGTTCCTCGCCGACATCGCCGTGCTCAAGGAACGGATGAGCGTCGACCCGCCGTCGGGCGGCCTCACCGTCGTGGAGACGACGTGGGACGCGGAGCGCGTCCGGCGCATGGAGGACTCCATGCTTCCGACGATGCGCCGCTGGGTGGCGGTCATCCGTCACCGACCCTCTGGCCGGACGGTTGCCATCAGCGAGTTGATGCTCGAGCGCGACGCGCCCGGGGCGTTCGTCGATCAGTGGGACACGATCGTCCATCCTGATCACCGCGGCCACCGGCTCGGCATGATGGTCAAGGCGGCGAACCTCGTGCAGGTGCGGGAGGCCGCGCCCGATGCGACGGCGATCGTCACCTGGAATGCCGAGGAGAACCGCCACATGCTCGACGTGAACGAGGCCCTCGGCTTCCGCCCGATCCTCGTCGAGGCCGCGTTCGAGAAGACCCTGTAGCTAAGGTGTCAGCAACCGATCAAGGAGGATGCCCATGTACTTCATCGTCGTGAAGTTCCCTGTCAAGCCGGAGTTCGCCGATCAGTGGCCCGAGATCTCGCGCCCCTTCACCGAGGCGACGCTCGCCGAGCCGGGCAACAAGTGGTTCGAGTGGTCGCGCTCCGTCAAGGACCCCAACGAGTACGTGCTCGTCGAGGCCTTCGACGACGACGGTGCGGGTCCGCACGTGAACTCGGCCCATTTCAAGCAGATGCAGGTCGACTTCCCGCCGTACCTGTCCGCTACGCCGAAGATCGTGTCGAGGCAGGTAGACGGGGACGACTGGGACGAGATGGGTGAGCTGAAGGTCGGCTGACCCCCGATTCGCTGTGCCTGGCAGTAGAGCCTGAGCTGGCCGGTTCCCTGAGCCTGTCGAAGGGCCCTGAGCTGTACCCGGTTCCCTGAGCCTGTCGAAGGGCCCTGAGCGGAGCGAAGGGGTTTCCCTCTCGCTTCGCTCGAGGCACCTCGACAGGCTCGGCGACCCGGAGAGGCCCGGCGACCCGGTTGCCTGAGCCCGGCAGGTTCCCTGAGCCTGTCGAAGGGCCCTGAGCGGAGCGAAGGGATCTCCTCTCGCTTCGCTCGAGGCACCTCGACAGGCTCGGCGACCCGGAGAGGCCCGGCGACCCGGTTGCCTGAGCCCGGCAGGTTCCCTGAGCCTGTCGAAGGGCCCTGAGCGGAGCGAAGGGATCTCCTCTCGCTTCGCTCGCTCGAGGCACCTCGACAGGCTTGTGCTGAGCCTGTCGAAGCGCTCGGCGACCGCACGACCCCGACACCCGCTCAACAAGGAGAAGGATGACCGACGACAGCTACCTGAAGATCAACCGCGCCAACTGGGACGCGCGGGCGGACGTGCATGTCGGGCCCGACGGCTACCGGTTGGATGCCTTCGACGACCCTGAGTGGATCTCCGATGTGGTGGCCTTCGACCGGCCCCGACTCGGTGACCTGACAGGCCTGGATGCCGTCCACCTGCAATGCCACATCGGCACGGACACCGTCAGCCTTGCCCGACTCGGAGCGCGGATGGCCGGGCTCGACCTGTCCCCCCGCGCGCTGGCCCACGCCCGGACCTTCGCCGCGCGGGCCGGCGTCGACGTCGAATTCGTGGAGTCCGATGTGTACGGCGCAGTGGAGGCCCTGGGCCCGGCCCGCTTCGACCTCGTCTACACCGGCATCGGCGCCATCTGCTGGCTGCCCGACATCGACCGCTGGGCCCGCACCGTCGCCGCGCTGCTCCGGCCCGGCGGAAGGCTGTTCATCCGCGACGGCCACCCGGTGCTGAACTCACTGGCGGCCGTGGTCGTCGGGAACGAGTATGCGGAGCGCGACCAGCAGCCCGACATGACCGCCCCCGGGGGGATGAGCCCCGCGCTGGAGTTCCCCTACTACACACAGCCCGAGTACCGGGTCTGGTGTGAAGAGACCAGCTATGCGGGGTCGACGCCGGTTGCGTCGCCGGTCTCGGTCGAGTGGAACCACTCGATCGGCGAGATCCTGACGGCGGTGCTCTCGGCAGGGCTGACGATTGACACGTTCGTCGAGCACGACAGCGTGCCGTGGGATGCGCTGCCGGGCATGATGACGCTCGGCGATGACGGTGAGTACCGGCTTTCGGACCGCCCCGAACGCCTGCCGGCCAGCTTCACGCTGATCGCCACGCGTCCGGCCTCGGACATCTGAAGATATCCGGCAAGCTGTCGGAGCGTCGGTTCAGCAGGAAGTCGCACTACGCGACGGCGTGTGCGCGATTTGCCTTGCCCCGAAGCTCGGCGGCTACTTGAGCTCGCCGGTGAATGCCACGTGACGTTGAGATGGATTGTTGAGAACCATGCGATCAGCCAGCTGCCGGATCGCGGCATCACGCGCGGCCGGTGGCACGTCGATCCGAACCTCGGCGAGCCTGATCGTCACGCCGCCGACCTCGAGACGATCGACCCGAGGAGCCTCGGGATAGATGAGCGTGCATTCGGCGAGCCCGTATCGAGAGGCGTAGGCGAGAGCCTGGTAGACGTCGTTCGGTGAAACGCCGCGCTCGCCGACGCGCTTGTATTTGACGTCGGCCACCGCGGCGGCGTGGCCGCCGGTACTGATGAGGATGTCGGGACGAATCTGCACTTGCCGTTGGGCATCCAGATAATCGCGACGTTGAAGGTCGACCGCCAGGTCAGGGGCGAGGGCCTCTCGTACGGCGTTCCCGACGACATCCTCGAAGACCTTGTTCATGTCGATGAGGAAGGCTGGCGCGTTCGTCGTCGGTTCCCCTTCGAAGTCAAGCGCACCGCACTGCAGGATGATCCGAGCGAGTGTCAAAGCCGGCCGGTACCGGAGATTCAGGCGGGTCCATCTCACCGGGACCGGATTCGGAGACGGCCGCGACGGTGTGACCTCGAGGAGCTGGTACTCGAGACGGCGGAGGCGGTGAAGCAACGACAGGGGGAGACCGGGAAGACGTAGCAGGAGACGCCCGGCCCCGGCGAGCAGCTGGTTCTCGAGGATGTCTGTCGTGTACTCGTCGTAGGTCACTGCGATCGGAAGCGGCAACCCGGGATTGCGAGACAGCTGTCGGCTCAGATCGATGCGGCCACGCACCGCGTAGAGCGATGCTTCCTCAGTGACGTAGCCCTGCAGAATTCCTGATCTCAACGCACGCTCGGCGGTTGCCAGGAAGGCTCCGGCGATTGTCGGCACCAGCTCGTGGGACGCCTCCCAGGTCCCATCGCGATCGTCCCAAGCGACGCGGTCAAGGGAAGCGGACATGAGCTCGACGAGTCGGTGCGGGGGCACTTTCGGGCGCACCCGAAGCTCGAGGTCGTCGACGCGGGCGATGCCGACGTGCTGCTGGGCAGTCAAGGTCCATCTGCCGGGATTCGATGCGTCTGGAGCCACGGTGAAGGCCGCCGAACGTGCGAGCTGCTGGACGACGTCGGGGGACAGATCGAGTCCTCCGACGCTCTCCCACTCGGTGAGGTCAATCCGCATTCGTGGATGGGGCTATCGCGGACCGGATCGAGGCGAGTGAGTAACGCTGGAGGTCTTCACCCGTGCCGTAGAAACGTTCCTCGAGCAGTGGAAGGATCGCGTGCGCCCAGATCCGCTCCAGCCGTCCGCGCTGCATCACCGACTTGGTCATCAAGTAGCTCGGGCCGATTGCCGCATCTGGGTCGCCGAGTCGACGGTTGAGCTCCTCGAGAAGCAGCGCCGGTTCATCTGGCATCCCATGCTGGGAAAGCCATTTCGAAAGCACGTCGCTGACAGGGGCGGCTGACGGTGCCATCTCCAGGAAGTAGAAGCGTCGCCGCATCGCTGCGTCGACCAACGCGATTGAGCGATCGGCGGTGTTCATGGTGCCGATGATGAAGAGGTTCGGGGGAAGGGTGAACTCGATGTCCGAGTACTGCAGGCTGATCGGTCGGTCACGGTACTCGAGCAGAAAGTAGAGCTCGCCGAAGACTTTGGCGAGGTTAGCCCGGTTGATTTCGTCGATGATCAGTACATGGGGAGTTTCCGGTGCGGCGGATGCTGCTTCTGCAATCCGGCGAAGCGGCCCTGGTTTGATCTGGAACTCGACACGACCGCCCGCGCTCGGCGCGGGTCTGTAGCCCTCGAAGAAGTCCTCGTACGTGTAGGAGGGGTGGAACTGCACGAGTTCGGATGCACCGCCACTTCCGGCCGCAAAGTGATCCGCCAATGCCTGGGCAAGAAACGTCTTGCCGGTGCCCGGGGGACCATAGAAGACGAGTTGCTTCTTCTCCTCGAGGAGTTCGATGACTTCGTTGAGCCACGACTGTGGCATGAGGAGATCCAGCTCGAGCTGAGGTGTTGCCCGAGGCAGCTCAAGCTCGCGAACCGTTGGTGGCGTCGTAGGTTCGTCCCAAGTGTGTCCGGCGACCCAGCGTTCGAGTTCGTCGATCTCGGCGGTGATGAGACTGACTGTCAGCAGCGTCTTCATCTTCGACAGCAGCGTCGATGCGATTGCTCGCCGTCGGATGGGACGACCCGCATTGAGCCATTCGACCGAGCGGACGGTCTCGATCCGCGTACGAGCGGCTCGATCTCGCGGCCCTGAGTCGACGACGCCGAGGTACACGTCGGAGCCGTTCACGGTAACGACGTAGTCGCCGACCTCGATCTTGTTGACGAAACGCCAGACTTGCCCGAGCTCGTTGTTGTAGCTCCCAGTCGTCGTGTCGACCCCGGCTTCCTCTGACAGCGCGCGGAGCTCTTCCCGGCTCAGCCCGGGTGTGAGTGGAAATGGGAACGATCCGACGAAGTCGATCGAACACACGCCGCTTTCAAGCCACCCAGGGACTTTCGCGCCACCGGCTCCGCGGATGAACCATGCTCCGCGGGCAATGGTCTCAGGGTCTTCAGGGCTCACCGGTGGCGACACGGTTGGCGTTTCTGCAGGAGGTGCAGGCTGCTCTGCCGGCTGCCAGAGGGGGCGAACGCCTGGACTGTAGAAGGAGAAGTCGTTGCCGTGCTCGCCTGTGAGCCGAGCCCGGACGTTCGCGATGGTCTCGTCGTCGTTCTCGCCTATCTCGCCGGGGTCGGCGAGGGTCGTGAGATCGTGCTTGTGGTACTGACTGACGATGTCCTCGAATGCGTCGGGGTGCACGAGGTGCAACAGCGCGTGTCGCTGTGTCTGATCGGCAACACCGTCGAGCGCGAAGACCATCTCGCGGAACGCAGCAGGGTCAGCAAGCCACCGGGTACGTTCGGCCGGAGTCGCTGAGGTCCATCGAGCAGCGAAGCGAACGAGCAACCAGAGTTGGTTTGGTCTACGGGTGAAGAACGATGTGCCTGGCGCAGCAATGCCGGCGTGCAGTGCTTCATCGAAGATCCCGCTCGGCCCGGTCGCGTTGCCCATCCCGGCGATCTGATCAAGCAACTTCCGCTTGGACGCGTAGCCCTGCTTGTCGGGTGCAGCGATGACGAAGTGCAGCCACGCCAGCTCCTCGAAGAGTTGGCCGGCTGCACGGGAGACTCCGCTGAGTTGACCTTCAAGCTTCTCAAGAAAGGACCGATCGCCCTCGTCGGGGCTCTCTACGAAGTGCCGCATGAGGTCGGCGGAGGCTTGGGCGGTCCACACGCCTTCGGCATCAGGGTCGTCGTTGCGGAGGAAACTCGAGCGGAGGCCCCGCAATGAGCGCTCGCGAAAGACGTCGAGCGCCTCGTAGACGAGCATCACGGATTTGCCATGGAGGCGGGTTTTCATCGTGCATCCTCTCCCATGCGACGGTTCCGCTCACTGGGGCCCTGACCCTCGATCGTGGACACGGTCTCGGTGCGGTTGTGCCGCTTCCGTGAGGGTAGCGGACGTGGTTGCCGCGTAGGCGGCTTCATAGGTGTTCAGGCGCATGTGCAAGATCGCGTCGGCCAGCGACCCCGGTCCCTGAACACCTCGACAAGCTCAGCACAGGCTTGTCGAAGGGGCAGCAGCGGGCCAGGGGATCAGGAGCCCAGCAGGGCTCCGATGCCGTAGGTGGCCGCAAGCGCCAGGGCGCCGCCGACGACGGTGCGGGCGACGGCCCGCGGCCACGGCGCGCCGCCGATCCACGCGGCGACCGCCCCCGTCGCCGCCAGCGCGACCAGCACCGACACGAACGTCACCGGGATCCGTAGCGCGTCGGGCGGCAGCAGGATCGCCAGCATGGGTAGCACGGCCCCGAGTGTGAACGCGACCAACGATGCAGCCGCCGCCCGCCACGGGCTGACGACGTCGTCGGCGTTGATGTGGAGCTCTGCGTCAAGGTGCGCAGCCAGCGCGTCGTGGGCCGTCAGCTCGTCCGCGACCCTCCGCGCGGTCTCCGGCGACAGGCCCTTCTGCTCGTAGAGGTCGGCCAGCTCTGCCAACTCCTCGCGGGGCATCGTCCGTAGCTCCTCGCGTTCCTTGGCGATCAGCGCCCGCTCGGTGTCGCGCTGGCTGCTGACCGAGACGTACTCGCCCAGCGCCATGGAGATCGCACCGCCGATCAGCGCCGCCATGCCGGCAAGCAGCACGGTCGCAGAGTCGGTGGTCGCCGCCGCGACGCCGACGACGACCGCAGCCACCGACACGATCCCGTCGTTGGCGCCCAGCACACCGGCCCGCAGCCAGTTCAGCCGCTGAGCCAGGCCCTCGCGATGCGGCTCTTCGTGTGGGGGAATCGGCGCCGCGTCCCCGGGCGACGGTGCGGCGCGACCGGCGTCGGGGGAGGTCATGCGTCGGCGGAGAGGACGACGGGGGCGACGGCCGAGGCGTCCGCGACGACCAGCTCTGCGCCGGCGGCGAGCAGTTCCTCCGCTGAGCTGGCTCCGGTGGTCACGCCGAGCGGACGCATGCCAGCGGCCCGGGCCATCACAACGTCCGAGACGGCGTCGCCGACGTACCACGTGGCGCGGGGATCGATGCCCAGCTGCTCCGCCGCCAGCAGAGCGGAGTCGGGGGCGGGCTTGCCGTGGGTCACGAGGTCGGTGCCGACGACGATGTCGACGAGGTCGGCGATGCCGATGGCCTGCAGGAGGTGCTCAGCCCCGTCGGTGGTCTTCGCCGTGACGACACCGACGCTGAGCCCGGCCTCGCGCAGGGAGTCGAGGAGCGCCCGCGCGCCCGGGAGGAGCAGCGTGACGCCGTGCTCGTCGACGACGCTGCGCCACGTCTCGCGGTAGGCGGCCACCATCTCGGGGATCTGGGGGTCGTCGTGCTGCAACCCGCTGAGCTCCACCAAGGCCACTTCGAGCGGCCGGCCGACGTAGGGGACCACAGCCTCGGGCACCACCAGCGTGCCGAAGCTGGTGACCGTGAGCGCGATGTGGTGCGCGATCACCGGAACGGTGTCCGCGAGAGTGCCGTCAAGGTCGAAGAGAACAGCGCGCGCCACATCTGCACCGTACCAGTGCGAGCGGCCCTGCGGGTCGGGGGAAGCGAGAGGGGCCGCCACGCTCTCGCGCGACGGCCCCTCCGATCCGGATGCCCCTGAGGGCTCAGCGGTGGGTGATCAGCCGGGGATCACGTCACCCGCGGGCCACTCGGACTTGATGAACTCGGCCACCTCATCGGAGTGCAGCAGCTCGTCGAGCTTCGCGATGGCGGCGTTCCCGTCGTCCTCGGTGCGCCAAACGAGCACGTTGGCGTACGGGTTGTTCTCGACGGACTCGACCGCGATGGCGTCCTCGGCCTTCAGGCCGGCGTTCAGGATGAAGTTGCCGTTGATGAGAGCCGCGGCGACCTTCGGGTCATCCAGCTGCTTCACGACGACCTCAGGCTGAGACTCCTCGAAGGCCAGACCCTTGGGGTTCTGCTCGTCGCTCAGGGTCAGGACGGTGGTGTCCTCGGTGATGCCGGCCAGCAGGCCGTTGTCTTCGAGGAGCTTCAGGCCGCGGTACTGGTTCGACGGGTCGTTAGTGATGGCGATGGTGCCGCCGTCGGGGATCGCGTCGACCGAGTCGTACTGGTTCGAGAACAGCGCGAACGGCTCGATGTGGATGCCGGTTCCGTGCGAGAACTCGTAGCCCTTCTCGGCGATCTGGCTCTCGAGGTACGGGACGTGCTGGAAGTAGTTCGCGTCGAGTTCGCCGGAGGCGAGCGCCTCGTTCGGCAGGACGTAGTCGTCGAACTCCTGGATCTCGATCTCGAGACCGGCGTCGGTCGCGAGGTTGTCGCGGACGTACTCGAGGATCTTGGCGTGCGGGACAGGGCTGGCGCCGACGACGAGCTTCGTCGGGCTGGCCGGGTCCAGAGTTGCGGGGGCGCTGGACGTGTCGGTCGTCGTCGACGAACCGCACGCGGACAGGGCGAGGGTGGCTGCCAACGAGGCAGCGACTACGGTGAGAATCTTTCGCATGAGGAGTACTCCTTGCTCTGGGCCGACAACAAGTCGGCCATCTTCTGTGGCCTGGTGGCCGTTTCCCGGTACGTGGGAAGTCTGTGGGGATCAGCGGTGGTCGATGGCCTTGCCGATCCTGTCCCCGATCCACTGGACCAGTTGGACGATGATGACCAGCAGGATCACCGTGATGACCATCACGTCGAACTGGTAACGCTGGAAGCCGTAGTTGTAGGCGAGGCGCCCGAGCCCGCCGCCGCCGATCAGGCCCGCCATGGCGGAGTAGCCGATCAGCACGACGACGGTGGTGGTCACTGCGGCGACCAGCGCCGGCATGGCCTCGGGGATCAGCACCTTGGTGACCGACTGCAGCTTCGTCGAGCCCATCGCGTGCGCCGCGTCGAGCTTGCCGGGGTGCACTTCACGCAGGGCGGACTCGACGAGACGGGCGAAGAACGGAATCGCGCCGATCGCCAGAGACACCGACGCCGCGATCGGGCCGAGCGATGTCCCCACGAGCACGCGCGTGACGGGGATCAACGCCAGCATCAGAATGGCGTAGGGGATCGAGCGGGTGATGTTGACGATGACGCTGGAGAGGATGACGTTGACCGGACGGTTCTCGCTCATCCCGCCCTTCTGCGTGACGAACAGCACGACGCCGAGTGGCAGTCCGATGATGACGGTCGCGAGCGACGAGATGCCCACCATGATGAGCGTCTCCCACAGCGCGGGGAGGAGGGCCTTCTGGATGGCCGGGTTGCTGAGCCAGGTGTCGAGGAGGATCACGCCGCAGCCTCCTCGGTCAGCTCGCTGGTGAGTCGCGCGTCGGCGCCGAGCCTGCGCAGCTCGGCGATGGCGGCCTGCGGGTCCGCTTCCGGCGGGACGAGGAGGCGCAGGTGCGAGAAGGTGGTGCCGGCGAGGTGCTCGACGCTGCCGGCAATGATCGCGATCTCGGCGCCGATCGCCCGAGATGCCATTGCGACGACGGGCTGGTTCGCACGCTCGCCGGCGGACAGGACGTCGACGAGCGTGCCGCGCGAGTCGTCGATCGACTCGTGCGGCGGGATGCCGAGCAGTGCCTTGCTGAGGCGACCGTCGAGGCGGTTGACGACCTCGGTCAGCGGCCCGGACTCGAGCACCCGGCCCCCGTCGAGCAGGGAGACGGAGTCACAGATCTTCTTGACGACGTGCATCTCATGGGTGATGACAAGGACGACGAGGTCGGAGCGGTGGTTGCGCAGTTGCACGATGAGGTCGAGGATCTCGTCGGTGGTGCGCGGGTCGAGCGCCGAGGTGGGCTCGTCGAACAGGAGCACATCAGGGTCGGTCGCGAGTGCCCGGGCGATGCCGACGCGCTGCCGCATGCCTCCGGACAGCTGAGCGGGGTACGCCTTGCCCGAGTCCCCGAGGCCGACGAGACGGAGCAGTTCCGCGACCTTCGCCTCGCGGTCCGTAGGCGGCACGCCGGTGATCTCGAGGGGGTATCCGACGTTGTCGGCGATCGTGCGCGAATCAAACAGGTTGGCCTGCTGGAAGACGAGCCCGATCCGGCGACGCGCGGTGCGCAGCGCGTCGGAGCGGGCAGCGGTCAGGTCGACGCCGTTGATCTCGACGGTGCCCGACGTCGGGCGGTCGAGCAGGGTGAGGCAGCGCACCAGGGTCGACTTGCCGGCGCCCGAGTGGCCGATGATGCCGTGGATGGAACCGGACGGGACGCTCAGCGACACGCCGTCGAGGGCGCGCACCTCCCGCTTGCCCTGGAAATAGACCTTCGTGAGGTCCTTCACAGTGATCAACCCGACTCCTTCAACCGTATGGTGAGATATTCAAGCAGCCGATCGGCATGCCGGAACAATCGCGGTCACGTAGTTCCGCATGCTGTTCACCACTGGCGGAGCGGTCTCAGTAATGCCGGCGCACCTCCGCAGCGACCGTCTCGAACGTCGAGCGGTCCAGGACGGCGCCGATGCGGCGTACCGCGTCGGGGTCGATGCGGATAATCCGGTTGACCCTGGCCTCGCTGGAGCGGCGCTGCGGGTCCCACGCCCCGGTGCCGATGTCGACCCAGAATCGGCCGGCTTCGGCCTCCTGGTCCGCGTCGCGGTCGTGGTCATGGCTGGTCACCTGGAGGGCGAGCAGCCAGCCGCCGTCGCGCCCGATGATCAGCGCCGGCCGGTCCTTGCCTTGTGTGGGGTCCTCCTCGTAGGGGACCCAGGTCCACACGATCTCGCCCGGGTCTGGCTCCCCATCGTGTCGGGGGCTGTAGACGATCTCCGGTAGCCGGTCGTAGTCGCCGGGGTAGTTGGCGCCGTCGCCTGAGGGTCGGGCGGCTGAGCGGGCGCCGTCGGCCCGAGGCTTTGTGGGCCGGGGGCCGCCGCGTCGCGCGGCGTTGCGCGAACTGGGGCGGGTCGCGTTGTTGAGTGCGGTGTTCGCGACGTCGCGCAGCACGCGCAGGACGCCGTCGAGGAAAGCGCTGGAGCTGGCCATGTCGGCAGCCTAGTGCCGACGCCGCCGGCGACCTGCGGAAGTAGATCGTGGTTTCCGTCGGCCGGCCGACGGAAACCACGATCAACCTCGTCCGAGATCAGCGGAAGCGGGGCAAGCGGCCGTAGAAGACACGCTCGGGGCGTCGGTAGAGCTCGGGTCGTTCGGCGCGGACGCGGTCCTGGTCGTGGAAGTACCGCGCCACCGGCGGGAGGAACAGCAGCGCGGCGCCGAGGACCGTCAGCGCGAGGGCCGGGACGACCCACGTGCTGGTGATCGCGAGGTATCCGCCGACGAGTCCGACGGCGACGAGCCCAGCCCAGCGGGACCAGCGCCAGCCGTTCCAGGCCTGGAAGCCCGCGACGCCCGCGGCTCCCGCGGCCAGCACCGTCGCCGCGGCCAGGGCTGCCTCGAGCGTGAGCGAGAGCCACTTGCCCGGATCGGGCTCGATCCAGGCGATCAGCCGGGCGGACGTGGGGTACGAAGACGGGTGGACGGCGAGCCACCAGTGATGGGCGTAGGCGACGGCGGTGGCGGCGACGGCGAGCTGGAGCAGGATCGCGGCGACGAGCAGCACCGCAGGGCGGCGGGGCTCGCCCGTGCGAGGGCTGCGCACGACCTCGTTGTGCAGCTCCTCGATCGGAGGCAGCGTGGCGATCTGCTTGTCGTCGGTCACGCCCACCAGAGTAGTGCCCTCGCTGCGAAGGTGGCTCGGTGTGTCGGGGCGCTGTCGGGTGAGGCGACTCGAGAGGGGGTGGCGGGTTGGACCTCTCGCTTCGCTTCGAGGCACCTCGACAGGCTTGTGCTGAACTTGTCGAAGTGCTCGGCGACCCGGCTCCCTGAGCTTGTCGAAGGGCCCTGAGCGGAGCGAAGGGGTCTTTCCCCGTTCAGACCACCGGTGCCGTGGAGGCCTCCACCGGGCTGACGTCGGGGCGGAGCTTACGCAGCACCGGCTGGCGCAGGGCGCCGCCCTTCGACGTCGACAGGTAGCGGATCTGCACGCACACCATGGGTTCGACCCAGTGCGTGCGTCGGACCTCGGGCCCCTCTGGGAGCGGCTGGAACGGGGCGGTGTCGCGGGCGAGGCCGCGCAGCACCGTCATGAGCGCGTCCCGTTCCTTCGACTTCAGCCCCGAGCCCACCCGCGCAAGCGGGTAGAGGACGGGGTCGGCATCGAAGGTCGCCTCATCGGTCGCGTGTCCGACCCACAGGGCGCCGAGCACGTTGTCGGTGCCGGCCTGCGGGACCCAGCCGCCGATCACCGCGACGACCTCCCTGCGGTGGGGCGTCTTCACCCAGTCGGGGCTGCGGTGACCCGGCTGGTAGCGGGAGCCCCGGCGCTTGCTCATGACCCCCTCCATGCCCGCGTCGGCCGTGAATTGCGTGATGGCCTCGGCGTCGTCGAACACGTCGGACAGGTGCCAGCACGGACGGTCGAGGTCGACGAGGGCCAGCCGCCGACGGCGCTCCTCAAGTGGCAGCCCGGTGAGATCGGCCCCGCCCTCACGCAGCAGGTCGAACACCACGAGCAGTGCGGGCCGCTCCGCGGCGAGCTTCGCGGCCTTCTTCGCGTTGCTCACGTGGATCCGCGGCGCGATGGCCTGCAGCGTCGGGATCCCTGTCGTCGGATCGAGGGCGGTGATCTCGCAGTCGAACAGCAGGCCGTCGGGCAGCCCGACGGCGCCGGCGACGATCTCCGGGTAGGCGACCGTCACGTCGGCCTGGTTGCGGTTGTAGATCCTCAGGCCGCCGTCGACGGTCTCGGCCAGGGCACGGACGCCGTCCCACTTCACCTCGTGGACCCACTCGTCGCCCGACGGGGGAACCCCGGGCGTCGCGGTGGGTGTCGCCAGCATGGGTCGCATGGATGCCATTGTGTCGCGGTCGAGCCGGTTGCGGGAGGGGTATCAGGCCAGGTGACGCAGCGCCAGCTCGGTCAGGAGCCGGGCGCCGTCCGGCACGACGGAGTCGTCGAAGCGGGCATAGGCCGAGTGGTTGAACGGGGCGGTGGCCGGGTCGAGTTCCGGAGGGCAGGCGGACAGACCGATGAAGCAGCCGGGGGCAGTCTCCAGCAGGCGTGAGAAGTCCTCCGCCGCGGGCAGTGCGTGCTGCCAGCGCAGGTGGCGGTCCTCGCCGAAGAGCTCCCCGACGAGGCCCGCGACCAGGTCGGCCTGATCGTCGTCGTTGACCGTGACCGGGTACTGCTCGATCAGCTCGAACTCCGCCTGCACGCCGTGGATGGCGGCGACCGAGTCGGCGACCTGAGGGATCATGTCCACTGCGCGGTCGCGGGCCTCGCGGGAGAAGGCCCGCACGGTCGCGGCGAGGCGCCCTTCCTCGGGGATGACGGTGGCCATGGTGCCTGCCTGCAGAAGGCCCACGGTGATGACGACCGGGTCCTGCACGACGTCGTACTGGCGCGTGACAACGGTCTGGAGCGCCGTGGTGAGTTCGGCGAGGGCCGGAACGGGGTCGGCGGCGCGGTGCGGCGACGAGCCGTGGCCGCCGCGCCCGATCATCCGCACGCGCACCTCGTCCGAGCTGGCCATGACCGTGCCCTGCTTGGTCGAGAAGGTGCCGCACGGGTCGAGCGACGACCAGACGTGGATGCCGTAGACGCGATCGGGGCGCGACCCGGCCACGTCGAGGAGGCCCTCCTCCAGCATGTAGCGGCAGCCGTCCGCGCCCTCCTCTCCGGGCTGGAACATGAAGATGACGTCGCCGGCCAGCTCGTCGCGCCGGGCACACAGGTCGTGCGCTGCGCCGACCAGCATCGACATGTGCAGGTCGTGCCCGCAGCCGTGCATCGCGCCGTTGGTAGATGCGTATTCGAGCCCGGTGAGTTCCTCGACGGGCAGGGCATCCATGTCCTCGCGCAGCAGCACGACGGGACGCTTGCCCTCGGTGGGGCGACCGCCGCGCAGCACGCCTACGACCGACGTCACGCTCCTGCCCAGCGTGATCTCCAGCGGCAGCCCGTCGAGGGCCTGCAGGATGCGCTCCTGAGTCCGGGGCAGCTGCAGCCCGACCTCGGGGATCTGGTGGAGTTCACGGCGCAGGGCGATCAGGTCGATGGTCATGACAGATGTCTACCGCATCCGACAAGCCGACGGGGCCACGTTGACCAGCACGCAGTTTCTGCTCTTCGCCTTCGGCGTGATGATGGCGCTGGTCGCCGCGATCCTCGAACGCGGCGTCAAGCTCGAGGAAGACGTCGAGGGGCTGGTCTGACATGCCGGCCGACGACGACCACAAGGTGGTATGTCACCTCGATCGGCTCCTGGATGAGCGCGGCATGACCCTGGCCGCGCTCGCGGAGACGATCGGCGTCACGCCCGTGAACCTGTCCGTCCTGAAGAACCAGCGTGCCAGGGCCGTGCGCTTCAGCACCCTGACAGCGCTGTGCGACACGCTGGGCTGCCAGCCCGGCGACCTGTTCACCGTCGCCCGCTGACCCGGCGCGTCGGGCGCGGCTGCCTAGAATCGCCCGCATGACGACGCACGGCACCGTGGCACGGCTGAGGCCCTTCGGTGGCACGATCTTCGCCGAGATGTCCGAACTCGCCGTCCGCCACGGCGCGGTCAACCTCGGCCAGGGGTTCCCCGACTGGGACGGGCCGCCGCGGATGCTGGAGGTCGCCCGCGGGCAGATCGCGGCCGGGAACAACCAGTACCCGCCAGGACGCGGCATGCCCGGCCTCCGCGCCGCCATCGCCGACGACCGGGCCGCGCGGTACGGCTCGGTCCTCGACCCTGCGACCGAGGTGCTCGTCACCGTCGGTGCCACTGAGGCGATCGCCGCCGCGGTCCTCGGCCTGGTCGAGCCCGGCCGCGAGGTCATCCTGATCGAGCCGTACTACGACTCCTACGCCGCCGCCGTCGCGTTGGCCGGCGCCCGCCGCGTCGCCGTGCCCCTCGTCCGCGACGGCCGGGGTTTCGCGCTCGACGTCGACGCCCTGCGTGCCGCGGTCACGCGCGACACGGCGATGATCGTCGTCAACACGCCACACAACCCCACCGGGACCATGCTCACAGCCGACGAGTTGGGCGCCGTCGCGGAGATTGCATGCGAACACGACCTGATCGTCCTGTCCGACGAGGTCTACGAGCACCTCACCTTCGATGCCGGCCACGTCCCCGTCGCGTCCCTGCCCGGCATGCGAGAGCGGACCATCACGGTCTCGAGCGCCGCCAAGGCGTTCAATGTGACGGGGTGGAAGATCGGCTGGGCGCTGGCCCCCGCACCGCTGATCGACGGGGTGCTCGCCGCCAAACAGTTCCTCACCTTCGTCGGCGGCGCTCCCTTCCAGCCCGCCGTCGAACACGCCCTGCGCCACGAGCAGGCGTGGGTCGAGGGGCTACGACGCGACCTGCTCGGTAAGCGCGACCGGCTGTCGGCTGCGCTCCGGAACGCCGGATTCGACACCCTCACCAGTGCCGGCACCTACTACGTGTGCGTCGACCTCGGCGACGGCGTCGACGGCCTCGACTTCTGCCGACGGCTCCCGGCTGAGCGGGGTGTGGCCGGCGTGCCGGTCTCCGTGTTCACCGACCACCCCGGACCATGGCGAGGCATCGTGCGCTTCGCCTTCTGCAAGCGGGACGAGGTGCTCGACGAAGGCGTTCGGCGGCTCCTGGCTGCGAACAGCTGACGTCGGTCCCGGGCCCTCAGGCGGTTGTCTCGGCCTCGCTGGCCCGCCACTCGTCCCAGCCCGGCTCACCCTCCATGAACGCCTCGACCTCGGCCTGGCTCGCCGTGAGCTGGGGGTCGTGCTTGAGGTAGGCCCGGGTCTCGCGTGCGACCAGCCCGGACAGGATGAGCAGGCCGATCAGGTTCGGCAGGGCCATGAGGCCGTTGGCGATGTCAGAGAAGGCCCACACGGCGTCCAACGCGGTGGTGCAGCCGAAGTAGGTGATGATCGAGAACACCACCCGGAAGGGGAGCACCGCGCGGTGGCCGAGCAGCCGCTCGACGTTGCGTTCGCCGTAGTAGGCCCAGCCCAGGATGGTTGAGAAGGCGAACATCACCAGGGCGATCGTCACGACGATGTGCCCCCACTGCCCCGGCAGACCGTGTGAGAAGGCTTCACCCGTCATCACGGACGCCGAGATCTGGGCGCCGGACTCGTCCACGGCGGACCAGGCGCCGGTCGTCACGATCACGAGGCCGGTCATCGTGACCACGATGATGGTGTCGATGAAGGTCTGGGTCATGGACACCAGACCCTGCCGGACCGGGTGGCTCGTCCGTGCCGCCGCCGCCGCGATGGCCGCCGAGCCCATGCCGGACTCGTTGGAGAAGATGCCGCGTGCCACGCCGAACTGCACGGCGATGATCAGCACGGAGCCGACGAAGCCGCCGGTGGCCGCCGAACCGGTGAAGGCGTCGTGGAAGATCTGGGCGAGGGCGGCGGGCACCGACCCGATGTTGGCGATCAGGATCACGATCGCCCCGACGACGTAGAAGACGATCATGATCGGCACGAAGCCCGCCGTGACCTTGCCGATGGACTTGATGCCGCCCACGAGGACCAACAGAGTGACGGCGGCGATCACGAGCCCGGTTGCCCAGGTGGGGATGGCGAAGCTGTGGCTCAGGTTCGCCGCGACCGAGTTGGCCTGGGTCAGGTTGCCGATGCCGAAGCAGGCGACGATCGTGAAGATGGTGAACGACCAGGCGAGCACCTTGCCCAGCGGGCCGCGGATCCCGCGCTCCAGGTAGTACTGGGGCCCGCCGTTGCGCTCGCCCACCTCGTCGGTGGTGCGGTACCGCACGGCCAGGAATGCCTCGGTGTACTTCGACGCCATGCCGAGCAGGCCGGTCACCCACATCCAGAACAGGGCGCCGGGACCACCGATGCCGATGGCCGTGGCGACGCCGACAATGTTGCCGGTGCCGACGGTCGCGGCCAGTGCGGTGGTCAGCGCCTGGAACTGCGAGATGTCACCCTCGGAGCCGTCGTCGCTGCGCTTCCACAGCCCCAGACGCAGCGCGGCGCCGAGGCGTCGGAACTGGATGCCGCCCAGGCGGACGGTCAGGTAGAGCCCCGTGCCGAGCAGCAGGGGAATCAGGAGAAACGGTCCCCACACGATGCCGCTCAGGGCATTGAGAAAGTCGGTCAGCTGGTCCATCGCGGGGGTCCTTGCGGGTGTTGGGAGCGGGGGAACCCGTCGAGCCTAGTGGCAGGGCAGCGCCGTCGCGGATGGATCCACCAGACGGTCCGATCACCAGAGCTGGTGCGTCTCCTCCGCGAAACCCACAAGGGCGTCGAAGGCGACGACCACGCTGCCGTGCGTCCAGGTGCCGGACCACGTCCCGAACACCTGGGTCGTGCTCGAGGCGAGGATGCCGACGTTGGCGCGCGCCCAGCCGTGCGCCTCCCGGTTGAACCGCCCGTGGGCGTCGGTCAGCGACACGGGATACGTGAGTTCGCGCTCGCGCATCAGAGCCAACCGCGCTTCTTGAACGACCAGTAGAGCACCACGCTCACCAGACCGATCGAGATCACCGACGCCCACACGCCCCAGTCCTGGCCGAAGCCGAGGTAGGGGAGGTTCTGCCCGAACCATCCGGTGATGGCCGTCGGGACGGCGATGATGGCGGCCCACGCGGCGAGCTGGCGCATCACGATGTTCAGCCGGGTGTCCTGCAGGGACATGTTGGTCTCGAAGATCGTCGTGACGAGGTCGCGGAGCGAGTCGGCCCATTCCGCCGCGCGCAGGGAGTGGTCGTAGAGGTCATCGAACCAGGGATCGAGTGACGGGTCCCCGTCGGTCTCGCGGCGGTGCCGCATGATCGAGGCGACCACCTCGCGCATCGGGACCACGGCTCGGCGCAGCCTGACGAGCGACTTCCGGAGGCGGTAGATGCGTCGCTGCAGGCCGCGCGTCGTGCCGGCGTGCTGTTCGAGGACCTCGTCCTCCAGCTCCTCGATCTCGTCGTCGAGGCTCTGGGTGCGGTGGAAGTAGCCGTCGACGATGTAGTCGAGCATGCCGTGGACCAGCATTTGGGAGCCGTGCCGGCCCAGGTTGCCCGTTTCGTTCCAGCGGTCGATGATCTCGTCGAATCCGAAGCGGTCGTCGTACCAGACCGAGACCATCCCCCTCGGGAACACGAACGACGAGACCTTCGCCAGCGCGAGCTCCTCGTCCTGCTCCACGTTGTCGGCGACGGGCGGCTGCTCCACCGCCGCGTACACGGTCACGAAGGAGTAGGTGCCGTAGCGCACGGCCTTGGGGCGCTCTACGTGGTTGAGCGCGTCCTCGATGGCGGCGGGTTCGAGCCCGAGTTCACCGCCGAGCTGCTCGAAGATCTGGGCGTTCGGGTTGCGGATGCCCACCCAGATCAGCGACGACTCGTCGGCGAGGTGGTCGGAGATCGTGGCGAAGGGCACGTCGCGCGCGGCCACGGCGTCGCCCTTCCAGACGACAGAGTGGATCTCGCTGTTCTTCACGGGCCCATTCTTGTCCCGTAGGTGCGCAGGCGGCCACGCGCCTGCTAAAGTGATATCACATTGATAGCTGTTTTCAGGAGGATGATCATGGAAGACATCACCACACTCGACGAGGCCTCGGTCGGCGGCGTGGCCGCCGGCCGCCCCGTCGGACACGACGGCACCCGCGTCGTGATCGACGAGCGCACGGCGTGGACCATGAACGGCGGGCTCGCGTTGCTGCTGGGCGTCGCCATCTTCGGCCTCAGCGTCTGGGGGACCATCGTGGCGGTCGTCGCGGCGGAGGCCGGCGACGAGATCAGCGCCATCCTGGGCCTCGGGATCGTGGTCGGTTGGCTGGTCGCGATCGTCATCTTCTCCTCGCTCACGATCGTGTCGCCCGGCGACACCAAGGTCCTGCAGTTCTTCGGTCGCTATGTCGGCACCATCCGGAAGCAGGGCCTCCTGCTGACGGTGCCGCTGACGACGAAGAAGAAGGTCTCGGTCAAGGTCCGCAACTTCGAGACCAACGAGCTCAAGGTCAACGACGCCGACGGCAATCCCATCAACATCGCAGCGATCGTCGTGTGGCAGGTCGCCGACACGGCCAAGTCCGTCTTCGCCGTCGAGGCGTACGAGGACTTCGTGCAGGTCCAGTCGGAGGCGGGGCTGCGCCACGTCGCCACGTCGCACCCGTACGACTTCGCCGACGAGGGGGAGGAGTCCCTGCGCGGCTCGACCGACCTCGTTTCCGGAGAGCTGGCGCGCGAGGTCGCCGCACGCATCGCGATCGCAGGCCTGGAGGTCGTCGAGACGCGCATCTCGTCGCTGGCCTACGCCCCCGAGATCGCCCAGGCGATGCTTCAGCGGCAGCAGGCCTCCGCGGTCCTGTCGGCTCGTTCGAAGATCGTCGAAGGAGCCGTCGGTATGGTCGAGTCGGCGCTCGAGCGCCTCGAGGCCGACCAGATCGTCGAACTCGACGACGAACGGAAGGCCGCCATGGTGTCCAACCTGCTCGTGGTGCTGTGCTCCGACTCGCGCTCGACGCCGGTCATCAACACGGGCACGCTCTACGGCTGATGAGCGACGAGCAGCCCGGCGCCGACTCCGCGAAGCCTGCGAAGGCGTCGCGGAAGTCGGTGCTGCTCCGGCTCGACCCCGGGGTGCACGAGGCGCTGGCGCAGTGGGCGGCCGACGACCTGCGCAGCCTCAACGCGCACATCGAGATGCTGCTGCGTGACGCCCTGCGACGGTCGGGTCGCGAGGTGAAGGCCAGGCCCATCCGTCGTCCCGGTCGCCCCCCGAAGGAGGGCTGAGCGCCCGGGCCCCGCTGGCCCGGGCATCGGGTCCATTCGCTTTCCCTTGGACCGCGCACAAGAATGCCCCAGAGCGGGAGGCATGCCCGTATGGGACCGCCCCCGGCTCTGGGGCATCTTTGTGCGGTGAAGGATCCGATCAGGCCTTGGCGAGGCGGGCAGCCAGTTCCTCCAGCACGTGCACGTACGTCTTGCCGACGGCGCGCGTCATGCCGATCTCGCAGGTGCGGTTGAGCGACAGGTACAGGTCGGCGTTCGCCTCGCGGGCGTTGCGGGCCTCGTCCTGCGTCGAAGTGGCGGTCAGCTCCTCGTGCAGCATGCCGCGGTCGCCGGCGAAGGCGCAGCAGCGCCAGCCCTGCGGCACGATGACCTCGTCGGCGACGAGGCCGGCCAGGAACAGCAGGTTGTCGTTGACGCCCATCAGCGTGGAGGAGCACGTCGGGTGTACGACGGCCGTGCCGGCCTTCGCGACGACGGGCAGCTTCGGCGCGACCTTCTCCGCGACCCACTGGACGGCGTCGTAGACGTGCACGGTGGTCACGCCGCGATTCTTCAGCGCGACCTCCATGCCCTCGGAGCAGGAGACGTTGTCGCTGACGAGGGGGAGGCGGCCGTTGTCCGTGGCGGCCACGACCCAGTCGACCAGCTTCTGGCTCATGGTGTCGTAGCCCTTGGCCAGCCCCTTCGACTTCCACGGCGTGCCGCAGCACAGCTCCTTGACGCCGTCGGGAGTGCTGAGCGTCAGTCCGGCGTGGGCGGCCAGCTGGCGCACCGCCCCCGCGACGCCGGTGCCGCAGCCGTGCTGCGAGCCGAACATCGAGCCGACACAGGCGGGCAGGAAGATCGCGTCCGGGTTCGCCTTGGGCTCGGGCTTCCGGATCGGGCCGCCGCCGGGCATCTCCTTGGTCAGCAGCGGCACGACGTCGGTGCCCGCGACGGCGCGCGCCGTGTGCAGCACGCCACGCACCAGCGGGGTGGGGACCTTCTCGACGACGCTCATGCCGATCGATGCGGTGCGCAGCACGACACCCCAGTGTTCGGCCGCGACGTTCCAGCCGGCGTCGAGGGCGGGCTTCTGACGTTCCTTGCGCAGAGTGCGGATCAGGTCGCCGGTGTTGATGCCGACCGGGCAGGCCGTCGAACACATGCCGTCGACCGCGCACGTCTGCACGACGTCGTAGGTCTCCTGCTTGAACAGGGCCTCAGCGAGCTCGGTGTTGCCCTCGGCCTCGGCCGCCTCGATGGCGCGCTGGATCACGATGCGCTGGCGCGGAGTCGTCGTCAGATGCTGGCTGGGGCACACGGGCTCGCAGTACCCGCACTCGACGCAGTTGTCGATCACCTCGCGGACCTCGCCGGTGGGCTTGATGTCCTTGAGGTGGAGCTTCGGGTCATCGGTCAGGACTGCGCCGGGGTTGAGGATGCGCTTCGGGTCGCAGGCGTTCTTGACGTCCCACATCGCCTGGTACAGGTCATCGCCGTACTGGCGCTGCACGAAGGGAGCCATGATGCGGCCGGTGCCGTGCTCGGCCTTCAGCGTGCCCTGCGCGTCGAGCACGAGCGAGACCATATCCTCGGTGAACGCGTCGTAGCGGGTGAGTGACTCTGGTCCGGCGAAGTCCTCGGTGACCAGGAAGTGGATGTTGCCGTCCTTGGCGTGGCCGAAGATCACCGCGTCGTGGTAGTCGTGCTTCGTGAACAGCGTCTGCAGCTCGTTGCAGATGCCGCCCAGCGTCTCCATCGGGACCGCGATGTCCTCGAGCAGCGCCGCGGTGCCCTTGGGGCGGTTCTTCGCGACCTTCGTGTAGAGGCCCTTGCGCATCAGCCACATCTGGCCGCGGCGCTTGTTGTCCTCTGTCAGCTCGGGGGCCGACGCGAGGCCGCCCAGGTCGGCGAACGTCTTCATGCCCGTGGAGGCGCGCTCGGCGATGCCGTCGGCGTCGTCGGCCTGGTACTCGACAAGCAGCGAGGCGTGCTGCTCGGGCGCGAAACCCTGCGGGAGCACGTCCTTCGCGTCGTCGCCCATGGCGCGGATCGCGGCGGCATCGATCAGCTCGACGACGTCGGCGCCGGAGTAGACCAGCGCCGGGAGGGCGGTCGTCGCAGCGTCGAGGGAGTCGAACAGCAGCAGGCCGGTGGTGGTGCGGGCGGGCACCTTGACCGTGTTGAACACCGCCTCGGCGACGAAGCCGAGCGTGCCCTCCGAGCCGATCATCAGGTGCTCGAGGATCTTGACGGGGGAGGTGTGGTCGATGAACGAGTTGATGCCGTAGCCCATCGTGTTCTTGATGGCGTAGCGGCGCTCGATGTCGGAGCGGAAGGCGTCGCCGCTCAGCTGGTCGCGCAGGCGCACCAGCACGTCGACCAGGGCCGGCTCGGCGCGGCGGAGCCGCTCGTCGGCGTCCGGTGCGCCGGTGTCGATCACGGTGCCGGAGGCCAGCACGATCGTCATCGACTCGATGGTCTGGTAGGCGTTCTTGACCGTGCCGCAGGTCATGCCGGAGGAGTTGTTGGCGATCATGCCGCCGACGGTGCAGGCGATCTCCGAGGCGGGGTCGGGGCCGAGCTTTGTCTTGTACGAGGCGAGCGCGCCGTTGACGGCGCGGATGGTCGCGCCCGGCTGCACGCGCACCTTAGCGCCGTTCTCGAGCACCTCGATGTCGCGGAAGTGGCGCCGCACGTCGACGGTCAGCCCCTCTGACAGCGCCTGGCCGGACAGGGACGTGCCGCCGGAGCGCAGGGTCAGGGGCCAGCCGAGCTGGTTCGAGATCGACATCGCGACGGCGACGTCCTGAGCGTGGCGGGCGCGCATGATGGCGTCGGGCGTGCGGAGGTAGTGCGACGCGTCGACCGCGAGTGCGACGCGGTCGAGTTCACGGGTGCTGACGGCGTCGTTGCCGAGTGCGGCGCGAAGCGCGCCGATAGCGGCCTGATTGCCCGGCGTGAGGACCGCGCGGGACGTTGTCACGGACATATGACCGGCTCCATTCTTCATTGGGGAGTGCTGGTCTGACCAAGTCACGATAACAACACCACGTCTCTCGTCTCAGGGGTGGGGTCGATGTCCTGCAACAGGCGTGCCACAAGGGCATTTCCGCAACGAGAAAGGGTTGAAAACAGATTGTGGATGTGTTGTCGAAATGGCTTGTCAGGCCATGAAGAATGCCTTGGTTCCCTCGAACATCATCTGCACGGAGAGCAGGACGAGGATCATGCCCATCAGCCGCTCGACTGCGACCAGCGCGCGAGTGCCCACGACCCGCTGCAGGAACCCGGAGAAGTACAGGGTCACGGTGGTGACCAGCCAGGACATGACCAGGCCGCCGAGGTACCAGGGCACGTTGTCGGGGTCCTGGCTCACGAACACCACGATCATGGCTAGCAGCGACGGTCCCGCGACGTACGGCACGGCCAGCGGCACGATGAAGGGCTCCTCGTGCGTGACGGGCTCCTTGAGGCTCTTCTCGGGGGTGGGGAACACCATCCGGATGGCGATGAGCATCAGGATGACGCCGCCCGCGGCTTTCAGGGCCGCCTCGTCGATGTGGAGGACGGTCAGCAGTCCCTTGCCGGCGAACACGAAGACCACCATCACCAGCAGCGCGATCAGGCACTCGCGCAGGATCACCCACTGGCGACGCTCGGGGCTGGTCTTGCGCAGCGACGTGAGGAACAGCGGCACGTTGCCGAGGGGATCCATGATCAGGAGGAAGGTCATTCCGGCGGTGAGCATGATCTCCATGCGGCGGGGCTCCTAGTCGCGCTCGGCGGACGAATGTCGTCCGGGCAAGGCGATGGGCCGAGCGGTGGTGCGCTCGGCCCATCTCAATCACCCTGGCGAGGGTGATGTAAGACACACCCGGAGGTGGTCAGAGGCCTAGTCTAGACCACGGCCCTGGCTGGGCCAAACGCCGGTCCCCTCCGCGTCGTCGCGCCGTCTATGAAGATGACGCCGCAGCGGCAAACCCCGGTCGCCTCCGGCACTGACCCCGCAGCGCCTCCAGGCGTGTGTTGCGCTGCCTACGGACCCGACGCAGTGCCTGCCGCGCGGATCACGAAAATCGGGCATTGGTCGGTTCTCCCCTGTCCGGTCGCGAAAAGCGTTCATAGCCTGACGGGCCAGGTCGACGCGCCACCAGGCGGTGGGCGATTCTCGACGCGCGACCGGGGAGAAGTGGGCACTGTTCGAAATTCGTGCGGACGACTGCTTCACCGATTTCGAGGGACCGACCTCGGCGGGATGGTTCGGCATCGCCTGCGCTCTGCTCGGCGGGTTGAGTTCCCTGGTCGGTCCTGGGTCGGGGCTTTCGTCCCTGACGGTCTGAACGCACGAGTGCCCCACCACTGCTGCGGTGGGGCACTCGGCTGTCTCGTGGATCAGGCCTGCATGGTGCCGGTCTCGAGGAAGCGCACGTGCCAGCCGAGGGCGGTGGCGAGGTCGTGCGGGGTGTGCTGCCCGTTGGCCTTGGTCGCGGCGAACTTCACGTACTCGCGCAGGGGCTCCTTGTAGTCCGGGTGCGCGCAGTTCTCGATGATGACCTGGGCGCGCTGGCGGGGAGCCAGGCCGCGGAGGTCGGCGAGACCCTGCTCGGTGATGATGACCTGGACGTCGTGCTCCGTGTGGTCGACGTGGTTGACCATCGGGACGATGCAGGAGATCGCGCCGCCCTTGGCCGTCGACGGGGTCACGAACGAGGAGATCCAGCCGTTGCGGGTGAAGTCGCCCGAGCCGCCGATGCCGTTCTGCATGCGCGAACCCATGACGTGGGTGGAGTTCACGTTGCCGTAGATGTCGGCTTCGATCATACCGTTGCAGGCGATGACGCCGAGTCGACGGATGACCTCGGGGTGGTTCGAGACGTCCTGCGGGCGAAGGACGATCTTCTCGCGGTACATCGCGGCGTTCTCGTTCATGCGGTGCGCGGCCTCGGGAGACAGCGAGAACGCCGTGGCCGAGGCGACGGTGAGCTTGCCGGAGTCGAGCAGGTCGACCATGCCGTCCTGGATGACCTCGGTGTAGGAAGTCAGGCGCTCGAACGGGCCGTCGAGCAGGCCGGCGAGGACCGCGTTGGCGATGTTGCCGACGCCGGACTGCAGCGGAAGGAGGTTTTTGGGCAGTCGACCCTGCTTCACCTCGTTGCTCAGGAAGTCGAGCAGGTTGTTCGCGATCGCGCGGGAGTCGTCGTCGAGCGGCTTGAAGGGCGAGTTGCGGTCGGGGTCGTCCGTGACGATGACGCCGATGACCTTCTCCGACTTGATCCGCATGACCTGGTCGCCGATGCGGTCTCCGGGGTTGATCAGCGGGATCGGCGCGCGGCGGGGCGGCAGGGCGCCGATCGGGTAGTAGATGTCGTGCATGCCGAAGAGATCCTCGGACTGCCACTCGTTGACCTCGATGATGATGTGCTTCGCGTACTCGAGGTAGGTGCGGTTCATGCCGACCGACGACGACGGGATGATGTTGCCGTCGGCGTCGATGCCGCTGGCCTCGACGACGGCGAGGTCGAGGGGGCCGAGGAAGCCCTGGAAGACCTGAGGTGCCATGTGGGACAGGTGGATGTCCTGGTAGTACGTGACGCCCGAGTTGATGGCCTTGCGCATGTCCGGGTCGGACTGGTACGGGGCGCGGTAGGAGACGCCGCCGGTCCGCGCGAGCGCTCCGTCGAGCTCGGGGGCCGTCGAGGCGCCGGTCCACACGCCGACCTTGAACTCCTCGCCGCGGTCGTGGGCCGCGTTGATGACGTCGGCCAGCGCTACCGGGAACTCCTTGGGGTAGCCGGCGCCGGTGAACCCGGAGAAGCCGATGTTCCAGCCGTTCTTGACGAGTGCGGCAGCGTCCTGTGCCGACATGACCTTGCTCTTGAACAGTTCGCTGTGAATGCGACCTGACATCTGTCCTCCTTGAAGAGATCGCGGTGCTGCGCCCAACCCTAGCGGTCGCCCCCCAGACAACATGTCGGGGCCGCCCAAATCGCCAATGACAAGATTCAATCGAGGGCGGCTGGTTCATCGAGTGGACGAGTAGGACCGCTAGTCGGTACGGAAAGCGAAGGCTGCGACGGCATCCAGCCGCGGAAAGCCGATCGCCACGTCCGCGGCGGCGGCGGTGACGGGCTTCGCACAGTACGCGACGGAGAGGCCTGCTGCGGCGAACATCCCCAGGTCGTTGGCCCCGTCGCCCACAGCGACGGACATGGCAGGGTCGACGCCGGACTCGTCGGCGAACCGCAGCAGGTCGCGAGCCTTCTGGTCGCGGTCGACGACCGTGCCGACGACGCGGCCCGTCAGTACCTCGCTGCCATCGACGACGGCGGTCTCGAGCTGGTTCGCGTTGTAGAAGTCCAAGCCCAGCTGCTCGGCGAGCGGCCCGACGAGGTGCGTGAAGCCGCCCGAGGTGACCCCGACCCGCGCCCCGGCCTGTCGGGCCGCGGCGATGAGTTCGACGGCGCCGGGAGTCAGCGTCATGGCGGGGAACACGTCGTCGAACACGCTGATCGGCAGGCCTTCCAGGGTGGCGACCCTCTCGCGCAGCGATTCGCCGAAGTCAAGCTCCCCGCGCATGGCGCGCTCGGTGATCTCGGCCACCTCGTCGCCGACGCCGGCGTGGCCGGCCAGCAGGTCGATGGCCTCGGTGGTGGTCAGGGTGGAGTCGACGTCCATCATCAGCAGCTGCGCGGACAGGCGCGCGATGGGACCGGACACGACGCCCACGGCCACGTTCCCGGCGACGGAACGCAGGGCGGCCAGGAGCTGCTCCGGGTCGTCGTGCTCGGTGAAGATGCTGATCCGCTGGCCGTACAGCGTCTCGTCGCTGATGACCTGCTCGGACTGGGGGACGAGCGCCACCAGCGAGGCGGGGATGGGGCCCATGGCGGCCAACGTCACGCGGATCTCCATGCTGAGAGCCTAGCCGGGACCGATCCGCGTCCCCGTCGCGCCCGGAAACGGCGAAAGCCGCGCCCGAAGGCGCGGCTTTCACACAGGGAGATTCTCAACGAAGTTCCTGCCAACCTGTCTCCTCTCGTCGACGATGATGAAGTCTGACGCGGTCAGTTCGCGGCGGCGGTCGGAGTCACCGAAACGTCCTGCTCCGTGCCGTTGCGGATCACGGTGAGCGTCATGGGCTTGCCGACCTGGCCGGCCCTGACGAGCGCGACGAGCGACTCGGTCGAGGAGACCGCGTTGCCGTTGACGGCGGTGACGACGTCGCCCGCCTCGAGGCCAGCCTCCGCCGCGCCCGAACCCTCGGTCACGGACACGATCTGCGCGCCCTGCTGGCCGGTGCCGGTCACGTCGGTCGCGGTGACGCCGAGTTGCGGGTGCTCGGCGGTGCCGTTGGTGATGAGCTGGTCGACGACGTACTTGACCTGGTCGGAGCCGATCGCGAAACCGATGCCGATGTTGCCGGACGACGACTCGCTCGACGAGGACGAGGAGAGCGTCGCGATCGAGCTGGTGATGCCGACCAGCTCGCCCGAGGTGTTCACGAGCGCGCCGCCGGAGTTGCCGGGGTTGATCGCCGCGTTGGTCTGGATGGCCGCCGTCACGACCGTCTCGCTGGTGGAGGTGGTCGCGCTTTGGTTCTGCTGCTGTTGCTGCTGACCACCGAACGGGTTGTTGCCGTTCTGGGGCACCTGCGTCTGGGACTCGGTGGTCGTGTCGTCGGTCACGGCCTCGGTGGTGACGGGCCGGTTGAGGGCCGACACGATGCCGGTGGTGACGGTGTCCGCGAGGCCGAGCGGGTTGCCGATCGCCATCACCGGGTCGCCGACCGAGAGGGCCGTGTTGTCGCCGTACGACATCACGGCGAGGTCCTTGGGCGGGTTGTCCATCTTGATGACCGCGAGGTCGGTCGACGGGTCGGTGCCGACGATGGTCGCCGCGTAGGACACGTTGTTGAGGAGCACCGTGATCGTCGCACCGCTCATGCCGGACACGACGTGGTTGTTGGTCACGATGTACCCGTCGGCGTCGATCACGACGCCCGAGCCCTGGGCCTCGCCGGAGGAGCTGACCACGTCGATCGCGACGACGGACTGTGTGGCGGCCTCCGCGACGGTGGTCCAGTTCGGGTTCGACGCGTCCGCCTGCACAACGGTGGTCGTGACGCCCGAGGCGGATGTAGAGTCGCCGAGCTGAGTCGCCGCGTAGCCGGCGCCGCCTCCCGCACCCACGGCGAGGAGCGCGAGCGCGAGCACGCCCGCCACCTTGCTGCGGCCCTTCGAGCGGGTCTTGGTTTGCGTCCCGGCGGTGGCCTGGGGCTGGCCGAAGGGGCCGACCGGCTGGTAGCCGGGGTTGCTGGTGGGGTAGCCCTGCTGAGCGTCGGGGCCGCTGGTGGGGAACCCCTGCTGCGAGGTGAGGTTGAGCGTCGGCTCGTTGACCGACGTGGATGCCTGCTGGGGCTGTTGGGTCGCTTGCGGCTGGGGCTGCGCCTGCTGCGGCTGATGCGCGGCGTCACCCTGTGCGGCCCACTGCTGCCGCGGGGCCGACTCGCGGGGGGTACCGGACGTGCTCCACGCCTCGCGGCTCCAGGGGTTCGGGTGCTGCTCGTTGCTCATGTCCACTATGAAACCCTGCGACCCTATGTGAATCCTGTGCGTTGGCTGATGGGTCGCTAAGACTCCTGGCGTTGTCGATATTCGTGATGTGGGCCGGCCGGAGGGGCGATGGCGGGCTGGCAAGGGGTTCCATCGCGCCGGGTCGTCGAGCCCTTCGACAGGCTCAGGGCCCTTCGACAGGCTCAGGGAACCGGGGCGGCTCAGCCCTTCTGCCGGGTCGCCGAGCTCGTCGAGGTGCCTCGAGCGGAGCGAGAGGGCGATGCGTGGGCTCAGCCCTTCGACAGGGTCAGGGAACCGGGGCGGCTCAGCCCTTCTGCCGGGTCGCCGAGCTCGTCGAGGTGCCTCGAGCGGAGCGAGAGGGCGATGCGTGGGCTCAGCCCTTCGACAGGGTCAGGGAACCGGGGCGGCTCAGGGCCCTTCGACAGGCTCAGGGAACCGGTGAGGCTCGGCGAGCCGGTCAGCGCAGCGTGGTCACCGTCACGGTGAAATTGGGATCCTGCGCCGCCACCTGGGTCTGCCCGAGGCGGACGTTCAGCTCCCGACGGTAGGGCAGGTGGGAGTTGAACACGCACCAGAGCTGTCCGCCCGGACGCAGGACGCGGGCGGCGTCGTCGAACATGGCGAGCGTGTCGGTGGTGTCCTTGGCCACGCCCTGGTGGAACGGCGGATTGGTGACGATGGCGTCGAAGGAATCGTCCTCGAAGCCGTCCAGCCCGGCGCCCCAGGACGCGTCGACCTCGAGCCCGTTGACCTCCGCCGCGACGGACGTGCCGGCGACGGCCGACCAGCTGACGTCGCGCGCGCTGACGTTGAGTCCGTCCTTCGCCAGGCGCATGGAGAGCGTGCCGTTGCCGCAGCCGAAGTCCAGCACGTCGTCGGCCTCCAGACCGGGCGTCCGGCCCCCGCCGGCCAGCGCCATCATCAGGAGCCGGGAGCCGGGGTCGATCTTCGTGCCGCCGAACGTGTACCCGTGCGCCGCGACCGCGAAGCCGAAGTCCTCGTGCATGCGCACCTTGGGCCAGTCGGACTCCTGGTTCTCCGGGCCCCACGCGCGCAGCACGCGGGACTTCGAGCGGCCGAGCGACGCGGCGACGGCGGCGAAGTGCTTGTTCAGTACCTCGTTCATGCTGCGATTCATGTGCTTGATGCGTGCGCCGCCGACGAAGGTCACGTCCGGCGCGCCCTGCACGGCTGCGGCCTGCTCGTCGAGCGCGGCGAGCGACTTCGGGAGTCGGGAGAGCGCGACGTCGACGCCGTGCAGGTCGTCGGGGTGCTCGACGAGGAGGTCGGGGTCGACGAGGGAGGCGTCGCGCCAGTCGTCGCAGAACACGCGGACGTCGGGGGTCAGGGTGAGTGCGTCGGCCACCAGTTCGGGGGCGTCGAACACCGCCACAGCCGAAGCCTGCTTCGGCGCCTCGTCCCAGATCAGTTCGTCAACCACGTCGCGCATGCACCGATCCTAGAGTGCGGCACCGCCGACCCGCAGCGTAGGTTGGTGCCCGTGAAGGACCCCATGGAGTTCCACGTGACCATCGACCCGTCCGACGATGCGGCCGTCGCCCTGCTCCACGAACTCGCGGGCCGCGGCGAGGTGATGGTGCCAGTGCACGGTCCGGGCACCGCGCTGGTGCTCGGGGGCGCGCGTTCCGGCAAGTCGTTCTGGGCGGAGTCGCAGCTCGCCGACGAGGCGAACGTCGAGTACGTCGCCACTTCCTACTACGACCCCACCGACGCCGAATGGGTCGAGCGGATCCGGCTGCACCGCGAGCGGCGGCCCTCGTCGTGGCGCACGACCGAGACCGTCGACTTGCCCGCGGTCCTCGCCGCCGATGACCCGGCTCCCGTGCTCGTCGACTGCCTCGCGGTGTGGCTCGACAGGGTGCTGTTCGACGCAGACGCCTGGGACGACGCGCCGGGCTGGCGTGGGACCCTCCGCTCAAAGGTCGACGGGCTGGTCGACGCCATCCGCTCCACGCGCCGCGACGTCATCTTCGTCACCAACGAGGTCGGCCTCGGCATCGTGCCCGCCACCCCGGGCGGCCGCCTGTACCGCGACGAGCTCGGTCGGCTCAACGTCGCCGTCGCCGCCGTCGTCGACGAGGTGTGGACCTGCACCGCCGGTATCGCCAGGCGCATCCGGTGAGGGCGCTGCTCGAGGCCACCGGCCTTTTCACGCTCATCCCCGTGCGGCCGTTCGACGTCGACCGCGACACCGCCCGTCGCGCCATGGCGGCGATGCCGTGGCTCGGGCTTGCGCTCGGCTCGGTTGCTGGCCTCGTGTTCGTTGCTGTGGCGCGGTTCGCGTCGCCGCTGCTCGGCGCGGTTCTCGCGCTGGCAGTCCTCGCAGCCGCCACCGGAGCCCTCCACCTCGACGGTGTGGCGGACACTGCCGACGGGCTCGGCTCCCGCAAGCCGGCCGAGGACGCGCTGGCGATCATGAAGCGCTCCGACATCGGCCCGATGGGCGTCGTGACGCTGCTGTTCGTGCTGCTGGTCGACGTGACCGCGGCTGTGTCGCTGCCCGGTGCGTGGGTCGGAGGGGCCGCGATCGCGTGCGCGGCGATGGCCGGCCGCGCGGCGGTCATGACCGCCACCGTGTCCCAGTCGTCCGCCCGCGCCGTCGGATTCGGTGCGCTGTTTGTCGGCGTGACCCCGCGCTGGGAGGCGGCAGCCAACCTGGCCGTCGTCGCGGCCGTCACCCTCGGGCTGGGCTGGCTGACCGGGGGAGTGCACGCTCTGGCCGCGTTCACCGTCGCGGGTGTGGCCGCGGCCGTCGTAGCGGTCGTCTGGGGACGGCACCTGCTGCGCCGCCTCGGCGGCTGGACCGGCGACCTGTTCGGGTCGCTCATCGAGGTCACCCAGGCTGCGTTCCTTGTCGTTGCCGCCTTGACCATCGGGTCGATCTAGCGCGACCCCGTCGTCCGCCCGCTGGCTGGCTGCTAGCTGGTCCCGTCGCCCGCTCAGACGCCACGCTTACCGACAAACGCCACCCTTCGCTACACATGCCACCGCCATGGCGGTGGCATGTGCGAACAAGGGTGGCGTCCGTTGGTAAGGGTGGCGTCGGTCAGTAAGGGTGGCGTTTGGGGGCTGAGGGCGTCGACGGGGTGGGCTGGCGGAGCGACGGTCGGGTGGGGCCCCTTCGCTGCGCTTAGGGCGTTTCGACAGGGCCTGTGCTGAGCTTGTCGAAGCGCTCATCGAACGGGGTCCCTGAGCTTGTCGAAGGGCGCCGAGCGCAGCGAGGTGGTTGCGTTGATCCCTTCGCTTCGCTCAGGGCGTTTCGACAGGCTCAACGAACCGGGGTTGGGCGTTTCGACAGGGCCTGTGCTGAGCTGGTCGAGGCGCTCAACGATCCGGGTCCCTGAGCTTGTCGAAGGGCGCCGAGCGCAGCGAGGTGGTTGCGTTGATCCCTTCGCTTCGCTCAGGGCGTTTCGACGAGCTCAACGATCCGGGCGACGGACAGTCGGCCGGCGATGTCGTGGGTCTCGTAGCTCGCCAGGGTCAGGTGGCCGACCGGCACCTCCAGGTCCGGGAACTGGAACCCCTCCAACCGGCGGCGGACGTCCTCCACCGGGACGCTGACCGCGTAGTGGCCGGTGGTGACGTGCGTGACGTAGGTCGGGGCGAAGTCGGCGGTGCGGGGGCGCTCGCGGATGAGCGCCTCGTGCAGCACCGCCAGTTGCGGCGCCTCGACCGCGAGGTACGGCGTCGTCGTGAACGTGTCCCAGCCCGAGATCCGCACCGTGAACGGGGCCACGCCCAGATCCCGCACGCGGGCGGCGTGCAGGTCGGCGAGATCCGGTGGGTACAGCACGCCCGTCGGGGTTGCGCCCGCCACCGGCGCCAGCCCGCCGAACGCGACCGTCACGTGTGGCTGGCGGTCGTAGCGAGGCAGCAGCAGATGGCCCAGCCGGTCACGCATGGCGGCGACGGCCTCGCGAACCTCGGGTGTGTCGACGTCGGCCACCCACACCAGCGCGTGCCGACACCCGCCGTGCCAGTCCACGAAGTCCCGGTCCTCGATTGCGACTGTGGTCTCGTCGTTCCGGGTTCCCTGGGCCCGCCCGGATCCCCCTTCCCGTGCACAACGATGCGCATCTCGGGTTTGCTGCAACAAGGGAGCAGCAGTTCCGGCATAGGCATTGTTGTGCGCCGGAATCGAGCTGGGGTGGGCACCCCACGCACCGTCGGGCGCAGCAGCGAGGTCCACCGAGTCGCGGCCGTCGCGCGGGCCGGGGCGTCCCCCGCGCCCGGCGTCGCTGCCCTCGATGGCGACCGTCCGACTCATGCCGACAGGTTACCGGCGAGCGCCGCGGCCTCCTGCTCCTCCATGCCGGCGACGAACTCGCGCTTGGAGCTCTGCCAGCCGTCCTCCGTCATGCCGGTACGCCAGTAGCCGGAGATCGACACGTTGGCGCGGTCGAGGCCCAGCTCGACGAACAGGTAGCGGCGCAGGTCCTTGACCATCTCTGCGACGCCGTGGACGAACCAGGCGACGCCCTTGTCGGTGGGCGCCTGCGCGCGGACGGTCTCGGCCAGCCTCGACCCGTACGGGGCACCGGCGCGCGCGACCCAGACGACCTCGACGCCCTCGCCCTCCGGGACAGCGAAGCGCGAGTCGTCGTCGGCGACCTCCAAGAATGCGATGGCGCGGGCGCCGGCGGGCAGCGACTCCAGCGCGGCAGAGATCGCGGGCGCCGCGGCCTCATCGCCGGCCAGCACGTAGCTGGTGTGCTCCGCATCGGGCGCCCACGCGCCGCCCGGACCGAAGAAGCCGATCTCGTCGCCCACCTTCGCGCGCGCCGCCCAGGGGCCGGCCAGGCCGTCTTCGCCGTGCTCGACGAAGTCGACGGTGATCGTCCCGGACTCGGCGTCGTGCGTCCGCAGCGAGTACGTCCGGGTCACCGGCGCGTGCTCCGGGCACCGCTCACGGACAACCTCAGGGTCGAACGGCGCCGAGTAGGGCGCCCCCGCGGGCGGGAACAGGATCTTGATGTAATGGTCGGTGAACGGCAGGTCCGCCCCCGCCAGGTCGGGGCTGGCGAACGTCAGTCGGACGAGGCAGGGGGAGACCCGTTCGGTCGCGGTGACCGTGGCATGGCGCAGGACGCGCTGACGCGGTGGCATGTGTCTCCTTTGAGCATGGGTAGTTTCGTCAGCCTAACCTTTCTCAAACCCTGTCGCTCCCCGATGTCCAGAGCCCCGCCGGTTCCGCCTCGGGGCATTTCGCGAAGGGCTCAAGCGGGGGCGGCATCGTCGGGCGGCGCGCCCCGGAGCTGGTCAGCCGCGCGAAGGGGTGGGCGGACGCGGGTCGAAGATTCGTCGGACCACCTGTGAACGCAGGGAGTCGGCAACGCTGAAGATCCGCAAGGCGGCCACCTGCGGCTGCGCGACCTCGGCCGACGCGTCGCCCCTGGCCATCGGGGACACCAGGGCGGAGGTGGACGCGAAGCTTCACTCGCACGGCCGCCTCGACTACGCCGACGGCGGCCACGAGGACTGGCGCTACACCTACTGCGGCAGCGACGTGCAGTGGGTGTGGGTGACGTTCGAGGACGGCGTCGCGGTCGACACGGCCTGGATCGAGTGAGCCGGAGCGCCGCCGGGGATGGCTCCCCGGCGGCGCGTCACGGTCAGGCCTCGTCGCGGCGTCGGCGTGTGCCTGCCAGGGCCAGCAGTCCGACCAGGGCCAGCAGGCCGACCCCGAACGAGACTCCCTGGCCGCCGCCCGCGTTGGGCAGCCTGACCACCGTCACCGTGCCCTCCGCGCTGGCCTCCACCACGTCGTCCGACGCGTCGGAGGTGGCCGTGGCGACGTTGATGATGTCGCCGCTAGCGTCCGCCGACACGTACACGGTCAGGTCGACGGTGGCCGTCTGCCCGACCTCGAGCCCGTCGACGAGGCAGGTGACCTCTTCGGCGTCCACCTCACACGAGCCGTCGGCCCCGGTGAGCTCCGCACCCCTGGCGACGAGGCCGTCCGGCATCGGGTCGGTGACCGTGACCGGGCCCGGATCGGCCGTCGGGCCCTGGTTCGTCACCGTGACGACGTAGTGCGCCGTCTTGCCCGTCATGAGGCCCCCGGTCAGCTCCTTGGTGATCGCCAGGGAACTCTGCGCCGGCACCTCCACCGTCGCGGTCGAGGAGTTGTCCGCGAGCGTCGCCGCGTCCTCCGGCGTGGTCGACGACACCGACGCCGTGTTGGCGACGGTCGGGTACGCGGCCGGCAGCACCCTGACCAGCACCGTGATCACCGGGGCGCTCTGGCCCGCGGCCAGCTCGGGCAGTGCGCACGAGACGGCTCCCGTCGAGGAGTCGAGGCCGCAGGACCAGCCCTCGCCCTCCGCGGAGACGGCCGTCAGGGAGGCTGGGAGCAGGTCGGAGACCAGCACCCCGCGGGCCATGGCGGGCCCGGCGTTGCGCACGGCCAGTTCGTAGGCGAACGTCTCGCCGACCACCGGCGTGCCCGTCGCCGTCTTCACGATCGACAGGTCGACCCGCTCCGCCACCGTGCCGGTGGCGGTCCCCGTGTTGTTGTCGGGGTCGGGGTCCAGCGTCGTGGCAGACACCGTCGCGGTGTTGACGATGTCGCCCGTCAGGGACTCGTCAGCCGTGACGTCGATCAGCAGCGTGAGCGACGCGGCGGGCGCCAGGACCTCGGCATAGGAGCAGTCCACCTCCTGGCCGTCGGCGGCGCATTCCCAGCCGTCGCCGGTGGCGGCGGCGAACGTGAGGCCGTAGGGCAGTGTGTCGACGATCGCGACACCGCGGGCCGTCGACGGGCCGAGGTTGGTGACCGTCAGTGCGTACCGACCTCCGGAGCCGGCGGTGATCGTCTCGGCGACGGCCTTCGTCAGCAGCAGGTCAGCGGACTCCCCGACGGGGGCGTTCGCGTGGTCGGTGTTGCCGTCACGGCTGCCGTCGGGCTCAGGCGTGAGGCCCGGCCAGACCTCGACCTCGTTGCGCACCGAGTCCTGCACACCGGGATCGATGAGCCCGACGATCGTGATCGCTGGGGCGCGCCCCACGGGAAGGTCGGACGTGAGGAGGCACTCCACGGTCTCGCGGCCGTCGACCACCTCACCGGCCGTGCAGGACCAGCCGGTTCCCTCGGCGGACACGAACGAGACGCCGGAAGGCAGCGTGTCCACGACGCGGATCGGGTCGTCGGGCGACGCGTCCGAGTTGGACGGGCCGCGGTTGATGACGTGGACCTCCCACTCGATCTGGTGCCCCGCCACCACATCGTCGGCCGCGGTCACGACCCCCTTCTCGACGGCGAGGTCGGCGACCTCCGCCACCGGGACAGTGTCGGTGCCGGTGTTGTTGGCGAGGTCGGGGTCCGCGGTGTCGCCAGGCGTGGCGGTGGCCGAGTTGGAGAGTTCACCGGCCAGAGCCTCGTCGAGCGCGACGCGCACGTCGACGCTCGCCGAGCCACCCGCCGGGATCGTCTGCTCGATGAGGCACACGACGAGTTGCGGGTCGGCGGGGTCGACGCTGCACGCGTCGGAGGACCGATCCGGGACGAACGTGGTGCCGTCCTCCAGTCGGTCGGTCACCGTGATGGGCGAGGCCTCGGACGCGACCGAGTCGCTCGGCCCGTCGTTGGCGACGGTGACCGTCCAGGTGAACTCCTCGCCGGCGACCGCCGGCAGCTCGGGGTCGTGGGACTTGGTGACGACGAGGTCGGCGGAGGTCACCAGCGTCCCGTCGACGCCGTCGGTGTTGTTGACCGGGTCGGGGTCGGGAGTCGCGGAGGTGACCGTCGCCGTGTTGGTGACGTCGCCGGTCAGGTCCGCCGCGGCGGACACCTCGATCTCCAGCGTCACGGCCTCCGGGCCGGGAACGATCGACCCGTCGTAGGCGCACTCGATGACCTGCGCGTCAGCGGACGACGGCGCGCAGGTCCACTGGGATGCCTCGCCCTCAGGCGTCACAACCCGCTCGAAGGTCAGGACCTCCGGCAGCCGGTCCGTGACCGTCACGTCGCGGGCGGTCGACGGGCCGTCGTTGAACACCTGGATCAGGTAGCGGCCGGTCGCTCCGGCGACCACCTCGCCGCTGATGTCCTTGACCAGCCGCAGGTCCGCGGACTCGAGCGCGGTGGACGTGGCGGTCGCCTCGTCATTGTCGGTCGAGTCGGCGGGCTGCGCCGTGAGGCCGGGGGCGACGGCCGCGGTGTTGGTGACATCGCCCCGGGTGTCCGGGTCGATCAGGGCCTGCACGGTGATCGTCTGCGGGTCGCCGGTGGCGAGGTCGCTGTCGAGCGTGCACGTGACGGTCGTCTGGTCCTGCGACACAGCGCAGTCCCATCCCTGACCGCTGGCCGACTGCGCGGTCACGCCCGCGGGCAGGGTGTCGGTCACGACGATCGGGTGGTCGGCATCCGCATCGGAGTTCGACGGGCCGAGGTTGGTCACCGTGAGCTGCCACGCGATCGGCTGCCCTGCCACGATGTCGCCGGCGTCCGTGGTGACCGCCTTCCCGATCGCCAGGTCGGCCGCCTCGATGACGGGGTCCGTCACGTTGGTCGCCTCGTTGGGATGGGTCGCGCCGTCGGGCTCATCGGTCAGCGACGGGGTCACGGTGGCCGTGTTGCTGATCGTCCCGCTGGCGGCCTCGTCGACTGCCACGCGGAGGGTCACGGCGACGGAGTCGCCCGCGGCGAGCGTGCTGCGCAGCTCGCAGGTCACTGTGCCGTCCTCGTCGGTGCAGGCCGCGCCCGAACTCGACACGAACGTGACGCCCGTGGGCAGCTCGTCGGTGATCAGGATGGGATCGGTCGCGCTGGCCACCGAGTCGCTGGGGCCGTGGTTCGTCACGGTGATCGTCCAGGCGAACTCCTCGCCGGCCGTCGGAGTGCCGACGGCCGTCTTGGTGATGCCGAGGTCGGCGAACGTGACGACGTCCACGTCTGCGGTGTCCGACGGCGGGGTCGGGTCGCTCGGCGACGTGGCCTTCGCCGTGTTCGTCACCTTCCCGGCCGGCAGCGCCGCGTCCAGGACAGCGGAGATCTGGAGAACGGGCGCATCGGTGCCGGCCGCCAGCGTCACCGGGTCACCGTCGGCGTCCCGGAGCGTGCAGACGACGTCGTCGCCCCCGTCCTCGCAGACCCACTGCGCGGGCCCGCCGATGGTGGAGGAGGAGATGAACGTGGCTCCGTCGGGAAGCGTGTCGGTCACCTTCACGGCCGCGGCGGCGTCGGAGGGACCGTCGTTGCCCACCGCGATGCGGAAGATGGCGACCTCGCCGGCGGAGACCGTCGGGGTGGTCGTCGTCTTGCTGATCGTCAGCTCGCTCCTGGCGATGGTGGCGATCTCGTCCCCACCCGTCGCGGTGGCGGGGTCCCCGGTGCTGGGATCGATCGTCGACGAGGTCGCGGTGGCCTCGTTCGGGATCGTCGTGCCCTCGACGACCGACGACCGGACCCGTGTCACGACGGAGAGACGTACCGTCTCGCCCGCCGCGATCGTGCCAAGTGAGCAGGTCGCCGCATCATCGGCGCACGTGACGCCCGAGGTGGAGGAGCCGGCGGAGACGAACTCCAGCCCGGGTGCGAGGACGTCCGTCAGGAGCACATCGCGGGCGTCCGAGGGGCCGTCGTTGTCGACGACGATCGTCCACGTGACGGTGCCGCCGGCCGTGACGGTCTCAGCCGACGGGGTCTTGGTCACGCGGAGCGTGGCGCGCGAGATGACGTCCAGCGTCGCGGTGTCCGCATTGTTGCCGGTGTCGGGGTCATCGGTGACGGAGGTGACCGTCGCCGTGTTGTCAACCGAGGTGCCGTCGAACGAGGGGTCGACCAGCACCGTGAAGGAGAAGGACCACGGGTCGTCGTCGGCGTCGAGGCCGTCGGCCAGGACGCACGTGATCCTGCGGCCGTCTGCCTCACACTGCGCCGGCAGGTCGCCGTCCACGCTGAGCCCCTCGGGCAGGACGTCGGTCACCGTGACGGCGTCCGCGTCGGACGGCCCACGGTTGTCGACGGTGATCGTGTAGACGGCCGTCTTCCCGGCGACCACGGGGTCACCGGCCTCGCCGCCGGCTGGACGGACGGACTTGTCGAGAGCCAGGTCCGCCTCCGGGTTCGGCACTCCGGGGATGGCGCTGCTGGAATCCTGGTTCGCCTTCCACGCCGAGGAGACCGTCGCGACGTTCTCCAGAGCCGCCGGGGCGCCCGTCACGTGCGCGCCGAGCTTCGCCGTGTAGGTGATCAGCGGCGCGTCGGCCCCTGCGGCGAGCGTGCCGGCGTAGGTGAACGTCACCGTGTGGTCAGCGTTCGCCGTTGCCGTCCAGCCGCCTCCGGCGCCGACGATGCTGCCGAACGTCAGGCCCTCCGGGAGGGCGTCGACGATGAAGACGCCGCGGGCATCGGAGGGTCCGCCGTTGCTGACCCGGAGGGTGTAGGTCAGCTGTTCACCCGGGGTGACCTCGGCGGGCGGGGCGGGGTCGGTGATCGCCTTGACGATGGTCAGAGCCTCGCGGACCACCACGTCGGTGGTGGTCGTCGAGGTGTTGTTCGGCGTGGCCGGGTCGGTGGTGACCGGCGTCACCGAGGCGGTGTTGACGATCGCGCCACGGCCGGCGGGCACGCTCGAGGCGACGGTGCCGGCGACGCGCACGACGATCGTGTCGCCGACGGCGAGGTCACGGTCGATCTCGCAGCGCAGCTGACGGCCCGTCAGGGTGCATCCGTCCGGCGCCGTGCCCGTGATCGAGAGCCCCGTGACGGTGCTCGGCAGCGTGTCCGTCAGCACGATCGGCGTCGCCGCGCTGCCGCGCGACACCGACGGACCGAGGTTGGTGAGCGTGACAGACCACTCGATCGCCTGCCCGGCGGTGACGGCCCCGCTCGCGGGGTTCGTCACGGCCTTGGAGACGGCGAGGTCGGCGGACGTGATGACCCTGCCGGTTGCCGTCGCGGTGTTGTTGCCGGGCGTGCGGTCCTCGGTGCGTGCCGAGACGGTCGCGGTGTTGGGGACCTCCGTCCCGGAGGCGACGTCGGCCGCGACCGAGAGGCCGACGGTGATGGTCCAGGTTCCGCCCGAGGCGAGTGGGTCCGGGTTCGTGCAGTCGAGGACGCTGCCGGTCAGGGAGCAGGTGCCGCGGGTCGTGCCAACGCTGGCGACGGATACTCCCGTCGGCAGGGTGAGGGTGTCGCGGACGCTGGCACCGACGGCGGGGTCGGCGCCCTTGTTGGTGACCACGATCGTGAAGCTGCCCGTACCGCCCGCGGTGAACGTGCCGGCGGTCTTGGTGATCGCCAGGTCGGCCTGGTGGATGCGTGCGGTCGCCGAGTCGCCGGTGCCGACGTAGGGGAGTGCGCCGCCGTTGAGGGAGGTGCCGCCCGTCGCGTCAGTCACGTCCGCCGCGGTGACGGCGTTCGTGTGGGCGACGGTGCTGCCCACCTGCACGCCGCTACCCGCGACCGCCTGGTAGGTGATAGTCAGCGACTGCGCGGGCGTCAGCGGGCCGAGGCCGGCCCAGGTGAGCCGCTGTCCGGAGACGGCCGGATCGGCGAGCGGGGAGCCGCCGAGTGTGGCCGACCCGGCGACGTACGTCCACCCGGTGGGCAGGGTGTCGACCGCGCTCAGGGAAACCGCTGTTGCGGTGCCGCTGTTGGTCAGCGTGAGTGAGAACGTCACGTTGTCGCCGATGTAGACGGGATTGGCCGTCACCTGCTGCTTGGTCGCGTCGACCTTCGGCGCGGCCGGGGTGACGGACGCCGTCGCGCCGGTGGTCGAGGTGTAGGTCTTGCCGCCGGTAGGCAGGGAGTCCCATGCGGTCGGCGTCGCGGTGTTCACCAGAGCCGCGCCGGTGAGTCGTGTCGCGAGATCGAGCTTCGCCGGGTAGCTGACGCTGGTCGCGGTCGCGCCCGGGGTGAGCGACGCGAAGGTCCAGGTGATTGTCCGGGCGGTCGCGTTCCACACGCCGCCGCCGGCGAGGGTCGCGTTGTCGGCCAGCGGCGTCGGGTCGGTGGAGCTCACGACGGGGATGACCCCGGTGGGCACCGTGTCGACCACCTTCACGTTGTAGGCGGGCTTGCCGTTCGGCGAGGTGTTCTGGACGGCGCCGGCGGTGACCGTGTAGGTGAAGATCTCGCCCTGGGCCTTGGGCGTCGAGGCGTCGCTGACGGACTTGGTGACCGTCACGAGGGGATGCCGCAGGTCGACCGTGGCACTCACGTTGGACGTCGAGTTGGTGCCGGCGACCGCGGTGGTCGGCGGGGTGCCCTCCGTGGTGTTCCAGCTGATGCGGGCCTGGTTGGTGGCGGTCAGGACGGTCACAGCCGTCGAGGTGGGCACGACGCTGGTGACGTCGACGTAGAGGGTCCGCGCGGTGTCGGCGGCCGCGATGTCGTCGAGGTAGACGCCGAGCACCTGCGGCGAGCCGGACGGCGCGGCGAGGCGGGAGCCGGTCGGGCAGGGGCCGGTCCAGTCGTCGGCGCAGGACACGGCGAACGTGGCGTTGGCTGCGGTGCCCAGCGGCGTTCCGAGGGTGTCGAGGATCCGGGCCTCGTGCAGCAGGACGCCGGCGGGGACCTTCATGGTCAGGCGCCAGGTGACGGTCTCGCCGGGCACGGTCGCGCCGGTGGGGGAGACCCGGACCTTCGTGAGGGTCGGCGGGGCGGCCGTGACGGTGCGGTTGGCGGTCGCGGTGAGTGTGCGTTCACCGTCGACGACGCCGGCGAGCGTCGACCCGGTCAGCGCGGCGTCGTTGCGGAACGTGACGCCGCCCGCGATGGGGTTCGGCACGGTGGCGCTGTAGATGATCGTCGCACTGGAGGCGAGGTCCTGCGCCAGGGTCCACGTGTACTTCGTGCGACCGGTGGCGCAGCCGTTGGTGCCGTCGCCGGCGACGGGTCCGCCGAGAGTGGCGACCGTCGAGGAGGTGAGGTTCGAGAAGTTGGTGAGGCGGGAGTCGATGCAGTCGACGATCACGGTGTCGTGCACCGGAGGCCGACCGCTGGTGTTGCTGGCAGTGAGGCGGTAGTACAGGGTCTGGCCGCCGTCGGCGACGAGGCTGTCGGCCGTGGTCCAGCCGGCGGTGGCGGAGGTCACGGACGCGGCCTTCGCCAGCGCCGGGGCCGCGACCACGACGCCGACCTGCGCCGTCGCGGTGCCGCGGGTCACCGACCCGGTCGGCGCGGTGCCGGGGGTGCTGGTCAGCGTCGCGGTGTTGGAGATGGTCGACGAGTGGGTGTTGGCCGCCACGTCGGCGACCCGAGTGGGGAGCGTGACGGTGAAGGTCACGGGCTGCGAGGAGGCGTTCGTCCAGATCGTCGGGAAGAGCAGCGAGCCGAACTGCGGGTCGGCCGCGTCGCTACACAGCCGGAAGGCGGTGGCGTCGGCCGTGCAGCCGGTGGTGATCGTCGCGCCGTTCGACGCCGTCGCGGTGGGCGCGCCCGCCCCCGTGACCGTGAGGCGGGAACCGACCGGCAGCCCGTCGCTCATCACCCCGTTGAAGATGCTGGTGTTCGCCGGGATGGTCGCGGTGTAGCGCCAGGTCACGGTCTCGCCGATCGTGGCCTGCTTGTCGGCGGAGTTGTTGGTCTCGGAGACGCCGGTGGAGACCACCGCCTTCGTGACGGAGGCCGGGGCGAGCCCGACCGTCGCCTGGTCGGACGCCTCGGGCGCGTTCTTCGTCTCGTCGGGGTAGGCGCCGACGGGGTTGGTGGGGTAGAAGGTCGGACGCCCGGTGACGGCACTGATCCCGTCGGTGCTTTTCGGCGTGTAGCGGACCACGGCCGCGGTGTTGGTGTGCGTCGAGGAGATCGACAGCGGCGTCGGGACTGAGAGGGTGTACGAGATGGTCGTCTTCCCGCCGCCGACGAGCGGGGTCGCCAGGTCGAGGTTCCAGACCACGCGGGTGCTGCCGTCGGGCAGGGTCGTGCAGTCGGTCGCGGGGGCGATCGCCGGGGACGACGACGTGATGTCGTCGCAGTCGAAGCCCGCGGGCAGGACGTCCCAGACCTCGACCTCGTCGACGGGGTCGGCGGTCGAGTTCGCGGTCGTCCCGGTGTGCGACACATCGATGGTGAAGGAGAGGGACTGGCCCTCACGCACGGGGGTGAGCGAATCCTTGTCGTTGACCTTCTTGTCCAGCGCGAGCGGGGGCGGCGGTGAGAGCTGGAGGTCGACGGCGTCGCGCAGACCGATGACGCGGCCGTCCTGTGTGGAGTAGCGCAGCTTCGCCAGGTTTCCCGTGACCTCCGGCTTCGTGTCGGGTACGGAGTCGACCCGCGCGAGGATGTCGATCGTCGCGGTGGCTCCCGGGGTGACGAAGCGGGTGCCGAAGGTCTCCTCGCCGAGCGCCCAGCGGGTCGCCGTGGCAGGCGTGCTACCCAGCGGCGTGACGGTGGTGGTGTTTCCGGGGGCGGTTGCCCAGCCGACCATGGACATGCCCGGGGGCAGGAAGTCGGTGAGGAACACAGACCGGGTCGACACGCCGACGGGGAACGTGGACTCGATGCGGAAGCAGACGAGGTCGCCGAGCTGGTAGCTCGGGGCATCCGACGAGGCGTCGGCGTACTCGCGGTTTTCGCACGTCGAGCCGGCGCCGGAGACCCCCGTGATCGGGGTGCGCGAGGAGTTGAGCCAGATCGACTTGGTCAGGGTCACGTCGGCCGTGTCGAGCGAGGCCGACGAGTCGTTGGTCGCGTTCCGGTCCTCGTCGTCGGCGTGCGTGGTGCCGGTGATCGTCGCGGAGTTGGTGAACCCGTCCGCGACGGCGGTCGGCTCGCCGTCCTGGTACTTCCGGCGCATCAGCACCGAGTAGCGGACGGTGGCGTCCTGGTCTGCGTCGAGGTCCCGGAGGGCGAAGTCGACCGTGAACACGCCGGTGGCGGCGTCGAAATCGACGGCTGTCATCGTTGCGCCGGTGACCGAGCCGGTGCCCGCCGCGGCGTCGGCGCACTCGGCCGGCCAGGTGTCTCCCGTGAGCTGCACGCCGGCCGGCAGCACGGGGCACATGCCGTTGGGGATGATGTCGGTGACCGTGATGCCCGACGTGGAGACGTACTGGCTGGTCCGGACGTTCAGGGTGTAGCGCAGGGTGTCTCCACCGACGAAATCGCTGGCGGAGGCGGTCTTCACGACGCCGAGGTCGAGCACGCGCACCGTCGCGGAGTCGGAGACGGTGACGTCCGCCTGGGATCCGGGGGCCACGTCGCCGGCGTAGGTGCCCGTGAGGATCGCCTTGTTCGTGACGTCGTAGCCCTCGCCGTCGGGGCGGGTGCTGGCGCCGGTGGCTTCACCGTCGGGCATCGTGATCTCGCGCTCGCCGACATAGGCCGTGTAGGTCAGCTTGACTGTGGTATCGGCCGCGACGGTGCCGAGGTCCCAGGCGAGGCGGGTGAAGACCTCGCCGTCGACCTCGACGGTCGTGCGGGTGCACGGGAACGCCCCCGTGCAGCCCGTGACCGTGAACTGGGCGGGCACGTCGTCGACCACGACGACGCCGGCCGTGCCGCCGTCAGGGGCGGTGCGCACCGTCACGGCGTAGGTTGCGGGGTTCTGGGGGCCGCGGTAGACCTCGGCCTCGGCGTTTGCCGTCTCCGACTTGGTGACGGTGACAGGGACGACCTGGACGGTCGCGTCCTTGTCGCCTCCCTCGGTGGCGTCGCTGATGACGGGCGGGCCGGAGTCGGGGATGGTGACGTCGGGGGCGTTGCGCTCGTTGTCGCTGGCGTAGAAGCCGACGCCGACCTGATAGGTGGAGCCGGCGGGGTAGCGGTCAGGGTCGGCGACGGTGCCGAAAGTAAGGTCGACGGTGGAGCCTGTGGGCAGGTCCGCGATGTTGGACCAGACCAGCACCTGAGCCGTCGCCGGGTGCTCGGGGTCGGGGTCATTCGGGTCGGGGACCCAGGTGAGGATCGTCGGCTCACCGAGGCTGCTGGGGCTGATGCTGCCCGGTGCGTAGGCGACGCCCACGGGGAGCACGGCCACCGCGAGGGCGTTGAACAGTTCTACGCCTGCCGGGTTGCTGACCGACGCATTCACCTGCCCTGCGGCACCGGCGAGGACGGCATCGCCGTGGACCGTGACGGTGATACCGTCCGTCACGTCGGGTGCGACGGGCACCTCCGCGGACGCCGGGACCGAGGCCCCCACCCCCGCAAGCAGAGCCAGCACCACGACCAGGAGAAACGAAATACGGGCACGCACGACGTCTTGACCATCCCTCAGAGCTTGGTCCGGAAGCCGCCTCTCTCGCGCCGACCCCCCCGGAGCACAGTGATCCGCAAAGTAGGGGCAGGTGGGTCACACCGCGAATCGCCTGCGTTCTGCGTGCGTAATATGACACTGCGCCGTGTAGTACTGACGTGATCGCCGTGATGCGAACCGCGCGGTCTGGCGTGCTGCGGGTAGTGTCAGAGGGACCGGCAGCGCCGGCCGGCGGAAGGTCGTCGGCCCGGGCCGGGCGTCAACGTGAAAGGCATGTCGTGCAGAACCCGTCCGACCTCTTCCGCTTCGAGTCCGACGCCGACGCGGACGTTCCACGCTCCGGCGTGCTGGTCGTCGCCGTGGGATCGTTCATCGACGCAGGCAAGATCCAGAGCCTTCTCGGCGACCACCTCGTCGAGTCCGGCGACCCGGAGACGGTCGCCACGTTCGACATCGATCAGCTGGTCGACTACCGCGACCGCCGGCCCACCATGATCTTCGACCGCAACCGCTGGGACGGCTACGACGACCCGGCGATCCTCCTGCGGCGCCTCACTGACCGCGACGGCCGCCTCTACTACCTGCTCACCGGCCCCGAGCCCGACTTCCAGTGGGAGCGGCTCGTCGAGGCCGTCCGCGAGCTGATCGACCGGCTCGATGTCTCCCTGGTCGTCACTGTGCACGGCATCCCCATGGGTGTGCCGCACACCCGCCCGATCGGGATGACGTCGCATGCCACTGATCCCGAGCTGATCGGAGAGGCGCGCTCCCCCTTCGGCCGGGTCCAGGTGCCCGCCTCGTTCCCGGCCCTGCTCGAGTACCGGCTAGGGGAGGCGGGTCAGCGCGCCGTCGGGTTCGCCATCCACGTCCCGCACTACCTGGCGGCCTCCGAGTTCGCCGAGGGCGCGCTCGCCGCGCTCAATGCCGTGGTCGACGCCACCGGGTTGAGTCTGCCCAATGACGGCCTGGTGGAGAAGGCGGAGGTGAACCGGCGCGCCATCGCGGCCGAGGTTGAGGACAACGACGAGGTCAAGGCGATCGTCGAGGCGTTGGAACAGCAGTACGACGCGTTCATGCGCGGCCAGCAGGCCCCCAACCTGTGGGTGCCGGAGGGATCGCAGATCCCGTCGGCCGACCAGCTCGGCGCGGAGTTCGAGGACTTCCTGCGCACCATCTCCGACGACGACGAGGGCGACGACCCTGCGCGATAGGCCGATAGAGCCGCGACCCGGAAGCGTCGCCAACGTGCTCGTTTGATGAGAGTGCCCCTAGGCTGAACCCACGGGTGAGCGCGGAGGGAGCACCATGTCGACAGGTGGAGGCCGGGCCTCGGCGGAGGCGGTCAGGCGCCGGCGGAGGCTGATTGCCGAGAAGGTGGCGAAGCGCGGGACGATGTCGGTGGAGGACGTGGCGTCCGAGACCGGTGTCTCGACCATGACCGCCTACCGCGACATCGAGGCGCTTGTGGAAGAGGGCCTCGTGACACGTCAGGGGCGGGGCACAGTGTCGGCCGCGGCCTCGCGTCTGAGCGAGGTGAGTGCGCTGCTCAGGCTCGAGCAGAACTCCGCCGAGAAGGTCGCGATCGCACGCGCCGCCGCCGCTCTGATCCGGCCGGGCAGTTCCGTCCTCATCGACGACTCCACCAGCGCGCTGTGGGCCCTCCGTGAACTCGCCTCTGTGCCGTTGACTGTCGTCACGAACTCGTTGCTCGTCGCGCGCGAGGTCGAGCCGCGAAGCGCGGTCCGGCTGCTCGTGACCGGAGGCGAGTACCAGCCATGGGCGGAGTCCCTCCTCGGGAAGACGGCTCTCGACATGATCAGCGGTATCCGCACGGACTACTGCCTCCTCAGCGCCTCCGGCATCAGTGACGGAAGGTGCTTCCATCCGTACGAGGATGTCGCGCTGGTGAAGCGGGCAATGGTCGCGTCGGCCGAGAAGGCGATCCTCCTGCTGGACCACACCAAGTTCGCCAGGAGGGCGCTGCACAGCTTCGCGCCGCTGACCGACTTCTCGCACATCGTCACCGACTCCGCGATCGACCCGGCAGACCTGGAGCTGGTCAGGCAGCTTGGACCGGAGGTCGTCGTCGCCGAGTAGGACCACCCGCCGGAGAATCCAACACATTCGCTGTTGTTTCTTACACAAGTTGTGATACTTTCATCACAACTTGGTGCGCGCATCGATGCGCGCACGTGTGAGAGGACACGCACAATGGGACTTCGCATCGTGGTTGCCGCCGACTCGGCCGGCTATGACTACAAGGAGCAGCTGAAACAGGACCTGGCGGCCGATCCCCGCGTCGATGAGGTGATCGACGTCGGCGTGGGTCACGGTGAGAACACCGACTACCCGCACGTCGCGGTGACGGGGGCGCGTCTGATCGCGGCAGGCAAGGCGGATCGAGGCCTGTTCGTCTGCGGCACCGGGATGGGCGTCGCGATGGCCGCCAACAAGGTGCCCGGCATCCGCGCCTCCGTCGCCCACGACTCCTTCTCGGTCGAGCGGCTTGTGCTGTCCAACGACGCGCAGGTGCTCACGTTCGGCGAGCGCGTCATCGGCCTCGAACTGGCACGCCGCCTCACGCGGGAGTGGCTCGGCTACACCTTCGACCCTGCGTCCGCCTCGGCCCCCAAGGTCGCCGCGCTCTGCTCCTACGAGCCCCAGACCCAGTCCGCGGACGCCTCCGCCTGACCCCCTCCGCCCACCGCGGACCCCTCCCGGCGGCACCGCAGCCGCCCCATTCCAGAAGGACACGACAATGGAGTTCCTGTTCATGCTCATCGCCGCGCTCGGCGGTGGCTTCTTCGGCGCCGCGATCGGCGCCAACTTCGCCTTCGTCATGGTTGGCTTCAGCCTGCTCGCCGCCGTCGGCTCCGCCGTCGCCGGTGCGCCGGAGATGAGCGACATGATGTTCAACTACGTCTCATTCGGCCCCTTCATGGGCCCCCACGTCGCCTTCGCAGGCGGCGTCGCGGCCGCGGCCTACGCAGCCCGCCGCGGCTACTCCGACTCTGGCAAGGACATCGTCCTTCCCCTGGCACGTCTCGGAAAGCCCGATGTGCTGCTGGTCGGCGCGCTGTTCGGCGGCATCGGCTACGCCCTGCAACAGGCAATCCACCTCATCCCCTGGTTCGGCAGCCACACGGACTCCGTGGCGCTGTCGATCATCATCTCGGCCTTCGCCGTGCGCCTCATCTTCGGCGACGGGTCGCTGCTCAACCTGGACAAGTGCAACCCGTCCGGTCCTCGCTTCGCACCACACGGCGACTCCTCGTGGCTGCGGTACCAGGAGAAGCCCGGCCAGATGCTCACCATCGGAGCCTTCGCCGGCATCCTCGCCGCGGGTGTCTCCGTAGTGCTCTCGACGAGCTTCCCGGCCGTCGCCGCCTTCGGCAACGCCAACACCCTGCCCTTCGCCATTTCGGCCATCACCATCTGCCTGCTCAACATGGGCTACAACGTGCCTGTCACGCACCACATGACCAACATCGGTGGGCTCGCGGCGATCGTGTTCTACCCCTACCTCGCCGGCGCGGCCTCCATCTCCGAGGCGGGCTGGGTGCCGGAGGCTGCGGTGGGAGCCCTGATCGTCGGCGCCGTCTTCGGCGTGCTCGCCGCGTTCCTCGGCGAGTGGATGGCCCGGTTCTTCCTCGCGAGGGGAACGACCCACGTCGACCCGCCGGCCTTCGCCATCTGGCCCATGAACACCGTCATCATGCTCATCGCCGCGCTGCTGCCGGCCGTCAGCTGACCCTGACCCGGAGGACTCCCATGACCGAGACCTTGCTGCGCGCCCCCGCGGAACTGTTCGACGCCTACGTCTTCGACATGGACGGAACGATCTACCTCGGCGATCACCTGCTGCCCGGCGCCGCGCGCCTTGTCCACGAGCTGCGCCGTCGGGAGATCCCCGTGCGATTCCTGTCCAACAACCCGACCAAGGACCCGGCGATGTACGCCGAGAAGCTGGAGCGGCTCGGACTGCCGACCCCAGTCGGGGACATCGCCAACACCATCGTCACCACCGTCACCTGGCTCAGGCGACACCACCCCGACGCCGTGCTGTATCCCATCGCGGAGGAACCCCTCATCAACGCCCTCGTCGAGGCCGGGTTCCGGCTCAGCGAGGACCCCGCCAAGATCGACATCGTCATCGCCAGCTACGACCGCGGCTTCGACTACCGGAAGCTGCAGATCGCATTCGATGCGCTCTGGTTCCACCGCGGCGCGTTCCTTGTGCAGACGAACCCCGACCGCTTCTGTCCGTTCCCCGGAGGACGGGGAGAGCCTGACTGCGCCGCCATCACCGCCGCGATCGAGGCCTGCTCGGGGGTGAAGTGCCGGATCAGCTTCGGCAAACCCGACCCGATCATGCTCGAGGCGGTCATGTCGACACTCGACTGCCCCGTCGAGCGGGCCGTCATGGTTGGAGACCGGCTTCAGACCGACATCGCCATGGCCCTCGATACCGGGATGGCTGCCGCGGCAGTCCTGACCGGTGAGACCACCGTCGAGGAGATCGCTGCGCAACCCGAGGGCCGGGTTCCGGACCTTGTTCTCGATCGCATCGATCGCCTCATTCCCGCCCACCTCTGGGACGAACTCGGCTGGGCCGAGTCCGATCCCTCCTGACCTATGTGTCAGTGTTTCAGTCATCAAAGGAGATAGACATGCCAGGTCCCTACGTGATGGGAATCGACTACGGCACGGAGAGCTGCCGGGTCGCGATCTTCGATCTGGTCGGCACGCCGGTCAGCATTGCCGCCACGACCTATGCGACGACGCATCCGCGTCCGGGGTGGGCCGAACAGTCGCCCGACGACTGGTACCTCGCTCTGCAGTCCTCTGCCAGACGGGCCATGAACCAGGCCGGGATCAGTGGCGATGAGGTCGCCGGGATCTCGTACGACGCCACCACGATGACGGTCGTCGCCATGGACCGGGAGGGCAACCACCTCCGTCCCGCGATCATGTGGATGGACGTCCGCGCGACCGAGCAGGCGGCCCGCGCACTTACCACCGATCACTGGGCTCGTCTCTACAACGGTGGCGGGACCATGCCGGCTACTGCCGAGTGGTATCCGTTCAAGGCCGCCTGGCTGCGAGAACACGAACCCGAGACGTATCGCAACGCCTACCGACTGGTGGACGCGCCGGAGTGGGTGACCTTCAAGCTCACCGGCGAGTGGACGGTCAACATCAACTCGGCAGCGCAGCGCATGTACTACAACCGTGACCGCGGTGGGTGGCCGGTTGAGTTCTACGAGCACATCGGCTGCGGCGACGTCTTCGACAAGATCCCCGAGCGGGTCCTCGACCTTGGAGAGCGCGTCGGTGGCCTCACCCCCCGCGCTGCGGAGGATCTCGGCCTGCCTGTCGGGACACCCGTCGCTCAGGGCCCGGCCGACGCATGGGCCGGCCAGGTCGGCCTGGGCGTGGTCAACCCGGGCAAGATGGCGCTCATCACGGGTTCCTCGCACGTCCTCAGTGGCCAGTCCGCCCACTCCGTCCACGGCCCCGGCTTCTTCGGGTCCTACACCGACGGTGTCGTGCCCGGTCAGTACACCGTCGAGGGTGGCCAGGTCTCGACCGGTTCGGTCATGAAGTGGTTCAAGGACAACTTCGCCCGGGACCTCGTGTCGGCCGCAGACCGCACCGGCGCCAACGTCTACGACGTCCTGAACGCCGAGAGCTCGCACATCCCCGTCGGGTCCGATGGCCTCATCGTCAACGAGTACTTCCAGGGGAACCGCACGCCGTATACCGACTCCAAGGCGCGAGGAATCATCTGGGGTCTCTCGTTGGCGCACGGTCCGGCGCACGTCTACCACGCAATCCAGGAGGGGATCTGCTACGGCTCGGCCCACATTCTTCGTGAGATGTCTCGGGCCGGCTTCCAGGTCACCGAGCTGGTCGCTGCGGGCGGGATGACCAAGAGCCGCTCGCTGCTGCAGATGCATGCCGACGTGACGGGTATCCCGATCACGCTCACCCGCGTCGGCGATGCCGTCGCCCTCGGCTCGTCGATGTGCGCCGCCGTCGGGGCAGGGTTCTATGACAACCTGCAGGAGGCGGCCGCCGGCATGGTTCACGAGGTGGATCAGCTGGTGCCTGACCTCCAACGGCACCTCGACTATTCGTTCTATCTGGATGCCTACTGCGCCGGCTATCCCGCGCTGTCCGACCAGATCCACAAGATCGTCGACCACGAGGCGGTGCGGGCATGAGTGAGCTCATCCAGCAGGCCCTTGCCGCGGCGACGGACACCTCCGAGGTGCTGATCGGGCACGGCGTGATCGCTGACCTTCCCGAGGCCTTCCGTCGGGTGTTCGGGGGAGCGACGGCGCTGGTCGTCGCTGACGAGCGGACCAGAGATGCTGCCGGGCAGGACGTCTGTGGTGTTCTCGCCGCCGCGGGCGTGCCGCTGGCTCCGCCGTTCATCTTTCCCGGAGACCCCGAGCTCTACGCCCGCTACGAGAACGCCGAGCTGCTCCGGGACCGGATCGCCGAGGTGGATGCCGTCGTGGTGGCGGTGGGGGCCGGCACCCTGAACGACCTGGCCAAGCGTGCCTGCGGAGAGCTGGGCCGCCGTTACGTCGTGGTGGGCACCGCCGCGTCGATGGACGGGTACACGGCCTTCGGCGCCTCGATTGCGGTCGACGGCTACAAGCAGACGCTCGACTGCCCTGCCCCGGCGGTGGCGGTCGCCGACCTCGACGTGATGGCGTCGGCGCCCTCGGCGATGACGGCTTCTGGGTACGGTGACCTGCTCGGCAAGCTCCCGGCCGGAGCCGACTGGCTCCTGGCGGACCTGGTTGGGGCGGAGGCGATCGACACGAACGTCTGGGACCTCGTCCAGGGCCCGCTCCGTGGTGCCCTGCAGCGGCCCGCGGCGCTGGCCTCCGGCGACTCGGACGCCCTTGGCCAGCTGGCCGAGGGTCTGGTGATGTCCGGTCTAGCCATGCAGGCCTACCACGGCTCCCGGCCGGCCTCCGGATCGGAGCACCTCTTCTCTCACCTGTGGGAGATGGAGGGCCATGGAGTCGACGTGACGCCGCGTCGGCTGTCGCACGGGTTCAAGGTGGCGGTCGGGAGCGTGGCCATCTCCGCGCTCTACGAGGAACTGCTCGCTGACGATCTCACCTCCCTCGATATCGACGGAGCCGTCCGGGCCTGGCCCGGACGCGACGAGATGGAGCTCCTCGTTCTTTCGCAGCACCGGCGACCGGGCCTGCGCGAGGCTGCGGTCCAGCAGACCATGTCCAAGTACGTCGATGGGACGAGTGTCGGCCGACGCCTCGAGACCCTCGCACAGGGGTGGCCGACTCTGTCAGCCCGGCTGCGCGAGCATCTGATACCCGCCGACACGCTGCAGGCCATGCTCCGGGCCGCTGGCGCCCCGGCCCACCCGGATGAGATCGGACTCGACTGGGACGCGTTCCGCGCCACTTACGTCCGCAGTCAACTCATCCGGTCCCGGTACACCATCCTCGACACGCTGGCAGAGGCAAACCTGCTGGACTACTTCACTGACCGGCTGTTCTCGCCCAGCGGCTTCTGGGGGGCCCAGGGATCTGTGAGGGCCGCATGAGTGCGCTGAACTGGACGGACACGGACAGGGCTGCGGTCGACGCGGCCAGGGTGCTCGCCGCCGATGCGGTGGAGAAGGCCGGCAACGGCCATCCGGGAACGGCGATTTCGCTCGCCCCCGTCGCCCATCTGCTCTACCAGAAGGTCATGGTGGGTGATCCCTCTGATCCGCGATGGCTCGGCCGGGACCGCTTCGTGCTGTCGGCCGGGCACTCCTCCCTGACCCAGTACTGTCAGCTTTTCCTTGCCGGGTACGGGCTGGAGCTCGACGACCTCAGGGCGCTCAGGACCGAGGGTTCCCTGACGCCGGGGCATCCCGAGTATGGACACACCGCAGGGGTCGAGTGCACGACGGGGCCCCTGGGTGCCGGCATCGCGATGGCAGTCGGCTTCGCGATGGCCGCCCGCCGGGCGCGTGGGCTGTTCGAGCCGGAGGCCGCCCCCGGCACGTCCGTGTTCGACCATATGGTCTACGCACTTGCTGGCGATGGTTGTTTCCAGGAGGGCGTCTCCGGCGAGGCCTCCTCGCTGGCTGGCGCGCAGAAGCTGGGCAACCTCGTGGTCATCTACGACGACAACCGCATCACGATCGAGGGCGAGACCCAGATCGCCTTCACCGAGGACGTCGCCGCCCGCTATGAGGCGTACGGCTGGCATGTGGCGCACGTGGACTGGACCCAGGGAGGGGCCGGCTACTCGGAGGACGTCGACGCGCTGTACAAGGCCATCGACGAGGCGAAGGCGGTGACGGACAGGCCCTCCCTGATCCGGCTGTCGACGCTCATCGGATGGCCGCTCCCGACCAGGGCCGGCCATCACAGCGTGCACGGCGCCGCTCTGGGTGCCGAGGAGATCGCCGGCCTGAAGGCCCGCCTCGGGCTCGATCCGACCCGGAGCTTCGCCGTCCCGGCGGACCTCGTGGCGAGGACCAGAGCGAATGCGGCGTCGCGGGCGGCTGAGGCACGGGGCGCGTGGCAGGCCCGTTTCGACGCATGGCGCACCGCGCACCCCGACAAGGCTGCACTCCTCGACCGCATCCTTGCTGGGGAGCATCCCGACCTCGGGGTGGCACTGCCGTCGTTCCCCGAGGGAAGGAAGTCGACGAGGGCTGCCTCGGGCGAGGTGCTGACCGCAATCGCGGATGCGGTCCCGGAGCTGTGGGGCGGATCTGCCGACCTCGCAGGGTCGAACAACACGACCATGCGCGGCCAACGCTCCTTCCTCCCGCCCGAACACGCGTCCGCCGACGTCGTCGGCGACTACAACGGCCGGACCCTGCACTTCGGTATCCGCGAGCACGCGATGGGCAACATCCTCAACGCCATCAACATCGACGGCCTGACGCGGGCCTACGGCGGCACCTTCCTCGTCTTTGCCGACTACATGCGTCCGGCGGTGCGGCTGGCCGCTCTCCAGAAGTCGCCCACCATCTTCGTGTGGACGCACGATTCGATCGGCGTTGGCGAGGATGGGCCGACGCACCAGCCGATCGAACACCTCGCCAGCCTGCGTGCCATTCCTGGCCTGGACGTGATCCGCCCCGCCGACGCCAACGAGACCGCTCAGGCCTGGGCCGAGGTACTGCGACACACCGACAGGCCGAGCGCGCTGATCCTCTCCCGGCAGGATCTGCCAGTCACCGCCCGTGGAGCGGGCGCCGCTGCTCCTGCCGAGCTGACCGTCCGCGGCGGCTACACCCTGTTCGACGCGGACGGGGAGCTCGAGGTGGTCCTCGTGGCAACCGGGTCCGAGGTCGCTCTCGCCGTCGAGGCCAGGGACCTGCTGCAGGCCCAGGGCATCGGGACGCGCGTCGTGTCGATGCCCTGCCGGGAGTGGTTCGACCATCAGCCAGCCGCATACCGGGCTGAGGTCCTGCCCGAGGCGGTGGCGAGGGTCTCGGTCGAGGCGGGCATCGCTCTGGGCTGGCGCGAGGTCGTCGGCGCCACGGGGGAGATCGTCTCCATCGATCACTTCGGCGAGTCGGCCCCCGGGGCGGCGCTGTTCGCCAAGTACGGGTTCACGGCGGGGAATGTGGCGGAACGGGCGAAGGCTGCGATCTCCCGAACCACGTGTGCTGTGTGATGGGTCCGACAGGAAGGAGCCGCCATGGCCAGGATCGTCTACGGGATGAACCAGTCGCTGGACGGGTACGTGGACCACGACCGGTTCGGCCCCGACGAGACGCTGTTTAGGCACTTCGTCGACGAGGTCGGCTCGCAGGCCGGCTGCCTCTACGGCCGCACCATGTACTCCCTGATGCGGTACTGGGACGACGACGATCCCGGCTGGAGCGACGACGAGCGCGCCTACGCGACCGCCTGGCGTGCGCTGCCCAAGTGGGTGGTCTCCGGCACGCTGGCCGACGTCGGCCCCAACGCCACGCTCATCCGGGGTGACCTCTCGGAGGTCGTGCGCCGGCTGAAGGAGGACGTCGACGGGGAGATCGAGGTCGCCGGGCCGGTGCTGGCGTCCGGCCTCGGGCGCCTCGGCCTCATCGACGAGTACCGCATCTACCTGCACCCCGTCGTCCTCGGCCACGGGACCCCCTTCTTCAACGGCTTCCGGCCGGAGCTGCGCCTCACCGGCCACGAGCAGATCGGCGATCGCGCGCTGAAGCTGACGTTCGAGCCGACGGACGGGGGAGCGTGATTCGCGGCGGTGGGATGGTCGCGGTCGGGCTGCTCTGCGCGGCGACGGGCACCCTCCTGTTCTTCATGGCGGGGATGGCGGCCTTCGACTGGCTGGAGAACGCCGAGGGTGGGCCGTGGCCACTGGAGTTATGGATCTCCCTCGCGGGCGCCGTGCTCGCCTTCGGCGGCGGGATGGCCGCGCTGTTCGGCCTCAGCGAGCGGCTCGTCAGGCGCGAGCTGGTCCGCTGACCGCCGCCGGGCCGCCCGCGCGCTCCTCGGCGGTGACGAGGTTGACGAACACGTCCTCGATCGACGGCTCGACGGGCGTTACGGCCGCGTCGGCGAACCCCACCCCGGCGAGCCGCTCCAGGAGCTGTTTGCCCGTTACGGCCGAGTCCCGCGGCAGGACGGCGTGCAGGGTCGCGCCCGACAGGTAGGCGTCGTCGACCCAGTCCTCGGCCTCCAGCCAGCTGAGGGCGGCGTCGACATCGGTGAGCGTGACATCGAAGATCGGCCGACCGTGCCCGGCCCGCAGCTCGGCGGGGCTCCCGTCGGCGATTAGTCGGCCCCGGTAGATGAACGCGAGCCGATCGCAGTAGGCGGCCTCGTCCATGTAGTGCGTCGTCACGAACAGCGTGACGCCGCGGCCGGCCAGCTCGTAGAGCAGGTCCCAGAACTGGCGACGTGCGACGGGATCGACACCGGAGGTGGGCTCGTCGAGGAACAGCAGCTCGGGGTCGTGGATGGTGGCCGTCCCGAGGGCGAGCCGCTGCCGCCAGCCAACCGACAGGTTGCGGGTCAGCTCCTTCTCGCGCCCGACGAGGTCGGCCATCTGGAGCACGTAGTCGCGCTGCTCGAGGAACCGGTCGGCCGGGAGCTGGTACACGCCGGCGTAGAACCGGAGGTTCTGCTCGACCGTGAGGTCCTCGAACAGCGCGAACTTCTGGCTCATGTACCCGATCCGCGGCGCGACCCTGCGACTGTGCCGGACGACATCCTCGCCCAACACCCGGACACGGCCGGCGGTGGGGCGCAGGGTCCCGGTCAGCATCCGGATGGTCGTGGTCTTGCCCGAGCCGTTCGGGCCCAGGAAGCCGAAGATCTGGCCGCGGGGCACGTCGAGGTCGATGTGATCGACGGCGGTGAAGCCGCCGAAGGTCTTCGTCAGCCCCCGGACGTTGACGGCGGTCCCCGCGGGGAGCGTCGGCAGCTCTGTTGTGGTGGTCACGGCTCTCCTATGAGGTGATCCGGCGACGGGTGGCGAGGACGGCGGAGGTGAAGATCACGATGCCGAACACCGCGAGGATGCTGAGCGGCTGGGCGAGGTCCGCGAAGCCAGCGCCCTTGACGAAGCTGCCGCGCAGCACCTCGAGGATGTAGGTCATCGGGATGCAGGCGCTGATCGCCTGCATCCAGCCTGGCATCGCCTCGACGGGGAAGATGAACCCGGACAGGATCATGAACGGCATCATCAGGAACACCATGACCTGCCGGGCCTGCTGGCGGGTGCTCGCCAGCAGGGAGACGAGCAGCCCGAGGCCGATGCTCGTCAGCATGAACAGCAGCATGCCGACGGCCACGACCGCCACGTTGCCGTTGAACGGGACCTTGAACCAGCCGATGCCGACGCTGGCGACCAGCACCATCTGCACGACGGCCAGCAGCGCGTAGGGGGTGATCTTGCCGATGATGTACTCGCCGGCCCGGATGGGCGTGACGAACATCTGCTCCAGCGTGCCCGCCTCACGCTCCTTCACGACGGCCTGGCTCATTACACACCGTGCAACCTGGTCGGGTCGTCGATCAGGACCCGCTTGCCTTCAGCCAGGACCGCCGTGTTGGCGGTGTTCCACGACACCCCCAGCCCTTCGGCGACGCGGGCGAGGGTGAGATGCTGAACTACCAGGCCCTCCAACGCCCACCGCAGCCCGCGGCGTGACAGCTTCGCTCGCGGTTCCGCGGCGAGGCTGGTGTCTTGCCGCCACACATGCCCGCAGCCCGTGCAACGGTCGCGACGGATCGTGACCAGCAACGTGGTCGGCCGCCAGCCGAACGGCTCATGCGCCAACGCCCGCGACACGGAGTCACGCGCGATGCCCTCGCAGCCGCAGCGTCGGCACCACTGATCCGGGTCCACGACCCGGCAGGCGAGGACCGCGCGGCCAGGCTCCAGCAGTTGGCCGCTGACCTCCAGGCCGAGCTCATCGAGCCGACACAACGAGGACAGGTCAGGGCAGGCGAACCCCGCCACAGGGGTAGCATCAGACACGTCGGGGTCTTCCAGATGGGCAGCGTGAGAACTTCCACCATCGGGAGACCTCGACCCCTACCCGGCCCGACGCGCCGGACAGCCCCCTACACCCTCATCTGTGATGAGCCGGTATTCAACAAGCCTCTACCGCAGGACCAGAGCAAGCTCGAGGGCGTTTTCTCGATGCTGGCCGAGCGCGGCAGGGTGTTGGTGATTGTCGATCAGCCGAACACGATCGGCGCACTGCCCATCGCTGTGGCAAGGTCGATGGGCATCCAGGTCGCCTACCTGCCAGGACTCGCGATGCGCAGGGCAGCGGACCTCTACCCGGGCAGCGCGAAGACCGACGCGCGCGACGCGTTCATCATCGCGGACGCTGCCCGAACGATGCCCCACACCCTTCGCCGGGTCGACCTCGGCGAAGATGCCCTGGCCGAGCTGAAGGTTCTGGTCGGGTTCGACGAGGACCTTGCGGCGGAAGCAACACGATTGGCGAACCGGATCCGTGGACTCCTCACGCAGATCCATCCCGCACTCGAACGCGTAGTCGGACCCCGCTTGGCCACAAAGCAGGGCCTCGCCGTGATCGAACAGCTCGGCGGCCCACAAGGCATCAGCGCAGTCTCGAGGGCAAAGCTGCTGCGGATCGTCAGCCATGCCAACCCGCGACACGCCCAAGACTTCGTCGACGCGATCTCCCACGCCTTGTCCGAGCAGACCGTTGTTGTCGCCGGCACCACCGCCGCTGAGCAGGTCCTCCCGAAGCTCGCAGCTGCCCTGCGTCAGACGCTGCAGCAGCGCTCCGAGTTGGCCGCGCAAGTCGAGAAGGTCGTTGATGCGCACCCTCTTGCCAAGGTCCTGATCTCGATGCCAGGCGTCGGGGTCAGGACCGCTGCACGGATCCTCCTCGACGTCGGCGACGCCTCGCTGTTCCCGACCGCGGGACACCTGGCTGCCTACGCCGGCCTCTCACCCGTCACCCACCGATCCGGAACCAGCATCCGAGGCGAATACCCAGCCAGATCAGGAAACAAGCACCTCAAACGAGCCCTGTTCCTCTCAGCGTTCGCCGCGCTCCGATCCGACCCCGCCAGCAGGGCCTACTACGACCGGAAGCGAGCCCAAGGCAAGAAACACAACGCCGCACTGATCTGCCTGTCCCGACGCCGCATCGATGCCCTGTTCGCCATGCTCAGAAACCGAGAGCCCTACCGGACCCCCAACCCGACACCCCAGCCCCTCGCAGCTTGACGAGAACCATAGGGACACCCCCCCCGCTGCGGCACTGGCAACTTCGGTGCGTTTCGTGGTGGAACTGACGATCGGTGACGCCCACCCCAACATGAGACGGAGCCTTGCCGATCAGGTCAAGCCAGCGTTGGATGGGTTGATCAGCGCCTTTGAGGTTCCCCCAGAGCGTGGAGGCATCAGCATTGGGGATTGAGATGCCAGAGAAGCGACAGAAGTACGACCGTGAGTTCCGGTGAGGACGCGGTGCGGATCGTGGAGGAGACAGGGAAGCCGATCGCGCAGGTCGCAGGTGACCCGGGGCCATCGAGCGAAGAGACAACCCCGGCCGCGCGTGCCCCTCCTGATCCCCTCTTGCATGTCGCGCCATGCTCTGGTAGAGTTCACTTGCCTCGGAGGTAGCTAGTCTGACTTGCGAGAGCCATTCTCATATTAGGCAAATAGCCCTCCTTTGGAGGGCTATTTACATGTCCGCTCCCGGCAACTCCACTCGCGCGGTACTATCCGCTCATGACCACCCTTCTGATAGGCACCGCGGCGGTCAAACGCCAGCCAGTAGCGCTATCCCTCCCAGGACTCCTTCATCACACGCTCATAGTGGGCCAGTCCGGAAGTGGGAAGTCGTTCTTCGTCGCCCGCTTGATAGAGGAGATCTTGCTCCGCACCGGCGCACGGGTGGTTGCGCTCGACCCCAACGGTGATCTGCGAAGCCTTGATCGTGTTCAAGTCGCCGGCCTGACCACGCAACGTGCCGAGGCGTCGGCAGCAGCCACTGTAGCGCAACTGCCTGATTTTGATAACCCCGCGGATTTTGAAGCCGCCTGGGGAAGTCAGCGGATGATATTCCTCTCAGCCGAACGCGAACCGCCGCTGGACGGTCCACAAAGAATTGAGCGTCGTCGCCTATTCGTAGACTGGGCCAAGATTGGGGACATTCAGGATTCCCTTCTCGAACTGAACAGCCATGAACGCCCTGCGCAGTTCCTCGGTGTTCGCGCGTGTCGAGGACTGGTTAAATGGGCCAACGATGAACGCTCTGGGCTGAAGCTCCCTTACAGTTTGAGAGGGCTCGCTGACGCCGCGGCTCTCTTCGGCGAACAAAACGTCAACATGCGGGTCTACGAGTACGCAAAGAACCTGACCAAGGCTGACTGGGACAACGTTAAGGCGCGATTCCTGGATCTCGCCGCGCGCCATCTAGCATGGTTGCCTGATGAGGAACGCTCCACAGCATACCGCGCCATGACCTTGACAGACATCCTCGATGCTCCCTTCTCCACAAAGCCGATACTGGCCGATTGGAACTGTTTGATAATCGGGCTTGATGCCGCACAACAAGCAGACGCACTGCTGGCTGCTAGCGTCGCCCTAAACCAGTTGTGGAGCAATGCAAAAAGGCAGACGCGCCTGACCGCCAACGACGATCCGCGGGTGCCGACATTCATCGTGATTGATGAGGCCCACAACTTCGTGCCGGCGACAACGACCGACCCGCTTAGGCGCCGAGTCTCGGAACAAGTGCTTCAGATCGCCTCAGAGGGGAGAAAGTTTGGTTTGTACCTTATCCTCGCAACTCAGCGACCCACCAAACTCCATCCCGAACTGGTACCCGAATGCGAGAATTCATGCGTCTTGCGAGTGCAGTCGGACCGCGAACTGCGATTCGCTTCGGAAACATTGGGAATTCAACACGCGCGAGTTGAGCCAGCGTCTCGCTTCACCACCGGACAGGGACTCCTTAGTGGCAGGTGGGTTGGTGGTGAACTTGTGGAGGTTCTAGCAGCCCCGGCAAGGACTTCCGTGGGAGGCGGCGGGTTGAGCGACACTTGGATGGGCGGGGCAAGACCGATCATGTGGGCACGCACGCTGGCCGTCAATCCAGTGGACGAAGAAGCCCCGCTCCTTGATGCATCCCCCAAGAGCGATGTCGCTGCTGAGGCCGCACGACTAGTCGTGGAGCAAATTCGGAGCAGTTCTGAACCAGTACCTTTGGCCGCCCTCGCCCACCAAATTCGTTCCACACTAGGAGTCGGTGAACCGGATTGGGATGGTTCTGCTTCATTCAAGGACTACCTACTGCGTCTAGAAATTCCTAATCTTCAGATAGATCCAAAGGGGCCAAGTTACGCGCTCTTGACCGATATGGCTACCGCCACGGAGCAGTCAGAGAGTGGAATCATTGATCGTTTACATCGTGAGATAGATCTGCCGCGTCTAACTTCGGAGGAGTACGCCGCCATTTTCAACGCGATTTCGGACGAGTTGGCAGTGAATCCCTTTGGACTGACTCAAACGAGCAAGGCTATCCGGGATGCACTCCAAACGACTGCGACGCCAGTCAATCGCGCTTCCATCAACTACGTATTGAAGGGCATCGGCATCGGGGGGCATGACTTTTCCCCCGATCGAAGCCAAGATCCCAACGTGTTGGCAGAGGCATTTCTGCGTGGTGTAGTCAAGACCGCCAACATCGCCCAGGAGCGTGTCGATCAGCTGTCTCTTCTCCGAAGCCACATCGCTGGGGCTCTTGAGCCGCAAGTCCTAATCGATGATGAGATTCAGGAAGAGTATCAGAGTGATCCATCGGCAGGATCGGTCGATATCCTAGCTAGAGTCATTGAACTTAAGCGAGCAAGGAGGTATCCTGAAGCGCGCGAAGTGGTTCAGACGGCGCTCGCGGAGACTTCTTGGACTACACAAGAGGATATTTCCCTTGCTGGTGAACTGACCAGGCAGGGCGCGTTCATCTCTCGCCGCCTGAAAGATCGAGATGGAGAGATCACTCTTCTCCGGAGCTACTTGGTTGCTCCTAATCGCCATCCCAACGATGAGGAATGGGTTCGCGCAAGACTGAATATGCTGGTAGGCATGTGAGAGGGATCTTTCGTTCAGCACGATCGGCCGCAACCAATGTGATTGGCGGACGTAGGGCGGATTCAACTGGTCGTCGCAACACCTCGATGGTGGAGGTGTGTGGTGGCGAGTTCGAGGAAGCCGTGGGCGGAGGCTCCGGTGGGTGCACGTCGGCAGTGGGCGGCGGATCGGGCGTTGCGGCCTGCGATGCGGTCTCCGGGGCGGCCGGAGCCCTCTCGAGCGGTGCAGCGCGAGTTCTGGCGGCTGATCGCGACCGGTGTCACGACGCTCGAGGCGGCGGCAGCTGTGGGTCGCCGTCCAGTCGCGCGGTCGCTGCGCCCTCCGAGCTTGTCAAGTTGTTTGTGTAAGGAGTTCGGTCTTCGAGTGGGTCAGAGGTAGGGGTTGATCCGGTCGGGGTAGGCGATCGCGAGTTGGGCGAGGGCCTGTTTCCAGTTCGTGGTGACCTGCCCCTCGACGAGGCGGCCTTCGGCTTTGCGTTTCTCTCCCTTCTTGCGTCCTTTCTCCTTGGCGCGGTCGCGGGCCCGCTTGTCTTCGATGTTGCAGATCGCCAACCACAGCAGCTTCACGGTGGCCTCGTCGGAGGGGAAGTGGCCGCGGTTCTTCGTCACTTTCCGCAGCTGGTAGTCGAGCGACTCGATGGCGTTGGTGGTGTAGATCACGCGGCGCAGCATGGGCGGGAACGCCAGGAAAGGCACGAACCGGGTCCAGGCGTCGGTGAACACACGCACGGTGTTTGGGTTCGCCCGGCCGAGCTCGGAGGCTGCGAACGTGTCCAGGGCGGCCCGCGCGGCCGGCTCGTCGGCGGCCTGGTAGATCGGCTTCAACGCCGCCGCCATCTGCTTGCGGTCCTTGTAGGTGACGAATCGCATCGCGGAGCGGATCAAGTGGACAACGCATGTCTGAACGGTCGACTGGGGCCAGGTGGCCTCGACGGCCTCGGGGAAACCGGTCAGTCCGTCGCAGCATACGATCAGCACGTCACGGACGCCGCGGTTGGCGAGCTGCGCGCAGACCCCAGCCCAGAACTTCGCCCCTTCGGTGGCCTGGATCCAGATCCCCAGCACGTGTTTGATCCCGTCCATGTCGACGCCGACCGCGATGTGAGCGGCCTTGTTGCGTACGTGGGCGCCGTCGCGGACCTTCACGATCAGCGCGTCGAGGTAGATCACCGGGTAGAACGCCTCCAGTGGCCGCTGCTGCCACACCATCACCTCGTCGGCGACCTCGTCGGTGATCTTCGAGATCGTCTCCCTCGAGATCTCGGTCCCGATGGTCGAAACGAGGTGATGCTCGATGTCACGGACCGTCATCCCGCCCGCATACAAGCTGATGATCATGTCATCGAGGCCTGACAGCCGCCTGGAGCCCTTCGGGACCAGCATCGGGGTGAACGAGCCGTCCCGATCGCGGGGTATCGCCAAATCGACGTCGCCGACGCTGGTGGCCACCGTCTTCGGGTACGACCCGTTGCGCGAGTTCGGGAACATCGAGGCTTCGGCGTCGCCCTTGTCGTAGCCGAGGTGGTCGGCGAGTTCGGTCTGGAGGCCTCGCTCGAGGCCGGCCTTGATCAGGTGCTGGATCAGCCCGTCCCGGCCCTCCAGCTGGACATCGCCGGCATCGATGCGGGCATACAAGTCATCCAGAGCCCCGGAGGCCTCCAACGCGGCCACTCCGTCGCGCTGCGCACGTCGCCGGTCTTCACGGTCGAGTTTGTCTATCACGGTCATCATTCTGCTTTCGTGTCAGGAGCAACCCCTTACACAAACCATCTGACACCCTCCGCCCTCCATGGCCCTGTGATCTGACTCATCGCCATCGACGGATACACACCAACTCGCCCTTCCATCCCCGACACCGACAGGAGACCGGCCATGTCGCTCCCCATCTCGCCCACCTGGGGTCAACCCCGTGCCCGAGTGGCTGTCATTGCAGCAGGCGGACGCGGTGCACGGCGTGAGTGTCGACACCCTGCGGCGCCGCATCGCCTCAGGGAAGCTCCGGGCGTCACGGTTCGGCGTGAGGGTCATCCGAGTGCGCGTCGAGGATCTCGACAAGCTGTTCCGGACCATCCCCACGGGCGATGACCTCACTCAACGACGGGCCCGTGCGCGCAATCAGCGCCCTTGGTAAACCACTGATCGTCCTCACCGGCGCTGCGCACCTCATGGTGCGCGGCGCTCACGCCTGCGTCTGCGAGCCCGTGCGACTCCACGTCGCCCGGATACAGGGCGGCCCTGCCAGAGCGCGCTCAAGTGCTCGAGGAACATGCCACAAAAACTCGGGGCACACTCGGGGCACGAATCGTGCAACGGAACTCCATCAATCCCCGAAAAGACGACTCACGCCCTAGTCAGAGCGGGAATCGAAGTGGCGGAGGATACGAGATTCGAACTCGTGAGGGCGTGAACCCAACCCGCTTTCCAAGCGAGCGCCATAGGCCTCTAGGCGAATCCTCCGTGGGGGACTCTACCGGAGGCCGCGGCGTCGTCTCAAATCCGGGTCGGTCACATCCCTGCGAGTGCCACCAGCAGTCCCTGCGACGCAGAAACCCGGCCGACGACCCTGCCGTGGCCGAGCACCGGCTGCGGCTGGAACTCCCTCAACGTGTCCGTTGCCAGCCCGAGTGCGTCGAGCACCGCGACAACGACGGGGACGGTCGCGCGGTGTGCCCCGTCGGACGCCTTCACGACGATGCCGGTCCCGCCGGACAGGCCGACGGCGAGCGTCCCCTCCGCCCCGATCTTGCAGACCAGGCCCGAGACCTCGCGGTGCAGCACGAGCTCGTCGCGACGGGTACCCGAGACGTACTCGGGGTGCGCCCGGTAGGCGTCGGCCAGCCTCCGCGACTCGACGGTGTCGCCGGCGGCGAACCGGCCGAACGCCCTCGCCAGGCCCTTGACCGTGCAGGGGAGCGCCGGGGCCCCGCAGCCGTCGGGCACGGGATCGCCGATCTCGTCGCCCGTGTACTCGCCCAGCGTCTCGCGGATCGCGAGCTGCAGCGGGTGCCCAGGCTCGAGGTAGCTCTCCAGCGGCCAGCCCGCCCGCACGCAGGTCCGCACCATCGCCGAGTGTTTCCCGGAGCAGTTGTGGATGATCCGCTTCTCGCCGTGGCCGGCGGCGAACCACGCCCGCGCAGCCTGGGGGTCCAGCGGGGTGCCGGGCGTGACCTGCAGCGCGTCCTCGGTCAGGCCGGCACCGACCAGGATGTCGCGCGCGCCCTCGACGTGGATCTCCTCCCCGGAGTGTGACGCGGACGCGAGCGCCAGCTCCGCGCCGGTAAGGTCGAGGCCGGCTCTGAGCATCGCGATCGCCTGGAAGGGCTTGATCGCGGATCGGGCGAGGAAAGGGGAGTCGACATCGCCGAGGACGAGCGCCACGGAGCCGTCGGGGTTCGTGACCGCCAGGCAGCCGTGGTGCACGGCCTCGAGGTAGTCGCCCCGCCACACCTCGGCGAGAGCGGGATCTGCAGTCTTGACCATGCGCGTCACCCTACTGGCGCGGGAGCCCCGGGCGCCGCCCGGGACACTTCGGGCATGCGCTACAGTGGTTCCCGGTTCCTCGCGCGGCGGTATCTCGCCCAACTCCCCCAGGGTCGGAAGGCAGCAAGGGTAAGTGAGCTCTTCCGGGTGCGCGAGGGGCCTTTTTTCTGTCCGGAAACTGTCTGCTGGCTGGAATAGGGTGGATCGGGTGAACGACGACTACGACGACGAGGACGACTACGCCCCCATCGACGGGGACGCCTACGGCTCGGCCGACACGCCCGATTTCGTCCCGATGGACGGCCCCGGCCTCTTCGACGAGGCCGAGGAGGAGTTCGAGGTCGTCGCCGAGGTGACGGCCCCCGTCGTCGAGGCGAGGCGCACGACCGCCGCGCCGCGGGCCCAGACTCCCGACGCCCCGCTGGCGCTGTACCGCCGCTACCGGCCCGACACGTTCGCCGAGGTCATCGGCCAGGAGCACGTCACCGTCCCGCTGCAGCGCGCCCTGGCAAACAACAAGGTCGGCCACGCCTACCTGTTCTCCGGCCCCCGCGGCTGCGGCAAGACGACGTCGGCCCGCATCCTCGCCCGCTGCCTGAACTGCGAGCAGGGCCCCACGCCCACGCCGTGTGGCGAGTGCCAGTCGTGTCGCGACCTGGCGCGCGGCGGCCCCGGCTCCATCGACGTCATCGAGATCGACGCGGCCTCGCACGGCGGCGTCGACGACGCCCGTGATCTGCGCGAGCGGGCCTACTTCGCCCCGGTCGCCAGCCGCTACAAGATCTACATCATCGACGAGGCCCACATGGTCACGACGCAGGGCTTCAACGCCCTGCTGAAGCTCGTCGAGGAGCCACCGCCGCACACCAAGTTCATCTTCGCGACCACTGAGCCCGAGAAGGTCATCGGCACCATCCGGTCCCGGACGCACCACTACCCGTTCCGGCTCGTGCCGCCCCGGGTGCTGGGCGACTACCTGACCCACATCTGCGAGGTCGAGGGCGTCTCGATCGAGCACGCCGCCATCCCGCTGGTCGTGCGTGCCGGCGCCGGCTCCGTGCGTGACTCGCTCTCGGTGCTCGACCAGCTCCTCGGCGGGGCCGCCGACACGGGAGTCAGCTACGAGCAGGCCGCCGCGCTGCTCGGATACACGCCCGACGTTCTGCTCGACGAGATCGTCGACGCGTTCGCCGCCGGAGACTCCGCAGGCGTCTTCACCACCATCGACAAGGTCATCGAGGTCGGCCAGGACCCGCGCCGCTTCGGCGAGGACCTGCTCCGTCGCCTCCGTGACCTCGTCATCCTCGCCGCGGTGCCCGAGGCCGTCACCACCGGCATCCTCGACGTGGCCGAGGACCAGGCGCAGCGCCTCCAGACGCAGGTTGCCGGCATGGGGGCCGGTGAACTGACCCGCGCCGCCGAGGTCATCGCCACCGGCCTGACCCAGATGCGCGGCACCACCGCGCCCCGGCTCCACCTCGAGCTGATGTGCTCCCGCGTCCTGCTGCCCGGCGCCGACGACGACGAGCGCGGACTGCACGCCCGCCTCGACCGGCTCGAGCGCCGCGTCGGGATGATGGGCGAGGCGCCCGCCGCGGCCGCCCCGGCGATGCCCCCCGCGCCGGCTCAGCAGCACCCCGCGCCTCAGCAGCGGCCGGCCGAACGGCCCGCCCAGCAGCGCCCGGCTGAGCAGCCCCTCCAGCAGCGTCCCGCGGAGCAGCCCGCCCAGGAGCGACCGGCCGAGCAGGCTTCCGACGCCCAGCCTGCCCCCGCTGCCGAGGCTCCCGCTCCGCAGCCTGCAGCGCAGCAGCGTCCGGCGGGAAGCGCCCCGGCCGCCCCGGCGCAGCCCGTGGAACCCGTGCAGTCCACCCCGACGCCCCCCGCGCCCGCGGCGCAGACCGCCCCGTCGAGCGGTCAGCTCACCGCCGCCGAACTACGCCGGGTGTGGCCAACCGTCCTCGACGAGGTCAAGCGCCGTCGCCGCTTCACCCACATGCTGCTCGCCCAGCACGCGCAGGTGCTCGACGTATCGGACGGCGTGCTGACTCTCGGGTTCAGCGCCGCCGGTCCCCGCGAGAACTTCGGCTCCGGCGGCTCCGCCGACGTGCTCGCCGACTCGATGATCGAGGTCATGGGCGTCGAGCTGCACATCACCACCGTCGTCAACGACGGGTCAACCCCGCCCGATGCGCCTCAGCAGCAGCGGCCTGCGGCAGCGCCGCCGGCCGATCAGCGGGTCCAGCCCGTCGATCAGCGGCCGCAGCCCGAGCGTGTACATCAGGCGGACCCGGCGCCAGTCGAGCGGCACCCCTCCGCCGAGCAGCGGCCCGCCGGAGCAGAGGTGTCGGGCGCTGACCCTTCGACAAGCTCAGGGAACCGTGGGGGAGGCTCAGGGAACCGGGATGGCTCGGGCCCTTCGACAAGCTCACGGAACCGGGGGGGAGACTCAGGCCCCTCGACAAGCTCAGGGAACCGAGGAGCAAGCTCAGGCCCTTCGACAAGCTCAGGGAACCGGGAGAGCCGGAACCGGGAGAACGAGGTCTCCGCGGAGGACGCGGTCCTCGACGCCGAACACAACGCAGAGGAGCTCCTGAGCACCGAGCTCGGGGCGGAGATCATCGCGGTCCGCGACGCGGACTGACGTCTCCAGCTGCTTCTATTCTTGACCCCAACCCATCTAGGAGAGACCGATGTTTGGTGACTTCGACATCAACGCGCTGATGGCCCAGGCCCAGCAGATGCAGGACGACCTCGAGCGCGCGCAGCGCGAGGTCTCCGCCATGACATTCACGGCCCAGTCCGGCGGCGACCTCGTCGAGGTGGTCCTCAACGGCAAGGGCGAGATCGACGCGCTGACCATCAAGCCCGAAGCCTGCGACCCGGACGACACGGAGACCCTCGCGGACCTGATCATCGCCGCCTACCGCTCCGCCAAGGAGCAGGCCGACACCGCGATGGCCTCCGCCATGCCGCAGATCCCGCAGATCCCCGGCCTCGGGGGCTGACCCGCCCGTGTATGAAGGGCCTATTCAGGACCTCATCGACGCGCTGAGCCGGCTCCCTGGCATCGGGCCGCGCGGCGCACAGCGCATCGCCTTCTTCCTGCTCGACGCGCCCGAGGAGGACGTGTTCGAGCTGTCCGAGACCCTGCGTCGCGTGAAGGAGTCGTCGCGATTCTGCGAGGTCTGCTTCAACGTGTCGCAGGAGGCGCGCTGCCGCATCTGCCGCGACCCGCGCCGCGACCCCAGCCAGCTCTGCGTCGTCGAGGAGTCGAAGGACGTCGTCGCCATCGAGCGCACCGGAGAGTTCCGCGGGCTCTACCACGTGCTCGGCGGCTCAATCTCGCCCATCGACGGGCGCGGCCCGGGCGACCTGCACACACGCGAGCTCTTCCAGCGCCTCGCCGACGGGTCCGTCACCGAGGTCATCCTCGCCACCGACCCCGACACGCAGGGCGAGGCCACGGCCGCGTACCTCAGCCGGATGCTCCGCGACTTCGGCGTCCGCGTCACGCGCCCCGCCTCCGGCCTGCCCGTCGGCGGCGACCTCGAATACGCCGACCAGGTCACCCTCGGCCGAGCCTTCGAGGGCCGCCGCACCATGTTCGAACCCGGCACGTAAAGGAACCACATGCGCATCGACCAGGCCGTCGGATCGCGCGGCTTCGACCCCGCCGCGCCCATCGTCACCGTCCTCCTGCACGGCTTCGGGGCCGACGAGCGGGACCTCGCCACCATCGGCGAGGCCCTCTACCTGCCCTGGATCTCGCCCCGCGCGCCGCTGCCGGTGCAGGGCGGCGGCGCCGCCTGGTTCAACCTCGGCTACCCGTCGGACGTCGACGAGGTCACCGCCGCGACCGAGGCGCTCTGGGCCCTGCTGGACGAGGTGCTCGACCCCGCGACGCGTATCCTCGCCGTCGGCTTCTCGCAAGGCGGCCTCATGGCCACGCAGCTGCTCCGCACCCGCCCCGAGCGCATCGCCGCGACCGTCGTGCTGTCCGGCTTCCTGCTCGACGCCGAACAACCGGCCGACGCTCAGCTGGCCGAGAGCCGCCCGCCGGTCTTCTACGGGCGCGGCGAGCTCGACCGGATCATCCCGCCACAGGCGGTGTCGGGCCTCCTCGACTGGCTGCCCGGCCACGCCGACGCGACCGTCTTCGCTTACCCCGGCCTCGAGCACGGCACCAGCTCCACCGAGATGCAGGACCTGACCGACTTCCTGAGGTCTACGGGGATCGTCGAGTGAGCGCCCCGGTCATCACGGCCAGGGGCCTGACCAAACGCTACGGCGACGTCACCGCCGTCGACGGCATCGACTTCGACATCGCGCCGGGCGAGTCCTTCGGGTTCCTCGGCCCCAACGGCGCCGGCAAGTCGACGACCATGCGGATGATCGCCGCCACCTCCACGCGGACCGCCGGCAGCCTTGACGTGCTGGGCCTCGACACGAACCACCATGGCCCGCAGATCCGGGCCCAACTGGGCATCGTGCCGCAGGGCGACCTGCTCGACGAGGAACTGCGCGTCATCGACAACCTCATCGTCTACGGCCTCTACTTCGGGCTGCCGCGCGCCCACGTCAAGGCCCGTGCCGAGGAGTTGCTGGACTTCGCGCAGCTGCGCGAGAAGCGCACCGCCCGCGTCGACGGGCTTTCGGGAGGCATGAAGCGGCGCCTCACGATCGCCCGCGGGCTGATCAACGACCCGAAGATCATGCTGCTCGACGAGCCGACCACCGGCCTCGACCCGCAGGCCAGGCACATCCTGTGGGACCGGCTGTTCCGGCTCAAGGAGCAGGGCACCACCCTGGTCGTGACCACGCACTTCATGGACGAGGCCGAGCAGCTGTGTGACCGGCTCGTCGTCGTCGACCACGGCCGGATCGTCGCGGAGGGCTCCCCGACGTCGCTGATCTCGCAGTACGCCACCCGCGAGGTGCTGGAGGTGCGCTTCGGGTCCGGCCGCAACGAGGAGGTCGCCGTCCGGCTCGACGGGATCGGCGAGCGTCGCGAGGTCCTCGCCGACCGCGTCCTGATCTACGCCGACAACGGCGAACACGCGCTCAAGGCGGTCATCGACCGCGAGCTGGAGCCCATCGCCTCTCTCGTGCGTCGCTCTTCGCTCGAGGACGTGTTCCTCCGGCTCACCGGCCGGAGCCTGATCGAATGAGCCTCGCCACGCGCCCAATGACGGCCGTCGACCCTCGCCGCGTCGCCCGCTGGGGCTGGCTCGGCGTCGTGCACCACCAGCTGCGCCTGATGCGCCTCTACCTGCCGACGATGCTGCTCACCGGCATCGGCTCGCCTTTCCTGTACCTGCTCGGCCTCGGGCTGGGCCTCGGCGTGCTCGTCGACGGGGGCAGCGGGATCGAGGGGGTCGACTACATCGTCTTCGTCGCCCCCGCGCTGGTGATGGCGACCGCCATGCAGACCGCGGCCCAGGAGAACACCTACGGCGTGTTCGGCGGGTTCAAGTGGTCCAACATCTTCACCGCGATGCGGCTCACCCCCATGAGCCCCGGCCAGATGGCCTTCGGGTTCCAGGTCTCCACGCTGCTGCGCGTCACCCCGATGCTGGTGTTCTACTGCCTCGCCGTCATGGTGTTCGGGCTGGGCCACCCGCTGAGGGTCCTCCTGCTGATCCCCATCGGCCTGCTGCTGGCTTTCGCCGTCGGGTTCACCGTGATGGCGTGGGTGGCAGGCCAGAAGGACGACCGCGGCCAGCTGTCTTTCGTCGAGCGCTTCGTGATCCTGCCCCTGACGCTGTTCTCCGGCAGCTACTTCCCACTCGAGACGCTGCCCGGCTACCTGCAGCCCATCGGCTGGGTCTCGCCGCTGTGGCACGCGGCCGAGCTCGGCCGCGTCGCGCTCTACTCCGCGCCCGTGCCGGGCTGGCTCGTCGCCGTCCACGTCGCCTACCTCGCGGTCCTCGCGCTCGTCATGGGGCTCATCGCGGCCCGCGTCTTCCGCGGGAGGCTCGACCAGTGAACAGCCTCTACGCCGGCAACACCCGCGCTGTCGTCGAACGCGGCGTGCGCGTCATGATGAAGCACAACACACTCGTGATCCTGTCCGGCTTCTTCGAGCCGGTGTTCTACCTCCTCAGCATGGGATTCGGCCTCGGCGCGCTCATCGGCACCGTGTCGTTCTACGGGCACGACGTGCCCTACGGCGCGTACATCGCGCCGGCGCTGATGGCGGTGTCCGCCATGAACGGCGCCGTCTACGACTCGACGATGAACGTCTTCTTCCGCATGCGATACGCGAAGCTGTACGACCAGATGCTGTCGACGTCGCTGGGCCCGCTCGACGTGGCGCTCGGCGAGATCATCATGGCGCTGATCCGCGGCCTGCTGTACGCCATCGGGTTCATGATCATCACGACGATCCTCGGGCTGAACCTCGCCTGGACCGCGGTCCTGGCGATCCCCGCCGCGCTGCTCGTCGCGTTCGGTTTCGCGTCCATCGGCCTGGCGATCACCAGCTTCATGAAGCGGTTCCAGCACCTCGACATGGTCTACTTCGTGCTGCTGCCGATGTTCCTGCTGTCGGCGACGTTCTTCCCGATCGAGGTGTACCCGGAGGCGGTGCAGTGGGTCATCAAGGCGCTGCCGCTGTGGCACGGCGTCGACATGATCCGCCAGCTGACGACGGGCCTGATCCAGCCGACCATCTGGATCCACGTCACCTACTTCGTGGTGATGATCGTGGTGGGCGTCACGCTGGCCACCGCCCGCCTCCGGGCGCTGTTCCTCCGCTGAGCTACAGCTCCTCGCCCGGCAGCAGCGCGCCCACCTGGTAGCGCAGCGCGTCCATCGTCTCCATGACCGCCATGGTCTCTGACCACGGCATCAGGTCCGACTGCTGGCGACCCTCGGCCACCATCGTCGCGAAGTGCGCTGCCTCGAAGCACAGACCCTCGTGCGCCTCGATGACGGGAGCCTCCGAGAAGGCCTCCTCGCCGTCGCGGGTGAAGACGCGGACCTTCTGCGGCGTGTAGAAGGTGCCGGGGATCTCCAGCGTCGCGAGGTCGCCGGAGACGAACGCTATGTTCGGAGTCAGCGATGCCAGCGTCGTGGAGACCTGCGCCTGCGCGTTTTCGTGGCCCGGGTACCCCTCGAGCGTCGCGGAGATCTGCCGGTCGACCCCCGTGAAGGCCTTGGTGCCCAGCGCGGAGAGGCGGCTCGGGGAACCGAGGACGAAGTGCGTGAACGAGACGGGGTAGACGCCGAGGTCGAGCATGGCGCCGCCGGCCTTGTCGGGGTCGAACATGCGGTGGGACGGGTCGGGGGCGAACCACTGGCCGTGGTCGGCGAACACGGACTCGATCTCGCCGAGGGCGCCGATGTCCAGCAGTTGCCGCACGACGTCGATGTGGGGGAGGAAGCGCGTCCACATGGCCTCCATGACGGCGACGCCCGCGGAGCCGGCGGCCTCGAGGACCCGGAGGGCCTCGTCGGCGTTGCGGGTGAAGGCCTTCTCGACCAGGACGGGCTTGCCCGCCGAGATCGCCAGCAGCGCGTTGGCGAGGTGCTCGCTGTGCGGGGTCGCGACGTAGACGATGTCGACGCCCTTGTCGGCGACCAGTTCCTCGTAGGAACCGTAGGCGCGCTCGGCGCCGACCGTCGAGGCGAAGGCCTGCGCCCGCTCGAGCGTGCGCGAACCGACCGCGACGAGGCGCTGGCGGGTGTGCTTGTGCATCGCGTCGACGAAGCGTTCGGCGATCCAGCCGGTGCCGATGATGCCCCAGCGCAGCGGGGGAGCGGTCATCGGGTCCGGGGTGCGGGGGGTGGGCAGCGTCAGGCTCATGGCCCTATTCAACCGCAGATGCGGCCTTCGCAGGAGGCGTGAGCGCGGGCGACAGCGCCAGCATCGCCAAGGCGGCGACGGGGATGACGATGAGGGCCCACCGGATGGTCAGGGAGTCGGCCACCAGGCCGATCAGCGGAGGCGAGACGAAGAATCCGAGCCGCATCAGCCAACTGACGAACGTCAGGCCGTTGCCGGCCGCCATGCCGGGCAGCTCGTCGGCGGCGTGCATCACCATGGGGATCGCGGTGGCGATGCCCCAACCGGCGCAGGCGAAGCCCACCAGCGTCAGCGCGGGCGAGGGGAAGGCCACGGCCAGCGCCATGCCGACCCCGGCGACGATCGCGCCCTGCGTCACCGCGGCGCGCGGGCCGAAGCGGTTGGTCAGCGCGTCCCCGGTGAACCGCCCGACGACCTGCACCGACTGCAGCGCCACGAAGGCCATGCCGACGAGGAACGGGCTCACCTCGAACATCGAGTCCATGTAGACGGCTCCCCAGGAGGCGCCGGAGTCCTCGATCATGCCCGCAAACGCGCCGAGCAGGCCGAGCGCGATCAGGCGCGGCAGCCACCGTCGCGCGACGCCCCTGCCGACGGGGGCGGCCGACGCGTCGGGGGCGGGATCGACGACGGTGTCGGGGCCCTTCAGCAGCAGCGTCTTCGCGTAGAGGGCGACGCCGGAGAAGATCACGAAGGCGACGAGGCACTGCACCCAGATGGGCAGCTGCGCCTGGGCCGCGAGGGAGCCGAGGAAACCTCCGCAGACGGCGCCGACGGACCACCAGCCGTGGAAGCCGTTGAGGATCGACGAGCCGTGCAGGCGCTGTACGCGCAGCCCGTGCGAGTTCATGGAGATGTCGGTGAACGCGTCGAGCGCGGACATCAGCAGGATGCCGAGCACGAACACGGCCCAGTGGGTGGCGTTGCCGTAGATCGACAGGCACGCGAGCCCGAGGATCGCGGAGACGACGGTCACTGTCGACGAGGTGTGGCGGCGGATCAGTCGGGCGGTGAACAGCCCGGCCAGCAGGCCGCCGAGCGGCCCGAGCCCCACGGCGAGCCCCCACTGCAGGTCGCCGAGGCCGAGGTTGGCCTTCAGCTCGGGGTAGCGGGGCAGCAGCGACGCGAAGCCGACGCCGTTGAGCCAGAACATGATGGTGACGCCCCACCGGGCGCGCACGACCTCGCGGGTGGGTGCCATGGCAGGAGAGCCTAGCGGTACCGACCGCGGGGTAGATAGCCGCCGCCAGGGGGGTGCGATGAGCACGACACACTTGTCACGCGTCGGGCGAACGTTCACACATCGGTTTTCGGTCGACGAGCAGGAGGATGTGCTCATCGGGCCCCGGGCAGGCGGATCCCCGCAGGGCCGACGCCCTGCGGGGACCCGCCGCCGGTCACATGCCGAACGTGCTCTCCGGCTGCCCGAGCGCCGACTCCAGTTGCCGCAGTTCGTCGACGAGGTCGCGCGGCAGCCGCCACCCGAACGTGTCGAACCACCGGCCGATGCGGGGCACCTCGTCGCGCCACTCCTGCGGCTGGTAGCGCACGACGTCGTGCAGGTCGTCGGCCGAGATGTCGAGCCCGTCGACGTCGAGGCCGTCGTCGGTCGGCAGGAGGCCGATCGGGGTCTCGACGGCGTCGACGAGCCCGTCGACACGCTCCGCGACCCACTTCAGCACGCGGGAGTTCTCACCGAATCCCGGCCACATGAAGCGGCCGGAGGAGTCGCGGCGGAACCAGTTGACGTAGAAGATCTTCGGGAGCTTGTCCGCGTCGGCCTTGGCGCCCAGGTTGAGCCAGTGCTGCACATAGTCGGCGACGTGGTAGCCGATGAACGGCAGCATCGCCATCGGGTCGCGACGAAGCACGCCGACGGCGCCCTTCGCTGCGGCCGTCGACTCCGACGAGCACGTCGCCCCCATGAAGACCCCGTGGCGCCAGTCACGCGACTGGGTCACGAGCGGGACGGTGTTCTCGCGGCGGCCGCCGAAGATGATCGCGTCGATCGGCACGCCCTCGGGGTTGTCGTAGTCGGGGCTGAGGATCGGGCACTGGTCGATCGGGGTGCAGAAGCGGCTGTTCGGATGCGCCGCGGTCTCGTCGGGTCGGCCGCCCTCGGGACCGGACTCAGCGCGCCAGGTACGCCCCTTCCAGTCCGTGAGTACGGCGGGCTTCTCCTTCGTCATGCCCTCCCACCACACGTCGCCGTCCGGGGTCAGGGCGACGTTGGTGAAGATGGAGTTGCCGCGGTCGATGGCCGCCATCGCGTTGGGGTTCGTCGCGGCGCCGGTGCCGGGGGCGACGCCGAAGAAACCCGTCTCGGGGTTGGTCGCGTATAGCCTCCCGTCCTCGCCGAAGCGCATCCAGGCGATGTCGTCACCGAGCGTCTCGACCCGCCAGCCGGGCACCGTCGGCTGCAGCATCGCGAGGTTGGTCTTGCCGCAGGCCGACGGGAAGGCCGCGGCGATGTGGTATTCGCGCCCCGTCGGCGAGATGAGCTTCAGGATCAACATGTGCTCGGCCAGCCAGCCCTCGTCCCGGGCCATGGCCGAGGCTATCCGCAGCGCGTAGCACTTCTTGCCGAGCAGCGAGTTGCCGCCGTAGCCGGAGCCGTACGACCAGATCATCCGCTCCTCGGGGAAGTGGACGATGTACTTGGTGGAGTTGCATGGCCACGCGACGTCTGGCTGCCCGTCGGACAGGGGCATGCCGACGGAGTGGAGACACGGCACGAAATCGGCCCCCGTCTCCTCCATGACGCGCAGCACCTCGGCGCCCATCCGGGTCATGATCCGCATCGACAGCGCGACATAGGCCGAGTCAGAGACCTCGACGCCGAACTTCGGGTCCTTCGCATCCAGGTGGCCCATGCAGAAGGGCATGACGTACATCGTGCGCCCGACCATGCAGCCGTCGTAGAGCTGCGTCATGACGCGCTTCATCTCGGCCGGGGCCATCCAGTTGTTGGTGGGGCCGGCGTCGCGCTCGTCGACCGAACAGATGAAGGTAGAGTCCTCAACGCGCGCGACGTCGTCCGGATCGGTCCGGGCGTAGATGGAGTTCGGCTTGCGGTCTTCGTTGAGCCTCTGGACGGTGCCGGCGGCAACCAGCAGGTCGACCAGCGAGTCCCACTCCTCATCCGACCCGTCACAGTAGTGGATGGCGTCGGGCCGGCAGAGTTCGACGACCTTGTCGAGCCATTCGAGGAGCCTCGGGTGGGTGGGCTGGTCGCCCGTGGTGGGGAGTGAGTTTCGTAGGGATAGGCCAACAGTGGTGCTCATGATCGGCTATTTCCTTGTCCGCGTCGTTGCGTCGGGCATCCGCCCCGGGTGCCTCTGGGGTCACCATAACCTTGGCCAGGCGGATTTACCGGGCATCTGATCAGTTTCGCCCGGTGCTATTCTCAGCGGCGTGGGACGTCAGCTACTATGCGCCGCCATTCTCCTGATGCTGGGAGCGGTCGCCGGATGCGCGGGCCAGGAACCTGTCACGGGTCGGCCGGCTTCCTCCCCGACGCCCGTGGCGAATCCTTCCGCAGTCGTGAGTCCCTCCGCGGTCGTCTCTCCGACCGAGGAGCCCGACGCCACCACCCCGCCCACCGCGGAGTCCGCACCCGCCACCTCCCTGGCATCCGTCGAACAGTCGTCGCCACGCGGCGGCCCCTGGACGGTCGTCGACGCCGAAGTCACCAGCGCCGCACAACTCGAGAGCCTCGACGCTGTGCCCCCGTCGCTGCGGTCGTTTCTGGCGGGCAGGCTCGGCGAGGATGAGGCGACGGGATGCGTCACCGAGAGCATCCGGCTGCGTGGTGTCCACCCCGACGGGTACGCCTTCGGCGCGGAGGACTCGACGTGCGGCGACGGCCAGTCGCTGTGGGGTGTGGACGACGGCCAGTGGCAGTACGTGCTGCAGTTCGCCGACCCGCAGCCCTGCTACACGTTCGAGCGGCTCGACATCCCCGCCGGCGTGCCGGGTCTGCGCTGCACGGAGGACGGCAAGGGAGTCGACTACTAGGATCGAGCAACGCCTTGGGCGCCATTGCCGGCCAGGATCAGCGGTGGCGCTTCGGTCGGGACGGCGGCCGGGGGAGGAGCGGGTTGCGTGTGGGTCATGGCTTCTCCTGCAGAAGTGGCGTGCGTGCGGCCAGCGTTGCCCGTGGGCTGCGCGCTCGCGGGCTGTGCCAGGGGCGATCTGGCCCACTGCCGGAGGTCGCCATACGATGGGTTCCCATGAGTCGTGAACTAGTGCTGATCGGCGTCGGAGCCGGCGACCCCGACTGGCTGACGCTGGCCGCGGTCGACGCGATCCGGCGCGTCGATGTCCTGTTCGTCGTGGTCAAGGAGGCCGAATACGACGACCTCGTGGAGGCCCGGCGCGAGCTCATCGCCCGGCACCGGGACACACCGCTGCGGACCGTCTCCCTGCAGGACCCGAAGCGCCCCTGGCGCACCACGCCCGACTACCCGGCCGCCGTGAGGCGGTGGCGCGCCCAGCGCCGCGACGCATGGGGCGCGGCCCTCGCCGCCGAACTCGGCGAGGGGGAGACCGGCGGCTTCCTGGTGTGGGGCGATCCGTCGCTGTACGAGAGCACCCTGGCGATCATCGAGGAGGTCATCTCCCACTCGCAGACCGACATCGAGCTGGACGTCATCCCCGGAGTGAGCAGCGTCCTCGCGCTCGCCGCCCGCCACCACATCCCCCTGAACCGCCAGGGGCACGCCGTCCAGATCATGCCCGCGCGGCTGCTCGCCGACGGCATGCCGGACGGGGTCGTCGACGCCGTCGTCATGCTGGATGGCAAGCAGGCCTTCGCCTCGATCGACCCCGAGGGCATCGACATCTACTGGGGCGCCTATCTCGGCTCGCCCGACGAGATCCTCATCTCCGGACCCCTGGCTGAGGTCCGCGACGAGGTCCTCAGGGTCCGCAACGAGGCCATCGAGCGCAAGGGGTGGATGTTCGACACCTATCTGCTCCGCCGCGTCGACCCGGGTCGGTCGGCCGACTGACTCAGACCGCAGTGGCCTCCCGGTCACAGGCCGTCCAGCCATCGCCCAGACAGCTCGACACCCGAATGTCACCAACCCGTTCACCCGGTGCAAAGTCGGAGCGGCGGGCAACGTCGGCTACGCGGGCCTACGCTGAGCGCAGTGTTTGGACGACAGGGAGGACATCGATGACGGCCTGCTACTTCATCCGACTCGGTAGGCGGGGGACCTTCGTCCAGGACGCAGTCGAGCGGGGCTACGTCGGAGTCGACTACGGCATGGTCGACGACTTCAAGGGCAAGTTCCCCGACGAGTGGACCGCATTCAACAAGACCTACATCCCTCGTTACCTCGACCTGCACCCGGACAAGACCAAGGTGGCCGCGGGTCTTGCGTGTGGCACGATCTGGACCCTTGGCAAGGGAATGAAGGACGGAGACCTCGTCGTCACCCCGGACCCCGCTGGCATCCTGCACGTGGGCCGAGTCACCGGCCCTTACGCCTTCGTTCCAGGCGAAGAGTTGCCGCACCGCCGGCCGGTGTCGTGGCAGTTCGGGACCATCAACCGCGATGAGATGAGTGCCGAGTTGAGGCGCTCGACGGACAGGTACCCGGCCACTGTGTCCAACATCAGCCAACACCTCGCTGAGATCGAGAGTCTGCTCCAGGAATACCCGCAGTTGGTTTCGACGGATCCAGACGTTGAGGATCCCGTTCAGTTCGCCCTGGAGAAGTACCTGGAGGAGTTCCTCGTCGACAACTGGACGAGGACTGAGTTGGGGAAGCGCTACGACATCTACTGCGATGATGAGGGAAACCAGATCGGCCGCCAGTACCAAAGCGACACAGGCCCGCTCGATATCCTGGCCGTGAGCAAGGATGGCGCGGAACTCCTTGTCGTCGAGCTCAAGAGGGGCAAGGCCAGCGACTCAGTCGTCGGGCAGATCCAGCGCTACATGGGCTACATCAAGGATCAGGTGGCCGAGCCCACTCAAGCAGTTCGCGGCGTGATCATTGCGCTCGAGGACGACCTCCGGATCCAGCGGGCCCTCTCCGTGGCCAGCGGCATCGAGTTCTACCGCTATCAAGTGAAGTTCACCCTGATCAAAGCGTGACATCCCCCGTGCGGAGCGGCATCCCGGGGCTGTCCAACTCCCGCAGGAAGCCCAAGGCTTGCCGACCGACTTCCGAGTGTGAGCGTTGTGGGCGGAGGAACACCTTCCGCACCCGGCCGAGGCGGTCGCATTCGCTGGCTCTACTCGTCGAGCTTCTGGATTCGCACGGCGGCTCGGTCACCCGGTCACCCGCGGCGATACCCGGACCGGGGACCCAGACCGATGGCGGGTAGTTCGGAGAACGCGACTCAGGATCGTTGGGTACTTGCAGGACTCCGTCCGAGCGCAACTCCGCCGACGCGGGGCCTTGCAAGGACCCGCCGGGTAGTCATTGGGCTCGGTGATCGCTACGCAGGCGGGCGAGCGTAGGGAGGGTCGTCGCGAGTTCCTCGCGCTCAATCTGGTCAAGAGGGCCAATAAGGTGCTCGACAGGGCGGGCGTTGCTGCCCGTGCGCAATCGGCGTGACAGAGTGCGCAGAACCCCGCAAGAGTTGGCAGGGCTGAGGATGCGCGGGGACGCACGACGCGGAAAGCCGCTCTGATTCGGAGTGGAACTCCAAACCAGAGCGGCTTTCCAACTGTCGGGGTGACAGGATTTGAACCTGCGGCCTCGTCGTCCCGAACGACGCGCGCTACCAAGCTGCGCCACACCCCGATGGCCCTTGGGCCACCGAAATACTAGCCCACCTGCGCAGGAAGTGCGAAACGGGGGCGCGTCACGCGCGGGGCCGCAGGGTCAGCATCGTGACCTCGGGTCGGCACGCGAAGCGGTACGGGGCGTACTTCGACGTGCCGAGGCCCGCAGATACGTGCAGCGCGGACTTGTGCGGCCCGACGGTGTGCTGGGACAGGCCCTTCACCCGGGCGGGCTCGATGTCGCAGTTGGTCGCGAGCGCGCCGTAGCCGGGCACACACACTTGGCCGCCGTGCGTGTGGCCGGCCAGAATCAGGTCGGGGTCGTCGGCGGTGAGCTGGTCGAGCACCCTCAGGTACGGCGCGTGGGTGACGCCGAGCTTGAGGTCGGCCGCAGGGTCGAAGGGCCCGGCCACCTGTTCGTACTCGTCGCGGTTCAGGTGCGCGTCGTCGGTGCCTCGCAGGTCGAGGTGCAGGCCGCCGACGTCGAGTTGCGCCCGGCGGTTGTCCAGGTCGACCCAGCCGAAGCTCTCCAGTCCGGACTTGAGTTCGCGCCAGGGGAGTTCGACCCGGGGATGCCGGACAGTGCGCGGCCGACGGGAGACGTACTTGAGCGGGTTCCGGAAGCTCGGCGGGTAGTAGTCGTTGGACCCGAACACGAAGGCGCCGGGCGCGAACGACAGCGGGGCGAGTGCCTCAAGCAACGGCTCGACGGCCGCGGCCTCGGTGAGGTTGTCGCCAGTGTTGACGACGAGGTCCGGCTCGAGCGAGGCAAGCGATGACAGGAAGGCCAGCTTCCGGCGCTGCGTGTGGAGCAGGTGCACGTCGGAGATGTGCAGCAGCTTCAGCTCACGCGCGCCCGGGCGCAGCACCCGGACCTCTGCCCGGCGCAGGGTGTACAGCCCGGCCTCGAACAGTCCCCACGAGAAACAGGCGGCCCCGGCGGCGGCCGTGACGGCCGCCGTCTTCAGGATCGGACGCCCCATCAGTCGCCGTCGTCCTTGTCGTCCTTCTTGGAGTCCTCCTTCTTGGAGTCGTCCTTCTTGTCCTTGTCGGAGGACTTGTCCTCCTCCTCGGGCTCGGCCGCGACCGGCTTCGGCCCGACGGAGACCTTCAGGCTGATCGTCGAGAACTTCGTGGCTGTGCCCGAGGGGGAGATGCCCAGGAACGTGCCCACGGAGTAGTTGGAGTAGATGCCCCAGCGCTGGGTGCTGAACCCGGCCGCCTCGAGCGTCTCCTTCGCCTCGTTGTAGGACATGCCCGACACGTCGGGGACCTTGACCTTGACGCCCTCGAGGATCTCGTCGGACGGCTGGGTGAAGCTGGTCTTCGGGAGGTCTCGGAGAGCGGACTTCATGGCCGCCTTCCAGATCAGGCCGGCGTCGCCGCCACCCGTACCGGCGAGGTAGCCGCCCTTGACCCGCAGGCCCGTCAGGGACTGGCTCCGGCCCTCCCAGTAGTCGTTGGTCTTGTCGACGGCGATCATCGCCACGCCGGCAAGCTCGGGGGTGTAGCCCGCGTACCAGACGGCGGTCGCGTTGTTGGTCGTACCGGTCTTGCCGGCCTCGTCGCGACCGTCGTTGATGGCCGCGGGTCGGCCGGTGCCCTGCTCGGCGACCGACTGGAGGATGTAGTTGACGCCGTCGGCCACGTCCTTCTTGATGACCTGCTTGCAGTTCGCGTCGGGCACCTCGAGGTTGGCCCCCTCGACCGTCTCGACGCTCTCGAGGATGATCGGGTTGCAGTGCTTGCCGCGGTTGGCGAACGTCGCGTAGGCCTCCGCCATGGAGATCGGCGTCACGTCCGCGGTGCCGAGCACGAAGGACGGGTAGTTCTGCATGGTTTTGAGGCTGTCGCCGCTGGCCAGCTCGACGCCGGCCTTCTGCGCCATCTCGATCGACGAGCAGATGCCCGTGTCGCGGATCAGCTGCATGAAGTACGTGTTGACCGAGTTCTGGGCGGCCTTGAGCATGTTGATGGTGCCGTAGCCACGCAGGTACTGGTTGCCCAGGTTGTAGTCCTGGTTGAACGTGAAGGACCCGTCGCAGTTCTTGAAGGTCTGCCCCCGGAACTGCATCTGGCCCGGCGCGTTGTACGTCTTCTGCGGAGTCATGCCCTGGTCGAGGGCCGAGGCGATCGTGAACGTCTTGAACGTCGAACCGGCCTGATAGCCCTCCGCGCCACCCAGCGCCTTCGACGCGCTGTAGTTCCAGTACGTCTCGCCCTTGCCAGTGCCCATGTCCGGTCTGGACTGGGCCATGGCGACGATCAGCCCGGTCTTCGGCTGGATCAGCACGCTGGTGGCGATCGCCGCGTCGGTCGGGGCGACCTGCAGCGCGACGGCGGCCTCCGCGGAGTCCTGCGCGACGGGATCGATGAGGGTCTGGATGGTCAGGCCGCCGCGGTTCAGGCGGTTGGCGCGCTCCTCGCTGGTGTCACCCATGCTGGGCATGTCGTCCGAGAGGAGGGTGCGGCGCACATAGTCGCACAGGAACGGGTAGTCCGAGGCGATGCAGCCGTTGGGCGTCGGGGTGACCTGCTTGGGCTTGAAGGTCTCCTTCTTGGCCTCGGCGGCGGTGTCCTCGGAGATCATGCCCCACTTGACCATCTGGTTCAGCACCACGTCGCGGCGGTCTAGCGCGCGCTGCGTGTGGTTGACCGGGTTCAGGTTCACGGGGTTCTGCACGATGCCTGCCAGCAGCGCGGACTGCCCCAGGGTCAGCTCCTTCGCCGACGTGCCGAAGTAGTGCTGCGCGGCGGCCTCGACGCCGTAGGCACCGTCGCCGTAGTACGCGATGTTGAGGTAGCGCTCGAGGATCTCGTCCTTCGTCAGCCGCTCCTCGAGGGCCATGGCGTAGCGGGCCTCGATGATCTTGCGCTCCAGCGTCACCTCGGTGGCGGCGCGGACAGCCTCGGCGTCGCCCGAGACGGAGGCCGTCTCGACGCGCACGAGCTTGACGTACTGCTGCGTCAGCGTGGAGGCGCCCTGGGTGTCGCCCGACAGCGTCTTCAGCAGTGCGCGGCCGAAGCCCTGAAAGTCGATGGCGCCGTGCTCGTAGAAGCGGTGGTCTTCGATCGCGATCTGCGCATCCTGCATGTTGGTCGAGATATCCTCGAGCGGCACATAGACGCGGTTCTCGTCATAGAACGTGGCCAGCTCGGACCCGTCGGCCATCAGCACGACGGAACGCTGGGACTGCGTGGGCGTCTCCAGGTCAGCGGGGATGTCGTCGAGAGAGTCGGCGGCGAGCTTGGCTCCCCCGCCGGCCAGCGCGGTCAGTGGCACGGCAAGTCCGGAGAGGAGCAGGCCGGCCAGCACACTCACCGCCAGGAACATCAGCAGGGAGTACGCCTTCTGGCTCAGGGAGGCTGACTTCATGATCGACATGATACGTGACGGTTCTGTGGTGCCCGCCCCCGCGGCGCGTCCGCCCCCGGCGAGGGCATTCCTGCGAGTGGGAACATATCGTACAGCAGCCCACTTTGTCTGGGTGTGAAAATGCGCTAACGTCGGTGTCAACCGGATGGGTTGATCTGCGCAAGGGAGGGCAGAAATGTTTCTGGCTGAAGTGAGCGAGTGGACACTGCGGGCGAAATGCCGCGACATGGCCGATGCACTCTTCCCCGAGGGGAAGGACCAGAAGAGGGCCAGGACGGTGTGCGCCGGGTGCCCGGTGCGGTCCGAGTGCCTCGCGGAGGCCCTGGACAATCGCATCGAGTGGGGCGTCTGGGGTGGCATGACTGAACGTGAGCGCCGCGCGTTGCTCCGTTCGCGACCCGACATCGACTCGTGGCACGAGGTGCTCCTGACGAACCCTCGGCAGCCCGGCGGGCGCGTGGTGGTCCTCCCGAGTCGGGTGCATTGACGATCAACCAATATCCGAAGGGGTGGGCGCCGACTGGCCCCGCCCCTTCGGCTTTAGTGGAGAATTGCGCATGCGGGGCCCGATTAACTACGCGACATAGCGCGAATACCGTCGCTCGGGAAATGTAACGAACAAACGGGATATCCGGGGCATCAGGATCAGTCCCGGAGGAACTGCACGGGGATGTCGACGACGCGGTCGATGTCCCAGTGTCGCGCCCATCCTGCCAGATCGAGCACCCAGTCCACGAGATGGGCGGTCAGGCCCCAGATGAAGACTTCGCCCATCGCGAACGCCGGGCCCGTGAATCCGACGGGGTGGCGGGCGGTGACGCGGTTGGCCGGGTCGGTCAGCTCGGAGATGGTGAACCGCTCGACGGAGCCGGTCTCGGCTGGGTCCATCGGCGCCAGCGTCGCGTCTCCTGGCCAGGTGGCGACAACCGTCGTCACGTCGAACCTGGAGGCGGGGACCCAGAGGGGAGGGAGCTGCCCGAGCAGGCTGACTGAGCGGCGGTTGAGACCGATCTCCTCGTCGGCCTCCCGCAACGCGGTGTCGGTGGCGTCGATGTCGCCCGGGTCCACCGCCCCGCCGGGGAGCGCGACCTGGCCCGCATGGTTGCGCAGGGTCTCGGCCCGGGTGACGAAGGTCAGGGCGGGGTCGGTGTCCCGGGTGAAGAGCATCAGCACCGCAGCGGCCCGCTCGCCGCGGGGCGTCCGGTCGAACCCCAGCGTCCTGGGCCGCGGATCCGCTGCGAGCGCAGTCCTGAGCCTGTCGAAGGGGGCTCCCCTGAGCTTGTCGAAGGGCGCCGTCATGACACCTCCAGGTACTTCTCGGCCAGGTCGAGCAGCTGCTCGGTCGACTCCAGCTGACCCGCGTGAACGCCGGCGATGCGGCCGTCCGCGCCGACGAAGAACGTCGTCGGAATCCCGGCGATCGACAGCTCGGCCCGCAGGGACCGGTCGGGGTCCATTACGTGCGGCCAGGCGAAGCCGGCCAGCGAGGCGAACTCGATCGCCCAGTCGGGCTGTGGATCGTCATAGTCGACGCCCAGGAACGAGACGCCCTCGAGCTGCGCAGCCGCCTCCCGGAGGAACGGGGACTCGACGCGGCAGGGGCCGCACCACTGGGCCCAGAAGTTGATGATGGTAGGCGTCCGCGGCAGGCCTGCCAGGTTCACCGTCGTCGACCCGTCCAGGCAGCTCAGAGCGGTCGCGGGGAGGCCTCCGTCCACGGCCACGGCGTCAGGGTCGGTCTCTGGGCAGGCCTGCAGCCCGTACTGCTCGGCCAACGTGGCGAGGTCCGCCGGTGCGGTGGAGGGTGTCTGCCCAGGCGAGGCGGTGGAGGCCGTGCTGCAGCCGGTCGCCAGCGCGACCGTGAGCAGGGCGGGGAGCAGTAGTTGCCTCATCAACCTCGTACTGTACCTGCGCCTACCGACGGGGCTCCCGGATCAGCTTCGCGGCCTTCGTCGGATCCTGCTCGCCGATGTCGCGCGACGGACACAGGTCCGCGACGGGGCACGCGCCGCACGCGGGCCGCCGCGCGTGGCAGCACCGTCGGCCGTGCCAGATGACGCGGTGGCACACCATGACCCAGTCCGACGGCGGGAACAGCCGCCCGACGGCCCGCTCGACGTCGTCCGGCTTCGTGCTGGCGACCCAGCCGAAGCGGTTCGCCAGCCGGATGAGGTGGGTGTCGGGCGTGACGCCGGGGACGTCGAAGGCGTTGCCGAGCACCACGTTGGCGGTCTTCCTGCCGACTCCGGGCAGCGTGACGAGCTCCTTCAGCGTGCCGGGGACGACGCCGTCGAAGTCGTCGACGATGCGCCGCGACAGAGAGACGATGGAGGCGGTCTTCGTGCGGTAGAAGCCCACGGGAGTGATGACTGACTCCACGTCGAGGGTTTCGGCCTCGGCCAGGGCGGCCGCCGTCGGCCAGCGCCCGAACAGGACCTCCGTGACGGCGTTGACCCGCCGGTCCGTCGACTGCGCAGAAAGCACGGTCGCGACGAGCAGCTCGAACGGGTTCCGGAAGTCCAGTTCGCACCTGGCGTCGGGATAGGCCCGCGCCAGCGCCTCGTTGATCTCGGCGGGCGGTGCCGTGGGCATCAGGCCTCGACGACCAGCTCGACCTCGACCGGCGAGTCCAGCGGCAGCACGGCCACCCCGACGGCGCTGCGGACATGCACCCCGGCCTCGCCGAAGATCTCCCCGAGCACGGTCGACGCTCCGCCGGCGACGGCCGGCTGTGCGGTGAATGATGCCTCGCTCGCGACGTAGACGACAACCTTGACGATGCGGGTGATCGCGTCGATCCCTCCTGCCACCGCGGCGGCGGCGGCCAGCGCGTTGAGCGCGGCTGTGCGGGCGGCTTCGGTCGCCGCCTCCTGCGTCACCTCCGCCCCGACCTTGCCGGTCAGGGGCAGCCTCCCGTCGATGAAGGGGAGCTGACCTGACGTCCACACCTGGCTGCCCACCCGGGCGGCCGGGACGTAGGCGCCGACGGGCACGGCGACGTCCGGCAGCTGGATGCCGAGCTCCGCCAGGCGCTCAGCGGCGCTCATCACTGCACCGGGCGCTTGAAGTAGCCGACGAGGGTGTCGGGGTTGGGGCCGGGTGCGAGCTGGATGAGCTCCCAGCCTTCGGAGCCGAAGTTGTTCAGGATCTGCGCCGCGACGTGGCTGAGGATCGGAGCCACGAAGTATTCCCACTTGGTCATGGGCCCAGACTAGGAGCCCACGCAACCCCCCGGCCAGCCGTGGTGTCGGTCAGGGGCGGCCGAAGGCCCGCTCGAGGTCATCGTCAGACGGGGCCGGCTTGATCACGGCACCCGGTGACGGCCGCGAGGCGATGGCGTCGACGACCGCGTCGAGGGTCGCCTTCGCCTCGGCCAGCGTCGCCTCGGGCTTCTTCACCTGGGCGAACTTCCCGCGGCCCAGCGTGAACAGGACACCCGCCACGAGCAGCGAGAACAGCACGCTGGCCAGGAAGCCGAGGGTGAACGATGCCCACGGGCCGAGCGGGGTCACGGCGTGCAGCAGCAGGCCGATGGCCAGCGCGACGAGGATCACCAGCATCCAGATGGCGTGGAACGCGAACAGCGCCGCGCCCGCGAAGAACCCCGCTCCGACTCCGGCCGCCTTCGCCGTGGGCTTCAGCTCGGCCTTGGCGAGCTCGGCCTCGGTGCTGACGAACTCCGAGACGGCGTCCTTGATCTCGACGAGGGGATGGCGTGGCTCAATGGGCATGGATGCTCCTTCCGCAGATGCCAGCCTAGTAGCCGGGGAGGGCCTGCTGACAGGGGTTGGCAATAGTCGTCACAGAGGGATGTTCAGCGCGCTGTCCGGGATCACGACGGGACCGGTCAGCTCCTCGTGGCTGACCCAGGCCCGCCAGGCCAGCAGCTGGAAGGGCAGCCGCAGCGACTCGCCGGGGCGGACGGCCCCGTCGTACAGCTCGCCGACCTGGTCGAGCAGCTGCGCCAGCTGCGCGTCGTCGAGGCGTCTGGCGAGCGGCTGGGCCATCACGAGCTTCATCAGATCGTCGCGGGAGACGGGCTGCCACACGCGGAACGCGCGGTCCTCGACCTCGGGGAAGTACCGGGAGTCGCGCAGCCGCTCGAGGGAGGCGTGACCGTAGTCACCCTTCATGGCCATCGGGTCGTAGCGGCGCAGCAGCGCGGCCAGCCGCCTGACCCACGGGACGGAGTCGTCGCGCACGAGGTAGGACGCGCTGAGGCAGCCGCCGGGGCGCAGGACGCGGGCGATCTGGGGGAGGGCCTGGTCGAGGTTGTAGCGGTGCAGACCCTGGTGGACGAAGACCACCTCGAACTGGAACGGGTCGGTGGGGATGGCCTCGGGGCGTGCGAGGAGCGCCGTCACGTTCTCACGCGCATCGAGCCGTCCGGCGAGGCGCGGGTCATCGGTGAGCGCGAAGAGGGTGTGGTCCCGGTCGCTGAGCAGCCGCGCGAAGGCCGCATCGTGCGCGAGCACCAGGCCGCGGACCCCCGACCAGACGGCGAGCCAGTCGATGGCTTCGGTGGGGATGGCGGTGCGGGCCATGGGATCCTCTCGGCTGTGGGGCGGTTGCTCGATACAGGGTAGCCCCGCGCGGCCCGCCGGTCCCGGGGCGCGACGGCGAGTTGTCCACAAGTGCGGATCCGGCTGGAGCGCAGCAGCTTGTGCCGGCCATCACGGAGGTATGGAGACGGTAGGAGGGGTGCTGTTGTGCTCCCGGGACACCAGGGTCATCGAGGCGGTCGAGATCAGCGCCGCGGCGCTGGGGGTGGCGGTGCGCGTCGCCGCCCATCCGGACGAGATCGCCGATGCCTGGCAGGCGGCATCGCTGCGGTTGGTTGGCGTCGAGGTCGCCGCACGCTGGGAGTCGGTGTCGCCTGGCCGGGCAATCCTCGTCGGCCTCTCGGTCGACGAGCTGGCCCGCTGCTCGGCGGCCCTCGGTCTGCCTGTGATCCGGCTGCCCGACGCGACCGGAGCCCTCGCGGGGCAGCTCCGGCGGATCGCGCCGGGGGTGGCCGATCGCGGGCAGATCATCGCGGTCCTCGGGGCCTCTGGGGGAGTCGGGACGAGCACGCTGAGCGTGGCCCTGGCGTTGCACGCGGCGAGCCGCGGGCGACGCAGCGCGGTCGTGGACCTCGCGCAGGGTGGCGGCGGCATTGACCTGCTTCTCGGCGCCGAGACCGAGCCGGGGCTGCGCTGGGGAGACCTGGCCCGGGCCAGGGGCGAGGTCGGACAGCTGGCGGCCACCCTGCCGAGTGTGCGTGGGGCCGCCGTGGTCGCGCAGTCCCGCGATGCCCTGGCGCCCGATGACGCGGCCGTTCACACCGTGCTGGGAGCTCTGGCCGCCGAGCTCGACGTCATCTTCGTCGACGCGGGCCGGCAGCCTCCGCCGATCGCCCCTGACCGGCTGCTGCTCGTGGTCGCGGCCGACGTCCGTGGCGTCGCGTCCGCGCGGATGTTGGCCGACCAGCACGGCCTCAGCCCGACCGGCATGGTGCTGCGCGCCGCCCGGCACCGCGCCATTCCGGCCCAGGTGGTCTCGCGCTCCCTCGGGCTGGAGTGCCTGGGCGTCATCGAGGAGGACGCGGCCGTCCGGGAGGCCGCAGAACTGGGACTGGCTCCCATCGCTGGCAGAGCGCGCCGGTTCGCGCGCTCCGCCGCGTCGGTGCTCGGACGGATCGCCGATGCCTGACCTGCCGCTGGATCCGCTCCGGGCCAGACTGGCGATGCTGGGGAGGCCGCATACCCCCGGAGACGTCGCCGCAGCGCTGAGGGGACTCGGAGTGGTGGTCACGGATGCCGCCATCGCCCAGGCCATGCGCGAGCTGAGGCTCGCCAGCGTCGGTGCGGGCCGGCTCGAGCCCCTCCTCCAGGCGCAGGGTGTCTCCGACGTCCTGGTCAACGGACCGGATGCTGTGTTCGTCGACAGGGGCGGCGGCCTCGAGAGGGCGGACCTCCGGTTCGCCGACGATGAGGAGGTGCGCCAGCTCGCCACACGCCTCGCGGCCGCGGCCGGCCGCAGGCTCGACGATGCCGCGCCCTTCGTTGACGGGCGGCTGCCGAGCGGGGTCCGTCTGCACGCGGTACTCGCCCCGGTCGCCGCGCCGGGAACCTGTATCTCGCTGCGCATCCCGGCGGTTAGGAGCCAGCGCCTCCAGGACCTGGTGGACGCGGGTTCCCTGCCGCCTGCCGGAGCCGAACTGCTCGCGGCCGTGGTGTCTGCGAAGGTGCCGTTCCTCATCTCCGGTGGGACCGGCACGGGCAAGACGACGCTGCTCTCGGCTCTGCTGTCGCTTGTGCCCGGCCACGAGCGCATCGTGCTGGTGGAGGACGCCAGGGAGCTGGACCCGGACCACCCGCACTGCGTACGGCTCGAGGGACGGCCCGCCAATGGGGAGGGCACCGGTCAGATCGGGCTGACCACGCTGGTCAGGCAGGCCCTGCGGATGAGACCGGACCGGCTGGTGGTGGGGGAGGTCCGGGGCCCGGAGCTGCGGGACCTGCTCACGGCTCTCAACACCGGGCACGAGGGCGGCTGCGGAACCGTGCACGCGAACTCGGCCTCGGACGTGCCGGCCAGGTTGGAGGCCCTCGCGACGCTCGCGGGCCTGACCCGCGAGGCGTGCCACGCCCAGGTCGCCGCCGCCCTGCGGGTCGTCGTCCATCTGACACGCAGGGCCGACGGCCTGCGCAGGGTGCAGGGCATCGGCATCCTGGCCCGCGGGGAGGACGCCCTGGTGCAGGTGCGCCCGGCCGTCTCCTTCGGAAGCGGGGGCGTCGTGCGTGAGGATGCCGCCCGCGTGCTGGACGGCTGGCTGTCATGACCGCCACGCTGCTGGTCGGGCTCGCCGCGCTGCTGCTCATCGCGCCGCCGCCCGCTCGCGCACTGCTGCGGTTGCATCCGCCGCGCCAGACACTCGGGCGACGTGGGACGGCGCCCCTCATCGCTGCGGCCATCGCGACGACGGCCCTGGCCGCCGTCGTCGTCCCGCGGGCGGCCGTGTGGGTGCTGGTGGCGGCCGTGGCGGCCGGGACCGTGATCCTCCTTGCCACCCGACATCGGCGCAGGGCGGCCGCCGCCGTGGGGTCGGCCGAGACGGCCAGGGCCGCGCGCCTACTGGCCGCACTTCTGCGGGCCGGGCACATCCCGCAGGAGGCGCTCGCGATGGCGGCAACCGACAGCCCGATGCTCGCGCCCGCTGCCACGGCCGCCCGCCTCGGGGCCGACGTGCCCGAGGAGCTGCGACGGCTGACCGGCTCTCCCGGCGGCGGGGGCGGGGCGGCGCTCGCGAGCGCGTGGCGGGTCGCGGAACGCAGCGGGGCCCCGGTGGCCGCCGTGCTGGGGCGGACCTCCGAGTCGCTGAGGGCCGAGCGGGCGCTCGCAGGGGTGGTCGAGGCGGAGCTCGCCGCGGCCCGCGCCAGCGGCCGGATCATGGCCGCACTCCCGTTCGGCGCGGTGCTGCTGGGCACCGCGGCCGGGGCCGATCCCGTCGCGTTCCTCCTGGCGAGCCCCGCCGGCGGGGTCCTCGTGCTCGCAGGCACGGTGCTGACCGCGGTGGGAGTGCTGTGGATCGACCGGCTCGCCGAGAACCCGACGCGGCGGGCCGGACCATGACCGGCGTGGTGGCTGCCCTGCTGCTGGGCGTGGCCTGGCTGATCGCGTGCTCACCCGCGCCCGCCCGCCTCCGGCGGCTCCGACGGACCGGGCACGCCGGGCGGGCACGCTGCGTTCGTTCTCGAACCCGGCGGATGGGGGACGCACTGGGGCGCGCGAAAGGTTCAGCGGGCCGCGCGTCACGGGACCGGGGGATCCCCGAGGCCCTCGACCTGCTGGCCGCCTGCCTCGAGGCCGGCCTGCCGTTGTCGGCCGGCGTCGCCATCGTGGGGGAGGCGACGCCAGGGCCCACGGGTGAGGCCCTCGGCCGGGTGGCTGCGCGGTTCCGGCTCGGCCACCTCGGCGCTCAGGCGTGGGAGGCGGCCGATGGGCACCCGGGCTGGGCGGAAGTGGGCCGCGAGATGGCGAGGGCCGAGCGGTCCGGCATCTCACTGGCGCCCACCTTGCGGGACCTGGCGGAGGACGCGCGCAGGGAGGCGGCGGACCGGGCGTTGGCGGGGGCGCGCAGGGTCGGCGTGCGGTCCGTCGTGCCGCTGATGGTGTGTTTCCTGCCGGCCTTCGTGCTCGTCGGCGTGGTGCCGATCATCGCCGGCCTGCTCGCGGGGCTCGTCGGCTGACGGGGCACCGTCCACAGGAGAGCCGCACACGGGGACCAATCCGACGAGCACTGACCAGAGCCGCTGCCCCCAGGCCCTCGGACTCACGACGTCGGAGGGCCCTGGCACAGTGGTGGGGTGGAATTCGACTGGGTGCTGGCGCGCGACGAGGTGACGGCCGTGTCCGTGCGGGAGCCCCGCGACGGGCTGGGCGTCGCCTGGCCGGCCTGGCTGGCGGCCGACACCGTCGCCCGGATCGAGTCGGCCGGGGTGCCGGAGCCCTGGGCGCACCAGGCGGAGTTCGCCGACGCCCTCTTCCGCGGGAGCCATGCGATGATCTGCACCGCGACCGGCTCCGGCAAGACCCTCGGCTACCTGATGCCGGTGCTCGCGGCCTGCGTCGACGGCACCGTCGGGTTCGAGTCGCCGTCGTCGAGGCGACGTCTCACGCGCCCCAGACACACGGCCATCTACCTGGCGCCGACGAAGGCGCTGGCCCACGACCAGGCGCGCGCGGCCGCGGAGCTCGGCCCGAGGTCCTGGCGCATCTCCACGCTGGACGGCGACTCGGACGAGGCCGAGCGGCGATTCGCCCGCGACCATGCCAGCTACGTGCTGACCAACCCGGACATGCTGCACTTCTCCGTCCTGCCGAACCACCAGCGGTGGTCGAGGCTGCTCGGCTCGCTGCGCTACATCGTCATCGACGAGGCACACCGCTACCAGGGGGTCTTCGGCGCGCACGTCGCGCAGGTGATCCGACGGCTGCGCCGGCTCGCCGCGATGTACGGCGCGGAGCCGGTCGTGGCCCTGTCGTCCGCTACCGCGCCCAACGCCGCGGAGTTCGCCGCGTCGCTTGCCGGGGTGGACGAGGTGACGATCGTGGAGGAGGACACGTCTCCCGCGGGCCGCCGCACTGTCGCGCTCTGGCGGCCGGCGGACTCGCTGCGCGGCGACACGGCCTTCCTCCTGTCGTCGCTCTCCGACGAGCGGCGCCAGACGATCGCGTTCGTCCCGTCGCGCCAGGGCGCGGAGCTCGTCTCGCTGGCCGCGCAGGAGCTGGCCAAGGACCCCGCCCGCATCGCCTCGTATCGCGGCGGTTACCTCGCGACCGACCGGCGCGGCCTGGAGGCGGCCCTGCACAGCGGGGAGCTCAGGGGGATGGCGAGCACCAACGCGCTCGAGCTGGGCGTCGACATCGCCGGGATGGACGCCGTGCTCGTCTCGGGCTACCCGGGCAAGCTGGCCTCCTTCTGGCAGCAGGCCGGCCGCGCCGGTCGCCGCGGGCAGGACGCGCTGGTGGTGCTGCTGGGCCGCGAGGACCCGCTCGACGTCTATCTCCTCGAGCACCCCGAGCTGGTGTTTGACGCGCCAGTCGAGGCGGCCATCCTGCATCCCGAGAACCCGCGGGTCCTCGGCCCGCACCTCGCCGCCGCCGCGCAGGAGCACCCCCTCACGGTCGAGGATGCCCGCTGGTTCGGGCCCACGACCGGTGCACTGCTCGACACCCTCGCAGTCCAGGGGGTGTTGCGGAACCGTGTGGGGCGGTACTTCTGGACCCGTCCGGACCGTGCCGTCGACTACATCAACCTGCGCTCCATCGGCGAGCGGCCGCTCGACATCATCGAGCGCGACACCGGCCGCGTGGTGGGCATGGTCGACGTCGGTGCCGCTGACAGAACGGTGCATCCGGGTGCCGTCTACCTCCACCAGGGGGAGTCGTTCCTCGTCGAGAGCCTCGACGAGGAGGACCACCAGGCGATCGTCGTGGCGGGTCGTCCCCGCTACTACACCCAGCCGCAGGAGAGCTTCGACATCCAGATCCTCGGCACCACCGACTCGCGGCCGCTGGGGCGCACGACCATCCACCGCGGCGACGTCCGGCTCGACTCGCAGGTGCTTGCCTACCTGCGCCGCGACGAGGTCACGCACGAGGTCTGGGACACCACCGCGCTGGAGCTTCCGCGCCGGCAGATGATCACCCAGGCTGTGTGGTGGACCGTGCCGCCAGGGCTGCTGGGCAGGCTCGGCTGGGACGAGCTCCAGGTCGGCGCCGCCGCGCACGCCATGGAGCACACGGCCATCGGCCTCCTGCCCGCCTTCGCACCGTGCGACCGGTGGGACATCGGCGGGGTGAGCACCGCGCTGCACCCCGACACGGGGGTCGCGACGATCTTCGTGCATGACGGGATGACCGGCGGGTCCGGCTTCGCCTACCGCGGCTACGACGTCGCGGAACTGTGGCTGCGCGCCACCCTCGACCGCCTCACGAGATGCCCCTGCGCTGACGGCTGCCCAGCCTGCGTCGTGTCGCCGAAGTGCGGCAACCAGAATCAGGTGCTGAACAAGGCCGACGCCACCGAGCTCCTCGCGCTGTTGCTCGACCAGGCGCTGCCGTAGTCGGGTGCTATCCACACCCTCGAACGGGCGTGGAGACTCGGGCGCTGAATCGGTCATCACGTCCGTGACCGGCTGAAAGGCAGCCGCTCACGGAAGGAACCGGCCATGTCCCACCTCGTCGTCGCCAAGACGCCCACGAAGATCAGCCGTCGCGCCCGGTTGGCCGAGCGCGGCCTCACCACCGTCGAGTACGCCATCGGCCTGCTGGCCGCGGCCGCCGTGGCGCTCGTGCTCCTGCGGATCTTCAGCGACAACGCCTTCTTCAAGACCCTGTTCGACTGGGTGGTGGAGATCTTCACCCGGGTCGCCGAGGGCCTCTGATGTCACGGCCGGGCGGCCAGCGCGGTCTCGTCACGGTTGAGCTGGCCGTCGGGATCGTGACGGCCACCCTCCTGACGGCCTGCCTCGTGAGCCTGACGATGCTCGGCGTCGTCCAGGCCGCCTGCCAGGAGGCGGGATCGCAGGTCGCCCGGCAGACGGCCCGCGGGGACGGCGAGGCCGTCTCGGCGGCACTCGCCAGGGCGCCCGCGGGCGCGGAGGTCGCGGTCGACCGGCAGGCCGACGGCGTCCGGGTCACGGTCACGGCACCCGTGGTCGTCGTGGGGCTGGGAACGGTGTCGGTCACGTCAGAGGCGTGGGCGGCGTACGAACCGGGTGTCGGGCCGTGACGGGTCCGGCGAGCCGCCCTGCCCCACTCCGGTGCGGTCGCACCCTCCGGTCCGGCCGCACCCACCTGTCGGTCCGGCTGCGCCGGGCGGCCGGGGACCTCCTGTCGGCCTCCCTCCGCCGACGGGAGGGCTCAGAGCGTGGAGCCGCGGGGTCGATGCTGGTTGTCGGCCTCTGCGCGTGCGTGCTGGCCGTGACGTTGGCGGCCTGCGTGCTGATCGGCTGGTTCGCGGTGGCCCGCAAGGCACAGCAGACGGCCGAGCTCGCGGCGCTGGCCGGGGTGTCCGCGGCGGTCCGCGGCGCGGACGCCTGCACGGCGGCGGCGTCGGCGGCTGCCCGCAACGCGGCCACGATGACGGGCTGCGAGGTGAGGGGGACGGAGCCCTGGGTGGTGGTCGAGGTCGAGGTGTCGGCCAGGCTGGTGGGATCGATCCCCGGTGCCCCGGAACGGGTGACCCGGCGGGCGACCGCGGGCACGCTCGGCTGAGAGCGTCACTAGGCTGGGCGCATGACCTATGTCGCATCCGCTGACCGATACGAGTCCATGCCCTACCGCCGCCTCGGCACGTCTGGCCTGAAGCTGCCGGCCATCTCGCTGGGGCTGTGGCACAACTTCGGCGACGACAAGCCGCTCCAGACCCAGCGCGATGTGCTGCGCCGGGCCTTCGACCGCGGCGTGACGCACTTCGACCTCGCCAACAACTACGGCCCGCCCTACGGCTCGGCCGAGACCAACTTCGGCCGCATCTACTCGGAGGACTTCGCCGGCTACCGCCACGAGCTCGTCATCTCAAGCAAGGCGGGCTGGGACATGTGGCCCGGCCCGTACGGCTTCGGCGGCTCGCGCAAGTACCTGCTCAGCTCGCTCGATGACTCCCTCCAGCGGATGCGCCTCGACTACGTCGACATCTTCTACCACCACCGCCCCGACCCGGAGACCCCGCTCGAGGAGACCATGGCGGCCCTCGACCAGGCCGTTCGCTCCGGCAAGGCGCTCTACGCCGGTATCTCCTCCTACTCGGCGGGCCTGACGCTCAAGGCGCAGGAGATCGCCCGCTCGCTGGGCACGCCGCTCGTCATCCACCAGCCCTCCTACTCGATCCTCAACCGCTGGGTCGAGGAGGGCAGCCCGAGCCTCCTGGAGGCCGCCGCTCAGGCCGGCATGGGCGTCATCGGCTTCTCGCCGCTCGCCCAAGGCATGCTCACGTCGCGCTACTTGGACGGGATCCCCGCGGACTCGCGCGCGGCGCAGCACAAGTCGCTCGACACGGACCTCCTGAAGGAGGAGAACATCGCCCAGCTCCGCGAGCTGAACAAGATCGCCGGGGCCCGCGGCCAGTCCCTGGCACAGATGGCCATCGCATGGGCGCTGCGGGACCAGGGGGCCGCGTCGGTCACCTCCGTGGTGCTCGGGGCCTCCTCGGTGGCCCAGCTCGACGACAACCTCGATGCCCTCGGCAACCTGGAGTTCACGGCCGACGAGTTGAAGGCCATCGACACGCACAGCGGCGTCGAGGGCATCAACCTGTGGAAGGGTGCGACCGAGTCGGTCACGGCCTGAGCCCGCACGCGCGCAGGCGGGATAGGCTGACCCTCATGTCTGCTGACCATGGACCCGCGGTGGACTCCACCCGCCTGCGCGCCGATCTCACCGCCGCCGGGTACGTCGTGGACGAGGTCCTGGACCGCATCGGCACCAGTGGTCAGGACGGCCTCGGCCGCAATTGCACCGTGCCCGCCGACGTCGCGCTCGGCGACGCGACGGACCCGTTGGCCACCCTCATCCGGGTCTTCCTGCTCCAGCAGCCCGTCCCCGCCGCTGACCTCCGCGGCGCGCTCGACGTGGACGCCCTGCTCGCGGCCGGCTACCTTGCCGCGGAGGACGACCGGCTGCGGGCCACCGTCGACCTGCGCCCCTACGGGTCGCCCGACGACGGGGCCAGCGGCTGGGTCGTCGCCGACCTCACGCCCGGCCTCGACACCGTCGTCGAACCCACCCGGCCCGACTACGTGCTCGGCGTCTCGCCGGCCTCGACGTCGTTGGCCCAGCTGACCATGCGCACCCCGGTCACCTCGGCGCTCGATCTGGGCACCGGCTGCGGGGTCCAGTCGCTGCACCTCGCCCGGCACGCGCAGCGGGTCGTCGCGACCGACGTCAATCCGCGGGCCCTCGAGCTCGCGGCCCTCAGCTCGGCGCTCAGCGGCACCGGCGTCGAGCTGCGGTCCGGGTCGCTGTACGAGCCCGTGGCGGGTGAGCGCTTCGATCTCATCGTGTCCAACCCGCCCTTCGTGATGAGCCCGCCCGGCGACGATGAGGACAGACTCGCGTACCGGGAGACGAACTTCGTCGGCGACTCGCTCGTGGAGACCCTGGTCAGGGGTGCAGCCGATCATCTGTCCGAGGGCGGCTCCCTGCAGCTGCTGACCAACTGGGCGATCCTCGAGGGCGAGCCGTGGGAGGAGCGCCTCGCCGGCTGGGTCCCCGACGGCTGCGACGCCTGGGTCATCGAGCGGGAGAGGCTCGATGTGTTCGCCTACATCGAGATGTGGCTCACAGATGCCGGCCTCGGCGGCCGCCCCGGCTGGCGGGCCGCCTACGACGAGTGGCTCGCCTACTTCGACGGGCTCGGCATCACCTCGGTCGGCATGGGATGGATCCTCATCACCCGCGCGGGCCGCACCGTGCCGCACCGCCGGTTCGAGAGCTGGCCGCACGCCGTCGCCCAGCCGGTCGGCGGGGTGTTCGCCCGCCACGCCGCCGCGGTCGACGCGTCCCGGTTGCCGACCGCCGCGCTGCTGGCCGCCAGGCCGAGGCTGGTCGACGTCGAGCAGGAGACACTCGGCGACCCCGGCGCCGCCGATCCGCGGTACGTGGTCTTCCGGCAGCGGGCCGGCCTGCTCCGGGCGATCAAGGCCGACACTGCGCTGGCCGCGGTCCTCGGTGCGCTCGACGGCGACCTCACGCTCGGCCAGGTGCTCGCGGCGGTGGCGCAGGTGCTCGAGGTCGACGGGCCCGAGCTCGCCGCGCAGGTGCTGCCCGAGGTCCGCGAAGCGCTCCTCGACCAGCTGCTCGTCATCGACTGACCCGGTGGCCCCCGGGGGCGATTGACACGTCAGGCTATTGTGTCGTGAGTCTCTCACCCCGGAAGGGCACCAACTGATGGCTTCGAAGCGTCTCGTGATCGTGGAGTCGCCGACCAAGGCGACCAAGATCGCCGGCTACCTCGGTCGCGACTACATCGTCGAGTCCAGCCGTGGACACGTCCGTGACCTGCCGACATCGGCGTCCGAGGTGCCAGCCAAGTACAAGGGCGAGAAGTGGGCCCGCACCGGCGTCAACGTCTCCGACGACTTCCAGCCGATCTACGTGGTGTCCGCCGACAAGAAGTCCACCATCAAGGACCTCAAGGCCAAGCTCAAGGAGGTCGACGAGCTCCTGCTCGCCACCGATGGTGACCGCGAAGGCGAGGCCATCGCGTGGCACCTGATGGAGGAGCTCAAGCCCAAGGTCCCGGTCAAGCGGATGGTGTTCCACGAAATCACCAAGCCCGCGATCGAGGAGGCCGTCCGGAACCCCCGCGAGCTCGACGTCGACCTTGTCGACGCGCAGGAGACCCGCCGCATCCTCGACCGGCTCTACGGCTACGAGGTCTCCCCGGTGCTGTGGAAGAAGGTCATGCCCCGGCTGTCCGCCGGGCGCGTGCAGTCCGTGGCGACCCGGCTCGTCGTCGACAAGGAGCGCGAGCGCATCGCCTTCGTCCCCGCCTCCTACTGGGACCTGGACGTCATGCTCGACGCTGGCCCCGACTGCGACCCCCGCAACTTCCCCGCGCGCCTCGCCGAGGTGGAGGGCACCCGCGTCGCGCAGGGCCGTGACTTCGACGCCGCAGGTCAGCTGACCGGCAGCGACGCGCTCGTGCTCGACGAGGCCGCGGCCAAGGCGCTCGCCGAGGCGCTCCGCACCGCCACGCTGAGGGTCGGCTCGGTGGAGTCGAAGCCCTACACGCGTCGTCCCTACGAGCCGTTCCGCACGACCACGATGCAGCAGGAGGCCGGCCGCAAGCTCGGGTTCTCGTCGCAGCGCGCCATGTCAGTGGCTCAGGAGCTCTACGAAAAGGGCTTCATCACCTACATGCGAACCGACTCGGTGACGCTGTCCACGCAGGCGATCTCCGCGGCCCGCAAGCAGGTCGCCGAGCTCTTCGGCGAGCGCTTCCTCCCCGCGAAGCCGCGCGTCTACACGTCGAAGGTCAAGAACGCGCAGGAGGCCCACGAGGCCATCCGACCCGCAGGCGACACCTTCCAGCATCCCGACGCGACAGGCCTGGCCGGCGACGCATTCCGCCTCTACCAGCTGATCTGGCGACGCACGCTCGCCTCGCAGATGGCCGACGCCCGCGGCGAGTCAGTCTCTGTGGGCATCGAGGCGGCCTTCGTCGCGACCCCGCTGCCCGGCGGCGAGGCCTCGTCGGCGAAGCTCGTCGCCTCCGGCCGCACCATCACGTTCCCCGGATTCCTGAAGGCCTACGTCGCCGGCACCGACGATGACTCCGCCACCGACGACGCGCAGACGCGCCTCCCCATCCTGGACGAGGGCCAGGGGCTGGCCGCCGCCTCCGTCGAGCCGGCCGGTCACGAGACCCGGCCCCCGGCTCGCTACACCGAGCCGTCGCTCGTCGCGAAACTCGAGGAACTCGAGATCGGCCGCCCGTCGACCTACGCGTCGATCATCCGCACCATCACCGCCCGCGACTACGTGTTCAAGAAGGGCTCCGCCCTCGTGCCGACGTGGCTCGCGTTCGCGGTCACCCGGCTGCTCGAGGACCACTTCCCGGACCTGGTCGACTACGCCTTCACGGCCCAGCTCGAGGAGCAGCTCGACGAGATCGCGGCAGGCAAGGCCAAGCGGCTCAGCGTGCTGACCGACTTCTACTTCGGCGGCGGCGACGCCCACCTCGGGCTCGAGAAGCTCGTCACCGAACTGGGCGACATCGACGCCCGCGCGCTGTCCACCTTCCCGCTGGGGGACTCCGGGATCGACGTGCGCGTCGGCCGTTACGGCACCTACGTCGAGGCCTCCGACGGCCGCCGTGCCAACGTGCCGGAGGACCTCCCGCCCGACGCGCTCACCGTCGAGCTTGCCGAGGAGCTCCTCAGCAAGCCGCTCGACGAGGAGCACCAGCTCGGCGTCGACGAGGCGTCCGGGAACATGATCGTCGCGAAGAACGGACGCTTCGGCCCCTACGTCACCGAGGTCCTGCCCGACGACGCCCCGAAGTCGGCCAAGCCGCGCACGGCGTCGCTGTTCAAGTCCATGTCGCTCGACTCGGTCGACCTGCCGACCGCGCTGAAGCTCATGTCGCTCCCGCGCGTCGTCGGCGCCGATCCCGAGGGCAACGAGATCACCGCGCAGAACGGCCGCTACGGGCCGTACCTCAAGCGCGGCACGGACTCGCGCTCGCTGACGAGCGAGGACCAGATCTTCGACATCTCGCTGGACGAGGCACTGGCCATCTACGCGCAGCCCAAGACGCGCGGCAGGGCGGCGGCCGCCGCGCCGCTGAAGGAGTTCGGCCCCGACCCCGTCTCCGGGAAGCCGGTCGTGCTGAAGTCCGGCCGCTTCGGGCCCTACGTCACCGACGGGGAGACGAACGCGACGCTGCGCCGCGATGACGACCCCGCGACCGTCGCGCCCGAGCGGGCCTTCGAGCTGCTCGCCGAGAAGCGCGCCAAGGGGCCCGCACCCAAGCGCACCACCCGCAAGGCTCCCGCCAAGAAGGCGACGACGGCCAGGAAGCCGGCCGCCAAGAAGCCCACCGGCACCGCCGCGAAGAAGTAGCCGCCCGCATGGGCACCAAGGGCAGGAAGCTCGCGCCGATCAGGCTCGAGGTTCCCTACACCGCACCGCCTCCCGAGCTGACCAGCCTCGACGTCGGCATCGCGCGGTTGCTGAGGCGCCCCTCGGCCAGTTACGAGCTGGAGGTCACGGTCCTCGATGCACCCGACGGCAGGCTCCTGCGCGACGGCGTGATCGTGGCGCACCGCGTCGTCGGCGGCATCGGACAGTGGTTCCTGTCCGCCGCCGGCTGGCGCCCGCACCTGCCTGCCCGGCAGATCGAACCGCTCGGTGCCGACGGCGACCTGCCCCCGGTGTTCGCGCAGCTGCTGCGGCCGCTGATCCGCCACCAGATCATCGGCCCGCTCGCCGGTCTGCACTGCGTCCGCGACGAGTGGACGCTGCGCGGCGTCGACGGGAGCGGGATTGCGCACGTGCGGGACGAGAAGGTCAGGGTCCGCCGCGACTCCATGACGACCGCGAGGTACCGCGAGGTGACCATCACCCCCGCCAGAGCGTTGACGGGAGATCAGCGCCGGTTCCTGCTCGCCGCAGCCGACCGCATCAACGCCACCGAGGTCGACGCGTTCCCGTCGCTGCAGCGCCGCCTCGGCGCTCCCGCAACGGGGCTCACGAACTTCCCTCCCGTGCGCGACACGACCCGCGACGACACCCTCGAGGAGTTCGTCAGTGCCGTCTTCTGCCGGCACCTGCACGCGATCGTCACCGCCGACCTCGACCGGCGCGCCGCCGGCGGAGACGACCTCAGCCAGGTCAACGACCGGCTCTGGGCCTTCGGCCGCGACCTGCGTGGCCTCGCCTCCGTCCTCGACCCGAGTTGGCGCGAGTCCGTCGAGAAGCTGCTCGTCGGCCTGCCGTTCTCGACACAGACCGAGATAGATCCGCCGACGCTGGCCGTGCTCGACGCGCTGGTCGGGGCCGTGCCGGCACCGCGGCTCGGCGACCTGTCGCAGCGGCACGCCGCGCAGATGCTCTTCCAGCCGGCGGATCAAGGTGCGTCCATCCTCGGAGACCGGTGCCTCGCGCTCACGGTCGACGCTCCCGACGAGCAGTGGCAGGCGGCGCTGCGCGCCGCCGAACAGCTGGAGGTCGTGGCCGCGGTGGCGACGCCGCTGTTCGGCAAGGAACTCCGGAGGCTTCGGGAGCTCCTCGACGTCATCATCGACGAGCTGCGGGACTGCGCCCTCGGCCCCTTCCGCGGCGAACCCGAGCTCGACGGGCTGTCGGCCAGGCAGGCGTACCAGCTGGGGGTCGACACCGAACGCACCCGCAGCGCCGTCGCGCACCGCCGGCAGACATTCATCGACCAGTGGCCCTCCCGGGTCGAGGTGGCGCGCAAGCAGCTGCGGAAGGCGAGGAACCGGTGACCGGACTGTTCGTGGTGTTCGAGGGCGGAGACTCGGTCGGCAAGACCACCCAGGTGGCGCTCCTCGGCGCCTGGCTCGCCGACCGCGGAGTGCCACACGTGGTGACCCGTCAGCCCGGCGGCACCGAGGTGGGTGCCGAGCTGCGCCGTCTCGTGCTCGACCCGAGCTTCGGTGACGTGTCTCCGCGGGCGGAGGCCCTCATGTACGCCGCAGACAAGGCCCAACACGTCCATGAGCTCGTGTCGCCGGCGCTCGATTCGGGGCAGGTCGTGGTCTGCGACCGATACGTCGACTCGATGGTCGCCTATCAGGGGGCCGGCCGCGCTCTCGGCCAGGCCGAGGTCTCACGCATCGCGTGGTGGGCCGTCGGCGGCCTGCGTCCCGACCTGACCGTCCTGCTCGACGCGGATCCGGGCGATGCGGTGGCGAGGATCAAGGACAAGGACCGCCTTGAGAGCGCCGGCCTGGACGTGCACCGTCGGGCCCGGCAGTTCTTCCTCGATCTCGCGGCCGCCGAGCCTGACCGGTACCTCGTCCTGAACGCCCGCTGGACCCGCGAGGAGATCGCCGCCGCGATCCGGGACCGGCTGCTGCCGATGCTGCCCTGAACCGGCTCTGACCAGCCCCTTCCCCGCAGCGGGGGAGGGGCGTTTTCATTCCTGATTCCTCGCTGGGCGAAAACGAACCGGGACGCTTCCTCCTGCCGCGCCACACATGCTTGACTCCTCCGGAACCGCACGGCCGGAGAGGAGTTGAGCGACATGCCGATGTTCACCGCACGTCGTCCCATCGACTTCCGGCGCGTCGCGAGTGCCCTGTGTCTGCGCTGACGTCACCCATCCGTCAGCCATACCCAGGAGCCCACCATGTTCAGACTCATCCTCATCGCCCTCGTCGGGCTGGCCGCGCAACTTGTCGACGGCTCGCTCGGCATGGCCTACGGCGTGACGTCCACCACCCTGCTGCTGGCGATCGGCACCAACCCCGCCATGGCATCCGCCACAGTCCATCTCGCGGAGATCGGGACAACCCTCGCGTCGGGTGTCTCGCACCACCGGTTCGGCAACGTCGACTGGAAGGTCGTCGCCCGCATCGGGATCCCCGGCGCCATCGGCGCCTTCCTCGGCGCATCCGTCCTCTCGAACATCAGCACCGAGCTGGCGGCCCCGATCATGGCCGTGATCCTGCTGACGCTCGGCCTCTACGTGTTGATCCGCTTCACCTTCTTCAACATCTCCACGAAGCGGCTGGGCGAGCGCCTGCCCACGAAGTTCCTCGCGCCGCTGGGCACCTTCGCCGGGTTCATCGACGCCACCGGCGGTGGCGGCTGGGGTCCGGTCGGCACGCCCGCGCTGCTGGCCAGCGGACGCATGGAGCCCCGCAAGGTGATCGGCACCATCGACGCGAGCGAGTTCCTTGTGTCCATCGCGGCCAGCATCGGCTTCTTCATCGGACTCGGCGGCGAGGCCATCGTGCCCGGCCTGGCCATCGCACTGCTCGTCGGCGGCGTCATCGCAGCCCCTATCGCCGCGTGGCTCGTGCGCCATCTGCCGCCCCGCCTGCTCGGCGCCGCTGCGGGATCGACCATCGTGCTGGTCAACGTACGCTCATTGCTGAAGGCCTTCGACGTTCCGCCGGCGGCGCACGTGCCGATCTACCTCTTCATCGTTGCCGCGGGCCTGGCTGCGCTGGCCTGGTCGCTACGCAACCACCGCATCGAGCGCGCCCAGCAGGCTGCCGCAGAGGGGGAGGCTGTCGTCGCCTGATGGCAGGATGAGCACCATGGGTGAGGTGTTCTCGGAACTTGTCGGTCAGGACCGCGCGGTGGAGACGCTCCGTCGCGCGGTCGACGGCCGTCGTCACGCCATGACCCACGCCTGGCTGTTCGTCGGCCCGCCCGGGTCGGGGCGCTCGAACGCCGCCAAGGCCTTCGCCGCAGCCCTGCAGTGCCCGCGCGGAGGCTGCGGCGAATGCGAGGAGTGCCGAACCTCGCTCTCGGCTGCGCACCCCGACGTCACGCTGCTGCGCACGGAGCAGCTCTCGATCGGCGTCGCCGAGACCAGGGCGCTCGTGGGCCGCGCGAACATGGTGCCCGTCAAGGGCCGCTATCAGATCGTCATCGTCGAGGATGCCGACCGCATCACCGAGCGTGGCGCCGACGCCCTGCTCAAGGGCCTTGAGGAGCCGGAACCAGCCACGGTGTGGCTGCTCTGTGCGCCGAGCGCCGACGACGTCATCGTCACCATCCGGTCGCGCTGCCGCACCGTCCGGCTCGTCACGCCGAGCGACGAGGCGGTCACCCAACTGCTGATCCAGCGCGACGGGATTTCGCCCGCACTGGCCGCGCACGCGGCCCGGGCCGCCCAGGGGCACATCGGGCGCGCCCGGATGCTCGCCCGCCACGACGAGGCGAGGATCCGCCGTCGTGAGATCCTCACGCTCCCTGGGCGCCTCACGTCGGTCACAGCCTGCCTCGACGCGGCCGAGAACCTGGTGTCGTCGGCGGCTGACGAGGCCCAGCAGGCCACCGCCGAGGTCGATACGCGGGAACGTTCCGCGCTCGAGGAGGCGCTCGGCGTCGGCACCCGCGGGGTGCGCGTGCGCAGCGCCCAGGCGGCGCTGAAGGAGCTCGAGGACCAGCAGAAGCTGCGGGTCAAGCGCCTGCAGCGCGACGCGCTCGACCGGGTGCTGACGGAACTGACCGGGTACTACCGCGACGTCCTCGCGGTGCAGACGGCGCCGGAGGTCGCGCTCGTAAACGCCGATCTCGCCGACGAGATCACTCCGGTGGCGCACCGGTCGACGCCCGAACAGACCGTGCGGGCACTCGACGCGATCCTCGAGGCGAGGACCGCGCTCGAGGGCAACGTCGCACCTCAGCTCGCCCTCGAGGCGATGCTGCTCGGTGTGTCGCTCGCGGCGCGTTCCTGACCTGGGGCGGGCGTGTCTGCCCGGGGGGTGGCCGCGTCGATGACAAGATGATGGTGAGGACTGCCCAGGAAGAGGGGACGCGACATGTCGAACAACGATTGGGTTCACGAGGGCACGCCCCGGGAGCCGGACTGGTCCGCAGAGCAGGACGACTACGGCGTCCCTGTGTCCCCGGGTGAGTGGGACGACTACGCCGAGGAACAGGCCGTTCCCGTGCCCGAGCCGCCGCAGAGCGCTGCCGCCCAGGAACCTGGCCCCGTCGTCGCCGCGACCGCGGATGAGCCCGCACCCCAGCCGGAGCCGGAGCCCGAGCCTGCGCCTGAGGTCGAACCCGAGCCGGAGATCGCGCCTGAGCCCGAGCCGGAGGTCGCGCCTGAGCCCGAGCCGGAGGTCGCGCCTGAGCCCGAGCCGGAGGTCGCGCCTGAGCCCGAGCCGGAGGTCGCGCCTGAGCCCGAGCCGGAGATCGCGCCCGAGCCCGAGCCGGAGATCACGCCCGAGCCCGAGCCGGAGATCACGCCCGAACCTGAACCGGACGAGGCCCAGGTGCGCCCGCGGCCCGATGCGGAGGCGGTCGTCCCGCCGGAGCTGGCCGCGCCGACCGCAGAGACCGACATGTCGCTCGTAGACGAGGTGGAGCCCGCACCCGAGGAGCCGGATCTCGAGCCGGACCAGGAGGGGCTGGGCGCCGCCGCAGCCGTGATGGCGGCCGGAGCCGGCGGAGGCGCCGCGATCGCAGGGCTCTACCGACCCGATGCCGAGGACACCCAGATCATCGACGCTCCCCAGCGTCGCAGCCTCGAGGACGAGGTGGCGGAGGAGGAGCGGGTCGCCCAGCAGCTGCGCGCCGACAAGGAGGCGCGGGACCAGCGACTCGGTCTCGTGGCCACCTCCGAGGCGAACGCACTGCGCGAGGCACCGCCCGCGCCCCGCCGCGGCGTCGGGGGCTTCGGGAGCTTCGGTCTTCTGGTGCTGCGTCTGGTCGTCGCCGCGATCCTGGGGATCGTCGGCTACCAGATCCTGTCGGACATCGACGCGACCACCGAACTGCTCAGCCGCACACTGATCCCCGAGCCGCGCACTGTTGCCTGGGTGCTCGGCTTCGCGCTGGCCGCGATGGCGGTACTCCTGGTGATCGGCATGGCGGTGCGGGTCGTCGGTCTGCTGCTCACCGCGATCGCGATCGGCTCGCTGGTGTTCATCCGCTGGGGCAGCTTCAGCATCTTCGTCGAGGGTGTCGAGGGCTTCATCGGGGACAAGGACCTGCTCCTGGCGGCCGTCGGCATCCTGTTCTTCAGCCTCGGTGGCGGCAAGGCAGGCGTCGACGGAGCCATCTCCGCGTCCCGCCACCACGCCAGAGAGGCCAAGCGCTCCTGAGCCGACACGCGGACGCCGTGGCGCCCTGCGGGCGAGGATCCCGCCCGACTGGGTATCTTCGACATCAGGAGCGCGACGTCCGCGCAGGGAGAGGGGCTCATGAGCAGAACGGTCAAGCTGACCCAGGTCATCCTGGCGGTCATCGCCGTCGGCCTGGTCGTTGCGCTGTTCACCGGAGGCCTCGTGCGCGGGCAGAGCAGGGACGAGCCCGCGTCCCCGTCGACCACCGGGCCGGTCACGCCGTCCGCCCCCGCGGACGGCGCCCGGATGCCCGGCGTGCCCGAGGTGCCCGTGGCCGACCATGCACTGCTGCCCGCAGAGGATGACGCGAACGCCGACCGTCAGCTCGACTACACGCCGTCGGGAGAACCGAGCGTCGAGTTCGAGGATTCGCTGGGGGACCTCACGTCGTACGCCACCCAGGTCGTCGACTGGGAGGCATGCCAGGACTCCGACATCGGCGCCCAGTGCGCCACGATCCTCGCCCCCCTGGACTGGGAGGACCCCTCCGGGCCGGCCGTCGAGATCGCGGTGCGGCGCGTGCCGGACGGCGATTCGTCGCGCGGCCCCCTGTTCGTGAACCCCGGCGGCCCCGGTTACGGTGGGCAGTCCATGGCCGAGAACCTCGCCGGACGCTGGCAGAACTACGACACCGTCGGCTGGGATCCGCGGGGTACCGGCGAGTCCACGCACGTCGTCTGCGGGGATCTCGAGCAGACCGACGCCATCATGAACCTCGACGCGAGCCCGGACGATGACGCCGAGATCAAGGCTCTCAAGAACGGCGGCAAGGACTTCGCCGAGCAGTGCCGCGACGCCTCCGGCGACCTGCTCGACCACATCACGACCGTCGACGTGGCGCGCGACCTCGACCTGCTGCGCCACCTCCTCGGCGCAGAGAAGCTGAATTACGTCGGCGTCTCCTACGGCACCTTCGTCGGCGCCACCTACGCCGAGCTGTTCCCGGACACCGTCGGCCGGCTCGTGCTCGACGCCGCCGTCGACATCACCGGGTCCGACGACGCGCCAGCCCAGGTGGAGGGTTTCGAGCTCGCGCTGACCAACTTCACGGCCTGGTGCGCCCACTCAGACCTGTGCGACCTCGGTGACGACCAGGACGCCATCAACGACCGCATCGCCGGCTTCCTGGCGGGCCTCGACGAGCAGCCCCTGACGGTGGGGGACCGGAAGCTGACCCAGAGTCTGGCGGCCACCGGCATCGCGCTGTTCCTCTACGAGGACGACACCGCCTACCGCACGCTGGCCGAGGTGATCGCACAGGGATTCACCGGCGACGGCACCAACCTGCTGTGGGCGGCCGACGTCATGAACGGACGCGGTGATGACACCTATGAGACCATCGCGTTCGCGTTCCCGGCCATGGCCTGTGCGGATGCGCAGGACGACGGCGCCGATGCCGTCATGGGTGACTGGAAGGACACCTTCAAGAAGGCGCCGATCATGGCGCCGAACATGGGCACCAGCTACACCTGCCAGTTCTGGACGGCCGACTCGGCTCCCCAGCTGAAGCTCACCGCGAAGGGCGCCCCGACCATCCTCGTCGTCGGCACCACCGGCGACTCGGCGACGCCCTACGAGCAGGCGCAGACGATGGCAGAGCAACTCGACTCCGGCGTGCTCCTCACCCTCGACGGGGCGGGCCACGGCGCGGTGACGGGCGACAACAGCTGCATCGCGGAGCACGTCGACGCCTATCTGTACGACGGCGCCGCCCCCGACGAGGGAACCGTGTGCCGCTGATCGGGGCCCGGTTGGACCAAAGCTGCGCGGGTTCTGTATAGTTCTCAACTGCTGCCGCCCTAGCTCAGTCGGTAGAGCGACGCTCTCGTAAAGCGTAGGTCACGGGTTCGATTCCCGTGGGCGGCTCGGCAGTGGGACGGCCTCCGGAGCTCATCTGGAGGCCGTCCCCGTTTGCTGCCCGGACGTTTAGGGGAAGCCCGTGAATCCGAGCTGTGGCGGCCTTGTAGGCTGGTCTGAGCCCTCGGGAACCACCGCTTCCGGGCAGCGAGGAGGAACCGTGTTCGATTGCGCCATCATCGGTGCTGGCCTGGCCGGCCTTGTTGCTGCCAGGCACCTCGTGGACCGAGGCCTGAGCGTCGTCGTCCTGGAGGCGCGCGGTCGGGTCGGCGGCCGGGTCGAGAACAAGATCCTGAACGACGGCTCGTATGTCGAGCTCGGCGGCCAGTGGATCGGCCCCGGATACGACTCGCTGCAGGAGATCATCGACGAGCTCGGATTCGAGACCATCGGGCTCCCGGCCTCCGGCAACCTGGTGGTGCGGCTGCGCGGCAAGTCCCTCGAGGTTCCGAGCTCCGAAGAGCTCCCCGCGCTCACGCCCTTCGAGGTCTCCGACCTCGGCCAGGGCCTGCTTCGGCTGCGGCGGCTCTCTCAGCGCCTGCGGGACGACGCGGCCTGGCGGAAGGCCAACGAGGCCTGGCTCAACCAGGACCTGCGCCGCTGGGTCACCTCGAACCTCCGCACCCAGGGCGCCCAGCGCCGCTTCGGCGAGGTCTACGCCGCGGCCTTCGGCCCGATGCCCAAGGACGCGACGCTCCTGGAGGGGCTCCTGCAGGTCACCTCGGGCATCGACCTTGAGACGATGCTCGCCAGCAACGGCGGCCTGCATCAGAAGCGCGTGGAGGGCGGCGTCGCCGCCGTTGCCGACGCCATGGCCGAGCGCCTCGGAGACGTCGTGCGGCTGGAGTCCGAGGTCACCCGCGTCGACCACGACGACACCTCTGCGCGCCTCACGCTCGCGGGCGGTGAGGTCGTCGAGGCCCGCCAGGTCATCTCCACGCTGCCGCCGCGCCTCGCCGTCGCCCTTGAGCACAACCCACCGCTGCCGCAGTGGCGGATCGAGGCCGCCGACAAGGTCGCCCCCGGAAACGTCATCAAGGCCTTCCTAGTCTACAAGGAGCCGTTCTGGCGGGACAAGGGCTTCTCCGGCCAGTCGAGCGCCGATGAGGGCGCGGTGCGCGTCACGTTCGACACGACGGCCGACACCAGCGAGCACGGGCACCTGATGGGCTTCTTCGAGGGTGCGGACGCGGACTCGTTGGCCCGACGCTCGGTGACCCTGCGCGAGCGGGCCTTCGTGGACGCTGTCGTGCGTGCCTTCGGTGAGGACGGCGCCAAGCCGATCGGATATGTCGAGCGTGACTGGGGCGCCGAGCGGTTCACGGGCGGCTGCCACGGCGCGCACTTCGCGCCGGGCGTATGGACCGCCAACGGTCCCCTCCTGGCACAGGACGAGGGTGTGCTGCACTGGGCCGGGGCCGAGTATGCGAGCCGTTTCAATGGGTACCTGGAAGGCGCCGTGCGTTCCGGCCGGGAGGCTGCTACCCGCGTCACGCGCTCCCTGGCCTGAGCCTCTGGGACGCTGGTCCCATGCCTGACGCTCAGCTGGGCAGGTCCAGACTCGTTGCCCAGGGCCTCGTCACTCGCCCTTTCGCACGCCCCTCGGACGCGGTCGCCGCGCTGGGGGCCATGCAAGGCCAGGATCTCCCCGGCGTGCTGGCGTCCGCGGCCCTGCGGACCGCCTCGGGCGGCGTCCGCGACGTGCTCGAGGATCTCGACGCCGGCGCGCTCGTGCGCGGCTACCCCATGCGGGGGACCGTGTTCCTGCTCCCCGCCGTCGATGCGGTCTGGATGACCGAGCTGTGTGCCGAGCGGCCCATCCGCGAGGCCGTGGCGCGGCGGAACCGTCAGGGCCTCGACGACTCGTCACTCGAGATGGCCAGGGAGATCGCCAGGGCGGAGATGGCCGGCGGTCCGATCAGCCGGGCACAGCTGTTCGAGCTGTGGGAGGCCGCGGGCATCAGGACCACCGGCGGCTTCGGCTACCACCTCGTCTTCATGCTCATCGCCGAGACGACCCTCGTCTACGGACCCTGGAACGGGACGGAGCAGGACCTGGCGCTGCTCGACCAGTGGATCCCGGACAGCCCTCGCCTCGCGCGCCGGTTCGACGGGGACACCGTCGCGGCGACGGCCGAGCTGGCGCTGCGGTACTTCACGTCGCACGGCCCGGCGACGGTGCGCGACTTCGCATGGTGGACCAAGCTCCCGCTGACCGCCGTCCGAGCCGCCATGCCCCTGATCGTCGAGGAGCTGGAGACCGACGGTGCGGCCGAGGCCAGCTTCTGGCGACCCGGCCTGCTGGATGAGGTCGCGAAGGTCGGCCGGGCGGCTGCGGGGCCGCTGCTCCTGCCCGGCTTCGATGAGTTCGTGCTCGGCTACCAGGACCGACTTTTCGCGATGGCCGCCCATGAGCATGTCAGGCTCGTTCCCGGCAACAACGGGGTGTTCCGGCGGTCTGTGGTCGCCGGCGGACTGGTCCGCGGCACGTGGGCCCGCGCGGGGACGGCCTCGCGGCGTCGGTTGGAGGTCGAGGAGTTCGCGCCGATGAGCGCCACGAGGATGCGACAGCTCGAGGTGTTGTTCGGCAGCTACCCCTGGGTGCTGCCCTGACCGCAGCTGCCGGCCGGTGGACGCCAAGAGGGGCGTCCCGCCATTCGGCCGGACGCCCCTCGAGATGGATGCTGCTCAGACGGCGGCGGCTCCCCGCTCGCCGGTACGGATGCGCACGACCTCGTCGACGCTCGTGGACCACACCTTGCCGTCACCGACGGCGCCGGTGCGGGCCGCCTCGGTGATGATGTCGATCAGCGCGGACGCGTCGGCATCGTCGGTGAGGATCTCGATCTTCGCCTTGGCGATGAAGTCGATCGTGAACTCCGCCCCGCGGTAGACCTCACGGTGGCCGCGCTGGCGGGCGTAGCCGGAGACCTCGCTGACGGTCATGCCGGCGATGCCGTGCTGGGCCAGAGCGATCTGGACCTGGGTCAGCATGCTGGGCTGGACGATTGCGGTGACGAGCTTCATGCCTTGATCTCCTCGCGGCTCGGAACGATCAGCGTCTGCTTGACGCCGTAGCTGGAGTACTGGGTGACGCTGAGGTCGTAGCCGGTCTCAGCGTGCTCGGAGGTGTCGATGCCCTGCGTCTCGACCTCGGCCGGGACGCGCAGGCCCATGACCTTGTCGAGGACCTTGGCGATGAGGAAGGTCACCACGAAGGAGTAGACTAGGACGATCAGCGCGCCGGAGACCTGGCGCCAGAGCTGGTCGACTCCGCCGCCGTAGAACAGGCCAGCGACACCGGCCGGGGACTCGGGATCGGCGAAGAAGCCGATCAGGATGGTGCCGACGAGGCCGCCGACGAGGTGCACGCCCACGACGTCCAGTGAGTCGTCGTAGCCGAGCTTGTACTTGAGGCCCACGGCGTAGGCGCAGGCCACACCGGCGATCAGGCCGAGGATCAGGCCGCCGAGCGGGCTGACGGAGTGGGCCGCGGGCGTGATGGCGACCAGGCCCGCCACGATGCCGGACGCGGCACCCAGCGAGGTGGCGTGGCCGTCACGGAGACGCTCCACGATCAGCCAGCCGAGCATCGCGGCGGCGGTGGCGCCCAGGGTGTTGATCCAGGCGACGCCGGCGGTGGTGTTGGCGCCCAGCGCGGAGCCGGCGTTGAAGCCGAACCAGCCGAACCACAGGAGGCCGGCGCCCAGCATCACGAAGGGCAGGTTGTGGGGACGCATCGGCACCTTGCCGAAGCCGAGGCGGGGGCCGAGCACCAGGCAGAGCGCGAGGGCCGCGGCGCCTGCGTTGATGTGGATCGCGGTGCCGCCGGCGAAGTCGATGGCCTTGATGACGTTGGCGATGAAGCCGCCCTGCCAGGTCACGGTGCCGTCGTCCGCGACGACGTCGAAGGAGAAGACCCAGTGCGCGGCGGGGAAGTAGACGAGCAGCGCCCAGACGGCGGCGAAGACGACCCAGGCCGAGATCTTCATCCGGTCGGCGACGGCGCCGGAAATCAGCGCGACGGCGATGATCGCGAACGCGGACTGGAAGCCGGCGAAGACGATGTCAGGCAGCCCGTTGGTGACTGCCTCGGGGCTCATCAGGCCCTTGAGGAAGGTGAAATCCAGCGGGTTGCCGATCACGCGACCCATCGAGTCGCCGAATGCCATCGAGTAGCCGACGATGACCCACAGGACGCCGACAACGCCCATGGTGGTCAGCGACATCATCATCATGTTGAGGACGCTCTTGGCGCGGACCATGCCGCCGTAGAAGAAAGCCAGGCCAGGGGTCATCAGCAGGACCAGTGCGGCGCTGGCGAGGACCCAGGCGGTGTTACCCGTGTCAATGTCGAGGAGTTCCATGGGCAGAATCCTGTCCAGCCCAGATTTCGCCGAACGACGCGTCTCGTAACGGTCGAGTTAGTTATCTGCTCTCAAATGTCACGTTTCGTCACCGGTTCATTTCCGCGGTGTTACCGCGGGCGGCGCACCTGCTGGAGCCGGACGGAGGCCAGCTCTGCCCAGTCCCCCTCGGCCTCGAAGGCCGTGAACGCGGATGTCGGGTACCAGCACTGCAGCTCGTCGGCGGCGCGTCGGTCGCCGGCGTAGGCGAGCTCCGCGGCCAGCGATGCGATGGTGGGGTTGTGCCCGATCACCAGCAGGCAGTCGACGTCGTCGTCGGTCTCGGAGATGCGCTGCAGCATCGTCTCGGTGCCCTCGAAGTAGAGCGCGTCCTGGAACTCGGCGGGGACGTCGAGTCCCGTGGCCGCGAAGGTCTCCCTGGTCCGTGTCGCGGTGGAGACCAGCGCGTGCTGAACGCCGAGTGACTTCAGCTCGAGGCCGGCCTCCCGGGCCTCCTGGACGCCCCTCGGGGTCAGGTGCCGAGCCTTGTCACCCAGGGGATTGGTGGCCTCGGTCTTCGAATGGCGCATCAGGATCAGCCGTCGCATGCCGACAGCCTAGTTGTGCGCGGGGCGCCGAGGTGGTCAGACGGTGACGCCGAGGCGCGCGAACGCCGTGCGGAAGATCTGCAGCCCGTCGAGGCCCGGCAGGTTCGCCACGGACTGGTCCAGCTTGTCCAGCGCCTCGCCCTGGCCGGCGAAGAGGTGGCCCATCACGTAGCGGACCTCGGAGTCGTCCATCACGCCTGAGCCGACGGGGCGCCAGGCGGTCTGCATGAGGGTGCGGACGATCTTGGGTGCCGCTGCGGAGCGTTCGAGCGCCATGCGGGCCTGCGTCGTGTAGAACGCCACGTGCCGGGTCTCCTGCTGCGCGATGCGCTTGAGCAGGGGTGAGAGGGCCGGGTGCTCGAGCTGCTCCGCGAGGCGTCGGTAGGCGGCGACGGCCGACAGCTCGTTGGCGGCGCCCCACGCGTTGTGCACGGCGAGGAAGTCGTCGCCGACGAGGTTGGACAGCGTCCCCTGCTTCGTCGGGCCGAGAGCCTCCTTCCAGCCGAGCTTGATGCGCTTGGCCTTCAGCTCGTCGTAGTCGACGACGATCCCGTGGCGGCTGAGCACCGCGGCCAGCGCCTCGCCATGCCAGAACTCCTCGCGGTTCCACGTGGTCATGAAGCCTCGGGACTCCTCGCTGCGGTGCGAGCGGGTCACGAGCAGGTCCCGCAGGTAGCAGGAGGTGTGGTACTCGACGTCGCACATGTAGCGCAGCACCCGCAGGGTGGGCTCGTCGAGGGGCTGGGTCTCGAACGTGTCGAAGTCGAGGTCCTCCCAGCGGACGCGGTCGGAGGTCTCGGCGAACTTCTCAAGATTGAACGCCACGACGTCCCCTTCTGTGCAGCAGCCCCGGGGAGGGCGGCGGGGGTGGGCCGCCGAACCGGTCGGTGCCCGCGATGACTCCTTGGCCGTCGAGCAGCCCACGGATGCGTGCGTCGACGCTGGCCAGCCCGGCCCGGGCTTCGGGTGTGGAAAAGATCGAGGCGAGCGCGCGGTCCTCGTCGGGGTCGGGCACGCCGACGATCCGAAGCGGGCGCCAGGCGAGCATCGAACCCCTCGCCGAGAGCCGCTCTGCGCGGGAGCGTCCGATGCGGGCCGAGGCCTCCAGCTCGAAGAACTCCACGATGGTGGCGCGGCGGGCGATGATCTCGGTGACGACGCGGGCGGCCTCGCCCTCGAGCCGGGGCAGCAGTGCCGCGTACGTGGCCTGCAGCGAGGCCTCCTGCAGTGCGAGGCGCAGCATGTGGCCCGCGGTGATGGACTCGCCGACCACCGCGGCGACAGGTGCGACGATGACGGGCATGGCGCGCTCGACCCACACGTCGCGCAGCCGGGCGGTCAGGCGGGTGTGTGAGCGGGGCTCGGGCTTCGGGCCGTCGGCCGCGAGAATGTCGCGCAGCGCCCAGGCCAGCCACATGCGCTCGACGGCCCAGGTGGCGACGAATGCGGTGATCCGCGCCTCGTTGCCGGTCCAGTTGCCGAGGATGGCGCGGGTCTCGGACAGCCCTGCGCTGTCGAGGCGCCAGAGGAACTCGAGGTCGGCCCTGAGTCGGTCGTCGAGCGGGGCGACGGCCTGCGCGTCGACGGCGATCCTGCCCTGCGCGTCGCGGGTGTATGCCGCGACATCGAACGCGGTGAACAGCACCTCAGGGCGATCGGGATCCGAGAAGACCCGGCCGCTGAACCTCGTGGCAGACAGTTCCTCGGTGCTCGTCACCGGGTCAATTTAACATGTGCCGGCAACGCGGGCGACCGTCGCTCAGGGGCGCACCGCGACGATCAGGTCTCGTCGGATCGAGGAGTCGACGCGGTGCGCGAAGCGCTCCCACGCGCCACCCTCACACACCACCAGGCCGGAGCGCGACAGGATCTCGGCGAGGTCGCCGCGGGACAGGCCGAAGGTGTTCCAGGCGATGCCGAGGGCTCCGCCGTGCATCAGTTGGGACGTCCAGACGGGCACCGCTTCGCGAAGCAGACCGGCAGGTGAGCGGTCGCGGCGGCCCGAGACGCCGCGCACGTCGGTCGACGAGCCGTGCATGACGCCGTAGGGGGCGTCGGTCACGATGACGTCGAACTTCTTCTTACCGAACAGGTCGGCCGAGGTGCGGGTGTCTCCGGTGAAGGCCGTAACCCTGGCGGTGCGGTCGGCCAGCTGGATGGAGGCGTCGAAGCGCTGTCCGATCGACTTGCCGTCGCGCCGCACGCCGGTCACGTCGGCGGTGTGCTTGATGCGCTTGCGGCGCAACCAGGTCTTGTAGAACGACGCCATCTGCTGGAAGGCCTTCTCGTCGCCCTCGACGCCGTACGCGTCGTGGCCGAGCAGTAGGGCCGTCGAGAGGGTGGTGCCGCGGCCGGCTAGCGGATCGAGCACCTGTCGTGGGCCCGTAGGCTCGCGGGTGACGGCGGCGAGAGTCACGCTGAGAAGCAGTTGGGTGAATTGTTCGTTGGTCTTGCCCTGGTACTTCGGGATGGTGATCAGGTCGTCATCCAGGTCGAAGGGCCGGGGCAGCGCCACGGGACGCAGCAGATCCCCGGCCGACTCGAACAGGGCGAAGCAGGCCGACTGGGTGGCCAGCGTCGCCAGCTGCGTTGGGGCCAGGTCGTCGGCGTCGAAGGCGAGGTAGCCCACGCCCGCGATCTCCACGTCGGCGATGTCGCGCGCGAACGGCGCAGTGAGCTCCAGCTCAGCGGCCGTCAGCGGCGCAGCCTCGCCTGCGTAGACGCGGTTGGCAGACGGGGTGCGCAGCATGAGGTAGCGGGACATGCCCGAAAGTCTTCCACACCGCTCCCGCCGACTGCCCGACTCCCTGGGCGTTCGGCGGAGGCCTGACGCGCCGGCGGTGGGCAGAGGCCGGCCATGAAGCGGCGCGTCCGGCGCCCGGTCCCCGGTCCCCGCTCCCGGTACCGCGGCGGCTATTGCCGTCCGGGCGTGGGGCCGGGCGGGCTGGGTCAGCTGGTGTCTGGGGGTTCTCGGCCGAGTGTGGGTCTGCCGGTGTGGGGGTTGAAGGTGATGTGCCAGCCGTCGGCGGAGGTGGTGCCTGCGCCGGGGCCGGTGTGGGTGGGTTCGACTTTGGGGTGGTGGTAGGGGCAGAGCAGTGCGAGGTTGTCGAGGGATGTGCTGCCGCCTGCCCACCATGGGATGACGTGGTGGGCGTCGCATTCGAGGGCGGTGGCGTGGCAGCCGGGGAAAATGCAGCCGTTGTCGCGGAGGTTGAGGGCGTGGCGGATGGCGGGGGTGACGAAGCGGTGTGCGCGGCCGACGTCGAGGATCTCGGCCTGTGCGCCCAGGACGATGGGGATGATCTGGGCGTCGCAGGCCAGGCGGCGTAGTTCTTTGGCTGGGAGGCGGGCTCCGGATGGGAGTTGGCCGGAGGCGTGGAGTTGGGTGGCGAGTTCGGTGTAGTCGATGGTCACGACAAGCGTCGCGGGTGTGTATGGGTCTGGGCTGTTGCTGGCGTCGGAGCCTTCAGATCCGCGGTTCGTTGAGCTTGTCGAAACGCCCTGAGCCTGTCGGAGGGTTGGCGGCTTCGGCTGTGGGGGATCGGCTGGCGGTGCTGCCGTGGTCGCGAGGGTGGTGAGGGCGTCGGCCTGGCGCTGGTCCCAGCGGGGTGTGTCGTGTCGGCGGTGCTGGCGTCGTTGGGCGCGTTTGGCGTGGTTGACCTCGATGGTGATCGCGCGGATGACCTGTTCGGCTTCGAGGGTGGGGAGGGAGCCTTTGAAGTACCAGGAGCCGGGGTGGGCGGTGTCTTCGCCCCAGGTGAAGGAGCGGCGGGCGAGGGCGTCGGCGCGCTGCCGGGCGAGTCGGGCGTCGCGTTCCTCGGCGGTGGGGACCAGTTCGGGTGCGACGGCGGCCAGCAGGTCGTCGGTGGAGGCGGTCAGGCGGCCGGGTGTCACGGTGGCGGCCTTGTCGATGAGGTACTGCCTGGCGTGGTCGCGCTGGCCGGTGTTGAGGGCGTGGGGGAGGGTGTCGAGGGTGCGGCGGATGGCCTGGGCATGCTGGGGCGAGAGGCTGCCGTCGATGACGCGGTGGGCCACGTCGTCGTGGTGGGCGATGTCGCGGGCCTGCGTGACGGAACGCAGGGCGTCGCGGACATCGAGGTGTTCCTGCTGGCCGAGGAGGGTGGGGAGTTGGGTTCCGGCGACGGCTTCGGCGGAGTGGTTGGCTTCTGCTTCGCCGGTGAGCATGGCCACGAGGCCGGCGAGTTGTCCCTGGGCGCGGCGGGCGGTCTGGAGGAGGGTGAGGCGTTCGTGGTGGCTGATGTGGGTGCGTTGGGGGTGGTCGATGGCGGCCAGCGCGGCACGGATTGCGGTCAGTGCCGCGTCGGTGGTGAGTCTGGTCGTGGGTTCCATGTCTTCACGGTAGAGATCGGCACCGACAGAAATCGTTCGCATGTTCGACGTGTTCGCTGAGGGTGAAACCTCGTGCGGGGTGTTGGTCGTTTTTCGTGACGGGACCGGGGAGAAGCGGGCACTGCCCGATTTTCAGAAGCAGTCGGGTGTGGTGTGCTGGGGCGGTGAACAGATCCCGCCTCCCTAAGATCGGCGCAGTCTTCGCCGGCGGCTGCCTCGGGACCGCCGGGCGGATGGGGATCCTGCACCTGGTCGGTGACCAGGTCGTCGCCCTCGCAGCGGTCAACCTCCTCGGCTGTCTTCTCCTGGGCGTGGTGTCGGCACTGCTTGGGCATCGGCACGAGGCGTGGCGCATGTTCCTCGTGGTTGGTGGAATCGGCGCGTTCACTTCCTGGTCGTCGCTCGCCGTGCAGGGCGCCACCCACCCCTCAGGCGTCCTGATAGTCGCGGCCGAGGCGCTTGCGGGGGTGTGCGTCGCGGGTCTCGCGCACTTTGCGACGTGGCGACTCATGATGAGGGGGTCACGGTGATGACGCGCGCGGCTCAGCATTGGATGGTCACGCTGATGTCGCCCGAGGGTGCTCGCGTCGGGGACGCGTTGAAGTCGGGCCAGGCTCCTGACAAGGGGTTGTTGCTGACGGCACGCGCAGCGGCGGGCAGGGTGTCGAAATGCTGATTCTCCTGCTGACATGCCTTGCCGGAGGGCTGGGCGCCGTGGCCAGGTCGCTGGTCGACACCGCGCTCCGCGCCCGCAGCGAGGCACTGTTCGCCACGCTACCCTGGGTCGCGACGCTCGCCATCAACGTGACGGGCTCCTTCGTGCTGGGCGTCGCCACAGGCACGCTGACGGGGGCACCGCTGGGCATCCTCGGGACGGGGTTCTGCGGTGGCTTCACCACCTTCTCGACTGCGTCGTGGCAGGTCGCGCGGCTCGTCGGGCGCCGCAGTCGACGGATCGCGGCGGCCTATCTGGTGCTGACGGTCGTCGGGTGTCTTGCAGCCGCCTGGCTGGGGCTGACGCTGGCAGGTTGACGCCGGCGCGGGCGCGGGCGCTTGCGTCGGGGCGCTGCACGGCGCCAGCGGGACGGGTCTCTGTGAGAGGCCACCACGCTCTCGCCCGCCTCGACAGACTCGTCGCGTTCGCACCTACAACCACTGCACTACTCGGCCACCACGGTCTCGACCGCCTCGACAGACGAGACTGCCCGAGTTCGACCATGCCATGACAGACGAAACCGCCCGCGCCTGAGGTGGCGCGGGCGGTGATGACGTCAGGCGGTCAGGCCAAGTTCACGTGGTGGTGCTCGTAGGGCGTGCCCTTGGCGCGCTCGAACGACTCCGCGACCTCGGCCTCCGCCTCTTCGCGGCCGGTCCAGGTCGCGCCCTCGACGGACTTGCCGGGCTCGAGGTCCTTGTAGACGGAGAAGAAGTGCTCGATCTCGAGCAGCATGTGCTCCGGCACCGACGACAGGTCGGTGATGTTGCCGCGGCGCGTGTCTGCCGTCGCGACGCACAGCACCTTGTCGTCGCCGCCCATCTCGTCGGTCATACGGAACATGGCGACGGCGTAGCACTCGACAAGGCAGCCGGGGAACGTCGGGTCGTTGCCGATGATCATCGCGTCGAGCGGGTCGCCGTCCTGGCCGAGGGTCCCCTCGACGAAGCCGTAGTCATACGGGTACTGAGTGGAGGTGAACAGCGTCCGGTCCAGTCGGATGCGACCGGTGTTGTGGTCCATCTCGTACTTGTTCTTGGTCCCCTTGGGGATCTCCACCGTCACGTCGAAAAGGATCCGTCGACCGGGATCGATGGGCCTGAAGCCGGCCGGGGCGTCTTCGCTCACTTGGCGCACTCCTATGATTGGGGAACCGCCCCGCCGGGGCCGTCTGCTGCCTGCAGAATAGCGCTTTGGAGGAGCCGATGCCGAAGAGACGAGTGGCCGAATGGGTCGTCGTCGGCGTACTGAGCTGCCTCCTTCTGCTCGGCGGTTTCCTCGTCGCCGTGTTCCACGCGCCCCTGCTCACGGCCGCCGGACTGACGCGCGAGGGGGCGCCGGACACCGTCGACGTCTCCATCTTCGCCCCTCAGGTCGAGGAGAGTGAGGCGCCCGCCACGGCTGGCACCGGGCTCGCGCAGGCCGCGGGGATCCCCACCGACGGGAAGGTCCCGGACTCCGACACGCTCACCGCACAGCTGAAGGCTCTGGACCGGTCGAATCTGAAGGCTGCCGACGGCAGCAAGGTGACCGTCGCCTGGGAGGTCGTTGACGTCGAGACAGGGGACGTGATCTCGTCCAGCAAGGCGAAGACGGCGCTGATCCCTGCGTCGAACACCAAGCTGATGACGTCGCTGGCCGTCATGAACGCCCTCGACGGTTCAGAGACGTTCGCCACGCGGGTGCTGCAGCCGGCCGACGGCGAGATCGTGCTCGTCGGCGGCGGCGACCCCATGCTGCTCAGCACCCCCGCGGACGAGGGGACGTACCCGCAGCCCGCCAGCACGCAGGAGTTGGCCGCGGCGACGGCCGAGGCACTCAAGGCCGATGGGCAGTCCGGCGTCACCCTCGGCTACGACGACTCCTACTTCGACGAGGAGGGCTGGAACGACACCTGGCCCTCGAACTACCGCGACCAGGTGACGCAGCTGTCGTCGCTGTGGGTCGACGAGGGCCGCACCAGCGGCGCCCGGACCCGCACCCCCGCCGCTGACGCCGCGAAGATCTTCGCGACCCAGCTCGAGAAGGCGGGCATCACGGTGACGGGCAGCGTCAAGGAGCGCTCCGGAACCGGCGACGAGGTGGCACGCGTCGAGTCGCTGCCCCTCCACGTCCTGGTCGAGACCGCCATGAACCGCTCCAACAACTCCTTCACCGAGATCCTCGGGCTCCAATTGGCGAAGCAGACCGGCCGCGACTCGACGTTCAAGGGGGCCGTCGCGGCCATCAAGTCCGAACTGACCGACCTCGGTGTCTGGGACGAAGGGACCGTCCTGCGCGACTCGTCGGGCCTGTCGCGCAGCAATCGCATCACGGCGAACATGCTCGCCAGGGCCGTGCAGCTCCTCGACACCGACGAACACCTCTCAGTCATCCTCGACGGGCTGCCCACCGCAGGGGTGACCGGGACGCTCGCGACCAGGTTCACCGACGCGCTCGCCCGCCCGGCCCGCGGCGTGGCGAGCGCGAAGACCGGCACCCTCTCACTGGTCTCGACGCTCGCGGGCACCACCCTGACCGCCGACGGCCGCCAGGTGTCCTTCGCGTTCATGATCAACGGCACCGACGCTGGCTGGTGGGCCAAGCTGTGGGCCGACCAGGCCACAGGCGTCGTCGCGTCCTGCGGCTGCTGATCGGCATGGAGCACGCCCCCGAGATCGACTGGGCCCTCGCCCGTCGGATCACCCGGATGGCGCCGGGTCGGCTGCCCGACCTGGACCGCCGTGACCTGCAGCGGCTCGTCGCGGACCTGCGCGTCACCGCGCGCCGCGCGGGCGAGATCAGCGCCTCGGCCCTGGGCGTCGACTCCGTCGGCGCCGGCACGATCTCGGTCGTCGACTGGACCGGCTGGGGCGCCGCCGTGCGCGACATGGCCGACGCGGGCATGTCCGACCTCGGGCTCCGCCGCCGCCCGCCCGGCGCGCTCAGGACCCTCCGCGGCGTCGGGGGAGGACTCGTCGCAGGCGTCGGCCTCAGGATCGCCGGCCCCCGCCTGATCGGGCAGTACGACGCGTACACCGGCTCCGACACCCTCTTCCTGCTCGCGCCGACCATCGTGAACCTGGAGCGCGCCCACGGCTTCGTGCCAGCCGACTTCCGGCTCTGGGTGTCGCTGCACGAGCAGACGCATGCGCTCCAGTTCCGCGCCGCGCCCTGGCTGCGCGACCACCTCGTCGGCCTCGGCCGCCGCGTGCTGGAGACCGAGGACGGCGACGATATCGCCGGCCTCGTCGCGACCATGACCTTCCTCGAGGGCCACGCCGACCACACGGCCGACACCGCCGGCCGCGCCCGGATCCGCACCGTCGGCCAGCTGCGCCGCGCCTTCCACCGGACGCCCGGCACCCTGTCGCGGATCGCGGGCGTCTTCGACAAGGGTGCCCAGTATCGCAACGGCCTCGAGTTCTGCACGCAGGTCACGCGCAAGGGCGGCCGGAAGGCGCTGCGCGACGCCTTCCTCGCTCCAGAAACGCTGCCGCGGCCCGACGAGATCGCCGACCCGCCCGCGTGGCTGAGGCGGATGCGTGGCCAGGCGTGAGCTCGGGCCCGCCGCCCTGCGGGTGACGGCGGCCGTCGCCGGCGCGCTGCCCGGCGGCGACGTCACGGTCGGCTGCTCCGGGGGCGCCGACTCGCTAGCCCTGGCGCTCGGCGCGCACCGCGCGGCAGCCCGGCGGGGCCTCACGGCGGAGGCCGTCGTCGTCGACCACGGCCTGCAGCCTGGCTCGGCCGACGTCGCGACGCGCGTCGTCGAGACGCTGGCCGCCCGGGGAGTCGACGCCCGGGTCGTCGCGGTGCGGGTCGACGAGGGCGACGATGGGCTCGAGGCGGCCGCCCGCGACGCGCGCCTCGCCGCCCTCGCTACCCCGGGCAGACCGGTCCTGCTGGGCCACACGCTCGACGACCAGGCCGAGAGCGTGCTGCTCGGCCTGTTCCGCGGGTCCGGAACCCGCTCGCTGGCGGGCATGGCCCCCGCCCGCGGCCCCTTCCTACGCCCCCTGCTCGGGCTGCGGCGCGCCGACACCGAGCAGGCGTGCCGCGAGTGGGGCCTCGACTGGTGGGACGACCCGATGAACGACGACGAGAGGTTCGTCCGCGTCCGCGCCCGCCGCGCGCTGGCCGACCTCTCCGCCGACCTCGGCCGCGACCTCGCCCCCGCCCTGGCCCGGACGGCCGCGCTGGCCCGCGCCGACGCGGACCTCCTCGATGCCCTGACCGGCGAGGCCATCGACACGTCGGCCGACACGCTGGACGTCGCCGAACTACGTCGGCTGCCCGACGCCCTGCGGTGGCGGGCGATCCGCGCCTGGCTCGCGGCAGCCGGGGTCGCGGCCGACCGGCAGGCGACGCTCGCGGTGGACCGCCTGGTCACGCACTGGCACGGGCAGGGTCCCGTCTCGCTGCCCGGCGCGGACGTCGCGCGCACGGGAGAGCGGCTTCGTCTCGCAGGTCGGCCGGGCGACACTCCGCGACCTGCGCCGCCCCGTCCCGCGCTGTAGGGTCACTCACGTGGATGCCGCAGATGTGTCACAGGACCTCGAGCGTGTGCTCTTCACCTCCGACCAGATTCAGGCCCGGATCGCGGAGGTCGCAGCGCAGATCGACAAGGACTACGCGGGCCGGGAGGTGCTGCTCGTAGGGGTGCTCAACGGGGCCGTCATGGTCATGAGCGACCTGCAGCGGGCGATGCACAGCCACGTCGAGATGGACTGGATGGCGGTGTCGTCCTACGGGGCGGGTACGCAGTCCAGCGGTGTGGTGAGGATCCTCAAGGACCTCAACGCCGAGCTGAAGGGCCGCGACGTCATCGTGGTCGAGGACATCATCGACACCGGCCTGACGCTGAGCTACCTCATGAAGAACCTGGCGTCGCGCGGACCCGCGAGCCTCGAGATCATGACGATGTTCCGCAAGCCCGACGCCGCCCAGATGGAGGTGCCCGTCAAGTACATCGGCTTCGACATCCCCAACGAGTTCGTCGTCGGTTACGGCCTCGACTTCGCCGGCCGGTACCGCAACCTGCGCGACGTCGGCACCCTCGCCAAGCACGTTTACAGCTGACCGCTGAATCGTCGCCCCGCAGACTGCATGCCTGCGGGGCGTGTTGTTTGCGCTGGTATCGTTTCGATGCATCGCGCGTGCGCGTCAACTAGATCGGCAAACCATTGCAGAAGTTCTTCAAGAGCCCCGTGGCCTGGATCGTCCTGAGCGTCCTTTTCCTGATCCTCGGCATGCAGCTGCTGAGCTCCATGACCGGATACCAGAACGTGTCGACCGCGAAGACCATCGCGCTGCTGAACAGCGACACCAAGCTGAAGTCGGTGACGCTGATCGACGGCGACCAGCTGATCCAGGTCACCGACGAGCAGGGCAACCGCACGCAGACGGCGTGGGTCGGCAGCCAGATCGACGACATCGTCAAGCTTGTCGAGCAGCGCAAGGAGGCCGGGACCCTCGAGGACTGGACGGCCACCAACCCGCAGCCGGGATTCTGGTCGACGTTCCTCTACACGGGCCTGCCCTTCCTCGTCCTGATCTTCGTGGTCTTCTGGCTCATGCGCTCGATGTCGGGCGGCGGCGCCGGCGGGCCCCTGTCCTTCGGCAAGTCGAAGGCGAAGATCGTCTCCAAGGACACCCCGAAGACCACCTTCAAGGACGTCGCGGGAGCCGACGAGGCCGTCGAGGAGCTCGAGGAGATCAAGGAGTTCCTCGCGGAGCCCACCAAGTTCCAGAAACTCGGCGCCAAGATCCCCAAGGGTGTGCTGCTGTACGGCCCGCCCGGGACCGGCAAGACGCTGCTCGCCCGCGCCGTCGCAGGCGAGGCCGGGGTACCGTTCTTCTCCATCTCCGGCTCCGACTTCGTCGAGATGTTCGTGGGCGTCGGCGCCTCGCGCGTTCGTGACCTGTTTGCGCAGGCCAAGGAGAACGCTCCGGCCATCATCTTCATCGACGAGATCGACGCCGTCGGTCGGCACCGCGGCGCCGGCATGGGCGGCGGGCACGACGAGCGCGAGCAGACGCTGAACCAGCTGCTGGTCGAGATGGACGGCTTCGATGTGCGCGGCGGCGTCATCCTGATCGCCGCGACCAACCGCCCCGACGTGCTCGACCCGGCGCTGCTGCGCCCCGGACGCTTCGACCGCCAGATCGGCGTCGAGGCTCCCGATGCCGACGGCCGCGCCCATATCCTCCAGGTGCACGCCAAGGGCAAGCCGCTTGCCAGCGACGTCGATCTCGTGTCGATCGCGCGCCGCACCCCCGGCTTCTCCGGCGCCGACCTCGCCAACGTCCTCAACGAGGCCGCGCTGCTCGCCGCCCGCATGAACCAGGACATGATCCGCCAGCCGCATCTGGACGAGGCCATCGACCGCGTCATCGCCGGCCCGCAGAAGCGCACGCGGCTCATGAATGACCACGAGCGCCTCATCACTGCCTACCACGAGGGCGGCCACGCCCTCGTCGCGGCCGCGATGCCCGGTAACGATCCGGTGCAGAAGGTCACGATCCTCCCGCGCGGCCGTGCGCTGGGCTACACGATGGTGATGCCCGACGCCGACAAGTACTCGCAGACCCGCGGCGAGTTGCTCGATCAGCTCGCGTACATGATGGGCGGCCGTGCGGCGGAGGAGCTCGTCTTCCACGACCCCACCACCGGCGCCGCCAACGACATCGAGAAGGCCACCAAGGTGGCCCGCGCGATGGTCATGCAGTACGGCATGAGCGAGCGCGTCGGCTCCGTCAAGCTCGGCGGCGGCGACTCGGAGCCGTTCATGGGCATGCGCGGCACCGACTCGTCGTCCGAGTACTCGCAGACCATGGCGGCGATCATCGACGAGGAGGTCGCCGGGCTGATCCACACCGCCCACCAGGAGGCCTTCGACGTCCTGGTCGAGAACCGCGAGGTGCTCGACGAGCTCGTGCGGCAGCTGTTCGCCAAGGAGACGCTGAACCGTCAGGAGGTCGCTGAGGTCTTCAAGCCGCTGCGCCGTCGCGAGAAGCGTTCGGCCTGGACCGGCTCCGACGAGCGTGTGCCGTCCGACCTGCCGCCCATCGAGGTCCCTGCCTCACCGAGCGTGCCGTCGCTGATCCCCGGCCCGGTCGCGCAGCCGCCGGTCGCCCCGCCGTCGCAGACCCCGCAGCCGCCGCAGGTCACCCCGCAGCCCGGCCCCGACTCCTGGCGCCCGCCGAGCGCCCCACAGCTCTGATGGCGGTCGACAGGGAGCGGGCCGCCGCCGCCGTACGCGAGTTGCTCGCCGCGGTGGGGGAGGACCCCGGCCGCGACGGGTTGCAGGACACCCCTGACCGCGTCGCGCGGGCCTGGAGCGAGCTGATCGCCGGCTACGAGACGGACGCCGCGGACATCCTGGGGACCACGTTCGACATCTCGCACGACGAGATGGTGCTCGTCAAGGACATCGAGCTGGTGTCGATGTGTGAGCACCACCTGCTGCCCTTTACGGGGGTGGCGCACGTCGGCTACATCCCGTCCGTGGACGGCCGGGTCACAGGCCTGTCGAAGATTGCGCGGCTCGTCGAGCTGTATGCCCGCCGCCTGCAGGTGCAGGAGCGACTCACCACGCAGATCGCCGAGGCCCTCGTCGAGCACCTCGACGCCCGAGGGGTCATTGTGGTGGTCGAGGCGGAGCACACCTGCATGACGATGCGCGGGGTGCGCAAGCCCGGCAGCCGCACCGTCACGTCCGCCGTCCGCGGACAGCTGCGAGATCCCGCGACGCGCGCGGAGGCCATGAGCCTGATCCTCGGGAGGTGACACGGCGGTGACTCTCGTCATGGGAATCCTCAACGTGACCCCCGACTCGTTCTCCGACGGCGGGGAGTACCTCGACGCCCACGTCGCGGTCAGCCACGCCCGCGCAATGCTCGGCGACGGCGCCAGCATCGTCGACATCGGCGGCGAGTCGACCAGGCCCGGGGCGGCCCGGGTGTCCGCAGCCGACGAACTCGACAGGGTCGTCCCGATCGTCGCTCAGCTCGCGGCCGACGGCGTCGTGGTGTCGGTCGACACCATGCGCGCATCGGTGGCCGCCGCCGCGATCGACGCGGGCGCCCGCATCGTCAACGACGTCTCCGGCGGGCTCGCGGACCCCGCCATGTTCGACGTCGTCGCCGCCACGGGCGTCGACTACGTGCTGATGCACTGGCGCGGCCACTCGTCGATCATGAGCCAGGCGGCCCGCTACGACGATGTCGTCGCGGACGTGACCGCGGAGCTGCTCGCTCAGCGCGACGCGGCGCTTGCCGCCGGCGTGCCTGGAGAGCGGATCATCCTGGATCCCGGCCTCGGGTTCGCCAAGACGTGGGACCACAACTGGACGCTGTTGCGACATCTCGACAGCTTCATGGAGCTGGGGCACCGCGTCCTGGTCGGAGCCTCCCGCAAGGCTTTTCTCGGCGAGCTGCTGGGCGGTCGCGAGCCCATCGGCCGCGACGGCGCCACCGCGGCCCTGTCCTTCTGGTGCGGACTGCATGACGTGTGGGCAGTCCGCACGCACGACGTGACCGGCCAGGCTGACGCCATCTCGGTGGCGCGCCGGCTGCTTCGCGAGCGTGAGTGGGACGCTGCTGCGGGACCGGCGCGCCCCGACGCCGTGGGGTAGTCTCGGAGCAGATCCGACAAGGAGTTCAGCATCGACAGCATCACGTTGACCGGCATCACGTCGACCGGCTACCACGGTGTCTTCCCCGAGGAGCGCCGCGAGGGTCAGCCGTTCGTCGTCGACGTCGTGCTCGAGTTCCCGTTGGAGACCCGCACGGATGATCTGCGCGACACGGTGAACTACGCGGAGGTCGCGGCCGACGTCGAGTCCGTCGTGACCGGCGAGCCCCGCAATCTCATTGAGAGCGTCGCAGGCGATATTGCCGAACGGCTTCTGGCCCGTGGCAGAGTGGAGCGTGTGACCGTCACGGTGCACAAGCCGCAGGCGCCGATCAGCCAGCCCTTCGGGGACGTTTCCGTCACCATCTGCAGGAGTAAGTAGCCATGTCCAACGGACCCTTCGATATCGACGTCGACACCCTCGGGAACCTGCGACCCATCTCCAAGGTCGTGCTCAGCCTCGGGTCCAACATGGGAGACTCCGAGACGATCCTGCAGGAGGCTGTCGGCTATCTGGCGGACACCCCCGACCTGATGCTCGTCGACGTGTCGCCGGTCTATCAGACCTCCCCGGTGGGCGGCCCCGAGCAGCCCGATTTCCTGAACCTTGTCGTGGTGGCGGAGTCCACGCTGGAGCCCCTCACGATCCTCGACCGGGCACACGCCATCGAGGAGAACTTTGGACGCGTCCGCGGCGTTGTCAACGGCCCCCGCACGCTTGACATCGACGTCGTGATGGTCGGCAAACGCGTCTCGGAGGATGGCATCGACCTCCCGCACCCCCGGGCCCACGAGCGCGCGTTCGTGCTCGTCCCGTGGCTCGACATCGACCCGGGCGCCGACCTGGCCGGCTACGGCCCCGTCGCCGACCTCGTCGATGACCTCGACACCGACGGCATCACGCGTCGCGACGACATCGCGATCACCGTGAGCGGCACCGTCTTTTGAGCGATGTCCCGAAGCTCGGACTGACCACCGCCCGCCAGGCGGTGGTCTCCGTCCTCGCCGGCGCGGCGATCAGCTGGCTCATCATGCTCGGCTTCGAGGCGTTCGGCGCGCAGCCGCCCGTCGTGCCCTGGACCGTTCCTGGGCTGCTGATCGGGCTCGCCGTCGCTGTGACCGTCTATGCCAGGGCCCTTCCCCGACGGATCGAGGACCATAGGGTCTCCTCGCAGGAGGCGTTCGCGGCGTTGGCGGTCGGGAAGTCGATGATCGTGACGGGGGCGGTCTTCGCCGGCGGTCACGTTGTCTACGTCATGTTCTTCATCACGCGGCTGGGTGCGCCCCTTCCGGCCGCGCGCGTGGTGCAGGGCGCCGCGACCGTCGTCGCCGCGCTGCTCCTCGCGGGGGCCGGTGCGCTGCTGGAGCGCGCCTGCGTTGCCAAGGACGACGACGGCGACGAGGAGGGACGGAAGAAGGGCCAGCAGCCCGAGGCGCGCGGTCACCCTGATCCGGCCTGACGAGGCTGCGCGATTATATGGTCGAATACCGCGACACGGCACGTCGTTTCGCGGGAACCCGGTGGGTCGGACCTACACTGAGCACATGGCTGGTCGTCGAGTTGCTCCCGAATCCTCTGAGCGCACCATTGCGTTGGTGATCCTCGCGGTGGGTGGCGCCATCGCGCTGGCGTCCATCTTCGGAACGCACCTGATCACCCGGGCGGGCGTGGTGCTGGCCGTCGCCATGGCCTTCATCGCCTTTTTCGTCGCCGGCCGTGAGCTGGTGAAGGAGCGCGCGCGTCACGCCGAGGAGATGAAGCACGAGATCGGGCTGCGCGCCCAGCAGGCCGAACGGTTCCATGAGGAGTCCGTGGCCATGATCGGGCGCTTCAACGCCCGCGCTGAGAACCTGCAGGGCGTCATCGCCAAGCTGCGCGGACAGCTTGGCGCAGCCAAGACCGAGCTCAGCTCCATGCGGGGCAATGCCGTCTGGCTGCGCGCCGAGATCGCCGAGCGCCAGGCCCGGATCGAGGCGCTGGAGGCGAGGATCGCCGAGCTCGAGGCCGAGAACACCGCTAACATTGTCACCCTGCCCCGCAAGGCGAAGCTGCACCCCAGCGTCGAGGACGTCTGGGGAGCCGACGAGCATCCCACGATGGTCGACCTCGCCAAGCTGGACCTCGACTTCCTCCCCGAGCTGCCCGTGGCGCGACGCGCCTGACGCAGCCCACATTAGACACGGGAGCCCGCGGAACACCGCGGGCTCCCGTGCTGTGCGCACGGCTACTTGTCGGCGTCGCCGATCGTGTAGCCCAGCGACGCGATGACGTCAGGCATCCGGTCGACCGGAACACCCGCAAGCGTCGGGCCCAGTGCTGAGAGGTTCGCGAAGGACGGCGTCCGCAGCCCCACGCGCCACGGCGTCTGCCCGCCACGCGAGACCATCAGGCACGACGCGATGCCCCAAGGTGCCTCGATGTCGGTGACGTGCTCGCCCTCCGGCACCTTCAGGCGCCGGGCGAGACGTGTGGACACCTCCCCGGGCGTCTGGGCGGCGAGCGCCAGCGCGTGGCGAACCATGTCGATCGACGTGCCCACCTCGTCGATGAGCACTGCGAAGCGGGCCGACGCATCGCCGTCGCTGCGGGGCTGCACGGGACGAAACAGCTGGTCGTACGCGAGGTAGCCGCCGGCACGGCGGTCGAGGTCGAGCCCGGCGGCGCGTCCGACGGGCCCGGAGAGGGCGTAGTCCACGCAGGCCTCGCGGTCGATCACCGCGAGGCCGCGAAGATGGCTCGCGTCCGTCAGGACCGTCCGCAGGTCGGAGGCGACGCGGGCGATGTCGTCCAGCAGCGGCTCGAGGTCCTCGCCCCAGCCTCCGGGCATGTCGGAGGCCAGGCCGCCGACCCGGTTCAGCATCGGATGGACCCTGTTTCCGGCCCACGTCAGCGCCGCCTCCCGCAGCCCCTCGACGCATCCCCAGAGTCGGGTCTCCAGCGGGCCGTCGGCCAGGTAGGACAGGAAGGACAGGTGTGAATGGATGCGGGCGACCTCCGCAAGCAGGGTGCGGAGCAGGGTGGCGCGCGGTGGGGTCACCAGCCGCATCGCGTTCTCTATGGTGCAGGTGACAACCAGTTCGCCCGAGAATGCCGATAACCAGTCGTGACGGTCGGCCAGCATGATCAGCGATCGGTAGTCGCGCACCTCGAAGAGTTTCTCGGCGGCGCGATGGCCGTAGCCCGATGTCACATCCGCCGAGACGATGATGTCGTCGTTGAGCTGGGCGGCGATTCGGATCAGCCCGACGTTGCTCGGATGACGGCTGCCGAGAGACACCGCGATGTCGCCAGGAAATGTAATCCCGCCGACCGAGAAAAAATGATTATGCGTCATATGGCTTCCGGTGGAAAATGCTTGCCCCCAGCAGGTACTGTTTCTTCATCATAGTCATCCGACCACTTGAGGAGCACACATGGCACGCGAGATCCGCGTCATTCTGACCGACGACATCGACGGCGGAGAGGGCGCTCGGACCGTAGAGTTCTCGCTTGACAAGACCGCGTACAGCATCGATCTCAGCGAGGCGAACATTGCCAAGCTGGAGGCCGCCCTGGCTCCCTACATTGCCAAGGCCGAGCGCGTCCGTCCCCGACGCACAGCCGCGTCCGCCGGCGGCCGCAAGGCATCAGGCTCCCGCTCGGGAGGCGGATCCTCCGCCATCCGTGAGTGGGCACGCGCCAACGGCTACGAGGTCTCGGACCGCGGGCGCGTCCCGGGCGCAGTGGTGGCCGCCTACGAGGCTGCCAACTGATCGAGAGCTGTCACCGCGCGAGGCGCCGCGACCTTCCAGGGTCACGGCGCCTCGCGCGGTGTGGGCCTCTCGCCTCGCTCCGCGCGGCGCCCTTCGACAGGCTCAGGGAACCGGATGGCTGTCCGGTTCGCGTTGGGCTGAGCGGCCGCGCTCCGGAAGTTTCCGCCGCTGGGTAAGCTGGGTGGCGCCTGCGGGGCGCATTTCCGCCTTGCAGCAGGAGGGAAGTTTCATGTTCGAACGGTTCACCGACCGCGCGCGGCGAGTGATTGTCCTGGCCCAGGACGAGGCGAAGCTGCTCAACCACAACTTCATCGGCACCGAGCACATCCTGCTCGGACTCATCCACGAGGGTGAGGGTGTCGCGGCCAAGGCGCTGGAGTCCCTCGGGATCGAGCTGGATGCCGTGCGCCAGCAGGTGGAGGAGATCATCGGCCAGGGACAGCAGGTTCCCACCGGTCACATCCCGTTCACCCCGCGCGCCAAGAAGGTCCTCGAGCTCTCGCTGCGCGAGGCGCTCCAGATGAACCACAACTACATCGGCACCGAGCACATCCTGCTCGGCCTGATCCGCGAGGGTGAGGGCGTCGCAGCCCAGGTGCTGATCAAGCTCGGCGCCGACCTGAGCCGGGTCCGCAGCACGGTGCTGCAGCTCATCACGGGCTACCAGGGTCGCGAGACCTCGATGTCCGGCGCCCCGGAGACGGGCCCGGAGAAGACCACCTCGCAGATCCTCGACCAGTTCGGGCGCAACCTGACACAGGCGGCCCGCGAGGGTCAGCTCGACCCGGTCATCGGCCGCACGCACGAGATCGAGCGCGTCATGACCGTGCTCAGCCGCCGCACCAAGAACAACCCGGTGCTGATCGGCGAGCCCGGCGTCGGCAAGACGGCCGTCGTCGAGGGCCTCAGCCAGGCCATCGTCCGCGGCGACGTGCCGGAGACGCTGCGCGACAAGCAGATCTACACGCTGGACCTCGGCGCACTCGTCGCCGGCTCGCGTTACCGCGGCGACTTCGAGGAGCGCTTGAAGAAGGTGCTCAAGGAGATCAAGACGCGCGGCGACATCATGCTGTTCATCGACGAGATCCACACCCTGGTGGGCGCGGGTGCCGCCGAGGGCGCCATCGACGCCGCAAGCATCCTCAAGCCCATGCTGGCCCGCGGCGAGCTGCAGACCATCGGCGCCACCACTCTCGACGAGTACCGCAAACACATCGAGAAGGACGCGGCGCTCGAGCGCCGTTTCCAGCCGATCCAGGTGGCCGAGCCTTCCGTTGCGATGACGGTCGACATCCTCAAGGGGCTGCGGGACCGCTACGAGGCGCACCACCGCATCACCATCACGGACGAGGCGCTCGTCGCCGCCGCGACGCTGGCCGACCGATACATCCAGGACCGTTTCCTGCCCGACAAGGCGATCGACCTGATCGACGAGGCCGGCGCCCGGCTACGCATCCAGCGGATGACCGCCCCGCCGGACCTGCGGACCTTCGACGAGGCCCTCGCGGCGAACAAGCTGGAGAAGGACGCGGCGATCGACGCGCAGGACTTCGAGCGTGCCGCCCGGCTGCGCGACGAGGAGCAGAAGCTCCGCATCCAGCGCGCCGAGAAGGAGGAGGCCTGGAAGCTCGGGGACTCCGACATCCCCGCGATCGTCGGCGAGGAGGAGATCGCGGTCGTGCTGTCCGGCTCCACCGGCATCCCCGTGTTCAAGCTCACTGAGGAGGAGTCGCAGCGGCTGCTCCACATGGAGGAGGAGCTCGGCAAGCGTTACGTCGGCCAGAAGGACGCCGTCAAGGCATTGTCACGTTCGATCCGTCGTACCCGCGCCGGGCTGAAGGATCCGAAGCGCCCCAGCGGCTCGTTCATCTTCGCCGGCCCCTCGGGCGTCGGCAAGACCGAGCTGACCAAGGCGCTGACCGAGTTCCTTTTCGGCGACGAGGACGCCCTGATCACGCTCGACATGAGCGAGTACTCCGAGAAGCACACCGCGTCGCGGATGTTCGGTTCCCCGCCCGGATATGTCGGCTACGAAGAGGGTGGCCAGCTCACCGAGAAGGTCCGCCGGAAGCCGTTCTCCGTCGTCCTGTTCGACGAGATCGAAAAGGCGCATCCGGACATCTTCAACTCGCTGCTGCAGATTCTGGACGAGGGTCGTCTGACCGACGCCCAGGGGCGCGTGGTCGACTTCAAGAACACCGTGATCGTGATGACGACGAACCTCGGTACCCGCGACATCTCGAAGTCCGTCAATCTCGGATTCTCCCGCGGCGGGGACGACGAGTCGAACTACGAGAAGATGAAGGCGAAGGTCTCGGACGAGCTCAAGCAGCATTTCCGTCCGGAATTCCTGAACCGCGTCGACGAGATTGTGGTGTTCCACCAGCTCACGCAGTCCGACATCGAGCACATCGTCGACCTGATGGTCGCGCAGATCGAGACCCGCCTCAAGGACAAGGACATGGGCATCGAGCTCACGCCCGCGGCCAAGACGCTGATCGCCAAGCGTGGCTACGACCCGGTGCTGGGCGCGCGACCGCTGCGCCGTGCGCTGCAGCGCGACGTCGAGGACATCCTGGCCGAGAAGATCCTGTTCGGTGAGCTGTCCGCCGGGCAGATCGTCCAGGTCGACGTCGCCGAGGAGGGCTCCGAGCTGCCGTTCAAGTTCACCGGCGTCGCCAAGGCCGATGTCGCGGAACTCGAGGTCTCCGACCACAAGGAGTAACCCAGGTCCGCTGACCTGATCCGCCGACGGGCGGGCCCATCCCGGCCCGCCCGTCGGCGCGTGCGCGCCGGGTAGTTTGGGGCAGTGCTCTCCTTCCTGCGCGGCGCCTACGGGCGGGCGCTCACCCCGTCGGCCCGGCTGCTGTTGAGGCTCGGCCTCACGCCTACCCAGGTCACCGTCGCCGGAACCTTGGCGGTCGTGATCGCGGCGCTCGCGACCCTGCCCGCCGGGCGTTTCGTGGTCGGCCCGGTGCTCGTGTGCTGCTTCCTGCTTGCCGACGGGCTGGACGGGACGATGGCGCGGCTGGGGGGAGGCGAGTCCCGTCTCGGAGCGTTTCTCGACTCCACGCTGGACCGGATCGCCGACGCTGCGGTCTTCGCCGCGCTCGTGGTCTGGGCCGCCGGCCGCGACGCGGTCACGTTGTGGCTGGCCCTCGGCGCACTGGCGGGGGGATTCCTGGTGTCCTACGCGAGGGCGCGTGCGGAGGCAGAGGGGTGGGATGCCTCGGTCGGGTTGTTCGAGAGGACGGACCGGCTGGCGGTCGTGCTGGCCGGGACGTTCGCCGTCGGGTTGGGAGCGCCGGCGGCGGTCCTGACGGTGGCCCTCGGGATCGTCGCGGCCGGGTCCGCTGTCACCGTCGGCCAGCGGATCGCCGCCGCGGTCAGGGGCGCTGCGGGACCGAGTCGACCAGCGCCCGGGCGGCGGTGACGGACGCGTCGACGATGCGCCCGTAGGGCAGCTCGGTGTCGAGCTGCTGGAACGCAGCCCCCAGCATCCCGAGCGTCAGCGAGCTCATGATCCTGGCCTCGGTCGGATCGCCGAGCAGGTCCATCCACGCCCGGCCGAGCGCGTCGCGCATGATCCGGTGGGCGTGGTCGGCCAGCGCCGTCATCGCCGCCGACTGCGGCGCCTCCCGCGTCATGGTGATGAGCCAGCCGTGGCCGGTCAGGTGGGCCTGCTCCAAGTTGATCCGCACCCACTCGACCACCCTGTCGCCGGGATCCGTCAGCGGGGCGAGCGCCTCGGTGACGGCGGTGTCCCAGGCGGGCAGGTAGCGCTGCAGTACCAGCCCGCGGAGGTCGTCTACGCTGTCGACGTAGCGGTAGATGGAGTTTCGGGCGATGCCGGCCGCGCCGGATACTACGCCGGCCGTCAGTGGCTCGCCGGCCCTCAGGATCGCCTCCGCCGCGTCGATCAGCGCCACGCGGATGTGCTCGCGGTGCTCTGCGACGGTGGGGGCGGCGATCTTCGGCATGGTCCCCATTCTGGCACGGCGCCTTGCCGACACCGCGTCGCACCCCAGGTCAGGAATTGGTCAGGCGGGAACCACGGCGCCTCCGACGAGCCGGACCCCGACGGTGGCGGACTCGACCCGCTCCGGCGAGGAGACGACGGCGCGCTGTCCATCGGGCAGCCGGACCCCGACGGCGACGTCCTCGGGAGTGTAGCCCTGGTCGGTCACGACCAGCTGGGCGCCGTGCGCGTCAAGCGCCAGCGAGCTGGGCAGCACACCGAGCACCTCACCCACGGCGAGCGTGCCCGTCCAGCCGAGGGCCTCAGCCTGGGCCTGGTTCACGAACGCGGTGGCGCCGAGGAAGGCCGCGACCTCGCGGGTCGCCGGGGCGCGCCGGAGGGCCTCGGGGCCGTCGAGTTGGAGCAGCCGGCCGTGGTCGAGCACTGCGACGCGGTCCGCGACCGTGAAGGCCTCCTGGTGGTCGTGCGTGACGTAGAGGGCCGTGGTGCCGGTCGCCCGGAGGATGCGCGAGAGGTCGTCGGACAGGCGGCGGCGCAGCCCGGTGTCGAGCGCCGAAAGGGGTTCGTCGAGCAGCAGGGCCCGGGGGGAGGGGGCAAGTGACCGGGCGAGCGCCACTCGCTGCGCCTGGCCGCCCGAGAGCTCCGTCGGCCTCCGGGAACCGTAGCCCGCGAGGCCGACGAGGTCCAGCAGCTCGGCGACGCGCTGCCTGCGGGCGGCCTTCGGCAGGGCGCTGAGCCCGTAGGCGACGTTGCGTTCCACCGTCATGGTCGGGAACAGCTGGCCGTCCTGGAAGACGAGCCCGAAGCCGCGCCTGTGGACCTTGACGCCGGCCAGGTCCTCGCCGTCCCACGACACGGTCCCCGCCGTTAGGGGCTCCAGCCCGGCGACGGCGCGCAGCAGGGTCGACTTGCCCGACCCCGAGGGCCCGAGCAGCGCGACGACCTCGCCGGGGCTGACGGTGAGGCTCACGTCGTCGACGGCCACGGTCTGACCGTAGCTCACGCTCGCGCCCGAGACCTCGAGTCCTGCTACCACGTCGCAACCTCCCTCGGGCGCAGTCTCTCGGCCAGCGCCATCGTGATTCCAGCCAATCCTGCCAGCAGCACCGAGGCCGCCAGCGCCTGGCCGTACGACTCGGCACCGGGCCTGCCGAACAGCCGGAACACCAGCACCGGCAGCGTCGGCCGGTCCGGCCTGGCCAGGAAGGACGTGGCGCCGAACTCGCCGAGTGAGGTGGCGAACGCGAAGCCGACGGCCAGCCCCAGCCCGCGGGCCAGGTGGGGCAGCTCGACCCGGCGCAGCACGTCGAACGGCGTCGAGCCCAGCACGGCGGCGGCCTCCAGCTGCCGGGGATCGATCGCGCGGAGCGTCGGGAGCAGGCTGCGCACCACCAGCGGCAGCGCCACGACCGCCTGGGCGATCGGGATCAGGACGATGCTGGAGCGCAGGTCGAGCGGCGGGCGGTTCAGGGTGATGAGGTAGCCGAAGCCGACGGTGACCGCTGAGACGCCCAGGGGCAGCAGGTAGGCGGCCTCGAGGAGGGCCAGCGCGCGGCGTCCCTCCCGACGGCGCGGCCGTCGGGAGGCGACGAGTGCGACCAGCAGCCCCAGCGGGACGGCGACGACGGTCGCGGCCAGTGCGGTGGTCAGAGAGGTGCCGAGCGCGCCCAGCACGCTGATGCCGGGCAGTTCGGAGCTGGCTAGCCCGGTGTAGTTGGCGAGGGTGAGGACGCCGTCGCGGTGCAGCGAGCGCCAGGCCAGGCCGATCAGGGGCAGGCCGAGGAGGAGGACCGCCACGGCCAGCGTCGTGGCCAGCGCCGCGCCGTCGCGGCGCCACCTCAGTGGCCGCGAGGCTGCGACGTCGGGCTGCAGGCGCAGCGCCCGCGTGAGCGACGACTGTGCGCGCCCACTGAGCCAGAGCGCGGCGGCCACGATCACGAGCTGCGTCACGGACAGCGCAGCGGCCCCGCGGAGGTCGAGCAGCGCGGTGGTGAGGTACCAGATCTCGGTCTCGATGGTGTGGAATCGCGTCTGGCCCAGCACCATCACGATGCCGTAGCTCGACGAGCTGAACAGGAACACCAACGATGCGGCGGACAGCACGGCCGGCGCCAGGGCGGGCAGCGTGACGGTCGCGAAGACGCGCAGCGGCGCCGCGCCGAGCGTCGTGCCCGCCTGCGCCAGGCGCGGGTCGAGCCGGGCCCACATGGTGCCGACGGTGCGGACGACGACCGAGTAGTTGAAGAACACCATGGCGGCGACGATGGAGACCGCGGACCCGTCGAGGCCGAGGAAGCCGAGCAGCCCGTCCGGCCTCAGGAGCGCTCCGAACGCGACGCCGACGGCGACGGTCGGGAGCACGAACGGGACGGCGACCGCGGCGCGCAGAAAGCCCCGGCCGGGGAAGCTGCAGCGGTACAGGGCGTGGGCGCCGGGGAGCCCGAGCACGAGGCACAGCAGCGTCGTGGCGGTGGCGGAGGCGAGCGTGAAGCCCAGCGCCCGCCATGTCCTTGCCGACGAGAACACAGCCTCGAACCCGGCCAGCGTCCAGGTGGCGCCGTCGTGGAAGCCGCGCAGGATCAGGGCGCCCGCGGGCCAGGCGAAGAAGACCGCGAGGAACGCGGCCGGGATGGCGGCGGCCGCCACCCAGGCCGCGCGCCAGGCGAGTCGTGTCACCCGATGGCCTCGCTCCACTGGCTGATCCAGGCCTCGCGGTTCGCGTCGATGTCGGCCGGGGCCACCTCGATGGGGGAGTCGGACAGCGGCGCGAACTTCTGCCAGTCGGCGGGCAGCTCGGTGTCGGTGACGGCCGGGTACATGTACATGTTCTCCGGGATCACCGACTGCACCTCGTCGGAGAGGAGGAAGTCGATGAACTTGCCCGCGCCGACGGGGTTCTGCGCGCCGGCGATCACGCCGGCGTACTCGACCTGCCGGAAGCAGGTGTCCAGCAGGGCCTCGGTCGTCGAGGTGTCGCCGTCGAGCGTGAACGCGGGGGAGGTGGAGTAGCTGAGCACCAGCGGACGGTCACCCTTACCGTCGGCTCCCGAGAAGTCGGTGTAGTAGGCGTCGGTCCAGCCGGCGACGACCTTCAGCCCGTTGTCCTTGAGGCTCTGCCAGTAGTCGAGCCAGCCGTCGCCCTTGGCGCCGACGGTGGCGAGCAGGAAGGACAGTCCGGGCGAGCTCGTCGCCGGCGAGGACACGACGAGCAGGTCCTTGTACTCGGGCCTGGCCAGGTCGTCGAGCGTGGCGGGCACCGTCAGGTCGTGCTTGTCGAACCAGGCACTGTCCGCGTTGATGCACACGTCGCCGTAGTCGACGGGGGTCAGCTGGTCGGCGGCGAGCTGCGCGTCGGTGCCTGCGGCGGCAGCGGAGGTGTAGTCGGCGAGCACGCCCTCGCGGGAGGCGCGGGAGGCCATCGCGTTGTCGATGCCGAAGACGACGTCGCCCAGCGGCGAGTCCTTCGTCAGGATGAGCTGATTGACGAGCGTTCCCGCGTCGCCGGGCGCCACGTAGGTGACGGTGTAGCCGGTCTCCTCCGAGAACTGGTCGAGCAGCTCCTGGGGCAGCACGAACGAGTCGTGCGTGACGACCGTGAGCGTGTCGGTCTCGGTGGGGGTCGGGCTCGTGGTGGCCTGTGTGCCCGTGGAGCCGCAGGCTGCCAGGGCGGTGACGGCCAGGCCGGCCGCGAGCAGTCGGATGGGTGACTTCATGACATCTCCTCATTTCAAGGAGGCTCGGCGCGTGCCGAGGAGAATCTCACTCCCTACGCCGGTGCTAACCGGATCAGGTTGGAGGGTCTGCGGTTCTCCGCACTCTCAGCGCCCTGGTGGCGCTCCCCTGTGTGTCTGACGCAACCCTAGCCCATGACGCGGGGCCGCCCGACCGGCCGGTCAGGACCCCTCGGAGATCCGCAGCAGGGCGTCGCGGATCTGCCGGGCGCGCATCGGGCCGACCCCGTCGATCTCCATCAGCACGGCCACGGAGGCGCCGAACAGCTCCTGCAGCGAGTAGCGATCCACCAGCTTCGACACGAGGTGGGAGGGAAGGCGGCCGACATCCGTCAACAGTCTCACCCCTCGGCTCTCGAGTCCCTGCTCCAGGTTCGCGCCCTGCCCGAAGCCGAGGCGCTCGGCGACCAGCTGGCCGGAGAACAGCTCCTCGGAGGAGAAGTTCGCGAGCTTCGACAGGTCGAACTGCGACGGATCGGACAGGTTCTGCGCGTAGTCCTCGGCGAGCCGGTCGGCGGCCCCCGCGAAGGTGTTGGCGAGCTCGGAGTGCTGCAGCGCGACCATCCGGCCCTCGACGCCGAGCAGTTCGACGAGGAAGTCCACCTCGGCGGACAGCCGACGGGTCAGCTCCAGGCGGTGGATCACGTGGGTGAGGTCGCGGAGCGTGACCTGTTCGCCGATCTCGAGCAGAGTGAACTGGTCGAGCTGGTCGGTCAGACGGCTGGAGACGCGTGACAGCGTCGCGAGGGCCTGGTTCGCGCGGCTGATGACCTGCGTGACGCTCTCGACGAGGTGGCGCCGGCCGTCGAGGAACACCGAGACCGTCGCCATGGACGCGGAGACCGTCACGACGGGGACCCCCGCTGCCTGGGCCGTGCGGTCGGCGGAGCGATGGCGGGTTCCGGTCTCGGCTGTCGGCAGGTCGCCCGCCGGGACGAGGTGCACGCCGGCCGCGACGATGGTGCTCAGGTCGTTGGACAGGATGATCGCGCCGTCGAGCTTCGCCAGCTCGCGCAGGGCCTGCTCCGTGCACTCGACGCCGATCTTGAAGCCGCCGGAGGAGACCTGTTGCACCTTCTGGTTGTTGCCGAGCACGATGAGCGCGCCGGTGCGCCCGTGCAGGATGCGGTCGACGCCCGCGCGCAGGGGTGTGCCGGGCGCGAGCAGCTTTAGGTAGCGGCGGATCGTCGGTTTGGGCACCTGACCTCCTGGTGGATCGCCGCCCAGTCTAGATGGCGGGGCAGCGGCTGGGTTCGCTCTCGGCGGACCGTCCGCGGTTGACCCTGACGCAACGTCAAGGTTTACCGTCGATGACATGACGAACACCACGCTGGAGACCATGTTCACCGCCCTCCGCAACCCCGAGGGCTCCACGCGTCGGCAGGCTGCGCTCGCGCTGGGCGCCAGCCGTGACGACTCCGTCGTCCCCGTCCTGCTGGCGCAGCTGCGCGTCGAGTACGACCCCCACGTCATCGAGGACATCACCTGGGCCCTGGTGCAGCACGCCGAGGCGGCCCGCGGCGATCTCGCCGAGATGCTGACCGACGACGACCCGGCCCGCCGCCGCACCGCCGCTCACGTCCTGAGCAAGGTGGCAGACCCCGCCGACTTCGACGCGGTCGTGCCGCTCGTGGCCGACGAGGACGCGGACGTGGCCATCAAGGCGTACCGTGCCGCGGCCAACACCGGCGGCGCGCGGGCGCTGACCGCGCTCGTCGCGCGGCTGGGCGACGGGGAGCTGCTGCAGCGCGACGCGCTGAGCAACGCGTTCGCCGCGATCGGCGCGGCCTCGGTCGCGCCGCTGACCTCGGCGCTGACCGACGGCAGCCCCGCCGCGCGTGAGCACGCCGCTGAGGCGCTCGGTCACCTGGGGGCACCCGAGGCCGACCCGGCCGCCGACGCTCTCGAGCGCGCCGCCGGCGACGACGATCCGACCGTGCGGCTGGCCGCCGTCTCTGCACTCGGTCAGCTGGGTGGCGCCGCCGACGAGGCCCTGGGGCGGCTGGCAGGCGGCGCGGATGCGCTCACCGCGCAGGTCGCGACGCGGCTGCTCGCGGGCCGCGTTCAGGCCTGACGGTCCGCCAGCAGCCTGAGGGCGAGAGTCCGGGCGCGTTCGTCGGGGGAGTCCACACATCCCTCGATGGCGCGCCCGGCGTCGTCCCCGGGCAGGTCGCCCAGGGCGACCAGGGCGGCGAAACGCACCGCGGGTGAGTCGTCGCGCAGCGCGGCGGCGAGTGTGGGCACGGAGGCCGGGTCACCCAGGATGCCGAGGGCCTCCGCGGCGTGCTCCCTAACAAGGGCTGAGCAGTCCTGGGTCGCCTGCTCCAGCGGCGCGCGTGCGCCCTCGACGCGCGCGACGGCCAGCGTCGCCTCGTCGCGGACCCGGACCCGGTCGTCGCCCAGCGCGCCCACCAGGGCTGTCACCGCCTCGGGGCCGCCGAGTTGGCCGAGACTGAACGCCGCCTTCGCCGCGGTTCGCTCGTCGGCGTCGCCCAGCAGGTGGATCAGGTGGGGCGTCCCGGCGGGGTCGCGAAGCTTGCCCAGGACGTGGGCCAGCGCATGCCTCGCTTCCGGTGGCCCCGATCCCAGGGCCTCGACCAGCCGCGGCAGCACCCCGTCCCGATGCGTCAGCGCCCACGTGGCGCCCTCGCGGACCGACGGATCCTTGTCCGTCAGCAGCGCGATCAACTCGTCGACGGGCGCCCGGCCCGAGCCGTCGAGCGCCGCCCCGAACCTCACCGCGGCGTCCGGGTGGTGCAGGCGCTCCGCGAGCTCGATCGACTCCAGGACCTCGTCCCAGTCGGCGTCGTCGGTGCGTTGCAGGAACCGCAGCCGGGCGAGCAACTCCTGCTCCGCGGCGATGCGCCGCTCCAGCAGCTCCGCGTGCCGGGCCAGCAGCTCGGCGGGCTCGGTATCCTCGTCGAGGGCCCTCCCGATCTCCGCCAGCGACAGGCCGAGCGACTTGAGCTGCGAGATGGCCAGCAGCCGGCCGACGTCGGCGCGCGAGTAGAGGCGGTAGTCGGCCCAGCTGCGTCCGCTGGGCCTGAGCAGGCCGATGGCGTCGTAGTGGCGCAGCGTGCGCTGCGTGAGGCCGGCGCGGCGGGCCAGCTCGCCGATCCGCAGGAACCCGCCCTCAGTCATCCCGCCAGACCGATGCGTGTGAGCGCCTCGGCCAGCGTCGGCACCTCCACCACCCGCATCCGGCCGAGGGCCGGCACCTTCTGGGTCACATCGCGTGATCCGGAGGGGATGATGGCCAACTGGAAGCCCAGCCGGGCGGCCTCGACCAGGCGGCGCTCCACGCCGGGGACGCGGCGCAGATCGCCGGCGAGACCTACCTCTCCCAGGGCGACGGTCCGCTCGAGAGGGGGCACTCCCGTGCACGCTGAGGCGATGGCGACGGCGGTGGCCAGATCCGCAGAGGGGTCGGCGACCTTGGCCCCGCCGACCGTCGATGCGTAGACATCCTTCGTGGACAGTTTCAGCCCGAGTCCACGATCGAGCACGGCCATCACCATCGCGATGCGGGAGCCCTCGAGCCCGTGCGTCGCGCGCCGCGGGTTCCCGGCGGCGTCGGTGACCAGGGCCTGGATCTCGGCCAGCAGCGGACGCCGTCCCTGGAGGGTGACGGTGACGCAGGTGCCGGGGGTGGGGTCGGCGTGTGAGGTCATGAACAGGCCGGAGGGGTCGGGCACCTCGACGATGCCCGTCTCGCTCATCTCGAAGCAGCCCACCTCATCCGCCGGGCCGAAGCGGTTCTTGGTTGCCCGCACCATGCGGAACCCGGAGTGCCGGTCCCCGTCGAAGCCCAGCACCACATCGACGAGGTGCTCCAGCGTCCGGGGGCCGGCGATGCCGCCGTCCTTGGTGACGTGGCCGACGATGATGACCGCCATCGACTCCCGCTTGGCGATCCTGGCCAGTGCGCCCGTGATCTCCTTGACCTGCGTCGGTCCGCCGGCTGCACCATCGGCCTCGGCGGTGGTGATGGTCTGCACGGAGTCCAGCACCAGTAGCGAGGGATGCACCTGCTCGATGTGCCCGAGCACGGTGCCGAGGTCGTTCTCGGAGGCCAGGTAGAGGGTGTCGGCTACCGTTCCGGTGCGCTCGGCCCGCAGCTTCACCTGTGAGGCCGATTCCTCGCCTGAGATGTAGAGCGTCGTCGCTCCTGTTCGGGCCCACTTCGCGGCGACGTCCAGCAGCAGCGTCGACTTGCCGACGCCGGGCTCGCCTGCGAGCAGCACCACGGCGCCGGGCACGAGACCACCGCCCAGCACGCGGTCGAGTTCCGCGATGGTGGTGGGCTTGCGCCGGGCGGAGTCTGACGGGACCTGCGAGATGGGCATCGCCCGGTCCGTCGGGGTCGAGGACGCGACCGACTTCAGCTTCGGCGCGCCCCGTTCGACAACCGTCCCCCACGCCTGGCACTCGCCGCAGCGGCCGACCCAGCGCGTGCTGGTCCAGCCGCACTCGGTGCACTGGTAGGAGTCCTGGTTCTTCGCCACGGGTAGAGACTAGGCGAAGCCTCCGACAGAACCAGGAGTGGAGCCGGCCGGGCGCTCAGGCGGCACACGCCCTGGGCTGATCGCGGGCGAAGGCGTCGATGTGCCCTCAGGCCTCCAGCCGGACGTCGAACTCGCGCACCTGGTATCCGGCAACCAGGTCGTGCCACAGGATCCGCGGCGCGGTCACGGCGACGGGTCGGCGCCGCAGGAGGGCGGTGAGCAGGACCTCGGTCTCCATCATCGCGAGGTGTTGCCCGGGGCAGCGGTGGGGTCCGGCGCCGAAGCTCAGCCCGGCCTCCCCGGCCGCCCGCTCGGCGTCGTCGGCGTTGGTGGCGCCCACGTCGATGTCGACCAGCGTCCCGGGGGCCAGCTCGCCGGCACCGTCGACGGTGACCGGTTCCCTGACCCGCCGGTACAGGTGCTCGACGACGGGCTCGTCGCGGATGATCGCGTACAGCAGCGCGAGCCTCCCGGCGCGGTCCGCTTCGTCGTAGCGCTCCCTGAGCGCAGGGTCGTCGAGCAGTCGCCATAGGGCCAACGCGATGAACTCGCGCGTCGTGACCATGCCGGCCGTCCCGTAGGTGACGCACTCGACGAGGATGTCGGCGTCGGTGTAGCCGCGGTCGATCAGGTGGCTGACGACGTCTTCGCGCGGCGTCCGGCGTCGCGCCCGGACCGCGGGCGCGACGTCGGCGAGCTGGAACATCGCGATCGGGACCAGCCCGTTGAGCGCAGCCTGCGCCCACTGGCGTCGGGTGCGGCCGAGGTCGTCGCGGGTCATGTCGAGCGGTGGCTGCCGGAAGAAGGCCTCCAGCCGCCGCGACATCCCCGTCACAGACGACTCCGTCAGCCCGACGACCCGTCGGGTCACGTCGACGGCGTAGTGCAGCGCGAGCCGGTCCGCCCGGACGACAGCGCCCGCGGGGACGTCGTCGAGCCAGCGGGCGACGGCGTCGCGCATATGGCTCTCGTACCGTGCGCGCACGACGTCGCGCGTGAACAGCCGCCCCAGCGCCCTGCGCTGGTCGTCGTGCGTGTCGCCGTCGGAGATGAGCACGGGATGGTGTCGCAGGAAGCCGCGCGGGATGTACTCGGCGGTGAAACCCGCCTGCGTCACAGGGCCGCGCAGTACCTGGCGGGCTGCCCTCATCGTGGTCGCCGTCCAGACGGAGGCGCCGGTCATGCTTGGACGCCCGTCGGCCGCGGCAGGGGCCCGGCGGTGCGGTCCCCGCGCAGGTGCTTGAGCACGAGCTCGGCGCTGATCAGGCACATCGGCACCCCGACGCCGGGGCTGGTCGTGCCGCCGGCGTAGAACAGGTTCTCCACGCGCTTCGACCGGTTCCCGGCCCGGAACATGGCGCTCTGGCTGAGGATATGGGCCGGGCCGAGCATGCCGCCCATCCACGAGTTGTAGCTGTCCGCGAAGTCGCCTGGTCCGATCGTGTGACGCACGATGATGCGGTCGGCGAGGTCGTCGATCCCGGCCCAGGCCGCGATCCGCGCGATGGCGGCGTCGGCCGCGGCCTCGACGGCGGGGCTGCCGGTGCCGTCCGGGCCGCCGGAGCCGAGGGCAGGGTCGGCGGGCACGGGGACGAGGACGAAGAGGTTCTCGTGCCCGGGAGGGGCGACGTCCGGGTCCGTCGCGCTCGGCCGGCACACGTACATCGACGCGGGATCCGGCACATGCGGCGAGCGACCGAAGATGGCGTCGAAGTTGGCTCCCCAGTCGCGGGAGAAGAACAGACTGTGGTGGGGCAGCTGGGGCAGCTGACCCTCGACGCCCAGCAGGACGAGCACCGCGCCAGGACCGCTGGTGCGCCGCCGCCACCAGGACTCCGGGTAGGAGCGGGCGGCTGGGTCGAGCAGGCGTGTCTCGGTGTGGTGCAGGTCGGCAGCGGAGACGACGACGTCCGTCGCGCTCCGGCGAGGTGCCCCGTCGGTGTCACGCCAGGTGACGGCCTGCGCCCGGTGCCGGCGTCCGCCCGTCATGGTCTCGATGTGCGTCACCTTGGCGCCGGTGGTGATCCGCGCCCCGGCCCCGACGGCCAGGTCGTGGAGCCGGTTGACGAGCTCGTGGAAGCCGCCCATGGGGTAGGCGACACCGTCGCCGAGGTCGAGGGCGCTCATTAGGTGGTAGATCGCCGGCGCGTCGGCTGGGCTGGTGCCGAGGAATACCGCCGGGTAGCCGAGCGCCTGCCGGAGCACCGGGTCGGTGAAGCGCGCTGCGACGAAGGACTCCAGGCTGGTGCCGAGCAGCCGCGCCAGGCGAGGCGCCCGGCGCAGGATGTCGCCGTGCGTCAGCGTCGTCGGATCGGTGAACGGGTTGTAGAGGAAGTGGTCGGTGGCCAGCGCTGACGCCTCCCGGGCGGAGACGAGGTAGCGGCGCAGCTCTTCGGCCGAGCCGGGAGACCGCGCCTCGAAGGCCTCGAGCACCCGCTGCTCACCGAGCGGCACCGTGAACGGCTCGTCACCCCCGGGCTCGGGGAAGATGCGGTAGCCGGGGTCGAGGAGCCGCAGGTCGAGCTGCTCCTCGGTCGAGGTGCCCAGCAGCGCGAAGAAGCGGTCGAATACCTCGGGCATGAGGAACCAGGACGGGCCGGTGTCGAAGCGGAACCCGTCGCGGGTCAGCGAGCCGGCGCGGCCGCCGACCTCGTCGTTCCGCTCCAGCACCTCCACGTCGTGGCCCTCCGCGGCGAGCAGCGCGGCGGTGGCCAGGCCCGCGACCCCCGCCCCGATGACGACGGTGCGGGTCATCGCCCGGGCTCCAGTCGGGTTCGGAGCCAGGCCCTCGCGGCGAGCCACGCCTTGAGTGGGCCGGGCACGCGGACGCGGGAGTGGTAGAGGCGCTCGACGCCGGCTGCCTCGACCCGGTCGGTCAGCGCCGCGAACAGGTAGGCGGCGGCGCGGACGGCCGCCCGCGCGTCGCGGGGCAGTGCGGGGATGACGGCGGCCGCGGTCGCCAGCTCGCCGCGGATCGTGGCGACCCACCGGTCGACGTCGGCCTGGGTCAGCCGCGGCGCGTCCGCGAGGTAGTTCCGGCCGAGGCGGCCGGTGTCGTCGGCGAGGTCGCGGAGGAAGTTGACGTTCTGGAAGGCGGCACCGAGCGCGCTTGCGCCCTCATCCAACCGGCTGACCTGTTCGGGGCTGAGGTCCGAGGATCTGGTGAAGACCCGCAGGCACATCAGCCCGACGACCTCCGCGGAGCCGTGCACGTACTCGGCATGGGCGGCGTCGTCGTAGCCGACGCTCGCCCCCGCCGTGACGAGATCCGAGCGCATCGACGCGAAGAACGGGTCGACGAGTGGCCAGTCGATCCCGCACTCGTGCGCCGTCGAGGCGAAGGCGTGCACCACGAGGTCGCTGCTGTAGCCCGTGAGCAGCGCGCTGCGCGTCTCGTCGATCAGCCGGTCGAGGGCCGCGGCCTGTTGGGCGGGGTCGAGGTCGGCCTCCTCGGTCACCCCGTCGACCAGCTCGTCCGCGACCCGCACGAGCGCGTAGATGTTGCGGATGTGACGACGGTGCCGGGCGCCGAGGAGCCGCGTCGCCAGAGTGAACGAGGTCGAGTAGCTGTCGATGACCTCCGCCGCGGCGCGTTCGGCCGTCTCCGTGTACCGCTGCAGTGCGCCGGCGCTCATGAGCGGCGGTCCCGGAGCTGCTCTGCCAGCGAGCGGATCAGGTCCGCCGCGCGCGGCGGGACCGGCCCGTCGCTCAACAAGGTGCCGACCTCGGTGTAACGCTCGTCCACGAGCTGCTCGACGAAGGCCCGCGCCCCGCACTCGGACAGCAGGTGCGAGGCCAGAGCGCCCTGGGCCGGAGACAGGTCAGGGTTCCCCAGCAGCGGCTCGAGGCGCTGCCAGGCGTCGGTGTGGCGGGCGAACGCGATGATCGCGGTCTGCTTTCCCTCACGGAGGTCGGAGTAGCGGTCCTTGCCGTGCTCGCGGGCTATCCCGAAGGTCGAGAGCAGGTCGTCCTGCAGCTGAAAGGCCAGGCCGAGCTGCCTGCCGATGGCGGCAAGGGTCTCCTCCGTGGCTGTGGAGGCCCCCGCCAGCGTCGCCGCGACGCGCAGCGGCAGCTCGAAGGTGTAGGTCGCCGTCTTCCGGAGCGTGGTGCTGAGCACCCGAGGCAGCGCGCCCGACAGGATCCCGTCACCCATCGACACGTCGGCGTACTCGCCGGCGACGGTCTCGGTGATGGTGAAGTCGATCAGGTCGAGGATCCTGGTCCGCTGTGCCACGGGCAGGTCGACGCGGGCGACGAGCTGGTGCATGCCCGCCAGGACCAGGTCACCCATCAGGATCGCCCCGCTCCGCGCCCAATGCCCAGCGGCCTCGGGGTCGACGCCCGGGGGCGCGTCGGCGAGGAGTGCTCCGACCAGGTTCGGGCGTCCGCGGCGTTGCACGTCGCCGTCGATGACGTCGTCGTGGAGCAGGAACGCGAAGTGCAGCAGCTCGACGGCGGCCCCCAGGTCCAGGAGCTTCTCGTGCACGTCCGGATCCGGTATGTCGGAGAGAGCGTCGTACATGTCGATCAGCAGCACCGGCCTGACGAGTTTGCCGCCGAAGGCGCATTCGTAGGCCAGGTCCCACAGGTGTCGGAAGTGGCGGTCATAGGCGCCGGCATGCCGCGAGCGGGCGTCGAAGAAGGCCTCGAGGCGCTCCCCGACGGCCTGTCTCGTCGTGAGCGCCTCTTCGCGGGCCAGGGCGCTCACGTCTCGGACCTCGGGAGCAGCGAACCACGGGTCACGAGAGGGGGAAGCTGCATCCGGAGCCATGGGCTGAAGGCGAAGCCCGCGGCGTCGACGGCGGCCGCCAGGTCCACTGGGGCCACCCAGGCGATGTCCATCACCTCTGCCGGCTGGGGGGAGAGCGGCGAGGCGAGACGGGCCACGAACACCGGGCAGATCTCGTTCTCGACGATCCCTGTTGTGTCGACCGCGCGGTAGCGGAAGTCCGGCAGGGCAAGCCGGGGCTCCTCGACCCCGGCTCCTAGCTCCTCGCGGGCCCGTCGCGCCAAGGCATCGGTCAGGGACTCACCGGGTGCGGGATGGCCGCAGAAGCTGTTGGTCCAGACTCCCGGCCAGGTCCTCTTCGTCAGCGCCCTGCGGGTGACCAGCACTCTGCCCTGAGGATCAAGGAGGTAGCAGGAGAAGGCCAGATGCAAAGGCGTCGAGGTGTCGTGGACTTCGCTCTTGAGTGCGGTCCCGCTCGGCTGCCCGTCCTCGTGGAGGAGCACGACCACCTCATCGGTATCAGGGGGGGAACTGATCTTCTCCATTTCACTAGCCTAGCTAGCTACAAGCTCAGGTTGATACTCCCCAAGTGGTAATTTTCTCACGTGGCCAGTCGATTCGAGATCTACCGTCTGGGCGTGAGTGACCCCAGCGGAGTGCTCGTTGACAGAACGCAGCTGACCGCCGACGACGTCGCCCAGGTCGATGAGGTGATGATCGCGCTCGTGGAGCTTCGCGCCGCCGAGACGCGGCTGGCGGAAGAGTCCAGCCGCTACATGAAGCTCGGATCCACCGATATGCAGGCCATTCATTTCCTGATCGCCGGCCGACACAGGGGCCAGGATGTGACGGCGGGTGCGGTCGCGGCCCACCTCGAGATCTCGAGCGCGTCCACCACCAAGCTGCTCGACCGCCTTGAGCGGGCTGGGCACATCCATCGAGAGCCGCACCCGGCGGACAGGCGGTCCGTCGTGATCCGCCTTGCGGAGTCCACATACGCCTCGGCCATGGACACCGTCGGCCGGCAGCAGTCGCGTCGTGTCCACGCCGTCACGATGCTCACCCCCGAGGAGCGGGACGTCGTCGTCAGGTTCCTGCGGCAGATGGCCGCGGATCTCGCCGACTTCGACGGTTTCGGCGAAGGGTGAGCAAGCCCCGCATGGGCACGGTCCACACGTCCTGACCGGCCACTCCCCACCGGCCAAGCAGGTGGTTGGCCGCCTCGAAGCCCGTCGTCGCGGCGCGTTCCATGAGGGCGACAGGTAGCCCCGTGCGTACCCAGTCACCCGCCAACACCAGGGACTCGAACGGCGTGGAGACGCTGGGCCGGCGCGACCACCCCGTCGGGGGCATGACGGCGCAGTCGTCGCGGAGCAGTACCTCAGTCGAGGTGGCGGTCAGTCGTTCCGTCTCCGGGTAGATCCGGTGAAGCTGGTCGACGAGGTCGGCGACCAGGGCATCGAGTGCGGCGGGGTCCTGCAGAACCTCTGGTGGGCAGGCGTAGGCGTGCAACTCCACCACCGAGCCGCCGTGCGCGGCCGCCCACCGCGCGGCGCCGTCCTCGAAGCGCTCCAGCACGGTCACGTTGTCGAGGGGGCCGTAGCCGCTGGTGCCGACGAAGGCCTCGCGTCCGGCATCGACGGGGCCATCGAGCCACAGCCGCACGACGAGGAACGGCGGTGCGTTGCCAGTGGCGGCGGCGTCGGCGCGCCAGGCCTCGAGGCCCGCGGGTTCGGGCGAGGCCGACAGGCCGGCGATCAGGTCCCTGGCGGAGCGTGGGTCCGCGGCCAGCACGACGGCATCGCAGTCGACAGCCTCGCCGCCCGCGATCCTCACGTGCGCGCCCTCGTCGGTCAGCTCGATCGCCTCTGCGGAGGTGGTGGTGCGGACGTCGGCGCCGAGGTCGACGAGCAGGCGGCCCAGCGGTGCCCACAGGGCGGTGTCGTAGTCGTCGTCGGGAACGTCGAACAGCAGCCCTTCGGCGGACCCGACGAAGTACGTGTGGAACATGGCGACCAGTTCGCCGGCCGCGAAGTCGTGCGGGTCGGCGAAGAAGGACCTCGCGAACACCTCCAGCGCCAGGTCCCTGGCGCCGGGCGGGAAGCGCAGTCGGTCGAGGAACTCGGCCGCGGACTCACCCTCGTAGCGCAGGTACGTGTCGGGGAAGCCGACGCGCAGCAGCTCGAGGGCGGCGCCCACGTCGACGCGCGAGAGCGAGCGGGCGGTGAACGCGTCGGAGCGGACCACGAAGCCGAGCAGGCTCCAGGGGGGAGTGCGGGGGATGCCAGCGAAGGAGTCGCGGGTCCCGTCCGGCCGCTGGAGGGGATAGTCGTCGACCGGTATGAGCCGGGCGAGAGCCGGGTCGGTGCGACGCAGCAGCGAGCGCAGGTTGTAGTACTGACGGAAGAACGCGTGGAACCCGCGGCTCATGGTCCGGCCGTCGTCCAGGGGCCAGGCCGACACCCGGCCACCCAGCCGGTCTCCCGACTCCAGCAGGGTGACGTGGATCCCGCGCTCCGCGAGCACCGTTGCGGCGGCCAGCCCGGCGATGCCGCCGCCGACGACGCACACGTGGCGCTCGACCGTGCTGCGGTAGAGCCCCGCCGGGCCGGGGTGGCGGACGGCGCGCGGGTCGCGGCCCGGCATCACGGACGCACCGCCGCGAACGTGTGCAGGATGCCGCGCTGCCAGCCGCTGACGGTGCGGGTACGGACGTCGCGGAAGCCCGCGTCGGCGATGCGGTCCATGAACGCGGCGGGGGAGTCGAACCGTCGGGCGCTGCGCCACAGGTAGCGGTAGAGGTCAGGGTCGCGGTCGACCACCGAGCCCAGGGGGATGATGATCGACCAGGAGACGAGCGTCCAGCGCCGGTCAGCACCGGGGGAGCCTGCGACCGAGTACTCCTGTGTGATGAGGTGCCCGCCTGGTTTCAGCAGGCGCGCCACCTCGGCGAGCGCCCCGTCGCGCCCGGCCTCGGGGATGTTGCGGAACAGGTAGCTGGCGAACACGGCGTCCCAGCTGCCCTCGCCAAGTCGGGCGGTGTCCAGGTTTCCGACGCGGCCCTGTTCGAAGCTGACACCCGGAGGCCAGGTGTGCCGAGCAGCCTGGGCGAGCATGCCCCTGGACAGGTCGATGCCGTGGACGGTAGCCCCGGCGGGGAGGGCGTCGACCAGGGCCCGTGTCGAGGCTCCGGATCCGCAGGCGAGGTCCAGCACCCGTGGAGCGTCGACGTCGTGCAGCCGAGAGGCGAGTTCGGCGGCGGCGGAGCGCAGGTGTCGGTGGTAGCCGGGGTTGAGCGAGACCAGCAGGTCGTAGTGGTCGGCGCCATGGTCGAACCGTGCGCGCAGGTCATGCATCATCTCGAGCCTCCTTGCTGCCGAGTCGCAGCCATCCGAGCATCGTGCCCGTCACCATCGCGAAACCGAACCCGAAGTCCTCGATGGGGATGTCCCATGGGAACCGGATGCCGGAGAACTGGGTGGGGGAGTAGAGGACAATCGGGTCGCTCAGCTTGGTGAGCCACCCGTCGACCAGACACTGGAAGAAGAACACGATCGCCATGGCGGCCCAGTACTGGGCCGAACGGAAGATGCCGGTGCGTAACCAGGCGAGCTCCAGCGCGATCACCACCACTACGGCGACGACCGTGAGGACTGTGTACTCAGGCATCGGCCTTCTCCTCCTGTTCGCGGACGATTCCGTCGGGCCAGCGCCACCGCAGCCGGCCCGTGGATCGGATCAGCGCCGCGACGCGCCCCACGGCCTCGTAGGTCAGCAGCCCGCACAGCGGGATGACGAGGAAGAAGACGAGCTCCTCCAGCGGCATCACGCCCAGCATGATCCCCGTCGTGAAGCGGTCGGAGTAGCTCCAGTGCCCGCGCAGGATGCCGACGACATCCCAGACGATGAACACCACCAGCATCGGGGCCATAGCCAGCGCCAGCCGACGAGGGGAGCGGTAGACCCGCGCGCCGAGCACGAACTCCAGTGGCAGTGTGATCAGCACACACGCGCCCATGAGGATCAGGTACTGCCAGCCGTCCACCCCGACCTCCTCCGTAGTCAGCAGCACATTAGGGGTCGGGCGGGTCAGGTCGACTCGGAGCGGCCACAGGTGGACGGGGTGGGCTCGGGGCGCCGGTGATTTCCCTTCGCTTCGCTCAGGGCCCTTCGACAAGCTCAGGGAACCGGGGTGGGCTCGGGGAACCGGGGTGGGCGCAGGTGATCTCCCTTCGCTTCGCTCAGGGCCCTTCGACAAGCTCAGGGAACCGGGGTGGGCTCGGGGAACCGGGGTGGGCTCGGGGAACCGGGGTGGGCTCGGGGAACCGGTGATCTCCCTTCGCTTCGCTCAGGGCCCTTCGACAAGCTCAGGGAACCGGGGTGGGGTCAGGGAACCGGGGTGGGCTCAGGGAACCGGGGTGGGTGCAGGGAACCGGGGTGGCTGCAGGGAACCGGGGTGGGGAGAAGGGGGGCCGGGACGACGATGGCCGCGCACCACAGGGTGCGCGGCCATCGTCTGAGGTCTGTTCGTCAGATCGTGACGGTTCCCTTAGGGCATTCGAACGTGACGCTGCTGATTCCAGGGGTCCCGCGGGGGGAGACCAGGTCGAGCTTGACGCCGTCGAGTTCGGCACCGATCGGCTCACCGAGCCACTCGGACAGCCGGCTGGCGGAACCGGCAATCTGGATCTCGGTCAGGGTCGCGTCGCCCGAAAGGGCGGAGGGGCGCAGCGACGCGTCGCTCTTCCACTGCAGGAAGTACGGCAGCTGCGGGTCGGCGATCAGGCCGCGGATGCCGATCTGTGACCACTCGAGCCGGCGGCCGTCGGGAAACTGACGCGACCCGGGGACCGCGGAGCGGTTCAGGCGCTCTTCATAGGGGGTCAGGTCCGCGACGCTCACGACCCAGCCGAGCCAGCCGCCACCCATCTCCGAACGGGCCCTGACGGCCTGGCCGAACGCCGCCTTGTCGGACGCGGGGTGATCGAGGACCTCGACGACCTCGATGTAGCGACCGTCGGTCAGCGGGATGATGTGGTTGCGGGTGCCGAAGCGCGGGTGGAAGCCGCCGTCCTTGTACTCGGTTCCGAGCTCGTCAGCGAGCCGCTCGGCCTCCGCTTTGAGGCCGTCGGGACCAATGGCATAGATCAGATGGTCGACGTGCATGAGTCCATTCTGACCTCTGGCACTGAGAATCGACTAATCGGGAAGATGGCGCGGTCGGGGCGGCGCGCTCGCACGGCGGGCAGACAGGCTCGGCGGGTAGGGTTCGAGGTGTGAACGTCCCGCAGGTCCTGCTGTCGACCACTTCGGTCTTCCCCGAGGCCTCAACCAGCGCATTCGAGTTGTCCGCCTCTCTCGGCTACGACGGGGTGGAGCTCATGGTCGGCGTCGATTCCCTGAGCGTGGACATCGATGCCATCGCGAAACTGGCCGACTACCACGGAGTCCCCGTGCGGTCCGTGCACGCACCGACGTTGCTCGTCACGCAGGGAACCTGGGGCAACGACTCCTGGGAGAAGCTGCGCCGCTCCGGGGAGGCGGTCCGTCAGTTGGGCGGCGACGTGGTCGTCGTGCACCCGCCGTTTCGTTGGCAGCGCGACTACGGAAAGACCTTCGTCGACGGCATCGCGACCCTGAACGCGGACTTCGACGACGTGAAGTTCTGCGTAGAGAACATGTATCCGTGGCGCACGCCCGCCGGCAACATCCAGGCCTACCTGCCCGGCTGGGATCCCACCGACTTCGCGTACGAGCACCTGACCCTCGACCTCTCGCACGCCTCCACCTCGCAGCGGCAGTCCATGGACTTCGTTCACGCCTGGGGGTCGCGCCTCGCCCACGTCCACCTCACCGACGGCAAGGGCTCGCTGAAGGACGAACACCTCCTTCCCGGCGAGGGTGACCAGTCGGCCTGGGACGTGCTCGCGGAGATCTGCAGCCGCGGTTTCGAGGGCCATATCGTGCTGGAGGTCTCCACTCGGCGCGCACGCTCCCGAGCTGAACGCGAGGCCCTCCTCGGCGAGTCCCTGGAGAACATCCGGCGCACGATGTCGGCCGCCGTGCCGGAGAAGGGCTGAACCGCCCGTGACCAAGGTCAACCGTCCGCTGCGCCGCCTGATCCGCTCGCGCAGGGTGCGCCAGTCCGCGCTCGCCACCGGCGTGGCCCAGGACACCGCGGCCAGCTACATCGCCGGCCCCGATCTTGACGCTGCTTCGACGGTCGTCGAAAGACTCCGTCGGCAGGGTCTGGACGTGTCGCTGGCCTATCTCCCCGAGACGGACGAGGAGACGGAGTCGATCGCCGAGTTGCACAGGGCCCTTGAGTGGTTCGGTGACGGTGACCGCGGCATCGAGTTCTCCGTGAAGCCGTCGTCGTTGGGGCTGCGCGAGGACCCGGCCGCCGCGACGGAGGCGCTTCGAGAGCTGGCAACCGCCGCGCATGATCGCGGAGCCTTCCTCACCCTCGAGATGCAGGGCGCCGAGGCCTACGACGCGACGCTTGCCATGTGGCGCGACGTGCGCGAAGACGTCCCGACGCTCGGGATTACGCTGCCGGCCGAGATCCGACGCAGCGAACGGGAGGCTCTCACGCTGGCCCGCGAGGGAGCCCGCATCCGCATCTGCGTCGGCTCCTACCCCGTTCCGCGCGACCAGATCCATCGCCGGGAACAGGACAAGCTGCTGGCCTTCGTGCGGTGCCTGCGGATCGTGATGGAGAACGGCGGCTACGCGATGGTCGCCTCGCACGACGCCACCATCATCGCCATCACCCAGGAACTGGCCGGCCGCAGCAATGTCCCTGCCAACGGGTTCGAGTTCCAGATGCTGCAGGGCGTCAGGCCGCTGGAGCAGCGCAGACTGGTGGACGTCGGCTACCGCTGCCGCACCTACCTTCCCTACGGGCCCGCATGGTTCGAGTACCTGACCACCCGCATCGCGGCCCGCCCCCGCACGGCCTTCAACTACCTGCGGGCGCTGGCGGACAAGAGATGACCGCGGAGGTCGCCCCCGGGTACCGCAGGGTGCTGTGGGCCGAGATGGCCGTGGTCCTCATGGTCTCGCTCGGCCAGTCGGCCGTGTATGCGATCCTGTCGATCATCGAGAGGATGACCCGCGGCGTCTCGCTCGGCAGCCAGACCTCGACGATCAACTCGTCGGCCACCCCTGACAGGCCGTGGCTCGACCTGGCCTACCAGGTCGCTTACATGACCATGCCTCTGATGCCGGTGCTGCTGGCCTTCTACCTCCTCGCGGTACACCGTCGGCCTGAGGAGGGGCCGTTTCGCGTCATGGGCTTCGACCTGCGACGCCCCGGCTTCGACCTGGCCTGGGGGTTCGGGATCTTCGCGGGCATCGGCGCCGCCGGCCTGGCCTTCTACCTCACTGCCGTGGCCATCGGCATCAACACGCAGGTCAGCCCCGCGAACCTCGCCGAGAACTGGTGGACGGTGCCGGTTCTGATCCTCCTCGCGATCAAGAACGGCATCCTCGAGGAGGTGCTGATGATCGGCTTCCTCTTCACCCGCTGGTCCCAGACGGGCGGGCGGATGTGGGTCATCGTGGTCATCTCCTCGCTGATCCGTGGGGCCTACCACCTCTACCAGGGCTTCGGCGGATTCATCGGCAACGTCGTGATGGGGCTGGCCTTCGGCTGGCTGTTCCTGACGGTGCTGAAGCGACGCGTCATGCCGCTCGTGGTCACGCACTCGCTGCTCGACATCGTCTCGTTCCTCGGCGCCGGCCTGCTGCCGACGCTCATGTCGTGGATCGGCCGCTGACCGGACCCATGGACAGGGGCCGTGCCCCCTCGGGCCCCGCGCCGTAGGATGGCTCCATGCGTGTTGGTGTCTTTGGAGCGACCGGCCAGGTCGGCGGCGTGATGCGCCGTCTGCTGGACGAGCGCAACTACCCCGTCGATGAGATCCGTTACTTCGCCTCCTCCCGGTCCGCCGGGAAGAAGCTGCCGTGGAAGGACGGCGAGGTGGTCGTCGAGGACATCGCCACCGCCGATTTCGCAGGCCTGGACGTGGCGATCTTCTCCGCAGGCGGCGGCACCTCCAAGCAGTACGCCGAGAAGGTCGCAGCCGCGGGCGCGATCGTCGTCGACAACTCCAGCGCCTGGCGCATGGACGACCGGGTGCCGCTGGTCGTCGCCGAGGTGAACCCCGGCGACGTCGTCGACCCCGAGATCGGCATCATCGCCAACCCTAACTGCACCACCATGGCGGCCATGCCCGTGCTGAAGCCGCTGCACGACGCGGCGGGGCTCGTCGGCCTGCAGGTCACCACCTTCCAGGCCGTCTCCGGCTCCGGCGTCAAGGGCGTCGAGGCCCTCGCCACCCAGGTCGGCGAGATCGACGACCCGCGCGTGCTCGCGCTCGACGGCTCGGCCCTCCAGGTGGCCGACACGTCCCCGTACGTCGCGCCCATCGCCTTCAACGTGGTGCCGCTGGCCGGCAGCATCGTCGACGACGGTGACGGCGAGACCGACGAGGAGAAGAAGCTCCGCAACGAGTCGCGCAAGATCCTGCACATCCCCGGCCTTCCCGTCGCCGGGACCTGCGTCCGCGTGCCGGTGTTCTCCGGGCACTCGCTGAGCATCCACGCCCGCTTCGACCGGGCCATCACGCCCGACGAGGCACGCGAACTCCTCGCCGCGGCGCCCGGAGTCCAGCTGGCCGACGTCCCCACCCCGCTGATGGCGGCCGGCGCCGACCCGTCGTTCGTCGGCCGGATCCGGCAGGACCAGAGCGTCGCCGACGGCAGGGGTCTCGTGCTGTTCATCAGCAACGACAATCTCCGCAAGGGCGCCGCCCTCAACGCCATCCAGATCGCGGAACTGCTGGTCCGATGAAGCTGGCCATGGTCGGCGTCGGCTCGATGGGTGAGGCGCTGCTCGCGGGCTGGCTTGCCTCCGGCGTCGTCACGCCCGATGAGGTCGGCGTCGTGCAGCGCACCGCCGAGCGTGCCGCGCAGCTGGGGGAGAGGTACGGCGTCCCGGCCGTCAGCCTGCCCGAGGCCGCGGCGGCAGAGACCCTGGTCCTCGCCGTGAAGCCGCACCAGATGGGCGGCGTGCTGGAGCAGGTCGCAGGATCGCTGGGTCCCGACACGCTTGTCGTGTCCGTCGCGGCGGGCGTCACGCTCGCCGACCTCGAAGGTGCCCTGCCCGGCGCCGCCGTCATCCGCGTGATGCCGAACACACCCTCGCTCGTCGGGCACGGCATGGCCGGCATCATCGCGGGGACCTCGGCGGACGCCGCCCAGACCGGCCGGGTCGTCGACCTGATGCGTGCGGTGGGCGGTGCCATGATCACCGATGAGGCCCATCTGGACGCGCTCACCGCACTGTCGGGCTCCGGGCCGGCCTACCTCTACTACGTGGCCGAGGCCATGATCGAGGCCGGCGTCCACCAGGGCCTGCCGCGGGCACAGGCGACCGAGCTCGTGAACCAGACCTTCGTCGGCGCCGCCGCCATGCTCGACCAGGCGGGCGAGTCCGCCACCGTGCTGCGCGAGCGGGTCACGTCGCCGGGCGGCACCACGGCCGCCGCCCTGCGCGCGCTCGACGACCACGGGGTGCGCTCCGGGTTCCTGGCCGCGGTCGAGGCGTGCGCCCGGCGCAGCGCCGAGATGTCGCGTCGTGACTGACGCCCCCGCGCGGGTCGCCCCTGGGCGCCCAGCCGCGGGATTGGGCGATCGGTCGGCCGCGCGTTAGGATTTGACGTCTGACCAGTCTCATCTGGCCGACAAACGTGAACACCCGGGCGGCAGCAGCCGCCCGGCTATGAAAGGCGAACAGTGGGTTCTGTTATCAAGAAGCGTCGCAAGCGCATGGCGAAGAAGAAGCACCGCAAGCTGCTGAAGAAGACCCGTATTCAGCGCCGCCGCGCCGGCAAGTAGTGCCAACTCCCACCCGGGTCCAGCTGCTCACGCGGCACGGTTGCCACCTCTGTGTGGAGGCGGAGATCACCGTGCGTCGCGTCTGCGCGGACCTGGGTGTGGGTGTCAGCGTCGTGAACATCGACGACGACGAGCGGCTGCGCGACCGGTACACCGATCACGTGCCCGTGACGTTCGTCGATGACGAGCTACACGGATACTGGTTTGTTGACGAGAGCGCCTTACGAGAAGCTCTCACGTCGAGGCCGCGAATGCGCGACGATGTGTCCTCAGGCGTTGTCCCCTCAAGAAAGCTAGGACGTGACCGAGTCACTCGAACTGACCACCCCCGCTGACGAGGCGGGTCCCGATCAGACGATCGGCTCCGTGACCTTCGTCGGATCCGGCCCCGGGGGTCTCTCCCTGCTCACCATTTCGGGCGCCCGTGCGCTCAGCGTGGCAGACCTCGTGCTGGTCGACACCGACTCCGACCTCGAGGAGGTCAGGGCGATGATCCCGGCACACTCGACGGTCGAGGTGGCTGGCGTCGGAGAGGTCGCGAGGATCCTGGGGGCGGTCGCCGCCGGCCAGCGGGTCGTTCGGCTCGGACGCGGCGACTATTTCTCCGACGTCGATTCCAGCGGCGTGCTCGCCGAGGTGCTCGCCACGCACGGACTGCGCATCAACGTCATCCCCGGCATCAACAGGTGGGGTGCTGCGCTCAGCTTCGGAGGAGTGCACTTCGGTGACCAGTGCGCGGTGCTGGACGCGATGGTCGAGGTCCCGGACATTGAGCGGTGGCCCGCCGCCGACACGCTCATCCTTCGCACCTCCGGTGCCCTGGCCGCCCAGCTTGCCAGTGTCGCGGCCGAGAGGTTCGGGGCCGATGGCGAGACCCTGCGGATGGTCAACATGGGCAGCACGGCCCAGGTGAGCGAGCTCCTCACCTGGCGCGAGGTCTCGGCCAGCGAGCACTCCGAGGTCTACTTCATCGTCGGCCTCGGCATCGAGGACTCGCTGCGCGACCGGTACGGCTGGTTCGAGGGCAAGCCGCTGTTCGACTGGCGGGTCGTCACCCCGAGCACCAAGGACCCGCTGGACGCCCTCGTGGAGGAGCTCTCGCACTACGGGGCCTCCACCGAGATCGTCGCCACGATGTCCATTGAGCCGCCTCGTACGGAGCAGGCCATGGAGAAGGCGGTCCGCGGGCTGGTCGACGGGCGCTACCTGTGGCTCGTCTTCACCTCCCCCTACGCGGTCACCGCCATCGCGGAGCGCCTGAGCGAGTACGGGCTCGACTCCCGTGCGCTGTCGGGCATCATGCTCGCCGCCGTCGGCCGCGGCACCGTGGAGGCTCTCGCCCGGCTCGGCCTCGTCCCCGACCTGGTGCCGGTCGTCGAGAACACCACCGGCGCGCTCGCCAACGAGTTCCCGGCCTATGACGACCTGATCGATCCCCTGAACCGTGTGCTCGTGCCCAGCGCCGACGTGTCGGTCGAGCCGCTGCTCGTCGGCCTCGGCAAGCTCGGCTGGGAGGTCGAGGAGGTCACGGCGTACCGCACCGTGCGTGCTGCCCCGCCGGCCCCGGAGGTCCGCGACGACATCAAGACAGGCATGTTCGACGCCGTCGCCTTCACCTCCGCCACGGCCGTGCGCAACATGATCGGCATCGCGGGCAAGCCGCACGCCGCGACGGTCGTCGCGGCCATCGGTCCCGCGACCGCCGCCGCGTGCAAGATGCACGGCCTGCGCGTCGACGTGGTCGCCGACCAGCCCACGTTCGAGTCCCTGGCCGAGGGGCTGGCGGAGTTCGCCGACCGTCGCCGTGCCGAGCAGGTCGCGGCCGGCCTGCCGCCGACCAAGCCGTCGCAGCGCAAGCGCCGCAAGCGTCGCAAGGTCGTTGAAGCCGACGCGTAGGGTGAGTCGCGTGGTAGATGCGAGCATCGTGCACCTGCAGAGGCACGGACAGGTGGAGAACCCCGACGGCGTCCTGTACGGGCGGCTTCCCGGATTCGGGCTCTCCGAGCTCGGGCACGAGATGGCCGAGCGGATGGGCCAGTACTGGGCCGACGTCCCCCTGACCCACCTGCGCTGCTCTCCGTTGCAGCGCGCTCAGGAGACCATCGCTCCCACCGCAGCGCGGCACCCGGACCTGTCGATCACCACCGACGAGCGGGTCATCGAGGCCGCCAACGAGTTCGAGGGCATGATCTTCGGTCGCGACAACGCCGCACTCCGCGACCCCAGGATGTTCTGGGCCATGCGCAATCCGCTCCGACCCAGCTGGGGCGAGGCCTACGCGGACATCGCGAAGCGGATGCGCGCCGCGATCATCGACGCCGCCGCCGAGGCCGGTCCCGGCGGGCAGGCACTCGTCGTGAGCCACCAGCTCCCCATCTGGATCGCCCGCCGCTCCGCGGAGGGACGCAGCCACGTCCACGACCCCCGCCGCCGCCAGTGCACCCTGTGTTCGGTGACCTCGTTCACCGTTCGCGAGGGCGTCATCACCAGCGTCACCTATGCCGAGCCCGTCGTTGACCTGCTCCCGGTCTCGACGACGGGCCGCAAGTTCAGGGTCGGCACGTGAGGCGACGAATCGTCCTCACGGCCCTGGTGGCATTCGGCTCCCTGAGCGCATGCTCAGCGGCCACCGACGCGTCCGATGTCTCCGGGTTCACCGCGGGCGACGGTACCGTCACCATCGTCCCCGCGGACCAGCGCCTCGAGGCACCCGTGCTGGCGGGGGAGACGCTCGAGGGTGAGCCCATCTCCACCGCGGACTTCGCAGGCCGGGCCATCGTGCTGAACGTGTGGGGCTCCTGGTGCGCACCCTGCCGGGCTGAGGCCCCCGACCTGGTGGCCGCCTCCGAGCAGCTGGGCGACGACGTCGCCTTCCTCGGGGTCAACACCCGCGACCTCGACACCGCGCCCGCGCTCGCCTTCGAGCGATCCTTCGGGCTGACCTACCCCAGCATCTACGACCCCGACGGTGAGCTGCTGCTCGGCTTCGGGCAGCTGCCGCCCAAGGCGATCCCGAGCACCCTGGTGGTCGATCCTGAGGGGCGGATCGCCGCGCGCGTGCTCGGCACCGTCGACACGTCGACGCTGGTGGGGATCGTCGGCGACGTGGTGGCCGACTCGTGATCGGGCTCGAGAGCTGGGTCGGCGACGCGCTGACGAGCTCGATGCTGGTCGCGATACCCGTCGCCATGCTGGCGGGGGTCGTGTCCTTCGTGTCGCCGTGCGTGCTTCCCCTGCTGCCCGGCTACCTCAGCTACGCGTCCGGCTTGGGCGCCGCCGAGATCGCCAGCGGGGAGGGGCCACGCAGGCTGCTGATCGGCGGGTCTCTCGGTTTCGTGCTGGGGTTCAGCGTCGTGTTCGTGCTCACGGGCGCCGCGATCGGCGGCCTCGGGACGCTGCTGCTCGGCAACGCCCGCATCATCACGGTGGTCCTCGGGTTGCTGATCATCGTGCTGGGCGCCGCCTTCGCCGGCTGGCTCCCCGTCCCCTCCTTCTGGCGGCCCGCCGTCGCCCCCCGGCTGGGAGTGTGGGCATCGCCGCTGCTCGGCATGGTGTTCGGCCTCGGCTGGACCCCCTGCATCGGGCCGGCGCTGTCCGTCGTGCTGACACTCGCGCTCAACGAGGGCTCCGCCGTGCGCGGGGGAGTCCTCGCCTTCGCCTACGCCCTCGGCCTGGGGATCCCGTTCCTGGCGTTCGCAGCGGCATTCACGGCCCTGGCACCCAGGCTCGACTGGCTGCGCCGCCACCAGGTGCTGATCCAGCGCATCGGTGGAGTCGCGATGATCGTCGTCGGGGTGGCCATGGTCACCGGTCTGTGGGACACCCTGACCGCAGCGCTGCGCCAGTGGGCCGCGAGCTTCGGGACGATCCTGTGACCGCGCCGGTGCGCCGGCCGCGGCGACGACCCGGCCTCGAGTTCCTGCGCTGGGCCTGGGGCCAGCTGACCAGCATGCGCACCGCACTGCTGCTCCTCTTCCTCCTCGCACTGGCCGCCATCCCCGGCTCGATGATCCCGCAGGAGGGCACCTCGGCGATCTCGGTCATCGACTTCAAGGAGAAGTACCCCGGCTGGGACGCGGTCCTCGAACCGCTCGGGATGTACCACGTCTACACGTCGCCGGGGTTCTCAGCCATCTACCTGCTGCTGTTCATCTCGCTGGTCGGCTGCATCATCCCCCGCGTGACCAAGTACGCACGCTCGGTTCGCAAGCCCCCGCCTGCCCTGCCCGCCCGGATCGACAGGCTGCCCGAGACCCGCTCAGCCGCCTACTCCGGCCCGACCGACGAGGCCCTCGACCGGGCAGAGAAATTCCTGCGCGGCAGGCGCTACCGCGTCGCACGCGCGGAAGCCGGCCTCAGCGCGGAGCGCGGCTATCTCCGTGAGGCCGGCAACCTGGTCTTCCACGTCAGCCTGCTCGCCGTCCTGTTCGGGCTGGCCTGGTCCAACCTGTGGGGATACCACGGCACGGCAGTCGTGGTGGAGGGACGCGGCTTCGCCAACGTGCTCACGCAGTATGACGACTTCACCAGCGGCGCGGCAGTCGACACCGACTCCCTCGAGGCCTTCTCACTGCAGGTCAACAGCTTCGTCGCGGAGTTCGAGACCGGCGACGTGCAGACCGGCGCCGCCCGCAAGTTCGAGGCTTCCCTCACGGTCACGGACGCCGACGGCACCCGCGACGAGACCCTGACGGTCAACGAGCCGATCATGACGGCCGGCGGCACCCAGGTGAACCTGCTGGGCCACGGTTACGCCGCCTCGTTCACGGTGCGCGACGGCGACGGCAACGTGGCATTCTCCGGCCCGGTGGTGTTCCTCCCGCAGGACGGCAACTACACCTCCTACGGCGTCATCAAGGTGCCGGACGCCCGCCCCTCCCGGCTCGCTTTCGAGGCCTACTTCTTCCCGACGGCGGCCATCGACGAGGTCGGAGGCCCGTACTCGTCCTTCCCGGACGCGTTGAATCCTCAGGTCTGGCTCAATGCCTGGTATGGGGAGCCGAAGGAGGAGACCGGAGCCCCCGAATCGGTCTACGCACTCGACACGACGGGCCTGCAGCCGGTGCTCGCCGACGACGAGGAGCCGCTGCGCGCGCAGATGGCCGTCGGAGCCGGATTCACGTTGCCCGATGATCTGGGCTCCATCACCTTCGACGGGTGGGAGCGATGGGTGAAGCTCCAGGTCAGCGACACCCCCGGTAACGCGATGACGCTCGCCTCGATCCTGATCGGGCTGATCGGTCTCAGTCTCAGCCTCAGCATCCGGCCGCGGCGCCTCTTCATCCGCGTCGCCGAAGGCATGGTGCTGACGGGGGGCCTCGACAGGGCCGACGCCGCCTCCGGACTCGAGGACGAGGTCGCCGCGCTGCTGGCGGCAGCGGCAGACTCCGCACCGACAGGGCACAATGGGGACGCCCCTGAGCCCGAGACCCACGAGGAGCCGCCCGCATGAGCCTGTCGGAATGGTCCTACACCGCGATGGTGACGGCCGCCGTCGTCTACACGGTTGCGCTCATCATGCACGCCCTCGAGTGGTCGACGGCGCGCGGGCTCGCTGCGCTCCGCCCCGAGGACGGCAGCGAGGACCGCGCTCGCATCCGGGTCGACTTCTTCGGCCGGCTCGGGCTCATGATCACCGTGCTCGGCGCAGCGCTCCAGGCAACCGCCGTGGTGCTCCGGGGGGTCGCGGCGCAGCGGGCCCCGTGGGGCAACATGTACGAGTTCGTGTCGGCTGCGCTGCTCTTCGCCGTGATCGTGTACCTGGTACTGGCCCTGCGGTTCGGGATGCGCTGGCTCGGCGTCGGCGTCACGCTGGTGCTCAGCGTAGGTCTCGGCCTCGCTGTCACCGAGTTCTACGTCGATGTGGCCCCCCTGGTGCCCGCTCTGCACAGCGTCTGGTTCATCATCCACATCGTCGCGGCGTGCATCTCCGCCGCCGCGTTCAACATCGGTGCGATCGCCGCGATCATGTACCTGATCCGGGACCACGCCGAGCGCAAGGCGCACGAGGCGGGGACGGGGCTCGTCGGGTACCTGGCGAAGCTGCCCACCTCAAGGCGGCTCGACCTGATCTCCTACCGGCTGCACGCGTTCGCCGTCCCGATCTGGACGTTCACGATCGTCGCCGGCGCCATCTGGGCCCAGTACGCGTGGGGCCGTTTCTGGAACTGGGACCCCAAGGAGACCTGGTCCCTGATCACGTGGCTCGTCTACGTCGGCTACCTGCACGCCCGCGCGACCGCGGGCTGGCGCGGGCGCCGCGTCGCCATCGTCGCCGTGGTGGGCGTCATCACGTTCTGGTTCAACTTCATCGGCGTCAACCTGCTGTTCAGTGGGCTGCACTCCTACTCCGGGATCTGATCGCAAGACATGACCGCCGAGGAATCACCAGACTGGCTGGTGAAGCTGTACGAGGAGCAGGGGATCACCCTGCACCGCCTCGTCGTGCTACTCGGCGTCGAGGACGCGTCCGGGCGGATCGTGCGCAGCGCGATGCTGGCTCTGCATCGCCGCGGCAACCGTCTGATCGATCCGGGCGAGCGGGTCGAGTTCATGCAGGAGCACGCGGTGCACCTGGCCAGAGCATCCCGGACGGTGACGTCGCAGCTGACCCTGCCGGCCGTCGTGGAGCCACGCCAGAACGACATCCTCCGCGGCATCGCGTCCCTGCCCCCGCGGATGGCGGAGATCCTCGTCGTCAGCCATTACCTGTCGGTGTTCGGCCCAGAGCTGGCCGCCATCATGCGCATGTCGGTGCGCGGCTGCAACCAGAAGCTCGAGATCTCCCTGGAGACGCTGCGGGCCAAGGTGGGTGCCGCCGCGGCAGGAGGGCAGCCCGGCTCACTCGAGTCCTTCTCGCAGGAGGTGACCGCCGCTCTGAGAGCCTCCGCGCGTCAGGTCCAGGCGCCCGGCACGGTGACGCTGGAGGGAGAGTTGGCGCAGCTCAGCGGCCAGTACCGGAGGCATCTGGCCCCGCGGTTCGTGGTGCTGCTGACGATCATCGCGATCCTGCTCGGTCTCCTGCTCGCCGTCCTCACCCGGCCGCAGCCCACGCCCGCGGTGCTCTCGCAGCCCACGGCCAGCTCCGCCCCCAGCGTCACCTCCTCGCGGACCCTGCCGGCCCAGGTCCGCAACATCGCCGTGTACTACGTGGGGCGCTCCGACGGGCTGCTCCACCGCGAGCTGCGCGACCTGCCGAGCGCCGAGAACCTGCTGAACTCCGTTGTCGAGGCCGTCCTGACGCTCGTCCCGCTCGACCCCGACTACCGCTCGTCGTGGGGTCCCGGGCAGGTCCTGAGCGTCGAGAGTGCCGGCGACACGGTCACGATCGACCTGAGTGCCGAGGCCTACGCGGAGCTCACCACCGATGAACTCGCCGTGCAGGCGCGCAACCAGATGGTGTTCTCCGTCAACGCGCTGGTCGGGGATGCCGACAACGCCGTGTTCTTCCTGCAGGACGGCGCGGCCCCGCCCGATACCTTCGCGTCGGAGGAGGGGTACACGTCGCGCAACGCAGGCGTCCTCGCTCCCCTCCAGATCAGCACGCCGCGCAACCAGGCCCAGCTCTCCGTCGGCCGGACGAGCATCACGGGCACCATCCGCGTCGGCGCATCGGAGCCCATCGTGCAGGTGACCGACGTGGATTCTGGCGCGGTGCTCGCGACGCTCGAGGCGGAGCTCACGGGAACAGTGAGCGATGATGGCCAGAAGGGCTGGGCCACGGCGGTCAGCCTGGGGGCGGGCAACTACGAGGTGCGCGTCACGACGTCGTGGGGGGCGCCGCCGGTCGAGTTCCTGGAGAACAAGTCGATCAAGATCGCCTGAGCCGGGTCAGCGGCTGACGATCCCCCGGGAGATCAGCGTCTGCAGCCGCACCGGTGCCAGCCCGGCGGTCAACGCCAGCCCCCAGTTGCCCAGCCCGTCGACGGTGTAGGGCCGGTGTCGCTTCAGACCGATCCAGGCCGTGTCGACGACCTGCTCCGGCGTGCGGCGACGCCCCATCACCTCCGAGTTGCCCGCGTTGGCGAAGAAGGAGGTCTGAGTCGGGCCGGGGCACAGAGCGATCGCCCGCACCCCCGTGGCGTGCAGTTCGTCCCACAGAGCGCAGCTGAACCGCAGCACGTAGGCCTTCGCGGCGGCGTAGACGGCCATGCCGGGGATCGGCTGGAAGGCCGCCGTCGACGCGACGTTCACGATAGCCCCGCGACCCCGTGACACCATGCCCGGAGCGACCGCGCGGCTCAGTTCGGTCAACGCGACGACGTCGAGCTCCAGCTCCTGCGTCACCCTGGCCGGGTCGATTTCGGCGAAATCGCCAAGCGTCCCGAAGCCGGCGTTGTTGATCAGGTGGCTGACGGGGGTCCGCGAGACCTCCTCGACGAAGCCTGCGCGGCCGTCCGGGGAGCTGAGGTCGACCGGCGACACGCGTGTGCGGACGCCGTGCCGGCTGCGCAGGTCGGCGGCGACCTGCTCGAGTCTGTCCTCGCTGCGCGCCGCCAGCACGATGTTCGCGCCCTCCGACGCGAGCCGGTGCGCGAACGCTACGCCGAGCCCGGAGGAGGCTCCGGTCACCACTGCCCAGGTTGAATCCATGGGCGTCAGCCTAGCCCCCCGGCTACAGGTCGAAGACGTGCATCAGCAGGCCGTGGGAGGCGTCCATCGCCTTCCCCTGCTGGGCGAGCATGTCGGGGATGAAGTCGGCCGGGGCCGGGTGGTCGGGCAGGTCCGCGAGGTAGGCCTCGTGCCGGCTCAGCGACGCGACCGCGGCGGCGACGTCGTCGTCGGTCAGCGGCACGCCGTGCGTCGGCTCCTTGTGCCCGTAGACGAGCAGGCGGTCGACGTGCCACTTCGGCAGCCCCTCACGTTCAGCCAGCTCGGGGTGCACCCATGTGTTGTCCGCGTCGCGGAGGGCGTCAAGGGCGGCGAGCCCGGCGACGCGATGGTCGGCCTGGTTGAGCCCCCAACCGACCTCGATCTCCCAGGACCCGACGGCGACCACGTCGGGCCGGAACTCACGGATCCTGCGAGCGATGTCGCGGCGCAGGTCGAGCGAGTAGACGAGCATCCCGTCGGGATGATCGAGGATCGTCAGGTCGTCGACGCCGACCTCGGCGCACGCGGCAGCCTGCTCCCTCGCCCGCTGCGGTCCGACGTCGCCCGGGGGAATCTGCATGCCGGCCTCGCCGGAGGTCAGCAGCAGGTAGGCCACCGTCGCTCCCTGCCGCACCCACCGGTGCACGCACGCCGACAGGCCGTACTCCACGTCGTCGGGATGCGCGACTACGCACAGCACCCGCCGGAATCCCTCGTCGTCCAACTGCTGCACGCTCAGGTCAGTCATGGGGAAAGACTAGGCGCGCGAGGGTGCCGCGGGAGGGTGCCGCTTGCGTCCCACTGGCAAGTGTTCTTTGCCGCGGGAGGGTGCCGCGGGAGGGTGCCGGCGGAGGCGTCAGCGGGCGACCCGTTGCCGCTAGGCAGCCAGGGCCAGGGTCGTCGGGGCGACGGGCAGGAGCGCCACGCACCCGTGTGTAGGTGAGGACCAGCTCCCGCGCCCGGCTCGCGATTCCCGCGCACAACCATGCCTATTTCGGGGGCGCTGTGCGCATGGCGGTGTCAAGGGGTGAGTGCAACGTGGTTCTGGTTGAGGCGTTCGGCTGGGGTGTCCCAGTCGAGGGTCTGTCGGGGTCTGATGTTGAGGAGGTACTGGGCTTCTGCGACCTGGTCGTCGGTGATGGTGGCGAAGTCGGTGCCTTTGGGGAAGAAGTCGCGGATCAGGCCGTTGGTGTTCTCGTTCGATCCTCGCTGCCAGGGCGAGTGAGGATCACAGAAGAACACCTTGGTGTCGGTGGCCATCGTGAATCGGGCATGTTCTGCCATCTCGGAGCCCTGGTCCCAGGTCAGGGTCTTGCGGAGCTCGGCGGGGATGCTGGCTGCCATCTCGATGAGTTGATCAGTCACGGTGGTGGAGCCGTGATCGTCGGGGAGTCGACGGATCAGGGTGAAGCGGCTGGTGCGTTCGACCAGGGTGATCAACGCGGTCTTGTGGCGCTCGCCCAGGACGAGGTCTCCTTCCCAGTGACCCGGCAGCGCCCGGTCGGCGACCTCAGCGGGTCGTTTCGACAACTCGTGTCCGACTAGCCAGGGACGGGTGCTCGCGGCGGGGAGTTTCGATTGCGGGATCCGTTGCCGCCGCCCCGACCGGAGGGCCTTGTCAACGTTCGTCACGCAACGTTCCGCGTCCTTGGACGTAGAGGGCCTGGTAGATCGTCTCAGCACTCACCCTCATAGTGTGATCGTCGGGGAACCTGCGTCGCAGGGCCTCGGAACTCTGCCGAGGCGAGAACCTGTGGTTCAGGCAGTCGATGACCTGCGCGCGCAGCAGCAGGTTCGACTCCAGGCAGCGTGATTTCGGACGGGCCCGGGCCCTGTCGGCAGCCTGTTGGGCCGAACGGGCCAGGTAGCGACCCTCGACGCTGTAGCGGTCGATCTCCCGGCCGATCGTCGAGCGATGGACCCCGACCACGGCCGCGATCTCCGAGCGGTTGTAGCCCTGGAGGAGCATCACCTCGATCACGACCCGGTGATGCTCGTCCAGCCTGGACCCATGCCCACGATGCACCACTGGAACGATCTCGGCCGGCATCTGGCGGGGCAACGCCCCGCATCGGCGACCACGCGTCAACGTCATACCCGCGATCTTCGCCCACCGACCGATCGTATGGGGGTTCCTCCCGAGCTCTCTGGCCACCCGGACCGCCGGCCGGCCCCTGTGGCTCATCCCGTCCCAGGAGTGGGAACGTTCCATTACAGCTGGGCGGGATCCACGTCAGCGGTTAGGTCGTATGCGGTTTGATAGCCGTTTCGAGCAGGGCTGTCAGCACCTGAGAGAAGGGCGCCCCCTCGCCCAGTTCGGCGACGGCAGCGGCCTGAAACTCGGGGAGCTGAGTCACGTCCTCGTCGTCCAAGAAGCCGCGCAGGAAGTCGACCGTGTATCCAACCGAGTCGGGACGGCTCAACCCTTCGATCAGATGGTTCAGTTGATTGAGCACCGATGCCGTCTGGCTGACGTCGAAGTCTGCCTTCCAGGCGTAGCCCACCAAAGACACCACATGCTGGAGGGTGATGTCGGGGTTGCCGGGGTGATCGGTGGTGAGGTTGGCCAGGGTGGTGGTGATGGTGCGGGTCTCGGCCGCGTCGACGCCGGGCTTGGCGGTGAGGTTGGCCAGCGCCTTCGCGTACCGGAGGGTGATGTCGGGGTTGCCGGGGTGATCGGTGGTGAGGTTGGCCAGGGTGGTGGTGATGGTGCGGGTCTCGGCCGCGTCGACGCCGGGCTCGACGGTGAGGTTGAACAGCGCCCTCGCGTACTCGAGGGCGATGTCGGGGTTGCCGGGGTGATCGGTGGTGAGGTTGGCCAGGGTGGTGGTGATGGTGCGGGTCTCGGCCGCGTCGACGCCGGGCTCGACGGTGAGGTTGAACAGCGCCCTCGCGTACCGGAGGGCGATGTCGGGGTTGCCGGGGTGATCGGTGGTGAGGTTGGCCAGGGTGGTGGTGATGGTGCGGGTCTCGGCCGCGTCGACGCCGGGCTTGGCGGTGAGGTTGGCCAGCGCCTTCGCGTACCCGAGGGTGATGTCGGGGTTGCCGGGGTGATCGGTGGTGAGGTTGGCCAGGGTGGTGGTGATGGTGCGGGTCTCGGCCGCTTCAACTCCCGCCTTGTAGGTGAGGTTGACCAGCGCCTTCGCGTACTGAAGGGCGATGTCGGGGTTGCCGGGGTGATCGGTGGTGAGGTTGGCCAGGGTGGTGGTGATGGTGCGGGTCTCGGCCGCTTCGACGCCGGGCTCGACGGTGAGGTTGAACAGCGCCCTCGCGTACCGGAGGGCGATGTCGGGGTTGCCGGGGTGATCGGTGGTGAGGTTGGCCAGGGTGGTGGTGATGGTGCGGGTCTCGACCGCTTCGACGCCGGGCTCGACGGTGAGGTTGAACAGCGCCCTCGCGTACCCGAGGGCGATGTCGGGGTTGCCGGGGTGATCGGTGGTGAGGTTGGCCAGGGTGGTGGTGATGGTGCGGATCTCGACCGCACCAACTCCCGCCTTGTAGGTGAGGTTGACCAGCGCCTTCGCGTACTGAAGGGCGATGTCGGGGTTGCCGGGGTGATCGGTGGTGAGGTTGGCCAGGGTGGTGGTGATGGTGCGGATCTCGACCGCTTCAACTCCCGCCTTGTAGGTGAGGTTGACCAGCGCCTTCGCGTACCGGAGGGCGATGTCGGGGTTGCCGGGGTGATCGGTGGTGAGGTTGGCCAGGGTGGTGGTGATGGTGCGGGTCTCGGCCGCGTCGACGCCGGGCTCGACGGTGAGGTTGAACAGCGCCCTCGCGTACTCGAGGGTGATGTCGGGGTTGCCGGGGTGATCGGTGGTGAGGTTGGCCAGGGTGGTGGTGATGGTGCGGGTCTCGGCCGCGTCGACGCCGGGCTCGACGGTGAGGTTGAACAGCGCCTTCGCGTACTGAAGGGTGATGTCGGGGTTGCCGGGGTGATCGGTGGTGAGGTTGGCCAGGGTGGTGGTGATGGTGCGGGTCTCGGCCGCGTCGACGCCGGGCTTGGCGGTGAGGTTGGCCAGCGCCTTCGCGTACCGGAGGGCGATGTCGGGGTTGCCGGGGTGATCGGTGGTGAGGTTGGCCAGGGTGGTGGTGATGGTGCGGGTCTCGGCCGCGTCGACGCCGGGCTCGACGGTGAGGTTGACCAGCGCCTTCGCGTACCGGAGGGTGATGTCGGGGTTGCCGGGGTGATCGGTGGTGAGGTTGGCCAGGGTGGTGGTGATGGTGTGGGTCTCGGCCGCTTCGACGCCGGGCTCGACGGTGAGGTTGAACAGCGCCCTCGCGTACTCGAGGGCGATGTCGGGGTTGCCGGGGTGATCGGTGGTGAGGTTGGCCAGGGTGGTGGTGATGGTGCGGGTCTCGGCCGCGTCGACGCCGGGCTCGACGGTGAGGTTGACCATCACCCTCGCGTACTCGAGGGCGACGTCCGCGTTGTCGGGATACGTGTGGGTGAGGTTGTTGAGCTGAGAGATGATGGTGCGGATCTCGGCGGCGTCAACGTTGGGCTTACCCGTGCGGCTGGCCAGCGATTGCGCGATCAACACTGGCCTCGTGGCTTCATCGACGACAATGGGGCTCCAAGGCGAAGCATCCTCCAACCAGTCAGCGAGAGAGCCATCCAGCGCTAGCCACGACATTTCGGCCGCGACGGCTACGGCGGCCGAGAGCAATGCGGTCGTGCATCTCAGGGCGACCGAGCCATAGTCGGGCCTATGAAACCCGAGCCAGGTCAGCCGGGCCGAGTCACTCAGGCCGTCAAACTCGTCCATCTCTGCCTGCGTGAGACCGAGGGCGAGGACCGTGCCGGTCCACAGCACTAGCACTGGCCACAGCTGCGCTGCCAGACGCTCCTGTTGGGCCGCATCGAGGCCTGGGAAGGTTTGTCGCACGCCCTCGTGCCAGTTGGGTCGATCGCCGGGCGGTGTCGGCAACGCCATCTCGGGGCTGCTACACGAGATGATCGCGTGGACCGCTCGCTTGGTGATCTCGGGGCTGGAGCGAAACCGGTCGGCCGCGGACGTAAGAATCTCTGCGACGTCGGGGCGGGGGTTGGCCGGATCGATCAGTGACTCAAGCGCCTTGGTGAGGGTCAGGGTGTCCCGCTCGGCGTCGGGGATGGCGAGCAGGCCAGTCGAACTGAGGCTCTCTTGAGCGACGGCCGACGCGGGATCGAGGTCGGTGAGGGCTCGGGTCAAGAAGGTTCCGAACCCTTCGGGGAACAGGGCCCAAGCGGTGTCGACGAAGAGTTTGCGGTTCGCCTCTCGCCATTCCGAAAAGCGTGCGACCACCATGTACTCCCCGGGGATGTCCGGGGTGTACGGCCGAACGTCCGCGCCGGCGTCCCCACACGAGGCTCGGAGCGCCTGCTGAACCTTTCGGCGTATCTTGACGGGCTGGTCGGCCAGCGGGGCAATGAGCCAATCGGGCGCGTCAGCGTAGATGTCGTTGATGGGCGACAGGGTCGCTGTCGCGAAGGCCCAGAGATCGAGCGCCACATCGTCGAAGCCTTCCGGCAACTGATGAACGAGCCGCTGCCGCTCGCGCTGGTAGATCACGTCATGCAGGTCTGTCGTGCTCCAGGTCTGCCAGCGAGCATCTGACGGATCGTCCAGGTAGGCGCTCGCCAGGAATAGCAGGAAAAGCGGCCGCTGGGCCAACGGATCGATGACCGTTTGAAGGCGGGTGATGATGGCCTGGCGCACTCCAGCGGGAATGGCGTCGGCAGGCTCGATGGACGCCAAGATGGCATCGAAATCTGTGGGGGACAGGGGGTGCCCGGTGAGGGCGACATCGATACGCCCGGACGGCAGTTCATAGAGGTGCTGGCGCAGATCGGCCGCGCTCCAGGCGTCCACCAGCTCCCCGTACCAGGCCGGGGGACGGAACGTGAGGTCCGTCGTCGGCCAGCCGGCCCGCTCCACCAGCAGCACCCGCAGGCGCCGTGCCGGATTCACCGGCAACTGCGCAAGCCAGTTCGCGACCTGATCAGGCGCAAAGGCAACGTAATCGAGGACGATCAGCAGGTCCGTGGGTGCCGATGCGAGCGCGGCGGGCGGGGCGGAGGTAAGTGCCCTTCGATCCAGGAAGAAGGCGTCCCACTTCCGCTGGCGCAACTGCAAGCAGAGTTCGAAGGCCAGCCGGGATTTGCCCGAGCCGCCCGCGCCCGTCAGTGCTAGCCAGCGCCAGTTCTTCCCAGCGGACTCGCAGAACGCGATCAACTCGGCGAGGACGTCATCGCGTCCATGGAACGCGACCTCGCCCGACAGGAAGTCGAGGAGCCCGTCGCCACGGACCTCTCGTTGCTGTGCCCGCAGGCCGGGGGCGGACAGGAGGCTGATCGCTGTGCGGAGTTCAGTGACGCGCGATTGCAGGGTGTCGACAGAAGCTCCGTGACGTGCCACGTCGGCCTCAAGGCGGGTCCGCGCCTCCTGCGACTCGGTGATGACCCTGACCAGATTGTTCTGAACGACGAACGTGCGGTCGGAGAGGAGGGAGCCGATCATCATCGACAGAAAGCGATTGGCCGCATCCTTGGCGGACTCCATCGCCATGGGCTCACCGAGGTCCGTGGCGTCGACGAGCCCGACACCGGGGAACGCGATCAAGCCCTCGGCGGTCGGGCTGGTGCCCGCGTGCAGGCAGCTCATGACGTAGGCGACTGAAGTGTCCTGGTCAGCCTCCGCCCCCAGGTGCTTGTACTTAACACGGGCGTCCGCGGCATTCTGCCAACCTCGCCTCGCCAGCTTCTCGAGATGCTTGCGCCAGACCTCGGCATCGGTCCCTTGCAGCGATTCGCGCAAGATGCTGAGCACCGACGCCCCGACGCCGAGCCAGTCCCCGCTGATGGCGGAGCCGAGCGTCGCGACACCGCGCGTCGCTATCTCGCCCGGACCGGCCATACGCTCCCCCTTCACCGGAGAACCTAGCGGCCAACCACGCCAAAGAGCCTGATTTGGCCCGCGGTTCGTCGACGCCTGTGAGCTGCCGACTCACGACAGACCCGCCTGGGACGATTGACGCCCATCGAATACGAGACGATCATTGTCCACACCGGCCCTCCAGGCCGCCTAACCCAACCTGTCACCCAGACGTGCAGCAGTCCCGATCAGGCGGGGGTGTTGGTGTGTCGTGTGCGGCCTGCGAAGCGGGCGAGAGGCAGGTGTGGGATCTGCTGGCGGCGATCTCCGGGCTATGACGCTGGTGGTGGTCGACGACGCTGGCGGGGCCTGGATCTGGGAACCATGAGGGTGTTCCTCGAGGCCGAAGCGCCGCGGGTGTCGTGCCGTGTCCATGGGGTGGTGGTCGCCTCGGTGCCGTGGGCCCGTCACGGGGCTGGTCACACGTACGAGTTTGATGCTCAGATCGCGTGGCTGGTCACGCAGTGCTCGAAATCAGCTGCGTGTCAGTTGATGCGGATCGCGTGGCGCAGTGTCGGCAGCATCATCGAGCGTCACTGGAATGACCTGTCGAAGGAGCAGGACCGGTTCGCGGGGCTGCGGCGGATCGGTATCGATGAGATCAGCTACAAACGTGGCCATAAGTACCTGATGGTGGTTGTTGATCATGACACCGGCCGGCTAGTGTGGGCGGCCCCGGGTCGGGATCGCAAGACCCTTGACGGGTTCTTCTCCCAACTCGCTGCTACGGGTGAAGCCGCTGGTCAGGATCGACTGGCCATGATTTCGCATGTCACTGCCGATGGGGCCAGATTCATCCACGCCGCCGTGAAGCGTCACTGTCCGCAGGCGGTGATCTGTGCTGATCGGTTCCATGTGGTCAAGTGGGCTGGCGAGGCCCTCGACACCCTGCGTAAACAGGTCTTCGACCAAGCCCCTGGCAGACGTCGCACCGATCAGACGGGCCGTCGTCATCGAGCCACCGGTGATGCCCAGGCCATCAAACGAGCCCGCTACTCACTCTGGAAGAATCCCGAAGACCTGACCGAGAACCAACGCGTGAAACTGGCCTGGATCCAGACCAGCCACCCCACCCTGTTCCGCGGCTACCTGTTGAAAGAAGCGCTCCGCACCGTGTTCAAAGTCGATCCCACCGAAGCGCCGGCCGCGCTCGAGGCCTGGATCGGGTGGGCCCGACGCTGCCGCCTGCCACCGTTCGTCGAGTTGCAGCGCAAGATCTGCGCCCACAAACACTCGATCCTGGCCGCGATCGAACACGGCCTGTCCAACGGCCGCATCGAATCAGTCAACACCAAGATCCGGCTGATCACCCGCATCGCGTTCGGATTCCACGGCCCCCAACCCCTGATCGCGATAGCCATGCTCAACCTCGCCGGCCACAAACCCCGCCTCCCAGGCCGAGGCTGACCCACACATCAGACAGGAGGGCCATTTTTGTGCGGGAAAGTGGGACGGGCGGAGCCGGGCCGTGATCTCGTAGCCGTGGGCCGGCCGTTCGGCCAGCACTGCTTGGCCGCGGGGAACGCCTGACGCCTTCCGGAAACCCCCGGGCCCCGCGTGACAGAATGGCTGCATGCAGCACTTCGACCTCGCCGTCATCGGTTCCGGGACCGGGAACTCGCTCATCGACGAACGGTTCGCCGACTGGGATGTCGCCCTGATCGAGCGCGACGAGACGTTCGGCGGCACCTGCCTCAACCGCGGCTGCATCCCCACCAAGATGTTCGTGCTGCCCGCGGACCTCGCCGCGAGCGTCGCCGAGGCACGCAGGCTTGGCGTGCAGCTCGAGTTCCGGGACGCCGACTGGCTGGCGATCCGCGACCGGATCTTCGGCCGCATCGACCCCATCTCCGCCGGCGGACTCGACTGGCGCGAGCGCAGCCAGAACGTCACGGTCTTCCACGGCGAGGCCAGCTTCGTCGACGCCTCGACGCTGCAGGTCGGCGACACGCGGATCTCCGCGTCGAACATCGTCATCGCCACCGGCTCGCGGCCCCGGACCCTCGACGTGCCCGGCCTGGCGGAGGCCGCCGACCGCGTCCACACCTCCGACACCATCATGCGCATCGACGAGCTGCCGCGCCGTCTCGTCATCGTCGGCGGAGGCTACATCGCCGCCGAGTTCGCGCACATCTTCTCCGGCCTCGGGTCCGAGGTCACGCTGATCAACCGCACCGACGTGCTGCTTCGCCACCACGACCGCGACATCGCGCAGGCGTACCTGCAGGAACTCTCGCACGGCCCGGTCAACGTGCGACTCAACCAGGAGCTCTCCGCGGTCGAGAAGAGCGACGATGACTCGCTTGTGGTCATCACGAAGGACCGCAACGGCATCGAGTACGAGTACTTCGCCGACCAACTGCTGATCGCGGTGGGCCGCGACCGCAACTCGGACGCGCTCAACCTCCGGGCGGCCGGCGTCGACCACAACCCAGACGGCCAGATCCGCGTCGATGCGCAGCAGCGCACCAACGTGCCCGGGATCTGGGCTCTCGGCGACGTCTCCAGCGACCACCTCCTCAAGCACGTCGCCAACGCCGAGGGCCGCACGGTCCAGCACAACCTCCTGCACCCCGACGACCTGCGCGGCACCGACCACCGGTTCGTGCCCCAGGCGGTGTTCGGCGACCCGCAGATCGCGTCGGTGGGGGTCACGGAGCAGGAGCTCAGGAACTGGGGCGCTCCCTACATCGTCGCCCGCCAGCGCTACGCCGACGTCGCGTACGGCTGGGCGCTCGAGGACGAGGAGCACTTCGTCAAGCTGCTCGCCGACCCACGATCCATGCACCTGGTCGGCGCGCACATCATCGGCCCCCAGGCCTCCACCCTCATCCAGCCCCTGATCCAGGCGATGAGCTTCGGGCAGCGCGTCGACGAGCTTGCGCGCGGCCAGTACTGGATCCACCCCGCGCTGCCGGAGGTCATCGAGAACGCGCTGTTGAAGCTCGTCCTGGCCCGCAAGCCGGGGGAGATCGGCCAGTGAGGGCCGCCACGGCCCTGACAGCCTTGGGTGCCGTGGCGCTGGCAGCCTGCGCGCCCGCTCCGCTGACCACCGGCATGGAGTCGGCGACGGCCGCTCCTACGGACCCGGCGACCACGACCAGCGCCTCGGCCCCGTCAACGACGGCGTCCCCGTCGCCGACGGTTGCCAGCTGCGCCGCCCTGGCCGCGGACCTGTCGCTGGAGGAGCAGGTGGGGCAGCTGTTCATGATCGGCCTCGACAGCGCCGAGCTGAACGAGACCACGCGCAGGGCGATCGCCGACTACGACATCGGCTCGGTCATCCTGCTGAGCAACCGGACCTCCGGCAGCTCGGCGATCCGCACCCTGACGGCGAGCATCTCCAAGGAGGGCACCGCGAGGCTGCCGATCATGCTGGCGGTCGACCAGGAGGGTGGCCCCGTGCAGCGGCTACAGGGCGACGGCTTCTCGTCGATCCCGACGGCCCGTGAGCAGGGCACCTGGTCCGCCGACGAGCTGCGCGCCGAGGCGACGTCCTGGGCCCGGCAGCTGAAGAAGGCCGGAGTGGACTACAACCTTGCGCCTGTCGCCGACGTCGTGCCGGAGTCCAAGCGTGAGAGCAACGCCCCGATCGGCAGCCTGAAGCGCGACTTCGGGGCGGATGCCGAACAGGTCTCCGCTTCGGTCACGGCCTTCATCGGCGGCATGCGGGCCGGCGGGATCATGACCTCGGCCAAGCACTTCCCGGGGCTCGGCGAGGTCACCGAGAACACCGACTACGCCGTCGCGTACGACGACGACATCGATGAGGACTCCGACGCGTTGGAGCCGTTCAGGGCGGCCATCGATGCGGGCGTCAGCTCCGTGATGATCTCGTCGGCGATCTTCGAGAAGATTGACCCCGACAACGAGGGCGTCTTCTCATCCGTCATCATCACAGACCTGCTTCGCGGGAAGCTCGGCTACGACGGCGTGGTGATCGCCGACGACCTGGGCGCGGCCAAGGCCGTCGGGGACGTGGCCCCGGGGGAGCGGGCCGTCCGCTTCCTGGCAGCCGGCGGCGACCTCGTCATCAACGCAGACCCGCGCCTGATGGGCGACATGGTCGAGGCCGTGCTGGACGAGGCCGACGACGACGCCGACTTCCGGGCGGGCCTGGAGACGTCAACAGCCCGGATCCTCGCGCTGAAGGCGGAGGCCGGGCTGCTGAGCTGCGGCTGAGACTCGGGTCAGCCGAAGCGGCCGGTGATGTAGTCCTCAGTGGCCTGCTGGTCGGGGTTGTGGAAGATCTTCTCCGTGGGGCCGATCTCGATCAGCTCGCCCGGCTTTCCGTGCTCCTTGAGGTTGAAGAAGGCGGTCTGGTCCGACACGCGCGCGGCCTGCTGCATGTTGTGCGTCACGATGACGACGGTGTAGGTCTCCTTGAGCTCCTTGATGAGGTCCTCGATGGCCAGGGTGGAGATGGGGTCGAGGGCGGAGCAGGGCTCGTCCATCAGCAGCACGTCGGGGGAGACCGCGATGGCGCGGGCGATGCACAGGCGCTGCTGCTGGCCGCCCGACAGGCCGGAACCCGGGCGGTCGAGGCGGTTCTTGACCTCGTTCCACAGGTTCGCGCCGATCAGCGACTTCTCGACCAGCTCGTCGGCCTCGGTGCGGGAGAGGCGGGCGTTGTTCAGCTTCGCGCCTGCCAGCACGTTCTCGCGGATGCTCATGGTCGGGAACGGGTTCGGCCGCTGGAACACCATGCCGACCTGGCGGCGCACACGCACCGGGTCGACCGCCTTGTCGTACAGGTCGACGCCGTCGAGGAGGACCTCTCCGGTGCAGTAGGCGCCGGGGATGACCTCATGCATGCGGTTCAGGGACCGCAGCACCGTCGACTTTCCGCAGCCCGAGCTGCCGATGAAGGCCGTCACGGAGCGGGGCTGGATCACCATGTTCACGTCCTTGACGGCATGGAACTTGCTGTAGAAGATGTTGAGGTCGCGGATCTCGATGCGCTTGGACATGTGTGTGCGTTTCCTTGTTGTCAGCGGCCGGCTTTGGGGGCGAACTTCCAGGCGATGAGTCGCCCGATCAGGTTCAGTCCCATGACGATGATGATCAGGGTGAGCGCGCCGGCCCAGGCGCGATCGATGTAAGGGGTCGGATCGGCGCCCGGCGTTGTGTACTCGTAGTAGACGAACACGGGCAGCGTCGCCATCGGGTTGGCCAGGGGGTTCAGGTTCATCGACGACGTGATCGCGGCGGTGACCAGCAGGGGGGCGGTCTCGCCGATGATGCGGGCGATGCCGAGCACGACGCCGGTCACGATGCCGGCGATCGAGGTGGGCAGCACCACGCGGCCGATGGTCCGGAACTTGGGCACACCCAGCGCGTACGACGCCTCCCGCAGTTCGTTGGGAACCAGCCGCAGCATCTCCTCGGTCGAGCGGACCACGGTCGGGATCATCAGGATCGCCAGCGCGCAGGCGCCCGAGATGCCGTTGTTGGTGCCGGCCCCGAAGAACAGCGAGAAGACGGTGTAGGCGAACAGGCCGGCGACGATCGACGGGATGCCCGTCATGACGTCGACGAAGAAACGGATGGCCCGGCCGAGCTTCGCCTTGCCTGCGTACTCCACCAGATAGATGGCCGTCAGGATGCCGATCGGCACGGAGATCAGCGTCGCCAGGCCGGTGATGATGAGCGTGCCCCAGATGGCATGGACGGCGCCGCCTCCCTCGCCGACGACGTTGCGCATCGACGAACTGAAGAACAGAGCGTCGAAGCGGGCCATGCCTTTGCTGATGGTTCCCCAGACGACGGAGATGAGCGGCACGAGAGCAAGCAGGAACAGCCCGGTGACGATGTTGCGGGCCAGCCGGTCCTTGGCCTTACGGGTGCCCTCCACCGCGGCGGACAGCGAGTAGGACGCGACGAGGAACACCGCGGCGCCCAGCGCGATCACGGCACCCACCGAGGCGGAGCCGAACAACGCCAGGACGCCGGCGGCTGCCACGACGGCAGTGACGATCAGGGCCGGGGTCGTGGCGGGGGGCAGCTGGGCGGAGGTCAGGATGTTGCGTTTGCGGGAGTCGGCGGACTCGGTGACGGTGGCGTGCATCAGTTTGCTCCCGAGAACTCGGCGCGGCGGGCGACGATGGCGCGGGCGCCCATGTTCACCAGCAGGGTGATGATGAAGAGGATCAGGCCGGAGGCGATCAGCTGGTTCACACCGAGCCCGTAGGACTCGGGGAACTTCAGGGCGATGTTCGCGGCGATCGAGTTCGGGTTGTTGGAGGTCAGCAGCTCGAGGTTGAACCCCGGCCCGGGAGACAGCACCATGGCAACCGCCATCGTCTCACCCAGGGCGCGGCCGAGCCCGAGCATGCAGGCCGACACGATGCCGGGCATACCGAAGGGCAGGACGGCCTGACGGATCATCTCCCAGCGGGTCGCGCCCAGCGCGAGGGAGGCCTCCTCGTGCAGCCGGGGGGTCTGCAGGAAGACCTCGCGGGTCACCGCGGTGATGATCGGCAGCACCATGACCGCAAGCACGAGGGCCGCCGTCAGGATGGTGCGCCCGGTGCCGGAGGCCTGGCCGCCGAAGAAGATCCGCAGAACGGGGGTGCTGCCGAGGTTGGCGTTCAGCCACGCGTAGATCGGCTGGACCAGCGGAGCGAGCACGTTGATGCCCCACAGGCCGAAGACGACCGAAGGCACGGCGGCCAGCAGGTCGATGATGTAGCCGAGTCCCTGAGCCAGGCGGCGGGGCGCGTAGTGGGTGATGAACAGGGCGACGCCGATGGCGGTGGGGACCGCGAACAGCATCGCCAGGAAGGCCACCCACACCGTGCCGAGCGCGTAGGGCAGCACCCAGGACCAGAACGGGCCGTAGGGGAGCTCCTCGGCGTTCGCGAGCAGGGCGGGCATCGCCAGCGCGACGAGGAACGCCGCCACCGCGGCGAGGATCACGAGGATCCCGGTGCCGGAACCCGTCGAGATGCCCTTGAAGAGCTTGTCGCCGAAGCGGCGGGGGTCGCGCTGCAGGTCGCCGAAGGAGGCGGCCGGACTGGCCGGCTCCCTGGTGTCCGTGGTCATGGTTCTCCTGTGGTCTCTGAGGGCGGTCCTCGGGCCGCGACGCCTCAGCGCCGCGGCCCGAGGGCGGTCGTCACTTGATGGTGTCGATCGCCGCGAGAACCTTCTCGCGGAGCGAGGCGGACAGCGGCGCGGATCCGGCGGAGGCCTCGGCCGCGGACTGTCCCTCCTCCGAGGCAATGTAGCTCAGGTAGTCCTTCACCAGGGCACCCTGGGTCGCGTCCTTGTACTCGGCGCAGGCGATCGCGTAGGAGACCAGCACCAGCGGGTAGCCGGCGGCGGAGCGGTCGATCGTGATCGCGATGTCGTTCTCGGCGCGACCCTCCTCGAGGGGGGAGGCTTCGACGGCGGCCGCCGCGCCCTCCTCGGTGGGCTCCTGGAAGTCGCCGTCGGGGCCGACCTTCGCGATGGTCGCGGAACCGGCCTGCGACGCGTCGGCGTACCCGATGGTGCCGGCGCCGCCAGTCACGGCCGCCACGACGCCGGAGGTGCCCTTGGCGGCCTCGCCGCCGTCGACCGGCCAGCTGCTCGAGACCTCCTCGGTCCAGACATCGGGGGCGGTCGCCGCGAGGTAGTCGGTGAAGTTCTCGGTGGTGCCCGACTCGTCGGAGCGGTGCACGGCCGTGATGACCAGGTCCGGCAGCTTCACGTCGGGGTTGATCTCGGCGATCGCGTCGTCGCTCCAGTTGGTGATGTCGCCGTGGAAGATCCTGGCGAGGACATCGGGGGTGAGGTTCAGCGAGTCCACGCCGTCGAGGTTGAAGATCACCGCGATGGGGGAGATATAGACGGGAAGGTCGATGGCCGCGGAGGTGTCGGCGCAGCCACCGAAGCCGCCAGCGGTGTTCTCCTCGGGCTTCAGGGCTCGGTCGGAGCCGGCGAAGTCGGCGCCGCCAGCCATGAACGCCTCGCGCCCGGCGCCCGAGCCGTCGGGGGAGTAGTTGACCGTCACGTCGGGGTTCGCGGTCTGGAAGGCCGCGATCCACGTCTCCTGGGCGACCTTGGTGGAGGAGGCGCCCTTGCCGGACAGCGTGCCGGACAGGGTGGAGGAACTGGGGTTGGCGGTGTCGGCCGCTTCGTTGGCGGCGCAGGCGCTCAGGAAGAGCGCGGCGGAGAGTCCGAGGGCTGCGGAGATGCGCAGGGCGGTGCGGGCTCGGGTACCGGTGTTGGCGATGTTATCCACGCACGGCACGCTAGGACCGCAAAGTAACCGAACCCTTCGCCTCGGGTGAACGGAAGGTGAACGGTTGCGGACCTTTGCGAGCCGCTCCACACATCAGCCCGAAAGTGGCCCTGGTCAGGCAGTCGGCTTGTGGACCTCGACCTCGACGACGGTCCCGTCGTCGTCGCGGTGCAGCACGATTGCCTCGCCGACGACCATCGGGCGCGCTGGGAGGTCGAGCCCCTCGAACATGGCGGGCAGCACCGGGCGGTGGCCGCAGATTGCTGTGGGGCGGGTGATCGACTGCAGGAGGTCGGCCACGTAGTCGCTGACCTCGCTGGGGCGGACGGTGCCCTCCTCCTCGGTCAGGACATCGGTGGTGCGCACCTCGATTCCCTGCTGGCGGCCGTAGGGGGCGAGCGTCTGCACACAGCGCGTCGACGAGGAGGAGACCAGGTCGGTGACGCCGTAGGCGCCGAGCAGCTGGGCGAGTTCCTCGGCCTGGTGCCTGCCCCGTCCGGTGAGGCGCCGTTCCTGATCGGGCCCCGACCAGTTCTTGCGGAGCATCGCCTTGGCGTGCCGGACGAGGATCAGTGGGGTCGTGCGGGGCTTGAGGAGAGCCGCCGACAGCACGCGCCGCTCGTCGGCGTACGTGATGCGGCGCATGGCCTTGTCGATGCCGACCCAGCAGGCCTTGTCGACCTCGGCGTTCGGCGTGAAATTCTGGGCCGAGACCTCCTCGGCGCGCCAGTACTCGACGGACTTGTCGCCCTTCGACAGGTGGTACCTGATCGTGGGTAGCCGCAGGCCCAGCCGGACGGTGGTGGCGGTCTCCTCGAGCACCTCGCGCACCGCGGTCTGCGGGGGAAGCTCGTCGACCTTGCCCTTGCCCTTCGGGAGCGACCAGTCGTCGTAGCGGGGCCGGTGGATGATGAGCACCTCGGTGTCGTCGCCGTCGCCGCGCAGCACGACGGCGCCGGCGGCGCGGATCCTGGGCCGTCTGCTCATCGGCTGGCTCGCCTGGCTGAGGCCTGGTGGATCAACCACTCCTGGAGATCCGTCAGCGGTTCGCCGTCGTCGCGCACGGTGTGGGCGCTCCACTGGGAGTCGTGCAACTCCCAGCGCACCGTCTCGTCCGAGAAGGCCCGCTCGAAGAGGTCCTCGATCTGGCGGATGTGGGCCGGGTTGTTCAGAGACACGATCGCCTCGACGCGTCGGTCGAGGTTGCGGTGCATCATGTCTGCCGACCCGATGCCCACCATCGGCGTGCCGCCGCCCGCGAACCAGAACACGCGCGAGTGCTCCAGGAAGCGCCCGAGGATCGAGCGGACGCGGATGTTCTCGCTGAGGCCGGGGACGCCTGGCCGGATGGTGCAGATGCCGCGGACCCAGACATCCACAGGCACACCGGCCTGGGAGGCGCGGTAGAGCCCGTCGATGATGGCCTCGTCGACCATGGAGTTGACCTTGATCTTCACTCCGGCGGGCCTGCCGGCGAGGTGGTTGTCGATCTCGGCGTCGATGTAGTTCAGCAGGCCGTTGCGGATTCCGTGCGGTGCGACGAGCAGCCGGCGGTAGTGGGTCTCCTGGGTCATGCCGCTCAGGTGGTTGAACAGCCGGGCGACATCGTCGGTGATGATGGGGTTGCTCGTGAGCAGCCCCATGTCCTCGTACATGCGGGCCGTCTTCGGGTTGTAGTTGCCCGTGCCGATGTGCGCGTAGCGGCGCAGGTTCCCGTCGCTCTCCTCGCGGACCACCATCGCCAGCTTGCAGTGCGTCTTCAGGCCGATCATGCCGTAGACGACGTGCACGCCGTACTGCTCGAGCTTGCGGGCCCAGCCGATGTTGTTCTGCTCGTCGAAACGAGCCTTGATCTCGACGATCGCCAGCACCTGCTTGCCCGCCTGTGCGGCCTCGATCAGCGCGTCGACGATGGGGGAGTCGCCCGAGGTACGGTACAGGGTCTGCTTGATGGCCAGCACCGAAGGGTCGGCAGCCGCCTGCTCGATGAACCGCTGCACCGAGGTCGCGAAGGAGTCGTAGGGGTGCTGCACCAGTACGTCGCGCAGCTTGAGGGCCTTGAACATGTCGGCGGGTCGCGCGGACTCGACCTGGGCAAGGTCCGGGTGTGTGATCGGTAGGAAGTTCGGGTACTTGAGGTCCTCGCGCGTCGAGTCCGCCAGCGCGAACAGGCCCGAGAGGTCGAGCGGGCCCTGCATGCGGAACACCTCGTCGTCGCGGACATCCAGCTCGGCGGTGAGCATCGCGAGCATCTCGTCGTCGATGCCCTCCTCGACCTCGAGGCGGACAGGGGGGCGGCCGACCTTGCGACGCAGGAGCTCCTTCTCCAGAGCGAAGAGGAGGTTCTCGGCGTCATCCTCCTCCACCTCGATGTCCTCGTTGCGCGTGACCCTGAACGTGGTGGAGGCCAGCACCTGCATGCCGGTGAACAGCTGCCCGAGGTGCCGGGCGATGATCTCCTCCAGCGGCACGTACCGTCCCTCGGCCAGCCTCACGAAGCGGGCGAGGATGGAGGGCACCTTGACTCGCGCGAACTGACGGGCACCGGTCGCGGGGTTGCGCAGCAGGATGGCCAGCGAGATCGACAGGCCCGAGATGTAGGGGAACGGGTGCGACGGGTCGACGGCCAGGGGCGTCAGTACCGGGAAGATCCGTTCCGCGAACAGGGCTCGCATGCGGTCCTTCTCCGCCGCCGTCAGCTGGTCCCAGGCGAGGATCTCGATACCCTCGGCGGCCAGCGCGGGGCGGACCTCCTGCTGGAAGACACGCGACTGTTCGGTGACGAGCGTGCGGACGCTCTCGAGCAGTTCGGCGTGCAGCTCGCCGGGCATCTTGCCGGTCACCGTCGGCACGGCGACGCCCGCGGCGATGCGGCGCTTCAGACCGGCGACGCGGACCATGAAGAACTCGTCGAGGTTGGAGGAGAAGATCGCGAGGAACTTGGCGCGCTCGATCAGGGGGATGCGACCCGCGTCCTTCGCCAGGTCGAGGACCCGGTTGTTGAAGTCGAGCCAGCTCTGTTCGCGGTCTAGGTAGCGGTCGGTGGGCAGCACGGCCTCGTCAGGCTGCGTGATCTCCGTCACAGACTTACACTCCTCGCGTGCGGTAACTGGTGTCGACCTGCTTGGTGAGGAAGCCCGCATTGCGGTACATGCGCACGACCCGCTCCTCAGAGCCTTCAACGTAGAGCTGGACACGGTCGTCGCCCTGCTCAGCGAGCCATTGTAGGCCGCGCTCCAACAGCACCCGGCCGAGTCCCCTGCCCTCGTGGCGGGGACCGACGGCGATGACGTAGACCTCGCCGAGGCCGTCGCCATGACGCTTCGTCCAGTGGAACCCGGCGACCTCGCCGTCACGCCGCGCGACGAACAGGCCCGAGGGGTCGAACCACTCCTGGGAGGCGAGTTGGTCGAACTCCTCGACCGTCAGCCTGCCCTGCTCCGGGTGGTGAGCGAAGGCAGCGCCGTTGACGCCGACGATCTGTTCGCGGTCCTCGGGACGGAAGGTGTCGACGGTGTAGCCGTCGACGACCAGGGGCGTGCCGTCGACCGCGGGGAGCGCCCGCTCCATCCGGTACAGCAGCCGCGCCGGTTCCATGCCGACGTGCCGGGCGAGTTCGTCGGCACCCGGCAGCGTGCCGAAGGCCCAGGCCGAGTACGCGGGATAGGACGCCAGCGCCTGCAGCAGCAGCTCGGTGCCGAAACCCTCACGGCGGTGTGCCGGATGCACGCCGATCAGCAGGGTCTCGTCGCGGACGTCGCAGATGACGAAACCGAACGGGTCGTCCCGGCGGCCCATGAAGAAGAAGTCGGCCTCCCGCAGGCCGTCGATGCCCAGCGAAGCCGACTCGTTGATGGGCTGCACGCCGTCGTGCTCCGCGATCGCGGCGACGAGTGCTCGCAGGGTGTCGCGCATCGTCGGGCTCAACGGCGACATGTTAACCAGCACGGTTGACCTCCCGGGCGCTCGCGAAGCGGTATCCGACGTTGCGGACGGTGCCGATGTAGTGGTCGTACTGGCCGAGTTTCGCCCGTAGGCGTCTGACGTGCACGTCGACGGTCCGCGTGCCGCCGTAGTAGTCGTATCCCCATACCTGGCTGACGAGGGTTTCGCGTGACAACACCCTCCCAGGATGCTGCATGAGGTAGCGCAGCAGCTCGAACTCGGTGTACGTCAGATCGAGAGGCGCGCCATCGAGGCTCGCGGAGTACGCGGCCCCGTCGACGCGGATCGGCCCGATGACAAGGACGTCGGGGTCGACGGCGGCGCGGGCGAGGATCCTCAGGCGCGCGTCGAGCTCGGCGGGCTCAGCTCCGACGGCCATGAAGTCGGTGAAACCCCATTCGGGGGACAACACGGCAAGCCCCGAGACAGCCACCAGCAGCAGGATGGGTGTGTTGCCGCCGCGCGACAGTGTCTGACACGTAGAACGGGCACCGGCGAGGTCAGTGCGGGCATCGACGACGACGACGTCGGAGTTCTCGGCTTCGAGGAGCGCCTTCGAGGCGGACGCCGCCTGGCTCACCTGATGCGAGAGGAGGCGCAACTCGTCCGGCGGTTCGCTCGCGGAGACAAAGAGAACAGCGCTCAAGCCGACTTCCCTCCTACCTGACTGTGGATCGGCCCTCATCGTATCGCCCAACGACATGGCGTGTGGATCAGCCGTTCACGCCGGGAGCCGGCCTTGTAACATTGCGCCATGGTGCTCCAGGTGCCGGACGAGGCAGTCCGGAAGTCGACCGGGGGCGACCCGCGCCCCGGCGTGGAGCCCCGGCTGCTTGTCCTGATGCTCGCCATCGCCGTCGTCGCCGGGTTCTTCGGGGGACGGCTGGTCCTCATCCGGTCGGACTCCAGTACCACCGGCGGCGCAGAGGTGATCTCCTCGTCCCCGCTCGAGCCCGCGAACTCCGTCGACGACGGGCAGTACACGCCCTATACCGGGGTTGTGAAGGCCGTCACCCCAGACAGCGCGGAGGGCAAGTGCAGCGAGAGCCAGGAGGGCGACGCGCCCGCCGCGCTCATCGACCAGTCCGACACCAGCATCTGGCGGTGCAGGGGGGAGGGCATCGGCGAGACGGCCGTGTTCGAGTTCGATGAGCCGGTCACGCTCGCCGCGCTGCGGGTCGTCAACGGCAACACAGCCTGGACGGACCGCTACACCGCCGAGCGGCGCATCACGGCGATCCGCTGGACCTTCGACGACGGCTCGTTCTTCGACCAGGGGCTCGCGCCCAACGACCGCGATGCACAGGAGGTCCGGTTCCCGGAGACGGAGACGACCAGCATCGCGATGGACGTACTCGGTGTCACGGAGCCCGGCGACGACTCCGACCTCTCCGACGCGGTGTCCATCAGCTCGCTGGAGTTCCTCGCCCCTGCCTGAGCGCGCGCCGCCGCGCAGACGCGCAACAATGACCCTCATGCGCATCGTCTGCACCCGCGTCTCGTCCGCCTCCGTCACCGTCGAGGACGAGATCATCGCCGAACTGCCCCGGCCGGGGCTGCTGGTGCTCGCCGGCGTGGGCCACGACGACACCGTCGAGCAGGCCGCCGCGCTGGCGCGCAAGATCTGGGGCCTGCGGATCCTCGACGACGAGCTCTCCGCCAGTGACGTCGACGCGCCGATCCTCGTCGTCAGCCAGTTCACTCTCTACGCGTCGACCAGGAAGGGGCGTCGCCCGGGCTGGAGCGCCGCGGCGCCGGGGCCGGTGTCCGAGCCGCTGGTCGAGGAGCTCTGCACGCGGCTGGAGGCGCTCGGCGCGACGGTGCTGCGGGGGCGCTTCGGCGCGCACATGCAGGTGGCATCCGTCAACGACGGACCCATCACTATCACGATCGACACCGAGCACTGGGCCTGAGCCGGAACCGGGCGGGATCCATATACTTGTCGCCTATGGACGCTGTCCTGGTGTGGGTACTGATCATCGCCGCGGGGATCTCGAGCGCATTTGCGCTGCTGATCCTCGGGTTCGTCCTGTTCGGCCTGCGCCGCCAGCTCAGAGGAGAAGACGAGAAGTGAACATCGACATCGAGGTCCCCGAGGGCCTGAACCCCAAGCTGACCGCGCTCGGCTGGCTAGTCGGCCGCTGGGAGGGCACCGGCAACGGCAACGATCACGAGGGCAACGAGTTCCAGTTCGAGCAGCGCATCGAGTTCAGCCACAACGGGGGCGACTACCTGTTTTACGCCGCCCAGTCGTTCAAGCTCGGCGCCGACGGCGAGGCGGACGGCGAGCCGCTGGGCATGGAGTCCGGCTTCTGGCGTCCCCTCCCGGACGCCTCCGTCGAGGTCGTGCTGGCCAATGCGCACGGCTGGACCGAGGTGCTCGTCGGCAAGATCCAGGTGACCCGCATCGACCTGCTCAGCGACGCCGTCGTGCGCACCGAGCACGCAGACGTCACCCACTCCGCCGGTCAGCGCCTGTACGGCAAGGTCGACGGTCAGCTGATGTACGCGCTCGACCGCGCCACCACCGAGCACGAGCTGCGGCCGCACATGTGGGCGCAGCTGAAGCGGGTCTGATGCGCGTCGTCATCGAGGACGGCATCGACGCGGGGCTGGCCTGGCACTTCGGCAACCCCGTCGCCGAGGCGCGGCTGCTCACCTCCGGGGGCGGGGTCGTCGACCTGCGCAACCGCGAGGTCGTCGAGGTGTCGGGCGCCGACCGGCTGGCCTTCCTGCACGCCCTGACGACGCAGCACCTTGAGTCGTTGCCTGCGGGGGAGGCGACGACCGCGCTGATCCTCAGCCCGACGGGACATGTCGAGCACGTGCTGTACGGCACCGACGACGGCACGAGCTTCCTGGCGTGGACCGAGCCCGGCCACGGCGACGCGCTGTCCGCGTTCCTCGACTCGATGCGTTTCGCCATGCGCGTAGAGGTGCGCCGTCGCGAGGACCTGCACGTCGTGTGGGCCGGGCATCTGGTGGAGCTGGACCCGGCCTGGCGCGTGCGCGACAGCGACCTCGGCGGCGTCGAAGCCTTCCTGCCGGTCGGCGTCGAGCTGCCGGACACGGTCGGCATGTGGGCGTTCGAGGCGATGCGCATCGCCGCGGGCGTGCCCCGCGTCTTCGTCGACACGGACCACCGGACGATCCCGAACGAGATCGGGCTCGTTGGGACACACCTGACCAAGGGGTGCTACCGCGGCCAGGAGACCGTCGCGCGCGTCCACACGCTGGGTCGGCCTCCCCGTCGTCTGGTGCAGCTGCACCTCGACGGCTCAATGTCGGAGCTGCCGGCGGTCGGCGCTCCGCTGGAACTCGACGGTCGGCAGGTGGGCTTCGTCGGCTCGTCGGCCCGGCACCACGAGCTGGGCCCCATCGCGTTGGCGCTGGTGAAGCGCTCGGTTCCGGTCGACGCGGAGCTGGTCGTGGCCGGCATCGCCGCCGCCCAGGAGCCCCTGGTGGACCCGGAGGTCGGCCTCCACGTCCGCCCCGTCCTCGGCTGATCCCGCGCCACCCTTACCGACGGACGCCACCCTTGTTCGCACATGCCACCGCCATGGCGGTGGCATGTGTCGAGACGGGTGGCGGCTGCACGTAAGGGTGGCGTCTGCCGACGGGGCGCCCATCCGGTTCCCTGAGCTTGTCGTAGGGCGTTGAGGAAGCGCGCCAGCGCTGAAGAATCGTGGCTTGGGTGGGACCCTTCGCTGCGCTCAGGGCGTTTCGACAAGCTCAACGAGCCGACGACAAGGTCGTCCGCCTGGAACGCAGAACCGCCGACCCCCTGGGCGGGCATCGGCGGCTTGCGGCTGCGACCGTGCGGTCAGGCCTCGACGGAGCTGGCGGTCAGCCCTTGACAGAGCCGGCGGTCAGGCCGCCGACGATGTAGCGCTGCAGCGTCAGGAACAGCACGAGGACCGGGACGGCGGCCAGCAGGGCGCCGGCGGCGAACAGGCCCCAGCGCGACGTCAGCTGGTTGGAGACCCACTGGTACATGCCGACGGCGAGCGTCCAGTTGTCCTCGGAGACGAGGATGATCTTGCTGATGATGTAGTCGCCAAAGCTGGAGATGAAGGCCAGCAGGGCGACGACCGCGAGGATCGGCGTGACCAAGGGCATGATGAGCCGCCAGAAGATCTGGGCGTGCGAGGCTCCGTCGATCTTGGCGGACTCGTCGATCTCGATCGGGATGGTGTTGAAAAAGCCGTACATCAGGAACGTGTTCACGCCGAGCGCGCCACCGAGGTAGACGCAGATCAACGAGAGCTTGGAGTTCAGGCCGAGGACGGGGAACACCTCGCCGATGGCGAGCAGCATCAGGAAGATGGCGACGAACGCGAGCGCCTGCGGGAACATCTGCACGATGAGCAGCGTCGTCAGGCCGACACGCCGACCGGTGAACCGGAAGCGCGAGAACGCGTAGGCGGCGCATGCGCCCATCAACACCGTGCCGATGGCGGCGGACCCGCCGACGATGAGCGTGTTGGCGTACCAGGTCCAGTACGACGTCTCGCCGAGCGCCTTGAAGTTGTCGAGCGAGAAGACCGTGAACAGCGAGTTGCTGGCGGCCAGCGAGCCGTTCGGGTTCAGCGACGCCGAGACGATGTAGATGAGCGGGAAGACCGCGTAGAACAGGATGAACACCGCGAGGATGTACTTCCAGCCGACCTCCAGGAACCAGCGCTTGCGGCGGGCCGAGGTGCGGGATGCGGGGACGGTGTCAGCAGACATCAGGCGTACTCCTCGAGCTTCTTGGTCTGGCGGAACGCGATCGCGGAGATCACACCGACGATGGCGAACACGATGATCGACAGGGCGCTGGCCAGGCCGTAGTCGGCCACGCCCCGGTTGACGCCGGAGATGTCCCAGATCGCGGAGATCAGGATGTCGGTGGCGCCGAGGGCGTACGGGGCGCCGGGAATGGCGGGCCCGCCGTCGTTGAACATGAAGATCACGGTGAAGTTGTTGAAGCTGAATGCGAAGGACGAGATCAGCAGCGGAGCCGTTGCGACCAGCACGAGCGGCAGGATGATCGACGTCATCTGACGGAACCTGTTGGCTCCGTCGAGGTCCGCGGCCTCGAGCGTCGACGCAGGCAGCGACTGCAACGCCCCGGTGCACACGAGGAAGTAGTAGGGGTAGGTCAGCCACACGTTGACGAACAGAACCGCCAACCTGGCCAACCATGGATCACCCAGCCAGTCGATGTTCGCACCGCCGAAGAACAGCTCGTTGATGACGCCGAACTCCGCGTTGAACATACCGCGGTAGAGCAGCGCCGACATGAAGGCCGGAAACGCGTAGGGGAGGATGAAGAACGTGCGGAGGATCCTGCGCCCGCGGATGCGCTCGTCGTTGTAGACGAACGCCATCACCAGCCCGATGCCGAACGGCACCAGCACCGACAGGAGAGCCCAGGCCACCGTCCACAGCGCCACCATCGCCAGCGGGGAAACGATCGTCGGGTCGGTGAAAAGGCGCATGAAGTTGTCGAAGCCGACGTTGACGATCCACCCTGTGGTCAGCGACGTGCCGTCGTCGGCGGTGAACGTGCCCTGATCGGTGGCGCGGTAGACGATGCCGTTCTCGGTGTCGGTGATGGTCTGCGCGTCCGGGTCCCATTCCAGGGAGGACTGGTAGACCGAGCCGGTGGACCCGTCGCGGGTGCGGATGGAGCCGTCGGTTGCGTCGTCGGAGATGGGGACGCGAAGGTTGACGACCTGTGCCTGCAGGTCCTGGCTGCTCAGCAGGTCCCGGCGACCGATGACCTCCCAGCCGTCGACCTCGGTGGGTGCCTTGCCATCGGCGGAGGTGCCGACGACCTCGAGGGGTTCGTCGGCGGTGCCGACGAGGATCTCGCCGTCTTGCACGACCGCGAAGCCGAGTTCGTCACCCTTCGAGACGACAGACAGGGGGAGAGTGGGGGAGTCCTCGGCGCGGCGCTCGCCTTGCTGCAGAGCCGCGTTGACGGCCTGCTGCTGCGACCCGACGTGACCCGCGCCGTAGTTCGTGAACGCGATGTAGCCGGTGTAGCCGAAGATGAACACCTGGAACATCAGCATGAATGCGAGGCCGGGCAGGAGGTACTTCAGCGGCAGAGCGCGCTTGCTGAAGTAGACGAAATCGGCGGCCGCGAGCAGCACCACCGCGAACCCGAAGATCACCCAGCTGCCTGCGTTGAACGCGGACAGGATGCCCATCAGGCCGAACGCATTGATGACGGCCATGATCATCAGCTTGACCAGGAATCCCCAGCCGTTCCAACCACGGCGGCTGAACCCCGTCGTCGTCGTTTCTTCGTGGTCTACCGACATGGTGTCCACCCTTCCCCTCTCGTGGGCTGAACCGGTCAGCGGGGGCGGGCTGATGGGCCCGCCCCCGCTGAGTGGTCGATCAGCCGATGGCGGCTTCGAGGTCGGAGACCATCTTCGTCCAGGTCGACTCGGCGTCGGCGCCCTTGATGATCTGCACCTGAGCGGCGTTCCAGAGGTCCCAGACCGATGCCATCTCGGGGATGTTCGGCATCGGGACGCCGTTCTTCGAGGAGGCGACGAAGCCGGCGATGTTGGCGTCGGAGGAGACCTCCTCAGCCAGCGTGCTCCACGCGGGGATGCGCGGGTCGGCCTCGTAGAGGGCCTTCTGAGCCTCATCGGTGGCGAGGTAGTTGGTCAGGAACTCCTGCGCGACCAGGGCGTTCTTGGACTCGGAGCTCAGGTAGAAGCCCTGCACGCCCACGAACGGGGAGGCGGTCTCGCCGCCGGCCGACGGGATGGGGTTGACCTTGACGTTGACGCCCTTGGCGGTCAGCGCCTCGATGGCCCACGGCCCCTGGACGGTGTAGGCGGCCTTGCCGGACGCGAACAGCTCGTTGTTGGTGTCGTAGTCGATCGTGGTGGAGATGTAGCCGGTGCCCTCCTCGCCGTTGGCGCTCAGCCACTCGGCGAACTTGGTGCCCGCCTCGCCGCCCATGCCGACCTCGGTGGTGAAGCCGGTCTCGTCCTGCACGAACACGGGGGCGCCGAAGGAGGTCTGGAAGCCGTACATGGTGTAGGCGTCACCGGTCTGGCCTGCGGTGTTGATCACGACGGGGCGCTCGGCGCCTGCCTCCTTCGCGGCGGCGATCATGTCGTCCCACGTGGCGGGGGCATCCTCGCCGACCAGGTCGGTGTTCTGGATCAGGGCGATGGTCTCAAGGGAGTACGGCATGGCGTACAGCTGGGAGTCGTAGGTGAAGGCGTCGATCGAGACGGGCTCGAAGGAGGAGGCCTTGTCGCCCAGGTCGATCGTGGAGATCACACCGGCCTGGACAAGCGAGCCGACCCAGTCGTGCGCGCCGATGGTCAGGTCCGGGCCCTCGCCGGTCGGCACCTGGTTGATGAAGTCGTTGCGGATGTCCTCGAAGTTCTTCTGGACGAGGGTGACGGTCGCGCCGGTCTCCCCCTCGAACAGCTTCGCGGCGTCCTCGATCGCGGGCTTACGGTTCTCGTCGGTCCAGACCGTCAGTTCGATGCCCGAGGCGTCGATCGGGGCCTCGGAGGTGGCTGAGGCGGTGGACTGGGCAGTCGTGGTGGTTTCGGACGAGCCGCTGGAGCAGGCCCCCAGCAGCATGGTGGCGGCGACCGCGGCGGCGCCGATGCTCAGGTAACGCATCTTCGTGTTTCCTTCCGGTTCTTATCTGTGGTCAGGCGCGGACGACGGCGACGCCGCCGCCCTGCAGGGTGAGGCGACCGGCGACGGCGTCACCGGTCAGGAGGTCGGTGCCCTCGGCGGGGATCTCGACGGTGGTTTCGGAGTGATTGATCGCGACGAGGTAGTCGGCCGACTCGCCGCGTCGCGTGACGGCCTCGACGCCGCGCGGCAGGTCGAGCGGAACGATGCCCGCGTCGGCGTAGACGCGCCGCATGACGGCCCGCAGGCCCTCTGCGTCGGGACGCGTGCTGACGTACCAGCCGGTGCCACTGCCGTGCGCATTGCGGGTCACGGCTGCCAGGCCGCGGCCGGGGCCCGCGGTGTAGGCGCCGACGACCTCGGCGCCGGTCACCACGAGGTGTTCCTGCCACACGTCGACGTTCAGCTGGATACCGTCGAGCTCGACGGCGCCGACGGCGTGCTCGCGCATGGGGAGGTGCTCCTCGACCCAGACGCCCAGCGCCGGCTCGAGGGGCCGCAGGAAGCCGCCCTCGTGGACCCGGTCATTCTCATCGACGATGGCGGAGAAGTACGACACGACCAGCGTGCCTCCGGCCTCGACGTAGGCGTTGAGCTTCGCGGCCTGCTCCAGCGTCAGGAGGTACTGGGCCGGCGCGATGACCAGCGGGTACGCGCTGAGGTCCTGGTCGGGGTGCGCGAAGTCGACGGTGATGCCGTCACGCCACAGGCGCTCGTAGTAGGCGCGGGTGCGCTCAAGCGCGTCGAGGTCCTCGGACGGGCGCCACTCGAGGCCCTGAGCCCAGTGCGACTCGTAGTCCCACAGGATCGCGGCCTGCGAGACGACGCGGGAGCCGCGCACCTCGGCGAGCCTGCCGAGCTTTGCGCCCAGGTCGACGACCTCGCGGAACACCCGCGACCCGGTGCCGGCGTGCGGCAGCATCGCCGAGTGGAACTTCTCGGCGCCGGAGCGGCCCGCGCGCCACTGGAAGAACAGGATGCCGTCGGCGCCGCGGCCCAGGTGCGACAGAGAGTTGCGGGCCATCTCGCCCGGCCGCTTCGCGATGTTGCGCGGCTGCCAGTTCACCGCCGACGTGGAGTGCTCCATCAGGATCCACGGGTTGCCGCCGCCGACGGAGCGGGTCAGGTCGGCCGCGATGGCAAGCCCGATCTCGGCCTCCTCGTCGGCCGCCCACAGATAGTGGTCGTCCGAGACGATGTCGACCTCGCGGGCCCACGCCCACAGGTCGCAGCCGCCGTGCTGGTTCGCCATGAAGTTGGTGGTGACGGGCTGCGTGGCGTGCTCGCGGATGGCCGTGCGCTCGGCGATGAAGCACTCGCGCAGCTGGTGGTCGGTGAATCGCGCCCAGTCGAGCAACATGCCGGGGTTGATGACCGACGGTGCGGTGGCGGGGACGCCTACGTGTTCCCAGGACCCGTAGTGCTGGCTCCAGAAGGCGGTGCCCCAGGCGGCGTTGAGGCCGTCGAGGTCGCCGTGGCGGGCCTGCAGCCACTCGCGCCAGGCGAGCTTGGAGGCGTCGGAGAAGTCCTCGCCGACGGGCACGCCGTATTCGTTGTGGATGTGCCACATGACCACGGCGGGGTGGTCGGCATAGCGGCGCGCCAGTTCTCCCGCGATGCGGGTGGCGGCGGCGCGGTAGGCCGGGGAGGAGTGCGACGCCATGCCGCGCGCGCCGAAGCCCATCGGGACCCCGTCGGCGTTCACGGCCCGCGCCTCGGGGTACGTGGCGAAGAACCAGGCTGGCGGGGAGGCGGTGGGGGTGCCGAGGTCGACGCTGATGCCGTTGGTGTGCAGCAGGTCGATGATCTCGTCGAGCCACGCGAAGTCGAAGACACCCTCGGAGGTCTCGATCAGCGCCCAGGAGAAGATGCCGACGCTCACCAGGTTCACGCCGGCCTCGCGCATGAGGGCAACGTCCTCGCGCCACACGTGGCGGGGCCACTGCTCGGGGTTGTAGTCGCCTCCGTAGGCGATCCCACCGAGCCAGGGCATGGAAGTCATAGACAGACACATCCTCGGGTCAGAGCGCGGTCAGACTGTGACCGGTTACAGCGCTCTCAATACTAGAATGTGAGCGCTGCAGATGTCGAGTGGCGTTACCAAACTGTGACCCGTTACAGGGGAGGCGGAGGTTCCCAGGAACGGGGTAGAGTGCCCTGCGTGACGGGACAAGGCCAGGCGAAGAGGCTGACCATCCGGGACGTCGCCGCTGTCGCGGGTGTCTCGTATGGCACCGTTTCGCGCGTCCTCAACGGCGGTCACTGGGTCTCTCCCGAGGCGCGTGCCGCGGTGGAGGCCGCCGTCGCCCGGACGGGATACACGGCCAACCATGCCGCCCGCTCGCTGGCAACCGGCCGCGCCGACTCCGTCGCGTTCCTGCTGACCGAGCCGCACCACCTGCTCTTCTCCGACCCGACGTTCGCGCGACTGCTGCGGGGAGCCACCGAGGCGCTGGCACAGCACGACAAGACACTCGTGCTGGTCATCGCCGACACCGAGGCAGAGCGGAAGAACGCCGAGCGCTTCGTGCGCGCCGGGCACGTCGACGGCGTCATGCTGATCTCCTCTCACGAGGCGAACCCACTGCTGCTCTCCCTGCTGGCTGCCAGGGTGCCGACGGTGAGCACCGGCAGCCCGCTCGGGCTGGAGAGCGAGATCCCCACGGTAGCCGTCGACGAGGCCGGATCGGCCCGCATCATGACCCGATACCTTCTCGACAAGGGGCATCGCCGCATCGCGATCATCACCGGGCCGAATGACACGCCCGGCGGGCGCTACCGCCTCGACGGTTTCCGGGCCGAGATGGGGACACTGTTCGATCCGGCCCTCGTGGAACAGGACACCTACTCCAGCGAAGCCGGGGGCCGGGCGATGGCCCGGATCCTCGAACGTTCCGGGGCCCCGGATGCCGTGTTCGCGGCCTCCGACATCATCGCGGTCGGAGCCATCACCGCGCTGCGCCACGCCGGCTACTCGGTGCCGGGCGACGTCGCGGTGGCTGGCTTCGACGATTCCGGGCTCGCGGAGAGCCACGACCCGCCGCTGACCACCATGAGGCAGCCGTGGGCCGAGATCTCGCGCGCCATGGTCGAGCTGGTCCTCGCAGGGATCGACGGGCGCGAGGTCGACTCCGTCATCCTGCCGACGGAGCTGGTGGTGCGCGAGACGGCGTGAGAGCCTCTGGCATGCTTGCCGGGTGAGCGCGGAGATCGGACGGAACCACACGGTCGACGTCACCCGCGCGCTCTCGGTGCTGATCGTCGTGGTCTTTCACGGCCTCCTCTACACCGCTCACCTGACCCTCGACGGGTCGCTCTACATCACGCAGTGGTCCCCGCCGTCGTGGGTGTTCTTCGCCTCGTGGCTCCTGATGGCCATGCCGGCCTTCTTCGTCTGCGGGGGCTTCGCGAACGCGTTGATCGTCGACAAGATGTATGCGCGCGGCACCGGGTTCTCGCATTACCTGGCCAACCGGGGCAGACGGCTGACGGGCGGGCTCACGCTGTTCGTCACGTTCTTCGCCGTGGTGGCCAGCCTCGCGGGCTGGCTGGGCTTCTTCGACTACGCCTATCAGGCGAGCACGCACTTCATGCGGCTGCTGTGGTTCATCTCCGTCTACCTGGTGATCGTGCTGTTCGCCCCCTTCCTGGTCCGGCTGCACGACCGGTTCGGCGCCTGGGTGCTCGTCGTGTTCATGGTCGCCATCGTCATCGTCGACCGCGGCGTCTTCGGCCATCAGCTGCGCGGGCTGGGGGAGCTGAACATGTTCCTGGTCTGGCCGCTGTGCCACCAGCTGGGCATCGGCTACCAGCGGGGCTGGTTCCGGACCGGCCCCGTGGCGCGGACCTGGGTCCAGCTCGGGCTGGCCGCGGGCGGCATCGCCGTGCTGGTGTTCCTGTTTGGCTACCCGCCGAGCGCCGTGGGTTTCGGCAACATGCCCGTTGCGAACCACCTCCCGCCGACGCTGGCGATGGCTCTGCTGGGCGTCGCGCAGGCCGCAGTGATGGGTCTTGTCGAGCGCTCAGGGGTGCTGAGGAACATGCGCCCGCGCACGGAGAAGCTGGTGGGAACCATCAATGCGCTGGCGATGACGATCTACCTGTGGCACATCCCGTGCCTGGCCATCGGCGGCATGGCGCTGCTGACGGTCTCGACGTTCGTGCCGTCCCTGTCGTGGCTCCTGCTCTCGCAGGCGTTGGTGATTGCGGCGGGCCTCGCGGTGCTGTCCGTCGTCGCGCCGGCCGTCGGGTGGGTGGAGTTCAGGCTCATCCCGCCGTTGGGGGAGCACCAGGACCGCGACCTGGCCCTTTTGTCGTTCTGCGTGATGATCGCCGGGTCGATGCTGGTGTGGAACCACGGGGCCATGTTCGACGTGCGGGCGCCGCTGTCGACGGTGGGTGTCCTGAGCCTGTGGGTCGGAGCGGTGCTCATGGTGCGCGCGTCGCGCCCCGCCGGCGTGGCGAGGTCGACGCGCGACACCCTGAAGCTGCCCCGTAGGCGTTGAGGTCAGGCGACGGCTGCCAGGGCCGCGTCGTAGTCGGGCTCGGTGCCGGTGTCGGCGACCTGCTGCGTGTAGAGGACGGTGCCGTCGGCGTCGAGCACGACCACCGAACGGCTGAGCAGTCCCTTGAAGCCGCCGTCGGCGAACGTGACGCCGTACTTCTCGCCGAAGTCGGTCCGGAAGTCTGAGGCGACGGTGACGTTCTCGATGCCCTCGGCGCCGCAGAAGCGGCCGAGCGCCATCGGCAGGTCGCGGGAGACGCACAGCACCTTGACGCCGTCGAGGCCGGCGGCCAGTTCGTTGAAGCGGCGCACCGACATGGCACAGACGCCGGTGTCGACCGACGGGAAGATGTTGATGACGAGCGTGGAGCCGGCGAAGTCGGCGTTGGTGATGGGTGCGAAGTCGAGGCCGGTGACCTCGAAGTCGGGGGCCTTGGAGCCCACCTCGGGCAGCGAGCCGACGGAGTGGACGGTGGATCCCTTGAAACCGATGTCAGTCATGGCCCCAGGGTATGGGGTGAACGGGCAGCCGGGTCGCCCGTTTGGGCTGAGTTCAGGCGGCGTTCACCAATGGCTGGAAAACTGGACCCATGAGTCAGCAGGGACTACGTGAGTACATCGACCAGCTCGTCGCCGACGGGTACCAGCTCGCCGGGCTGTCCGACGAGGACCCGTACCTGATCGACCCGATGGGCAAGGCCGTCGAGACCTGGCGGGACCGCTACCCCTACGACGAGCTGCTCGGCCGCAGGGAGTACGAGGCGGCCAAGCGGAAGCTGCAGATCGAGCTGCTGAAGTTCCAGTACTCGGCCCAGGACCGCGGCACCCGGCACATCATTCTGTTCGAGGGGCGCGACGCCGCCGGCAAGGGTGGCGCGATCAAGAGGTTCACCGAGCACCTCAACCCCCGCACCGCCCGCACGGTCGCGCTGACCAAGCCGACCGAGCGCGAGCGCGGCCAGTGGTACTTCCAGCGCTACATCGCGCACCTGCCCACCAACGGCGAGATCGTGCTGTTCGACCGGTCCTGGTACAACCGGGCGGGCGTCGAGAAGGTGATGGGTTTCTGCACCGACGAGGAATACCAGATCTTCGTCCGACAGGCGCCGGTCTTCGAGGAGATGCTCATCGAGTCGGGCATGACCGTGACCAAGCTCTGGTTCTCCGTCACGCAGCGCGAGCAGCGCACCCGCTTCGCCATCCGGCAGATCGACCCCGTCCGACGGTGGAAGCTCTCCCCGATGGACCTGGAGTCCCTCGACCGCTGGGAGGACTACACCGAGGCCAAGAACGCCATGCTGAAGTACACCGACACCGACCTCGCGCCCTGGTACCGCATCAAGTCCAACGACAAGAAGCGCGCCCGCCTCAACGCCATCCGGCTGTTCCTCAGCCTCCACGACTACGACGGTAAGGACGTCGACGCCATCGGCATCGTCGACCCGGAGATCGTGCAGTTCGGGCGCCGCAACCACGCGGCGCCCGAGAGCGAGGTCTCGCCGCTCTGACGGTCAGGCGGCCCGGCTGAAGCTGCGACGGTGCAGCACGCCCGTCGTGACCGCGACGCCGAGCAGCAGGACGACGCCGCCGACCACCTCCAGCGGCGCCGGGGTCTCGTCCTCGATTAGCCACGCGGCCAGCATGCCGACGGGCGGCACGAGCATGGTGAACGGCACCACCGACGACGCGGGGTGCCGTGCAAGCAGCGTGTTCCAGATGCCGTAGCCCACCAGGCTCGCCAGCCACGCCGTGTAGGCCGTCGACAGCAGCTGCGCCGTCGTCAGGTGCGTCAGCGACGCCCAGACGACGCCCGGCCCGTCGAGGACGAGCGACAGGCCCAGCAGCGGGAGCGGGACCACCAGCGCCGACCAGACCGTCATGGAGAGGCCCGACAGGGGCCCGGCCCCGGCGGTGGCCCCCGCGCGGCGCGCGATGACGTTACCGATGGCCCACGACGTCGCGGCGAGCAGCGTGACGAGGAACCCGACGGCCGGGGTCGCCGCTCCGCGGCCAAGCCCGACGATCAGCAGTCCCGACGCCCCGATCAGCACGCCGACGAGCTGGGCGCGGGTGGGGCGCTCGCGCAGCGCGAGGGCCGCGAACACGACGGTTAGCGCGACCTGAGCCTGGAGCACCAGCGACGCGATGCCGGCGGGCATGCCCAGCGCGATGGCGGTGTAGAGGAGGCTGAACTGCCCGAGGCTCATGAAGCACCCGATCAGCACAACGTCCCGCGCCCGCGCTACCGGACGCGGGACGAGGAAGATGGCGGGGACGAGCACCGCGACGAAGCGCAGCGCTACGAAGAGGGTGGGCGGCATGCCGTCGAGCCCCAGGTCGATGACGACGAAGTTGATGCCCCAGATCACGGCGACCAGAACTGCGGCGAGGGAGGAGCGGAGCGGCATGGGGGCCAGTGTGCTCCTCATCGGACGACCGGTGAGGCCATCGGTCCAGGCGTGGACCGCCGACATGCGGCCCGGCCGTGGATCAGTTCTCGGCGAGCAGCTGGTACAGGCGTCGCTTGAGCTCGTCTAGCTCGGCGGCGGCCCTGGCGATCAGCTCGGGGTTGCCGGACTGCGCGATGGCCATTGCGGCCTGGCCGGCCTGGCGGACGCTCAGCATGAGGGCGTGGACGGGATCCTTCTCGTCGCCCTGGTTCTCCCAGGGGGCGGGACGGTCCTTGGCGGCCTCGGCCTCGGCGGCGCCGGTCTCGGTGATCTCGAAGAGCTTGCCGGCCTCGGAGGCGGCGGCCCGGATGAGGCCCTCGTCCTCGAGCTGGCTCAGCGCGGGGTAGATCGCGCCCGGGCTGGGCTTCCAGTTGCCCTCGCTGCGGGACTCGATCTCCTGGATGATCTGGTAGCCGTTGCGCGGGGCTTCCGCGATCAGCAGCAAGGCCGCGAGGCGGACGTCGCCGCGACGCTTGCGGCCGCCGGGACGGCCACCGCCGAAGCCGGGGCCTCCGAAGCCCGGGCCCATGCCGAAGCCGGGGCCCATGCCGCGACCGTGACCGCGGTGTCCGCGGCCTCCGCCCCGACGGTCCTCGCCGCGGGGGCCGCGACGGTCGTCGGCTGTCTCGTTGGCTGCGAAAAGGTCGCGCATCTGGGGGCGACGTCCCATGAACGGGTGGTGCATGGCGTATTCCATGACTGACTCCTTAAGTGTTGTCTTCCGGCGCTCAGCTGCGCCGACAACACCAGTATGAGCGAACTATCTAGATATGTCAAAGATGTATCTAGATAGGTCGCTCAGGATGAACGGAGTGCCTTGTTCAACCGTGACACGCAACGCGCGCGACGACAAGAGCAAACTTGTCGCCGCGCGCGGTATCGAGGGTGAACCCCCGCAGGGTCACTGGTTCTTGAGTCCCCGCCTCGCCTTGGCGCGGTCGTTGGCGCTCAGGTGCACCTTGCGGATGCGCACGACGGCAGGGGTCACCTCGAGGCACTCGTCGCCACCGCAGAACTCGAGCTGCTGCTCCATCGAGAGCTTCTTGGCGGGAATCAGGCGCTCCAGCTCCTCGCCGGTCGAGGAGCGGATGTTGTTGAGCTTCTTCTCCTTGGTGGGGTTGATGTCCATGTCCTCGGCGCGCGGGTTCTCGCCGACGATCATGCCTTCGTAGACCTCGTCACCGGGGGAGACGAACATGGTGCCGCGGGCCTGCAGGTTGAACAGGGCGAAGCTGGTCACCACGCCGGTCCGGTCGGCCACGAGGGAGCCGGTCGGGCGGGTCCGGAAGTCGCCGGCCCAGGGGGCGTACCCCTCGGAGACGTGGTTCATGATGCCCGTGCCCCTCGTCTCGGTCAGGAACTCCGTGCGGAAGCCGATCAGGCCGCGGGCCGGGACGATGAACTCCATGCGGACCCAGCCGGTGCCGTGGTTGACCATCTGCGCCATGGTGCCGCGCCTCAGCCCCATGAGCTGCGTCACGACGCCGACGAACTCCTCGGGGATGTCGACGGTCAGGCGCTCGACCGGCTCGTGCAGCTTGCCGTCGATCGTGCGGGTGACCACGACGGGCTTGCCGACGGTGAGCTCGAAGCTCTCACGACGCATCATCTCGACCAGGATCGCGAGCTGCAGCTCGCCACGACCCTGCACCTCCCAGGTGTCGGGGCGCTCGGTGGGGAGGACCCTGATGGAGACGTTGCCGACCAGCTCCTGGTCGAGGCGGGCCTTCAGCAGGCGGGCGGTCAGGTTCTTGCCGGACTTGCCCGCGAGCGGGGAGGTGTTGATGCCGATGGTCATCGAGATCGACGGCTGGTCGACGTGGATCAGCGGCAGCGGCTTCGGGTTCTCCGGGTCGGAGAGCGTCTCGCCGATCATGATGTCGGAAATACCCGCGATGGCCACGATGTCGCCGGGGCCGGCCTTCTCGGCCGGCACGCGGTCGAGGGCCTCGGTGATCACAAGCTCGGACAGCTTGACGTTGCTGACGGTCCCGTCGGCCTTGCACCACGCGACGACCTGGCCGCGGTGGATCTCGCCGGCCACGATCCGGCACAGGGCCAGGCGGCCGAGGTACGGCGAGGCGTCGAGGTTGGTGACGTGTGCCTGCAGCGTGGCCCCCTCCTCGTAGGTGGGGGCGGGGATGTGGTCGTAAATGGTGCGAAACAGCGGCTCGAGGTTCTCGCTGTCCGGCATCTCGCCGTCCGCGGGCTGCGTCAGCGAGGCGCGTCCTGCCTTGGCGGAGGCGTAGATGATCGGGAAGTCGAGCACGTCGGCGTTGTCGTCGTCGAGCAGGTCCATGAACAGGTCGTAGGTCTCCTCGACGACCGCGGAGATGCGGGCGTCGGGGCGGTCGACCTTGTTGACCACGACGATGATCGGCAGCTTCTTCGCCAGCGCCTTGCGCAGCACGAAGCGCGTCTGGGGCAGCGGGCCCTCGGATGCGTCCACCAGCAGCACGACCCCGTCGACCATCTCGAGTCCGCGCTCGACCTCGCCGCCGAAGTCGGCGTGTCCCGGGGTGTCGATGATGTTGATGGTGCCGGTGGTGCCGTCGGGGCGGATGTGCTTGACGGCGGTGTTCTTCGCGAGAATGGTGATGCCCTTCTCGCGCTCGAGGTCCATCGAGTCCATGACCCGGTTGTTGACGTCGGAGCCTTCGCGGAACGCGCCGGACTGCCAGAGCATGGCGTCGACGAGGGTCGTCTTCCCGTGGTCGACATGTGCGACGATCGCGACGTTACGCAGGTCTTGGCGGATGGGCATGGGTGGTGGACTCCCGATGTAGAAAATGGGCCATCGGAAAGTGTAAGCCCGCGAGGGCGGATGCCCTAACGGCCGGGCTCAGCCACGCGGGGCGGCTGTGGAGTCCCTGACCATGAGGCGGGTCGCGAGCCGGATGGGGCCGCCGGTGACCGGTCGGCCGTGCGCGATGTCCACGAGCGAGCGGACGGCGGCCGAGCCCATGGCCGCCAGCGGCTGGTGGACGGTGGTCAGGGGCGGGCTGACGAGCGTGGCGAGGTGGGTGTCGTCGAAGCCGACGATGCTCAGATCGTCGGGGATCCGCAGTCCGAGCTGACGGGCCGCCTGGTAGACGCCCATGGCGATGATGTCGCTCGCCGCGAAGATCGCCGTCGGCCGACGGTGGGCCGGCAGGCCGAGCAGCTTCAGGCCGGCGGCGACGCCTGCCTCGTGGCTGAAGGAGTCGCCGACCACGAGCGTCGGGTCGTGCGGGAGGTCGTGCATCGATAACGCCGACAGGTAGCCCTGGAGGCGCTCGGAGGACGGCACGGATCCCGTGGTGCCGTTGACGAAGGCGATCCGCTCGTGTCCGAGCGCGATGAGGTGGCTGGTGGCCTCGACGCCGCCGTTCCAGTTCGTGGCGCCGATAGAGGCGGTGCTGGCGGGCAGTGCGTTGGCCGGGTCGATCGCGACGAGTTTCAGTCCCAGTTTCTCGATCAGCTGGAGCTGGTGGGGCGACAGACGGGTCGTCACGACGATGACGCCGAGCCAGCGGCTGGCCTTCACGAGTTCGAACCAGGCGTCGCTGAGCGGGGCGGTGCCGGGGTGCGGTCCCTCGGAGTAGTGGGTCACGAGTCCGACGCCCAGCTCCATCGACGTCGTGGTCGCGCCTCTGATGATGTCGAGCGTGTAGGTCGTCTCGAGGTTGTCGGCGACAAGGGCGATCAGCGGTGTGTCGACGTGGCCGGCTCCGCCGCGGTAGCCGACCTCCTCGGCCGCGGCGAGCACGCGGGCACGCGTCTCGGGGGAGACGTCGCTGCGGCCGTTGAGGGCCTTGGAGGCTGTGGCTCGCGAGACTCCCGCGAGCGCGGCCACCGCCTCGAGGCGGGGCGTGGAAGGGTTCGGCACGGGCCCAGCATACCGAAACGGTTTCGGGGGATGGCACCGGAGCGGTAACAACCCTCGTCGTCGTGTCTTCAGGGCTTGACTTGCTATATGGTTTCGCTACGATACAAAGTATCAGCGTTTCGCGAAATGTTTCGCGAACACCAACTGGAGGTTTCAATGAAGAAGCAGATCCTTGGCCTGTGTGCGGCCGCCGCGATCGCCCTGTCGGCGTGCGGCGGCTCGGCCTCAGACACGAGCACCACGGACGGTGCCGCGGGGGACGTCACCCTCACGTGGTGGCACAACTCCAACAACGAGCCGGGCAAGAGCGTCTACGACCAGGTCGCGAAGGACTTCGAGGAGGCGCACCCCGGCGTCACCGTCGAGGTCACGGCGATGGCGCACGAGGACATGCTCACGCGCCTCGAGGCCGCGTGGCAGTCGGGCGACGCTCCCGACGTCTACATGGAGCGCGGCGGCGGCGAGCTGGCCGACAAGGTCGACGCGGGCCTGGTGAAGGACGTCACGGAGTCCGCCTCCGACGAGATCGCGAAGCTGGGCGGCAACGTCTCCGGCTGGCAGGTCGACGGCCAGACCTACGCCCTGCCGTTCTCGATGGGCGTCGTCGGCTTCTGGTACAACACCGACATGTTCGCCGAGGCCGGCATCACCGAGGCCCCGAAGACGTGGGACGAGATGTACGACGCGATCGACAAGCTCAAGGCCGCGGGCATCGCCCCGATCTCGGTCGGCGCCGGCGACAAGTGGCCCGCCGCCCACTACTGGTACTACTTCGCGCTGCGCGCCTGCGACTCCGCCGTCCTCGACGACGCCGTCAAGACCCTCGACTTCTCCGACCAGTGCTTCGTCACCGCGGGTGAGCAGCTCGAGAAGCTCGTCGCGGCCGAGCCGTTCAATGCGGGCTTCCTCAACACCCCGGCGCAGACCGGCCCGACTTCGGCCTCCGGCCTGCTCGCGACCAACAAGGTCGCGATGGAGCTCGCCGGTCACTGGGAGCCCGGCGTGATGCAGGGACTGACCGAGGACGGCAAGGGCCTTGGCGACGCCACCGGCTGGTTCGCCTTCCCCTCGTTCGACGGCCAGGCCGGCGACCCGACCTCCGCCCTCGGCGGAGGCGACGCGTGGGCCTCCCCGGCGGACGCCCCCGACGAGGCGACCGAGCTGATCAAGTACCTCCTCTCCGACGAGGTGCAGAAGACGTTCGCCGAGAACGACATGGGCCTGCCGACCAACCCCAGCGCCTCGCAGTACGTCACCGACCCGGCGCTGGCCGACCTCCTTGCGGTCCGTGACAACGCGGCCCGCGTCCAGCTCTACTTCGACACGGCGTTCGGCACGTCGGTCGGCGGCGCGATGAACGACGCGATCGCGCTGATGTTCGCCGGCCAGGCCTCCCCGCAGGACATCGTGGACGCCACCCAGCAGGCGGCTGACGCGGAGAAGTGATGATGACGTCCCCCACCACTGTCGAGTCGACTGGTGCGGGCGTCGCGGCGGCCGGGCGCTCTGAGCAGCGCCCGGCCTCCCCGGCCCGGACCCGGCGACCCCGCGACTGGCGGATGGCACTCGAGGTGATCGGCTTCACCGCCCCCGCCCTTGTGCTGTTCTTCATGTTCATCGTGTGGCCCATGATCCGGGCCGTCGAATTCTCGTTCTTCCGCTGGAAGGGCTTCGGCCCGCTGGTCGACTTCGTCGGCCTCAAGAACTACGTGTCGGTGCTGACAAACGACGTCTTCATCGGCGCGCTGCTGAACAACCTGTTCGTCGTCGTCATGTCCATCGTGATCCAGCTGCCCGTCGGCATCGCCGTCGCGCTGCTGCTCAACCGCAAGATGCGGTTCCAGGGCATCCTCCGGATGATCGTCTTCGTCCCCTACGTGCTGGCCGAGGTCATCGCCGGCGTCGTGTGGTTCCAGCTTCTCCAGCCCCAGTACGGCGTCATCGACTCCATCCTCGGCATGGTCGGTATCCAGGGTCCCGAACAGGGCTTCCTCGGAGACCCGAAGTACGCGATGTGGACCGTCATGGTCGTCCTGACCTGGAAGTACCTCGGCCTGGCCATCATCCTGTTCCTCGCCGGCCTGCAGGGCGTACCGGCAGAGCTCGACGAGGCGGCACAGATCGACGGCGCCACCTGGTGGCAGACGCAGCGCTACGTGACGCTGCCACTGCTCGGCCCCACGCTGCGCACCTGGGGCTTCCTGTCCATGGTCGGCTCGCTGCAGCTGTTCGACATGGTCTGGATCCTCACCAAGGGCGGCCCGGCCAACTCAACCATGACCATGGCGACCTTCCTCATCAACGAGGGCACCCGGCGCTCCAACTACGGCATCGCCGGCGCCGCCTCCGTGATCCTGTTCGTCGTCGCGCTCGCCCTCGCGCTGGTCTACCAGCGTTTCATCCTGCGACGCGACAACCCCGACTACGCCGACAAGGCGGCCCGCCGATGACCACTGCCACGCTCACCGCCCCCGCCCACTCCGAGCCGACGAAGACGGCATCGCGCCGGAAGCGCTTCAACCCGCTCGTCGGCCTCGTCATCCTGATCGTCGTCGGGTTCTCGCTCGGCCCCGTGCTGTACGCGATCCTCGGCGGCTTCCGGACCAACGCCCAGCTCGCCGCCGACCCGGCTGGCCTGCCCGACCCGTGGGTCTGGGACAACTACGCCCGCGTGCTCGCCGACGGCCGCTTCTGGACCTACGGCCTCAACTCGCTGGCCATCGCGCTGCTGACCACCGCGCTCGTGGTGGTGTGCGGGCTGATGGCGGCCTACCCGCTGTCGCGCTACCGCTTCCGTGGCCGCGAGGCCCTCTACATGGTCTTCGTTCTAGGCCTGCTGTTCCCAGCGACCGTCGCCGTCATCCCGCTGTTCATCATCATCTCCAGGGACCTCAGCATGAGCAACACCTGGTTCGGCGTCGCGCTGCCCCAGGCGGCGTTCGCGCTGCCGATGACCATCGTGATCCTGCGCCCGTTCCTGCAGCAGATCCCCGCCGAGATCGAAGAGGCCGCATCCATCGACGGCGCGGGCCGCATCACGGTCTTCTGGCGGATGATGCTGCCGCTGTCCGGCCCGGGCCTCGTCACCGTCGGCGTGCTCGCGTTCGTCAACTCGTGGAACGCCTACCTGCTGCCGCTGCTGCTGCTCCAGGGCGACATGCGCACGCTGCCGCTCGGCGTCGCGGACTACTCGACGCAGTACTCCTCCGACACTGCAGGCGTGTTCGCCTTCACCAGCCTGTCGATGGTCCCCGCCATGATCTTCTTCCTCGCCATGCAGCGCCGCATCGTCGGCGGCCTGTCGGGCGCCGTCAAGGGCTGACCCGCCCGCTCCCCAAGGAACCCACATGCACCCCTGGCACAACACCGCGCTGGCCCCGGCCGAGCGTGCAGCAGCCCTGCTGAGCGAGCTGACGCTGGCCGAGAAGGTCGGCCAGCTCGGCTCCTTCTGGAACCGGCCCCGCGCCGACGAGCCCGCCGCCGACGACGTCGAGCACCACGACGTGGCGCCGATGGAGTCGGCGATGGCAACCGTCTCCTGGGAGGAGACCACCCGCGACGGCCTCGGCCATCTGACGCGCATCTTCGGGACCGGTCCCGTCACCGTCGCGGAGGGGCGCGCCGAGCTGGCGCGCCGCGTGGGGGAGGTGCAGGAGGCCTCCAGGCTCGGCATCCCGCCGATCGCGCACGAGGAGTGCCTGACCGGCATCACGACGCTCGGCGCTACCGTTTACCCGGCGGCCATCGCCTGGGGCGCGACCTGGAGGCCCGAACTGATCGAGGAGATGGCCGCGGCCATCGGCGCCGACCTCGCCGCCCTCGGCGTCCAGCAGGGGCTCTCGCCGCTGCTCGACGTCGTGCGGGACTACCGCTGGGGCCGCGTCGAGGAGACGTGTGGCGAGGACCCGTACCTCGTCGGCAGCCTGGGCACGGCCTACGTGCGCGGCCTGCAGGGGGCCGGCGTGCACGCCACGCTCAAGCACTTCGTCGGGTACCCTGCCTCCCGCGCCGGGCGCAACCACGCGCCCATCTCCATGGGCCGCCGCGAGCTTGAGGACGTCATGCTGCCGCCGTTCGAGATGGCGGTGCGGGCCGGATCGGTGAAGTCGGTGATGAACTCCTACTGCGACATCGACGGCGTGCCGTCGGTCGCCGACCCGTGGCTGCTGACCGAGGTGCTGCGGGACCGCTGGGGGTTCGAGGGCACCGTCGTCAGCGACTACTGGGCCATCCCGTTCCTCACCCACACGCACCTGATCGCCCCCGACGGGGCGACGGCCGCCGCGCTGGCGCTGCGGGCGGGCATGGACATCGAGCTGCCGGAGACCGGCCCGTACGGCGACCTGGTGCAGGCCGTCGACCGCGGTCTCGTCACCGAGGAACTGATCGACCGCGCGGCGCTGCGGGCGCTGACGCAGAAGGCGGAGCTCGGCCTGCTCGACGCCGACTGGCGGCCCGCCGCCGGCGACACCCCCGACCGCGACCTCGACTCCGCGGCCAACCGGAGCATCGCGCGCCGCATGGCCAACGAGTCCATCGTCCTGCTGAAGAACGACGGCGTGCTGCCGCTGACGCCCGGCGACCGGAAGGTCGCGGTCGTCGGCCCGGTCTGGGAGGACGTGCGCTCGTTCATGGGCTGCTACTCGTTCCCCAACCACGTGATGTCGAAGCTGCCCGGCCGTCAGACCGGTCTGGACATCGCGAGCCTGGTCGGCACGTTGCCCGCGGCGCTCGGCGGCGAGGTGTCCTTCGCGCCCGGCTGCGGCTTCACCGACGGCACCGACGACCAGCTCGATGAGGCGGTGGCGCTGGCCGCCGCCGCAGACCTGGCGATCGTGACGGTCGGAGACATCGCAGGCCTGTTCGGGATCGGCACCTCCGGCGAGGGCTGCGACGTCGAGGACCTCGGCCTGCCGGGCCGCCAGGGCGAGCTGGTCGAGCGGGTGCTGGCCACCGGCACCCCCGTCGTGCTGCTCCTGGTCACCGGCCGTCCCTACGCGCTCGGCGAGTACGCCGACCGCGCGGCGGCCATCGTGTCCGCGTTCATGCCGGGCGTCGAGGGCGCCGACGCGATCACGGCGGTGCTGACGGGGGAGACGAACCCGTCTGGCCGCCTGCCGATCGCCTTCCCGGCGCTGCGCGGCGGGCAGCCGGGCACCTACCTGAACCCGCTGCTCGGCTGGGTCAGCGACGGCATCTCCAACCTCGACCCGCGGCCCCTGTACCCCTTCGGCCACGGCCTGTCGTATACGTCGTTCGAGCACAGCGCCCTCACCGCGTCGGCTGATTCGATGGATGTCGAAGGAACCGTCGAGGTGTCCGTCACGGTCACCAACACCGGGGAGCGGGACGGCTCGGACGTCGTGCAGCTGTACCTGGAGGACCCGTGGGCCGAGGTCGTGCGCCCGCTCAAGCAGCTCGTCGGCTTCGCCAAGGTCGACGTCCCGGCCGGCGAGGCGCGCCGCGTGACGTTCAGCCTGCACGCCGACCGCACGTCCTTCACCGGCGTCGACCGACGTCGCATCGTGGAGCCCGGCGAGATCCGGCTCTCGATCGGGCACTCCAGCGAGGACCGGGGCGAGCCCGTCAGCGTCGAGATCACCGGCCAGCGTCGCATCGTCGGCGAGGGCCGCGTGCTGACGACGCCCGTCGCCGTCGAGGCGCCTGCGGCGGCGCAGCGCGGCTGACCCGTTCATAGCGCGACACGGCCCCAGCGGAAGCTGGGGCCGTGTCGTTGTCTCTGCGGGAGCTTCAGGAGTCCGAGCCGGACAACACCCTGAATGCCTCCTCGGAGGAGTCGCGGAGGAACTGCGCGCAGCGCTCCTGCTCCTCCGTCTCGCCGATGCGGCCGGCCGCGACGCTCAGTGCCCAGAGGGCCCGGAGGAAGCCGCGGTTCGGCTCGTGCTCCCAGGGGATCAGTCCCGAGCCCTTCCAGCCGTTGCGGCGCAGCTGGTCGAGGCCGCGGTGGTAGCCGGTGCGTGCGTACGCGTACGCCGCGACCGCGCCCCCGAGCCCCTCGTCCTGCAGGCAGGTCTCGGCGAGCAGGGCCCAGCACAGCGACGACGTCGGGTGCGCCGCCACCACCTCCAGGAAGTGGTCCCGGCCCTGCTCCGCGATGGCGGCCAGGGCGGGATCCTCCGGCAGGCTGACCACGACGTCGGCGGCCATCAGGTTCGGGTGCGTCTCGCTCATGGGAGCAGCCTATCCGTCACAGCTCGCCCAGGCCGTTCGACACGAACTGCGCGAGCGCCTCGACCGCCTGTTCCGCCTCGGCACCCGTCGCAGTGAACTCCAGCAGGTCACCCTTGCGGGCGGCGAGAGTGGCCAGGCCGATGCTGCTCTTCGCCGACACGGGGCCGGCGTCGCCGCAGCTGACCTTCACCTCTGCGTCGAAGCTGCGCGCCTGGGCGACCAGCTCGGCGGCCGGCCGGGCGTGCAGGCCGGTGGTGTTGACGATGACGGCCTCCGAGTGGGCCGTGTCGTCCTGGGACGATTCCTCGACGGGGGAGACCTGGGGTGCCGGCACCGGCGGTGTGCCGAGGGCGGACAGTTTCGGGGTCAGCCCCTGGTCCGCCTCGGCTGCGACCTCGTCGATCGAAGCGCCGCCGGTCGCACGCACCACGGCTGCGACGAGGCCCTCGACGAAGGGGGCGGGCAGGATGCGGACGTCCGTGCCGGGCTGGTCGTAGAGTTCGACGCCGAGCTCGGCGCTCATCAGCGCGGAGCCCATGTCGACGAGCACGACGACGCCGTCACCCTGGTCGACGTCCGCCAGGGCGGACGTGACGGCCGTGGCGTCGGTGCCGAGACCCCCGTCGGACGTGCCTGCGGCCAGCGCGATGGGCGGGGCGTCTCCGTGGACCATCTGCATGGCCAGCTCGACGGCGGCCTCGGCCAGGGCGTGGCTGTGCGATACGACGACGATTCCTACTGCCATGGGTCAGCCGAGCACGTCGACGAGCGCGTCGAACAGGAGGACGGCGGACGTGGCCCCCGGGTCGAGGTGCCCGCGGGAACGCTCGCCGAGGTAGCTGGCGCGCCCCTTGCGAGCGATCATCGGCTCGGTCGCGTCCCGGCCGGCGGCCGCGGCGGCCTGGGCGGCCTTCGCGGCCGCAGCCAGATCGCCGCCGTCGGCCAGCGCCTTGTCGAAGGCGTCGAGGCCCGGGGTGAGCGCGTCGACCATGGTCTTGTCGCCCAGCTCCGTCTTGCCCCGCGCGATCAGCCCGTCGAGGCCTGCCCGCAGCGCCGTCGCGAACTCCTGGGGCGACAGTTCGGTCACCGCGCCCGTGTTCATGCCCATTCGCATCAGCAGGGTGCCGTAGAGCGGGCCGGCGGTGCCACCGACGGTGCTCACGAGCGTCATGCCAGCCTTCTTCAGCAGGGCGTCGACGGTGTTGGCCTCGTCGAGGTGCTCGACGACCGCGGCGGTGCCGCGGGCCATGTTGGCGCCGTGGTCGGCATCACCGATCGCCGAGTCGAGCTCTGTCAGGTAGGCCTTCTGGTCGCCGACGAGTTCGGCGTAGCGCCGCAGCCATGCGGCCAGCAGGTCGAGGGTCAGTTCAGTTGCGCTCACAGGCCCCACCGTAGCCCCGCCGTGTTCACGGGCGCGTCCCAGAGGCCGAGGATCTCATCGTCGGCCTTGACGAGCGTCAGGGAGCAGCCGGCCATGTCCAGGCTGGTGATGTAGTTGCCCACCAGGTTGCGCTCGATCGTGACGCCGGCCGCCTCCAGCAGCTCGACGACCTCCCCGTACATGAGGTACAGCTCGATCAGCGGAGTGCCGCCCATGCCATTGAGCATCACGATGACCGAGGAGCCGGAGTAGTCGAGGTCGGCCAGGATGGGCTCGACGAGCTGCTTGGCGATGGTCTTCGCGTCGGCGATGGGCTCGCGGTGACGGCCGGGCTCGCCGTGGATGCCGATGCCGATCTCCATCTGGTCCTCGGGCAGGTCGAACGTCGGCTTGCCGGCCGCGGGGACCGTGCAGGACGTGAGCGCCATGCCCATGGAGCGGCCGCCCTCCAGCACCTTCTCGGCGAGCGCCTTGACCGCGGCGAGGTCGCGGCCCTCCTCGGCGGCGGCGCCGACGATCTTCTCGAGCAGCACCGTCGTGCCGACGCCGCGGCGGCCGGCGGTCCAGGTGGAGTCCTCGACGGCGACATCGTCGGCCACGACCACGGCCTCTACGGTCACGCCTTCGCCAGCGGCCAGCTCGGCGGCCATCTCGAAGTTCATCACGTCGCCCGTGTAGTTCTTGACGATGTGCAGCACGCCGGCGCCGTTGTCGACGCCCACGGTGGCGGCGAGCACCTGGTCGGGCGTCGGTGAGGTGAACACCTCGCCGCAGGCGGCCGCGTCGAGCATGCCCTGGCCGACGAATCCGCCGTGCATGGGCTCGTGGCCCGAGCCGCCGCCGGAGATCAGCGCGACCTTCCCTGCTTCCTTGGGGGTCGCCCGGAAGATGACCCGATTCTCATGGTCGACCCGCACCCCCTTGTCGGATGCCTCGACGCCCTTGAGAGCGTCGGCGATCACTGAGTCGGGAGAGTTGATGAGCTTCTTCACGGGATCCTCCTGCGTCGTTGCAACGAGCGCCAAGTGTGCGCGCACACCCCATTCTTCCACCGCCGTGCCCGGCGCAACAGGGCCAGTTGGGGCGGGTTTCGGCGGCTTCCGGCTCGGTGTCGGTGAGGCCGGGTAGTATGCCGTTGCAAGGCCCCGGGCACGTTGCACGGGGCCCAATCCATGCAAGGAAGTGAACTCCATGCCGAGTGTTGTTGTGGTGGGCGCCCAGTGGGGCGACGAGGGCAAGGGTAAGGCGACCGATCAGCTGGGCGACCGCGTCGACGTCTGCGTGCGCTACTCCGGCGGTAACAACGCGGGTCACACGCTCGTGGTGAACGGCGAGAAGTTCGTCCTGCACCTGCTCCCGTCGGGCATCCTCAACCCGAACACCACCACTGTGATCGGCAACGGCGTTGTCGTGGACCTGGACGTGCTGGCCGAGGAGCTCGAGGTGCTTCACTCGCGCGGCGTCGACGTGCCGCACCCGCTCATCAGCGCCAACGCGCACATCATCACCGAGTACCACCAGGTGCTCGACAAGGTGACCGAGCGCTTCCTGGGCAAGCGGAAGATCGGCACCACCGGCCGCGGCATCGGCCCGTGCTACTCCGACAAGATCAACCGGCTAGGCATCCGCATCCAGGACCTGCTCGATGAGTCGATCCTGAGGCAGAAGGTCGAGGCGGCGCTGGACCAGAAGAACCAGCTGCTGGTCAAGGTCTACAACCGTCGCCCGATCGAGGTCGACCACGTCGTCGACGCGCTCATGAAGCACGCCGAGGCGATCCGCCCGCACATCATCGACTCCGGCCGCTACGTGAACGACGCGCTCGACGAGGGCAAGGTCGTCCTGTTCGAGGGGGCCCAGGCGCACCACCTCGACGTCGACCAGGGCACCTACCCGTACGTCACGTCGTCCAACCCGACGGCGGCGGGCGCGACCACGGGCGGCGGCGTCGGCCCCACCCGCATCAACCGCACCATCGGCATCGCGAAGGCGTACACCACCCGCGTCGGCGAGGGCCCGTTCCCGACCGAGCTGTTCGACGACGACGGAGAGAGGCTGCGCCAGGCCGGCGGCGAGTTCGGCGCCACGACCGGCCGCCCCCGTCGCTGTGGCTGGTTCGACGCGCTGGTCGTCGAGCAGGCCGTCAAGATCAACGGTTTCACCGACATCTTCCTCACCAAGCTCGACATCCTGAGCGGCTGGGAGCAGATCCCGGTGTGCGTCGCGTACGAGGTCGACGGCGTCCGCACCGATGTCATGCCCATGACGCAGTCCGACTTCCACCACGCCGTGCCGGTCTACGAGTACCTCGACGGCTGGAGCGAGGACATCTCTGAGGCCCGCGTGTTCGACGACCTGCCGGCCAACTGCCAGGCATACGTGCACCGCCTGGAGGAGCTGATCGGCTGCCGTATCTCCGGCATCGGGGTCGGCCCGGGCCGCGAGCAGTCCGTCGCCATCAACGAGCTGGTCTGACGCGCGCATGACGCGCGGCACGCGTCGCCTCGTCACGGCCCTGGTCGTCGGCCTCGTGCTGTTCATGGTCGCGACGGTGGCCATCGCCATCTGGCAGGAGGACATCGGCTGGGGCTGGTGGTGGGCCGTGCCGGTCGGCGGGGGCTTCATAGCCGCGATCGTCGGCTTCCGGATCCTCGTCCAGCGATCCCAGGAGGCGGCCGAGAGGGCGGACGCGCTCGACTAATGTGGCGCGGGTGAAGACCCTCCTGCTCGGCTCCGGCGGGCGCGAACACGCGCTGGCCCGCTCGCTGGCCTCCGATCCCCTCGTCACCGCACTGCACGCCGCTCCCGGCAACCCGGGCATCGCGGCGCTCGCCACGCTGCACGCCGTCGACGCCGCCGACCCCGGAGCCGTCGTGGCGCTCGCCCGCGAGCTGGCCGTCGACCTCGTCGTCATCGGGCCGGAGGCCCCGCTCGTCGCGGGCGTCGCCGACGCGCTGCGCGCGGCGGGCATCGACGCCTTCGGACCGGGCCGCGAGGCCGCCGTGCTGGAGGGATCGAAGGCCTTCGCCAAGGACGTGATGGCAGCCGCCGGCGTGCCGACCGCCGAGGCCCGCGTCTGCGAGAGCCGCGAGGAGTACGAGGCGGCCCTCGGCGCGTTCGGCGCTCCCTATGTTGTGAAGAACGACGGCCTGGCCGCCGGCAAGGGCGTGGTCGTGACCGACGACCGCGACGCCGCGCTCGCGCACGCCGAGTCGTGCGGCCGCGTCGTGATCGAGGACTACCTCGACGGCCCGGAGGTCTCCCTGTTCGCCATCTGCGACGGTGTGCGCGGCCTGCCGCTGATGCCGGCGCAGGACTACAAGCGTGTGGGCGACGGCGACGCCGGCCCCAACACGGGCGGCATGGGCGCCTACTCCCCGCTGACCTGGGCCGATCCCGGGCTCGTCGACCAGATCATGACCGAGGTCGTCGACCCGACGCTGCGGGAGATGGCCCGCCGCGGCACGCCCTTCATCGGGCTGCTGTACGCCGGCCTCGCGCTGACGTCGAAGGGGCTGCGCGTCGTTGAGTTCAACGTCCGCTTCGGCGACCCGGAGACCCAGGCCGTCCTGGCTCTGCTGAAGACGCCGCTGGGTGGGGTGCTGCGCGCCGCGGCGCGTGGCGAGCTCGACGCAGTCGGGGAGCTGGAGTGGCTCGACGGGGCCGCGGTCGTCGTCGTGGAGGCCGCCGAGGGCTACCCGGGCACCCCGGTCACGGGCACGCCGATCACTCTGCCGCCCGACGAGGCAGACGCCTACGTGCTGCACGCGGGGACGCGCCTCGACGGGGACGAGGTGGTGTCGTCGGGCGGGCGTGTGCTGGGTATCGTCGGCCGCGGCGCCGACGTCGAGGAGGCGAGGAGCCGAGCCTACGCTCTCGTTTCACAGGTGCGACTCGAGGGGGGCTTCCACCGCACCGACGTCGGCCTGCCACACTGAGCACCGTGACCACCTCCAGACGCGCCGTCCTGCTCGGCGCGGTGGGCGCGACCGCCGCGCTTGCCGCCTGCCAGGGTGAGACTCCCGAGCTCACCCCCAGCCCCACCCCGAGCTCCTCTCCGTCGCCCAGCCCCTCGCCGAGCCCGTCGCCCGAGCCGAGGATCACGTGGCCGCTGAACGGTCGCGAGGTGAAGAACGAGAAGCTGCTCGACCGCCCGGCGGTCGCGGCCAAGGTGCCGAACCTCAAGAACGAGAACCCCCAGTGGGGGCTGCTGGACGCCGACATCATCTTCTGCCAGCCCAACGGTTTCGCCTACACACGACTGGTCCCGGTGTTCCACAGCAAGTACCCCGAGGCCGTGGGGCCGATCCGCTCCATCCGCCCTGTCGACGTGCCGCTGCTGTCGCCGATGAAGCCGCTGCTCGCCAACACCGGCGCGGCGGACTGGGTGCTGAAGTACTTCGACGCGCACGACGACTACATCGAGCGCATGACCTACCTCGACTGGCGTGGCACCGACGCGTTCAGCGTCGACCAGGACAGGCTCTACCAGCTCAACGGCCAGACGTATTACGACCGCGCGATCCAGGCCCACCCCAAGGGCATGGCCGAGCTGGCGACCCGCATGAAGAAGAAGCCGAGCCAGTACCTGCCGTTCGCCGAGACCGCGGAGGATGCCTCGACGGCCGACTCCAAGAAGAAGGCCACCACCATCGCGGTGCCCTACGGCAGCGCGCACAAGTACGACATGAGCTACGAGCTCGCTGACAACGGCATGTACCTGCGCAGCCAGCCCTGGGGCGAGCACGTGCTGGCCGACGGCAAGCGCGTCACGGCCCACTCGGTCCTGATCATCTCCGCGGAGTGGCGGATGGACAAGATCTGGGAGGGTTCCGGCGCCGCCGACCCCGTCGTCGACATCATCGACGCCAAGGGGAGCTTCACCTACTGCCACAGCGGGAAGCGGGTGACCGGCACCTGGAAGAAGGGCGCCATCAACAAGCGCTTCTCGTTCACGTGCAAGGACGGCTCCGCGCTGAAGGTCGCGCCCGGCCGCACGTTCGTCGAGTTGCCGTCGCCCAGCGCCGACCTGCAGTTCGGCTGAGCCGAGGCGTCAGCCCCGGCTTCCGCGCCACCCTTCTCGACCGACGCCACCCTTCTCGACGGACGCCACCGCTATTGACACATGCCACCGCCATGGCGGTGGCATGTGTCGACAAGGGTGGCGTCTGCACGTAAGGGTGGCGTCTCGCCCCGTCTCGTAGGACGGTCTTCAGTACAGACCGAGGACCAGGGAGAGCGCCCGGTCGAGATCGGCCAGTTCGGACGGGCTGAGCCGACCGGCGAACTCGCCGAGCCGGGTCTCTGCGTTCACGGCCGCCGTCTGCTCGACCAGGATGTATGTCGTTGTGTCGTCCATGGTGATGCGGGGCCTGAAGTCGGTCGGCAGCGCGCTGGTGGAGGTCGGAGCGACAAGGACCGTGGAGAGTAGGAGGTGGTCGGACTGGACGACCACGCCGTAGCGTGGACCCCGTTGTTCGTGGCCTTCGGCCGCACGACTGGTGCGCAGGCGGTAGATGTCACCACGCACGCGACTGCTCCATCTCGTCGGCCAGGTCCAGCATCTCGGCGCGATCGGCAGGATCCTCCCGCACCTGCTTCGCCTGCTCCCGCACCCGCGCCAGGACCGCCTCGCGCTCGGCTGCGCGGATCGCATCCCGCACCGCCTCGGAGCGATTCTGGCCGGTCAGCTCGACGAGGTGTGCCAAGGCTGCCGCGGTCTCTTCGTCCACCCTGATCACAATCTGAGTCATGAATGAATGTTACTTCTTGCAATGCGGAACGCAATGCAATCTGGTCACGATTGGCGTCGGCCCTTTGGCAAAGAGCGGAGGACAGTCGCCCCTTGGCATCAGGGGGGTGTCCCTATGGTTCTCGTCAAGCGGCGAGGGGCTGGGGTGTCGGGTTGGGGGTCCGGTAGGGCTCTTGGTTTCTGAGCATGGCGAACAGGACGTCGACTCGGCGTCGGGACAGGCAGATGAGTGCGGCGTTGTGTTTCTTGCCTTGGGCTCGCTTCCGGTCGTAGTAGGCCCTGCTGGCGGGGTCGGATCGGAGCGCGGCGAACGCTGAGAGGAACAGGGCTCGTTTGAGGTGCTTGTTTCCTGATCTGGCTGGGTATTCGCCTCGGATGCTGGTTCCGGATCGGTGGGTGACGGGTGAGAGGCCGGCGTAGGCAGCCAGGTGTCCCGCGGTCGGGAACAGCGAGGCGTCGCCGACGTCGAGGAGGATCCGTGCAGCGGTCCTGACCCCGACGCCTGGCATCGAGATCAGGACCTTGGCAAGAGGGTGCGCATCAACGACCTTCTCGACTTGCGCGGCCAACTCGGAGCGCTGCTGCAGCGTCTGACGCAGGGCAGCTGCGAGCTTCGGGAGGACCTGCTCAGCGGCGGTGGTGCCGGCGACAACAACGGTCTGCTCGGACAAGGCGTGGGAGATCGCGTCGACGAAGTCTTGGGCGTGTCGCGGGTTGGCATGGCTGACGATCCGCAGCAGCTTTGCCCTCGAGACTGCGCTGATGCCTTGTGGGCCGCCGAGCTGTTCGATCACGGCGAGGCCCTGCTTTGTGGCCAAGCGGGGTCCGACTACGCGTTCGAGTGCGGGATGGATCTGCGTGAGGAGTCCACGGATCCGGTTCGCCAATCGTGTTGCTTCCGCCGCAAGGTCCTCGTCGAACCCGACCAGAACCTTCAGCTCGGCCAGGGCATCTTCGCCGAGGTCGACCCGGCGAAGGGTGTGGGGCATCGTTCGGGCAGCGTCCGCGATGATGAACGCGTCGCGCGCGTCGGTCTTCGCGCTGCCCGGGTAGAGGTCCGCTGCCCTGCGCATCGCGAGTCCTGGCAGGTAGGCGACCTGGATGCCCATCGACCTTGCCACAGCGATGGGCAGTGCGCCGATCGTGTTCGGCTGATCGACAATCACCAACACCCTGCCGCGCTCGGCCAGCATCGAGAAAACGCCCTCGAGCTTGCTCTGGTCCTGCGGTAGAGGCTTGTTGAATACCTTCCGACCGGCGGCGTCGAGAGCGCAGGCATGGTGAGTTTCCTTGCCCACGTCGAGGCCGCACCAGATGTCGAAACCGGGGTCGTTGTTCATGACGGCCACCATCCTTCCCCATCGAAGACGACGGTCGTCGAGGTGGTGATGCGTCAGCTGCCGGCACCCACGTTACGAATAGACCTGTGTTGAGGCCGTGTCCCTATCAGCGGTCATCTGACGCCCACCAGGCCCGGTGACAACACCCCCCGGATCATGCGTGAGACAGGGGCAGACAGTCATGCCGAGCCCGGCGACCGTAACCCCAACATCGGGGTCACCACCAAGGTAACGGGGCGACGGAGGATCTGCTCATTGGAGACGACGGCGTCTCATTTCGCGGGGGAGATCAGCATGACGTGGCGACGATTCACGGGCCCGGTGGCGCTGGTGGCGGTCCTGGCCGTCGGCGCGGTCGTCGGCTTCCGGCTGCTGCCGGAGGCGCCGGCCCAGGCCGACGGCTACACCGTCGAGGAGCAGAGGAACCTGGGGCTCATCGACAGCTCAGGCATCACGTCGGGTGTGGAGCAGCTGCTCGACCAACTCGCCCCGTACACCGACGCGGAGAACGAACGCCTTCCGCAGCAGATCGACGGGGCCCCCAACGGGTACGCGCAGGTTGCGGTCAGGACGGATGAGTCTGCGGTCGACCTCTACTGGAAGGGCCCGCTCCCGGAGACCATCGACGCGAACCCGGGGGTGGAGGTCCACCTGCACGACGTGCCTTGGAGCCTGATCGAGCTGGCCTCGGCACAGGACGAGGCGTGGGAGCTGTTGAACTCGCCCGGCTACGAGGACGTCGAGGTGCAGAGCCTGGGGGTCGAGAGGGGCGCCAGGGCGTTCTTCGTCGAGGTCGGCGACGTGTCCGACGAGCGTGCCGAGGAGGTCGCTGCGGCGGTCGAGCGACTGACGGGCGTGCCCGCGCACGTCGACGTCGGTCACTACCTCGTCCCCGCGGTCGGGGTGCCCGACGACTCTGAGACCGCCTAGCTTCACCGCCACCCTTCTCGGCGCGCGCCACCCTTCTCGACGGACGCCACCGCTATTGACACATGCCACCGCCATGGCGGTGGCATGTGTCAACAAGGGTGGCGTCTGCACGTAAGGGTGGCGTCTGCACGTAAGGGTGGCGTCTGTCGGTAAGGGTGGCGTCTGCGCAGGCGGGCGCCGGACGACACTGAGGGTCGGCAGGCACCCGGCGACGCCAGCACCCGGGACCGTCAGGGGATCAGCGCGGGCACTGCGGCCGTCGGATGGTGCAGCCACCCGACGGGCACGCCCAGGCCCTCGACCAGCTCCTGCGAGCGACCCCGGAGCTCCCCGACGAGCTTGTCGACCTCCGCGGTGACGGCCTTGCTGCGGCGGGGCTCGAAGGCCTCGTGCTCCAGATACCAGGCGCGGTTGGCCTCGATGGTGGCCAGGGCGTACAGGTCGCAGACCTTCACCAGCAGCGCACGGATGTAGTCGTCGTCGCACTCGGCGATGCCCTCGATGAACGCCTCGAGGACCACGCGGTCGATGTGGGCACGGGCGGCCTCGAGCATGTGCGTCTGGCAGGCGTTGGTCGCGGCGAAGGAGTCCTTCTCCTTCGCCGCGGCGCGCATGCGCTGAGCGAGGCCCTCGACGGTGTGCTGCTCTCGGAACTCGAACAGCGACACGTGCCAGCCGCGCATCCGGATGCGCTCGGCCTCGGGCTTGAGGTCGGCGGCGGCGACGAGGCGCTCGATGACAGAGCGGGCGGTGGTGCGCTCCAGGACGGTCGTGCCGATCAGCTTGGCGGTCTTCTGCGCCGTGCCGCGCAGGTCCATGTCGCCCCACGTCGACTTGTAGTCGAGCAGCAGCGCTTTGGCGACCAGCTGCAGCAGGACGGTGTTGTCACCCTCGAACGTGGCGAAGATGTCGGCGTCCTGGCGGGCGAGCGTGATGCCGTTGTCAGACATGAAGCCCGCGCCGCCGCATGCCTCGCGGCAGGTCTGCAGCGTGTCGTTGGCCCAGCGGGTCAGCGTGGCCTTCATGCCGGCCGCCCTGGTCTCCAGCTCACGGGCCGCGACGGGGTCGGACCCGGCCGCGTCGGTGATGCGCTGGAGCTGTAGAGCCAGTTCATTCTGCGCGAAGCCGTAGGCGTAGGCGCGGGAGACCTCGGGCAGCAGGCGGCGCTGGTGCGTCAGGTAGTCCATCAGGTGCACCTCCTCGCCGAGGCCGGGGGCGCGGAACTGGCGGCGCCGGTTGGCGTAGTCGACGGCGATCGTCAGCCCCTTGCGGGCCGCGGAGGCCGCGCCGCCGCCCACGCAGATGCGGCCGCGCACCAGCGTGCCGAGCATGGTGAAGAAGCGGGCGTTCTTGGACTCGATGTCGGAGCGGTATACGCCATCGGCGTCGACGCCGCCGTAGCGGTTCAGCAGCATCTCCCGCGGAACGCGGACGTGGTCGAACGCGATGGTGCCGTTGTCGACGCCGAGGAGGCCACCCTTGTGACCGTGGTCACCGGTCGTGACGCCGGGCAGGTCGTCGCCCTGCTCGTCGCGGATCGGGACGAGGACCACGTGCACGCCCTGGTGCGTGCCATCGACCCACAGCTGACCGAACACGGCGGCCATCCGGCCGTCGCGGGCCGCGTTGCCGATGTAGGCCTTCGCGGCGGTGGGGGTGGGGGAGTCGACGACGAACTCGGCCGTGGTCGCGTCCCAGGTGATGGTGGTCTCGAGCGACTGCACGTCGGAGCCGTGGCCGAGTTCCGTCATGGCGAAGCAGCCTGGCAGCGACACGTCGATCGCCGACGGCAGGAACGTCTCGTGGTGCCACTGCGTGCCGAGGTTGACGATCGCACCGCCGAACAGGCCGTGCTGCACACCGGATTTGATCGTGAGCGAGAGGTCGCCCATGGCCATCATCTCGAAGTTGGCGACGGACTCGGCCGCGTTGCCGCTACCGCCGACCTCGGTGGGGAAGCCCGCCGTCACGAAGTCGCGCCCGGCCAACTCGACGACCTTGGACAGCGTCCAGTCGCGGGCCTCCTCCATGCCGAGCGCGGTGTCGCGGACCACGTCGTCGGCGGTCACCTCGTCGCGCCAGCGCTGCTTCAGGGCATGGAACGGGCCGTCGAGGGAACGGCGGAGGGCCTCACCGGTAGGGGTGGTCGTGGGGGTCTTGGCGTGCATGGGTCAACTCCTTCGTTGAGCGTCGAACGCGGGGATGAACAGTTGGTCGATGTAGGCGACGACGTCCGCGCGCGGGCGTCGGAGGTTGGTGACGATCCACCGGTCGGCGACGGCCCAGATGAAGCCGACGGCGCCGTGCCCCCAGGTGTTGGCCGGCTCCTCATCGAGCCCCTCGCGGCGTAGCCAGGAGCGCATCGCGTCCGAGACCGTGTTGCCGATCCGCGTGGTGATCGAGAGCACGGGATCCTCGGTGGGGGTGTCGCCCGTGGGCCTGGAGGAGACGAAGAAGTAGAGGTTGCGGTCGCGCTCGACGACGCCGAGGTAGGCGTCGGCCAGCCGGGAGACGAGGTCGCGTGGGTCGAGGGCGTCGTCGAAGGGCAGCTTGCGCACGATGTAGTCGCCGACGGACTCCGCGACCGCCTGGTAGAGGCCTGACTTGTCGTGGAAATGCCGGTAGAGCACGGTCTTCGACGTGCCGGCGAACGCGGCGATCTCGTCCATCCCGACGTTGGGGCCGAGTTCCCGGATCGCGCGCACGGCGGCCTCGACGAGTTCGCGGCGCCGCTGGAGGTTGTGCTGCTCCCAGCGCGCGGCGCGCCCGTCGACAGCCTCCTGCCCGGTGTCCTGCGTCGTTGTCATGGAACACAAGGTACCCGAAACTGCGAGTATCTGCTACCGTCGGTCACAGATACGTCTGGAAGGAATCCGATGACTCAACGCAGAGCCGTCATCGTCGGGGGCAACCGCACCCCCTTCGTCAAGGCCGGCGGCGCCTACGCGTCCGCCTCGGCGCAGGACCTGCTCACCGCGGCTCTCGACGGGCTCGTCGCCCGCTTCGGGCTCGCCGGCGAACAGGTCGACGAGGTCGTCGCGGGCGCCGTGCTGAAGCACACCCGCGACTTCAACCTCACCCGCGAGGCCGTGCTCGGGTCGTCGCTGTCGCCCCACACGCCCGCCGTCGACCTCGCGCAGGCGTGCGGCACCGGCCTGGAGGCCGTGGTCTACGCGTCGAACAAGATCCGCCTCGGCCAGGCGGACGTCGCCATCGCCGGCGGCGTCGACTCCGCCTCCGACGCCCCGATCGTCGTTACCGAGCCGCTGCGCCGCGCGCTGCTCAAGCTCAACCGGGCCCGCACGCTGCCCGACAAGCTGAAGGCGCTGTCCCGGATCCGACCGCAGGACCTCGCGCCCGTGCCGCCCGCGGTCGTCGAGCCGCGCACCGGGCTCAGCATGGGGGAGTCGCAGGCTCTCACCACGAAGAAGTGGGGTGTCACGCGCGAGGCGCAGGACGAGCTGTCCGTGGCGTCGCACCACAACCTGGCCGCCGCCTGGAACGCCGGTTTCTTCGACGACTTGGTCACCGGCTACCTCGGCGTCGCCCGCGACGCGCTGCTGCGCCCCGACACCTCCATGGAGGCGCTGGCCAAGCTCAGGCCCGTGTTCGGCAGGGGCGACGGCGCGACCATGACGGCCGGCAACTCCACCGCCCTGACCGACGGCGCCGCCGTCGCGCTGGTCGCGGAGGAGTCCTACGCCCGCGGCCGCGGCTGGCCGGTACTGGCCAGCCTCGTCGACGCGCAGGTCGCGGCCTCCGACTACGTCACGGGCGCCGAGGACCTCCTGCTGGCCCCCGTGCGCGCCATTCCACAGCTGCTGGAGCGCAACTCCCTCACACTCGACGACTTCGACCTCATCGAGATCCACGAGGCCTTCGCCAGCACGGTGCTGGCCACCCTCAAGGCGCTGGAGGAAGGCGGGGTCGGCACCGTCGACCGCGCGAAGCTCAACGTCAACGGCTCGTCGCTCGCCGCGGGTCACCCCTTCGCCGCCACCGGCGGCCGGATCGTCGCCTCGCTCGCGAAGATGCTCGCCGAGCGCGGCCCCGGCTCCAAGGGCCTCATCTCCATCTGTGCTGCCGGCGGCCAGGGCGTCGTCGCGATCCTGGAAGCGGTGTGACATGGACATCCTCGAGACCCTCTACGGCACGCGCGCCGGGAAGTTCGTCGCCAACAAGGCCGGCCTGGCCGACCCGCCCCGGCTGCGCCGCGACCGCGTGCTGCCCACCGGCCCCGTCGTGCTCGGCGAGCTCGACGGTGCGGGCATCGGCCACGCGACGCTCGAGCTGCTCGGCATCACGCCCGGCCAGCCCACGCTGGACCTGCCGGAGAACCGCACGCGAGACGAGAACGGCCGCGAGCAGGCCCCCCGCTACGTGACGAAGCCCGGCGCCATCGTCGTCGACGCCACCGGCGTCCGCGAGATCGTGCAGCTGGAGGGCATCCGTGCGCTGCTGCGGCCCGTCATGCGCGGGCTGGAGCCGTCGGGCCGCGTCATCATCCTCGCCGCCGACGCCTCCGCGGTCGAGGGGCTGGAGGCCAAGGCGGTCGCGCAGGGCATCGACGGCATCAACCGCACCGTCGGCAAGGAGCTGCGAGCCGGCTCGACGTCCAACCTCGTCTTCGTAGGTGACGGCGCCACGGCCGCCGACCTGGCCTCGACGCTCAGCTTCCTGCTCGAGGGGCGCTCGGCGTTCGTGTCCGGCCAGACCTGGCGCGTCGGCCCGCAGAAGGTCGCGCACGACCTCGACGCGAAGCCGTTCGCCGGCCGCGTCGTCGTCGTCACGGGCGCGGCCCGCGGCATCGGCGCGGCGATCGCGCGGGTGTTCGGCCGCGACGGAGCCACCGTCGTCGCCGTGGACATGCCGCAGTCGGGCGACGCGCTCGCGAAGGTCGCCAACGAGCTCGGCGGATCCGCTCTGCAGCTCGACATCACCGCCGCCGACGCCGGCGAACGGATCGCCGCGCACGTCGCGTCCCGCCACGGCACCGAGTCCCGTATCTGGGCCATCGTCCACAACGCGGGCATCACGCGCGACAAGCTGCTCGCCAACCTTGACGAGAAGCGTTGGGCCTCCGTGCTCGACGTCAACCTCGCCGCCGAGATGCGCATCAACGCCTACCTGCTCAGCCACAACGTGCCGGGCGGGCTGGCCGAGGAGGCGCGGATCGTCGGCATCGCGTCGACGTCGGGCGTCGCGGGCAACAAGGGCCAGACCAACTACGCGGCCTCCAAGGCCGGCGTGATGGGGCTCGTGTGGGCCATGCGTGACGAGCTCGCCGACCGGCCCATCACGGTCAACGCGGTCGCGCCCGGTTTCATCGAGACCGAGATGACCGCGGCGATCCCATTCATCTCGCGCGAGATCTTCCGCCGCACCAACTCGCTCAGCCAGGGCGGCAACCCCGTCGACGTGGCCGAGACGCTGGCCTACCTGTGCGGCCCTGCGTCGTCGGGCGTCGACGGGCAGGTCATCCGCGTGTGCGGGCAGAACCTCGTGGGGGCCTGACGTGACGCGCCGCGTGATAGAACTCAAGGAACCGCCCGCCACCGGGCGGCTGCTGGTCAAGGGGCTGGCCGGGGCCATCGGCAAGCGGGGCGGCAGGATCGCCGCGCTGCCGGAGGTCGTCTACCTCCTCGAGGACGCCGGGCAGGACGTCGGCCGCCTGGCGGCCTACGACCACCTGACTGGCTTCGCGCTGGCCGACGCGGTGCCGGCCACCTGGCTGCACGTGCAGACCTTCCCGCTGCAGGCCGCGCTGCTGGCCACCGACGAGTTCCCGTTCCCGCTCGCCGGGCTGGTGCACGTCAGCAACACCATGACGCTGCACCGGCCGGTCGGCGTGGGTGAGCGGCTGCGCATCACGGTGCAGGCCGAGGGTCTCGCGCCGCACGCCAAGGGTGCGACGTTCGACATGGTCTCGCGCATCAAGGTGGGCGACGAGACCGTCTGGGAGGGCTCCTCGAACTACCTCGCCACCGGCGCGAAGGTGCCGGGCGAGGCCCGCGCGGGCCTGCGGCTGGAGGCCACGGCGGCCACGCCGTCGCAGCTGTGGCGGCTGCCGGCCGACCTCGGCCGCCGCTACGCGGCCGTCTCCGGCGACGCCAACCCGATCCACCTCCACCCGGCCACGGCCCGGCTGTTCGGGTTCCCGCGGCCGATCATCCACGGCATGTGGACGCACGCGCGGGCGCTGGCGGCGCTCGGCACGCTGCCGGCCGCGTACACGGCCACCGTGCAGTTCGCCAAGCCGATCCTGCTGCCCGGGAAGGTGTCCTTCGCGGCGGAGCGGACCGGCGGCTGGTCGTTCGCGGTGGTGAACCCGGCCGGCAAGCCGCACCTGATCGGGGAGCTCAGGCCGGCAGGGTCATGATCTCGGCGCCGTCGTCGGTGATGAGGATGGTGTGCTCGCTGTGCGCCGTGCGCGCCCCGGTCGCGCTGCGCAGCGTCCACCCGTCCTCGTCGGTGACGAGCTTGTCGGTGTCGGCCATCACCCACGGCTCCACCGCGATCAGCATGCCCGAGCGCAGCTTGAAGCCGCGGCCCGCGCGCCCGTCGTTGGGGATGTGCGGGTCCTGGTGCATCGTCGAGCCGACGCCATGGCCGCCGAACTCCAGGTTGACCGGGTAGCCGGCGTCCTTGAGGACGGTGCCGATGGCGTGCGCCAGGTCGCCGACCTTGGCGCCCGCCCGTGCCACGGCGATCCCGGCGGCCAGCGCGCGCTGCGTCGCATCGATCATCGCCAGGTCCTCCGGGGCACCGTCGCCGATCGTGAAGCTGATGGCCGAGTCGGCGACGACGCCGTCGAGGGCGACGGCGAGGTCGAGGCTCACCAAATCCCCCTCGGCGAGGCGCTGGTTGCGCGGCTTGCCGTGCAGCACCGCGTCGTTGACCGACGTGCAGATGTAGTGCGCGAAGGGGCCGTCGCCGAAGGACGGGGCGTAGTCGACGTAGCAGGACACGGCCCCGGCGGCCTCGATCATCTCGCGGGTCCACCGGTCGATCTCCAGCAGATTCGTGCCGACCTTCGCGCGGGACTTCATGGTCTGCAGGATGTCGGCCACCAGCGCCCCGGCGGCGCGGGCGCGCGGGAAGTGGGTGGGGCTGAGGATCTCGATCATGGGTGCGACCTTGCTGTGTGGTTCCGCTGGAGTTGTCAACGCCAGGGTAGTGCGGCGCTGGCGCCGGACGGCCCCGGCACCGTGACGACGGCCGGGGCGGGTTCATTTAGACTCGGCCCCATGAGCGTGCCGAACGTCCTTGCCACCCGCTACGCCTCCCCCCAGATGCAGGGCATCTGGTCGCCGGAGGCCAAGATCGTCTCGGAGCGGAAGCTCTGGCTCTCGGTGCTGCGGGCGCAGCGCGACCTGGGCGTCGACTTCGGCGGGGCTGACCCCGACCAGGTGATCGCCGCCTACGAGGCTGTCATCGACCGCGTGGACCTCGACTCCATCAACGCCCGCGAGCGCGTCACGCGTCACGATGTGAAGGCCCGCATCGAGGAGTTCAACGCGCTGGCCGGTTACGAGCACATCCACAAGGGCATGACCTCGCGCGACCTGACCGAGAACATCGAGCAGCTGCAGGTGCTTCACTCGCTGCGGCTGGTTCGCGGCCGCGTCGTCGCGGCTCTCGCGCAGCTCGCCCGCCTGGCCACGCAATACGCCGACCAGCCCCTGACCGGCCGCTCGCACAACGTCGCCGCGCAGCTCACGACGCTCGGCAAGCGCTTTGCGACCGTTGCCGACGAGCTGCTCGTCGCGCTGGAGCGCCTCGACAACCTGATCGGCCGCTACCCGGCGCGCGGCATCAAGGGCCCCGTCGGAACGGCGCAGGACATGCTCGACCTGCTGGGAGGGAACGCGGACAAGCTCGCCGAACTGGAGCGGCGCATCGCGACCGAGCTGGGCTTCGCGCAGGTGCTGACCTCCACCGGGCAGGTCTACCCGCGGTCCCTCGACTTCGACGCGCTGACCTGCCTCGCGCAGGTCGCCGCGGCGCCGAGCAACCTCGCCACCACCATCCGCCTGATGGCGGGCATCGAGCTCGTCACCGAGGGGTTCAAGGAGGGGCAGGTCGGCTCGTCGGCCATGCCGCACAAGATGAACACCCGCTCGTGCGAGCGCGTCAACGGCCTTGCCGTCGTGCTGCGCGGCTACGTGTCGATGGTGGGCGAGCTGGCCGGCGACCAGTGGAACGAGGGCGACGTGTCCTGCTCCGTCGTGCGCCGCATCGCGCTGCCCGATGCGTTCTTCGCGCTCGACGGCCTGTTCGAGACGTTCCTGACCGTGCTGGCCGACTTCGGCGCCTTCCCGGCCGTGATCGAGGCCGAGCTGGAGCGCTACATGCCGTTCCTCACCACCACCAAGGTGCTGATGGCCGCCGTCCGCAAGGGTGTCGGCCGCGAGGAGGCCCACGAGGCCATCAAGGAGCACGCCGTCGCCGTGGCCCTCGACCTCCGCAAGGGGGCGCGCGTCAACGACCTGCTCGACCGGCTCGCGGCCGACGACCGGCTGAAGCTGACGCGCGACGAGCTGGCGCATCTGGTCAGCTCCCCGCTCGAGCTGGCCGGCACCGCGCAGGCCCAGGTCGCCCGTCTGGCGGACCGCATCGCCGGGATCGTCGCGGAGAACCCGGATGCCGCCGCGTACCGGCCGGGAGTGGTTCTCTGACCGCATAGCCGGACCCGTCGGCGCGCCCGGTCGGCGGCTGCGTTAGCGTGTCGGCATGCAGGTCGGAGTACCCACGGAGGCCACCCCGGGCGAGAACCGCGTCGCGGCCACACCTCGCACCGTTTCCCAACTCATCAAGCTCGGCTACGACGTCGTCGTCGCCTCCGGCGCAGGGGCGAGATCGTCCCTCCCGGATGCGCACTACGTCGAGGCAGGAGCTCGCATCGTCACCGAGGGCGAGGCCCTCGGCAGCGACGTCGTCCTCCTCGTCAACGCACCCGACGAGGAACAGCTCGAGCAGCTGCGGCCGAAAGCGGCCGTGTTCGGCTTCTTCTGGCCCCGCCAGGACGCCGACCTGACGGCCAGGCTGGCCGCGGCCGGCGTGACGGCGCTCAGCATGGACATGGTGCCGCGCACCAGCCGCGCGCAGGCCCTCGACGCGCTCAGCTCGATGGCCAACATTTCCGGCTACCGCGCCGTCGTCGAGGCTGCCCACGCGTTCGGGCGCTTCTTCACCGGGCAGGTGACCGCCGCGGGCAAGGTTCCGCCGGCCACGGTGCTGGTCGCGGGCACGGGCGTCGCCGGACTCGCCGCCATCGGCGCGGCCAACTCGCTTGGCGCGATCGTGCGCGCCACGGACGTCCGACCCGAGACGGCCGAACAGGTCGAGTCGATGGGCGCCACGTTCCTGCACGTCGAGCAGGCCGGCCAGGGGGTCAGCTCCGACGGCTACGCCAAGGAGGTCGGCGCCGACTACGCGGCGAAGGCCGCGCAGCTGTACGCCGATCAGGCCCGCGAGGTCGACATCATCATCACGACGGCGGCCATCCCCGGCCGCCCGTCGCCGAAGCTCATCACCGCGGACATGGTTGCGACGATGAAGCCCGGCTCCGTCATCGTCGACCTCGCCGCACAGGGCGGCGGCAACTGCGAGCTGACCAGGCCGGGGGAGAGCTACGTCACCGACGGCGGCGTCACGATCATCGGCTACACCGACCTCGCGAGCCGGCTGCCCGGCCAGTCGTCGCAGCTGTACGGCACCAACCTCGTCAACGCGCTGACCCTCATGACGCCCGGCAAGGACGGCCAGCTCGTCGTCGACTTCGACGACGAGGTCGTCCGCTCCATGACCATCACGCGCGGCGGGGAGGTGACGTTCCCGCCGCCGCCGATCGAGGTGTCGGCCGCGCCCGCCGCGAAGGTCGAGGCGGCCCCCGCCGCGGTCGTCGAGCCGAAGGCTCCCCGGCCGTGGTGGCACCAGGTGGTGCAGGTCGGCATCGGGGCGGTGATCCTTATCGCGGTGCTGACGGTCGCACCGTCGGCCTTCGTCAGCCTGTTCGGCATCTTCGCGCTGGCCGGCGTCGTCGGCTACTACGTCGTCTGGAACGTCACGCACGCGCTGCACACCCCGCTGATGAGCGTCACGAACGCGATCAGCGGCATCATCATCGTCGGCGGCATGACCCAGCTGGCCAGCGACAACTGGGCAGTCAAGATCATCGCGTTCGTCGCGGTGCTGCTCGCCTCCATCAACGTGTTCGGCGGGTTCACCGTGACCCACCGCATGCTCGGCATGTTCCGGAAGGACTGAGCGATGCTGACCAACTTCATCAACGCCACCTACATCGCCGCGGGGCTGATGTTCATCCTCGCGCTCGCCGGGCTGTCGAAGCACGAGACCGCCCGCAAGGGCAACGTGTTCGGCATCATGGGCATGGTCTTCGCCGTCGTCGCGACGAACTTCGCCATCGCCTACACCGACTACGCGAACCACAACCTGCAGTTCGACGCGGCCATCATGCTGTATGCGGCGCTGGCCATCGGCGGCGGAATCGGCGTCTACAAGGCCCGTAAGGTCCAGATGACCGGCATGCCCGAGCTGATCGCGCTGCTGCACAGCTTCGTCGGCGCCGCCGCCGTGCTCGTCGGCTACAACGTGCACCTGGAGGCGACGCACCACGACGTGCTCCACACGCTCGAGGTCTACCTCGGTGTCTTCATCGGCGCGGTCACGTTCACCGGGTCGCTCGTCGCGTGGGGCAAGCTGAACGGCCGCATCTCGTCGAAGCCGCTGACGCTGCCGGGTCGGCACTGGCTGAACCTGCTGATCGTCGTCCTGCTGGCGGGGCTCGGCTGGTGGTACGTCGCCACCGGGTCGATCATCGCGCTGATCATCGCCACCGTCCTGTCGCTGCTGCTGGGGGCGCACCTCGTCGCCGCGATCGGGGGAGCGGACATGCCCGTGGTCGTGTCGATGCTCAACTCGTACTCGGGCTGGGCGGCCGCAGCCAGCGGTTTCATGCTCGACATGAGCGTCCTGATCATCACCGGCGCGCTCGTCGGCGCCTCCGGCGCGATCCTGAGCTACATCATGTGCCGCGCCATGAACCGGTCCTTCGTCTCGGTCATCCTCGGTGGTTTCGGCGACGACGTGTCGTCGGGCCCGGAGACCGAGTACGGGGAGCACCGCGAGGCCAGCCGCGCCGAGGTGGCGCAGCTGCTGAAGGACGCGAAGTCCGTGATGATCGTGCCGGGCTACGGGATGGCGGTGGCGCAGGCACAGCACTCGGTCGCACAGCTCACAGAGCGGCTCCGAGCTGCCGGCACAAAGGTGGGCTTCGGCATCCACCCCGTCGCCGGCCGCCTGCCTGGCCACATGAACGTGCTGCTGGCCGAGGCGAAGGTGCCTTACGACATCGTCTACGAGATGGACGAGATCAACGACGACTTCGGCGACGTCGACGTCGTGCTGGTGATCGGGGCCAACGACACCGTCAACCCGGCCGCCATGGAGCCCGGCTCGCCGATCTCCGGCATGCCGGTGCTGCGCGTGTGGGAGGCGGACACCGTCGTGGTCTTCAAGCGGTCGATGAGCGCGGGCTACGCTGGCGTGCAGAATCCGCTGTTCTTCAACGAGAACTCGGTGATGTGCTTCGGAGACGCGAAGGAGTCGGTTGAGCAGATCGTCGCCGAGCTGCCGGCGAAGGTGACCGCCTGAAACTGATCGCAGAGACGTCCCGGGCATTCCACTCGGGACGTTCTTGCCTTTTGGAGCGACGTGGGATTGGACCCTCCGAGTGGTGACGGCATAACCCCCACCCAGGCAAGACCAGATCCGTTAGGGAGCTGGCATGCTCAGCGCCAAACACATCCCCTTATCCCTAATAGCTGTGACCCTTCTGTGTGGCTGCACAGGTGCGACTGGCGGGCAGGCGCCAGAAGCCCAGAGTGCGGTGACGCTGGACAAGCAGGTCCTTCTCGGTAGCGGCTATGGCTACCAGCCGCCGGAGGGGTGGCTGGTTCCAGACCCAGTCCCTGGCTTCGAACCTGATTCGTGGGTCGCCGATCTGGACGACGCCGACGGCTTCGCCGACAACATCAATGTCTTGGTCATGCCGGGAACTGCGTCGGTGCAACAGGCGGAGGCGGAGGCCACCGCCGGGCTCGGCGCCGTCGGCGCCACCGATATTGAGGTGCTCAATCGCAAGACAATCGACGGGGTTGAGGCGGCACACTTCGCAGCAGCCTATGAAGCAGGCGCCTACCGGACTGAACAGTTCCAAGCGTCGACGTACGGTCAGACTTACGTCGTGACGTTCAGTTTCAGCGATCACGTGCCGTCGGCGCAGCGCGCTGCAGTGACAGACGCCGTCCTGTCGTCATGGGAGTGGATGGGCTCCTGAGTAGCCCGCCAAGGCTCAGGCCTGGCCCATTCCCAGCCTACGACGACCCGCACCCTTTCGGGGTGCGGGCCGTCGTGGTTGTGGGGCCCGGAAACCCGCAATACCTGCGATCCCGACCGATACCTGCGGCATAGCGCAGGTGGGCGTCAGGTTGCGCAGGTGTCCGTGTCGGGGAGGCGGCGATGGCGAGGGGTCAGCGGACGTCGTGCTCGGCCTGGTCGAGCGCCAGGGTCGGGTCCTGGATCAGGGTCTCCGTGTGGGCGCCGGCCCTGGGGCCGGAGCGCTTCGCGATCCAGCGGGCGAGCGCCGACAGTGAGAAGTTGACCGCCAGGTAGATCGCGAGCACGACCAGGAAGATCGAGAACGAGTACGTGGTCGAGCCGAAGTAGTCCTTCAGCTGGTACGAGATGCGCAGGATCTCCGGGTACGCGACGACGTAGGCCAGCGACGTGTCCTTGAGTAGGACGACGAGCTGGGCGACGATGATCGGCAGCATCTGGCGGAAGGCCTGCGGGAACTCGATGAGGATCCTCGTCGAGAACGGGGTCAGCCCGAGCGACAGGCCCGCCTCGCGCTGGCCCTTCGGCAGCGCGTTGATGCCCGCGCGCAGGGCCTCGCCGATGATGGCGCCGTTGTAGATGGCGAGCGCCGCGACGACCGCAGTGTAGCCGTTGGTGCCCAGCGCCAGCAGGATGAACAGCATCATCAGCAGCACGGGCATGCCGCGGAAGAACTCCAGCACGACGGCGGAGACGCCACGGACCCAGCGCCACGGGGCGGACCGGGCGAAGCAGAGGACGACGCCGATCAGCAGGGCGAGCACGGCGGCCAGCGCCGCGGCGCGCAGCGTGCCCATGATCAGGCCGCGGACGATCAGGCCCTGCCAGACGGCGCTGTCGAGGAAGATGTCCCAGCGCGACGGGTCCCACAGGCCAGTCAGGGTGGCGCCGTTGACGGTCGTGCGCGGCTGGCCGAGCTTCCAGATGAGGAAGATGAACCCGCCGCCGATGACGACGGCCGAGACGATGGAGGAGATGAGCGACAGGCGGCGGGCCTTCGGGCCCGGCGCGTCGTAGAGGACGTTGGCGGTTGAAGCGCTCATTTCTGCAGGGCCACCTTCCGCTCGACCCACCCGGCCAGCTGGCCGAGCGGGATGGTGATGATGAGGTAGCACAGGCCGATGCCGATCAGGATCGGGATGACCGCGTTGCCGTTGGCGTTCGCCAGGCCCTTGGAGACGGCGAACAGCTCGACGACCATGAAGCCGCCGGCCACGGACGTGTTCTTGGCCAGCGCGATGAAGACGTTGATCATGGGTGGCACGACCATCCGCAACGCCTGCGGCAGGATGATCATGCTCACCGTCTGGCCGAAGCCGAGCCCGACGGAGCGCGCGGCCTCCGCCTGCCCGAGCGGCACGCCGTTGATGCCGGAGCGGATCGCCTCGGCCACGAAGGCGGACGTGTAGATGCTCAGCGCGATGTAGGCGCCCAGCTTGGCGGTGACTCCCATCTGGAGCGACGGCAGCACGACGATGATGAAGAAGAAGATCAGGGTCAGCGGGGTGTTGCGCATGATCTCGGTCCAGCCCGTCGCGATGGCGCGCAGCGAGCTGATGGGGGAGATGCGCATCAGCGCGATGATGACGCCGATCACGAGCGCGCCGAGCCCGCCGACGATCAGCAGCTCGAGAGTGACCTTGAACCCGGCCCAGTAGCTGTCCAGGTTCGCAAGCACGGCTTCCATACGCGCGGCTCCTCAGGTGGTGAGTGGGTCAGGCGCCCCGCCCCGGAGGGAGGGGCGCCTGGTCGGGATCGATCAGTAGCGGTCGACCGTGGGCGGGTCGGGGGTCGGCAGGACCTTGCCGGCCGTCGCTTCCCAGGCCTTGGCCCACGAGCCGTCCTCGAAGGACTGCTCGAGCGTGTCGTTGATGAAGGTGCGGAAGTCGTCGTCGCCCTTCTTCAGGCCGATGCCGTAGGGCTCCTCGGTGAAGGTGGAGTCGACGACCTCGAACTCGTCGCCGGTCTGGTCGACCAGGCCGGCCAGGATGACGTTGTCGGTGGTCAGCGCCTGCGCCTCGCCCGTGCGGATGGGCTCCAGGCAGTCGGAGTACTTGTCGACGGTGATGACCTGGTCGGCCGGGACGGTCTCCTTGATGTTCGCCTCGGAGGTCGAGCCGGTCACGGTGCAGACCTTGTTGTCACCGACGGTCTCCGGCGACGTGATGCCCGCCGGGTTGCCCTTGGCGACGAGGAACGACTGGCCGGCGATGTAGTACGGACCCGCGAAGTCGATGACCTCCTTGCGCTTGTCGTTGATCGTGTAGGTGGCGATGACGATGTCGACGTTGCCGTTCTCGATGAACGGCTCGCGGTTCTGCGAGACGGTCTCGGTCCACTCGATCTTGCCGGCGTCGATGCCGAGCTTTGCCGCGATGATCTTGCCGATCTCGACGTCGAAGCCCTCGGGGGTGCCGTCGGGGCCGGCAAGGCCGAACAGCGGCTGGTCGTACTTGGTGCCGATGGTGATCTTGCCCGCGGACTGGAGCTTGGCCATCGTGGTGCCGTCGGCGAACGACGTGCTGGCGACCTCAGGTGAGGCCGTGTCGTCGGACCCGCAGGCCGTGAGCGCCAGCGTTGCCGCGACGGCGGCCGCGACGGCGGTGGTGAGCTTGGTGAACTTCATGGGAATCTCCGTTTCTCGTCGGTTGGTCAGGCGAGGATCTTGGACAGGAAGTCCTTGGCGCGGTCGGACTTCGGGTGGGAGAAGAACTCCTCCGGGGCGGCCTCTTCGACGATCGCCCCGTCTGCCATGAACACCACCCGGTCGGCGGCCTTCCTGGCGAAGCCCATCTCATGGGTGACGACGACCATCGTCATGCCGTCCTGCGCGAGTTCAACCATCACGTCGAGGACCTCGTTGATCATCTCGGGGTCCAGGGCGCTGGTCGGCTCGTCCAGGAGGATGAGCTTGGGGTCCATCGCGAGCGATCGGGCGATCGCCACGCGCTGCTGCTGGCCTCCGGAGAGCTGGGCGGGCAACTTGTTGGCGTGGTCCGCCACCCCCACCCGCGTCAGCAGCTCCATTGCGCGCTTGTTTGCCTCGGCCTTGGGGATCCTGCGGACCTTGATGGGGGCCAGCGTCACGTTCTCCAGCACCGTCTTGTGTGCGAAGAGGTTGAACGCCTGGAACACCATGCCCACGTCGCTGCGTAACGCCGCGAGCTGGCGTCCCTCCTCGGGCAGCCGGACGCCGTCGATCAGGATCTCTCCGGAATCGATGGTCTCCAGCCTGTTGATCGAACGGCAGAGCGTCGACTTGCCTGAGCCCGAGGGGCCGATCACGATCACCACCTCGCCCTTGGCCACGTCGAGGTCGATGTCTTTCAGTACATGGTGCGAGCCGAAGTACTTGTTGACGCCGCGAATCTCGACGAGGGGTCTGGTGGTGGGGGCTTCAGGCATGGCGGCACTCTACGTCCACCTGACAGGCGATTTAACCCGATGTGACATTTTGCGGGGAACGTGTTGCACAACCGTAACCTGCATATCAGACGGGTCACGGGCAGGGCGCAGTGGGGTCGCAGGTGTGGAGAACGTCCGATCTGAGCCTCCGCGGTGATTGACTGACCGCCCTGGGAGGGGAGGCGCAGATGCCACGGGACGAGAGGGGCGCGGCCGTGTCCGTCTGGGTCGCGCTGACCCTGCCTGCATTCGTCGTGGTCGTCGGGCTGGGCGTTGATCTGTCCGGTCACGCGGCCGCCGAGCAGGAGGCTCGCGCCGTCGCGGCCGAGGCAGCCAGGGCTGCAACCCACCGCGTCGCGCTGGAGGCTTCCGGGGCCACCCTGCCCGCAGGCCCCGCACGGGCGGCTGGTCGGGGCTACGCGGAGGCGGAGGGCCTCGACGCCGAGGTCCGGGTCCGGGGACTGACCGCCGAGGTGACGGTCCGGGGCCGCTACGAGACGCTGTTCCTCCCGCTGATCGGCATCGACGGGATCGATGTGGTCGGCACCGGGAGCGCGACGGTCGCACTGGGCTGACACGGACCCGGTCCGTCGACGGACCCTGGGCGGGCCTGTCGACGGACCGGGGGTCAGCGACGGTGAGATCAGCCGAGGCGGATCATGGCCCAGCTCATCGGGGGCAGCGCGGCGGACAGGTGGCCGTCGGCCAGCTCCACCCCGGTCAGCTCCTTCGGCGCGACGGAGGAGGAGTCCTGCTGGGGCGTGCCACTCATGGTTGTCCGGGTTGGACAGCTCGACGGCCTCGAGCACCGTCGTGACGCCGGCGGCCTTGAGGTCCACCTCGACGGGCGCGGACTCGGCGATGGAGCGGTTCACCAGGAACAGCGCGACCTCGCCGGTCTCTTCGTCGTGCGTGGCGACGGCGTCGACCAACGGGACCTCGCCGTACTGGTCCGTGTGGTAGCTGCCGGTCTGCACCGGGATGGTGAGCACGTTGCCGCGCGCGTACCGCGAGGTCAGCGCGAAGGGGTGGAACGTCGTCTGCTTCCAGGCCGGGCCGCCGGGCTCGGTCATGATCGGGGCGAGGACGTTGGCCAGCTGGGCCAGCGACGCGGCGTGCACGCGGCCGACGCTCTCGGTGTTGTGCGGGGGTCGCGTCGGCCAGGAGCCGCGGCCTCCTGTTCGCCGGGGGCGATCACCCGGGCCGGTCGGGAATGTCGGGGACGCCGCACGGGTTCGGACGAGTTGAGCCACTCCTACCGAAGGAACGCGCATGACCGAAGCGGCCGCCCGGCCCCGACGCAAACAGGCAACCGGTGCCTGGGCCGACGGGGACACCACGCCCCTGAATGCCAACGAGGCCTTCAAGCAGGCAGACGACGGCCTCAACGTGCGCGCCCGCATCGAGGAGGTCTACAGCCGCGAGGGGTTCGCATCGATCTCCGCGGACGACCTCCGCGGCCGCATGCGCTGGTGGGGCCTCTACACGCAGCGCCGCCCCGGCATCGACGGCGGCAAGACGGCGACGCTGGCGCCCGAGGAGCTCGACGACGAGTACTTCATGATGCGGGTCCGCAGTGACGGGGGCGCGCTCACCAACGACCAGCTGCGCACCATCGCGGGCATCTCGACCGAGTTCGGCCGCGACACCGCCGACATCTCCGACCGGCAGAACATCCAGCTGCACTGGATCCGCGTGGAGGACGTGCCGGAGATCTGGCGCCGTCTCGAGTCGGTCGGCCTGTCGACGACCGAGGCCTGCGGCGACGTGCCCCGCGTCGTCCTCGGTTCGCCGGTCGCGGGCATCGCCGCCGACGAGATCATCGACGGCACCCCCGCCGTCACCGAGATCGTCGAGCGCTTCATCGGCGACCCCGAGCTGTCGAACCTCCCGCGCAAGTTCAAGACCGCCATCTCCGGCAGCCCGCGCCTCGACGTGGCACACGAGATCAACGACATCTCCTTCGTCGGCGTCGTCCACCCGGAGCACGGGCCCGGGTTCGACCTCTGGGTCGCCGGGGGACTCAGCACCAACCCGATGTTCGCCCGCCGGCTGGGCGCCTGGGTGCCGCTGGAGGAGATCCCCGAGGTCTGGAAGGGCGTCTGCTCGATCTTCCGCGACTTCGGCTACCGCCGGCTGCGTAACCGCGCCCGCCTGAAGTTCCTGATGGCCGACTGGGGCCCGGAGAAGTTCCGCGAGGTGCTCGAGACGCAGTACCTCGGCCGCAAGCTGATCGACGGGCCCGCCGCCGACGAGGCGGTCGCGCGCCGCGACCACGTGGGCATCAACCTGCAGAAGGACGGCAGGTACTGGGTCGGCGTCGCGCCGATCGCCGGCCGCGTGTCCGGCACGAAGCTGACCCGGATCGCAGACCTGGCCGAGCGCCACGGCTCGGGCCGCGTCCGGCTGACCCCGCACCAGAAGCTGCTCGTGCTCGACGTCCCCGCGTCCGAGACCGAGGCGCTGGTGGCAGGGCTCGACGCGCTCGATCTGCCCGCCCGCCCGTCGGAGTTCCGTCGCGGCGTCATGGCGTGCACGGGCATCGAGTTCTGCAAGCTGGCGCTGGTCGAGACCAAGGCGCAGGCGCGCCGGATCGTCGAGGAGCTCGAGGCCAGGCTCCCGGAGTTCGACGTGCCCTTCTCGGTGCACGTCAACGGCTGCCCCAACGCCTGCGCCCGCACGCAGGTCGCCGACGTCGGCCTCAAGGGCATGGTGCAGACCGACGACGACGGCAACCTCGTCGAGATGTTCCAGGTGCACCTCGGTGGCGGCCTCGGTGCCACGCCGCAGCTGGCCCGCAAGACACGTGCGCTGAAGGTCGCCGCGGACGACCTGCCCGACTACATCGAGCGGCTCGCGCGCACCTTCCTCGAGCAGCGCGAGGGCGACGAGTCCTTCGCCACCTGGGCGCATCGCGCCGAGGAGGACGACCTGCGGTGAGCGCCGTGATCTACCACTGCCCGTTCTGCGCCGAGGAGGACCTGCGCCCCGTCGAGGAGCCCCGCGGCGCCTGGCACTGCGTCGCCTGCGCTCGGGTGTTCTCGGTCACGCAGCATCGCGTCGAGACGGGCGGGATCCCTGGCCGGCTCCGGGAGGAAGAGGAGGTCGGCCGGTGACGACCACGATGACCACCGACGAGCTCCGGGCCCTGGCGGACGAGGCAGCGGCCCGCTTCGCCGAGCTGGAGGCCGACCCCCGCCACACGGGCCACCTTGGCCGTGTCGAGCTCAGCCGACAGGTGCTCGCCTGGGCGGCGGAGACGTTCGTCGACGACGTGACCGTCGCGTCGTCGATGGGCGACGAGGTGCTCGTCGAGCTGGTCGCGCAGGCGGCGCCCACGATGGACGTGTTCTTCCTCGACACCGGCTTCCACTTCCCTGAGACGCTGCGGACGCGCGATCACTACGCGGACCGCGTGCGGATCCGCACGGTGCTGCCGCTCCTGACGGTCGACGAGCAGGCGGCGGAGCACGGGGACCGGCTCTTCGACCGCGACCCCGACCGCTGCTGCGCCATCCGCAAGGTCGAGCCCCTCAACCGGGCGCTCTCCGGGCGGGCGGCCTGGGTCACCGGCATGCGCCGCGTCGACGCCCCGACCCGCACGGACATCGGATTGGTCGGCTGGGACGAGCGCCGTCAGATGGTCAAGGTCAACCCCATCGCGGCGTGGGACGACGACGACGTCGACCGCTTCGCCTTCGAGGAGGACGTCTTCCTCAACCCCCTTCGTGAAAAGGGCTATCCCTCCATCGGCTGCGCCCCGTGCACGCGCCCCGTCGCCCCTGGCGAGGACGCGCGCGCCGGACGCTGGGCAGGCAAGAACAAGACCGAATGCGGGCTGCACACATGAACCATTCCCTCGACCACCTCGACCACCTGGAGTCCGAGGCCATCCACATCTTCCGGGAGGTGGCCGGCGAGTTCGAACGCCCGGTGATCCTGTTCAGTGGGGGCAAGGACTCCGTCGTCATGCTGCACCTGGCGCTCAAGGCGTTCGCGCCGGCGCCGCTGCCGTTCGCGCTGCTGCACGTCGACACCGGGCACAACTTCCCGGAGGTGCTGAGCTACCGCGACGAGACCGTCGCCCGGATCGGGGCCAGGCTGCACGTGGCCAAGGTGCAGGACTACCTGGACGACGGCCGCCTGCGCGAGCGCCCCGACGGCACCCGCAACCCGCTGCAGACCGTGCCGCTGCTCGACGCGATCGAGGAGGGCCGCTTCGACGCCGTCTTCGGCGGCGGCCGCCGCGACGAGGAGAAGGCCAGGGCCAAGGAACGCGTGTTCTCGCTGCGCGACGCCTTCGGCACCTGGGACCCGCGCCGCCAGCGCCCGGAGCTGTGGGACCTGTACAACGGGCGCCATGCGCCCGGCGAGCATGTGCGCGTCTTCCCGCTGTCGAACTGGACCGAGCTCGACGTGTGGCGCTACATCGAGCGCGAGGACATCGCGCTGCCGAGCCTGTACTACGCGCACGAGCGCGAGGTGTTCCAGCGTTCCGGCATGTGGCTGACGGCCGGCGACTGGGGCGGCCCGCGCGGCGGCGAGCCTGTCGAGCGCCGCGTCGTCCGGTACCGCACCGTCGGCGACATGTCCTGCACGGGCGCCGTCGACTCCGAGGCCGCCGACGTGGCCGGAGTCATCCTGGAGGTCGCGGCCTCCCGCATCACCGAACGGGGCGCCACCCGCGCCGACGACCGCCTCTCCGAGGCGGCGATGGAAGACCGCAAGAAGCAGGGATACTTCTGATGACCCACGATCTGCTGAGGCTCGCGACCGCCGGGTCGGTCGACGACGGCAAGTCCACCCTCGTCGGACGCCTGCTCTACGACACCAAGTCTGTGCTCGCGGACCAGCTCGACGCCGTCGAGCGCGTGTCGCGGGAGCGCGGCCAGGCCGGCCCCGACCTCGCGCTGCTCACCGACGGGTTGCGGGCCGAGCGCGAGCAGGGCATCACGATCGACGTGGCCTACCGCTACTTCTCGACCGCCACCCGCTCGTACGTGCTGGCCGACACTCCCGGCCACGTGCAGTACACGCGCAACATGGTCACCGGGGCCTCGACGGCCGAGCTGGCGCTCATCCTCGTCGACGCCCGCCACGGCGTCGTCGAGCAGACCCGCCGCCACCTGGCCGTCACCGGCCTGCTCGGCGTCCGCCACGTCGCCGTCGCGGTCAACAAGATGGACCTGGTCGGCTGGGACCAGGCCCGGTTCGACGAGATCGTCGCCGAGGCCACCGCGGTCGCGGCGCGTTTCGGGATCGACGAGGTCGTCGCTGTGCCGCTGTCCGCGCTGCTCGGCGACAATGTCGTCGACCGGTCGGCCAACACCCGCTGGTACGACGGGCCGACGCTGCTTGAACACCTCGAGGCCGTGCCGGTCGGCACCGACCCGGCCGCCCAGCCGCTGCGCTTCCCCGTGCAGGTGGTGCTGCGTCCGCAGCAGGCCGGCCACGAGGACTACCGCGGCTATGCGGGCCGCATCTCCGCTGGCGTCGTGCGGGTCGGGGACGAGGTCACCGTGCTGCCGTCGCGCCGCACCAGCACCGTCGTCGGCATCGACCGCGGGCGGGCCGACGGGACGCTCGAGGAGCTCGGCGAGGCCTTCGCGCCGCAGTCCGTCACGCTCCGGCTCGCCGACGACATCGACATCTCGCGCGGCGACCTCATCGCCGCGGCCGACGTTCCCGGCGAGGTCACTCGCACCGTCAGCGGCATGATGTGCGTCCTGTCCGACCGGCCGGTGCGGCCCCGCGACCGGGTGCTGCTGCGCGCCGGCACCCGCACCGTCCTCGCCATGGTCGAGGAGATCCTCGACCAGTTGGACATCGCCACCGTCGAGTACGCCCGCGCGCCCCGCGAGCTGGCGCTCAACGACATCGGCCGGGTCCGCGTGCGGCTCGCCGACGACCTGCCCATCGACGACTACCGGGAGCTGCGCCGCACGGGCGCCTTCCTCCTGATCGACGAGGCCGACGGCGCGACTCTCGCCGCCGGCATGGCCGAGACCGCCGACCGCTACGCCGGCGCGTCCATCTGACCTGACGGGAGGGCCCATGCCCGACATCGTGCTCATCGCCCACGGATCTCCCGATCCGCGTCACCGCGAGGGTCTGGAGACGCTCGCCGAGGCCGTCCGCACCCGCGTGCGTCCCGGCCGGGCCGTCGGCGTCTGCTACCTCGATCACCACGCGCCGTCGCCGACGGACCTCGCGGTCGAGCTCGGCGCCTCCGCCGTCGCGGTCCCGATCCTGCTGACCCCCGCCTACCATGCACGCGTCGACGTGCCGCGCGCCGCCGAGGAACTGGCTTCCGCTGGCTCGCACGTGCGGGTGGCCCGCCCGCTCGGTCCCGACCGGAGGCTGCTCGACGGCTGCGAGGAGTTGCTCGTCGAGGCCGGCGTGCTGCCCCGTCGCACGACCGCGGTCGCCGTCTTCGTCGCCGGGTCCTCCGACACCGCGGCGGTCGCGACCGTCGCCGAGACGATCGCCGACCACCCCCGCGAGGGCTGGGGCCCGTGGCGGGTGGCGGCGCTGGATGGCGGCCGCGCCGTCGAGGAGGTCGTCGCCGAGCTGTCGCTCGAGGCCGACGAGGTCGTCGCCGTCAGCTTCATGGTCGCCGAGGGCGTCCTGCGGGACAGGATGGCGGAGCGCACCGCGAGGCTGGGGGTCGAGATGGTGTCGGGGGCGCTGTCCTCTACCGGGGCGCTCGCGGACCTGGTCGTCGCGCGGGCGGCCCAGCGACTCGGCCTTATGATGAGCGCGTGAGCCAGTACTCCCCGGTCCTGAACCTCCCGCTGCGGCACGCCGGCAAGGTGCGCGAGCTCTATGACATCACCGTCGACGGCAAGCCCCGCATCCTGATGGTGGCCACCGACAACATCTCCGCGTACGACTTCGTGCTCGAGACGCCCATCCCGGACAAGGGCGCGGTCCTGACGCAGCTCAGCCTGTGGTGGTTCGACCAGCTGGCGGATCTCGTTGACAACCACGTCGTGTCCACTGACGTGCCCGCGGCCGTCGCCGGTCGCGCGACGATCGTGGAGGCGCTCGACATGATCGAGGTCGAGTGCGTCGCGCGCGGCTACCTCACCGGCTCCGGCTGGGTCGAGTACCAGGCCTCCCGCACCGTCTGCGGCGTCCCGCTGCCCGAGGGCCTGCGCGACGGCGACCGGCTGCCGGAGCCGATCTTCACCCCAGCCATCAAGGCGCCGCTGGGCGAGCACGACGAGAACGTCGACTACGCGACGGTGGCGTCGATCCACGGCGAGCAGCTCGCCTCGCGGCTGAGGGACCTGACGCTACGCATCTACTCCCGCGCCGCCGACATCGCCGCCGAACGCGGCATCATCCTCGCCGACACCAAGTTCGAGTTCGGCCGCCGCGCCGACGGCACCATCGTGCTGGCCGACGAGGTGCTGACCCCCGACTCGTCGCGCTTCTGGGACGCCGCGGCCTGGCGCCCGGGGGAGTCTCTGCCGAGCTACGACAAGCAGTACGTCCGCGACTGGCTGACCCGCGAGTCCGGCTGGGACAAGGCGTCCGACACCCCGCCGCCCGCCCTGCCCGCCGACGTCGTCGCCGCGACCCGCGACCGCTACCTCGAGGCCTACCGCCTGCTCACCGGCGGCGAGTTCCAGCCGGCCTGACGCATCTGGGCCTCGCTGAAGCCGTAAAGGCTTCATGCCGAGCATTCAGATCAAGGACGTGGCCGAGGACACCCATGCGGTGCTGCGGCAGCGCGCGAGCGCGGCGCACATGTCGTTGCAGGAGTACCTGCGCTCGAAGCTGATAGCCGAGGCCGCGCAGCCGACGGTCGACGAGGTTTTCGACCGGGTCGAAGCCGGGCTGGCGGCTCGCTGTCGCTGGCGGATGCGTTGACCCCACTCCGTTGTTGCCGCGCTGCTGCGAGCTCAGAGACAACCTGACGATCTACGACGCGGCCTACGTCGCCCTCGCCGAGGCCCCGCAGGTGCCCCTGCTGACCGGCGATCGCAGGCTGTCCAGTGCAACCGGTCCCCGCTGCGTGATATAGGTTGTGGAGGCCGGCAACTGATCCCGCCCGCCCGAGTAGGCTCACCCGCATGGCAGTCAAACTCCTCGCGCTCCTCGACGGAACCCTCGCCGACGTCACGCAGCCCATCGTCCGCGCCGATGACCAGGGCGTCGTCCGCGGCGACGGCGTCTTCGACGCGACGCTCGCCATCGCCGGCGTCGCCCGCGACCTGGACGCCCACCTGGAGCGGCTGGCGCAGTCGGCCGCCATGCTGGAGCTCCCAGTGCCGGACGAGGCGGGCTTCCGTCGCGCGGTCGACGCGATCCTCGCCGCCTGGCACTGGGACGCCGACCCGGAGGCCGTGCTGCGGCTGATCCACACCCGCGGCCCCGAGGGTATCGCCGACCAGCCGAACGGCTGGGTGCTGGCCGCCCCGCTCGACGCCGCGTCGATCCGGCAGCGCACCGAGGGCGCGAAGGTCATGGTGCTCGACCGCGGCTTCGAGGGCTCCGGGGTCGCGTCCCTGCCGTGGCTGCTGCCCGGTGCGAAGTCGCTGTCCTACGGCATCAACATGGCGGCGAAGCGCTGGGCGCTGGCCCACGGCGCCGACGACGTCGTGTTCCGCTCCCCGTCGGGAGGCCTGCTCGAGGGCCCGACCTGCAGCGTGGTGCTCGACCTCGACGGCGTGCTCGTCACGCCGCCGCTCGACGGCATCCTCCGTTCGATCACCGTCGAAGAACTCGTGTCGAAGGGGCCCGAACACGGCCTCGACGTCCGCTTCGGCGAGTTGACCGTCGACGACCTCGACCGCTGCCGCGGCGCCTGGCTGCTCTCCAGCGGCCGGATCCTAGCGCGCGTCACACACGTCGACGGCCGCGAGCTGCCCGTCAGCCCGCTCGACGCGCAGGTCGCCCGCGCCGTGGACGTACCGCTGCCGTGATCCGCGTCCCGCCGACGGTCGGCTGGGGTGACCTGAACGACGACCAGCGGGCCTTCCTCGACGGCGTCGGCGTCGCCGCGCGCGGCCTGCTCGGCGCCTCGCTGGTCGTCGACCGAGGCGAGGGCCGCGTGGCTGCTGAGATCACCGAGGTCGAGGCCTACGGCGGCGGGCTGGACCCCGCCGCCCACTCCTACCGCGGCCCGTCGGCCCGCAACGCCGCGACGTTCGGCCCGCCCTGGCACGCCTACGTCTACCGTCACCTCGGGATCCACACGTGCTTCAACGTCGTGGTGGGGGAGGAGGGCGTCCCGTCGGCGGTCCTGGTCCGGGCGGCGCGGATAGTCGAGGGCGTCGACACGGCCCGGGAGCGTCGGGCCGCCAGGGGGCGCACCCGTACCGACGCTGACCTCGCAGCCGGCCCTGCGCGGCTGACCGTCGCGCTCGGCATCGAGGTCAAGGACACCGGGGCCCCGCTCGACGGCAGCACCGGCATCGCGTTGACCCCTCGGACCGCGGCGGAGCCGCCCGTCTCCGTCGGGCCCCGCATCGGCGTCGGCAGCGCGGTCGACTACCCGCTGCGCTTCTGGATCACGGGCGAGCCGACCGTATCGAGGTGAATTGTCGGGGGCGCGGTCTACAGTTCCCGGCATGGACCACCACCCGCAGCAGCGGGCCACCTACCTGTACGTCCGCTGGATGCTGGCGCTGCTCCCCGCGGTCCTGTTCGTCGTAACCGTCGCGTCGTCGGCGATCCGCCAGGACCTGCCCGGGTCGATCTCCGCCTACTACGGCAGCCCGGTCCGCGACGTGTTCGTCGGCGTGATGGTCGCGGTGGCCGTTTGCCTCGTCGCCTACCAGGGAGACACGCCGCTGGAGGACTACAACTTCAACGGCGGCGGCTTCTACGCGGCGTGCGTCGCGTTGATCCCCACCACCTACGCCGTCGGCTCGGTCGACGACGTGTGGAGCCTGCGGTGCTCCGTGACGGTCGTCGCGCTGCTCGCCGCGGTGCTGCTGGCCCGCGAGTGGGCCACCGGCAAGCTCGCGCAGCTGTGGGAGCAGCCGAGCCGAGTGCGCTGGTTCATCGGGGTCACGTTCGCGACGCTCATCGCTTTCCTGGCCATGACGCTGTGGCAACTGTGGACGCCGCCTGCCGAGAGCGTGACGCTCGACGGGCTGACCGGGCTCGGGATACCGCTGCGGGTGCACGACCTGGCGGCGATCCTGCTGATCTGCGCGCTGGCCGTCAGCGTCCTGATGGCGGGGGAGCGGGTCATCTTCGGTGCGATGGTCGTCGGGCCGCTGGCGGCCTGGGGCCTGTCCGCCGCGTTCGCGCCCGGGCACTTCGTGATCCTGCTCGAGTGGTGGGAGATCGTCTGCTTCTGCGTGTTCTGGGTCCGCGCGACGCTGGGCGCCGCCGACGACTGACCGGCGTCAGCGGTCCTGGAAGGCGACGATGCGCTCGATCGCCTCGCGGATCGCGGCGGTGCCGGCCGCGAAGCTGATCCGCACGCTGCGGTGCCCGCCGACGGCGTCGAAGTCGGTGCCGGGCGTCAGCGCCACCCCCGTCGCCTCCAACAGGGCCGCCGCGTAGGCGGATGAGGTGCCGTGGCGCTCCAGCTGCGGGCCGAGGTCTGCGTAGTAGTAGAACGCGCCGTCCGCCGGTGCCGAGACCCCCCACCCCAGCCGGGGCTCGGCGTCGAGGAGGAGTCGACGGGCCTCGGCGAAGTCGCGGACGGCGTCGTCGCACTGCGCGTAGGACGCGTCGGTGAAGGACTCGACGGCGGCGAACTGGGCCGGGGCGGGCGGGCACAGCGCGAGGTTGCCGGCCAGCGCGTCGATGGCGGCCATCAGGTCCGGGGGTGCCAGCAGCCAGCCGACCCGCCACCCCGTCATGCCCCAGTACTTGCTCCAGGATGAGACGACGATCGGACCGGGGCCGAACTCGCGGGCCGAGGTGCCGCGGGAGTCGCCGTAGGTGACGCCGTGGTAGATCTCGTCGCTGACCAGCCGCACACCGTTCGCGTCGCACCAGGCGACCAGCGCGGCCAGCTCGTCCCGCGTGACCATAGTGCCGGTCGGGTTGGCGGGGGAGGCAAGCGCCAGTCCCGCCAGCGGGCTCCGCGCGTGCTCGGCTTCGAGCATCGCGACCGTCGGCTGGAAGCGCACGTCTGCGCCGCAGTCCAGGTCGACGACCTCGCAGCCCAGCGAGCTCAGGATGTTGCGGTACGCGGGGTACCCGGGCCGCGCGAGCGCGACGCGGTCGCCCGCGTCGAAGGCGGCGAGGAAGGCGAGCAGGAAGGCGCCGGACGAGCCGGTGGTGACGGCGATCTCGGACGGGTCGACGTCGATGCCGTACCAGCGGGCGTAGTGGCCGGCCAGCGCCTCGCGCAGCGGCGCGATGCCGAGCGCCGGGGTGTAGCCGAAGGTCGTGTGGGCGGCGTGCAGGCGGGCGGCCTCCTCGTCGACGGCGGTCGGGGCGCCGGCGACCGGCTCGCCCGCGCAGAGCGAGATGACGTCGACGCCGCGGGCGCGCAGCCGGGCCACCTCGTCGAGGATGGTCATGACCTCGAACGGGGGAACCTGAGAGCGGGCCGACACCATGCCGTCGAGGCTACCCGGCAAGGCACGGATCCGGCGGGGTCGCCGCGTTCCCGCCGCGTCGTGGGACGTCGCCCCGTTGCCGGGCCCGGACGCCGTGCCATGCCCTAGAGTGGCGCCATGCCACGCGTCGTCGTCAACGTCATGCCGAAGCCCGAGATCCTCGATCCGCAGGGGAAGGCCGTCACCGGCGCCCTCAAGCGTCTCGGTTTCCAGGGGCTGTCGGTCCGTCAGGGCAAGCGGTTCGAGGTGGAGGTCGAGGGCGAGGTCACTGACGAGGTGCTCGCCGAGATCGGCCGGGCGGCGGAGATGCTGCTCGCCAACACCGTCATCGAGTCCTTCGACGTGGTGGCCGACTGATGACCCGCGTCGGGGTGGTCACGTTCCCCGGATCCCTGGATGACCACGACGCCCTGCGCGCCGTGCAGCTCTCGGGTGCCGAGGCCGTGCCGCTGTGGCACGGCTCCGACTCCATCGAGGGCGTCGACGCCATCGTCCTGCCCGGCGGCTTCTCCTACGGCGACTACCTGCGCTGCGGTGCGATCGCCCGGTTCAGTCCCGTGATGGGCACCGTGATCGACGCGGCGAAGAAGGGCATGCCCGTCCTGGGCATCTGCAACGGTTTCCAGCTGCTGTGCGAGGCGCACCTGCTGCCCGGCGCGATGATCCGCAACGCCGGCCAGAAGTTCATCTGCCGCGACGAGCGCCTGCGCGTCGAGACCATCGACACCACCTGGACCTGCGCCTTCGAGAAGGGGCAGGAGATCACCATCGCGCTGAAGAACGGCGAGGGGAACTACCAGGCCTCGTCCGAGACGCTCAAGCAGCTCGAGGACAGCGACCGCGTCGTATTCCGCTACCTCGACAACCCGAACGGGTCCGCGAACGACATCGCCGGCATCACCAACGAGCGCGGCAACGTCGTCGGCCTGATGCCGCACCCCGAGCACAACGTGGAGGAGCTGACGGGGTCGTCGCTGGATGGCAAGGCGTTCTTCGATTCCGTGCTGCAGTTCCTCGCCGTGCGGGTCTGACTCCTTCCCGCAGACGCCAACGATATTTCCCCGACGCCAACGAAATACACAGACGCCAACGATATACACGCGAATATCGTTGGCGTCTGCGTATTTCGTTGGCGTCTGCAATGGGACAGCCATGAGGGGAGGGCGGGGATGAAGGCGGTCCACGCGTACGAGGCGATGCCCATCGACGAGCTGTACCGGTGGTTCGCGGGCGAGGCCGAGCCGACGTCGCCCGTCTGGGCGACGCTGTGCCGCTGGATCGCGGAGACGCCGACGCTGACCGCGCGCCTCGACGCGCTGCCGGGCCGCAAACGGCAGCCGAACCTGTTCCTCGCCGCCGTCCGCTACCTCGACGGGCCCACCGCCCCGGGGCCGGGGTTCCTCGACTGGGTCGACGGGAACTGGGCGGCCATCGAGGCGACGATCCTTGCTCGGCGCACCCAGACGAACGAGCCTGGCCGCCTGGCCGTGCTCGCCCCGGCGCTCGCAAGCCTGCCTCAGCCGGTCGCGCTGCTGGAGATCGGCTCATCGGCCGGGCTGTGCCTCCTGCCCGACCGGTTCCGCTACCGCCTCCCCACCACCATCGCCGACGGTGCGGCCGCCGGACCCGACGCGCCTGTCCTCGACTGCCGGCACGACGGCGACCCTCCCGCCTCGCCCGCGGATCTTCGCGTCGCGCTGCGCCGCGGCCTCGACCAGCATCCGCTCGCGGCCGACGACCCGGATGACGCGCGCTGGCTGCGGGCGCTGGTCTGGCCGGGCGAGAGCGACAGGGAGGAGCGGCTGACCGCAGCCCTCGCCGTCGCTGCGGCCGATCCGCCCACGATCCTGACCGGCTCCGCCCCCGACGACCTCCCTCCCCTGTTCGACGACCTCCCCGCCGGCTCGACGCCCGTCGTCATGCACTCCGCGACGCTGGCGTACCTCGCGCGCCCCGAGCGCGACGCGGTCGTCGCGGCGGTGCGGAACTCTGGCGCGCGCTGGCTGTCCTTCGAGGGCCCCACCGTCGTGACCAGCCTCCGCGGCCGCACACCGCCCGTCGCCGAGCCGCACTTCGTCCTCGCGCTCGACGGCGAGCCGCTCGCCGTCGCCTCGCCCCACGGCCGCTGGGTCCGCTGGCTGCCGCGCTGACCCGCGCGACGCGGCGGCCGCGCCAGTGGTTGGATGGGGAGCATGAGCTCAGCCAATCTCAGCCAGGTCGAGACCGCGGCGCGCGCCGCAGCGGTCGAGGTGCACAGCTACACGGTCGACGTCGACATCCGCGACGCCCGCGACCCGGGGACGTCGACGTTCCCCGTCACGTCGACGATCGAGCTGAGCATCGCCTCGACAGGCTCGGCGCGTTTCGACAAGCTCAACGAACCGGGGGCGCTCAACGAACCGGGGAACGCCTCGACAGGCTCGGCGCGTTTCGACAAGCTCAACGAACCGGGTGCGCTCAACGAACCGGGGGCGCTCAACGAACCGGGGGCGGTCAACGGACCGCTGTGGATCGATTTCATCGGCGAGGTGGACGCCCTCACGATCGACGGGGAACGGCACGCCGTCCACCACGACGGGGCCCGACTCCAGCTGCCCGCCGTCGCGCCCGGCCGCCACACGGTCGTCGTCGCCGGCCGCGCCCGCTACTCCCGCACCGGCGAGGGCCTGCACCGCTTCATCGACCCGGCCGACGGCGAGACCTACCTCTACACGCAGTACGAGCCCGCCGACGCGCGCCGCGTGTTCCCCAACTTCGAGCAGCCCGACCTGCGCGCGCCGTTCACCATCATCCTCACCGGCCCCGAGCAGTGGTGGCTCGGATCCAACCAGCCGGAGGCCTCCCGCGAGGTCGTCGCCGACGGCGTCGTGCGCGTCACCTACCAGCCGACCGGCGTGCTGTCCACCTATATCACGTGCATCTGCGCCGGCCCGTACCACCGCGAGGTCGACTCCTGGGGCGACATGGAGCTTGGCCTGCTCTGCCGCCGGTCGCTGGCCCGTTACCTCGACGCCGACGTCCTGTTCACCTACACGAAGCAGGGCCTCGACTGGTTCACCGCCAACTTCGGCGACTACCCGTGGGGCGCCAAATACGACCAGATCTTCGTCCCCGAGTACAACCTCGGAGCCATGGAGAACCCCGGACTGGTGACCTTCACGGAGAGCTACCTCTTCCGCTCGCCCGCCACCCCGGCGCAGCTGCAGGCCCGCTGCAACACGCTGGTCCACGAGATGAGCCACATGTGGTTCGGCGACCTCGTGACCTGCCGCTGGTGGGGCGACCTGTGGCTCAAGGAGAGCTTCGCCGAGTTCTCCGGCAGCCACGTCTCGCACGAGGCATGCGGCTTCGACGACGCCTGGGTCAACTTCACCGCCAACCGCAAGGCCAGCGCCTACCTCGCCGACTCGATGCCGACGACCCACCCCGTCATCGCCGACATCCCCGACCTCGAGGCCGCCAAGACCAACTTCGACCGCATCACCTACTCCAAGGGCTCCTCGGCCCTGACGCAGCTGGTGCACTTCGTCGGCCTCGACGCGTTCCTGGCAGGCTCGCGCCGCTACTTCGCCGCGCACGCCCACTCGTCGGCCACGCTCACCGACTTCATCGGCGCCCTGGCCCAGGAGACCGACCGAGACCTCAGCGGCTGGGTGACCGCCTGGCTCGGCACCGCCGGCCACGACACCCTCGCAGCCTCCCTCACGCTCGACGGCGACGCCGTGGCATCGCTGAGCATCACCCGCACGGTCCCAGAGGAGTACCCGGCCGACCGCCCGCACGCCACCACCGTCGGCCTCTACCGCATCGTCGACGGAGCCCTGCGGCTGGAGCGGCGCCTCGACGTCACGGTCGACGCGGCCACGGTCGACGTGCCGGAGGCCGTCGGCGTGCCGGCCCCCGACGCCGTGCTGATCAACGACCTCGACCACACGTTCGCCGCCATCGCGCTCGACGAGTCGACCCGCGCGACGCTCGTGGCCCACCTGGGCGACCTGGATCCGATCGCCCGCGCCGTCGCCTGGACCGCGCTGCGCACCTCGCTCAGGTCCGGCGACCTGTCCGCGGAGGACTTCGTCGACGCCGTGCTCGGCGCGGGGGAGACGCAGACGGGCGTGCTCGCGTCCCTTGTCGCGTGGGCCTTCGACGCCGTCGAACGCTTCACCACCGACACCGCGACGCTCGCCGCCCGCTGGCGCGACGGGGCCCGCGCCGCGGCGCTGGCCGCGGCCCCCGGCTCGCCCGAGCAGCAGATCTGGGCCCGGGCCTACCTCCGCGCCGAGACCCTGGCCGGCGGCGACGTCTCCTGGGTGCAGGACGGCGGCATCCCGGGCCTCGAGCTGTCCGTCGACGTCACCTGGGCCGCGTGGCAGACGCGCGCCGCCCTCGGCGCCGCGACCCCGGGAGAGCTCGACGCGGCCCTGGCCGCCGACGACACCGCCGCGGGCCGGCTCGCCCGCCTCACCTGCTGGTCGGCCACCCCCGACGCCGCGGTCAAGCGGGAGGCCTGGGACCGCGTCCACGTCGTCGACGGCGACGCCAACGCCACGATCGACGCCATCCTCGCCGGCTATAACACGCCGGGCCAGTCGGCGCTGCGGGAGCCGATGCGCCGCCCGTACTTCGAGACGCTGCTGGAGGTCTGGCGCGACCACCCGATCGAGATCGCGCTGCGCCTGGTGCGCGGCGGATTCCCCGATCATGGGGCCGACGAGGGGCGGGCCTGGCTGGACGCCAACCCCGGCGCCCCAGGCACGTTGCGGCGCCAGATCGTCGAGGCTGTCCATGAGGCTCAGGTGGCAGAGCGCGTGCGCGCGACGCGATAGATTGACCCCGTGGCAGACACCGTAGAGAACGCCTTCCAGACTCCCGACGTCGAGCAGCCCTACGCCGCTCTCGGCGTCAAGGACGACGAGTACCTCCGGATCAAGGAGATCCTGGGCCGCCGCCCCACCTCCGCCGAGCTCGCGATGTACTCGGTGATGTGGTCGGAGCACTGCTCGTACAAGTCCTCGAAGGTGCACCTGAAGAAGTTCGGGGAGCTCAGCCAGGACACCCCGCGCGGCCCGCTGCTGGCCGGCATCGGCGAGAACGCCGGCGTGGTCGACATCGGCCAGGGCTACGCCGTCACGTTCAAGGCGGAGTCCCACAACCACCCGTCCTACGTCGAGCCCTACCAGGGCGCGGCGACCGGCGTCGGCGGCATCGTCCGCGACATCCTCGCGATGGGCGCCCGCCCGATCGGCGTGATGGACTCCCTGCGCTTCGGCCCCCTCGACGAGCCCGACACGCACCGCGTGCTGCCCGGCGTCGTCGCCGGCGTCGGCGGCTACGGCAACTGCCTCGGCCTGCCTAACGTCGGGGGAGAGGTCCAGTTCGACCCCTCCTACCTCGGGAACCCGCTCGTCAATGCCCTGTGTGTCGGCGTGCTGCGCCACGAGGACCTGCATCTCGCACGCGCCACCGGCGTCGGCAACCAGGTCATCCTCTTCGGCGCGGCCACGGGCGGCGACGGCATCGGCGGCGCCTCCATCCTGGCCTCCGAGACGTTCGATGAGACCGGCCCGGCCAAGCGCCCCAGTGTCCAGGTGGGCGACCCGTTCATGGAGAAGCTGCTCATCGAGTGCACGCTCGAGCTGTTCCAGGCGGGCATCGTCAACGGCATCCAGGACTTCGGCGCCGCGGGCATCTCGTGCGCCACCTCCGAGCTGGCCTCGGCCGGCGACGGAGGCATGTTCGTCAACCTCGACCTCGTCCCCCTGCGCGACCCCAACCTCGCGCCGGAGGAGATCTTGATGAGCGAGTCTCAGGAGCGCATGATGGCGGTCGTGGAGCCCGCCAACGTCGCGCGCTTCATGGAGATCTGCGCCAAGTGGGACGTGCTCGCGACCGTCGTCGGCGAGGTCACCGACGGCGACCGCCTCATCATCTCCTGGCACGGCGAGACCATCGTCGACGTCGACCCGAAGACCGTCGCGCACGAGGGCCCCGTCTACGACCGCCCGTACCACCGCCCCGGCTGGATCGACGCGCTGAACGCCGACCGCGCCGAGGACCTCCCGCGCGACAACTCGGCCTACGCCGTCCGGGCCATGCTTCTGCGGGTCCTCGCGCACCCGAACGTCGCCGACAAGACCTGGGTGACGCAGCAATACGACCGCTACGTGCGCGGCAACTCCGTGCTCGCCCAGCCGGAGGACGCCGGCATGCTCCGCATCGACGAGTCCACCGGGCTCGGCATCGCGCTCGCGCTCGACGCCAACTCCCGGTTCTCGTACCTCAACCCGTACCTCGGCGCACAGCTGTCGCTGGCCGAGGCCTACCGCAATGTCGCCGTCACCGGCGCCGAGCCGGTCGCCATCACCGACTGCCTTAACTTCGGCTCGCCCGAGGACCCCGAGGTCATGTGGCAGTTCTCCGAGGCCATCCTCGGCCTGGTCGACGCCTGCCGTGAGCTCGGCATCCCCGTCACCGGCGGCAACGTCAGCCTTTACAACCAGACCGCCTCGACGCCGATCCTCCCGACGCCCACCGTCGGCGTGATGGGCGTGATCGACGACGTTGCGACGCGGCTGCGCTCCGGCTTCACGCACCCGGGCGACGCCGTGCTCCTGCTCGGCGAGACCCGCGAGGAGCTCTCCGGGTCGATCTGGGAGGCCGTCGCGCACGACGGGCACCTGGGCGGCACGCCCCCGCAGGTCGTGCTCGGCGCGGAGAAGGCGTTGGCCGACGTGCTGGGGGAGGCGGCCCGCCGCGGCCTGCTCTCCTCGGCCCACGACGTCAGCGAGGGCGGCCTCGGCGTCGCGCTGGCCGAGTCGGCGTTCCGCAACGGGCTCGGCTTCGCCGTGACGCTGCCGGGCGACGACCCGACCGTCGCGCTGTTCTCCGAGTCCGCCGCCCGCGCCGTCGTGTCGCTGTCGGGGGCGTACCTGGCCGAGCTCGAGGCGCTGTGCGCGCAGCACGGCGTGCCCGTCGCCCGCATCGGCGAGGTCACCGGCGGGGGCGAGCTCGAGTTCGTCGGTGCGTTCACCGTCGACCTCGACGAGGCCCGCCGCGCCTGGGAGGCCCCGCTCCCCGCCGCCCTGGGCTGAGGCCTCAGGCCTTCACGGGCAGGATCAGGTCCGTCCGCAGCGCCTCGGGCGCCTCGGACGGGTCGGTCACGTAGACCTCGATCCACACGCCGCTCGGCGACGCCGCGGCCTGCGCGGTGAGATCGGCCCAGGCCGCGCCCAGCCCGTCGTAGGTGCCGACGTGCGTGGTCGCCAGCGCTGGTCCGGCGGGCAGTTGCGAGCCGACCACGGACACGTCGCCCGCGGGCAGCGGCCCGGCGAGGGCCGTCGCGACGGGGAACCCAACCTCAAGGTCGAAGATGCCGTCGGGATCGCCGTGGTACATCGCCAGGGCGGGGCCGGTCGGGTCGAGCGCGCCGCTGCCGACGAGGTTGCCGAGCGCGGGGAAGCCCTCGTCGAAGGCGGCGGGCAGCCCCTCCAGGCCGATGCCCTCGTAGCGGACCACGGTCAGCGGCGTCGCCGCGAGCTCGATGGGCGTGGGTGCGGAGAACGGTTCCTCGGGAAATGCAGGATCGGTCATGTCGCCCATCCTCGCAGGTGGGTGCGACATGACCGATCGTCAGTCAGCGGAGGCTCTTGGCCGCCCGCGAGTACTGCAGCGGGAAGTCCTCGTCGGCGCCGAGCGTGCGCGACGCGCGCACACCCCAGTACGGATCGAGCAGCAGCGGCCGACCCAGCGCGACCACGTCGGCCTGCCCGTCGACCAGGATCTGCTCGGCCTGGGCCGGCTCCGTGATGTTGCCGACCGCGACGGTTGGCAGCCCGGTGGCCTCGCGGACACGTGCCGCGAACGGCACCTGGTAGCCGGGGCCGGTGGCCGCTCCCGGCCACGGGGTGTTGCCACCCGTGGAGACGTGCACGATGTCGACGCCGTGCTCCTTCAGGGACTTCGTGAGCTCGACCGTCTGGTCGGTGGTCCAGCCCTCGGGCTCGAGCCAGTCGGTGGCCGAAAGGCGGAACATGACGGGGTAGTCCTCGCCGACCGCGGCGCGGACCGCGTCGGCGATCTCGGCGGCCAGGCGCGAGCGGTTCTCCAGGGAGCCGCCGTACTGGTCGGTGCGCTGGTTCGACTGCGGCGAAAGGAACTGGTGGACGAGGTAGCCGTGTGCGGCGTGCACCTCGATCATCTGGTAGCCGGCTGCCACCGCGCGGCGGGAGGCCTCGGCGAAGGCGTCGACGACGCCCGCGATCTCAACCAGCGACAGGTCGTGCGGCACGGGCAGCACATCGTCGAACGCGATGGCGCTGGGGCCGACGACCTCCCAGCCGAGGCGATCGGTGGCGGGATCGAGCGGCTGGCCCCCCAGGAACTCGCGGTTCGTGCTGGCCTTGCGGCCGGCGTGCGCGAGCTGGACGACGGGCACAACGCCCTGCTCCTTCATGAAGTCGGTCAGCCGGCGGTGGCCGGCAACCTGGTCGTCGTTCCAGAGCCCGAGGTCCCAGGCGGTGATGCGGCCCTCGGGGACGACCGCGGTGGCCTCCACGACGATCGCGCCGACGCCGCCGACGGCGCGGGCGCCGTAGTGCTGCGCGTGCCACTCGCCGGGCACGCCCGTCAGGGGGCCCTCGGCGGGGGCGCTGTACTGACACATCGGCGCCATCCACAGGCGGTTCGGGATGGTCAGCCCGCGCAGGGTGATGGGGGAGAAGAGCCGGGTCGTGGTCACTTGAGCCCCTCCAGGATGTTCTCGGCGAGGGGGGCGGACGAGGCCGGGTTCTGGCCCGTCAGCACGTTGCGGTCCGTCACGGTGTGCGGCTGGAAGGGAGCGCCCACCTCGACGGTCAGGCCGGCCTCGGTGAGGCGGTCCTGCAGGAGCCACGGAGCCTTGTCGGCGAGGCCGCCGATCTTCTCCTCGGCATTGGTGAAGGCCGTGATGGTGTAGCCGGCGAAGGCGTTGCGGCCGTCGGCATTCTTGGCGGCCAGCAGGGCGGCGGGGCCGTGACAGACGACGCCGACGAGCTTGCCGGACGTCACCGCGTCGGCCAGCAGCCGGCCGGAGTCGGCGTCGACGGCGAGGTCCTCCATGGGGCCGTGGCCGCCGGGCACGAAGACCGCGGCGTAGTCCGCGAGATCGACGTCGGCGATGGCGATGGGGGCCTTCAGCTCGGGTTGGTCGACGGAGATGTCGTCGGTCAGGCTGGCGGGGTCGACGGGCGGCACGACGCCGCCCGGGGTGGCGACCTGCACGGCGTAGCCGGCGTCCTTGAAGATCTGCAACGGCGTGACGGCCTCCTCGGCCCAGAAGCCGGTGCGGTGCGCGGTGCCGTCGTTCAGGGTCCAGGTGTCGGATCCGGTCATCAGAAAGAGAATCGTGTTCATGGGGTCATCCTCTCGTTCCATTGGGCCAAGCCTACGTCGCGAATCATCGGAATTGAAATCGATCGACCGATAGTTCCCATCGGGGAGCCGATGGGTCGTGCGGCATGCGGGGCGTACGATGTAGGCATGTCGGACACGCGTACCCCCTTGGATCTGAACCTGCTGCGGACCTTTCTCTGTGTCTACCGCGTCGGGTCCCTCACGGGTGCGGCGCCGGGGCTCGGGCTCTCGCAGCCGACCGTCACGGCGCAGGTCCGCGCGCTGGAGGAGCGGCTCGGCCGCCAGCTGTTCGAGAGGCTCGCTCGCGGCGTGCAGCCGACCGCGTTCGCGCACGAGCTGGCAGCGCGGGTGGCGGCGCCGCTGGACCAGCTGGCGGGGCTCGATGACGACGGCCCGCTCGGCGTCCGCGTGGCGCCGGTCCACCTGGCCGGCCCCTCCGAGCTGCTGTGCACGCGGGTGCTCCCGGCGCTCGCCCCGCTGGTCTCGCAGGGGGTTGAACTGCGCGTCGCGCAGGGCATGACGGACGAGCTGATGGACGAGATGCGCGGCGGCCAGCACGACCTGGTCATCGCCACCCGTCGTCCCCGCGGGAAGGGGCTCGTGTCGACGCCGCTCACCGACGCGCAGTACGCGCTGGTAATCTCGCCCGCGTGGGCCGACCGGGGCGTGCCGCTGGCGGCGACCGGGTGCGAGCTGTGCGACGCGCTGCGTCAGGTCCCACTCGTTGCCTACGCCGAGGACCTGCCCATCGTGCGCCGCTACTGGCGCACCGCGCTCAACAAGCAGGCGGCGAGGGAAGCGTCGCTGACGGTGCCGAACCTGCATGCCGTCGTGTCGGCGGTGACGTCCGGGGCGGGCTACTCCGTGGTTCCGCGTGAGCTGTGCGAGGAGCACCTGGCGGACGGGCGGCTGGTCGAGCTGAACGTCGGCCAGGAGCCCCCACTCAACACGTTCTTCCTCGTCCGTCGACCTGGGGCCGAGGCGAACGCGCACGTCGGGGCGGTCGAGCGGGCGCTGGCGGAGGCCGCGAAGAGCTGGTGACGGGCCGGTCGTGGGCTGCCGCGCAGCTCTGCGCGACAGCCCACGATCCCCCAGAGGCCGGCCACATCGGGGCCGACGTGAACGCGTCAGGTGCGCACGCCGGTGTGCGCACCCGCCGCGAGATCAGGCGAGGCTCAGCTCGAGGAGCGGGCTCCGCTGTGCCGTGGTCGTGATGGCGCAGTCCGGGGATCCCCACGCCGAGGCTCGACGACGGTGAACCGCACGCTCTGGCGCAGCGCCTCCTTCGCCTCGGACGCCGCGCGCTGCACGCACGTCGCCTCGATGTCGCCGACCGGCAGCACGTCGACGTTCCTCGGGAACGGGCCGGGGCGGCCGACGCGGACCATCCGGGCTCGGCCGGCGGTGGTGAGGCGCTCGAGCTCGGTCAGCGAGCGCTCCTGCTCGGGGAGCAGGAAGAGCGTCGACAACAGTTGCCCCTGGAAGTCCGATCGGAGGAGGCGGCTCAGAGTGGCGGCGGTTGCTTCATGTAAGAATGAAATGAAAAGCGTCACTTCCGGTCGTGGGTAGGGTGCGTTGACGCCTGACGCTGAGGCAGACCGCCCGCTGAGTAGGGTGGATGCATGAGCCTCCATGAAGCAGCAGAAGCAGTGATCTCCTCCGTCCTCACCGACCTGAAGCGGCTCATCGCCATCCCATCGGTCTCGTCCATCAGCGAGCACGACGACGACGTGCTGGCCGCCGCGGACGTCGTCGCTCACCTGCTGCGCGACGTCGGCTGCCCCACTGTCGAGCTCCTCGAGGTGCCCGGCGGCAAGCCCGCGGTATACGGCCACTTCCCGGCCCCCGAGGGTGCGCCCACCGTGCTCCTCTACGCGCACTACGACGTCCAGCCCACCGGAGATCCCGACGCCTGGACGTCGCCCGCCTTTGCCCCGTCGGAGCGCGACGGCCGCCTCTACGCGCGCGGCGCGGCCGACGACAAGGGCGGCATCGCGGTGCACCTCGGCGCACTCCGTGCCTTCGAGGGGAAGCCCCCCGTGGGCGTGAAGGTGTTCATCGAGGGCGAGGAGGAGATCGGCTCGCCCAGCATGGAGGGCCTGTTCGAGAAGTTCGGCGACCGGCTGCACGCCGACGTGTTCGTCATCGCGGATGCCGTCAACTGGAAGGTTGGGGAGCCGTCGCTGACCGCGACGCTGCGCGGCTCGGTCGACGCCGTCGTGACCGTCTCGACGCTCCAGACGGGCCTGCACTCCGGCCAGTTCGGCGGCGTCGTCCCCGACGCGCTGACGGCGCTCTGCCGCCTGCTCGCGACCCTGCACGACGAGGCGGGCAACGTCGCGATCGAGGGGCTGAAGACGTCGCCGGAGCCCACCGTCGAGTACGACGAGGACCGCCTCCGCGAGGAGACCGGCATCCTGGAGGGCGTCGAGTGGATCGGCGACGGCTCCGCCGCCTCGCGCATGTGGGCCAAGCCGTCCGCCTCCGTGCTGGCGATCGACACCACCCGACTGAAGGACGCGTCCAACACGCTCATCCCCAGCGCGAAGGCCAAGGTCAGCGTCCGCATCGCGCCCGGCGACGACCCCGTCTCGGCCACGAAGGCGCTCGTCGACCACCTGCACAGCCACGCCCCGTGGGGGGCCCACGTCGACGTGCAGCCCGGCCGCCACGGCTCCGGCAGCGAGTTCACGCTGAGCGGCGAGCTGAACGAGAAGGTGCAGTCCGCGTTCCGCGAGGCCTTCGGGGTCGAGGCGGTCGCGATCGGCACCGGCGGCTCCATCCCGATCGCCGCCGAGTTCGCCGAGCGCAACCCCGGCGCCGCGGTTCTCCTGACCGCGGTGGTCGACCCCACCTCCCGCATGCACGGCATCGACGAGTCCGTCGACCTCGGCGACCTCGCCAAGGCCGTCGTCGCCGAGACCCTCCTGCTGCAGAACCTGGCCTGAGTCGTGACCGACGCCCGCGCCGAGGAGGCTGCCCGCTCCGTGCTGGCGACCTTCGGCGGCCGGGCGCTGGGCGTGCCCCGCACCCGGCTGGCCACGGTCGCCCGGCCCGGCCGGCCGCGCGGCGAGTGGCACTACTGGTGGCAGGCGCACCTGATCGACTGCCTCGTCGACGCGCGGCTGCGCGGCAGCGCACTGGTCGATGACCGCCTCATCCGCAGCCACATCCGAGGCGTCTGGCTGCGCAACGGGCTCCGGTTCCGCAACGGCTACTTCGACGACATGGCATGGCTGGCGCTGGCCACGCAGCGGTTCGGTCGCCTGGGCGGGGCCGACGGCGCGACGCGGCGCCTGCGGCCCGTGCTGGAGTCGGCACTGCGGCACGACTGGGGCGGCGGGGCGCTGTGGAGCACGCAGCGGGACTTCATCAACACCGCCGCCACCGGGCCCATCGCGCTGTTCCTGGCTCGCGCCGGGGAGCGCGACGTCCCGCGACGCATGCTGGGCTGGCTGCGTGCCAACCTCGCCGATGCCGACGGCCTGATGCGCGACGGGCTGCGGGTGGTCGAGGGCCGGCTCGTGCCCGTCTCGGATGTCTTCACCTACAACCAGGGGCCGGTGCTCGGCCTGATGCTGGAACTCGGCGGCGATGAACTCCCGGCCGCCGAGGCCCACGTCAGGGCGGTGGCCCGGCGCCTGACCAGGCCCGGGACGCGCGTGCTGCGCACCCACGGCGCGGGCGACGGCGGGCTGTTCAGCGGAATCCTGACCCGCTACCTCGCGCTGGCCGCCGCCGACCCGCGGCTTGACCGTCAGGCGCGCATCCTCGCCGGCGAGGTCGTGACCGCCACGGCTGACGACCTGTGGGACCGCCGCGCCGTGCGCGGCTGGCGCGGCCGGCCGGTCGTTGTGTTCCCCCAGGACACCCACGCGGACGCCGTCGGCGAGACCGCCGAGTTGTCCACACAGCTCCAGGCGTGGATGGCACTGGAGGCGGCTGCCGTCACGGTCGCGGCGCTACGGTGATGGCATGCCTCGCACAGAGAGAGACTCACTCGGAGAGCTCCAGATACCCGATGACGCGTACTGGGGCATCAACACCGCGCGCGCGATGGAGAACTTCCCCATCAGCCGCCGCGAGATCAGCGTCTACCCGGACCTGATCATCGCCTACGCCCAGGTGAAACAGGCCGCGGCCAGGGCGAACAAGGAGATCGGGGTGCTGGACGCCAGGCGGGCCGACCTGATCGACCGCGCTGCCCAGGACATCATCGACGGCGAGTTGCACGAACAGTTCGTCGTGGGTGTCATCCAGGGCGGCGCAGGCACGTCGACCAACATGAATGTGAACGAGGTCATCGCCAACCGCGCGCTCGAGCTCGCGGGCCGCCAGAAGGGCGACTACGACTTCCTCTCGCCCAACGACCACGTCAACCGATCGCAGTCCACCAACGACACGTATCCCAGCGCCGTCAAGCTGTCCATCGCCTACGGCCTCGGCCGCCTCGCGCAGGAGATGCGGCTGCTGCGCAGCTCCTTCGCCACCAAGGGGCGCGAGTTCCGTGAGGTCCTGAAGGTGGGCCGCACACAGTTGCAGGACGCCGTGCCGATGACGCTCGGGCAGGAGTTCCGCGGCTTCGCCACGACCCTGGGCGAGGACATCGCGCGCATCGAGGACGTCCGGCCGCTGCTGCTGGAAGTCAACCTCGGTGCCACCGCGATCGGCACCGGCATCGCGTCGGTGCCCGACTTCGGCCCGGCCGTCATCTCGCACCTGCGGGAGATCACCGGGTTCGACGGGCTCGTGGAGGCGGGCGACCTGATCGAGGCGACCAGCGACACCGGCGTGTTCATGTCCGCGTCGTCGGTCATGAAGCGGGCGGCGATGAAGCTGTCGAAGATCTGCAACGACCTGAGGCTGCTGAGCTCGGGACCGCAGGCCGGGCTGGGGGAGATCAACCTCCCCGCGAAGCAGGCCGGGAGCTCGATCATGCCCGGCAAGGTGAACCCGGTCATCCCGGAGGCGGTCAACCAGGTCGCGTTCATCATCGCCGGCTCCGACGTGACCATCGCGATGGCGAGCGAGGCCGGACAGCTGCAGCTGAACGCCTTCGAGCCGGTCATGGCCCACGTGCTGCTGCAGAACACTGCCTGGTTGCGCCGGTCCGTCCGCACGCTGCGGATCAACTGCGTCGACGGGATCACGGCCAACACCGCGCACCTGCAAGCGATGGTCGACAGCTCCGTCGGCGTCATCACGGCGCTGATCCCGCGGATCGGGTATCTGCACGCCGCCCGGCTGGCGAAGCAGGCTCTGCACGAGGGGGTGCCCGTCCGGTCGCTGATCCTGGCGGAGGGGTTGATGGCGCCCGAAGAGCTGGACAAGGCCCTCGACCCGCACGGACTGTCTGGCGGGCTGTTCGACACGGGCGTGCTGCCGAGCCTGTCGCCGGAGGTGATTGCCGGGCTCGAGGCCCAGCTCGACGAGGCGGACCGCAGGGACCTCGCCTGAACGGACTACAGGTGCTTGCCGCCAGTGACGGGCAGCACCGCGCCGGAGGTGTAGCTGGCGTCCTCGGAGGCCAGGTAGACGTAGGCGCCTGCCAGCTCGGCCGGCTGCCCCGCCCGGCCGAGCGGCGTGTCCTGGCCGAAGGTCGCCAGCCGCTCGGCGTCCCAGCCTGTGCCGGGAATCAGTGGCGTCCAGATCGGCCCGGGTGCCACGGCATTGACCCGGATGCCCTTCTCGCCCAGTTCATCGGCGGCGGCCTGCACGAACGCGACCTGGGCCGCCTTGGTCATGGCGTAGTCGATGATCGAGTGCGACGGGCTGTACGCCTGGATCGACGCGGTCACGATGATCGAGCTGCCCGGTCCCAGCCGAGGCACGGCCGCCCGAGCGCTCCACAACATGCCGTACAGGTTCGTCCGGAAGACCCGGTCGAACTCCTCGGTGGGCAGCGTCTCGATGCCGTCGCGGTCCTTCTGGTATCCGGCGTTGAGTACCAGGATGTCGAGGCCTCCGAACTCCTCGACCGTGGACTCCACGATGCCCGTGGCGAAGTCCTCGTCGCGAACGTCTCCCGGCAGGGAGAGCCCCCGGTGGCCGGCCTGCTCGATCAGGGCTACGGTGTCGTCCGCGTCGACCTGCTCCTCGGGGAGGTGGGCGATCGCCACGTCGGCGCCCTCCCGCGCGAAGGCTATGGCGACGGCGCGTCCGATGCCTGAGTCGCCGCCGGTGATCAGCGCCCTGCGGCCGGCCAACCTTCCGCTGCCGGTGTAGCTGTCTTCGCCGTGATCCGGCCTGGGTGAGGTCTGGTCGGTGAGGCCGGGCTGGCTCTGCTCCTGATCCGGGAAGCCGCCCGTGTGGTGGCTGGTGCGCGGGTCCGTGGTCATATCCTGTCCCTTCTGTCTGGCTCTCCTGGGGCTGTCGACTCTACGTAGCGGTGCGGGTCAGTCCCTCCCGCGGCTCGCTTCGTCGGGGAGTGCGGAGACGGGGATCAGCACGATGTCCTGCGCCTTCCAGTCCAGCGCGGCGACGTCGTCGCGGGTCGCCTCCAGTTGCTCCAGCGACACCTCGGTGCGGGGGATCACGAACACCTCGATGTGGAAGACCTGGCCCATGTCGCGCATTCGCACGGAGGCGTCGCGCACCCAGGCTTCGCTGCGGACCCGCCTCACGATGTCGCGGATCAGAGGGTGGGGCTCCGAGTCGTCGAAGCTGCGGGCGCGCTGGTCCATCAGGTCGAGGATCGCCGAGGACAGGTTGGTCCAGCCGTCCTTGACGATGCCCAGCGAGATGAACAGAGCGGCCACGCCGTCGAGCCACCACAGGCCGAGTCCGATGCCGAGCACGCCGACGACGGAGGCCGCGGTCGTGGTCCAGTCCGCCTTCGACATGTCGGCGTCGGTGAACAGCACCTTGTTGTGCAGGTCGGGGGCCAGCTTCACTTTCGCGCGGCCGTAGACGAATGGTCCCCACATGGTGAAGATCATCACGGCGACCATGCACCAGCCGAGCCAGACGGTGTGGCCGAACAGGCTCACGGTGCCGATGGCGGGGTGTTCCGCGCGGAGCAGCCCCATGGCCGACTCGACGGCGAGCAGCGCGCCGATCAGCAGCAGCGCGACCCCGGCCACGAGGTGGCCGACGCCCATCGCCCGGTGGAGGCCGTACGGGAATCGACGGCTCGGCCTGTGCCGGATGAACAGCAGCGCGACCAGGAACGAGATCTGGGGCAGCAGGGAGAGGATGTCCTCGACCCAGGCGGTCTTCATGGCCTGTGAGCCGCCGAGCACCAGGGCGATCAGGGTGATGGTCACCGCGCTGTAGCCGAGGGTGAACCACTCCCAGAAGATGGCCTTGCGCAGGGCCTCCTGCTGACGCTCGGGCAGGTCCGTGCGCCCCATCGACTTCACGGCCCCACCTCCTCGTCGAGGAACACCTCCAGCGCGCTCTGCAGCCGATTCTCCCCAAGCGGGAGCAGCAGCACGACTTTGCGGCCATCCGCGCCGGGAACGGTGTCGTACCCGCGGGTCATCGAGGCCCGCTCCGACCAAGGGGACTCGTTGGTCATGGGGCCGATCCCGAGGTCGAGCCGACCGGCCTCGAGAGCGTCGACGATCTCCTCCTCGCCCAGCACGGTGAACTCGACGTCCGCATCGCGGGTGGCGGCGAAGCCGCTGACCAGGTCGGGCAGTGGGCCGGTCACCCGCGAGCCGGTGACCTCCACGAGGCCGACGGCGGGTGAGGCCCCCACCCGGAGCGTGCCGCCGGTGACGCGCTCCAGGGTCCCGTCCGGGTCCGTGGGGATCGTCACGGAGCAGCCGGCGAGTAGGCAGCAGACCAGACTCACAGCTGCCAACGCCACGCCACGCATGATGCTCCTCCCGGGATGCTGGGAGTCTACGATGGGTGGCGCCCAGCGGGCGGAATCAGCCGAGTTTCAGTGTGCCGCGGTGGAGGGCGGGAAGATGTGGTCGAACGCGTCGGGTGCCGGCTGGGTGAAGCGGGGCTCCCGCTTGCCGAGGAACGCGAGCCCTCCCTCGCGGCCGTCCCCGTGCGCGGCGTGGCGCAGCGCAAGTGACTCGGCCAGGTGTGCCTCCAGCACGCCGACGTCCGCCAGGTGTCGGAACACCAGCTGACGGGTCAGGGCGACGGCGTGCGCGGAGCGGCCTCGGGTCATCTGGTCCGCGACGGCGCGGGCCGCGAGCAGAAGGTCGTCGGGCTCGTGCACCGAGCCCACCAGCCCCACCTCGAGAGCTCTCCTGGCGTCGATGATGTCGCCGCTGTAGAGCAGCTCCAGGGCGGCCGGCACCCCGATCAGCCGCGGGAGGAACCAGGTGGAGCACGCCTCGGGCGTGATGCCGAGGCGGGCGAACACGAATCCCATCCGCGCCGTGGTCGAGGCGAGCCGGAAGTCCATGGGCAGCGTCATGGTGGACCCGACGCCGACGGCCGGCCCGTTGATGGCCGCGATGATCGGTTTGCGACACTCGAGGATGGCGAGCGTCAGCTTGCCGCCCGGCTCGCGGACCCCCTCGGCGACCTCCGGCTCCTGCCAGCGGGCGGCCAGCTCTGCCGGTCCGAGGTCCATCGACGGGTCGAAGCCGAAGACGTTGTCCGAGTCGCTGAGCTGCATCCCCGCGCAGAACGCGCGGCCCGCACCCGTGACGATGATGGCGCGGACGGAGCCGTCGCCGTCGAGGTCCCGCAGGGCATCGACGAACTCCGCGCCCATCTCCAACGAGAATGCGTTGAGCACGTCGGGCCGGCTCAGCGTCAGGGTGGCGATGCCGTCCTCGACGGCGGTGGTGACGGTGCTCATGGATGCCTCTTCAATCGTCGGACGGCGGCTGCGTACTCCTCGTCCAGCCGGTAGACGAGTTGCGCGACGGATGGGGTGTCGGTGATGCCAGCCACCGAATGACCGGCCGACCAGATGTCGCGCCAGGCCTTGGCGTCCGTCTCCGATGGCGTGGTCAGGTGGGAGAGGTCGACCGGCCCGGGAGGCGCGTCCGGGTCGATGCCGGCCCGCGCGAGGGACTCGGCGAGGAAGTTGGCGGGGATGGAGCTGACCGAGGGCGTGTAGACGATGTCCTCGGGCCCGGCCGCCGCGAGCAGGTCGCGGTAGGCCGCGCTTGCCATCGACTCCTGCGTCGCGATGAAGCGGGTGCCGAGGTAGGCGAGGTCCGCGCCGAGCGCGACCGCGGCGGCGACGTCGGCCCCGGTGCTCAGCCCGCCGCCGAGCAGGAGGGTTCCGTCGAACCAGTTCCGCACCGCGGTGACGAAGGAGAAGGGGTTCAGCCTGCCCGCATGTCCACCCGCCCCCGCGGCGACGAGGATCAGCCCGTCGACCCCGGCGCCTGCGGCCCGCCTCGCGTGGGCGAGAGTCGTCACGTCGTGGAACACGAGCCCCCCGTACCCGTGCACGGCGTCGACGACACGGTCGGAGGCGCCGAGCGACGTGATGACGACCGGCACCCGGTGCTCGACGATGACGTCGAGGTCGGCGGCGAGCCGCGGGTTCGAGGAGTGGGCGATGAGGTTGACGCCGTAGGGGGCGTTGTGGGCTTCCGCGGCGATCCGCGCGAGCCACTCGCGCAGACCCGCTGTCGTGCGCTGGTTCAGCGCGGGGAGGGTACCGAGCACGCCGGCATGCGCGCAGGCCAGCACCAGCTCCGGGCCGGACACCAGGAACATGGGAGCGGCGACGACGGGCAGCCGCAGCCCGGCGAGACGTTCAGGCAGCGCCATTGCAGCCTCAGCGTGGTGGGGGGTCGGCTCAGGCGTCCAGGTCCTGGGCGACCATGTCCGCGATCTTGTCGACCGCCTCCGCATTGTCGGAGGTCACCGTGACCTCGGCGCCCTTCTCCGCCCCGAGGGTCATGATCAGGAGCGAGCTGGCCGCATCGACCTCGGAGTCGCCCATCTGCAGGAAGATGTCGTCGTCGTACTCGCCGGCGGCAGCCGCGATGAGCGCGGCGGGGCGGGCGTGCAGTCCGACGTGCGATCCGACGGTCACTGTCTTGCTGGGCAAGGTGTGCTCCTTTACACAGGGGGGGGCGCCAGGTGGCGTGCGTCCAGCTTAGCGGCTCCTTCCCGGCCCCTCCCCGGTCCCCTATCTGAGTCCCGGCCGCCCTTGAGTCGCCTCGCCTTCCCCTGCCTTCCCCCGCGCCGCAGACTCCTTCCCCCAGACGCCAACGATATGCACAGACGCCAACGGTATTTGCGCGAGTGTCGTTGGCGTCTGGCTATTTCGTTGGCGCCTGGGAGTTTTCGTTGGCGTCAGCTGGGGGAGGGGCCGACGGCGCGGCGTACGATGAGGCGCAACAAGGGGGCGAGCATGATGGAGTGCTTCGACGCGGGGTCGGGAAAGCGCCCGACTTCACCGCACGCTGCCGGCGAGACCGACCTCCGGGCGGGCTGCTGACATGGCCGGCACCGCGGCAGTGATCCTGGCCGGCGGCCGCTCGACGCGGATGCCCGGCAACAAGCTGGCGCTCGTCATCGACGGGCGCACCCTCCTCGAGCGCGCGGTGGCCGCCGCCACCGCCGTGTCGCACCCCGTCGTGGTCGCCGGCCCGCGGCCGCACTGGTGGCTCGACGACGGCACCGATGTCACGTTCGTCGTCGAGGACCCGCCGTTCGGGGGCCCCGTCGCGGGCATCGCGGCCGCCCTCCCGCGGCTGGGGGACGCCGACGACGTGTTCCTGCTGGCGGGAGACCTCGCCGACCCCGCCTCCGTCGTCCGCCTCCTGTGCGACGCCGAGCTCGCGCACGACGGCGTCGTCCTCGAGGACGTCGACGGCGTAGCCCAGCCGCTCGCGGGGCGCTACCGGCTCGCCGCGCTGCGGGCCGCCGTCGAGCGGCTGGGCCACGTCCGAAACGTCGAGGTCCGCACGGTGATGCGGTCGCTGTCCCTGATGCGGCTGCCGGCCCCGGAGCCTGTCACACGCAACGTGGACACGCCTGCCGCCGCGCATGCCGTGCGCGCGATCATGCCGCGCGCGTCGACCCCCTGAGGTGCGCGGCGTGCGGGTTGCTCCCCTCGCTGCGCTCGGGGCACCTCGACGAGCTCGGCGAACCGGGCGCGGGTTGCTCCCCTCGCTGCGCTCGGGGCACCTCGACGGGCTCGGTGAACCGGGCGCGGGTTGCTCCCCTCGCTGCGCTCGGGGCACCTCGACGAGCTCGGCGAACCGGGCGCGGGTTCGTCCCCTCGCTGGGCTCGGGGCACCTCGACAGGCTCGGCGAACCAGTGGGCCAGGGTGCCTCGACAAGCTCGGCGGACGGATAGCCCGGCGGAGGTCAGACGCGCTGCAGCCAGACAGTGACGTCGGTCGGGAGTTCGCCGTCGACGTCCGCGCTGGCCAGCAGCACGGTCCAGCCCTCGGGCAAGGGCTGCGGGTCCCCCAGCACGTTGGTCAGCACGCGCACGTCGCCGTTGTCGAAGCCGACGACGTGCTCGCCTGCGTCGAGCCAGGTCAGCTCGCCGCGGCCGAGCCCGAACTCGCGACGCAGCCGGAGCGCGTCGCGGTACAGCGTCCAGGTGGACCCGGCGACCCCGACCTGACGGTCCGCGGCCAGCTCTTCGAACGAGTCGGGCTGCGGCAGCCAGGACTCGCCGGTGGGGGAGAAGCCGTAGGCCGGCGCGTCGGCGAGCCACGGCAGCGGCACGCGGCACCCGTCGCGCCCGACGCGCGTGTGGCCCGAGCGGGTCCAGGTTGGGTCCTGGCGCACGTCGTCGGCGAGCGTCGTGTGGTCGGGCAGGCCGAGCTCCTCGCCTTGGTACAGGTACGCCGACCCGGGCAGCGCGAGCATCATGAGCGTCGCCGCGCGGCCGCGGCGCAGGCCGAGCACGTTGTCGGGCTGCTCGTCGCGCAGTCCGAGGCCCTCGTGGCTGGAGCCGGGCACCGTGAGGCCGAGCCGGCTGACGTGCCGGACGACGTCGTGGTTGCTGAGCACCCAGGTCGTCGGCGCGCCGACGGACTCGTTTGCGGCCATGGTCGACGCGATGACCTTGCGGTAGGCGTCGGCGTCCCACAGGCAGTCGAGGAACTCGAAGTTGAAGGCCGTGTGCATCTCGTCGGGGCGCAGGTACAGCTTGAGGCGCTCGGGGTCCTCGACCCAGGCCTCGGCCACCAGCGAGCGGTCGCCGTCGTAGCCGTCGAGCACCGCGCGCCAGCGCCGGTAGATCTCGTGCACGCCGTCCTGGTCCCACTGGGGGCCGGTCTGGAAGCCGAGGTCGGAGTCCGTGGAGACCTGGTCCGGCAGCCCCTCGGCCTTGACAAGCCCGTGGGCGACATCGACGCGGAACCCGTCGACGCCCTTGTCGAGCCAGAACCGCAGGGTGTCGTCGAACAGCTCGCGGACGGGCTCGTGCTCCCAGTTCCAGTCGGGCTGCTCGGGGTCGAACAGGTGCAGGTACCACTGCTCCGGGGTGCCGTCGGCCGCGGTCAGGCGCGTCCAGGAGCGGCCGCCGAACACCGCGGTCCAGTTGTTAGGCGGCAGTTCGCCCTCGTCGCCCAGCCCGTCGCGGAACAGGTAGTTCTCCCGTTCGGGCGAGCCGGGCCCGGCGGCCAGAGCGGCCTGGAACAGCCGGTGCTCGCTGGAGGAGTGGTTGGGGACAAGGTCGACGATGATCCTGAGGCCACGCTCGTGCGCCTCGGCGATCAGTGCGTCGGCGTCGGCGAGGTCGCCGAACATGGGGTCGACGTCGCAGTAGTCGGCCACGTCGTAGCCCGCATCGGCCATCGGCGAGGTGTAGAACGGCGACAGCCAGACGGCGTCGACGCCCAGGTCGCGGAGATAGTCGAGCTTCGAGATCACGCCCCTGAGGTCGCCGTAGCCGTCGCCCGAGGCGTCGGCGAAGGAGCGGGGGTAGATCTGGTAGATGACGGCGTCGCGCCACCACTGGTGAGTCATGCGGCAGGTCCTGTCGATTGGCGGATGATGAGGTCGGGGTGGAAGAGCATCTCGGTGGACTCGGCCGGTGGCCGTTCCAGTGCGCTGAGCAGCGCGTCGACCGCGGCCCGGCACAGCGCCGCCACGGGCTGGTGCACCGTGGTGAGGGCAGGGGCGGTGAACGGCATCAGCGCCGAGTCGTCGAAACCGACGACGGAGACGTCGCCGGGGATGTCGAGGCCCCGGGAGCGGGCCTCGCGCATCGCGCCGAGAGCCATGACGTCCGAGCCGCACACGATGGCGGTGTGGCCGGCGTCGAGCAGGCGGGCGGCCGCGCTCTGGCCGCCCTCGCCGGTGAAGAACGTGCTGACAACGCTCGACTCGTCGAACCCGAGGTCGAGGAAGGCGGCGACCTTGCGCGCCGTCGGCTGGTACCTGCGTTGGCCCACGGCCAGCCCGATGCGCGTGTGCCCGAGGCTGCGGAGGTGGGCGACGGACTGTGCGACGGAGGCCGCGTCGTCGGTCGAGAGGAAGGAGCCGGTCACCTCCGGGTGCCAGGCGTTGATGGAGACCAGCTGGATGCCCGCGCGGTTGAGGCCGAGGTAGCGCTCGGGAGAGCTGAGCTCGTCGGCCAGCGTGCCCGAGACCGAGATGACGCCCGGCACGTCGAGCCCGCCCAGCACATCGGACATCTGCTCCTCCGCGGTGCGCGAGGGGCCGATGACGAGCAGCAGCATCACGCGGCCGGCCGCGGACAGCAGCAGGGACAGCTCGTTGGCGAAGGCGGCGAACGTCGGGTTGCCGAGCTCGGGGATCAGGACGGCGACGTGGCGGCCACGGGCGGCCGACGGCTGCCCCGTCGGGATGCCGAGCCGCCCGGCGGCGACGAGCACCTGGTCCCTGGTGGCCTGCGCGACGCCCGGTCGGTCGTTCAGGACGCGCGACACTGTGGCGGTCGAGACCCCGGCGGCGGCGGCGATGTCGGCCAGTCTGGCGATCATGGTGCTCCTTCCGCTCGTGGGTCCCGCCATCCTGGCAGAGCCTTGCATGGACTGCAAACACTGCAAGATTCTTGCAGTTGTCCGGGTCGCCGCGCTCGCCGGGGGTCGCGATGAGCACGACACACTTGTCGTCGCGCGAAACGGCCGGAAACGGGGCAGAATCGACGACGGGCAGGAGGATCTGCTCAAGTGCGAGGAGACGGCATGCAGCACCTGAGGCGCTTCCAGCCCGGCGACGAGGCCGGTATCTCGCGGGTGTGCCTGCTGACAGCGCGCTTCGGCGGCGACGCGACGGGCATGATCAGCGACGACCGGCTCTGGGGCGACGTGTTCGCCCTGCCGTACCCCGCCCGCGACCCCGGCCTGACGTTCGTCGTCGACGACGGCGACAGGAACGTGGTCGGCTACGTGCTCGGCACGGACGACACCTCGGCCTTCGAGGCCTGGTTCCGCGACGTCTGGTGGCCGCCGCTCGCCCCGTCGGCGGAAGGGAAGGACCGCGTCGAGGCGGGGCTGATCGGGTTCGCCAACTCGCTCGGCATAGAGCCCCTTCCGTTCCTGGCCGAGTATCCCGCGCACGTCCACATCGACCTGCTGCCCGCGGCGCAGGGCGGCGGCTGGGGCCGTCGGCTGATGGAGCGCTACGTCGACGAGCTACGGGCGCGCGCCGTCCCCGGCGTCCACCTGGGAGCGTCGTCCGACAACACGAACGCCGTCGCGTTCTACCGTCACCTCGGCTGGACGGAACTCGCCGTGCCCGACGATCCCGGCACGGCCTTCTTCGGGCTCCGGCTGGCCTGAGAATGAGCAGATCCTCCTGCTCATCGCGAGATTTCGCCCGAAAACGGCCGTTTTCAGCGATGACAAGTGTGTCGTGCTCATCGCGACCCAGGGGAGCGGGGCCGGGGCGGGGTCAGAGGCGGGCACCGTCGAGGAGGCGGACGACGTGGTCGGCGCGGGCGACGAGAGCCGGGTCGTGCGTGGAGACGACCGCGGCGAGGCCGCGCTCATGGGCGAGTTCGACGATCAGGTCCATGATCGTGGCGGCGGTATCCGAGTCGAGCTGGCCCGTCGGCTCGTCGGCGATCAGGATGTCCGGCCCCGCGACGACGGCGCGCGCGATGCCGACCCGCTGCTGCTGTCCGCCCGAGAGCTCGTGCGGGCGCTGGTGCGCGTGCCGCGCCAGGCCGACGCGCTCCAGCGCCTCCGCGACGCGCCGCGACCGCTCCTTCGGTTCCACCTGCGCGAGCCGGAGCGGCACCTCGACGTTCTCCGCGGCCGACAGCACCGGGATCAGCCCGAACGTCTGGAAGACGTAGCCGATCCGCCGCCTCCTGACCGCCAGCACCTCGGCCTCGGGCAGCTCCGACAGCACCCGGGTGTCGTCCAGCAGCACCCGCCCCGACGTCGGCCGGTCCAGCCCGCCGAGCAGGTTCAGCAGCGTCGTCTTGCCCGACCCCGACGGGCCGGTGACCGCCGTCAGCCGACCTGCCGCCACCTCCAGGGAGACGCCCGTGAGTGCGTGCACGAGAGTCTCGCCCGAGCCGAAGTCGCGGGTCAGGTCGACGCCCGTCAGGCGAGACGTGGTCATGAATCCTCCTGTGTCCCGTGGCGGGGCGCCGGAGCCGTGGCCGGTTCGCCCGGCCAGACGCCGACGTGGTCGCTCTCCCGGTGGATGCGGACCCTGTCGTGCAGCTGCAGCGCCGCCACGTGCTCCGCGGGGAGCTGCACGCGCCCCGTGCGGTCGATCACCGAGTACTCCTCGACGACCTCGCGGACGCCGTCGCCGTCGGCGACCGTGTGACGCAGCACCTCCGTGGACGTCCGGCCGTCGCGGATCTGCACTGTGCGGGCGACGTGCCCGCTGACCATGGGGTCGTGCGTCACGATCAGGACGGTGGTGTCCAACTCGGTCGCGGCCGTTCGCATCGCGTCGAGCACCTGTGCCGAGTGCACCTCGTCGAGCTCGCCGGTCGGCTCGTCGGCCAGCAGCACCGACGGGGCGTTCGCCAGCGCGGTGGCGATCGCGACCCGCTGCTGCTGGCCGCCCGACAGCGAGCCGGGCCGACGGTCGGCGCAGTCCGCCACGTCGAGGAGATCCAGCAGCAGCCCGGCGCGCTCCTCGCGACGACCGCGTCCCGCGATCACCATAGGCAGCGCGACGTTCTCGGCGGCGCTCAGGAAGGGCAGGAGGTTTCGGGAGGTCTGCTGGAACACGAAGCCGACGCTGTGCCGACGGAAGTCGACGCGCTGCCGGCGGCCCATCGCCGTCAGGTCCTCGCCCGCGACCCGCGCCCGACCGCCGGTGGGGGTGTCGAGGCCCGACAGGATGTTCAGCAGCGTCGACTTGCCAGACCCGGACGCCCCGACCAGCGCGACGACCTCGCCGGCCTCGACCGTGAGGTTCAGCCCCTGTAGCGCCTGCACCTCGATGCCCTCGCTGCGGTGGATCCGCACGAGGTCCTCGCACCAGATGTCCGGACCGGCGTGCGTGCGCCGGGCGCGCGACAGGTCATGCGTGCGTGGTGTCATCGTTCCTCCGGAGTTGGTCTGCGACGTCGACGCGGCCCGCGCGCCACGCCTGGGTCAGGATGGAGAGGCCCGCCGCGGCGAGCAGCCCGGCGAGCACGGCGCCCAGCCCGAGCGGGTCGACATGGAGCGACGGCGCGGTCGCCGACTCCGTCAGCGAGGCGAGGTCGACGCTGCGCACCAGCAGGGCGGCGATGCCGAGCCCCGCGGCCGCGCCCACCAGGAGAGCCACCGCGACGATCGGCGCCAGCTCCCACGCCGTGAGCTGCCTGAGCTGCGCCGGCCCGAGACCCAGGGTCCTGAGAATCGCGCCCAGCGAGCGCCGCTCCTGCGCCGCGAGCGCCTGCGACGCGGCCGTGGCCAGCAGCAGGAGCCCGACGGTGCCGAGGGCAAGGACGCCGAAGATGCGGGTCAGCCCCGTCAGGGTCGGGCTCGAGCGCAGCGCGTCCAGCTCGGCGGCGGCCGTCTGCACCTTCGCCGTCGGCAGGAGGTCGGCGACCCTGTCGGCCACCGCGGCCGGGTCCGCGTCGTCGTCGAGCGAGACCAGCGCCAGCGTCGACGCCACGTCGCCGCCGCCGGGCCACCGGTCGACGTCGGCCAGCGCCCATGCCGAGCCGGTCAGCACGCCGGGCAGGTCGTCTACGCTGCGCGCGACGGTGACCGCCCCGAGCGCGCCGAGAGTGCCGGAACCGGTGCCCCCAGCGCCGCCCGTCACGATCCGTGCGTCCCCGCCGTCCTCGAACAGTTCCTCCGGGACCGCGTCGCCGCCCGCCGCGGCCGCGTAGACCACCGGCAGCGAGTCATCGGCCAGCCAGAGCCGCACGAGGGTCGAGTCGTCGCCCTGGCGGAGCGTCTCGTTCGACGAGGCGAGGCGCAGGCGCGTCATCGCGGCGACGCCATCGATCCCGGCCAGCTGCCCGGCCATTTCATCGGTGATGGGCGGCCCGCTGACGCGCACGTCGCCGCCGACCTCGCTCCACGCGGAGCTGTCGACCCCGGCCGAGACCGTGCCGAGCAGCAGCGACGAGGTGACGGCCATGGTGGTACCCAGCACGACCGCGGCCACCGGGACGGCGCCGCCAGCGGGGGAGCGCAGGGCCCGGGCCGCGCCCAGGAAGCCGACCAGCCCGCGACGCGGGCGCAGCGCCGCCTGCAGCGCGCGCAGAGGGAGCGGGTAGAGCCGGAGGACGGCCAGCACCACGGCGACGGCGACCAGCAGGGGAGAGGCGACGGCGAGCACGCCGCCGGTCGGGCCGGAGGCCAGCTGCCACGCCGAGACCCCCGCGGCCAGCAGCACGAGCATTTCGGCGACGACCCGCCACCTGGCCGTCGCGCGGCCCGGGGATCCGGGGGCGGCGGTCAGCGACGCGGTCAGCAGCCCGGCGGGCACCAGGGCCACCAGCAGTGTCCAGAACCACGCGACCCAACCGTCGCTTCCCGGCGAGAGGGCGGCGGCCGCCAGGTGCCCCAGCGCGGCCGACGGCACGCCCACCGCGAGCCCCTCGACGAGGGCCAGGCTGCGTTGCTGGCGCCGGGACAGGCCGCGCGCGGCGGTCAGGGCCGACGTCCCGCGGCGCCGGTCGGCCACCAGCCGCGCGGCGAGCAGGACGAGAGCCGCCCCGACACCGAGCGGGCCCGCGGCGCTGACCCACACCAGGGTCCGCGTGGTGACCTGCTGAGCCGACACCGAGGTCAGGGCCGGACCGAGCTCGGTAGCCAGCCGGACGGTCGTCGCGCCGTCGGGCGAGACGCTCCACGACGGCGCCGTCAGCCCGGTGACCTGCGCGTTCAGGGAGTCGACGTCCACGCCAGAGCCCCCGACCGCGGCCGGGTCGAGCCGGAACCACAGGGTGGTGCGGAACGGCGCCTGTAGGCGGCCCGTCGGGTCCCCGCCTGCCAGCTCGTCCGGCAGGAACACGCCGACCTCGAGCTCGATGCCCCGGTTCGGGTCGCTCAGCTCGTTGTAGCGACGCCCGAGCTCGAGGTGCTCCCAGCGCACGTCGGTCGCGTCGCGGGGGCGGAAGATCCCGGTGATCAGGTAGTCGTTGCCGACGACGTCGCCGACCTCCCAGCCCATGCGTGTGGCCGCGTCGGCGAGGACGGCGACCTGCTGTGGCCCCTCGTCGTCGAGCGCGGGCCACGCTCCGTCGGTCAGCTCGGCATGCTCCGCGAGCGCGGGGTCGACCAGCAGGTGCCACGTGACGGTGTAGTAGCCGGAGGCCTGCGGCGGCACGCTGGAGGTGGTCGTGGCGTACTGCGCGACGAACTGCGCGGGCGCCAGCAGCGATCGCAGCGGCTCCGGCTGCGCCTGCCGGATGGCCTCGGCGGCATCGGCGTTGTCGTCCCACGGGTCGTGCAGCTGGCCGTCGAGCGGCGCCGGGACGCTCCAGGTGCCCGACACGTCGCCGGCGATGGCCGACAGCGAGCCCAACCGCTGGGCCAGCTGCCGGTCGTCGAGGTCGGCGACCAGCCGGGGAACGGCTGTCGCCAGGGCGGAGACGACGGCGACGGTGAACGCCAGCAGCATCGTCGGCCACGGCCCGTCGGCCACCTGGCGCCGCAGGAGCGTCCACAGGGTCATCGGACCTCCTCCCGGTACTCCGCGTCGCGCGCCTGGCCGAGCACGGCCGCGCCCGCCAGCGCGACGACCACCGCGGTCGCGGTCGCGCCGGCCGCCAGCAGCGCGGCCAGCTGGGGCAGGTCCGCGACCAGCGCGACGGGGAGGTCGGCCCCGGTCGAGTGCGCCAGCGGCGCGGTCACCAGCGCCGCGACGCCGAGGCCTCCCGCGACGCCGGCGGCTGCGGCCAGCGCCGCGACGACGGCCGACTCCCAGACCCTGGCCGCTGCCTGGGCCGCCGGCGTCATGCCGAGCGCCCGCAGCACGGCCACCTCGGGCCTGCGGGCGCGCAGTTGGGCGGCCGACGCCGCGGCAACACCGGCAGCGGCCAGTGCGACGGCACCGACGGCGGCGAGCCGCATCGAACCGGCGGTCAGCGCCGTCGGGCCGTCGGCCGACGCAGGGGTCGGTCGGGTGACGTCTGTCACGCCGGGCTCGGCTGCCAGCGCGGCCAGCTGGTCGTCCGTGCCGTCCCCGGCCCACAGCTCGGCCGGTCCGCCGAGCGTGCGGCCGTCGGAGGCGAGGGCACGTTCCAGGGCCGCAGAGTCGACCAGCGCCCCGTCGTCGATGCGCGGCAGCGTGTCGACGACAGCCACGACCGTGGCGTCGAAGCGCGCCCCGAAGGCCCCGATGACCAGCGCGTCGCCGACCTCCAGCGACGCGTCCCGGGCGACGGACGTCGTCAGCGCGACGGGCACGGTGTCCGCCGCGGCGTCGCTGAGGTCGGGGGTGGTGGCGCCGCCGGGCAGGATGGCCACGCGCGCGAGCGAGTCTGTGGGGGCGGCGAGCATGGGGACCAGTAGGTTGCCGACCTGACCGGCGTCGGCGCGCCACACGGGGGTCGGCGAGGCGAGCCCGGCCGCGGCTGGCAGCGGCACGTCGTCGGCTGAGGTCGACGAGAGGGTCGCCCTGACCGGCGCCCCGGCGGCCAGCGCGGCGACGTCACCCTCGTAGCGGGCCGCCGAGCCGGCGAACACGGCCGAGAACGTGGCGGTGGACGTCGCGAGCACGATCAGGACGACCGGCACCGCGTGCAGGCGCAGGGCGCGGGCGAGCTGCGCCCCCGCCAGCCACAGCGGCGTGCCGGCCGTGCGCGTGGCCAGTTCCAGCAACCGCGTGACGGGGGCGAGCACCGCGAGGGCGGCGACGGCGACGGCGGCGAGCAGCAACGCCGGGGACAGCGCGGCGACGGGGTCGCCGACCACGCCGGTGTCGATGACCTCCGCCAGGCGTCCGTTCCGGTGCAGCTGCCACGTCGTGAGCGCGGCCAGCGCGCACACCAGTGCCAGCGACGCGGCCCCGGCGACGGCGCGGAGCCGTCCGGAGTCGCGGCCGTCGCGGGGGCGCGAGGAGCGGATGGCCACGCCGCCGAGGGCGCCGGCCGAGAGCGCGAGGGACACCACGGCCCCCGTGTTCACCTGGCCGACGAGAAGCGCGCCGAGGGCCGTGCCGCAGACGGCGACGACCAGCGCCTCGGCCAGGCCGGCGGCGAGCACTTGCCGCCTGGCCGCGCCACGGGCGAACAACAGCCCCACCTCGGATTCGCGGGCGGCGGCCAGCAGGACGGCGACCTGCACCAGTCCGACGGCCGCCACGAGCAGCAGCACCGTCAGGGGGACGATGCGGAGGAACGCGGCGAGCTCGAGGTCGGTGTCCGCGGACGCCGCGGCCGCGGCCAGGTCCCCGCCGACGGTGACGCCGCGGCCCGTGAGGTCCGCGGACTCCGCCAGCTCGCGGGCCCTCCCGGCGCCGGCGGCCAGCGTGCCGAGCCCGGACGCCGTCGCGCCGCCGGGCAGCACGGTCCACTGGACGAAGGGGGAATCGGTGGCCGCGACCACCTTGTCGGCGACGAGCAGCGGGGAACCGACGGCCTCCGCCAGGCGCGCGTCCGTCAGCCGCCAGGTCCCCGTCACCGTCACCGTCCGGCCCGCGACGCTCACCTCGTCGCCGACCTCGAGACCGAGCGCGTCGGCTGCCGAGTGGGGGACGGCCGCCTCATTCTCCGCGGCAGGCAGGGCGCCCTCGACGGCGACGGCGGAGTCGAACAGCGGACCGGCGGCCAGCGTCACGCGCGACGAGCCGACGCGCTGTGGCTCGGTGTCGTAGCTGGTCAGCACCGTGACGGGGGTCGGCGCGAGGCCGCCAGCCAGGGCCTTCCTCGCCGCCTCGTCCTGGGACGTCGGGTCCGCGGCGAGCCGGGTGCGGACCGTCAGCGTCGAGTCGGCGACGGCGTCGGCGGCGGTCTCGTCGGCCAGGCTCGCCCAGTGCCCGAGCGACCCGACGACCAGCCCCGCGACGACCGCCACGAGCGCCAGCAGGACGACGAGCAGCGCGCGGGCGGCGGCCGCCCGACGCAGCGCAACACCTACCCAGCCGGTCATGTGCCCACATGCTAGTCATGGCTCCCCGTGAAGAGGTCCGCCCGGGCGCCTTCCGTATAGGCTGATCCGGTGCCGAACGACTTTGAAGGTCCGAAAGAGGAATGTGGCGTCTTCGGGGTGTGGGCACCCGAGGAGGACGTCGCGCAACTCACGTTCTACGGCCTGTTCGCGCTCCAGCACCGCGGGCAGGAGTCCGCGGGCATCGCGGTCAGCAACGAGCAGCGCATCATGGTCTACAAGGACATGGGGCTCGTGTCCCAGGTGTTCAACGAGGCCACGCTCCGGTCGCTGCCCGGGCGGCTGGCCATCGGCCACACGCGCTATTCCACGACCGGCGCGTCGGTCTGGAACAACGCGCAGCCCACGTTCCGCGCCACGCAGCACGGCGGCCTCGCGCTGGCCCACAACGGCAACCTGACCAACACCGACGAGTTGGAGGACTGGCTGGCCGAGCTCGCCCCGTCGGAGAAGGTGCCGCGCAAGAAGACCATGGACTCGACCAACGACACCTCGCTGGTCACGGCCCTGATGTCCAGCTTCGGCGACCTGCCGCTCGAGGACGTCGCGCTCCGCGTCCTGCCGCGCCTCGTCGGCGCCTTCTGCCTCACCTTCATGACCGAGACGACGCTGTACGCCGCCCGCGACCCGCAGGGCATCCGCCCGCTTGTGCTCGGCCGGCTGAGCAACGGCTGGGTCGTCGCCTCCGAGACCGCGGCCCTCGACATCGTCGGAGCGAGCTTCGTGCGCGAGGTCGAGCCCGGCGAGTTCCTCGCCATCGACGAGCGGGGCCTGCGGACGCAGCGCTTCGCCGAGCCCGAGCCCAAGGGCTGCATCTTCGAGTACGTCTACCTCGCCCGCCCCGACACCACCATCGGCGGCCAGAACGTCCACTCCACCCGCGTGCGGATCGGCCGGAAGCTGGCCGAGGAGTTCCCCGTCGACGCCGATCTCGTCATCCCCGTGCCCGAGTCGGGCACGCCGTCGGCCATCGGCTACGCACAGGGCTCCGGCATCCCCTACGGACAGGGACTCGTCAAGAACGCCTACGTCGGCCGCACCTTCATCCAGCCGAGCCAGACCATCCGCCAGCTCGGCATCCGGCTGAAGCTCAACCCGCTCCGCGAGGTCATCGAGGGCAAGCGGCTCGTCGTCGTCGACGACTCCATCGTGCGCGGCAACACCCAGCGTGCCCTCGTGCGGATGCTCCGCGAGGCGGGCGCCAGTCAGGTGCACGTGCGCATCTCGTCCCCGCCGGTCCAGTGGCCGTGCTTCTACGGCATCGATTTCGCCACCCGCGCCGAGCTCATCGCGCCCGGGCTCAGCGTCGACGAGATCTGCACCTCCATCGGCGCCGACTCGCTCGGCTACATCTCCATCGATGGCCTGACCGAGGCCACCCACATCCCGGCGGACAGCCTCTGCCGGGCCTGCTTCGACGGCAGGTACCCCGTCGCCATCCCACCCGCACAGGCCAAGCTCCTGAACCTGGAGGTCGTGAAGTGAACCAGAGCGCCTACGCCGCCGCCGGCGTCGACATTGAGGCTGGCGACCGCGCCGTCGAGCTGATGAAGGCGTCCGTGCAGCGGACGCGCCGACCCGAGGTGCTCGGCGGGCTCGGCGGTTTCGCCGGGTTCTTCGACGCCTCCGCGCTCAAGGGCTACCGCAACCCGGTGCTCGCCACCTCGACCGACGGCGTGGGCACCAAGGTCGCGATCGCGCAGGCCCTGGACAAGCACGACACCATCGGCTTCGACCTGATCGGCATGCTCGTCGACGACCTCGTCGTCTGCGGCGCCGAGCCGCTGTTCGTCACCGACTACATCGCCACCGGCAAGGTCGTGCCCGAGCGCATCGCGGCCATCGTCTCCGGCATCGCCGACGCCTGCGTCGCGGCCGGCTGCTCGCTGGTCGGCGGCGAGACCGCCGAACACCCCGGCCTGCTCGCACCGCACGAGTACGACATCGCCGGTGCCACCACCGGCGTGGTGGAGAAGGACCAGATCCTCGGCGCCCACCTCGTCCAGCCCGGCGACGCGGTCATCGCGATGAGGTCCTCGGGACTGCACTCCAACGGCTATTCGCTGGTGCGCCACGTGCTGCTCGAGAAGGCGGGATGGAGCCTCGACCGGCACGTCGACGAGCTCGGCCGCACCCTGGGCGAGGAACTGCTCGAGCCCACCAAGGTCTACGCGCTCGACATCCTCGACCTCATCTCCAGGGCCGACGTGCACGCGATGAGCCACATCACCGGCGGCGGGCTCGAGAACAACCTCGCGCGCGTCATCCCGGACGGCATGACAGCCGTGCTGCGGCGCGACAGCTGGACCCCGCCCGCCGTCTTCCAGCTCGTGCAGCAGGTCGGCAACGTTCCCCAGGCCGATATCGATGCCACGCTGAACATGGGCGTCGGCATGGTCGCGATCCTGCCTCAGGCCCAGGTCCCCGCCGCGCTGGCCGCGCTGCAGCAGCGCGAGGTCCACGGCTGGGTGCTCGGCGAGATCATCCACGAGGAGGGGGCCGGCGCGGCGCGGTTAGTCTGACCTGTGGCGCCGACCGATTAATGCGCAGGGAAGGTTGCAAAATCTGGTGAGCTTTGCCTAACCTATGGGGCGTGACGATCGCTTCCCTTGCCCTGAGACGGTGTCCGCAACTCCTTGCCGGAGCGCTGGTGCTGGCCCTGACGGCGTGCGGCGGGGTGACGTCCCCCCAGCGGGTTGACTACGCACAGTCGCTAACCGGAGCCGTCACCGCCACCGTCGACGACGCGACGGTGCACGCGATCGCCGACGACCCGCAGCCCGCGATCCCCGCTACCGTCACCGACGTCCAGGGCACCGAGGTCGTCGTCGACGACATCTCCCGCATCCTCGCGCTCGACCTCTACGGCACCACCTCGCGCATCGTCTTCGAGCTCGGCCTTGGCGCCAACGTCGTCGGCCGCGACTCCTCCTGGCGACCAAGTGCCTCGGCGCCAACGGCTCGGCCGTCGGGACCGCCGCCGGCTCGTCGACCAACAACCGCGCCGTCTTCTCGGGCGGCACCGGCACCGTCGATCTCGAGTCCGGCACCGCCACCGTCTCCTGGACCGGCTCCTTCACGAGCGCCTTCTACGGCGGCATGACCTACTGGAGCGCGACCGACCCGGTCCTCACGATCGACTCCGACGGGACCGGCACCCTGACCGCCACGCTGAGCGGCTACGGCACCTCGATGGACGACATGTCCGAGTGGGACGCCATCTCCGGCCGCACGGTCACCATGGCCACCCTGACCGACGTTGAGCTGACGGAGGACGGCCTGACCGTCACGCCCGACTACCTCGGCGTGACCGTGACCGGCGTGAGCCAGACCACCACCGGCACCTCGTGGGGCGCGTTCCCGCAGGAGTTCGTCGACTTCCAGCAGCTGACCGGGCAGACCTCCTACTGGTACTCCTCGGGCGGCGGCGCCGACGCGAAGAAGCCCGCCACCGCGCTGACCGTCGGCTGGGACGTCGAGGAGGAGACAACGCCTCCCACCACCGAGCCCACCGAGCAGGACAAGGGCGACGTCGACGTCGAGGTCGTGGTGCCCGACACCACCGAGCCCGAGCCCGAGCCCGCGCTGACCCTCTCGGTCTCCGGCACCGCCAACCTCGGCACCGCCTCGGTGCTGCCGCAGGGCTTCTCCGCCTCCGGCGAGCTGCCTCAGGTGACCGTCAGCGACACCCGCGAGGGTAGCCAGTGGTCGGTCAACGGCTACGTCTCGGACTTCACCTCCAGCACGGGCGGCACCATCGCGGCCCGGTCGCTCGGCTGGCAGCCCAAGGTGATCTCAGGCGACGCCCAGGTCGGCGCCCGCGTCCAGGCCCACGCCCCCGGGCTCGCCGCCCCCGCGACGCTGGCCTCCGGCTCCGAGGGTGAGGCCACGCTCGGCTCGACACTCACCCTGCACGCGCTGGCCTCCACCACCGCCGGTGCCTACAACGCCCAGCTCACGCTGACCGCCCTGGGCTGATGCAGATGCGCCCACGTGTCCTCGCTTCGGCGATCCTCTCCCTCCTCCTCGTGGCCGTCGGCCTGCCGGCGCACGCCGACGTCTCCTGGAGCGTCTCCGTGTCCGACGACGGCTCCGGCCGCGCGAACTACGCGTACGAGGAGGAGCCTGGGTCGTCGGTCGAGGACACGTGGGTGCTCACCAACTCCGGCAGCGAGGAGATCACGCTGCGGGTGTTCGCCACCGACGCGATCACCACCAGCTCGGGGCAGCTCGACCTGATCCCCAGCGACCAGGAGCCCACCGGGCTCGGCTCCTGGGTCACGACCTCCGCCGACGAGGTCACCCTCGAGCCCGGCGAGAAGCAGGAGATCGACTTCACCATCTCCGTGCCCGACGACGCGACGCCGGGCGACTACGCGGGCGGACTCGTCAGCGTGCTGGCCGCCGACGACGGGGGCACCGTTGCCGTCGAGCGCCGCCTCGGCACCCGCATCCACCTGCGCGTCCCCGGCGACGTCACCACGTCGCTCGCCGTCTCCGACCTGACGGTCGACGCGCCGCCTGCGTGGAACCCCTTCGCCGCGGTCGACCTCGCCGTCAGCTACCGGGTCACCAACGACGGGACCGGACGGGCCTTCGCGCCCGAGGTGCTCACGGCCTCCGGGCCCGGCGGCCTCGGCTCGGGCCGCACCACGGGCGAGGTGCCCGAGACCCTGCCCAGCAGCACCGTCGACCGCGCCACCACCGTCGCCGGCGTCTGGGCGCTGGGCCCGACGACCGTGACCGTCACCGTCCAGCCGACCGGCATCGACGGCACCATGGCCGACCCGGTCACCGCCGAGACCACCGTCTGGGTCGTCCCGTGGGGCTGGATCGCGATCGTCGCCGTGGTGGCCGTGGCCGGCGCCGTCGTGGCCGTCGTGCGGGCCCGGTCCCGCTACGAGTGGGTCGACGCAGACGCGGCCGACACAGAGGATTCCGCTCGCTAGGCTGCACCCATGTCCCGTCGTCACACGTCCCGCGGGGAGGTGCGCTACCGCCGCCGCTACATCGGCACCGTCGAGTACCACACCAGCCGCAGCGGCTACGGCGACGCCTCCATGGTCGCCTACCGCTTCCCCTGTCAGGTCCCCGAGAAGTCCGGGCCGGACTTCGTCCTGGTGCACGGCATCGGCGTCTCCGCCCGCTCCTACGGGCCGACCGCCGTCGCGCTGGCGCAGCACGGCGACGTCCACCTCCTCGACCTGCCCGGCTACGGCCGCTCGCCCCGCCCAGACCGGGACATGACGATCGAGGACCACGCGGCCATGGTCGGCCGATACCTGAAGGAGAAGGACCTCGACCATCCCGTCGTGGTGGGTCACTCCATGGGCACGCAGGTCGTCGCCGAGCTTGCCGCCGACTTCCCGGAGGAGGTCGACCACATCGTGCTCATCGCGCCGGTCGTCGTCCCCGACGCACACTCGCTGCCCAAGTTGGGGGCGCTCCTGCTCGCCAACGGCCTGCGCGAGCCACCCCGCGTGACCGGCATGGCGCTCTACGACTACTTCTTCCGGGCCGGCGTGCCCTACATGGCCCAGCAGCTGCCGCACCTGCTCGGCACGGACATGGAGCAACTGGCCGCCGGCATCGATGCGAAGACGCTGGTCATCTGCGGCGAGGCGGACCCGATCGTCCCCCTGGAGTGGGGCCGCCGGCTCGCGTCGCTGTTTCCCGAGGGCTGGTTCGCCTCGGTCCCGGGGCCGCACGCCACCATGTTCGCGGCCCCGCAGAGGATCGCCGACCTGATCGACGAGCATGCCCATCGCTGACGGCCTCCGCGTGGTAGCGCGGCGGGGCTGGTTCTGGGGAGCCGACTACCGCTACGTCGCCTGGGCGCTGGGCGGCGGCCTCATGCGCCGGGCCGTCCCCGCCCGCTACGCCGACGGCGACGGACGCCCGGTGGTGCTGCTGCCGGGGGTGCTGGAGGACTGGACGATGATGCGGCCCGTCGCCGAGGCGCTGCACGCCGCCGGGCACCCCGTCCACACGCTGCCGGAGCTCCGCCGCAACACCGCCACCCTGGCCGACGGCGCCGTGATCGCCGCCGCCTACCTCGCGGCCCGCGACCTGACCGACGTCGTGCTGGTCGCGCACTCCAAGGGCGGACTTGTCGGCAAGCTCGTCATGCTGGGGGAGGAGGGCAGACGCGTCCATTCGCTGGTGGCGGTGGCGACGCCATTCGCCGGTTCGTCGCTGGCCAGGCTCATCCCCTGGCGGGTGGTCAGCTCGCTGAGCCCCGCGGACGCCGCGATCGTGGACCTGGGTGCCCGGAGTGAGGTCAACGACCGCATCACGTCGATCAGCCCCGCCTTCGACCCGCACATCCCCGGCGGGTCGCACCTGCCCGGCGCGGTCAACGTCGAGGTCGCGGCGATGGGTCACTTCCGGATCCTGAGCGACGCGGACACCCTGGCCGCCGTCGTCGACGCCGCCTCCTGCTGAACCCGCCGGCGCCCCCATCCACGTGGGTGGGACACCCTGTCGTCATGAAAGAGACACCCTGTCGCGAATGTGTCATACTGAGGTTGGCGAATTAGGTATGCCTGACCTTACGTAAACGGTCGGGCGACGTGAAGAGGAGACCATCTCGATGACCACCCAGCTGGCCGCCACCGGACTCGCCGCCCGACTGCGCACGGAGACCCGCGCCGCCCACGAGAGCGCCGAGAACAGTGCCTTCATGACCCGCCTGGCCCACGGCGAGGCCACCCGCGAGGACCTGCTCGTGCTGACCCGGCAGCTGCTGCACGTCTACGAGGCCCTCGAAGAAGCCGCCCGCGGGCTGGCCGACGACAAGTCCTTCGCGGCGTTCCACGATCCTGCGCTGGAGCGCGTGCAGTCGCTGCGCGCCGACCTGGCGGCCCTGGCAGACGGCGCGGAGGTGCCCCTGACCCCGGAGGCGGAGGCCTACGCTGACCGGATCCGGCGGATCTCCGGGAGCGCCCCGTCGCTGGTCGCGCACCACTACACGCGCTACCTCGGCGACCTGTCGGGCGGCCAGGCCCTCGGTGCGATCTTCGGGCGCTCGCTCGGCATCGCGCCGGGCGACCCCGGCATCTCCTTCTACCACTTCGCCGACATCGAGAAGGTCAAGCCGTACAAGGACCGCTACCGCGACGCGCTCGACGCCGCACCCTTCACAGAGGAGCAGCTCGACGAGGCCGTCGCCGAGTCGGTCGTCGCGTTCGAGCTCAACCAGGCCATCTTCGCCGCGCTCGACGCCCGCTGAGCACGAGCAACGCCGCCGGGTCCCGAGAAGGAACCCGGCGGCGTTGCGCTGTGTTCGGAGGTCAGCCCAGGGCGTCGATCACGGCGTTGAGCGTCTCCGACGGACGCATGACGGCGGTCGTCTTCGCCTCGTCGGGGCGGTAGTAGCCGCCGATGTCGGCCGGGTGGCCCTGCACGCCGTTCAGCTCGCCGACGATCCTCTCCTCGCCATCGGCCAGGGCTGCGGCGACGGGGGCGAAGACTGCGGCCAACTCCGCGTCGACGCTCTGGCCCGCCAGCTCCTCGGCCCAGTAGCGGCCGAGCCAGTAGTGCGACCCGCGGTTGTCGATGCCGCCGATGCGGCGGGTGGGCGACTTGTCGTTGTCGAGGAACGAGCCGGTGGCGCGGTCCAGAGTGTCGGCCAGCACCTGGGCGCGGGCGTTGCCCTCCGCCTGAGCCAGGTGCTCGAACGACGCGGCCAGCGCGAGGAACTCGCCGAGGGAGTCCCAGCGCAGGTAGTCCTCCTCGACGAGCTGCTGCACGTGCTTCGGGGCCGAGCCGCCGGCGCCGGTCTCGAAGAGGCCGCCGCCCGCCATCAGCGGGACGACCGACAGCATCTTCGCCGAGGTGCCGAGCTCGAGGATCGGGAACAGGTCGGTGAGGTAGTCGCGCAGCACGTTGCCCGTCACCGAGATGGTGTTCTCCCCGGCGCGGATGCGCGTGACGCTCAGCGTCGTGGCCTCGACAGGGCTCAGGACCCGCAGGTCGAGGCCGTCGGTGTCGTGGTCGGCGAGGTACGTCTCCACCTTCGCCGCGATGTTCCGGTCATGGGCGCGTTCCGGGTCCAGCCAGAAGACGGCGGGCCAGCCGGTGATGCGGGCGCGGCTCACGGCGAGCTTCACCCAGTCCTGCACGGGCGCGTCCTTGGTCTGGCAGGCGCGCCAGATGTCGCCAGCGGCCACCTCGTGCGAGGTCAGCACGTCGCCGGCCGCGTTCACGATCTCGACGACGCCGTCGGCGGCGATCTCGAAGGTCTTGTCGTGCGAGCCGTATTCCTCGGCCTTCTGTGCCATCAGCCCGACGTTGGGCACGGTGCCCATCGTGCGGGGGTCGAAGGCGCCGTTGGCCTGGCAGTCCGCGATCACGGCCTGGTAGACGCCGGCGTAGGAGGAGTCGGGCAGCACCGCGAGGGTGTCGTCCTCCTCGCCGGACGGGCCCCACATATGGCCGGAGGTGCGGATCATCGCCGGCATCGAGGCGTCGACGATGACGTCGGAGGGGACGTGCAGGTTGGTGATGCCCTTGTCGGAGTTCACCATCGCCAGGCGCGGCCCGTCCGCCACCTCCTGCGCGAACGAGGTGCGGATCTCGGCGCCGTTATCCAGGGCGTCGAGGCCGGCCAGGATCGCCCCGAGCCCGTCGTTGGGGGAGAGGCCGGCTGCGGCCAGGTCGGCGCCGTAGCGCTCGAACGTGGCGGGGAAGAAGGCCCGGATGACGTGGCCGAAGATGATCGGGTCGGAGACCTTCATCATCGTGGCCTTCAGGTGGACGGAGAACAGCACGCCCGCGTCCTTGGCGGCGGCGACCTGATCGGCCAGGAACGCGTCGAGGGCGGCGGCGCGCAGCACGGCGGCGTCGACGATCTCGCCGGCGAGCACCGTGAGGTTCTCCTTGAGCGGCGTGACGGTGCCATCCGCGGCGCGGTGCCGGATCGTCAGCACGTCGTCGGCGGGCAGCACGACGGACAGCTCGGTGTGGCGGAAGTCCCCGTCGTCCATGGTCGCGACGGACGTCCTCGAGTCCGCGCTCCAGGCGCCCATCCGGTGCGGGTTCTTGCGCGCGTAGTTCTTGACGGACTCGGGCGCGCGGCGGTCGGAGTTGCCCTCGCGGAGCACGGGGTTGACGGCGGAGCCCTTCACGCGGTCGTAGCGCGCGCGGACGTCGCGGTCCTCGTCGGTCGCGGGGTCCTCCGGGTAGTCCGGGATCGCGAAGCCCTGGCCCTGCAGCTCGGCGATGGCCGCCTTGAGCTGGGGGACCGACGCCGAGATGTTCGGCAGCTTGATGATGTTCGCCTCGGGCGTCTTCGCCAGCTCGCCGAGCTCGGTCAGCGCGTCGTCGACCCGCTGCTCCGCGGGCAGGACGTCGGGGAACTGGGCCAGGATGCGGGCCGCCAGGGAGATGTCGCGGGTCTCGACGTCCACCCCGGACTGGCCTGCGAAGGCCCGGGCGATGGGCAGGAACGAGTAGGTGGCGAGAAGGGGTGCCTCGTCGGTGAGGGTGTAGATGATCTTGCCCATGGGCGTGAGTTCTCCTCATGATGTGGGGTCGCATCGCCAGCTTAGCGATGACGCGCCTTGTCGTCCGGCGTCAATCCGCAGCGCGCGCGGTGTTCGCGGTGGGCGCTCTTTGGACTAGCCGGGGTGACCCGGTAGCCTGTACCCACGAGTTAGTTGAAGATTCCGCGGCCAGGCCGCGATGTACAAAGGCAAGGGGGTCGACCCGATATGGGGCGCGGCCGTGCAAAGGCGAAGCAGACCAGGGTTGCCCGCGATCTGAAGTATCGCGCGGTGGACACCGATTTCACCTCTCTGGAGCGTGAGCTCCGAGGCGATTCAGCCCTCGCTACGAGCGAGAGCAATGACCTCCCAGATCCCTACGCGGATCTTGCTGACCAGTACGCAGACTTCGAGGACGACGACGAGCGTCGCTCGTCCTGATCCGTCCGCAGCATGAACCCGTGGGTGCCTGACCGGGAACTCGCGGGTTTCGAGTGTCTGGAGTTCGAACTTCCCGACGAGCCGACGTATGCCCTGGAGCCTGAGCGCTCGCTCGTGGCGACGGTGGTGCGGCGGGCCGCTCCGCGGAGCGCGCGGGCGGTGCTTTTCGTGCACGGCTGGAACGACTACTTCTTCCAGCGGCACCTGGCCGACGAGATGGACGCGCAGGGCTACGACTTCTACGCGATCGACCTGCGCCGATACGGCCGGTCGCTCCGGCCGAAGCAGCTCGCCGGGTACGTCGCAGCACTCGAGGACTACTACCTCGAGCTCGACCTCGCCGTCAGCCTGATTCGCGATGAGGGGCACGACGAGATCGTCCTGATGGGCCACTCGACGGGCGGCCTGCTCCTCTCGATCTACGCGAGCGAGCGGCCCGGCCAGTTCTCCGCGCTTGTGCTCAACTCGCCGTGGCTGGAGCTGCAGGCCATGTCGAGCATGAGGTCCGCGACGCAGCGCATGTTCAGCGCGGCGAGCGCGCTGCTGCCAACCACTCCCTTCCCCGGCACCGACAACGGTTTCTACCGGCGGTCCATCTCCGCGCTCGAGGACGGGGAGTGGACGTACAACCACAACCTCAAGGGCGATCCCGCCTTCCTGGTGCGGATCGGCTGGTTGTCGGCGATCATGGCCGCCCAGGGCCGGGTCGCCGCAGGCCTCGACATCGACTGCCCCGTGCTGGTGGCCGTCTCCGAGCGCACCGACTTCCGCCGCAAGTGGGACGAGGCCCTGTCGAAGGCCGACATCGTGCTCGACGTCAACGCCATCGCCGAGCGGGCACACTGCCTCGGCGACGTCATCGTGCTCGTCCGGATCCCCGACGCGTTGCACGATCTCGCGCTCTCGGCGCCGGAGGTCCGGGCGCGGGTGTTCGCCGAGTACGGACGCTTCCTACGCTGCTACTCGATCGGCACCGAGAACCCAGCCGAGTAGCGCCACCTGCTAGGCGGCCTGCTCGCGGAGCAGGTCTGCGAGGGTGGCCAGCCCGCGGTCGACGTCCGCTGGTGCGGCGTGGCTGAAGTTGAGCCGCAGGTGGCCGACCTCCGGCTCTCCGGGGTAGAACTCCTCGCCCGGCATGAACGCGACGCCCCGACGCAGGCTCTCGTCGAGCAGGGTGCGCGTGTCGATAGGCGAGGTCAGTCGGAGCCAGAAGAACAGGCCGCCCGGCGGCGTCTCCCACTCGGCCAGGCCTGCGAAGTGCCGGTCGAGCGCGGCGGCGAAAGGATCGCGTCTGCCCCGGTAGAAGTCGACGAGCCCGGCCAGCCTGGCCGGCCAGCCAGGTGATTCGATGGCGTCGAGCACGATCCGCTGCGAGAGCCGGGAGCTGTGCAGGTCGACGGACTCCTTCAGCATGACCAGGGGCGTGAACAGGTCCTCGGACGCGGCGAGGAACCCGAGCCGCAGCCCCGGCGCGAACGTCTTGGAGAACGAGCCCTGGTAGATCCAGGAGCCACCCCGCATCCGCGTGGCGATCGGCGTCGCGGGGAGGGGGGCGTAGGCGAGGTCGCGGTACGGGTCGTCCTCGAAGAGGACTGTGCCGCTCCGAAGGCAGGCGTCGGCCAGCGTGTCCCGCTCGGCCGGGCTCGCACAGCGGCCCGTCGGATTCGCGAACGTCGGGATGGCATAGGCCAGCCGCGCGCCGCCGCCGCCGACCTGATCGAGTCCCACGAGCCGCGCTCCGTAGAGCCGGAACACCTGGAGCGCGGCGAGGTAGGTGGGCGACTCCACCGCGGTGGGGGTGCCCGCGTCGATCAGCAGCTTGGCGGCGAGGTCGATGCCCTGCTGGCTGCCGCTCAGAATCATGACGCGGTCTGCGGGGGCGTCGAGGCCCAGCGCGGTCAGTTGGGCCGAGACGGCCTCCCGCAGCACCGCGTCACCCTGGCTGGGGCCGTACTGGAGCACGCTGGGATCCACCGACGCGGACCAGGACGGCAGCGTTTCCGTGGCGGGCAGGCCGCCCGCGAAGGAGACCATGCCCGGTCGGTCGGCGACGGCGAGGATCCGCCGGATGGGGGAAGGGCGCAGGCGCTCGATGCGTTCGGACAGCATGGGGGCTCCTCGGTGTTGATGGGCACCCCAGTCATATCGCCCGGACCGGGCGCCCGGACGCCCGTCTCACGCGTCAGTCGTTCAGGTGCTTCAGGGCGTAGTCGGCCTGCTTGGCGGTGAACTGCTCGCCGTAGTCGCTCGTCAGCTGGTCGCGGATCGCGGAGTCCGACATCGACATGTGCTCGCGGTAGCTCTTCGCGGACTCGAGCGCCTCAGCGTTCCAGTCGACGTCGACGTGCTTCAGGGCGTAGTCGGCCTGTTTGGCGGTGAACTGCTCGCCGTAGTCGCTGGTCAGCTGGTCGTGGAGGCTGGCCTTGCTGAACGCCATGGAGTCGACGTAGCTCTGCGCGGACTCCAGGGCCTCCGCGTTCCAGTCGACGTCGACGTGCTTGATCGCGTACTTGGCGGCCTTCTTCGGGAACTGTTCGGCGTAGTCGCTGGTCAGCTGGTCGTACAGGCCGGACTTGCTGAACGACATCAGGTCGATGTAGCCCTGCGCGGAGTCCAGGGCGGCCAGGTACTCGGCGGGAACCACCGGCTCGGGCTCCTCAGAGGGCTCCTCCGCTGCCTCCTCCGGGGACTCGGTGGGCTCCGGCGCAGCCTCCGCGGTGGAGGCATCCTCCGCCGGGGTTGTCGCCGCAGGGGTGGGGGCCGAGCTGGCGGCGACCGCCTCGGTGGTGGCGTTGTCGGTGGCAGCGGCAGTGCTGGTGGCTCCGGCTGCCGGGTCCACAGCCTCGCGCTCATCTCCACCCATGGCGCCGATGGCGCCGAACAGAATGACGGCCGCGGCGGTGATGATGAACCACCAGCGCATGTAGAAGGGCTTCCTGCCCGAGGGGACCAGTGGGGCGGTCATGATTTCCCCGTTCCTTTCGTCGACTGATTTCAGGCTAGGGACGGGGTCCGACACTTTTCTTCCGCGGTCGCGTCGCGGCCCGGCGATAGGCTGGCCGCAAGTCGTTTCCGAGCTGTCGGCGCGGCGCTGGCAGCCGGGCCAGTGGCTTCGTCGGCGATGAGCAGGCAGCCTCCCTTGTCGACGCGGTCCGCGCCACCGAGGAGGGCGAGTCTCTCCAATCGCCGGTCGCGAGCTGGCTCTTGTAATGTGCGCTACCTCCGACGATCCAGCCCCGGCCGGCGGCCTGACCGTCTTCTGCGAGTTCGCCGAGCGGGACCAGGAGATCACCTACGAGCACGGTTTCGCCAGTCCGGGTGGAACACGCCTACGCGACAGTGAGCCCGGCCAGGTGTGATCTCCGCCACGAGGGTCGTGCCCGCGAAATGTGAATGGACCCTCCTGTGCGAGCGGAACTCTTCCTCGCGCGGATGCCGAGCAATGTCAGCCAGGCGCCGCTGGTTTCTTCCAGCGTCGCTAGACTGTCGAGGACTTGACACAGAGCCGTATTCGGATGGCAGTTGAGGATTCGATCAAGGGTATCGCGCAAGATCAATGAGCATGGCCCATCACTGACCACAGAAGAAGCGACGAAGACCGCTGCCGTCTTGCCCTTCATCGCCCAGGTGTTGGGGTACGACGTATTCGACCCCAGCGAGGTGCTGCCGGAGTTCACTGCAGACGTCGGGACGAAGAAGGGGGAGAAGGTCGATTTTGCGATCCTCCGTGACGGCGAGGTCCAGATGCTGGTCGAGTGTAAGCAGATCGGTGCGCCGCTCAACATCAACCATGCCTCCAAGCCGTTCCGGTACTTCCATGTGACCAACGCTCGAATCGGGGTGCTGACGAACGGTCAGCGTTGGCACTTCTTCACGGACCTTGACCAACCGAACAAGATGGATCAGCGTCCATTTCTGCGCCTCGATCTGCTGGACGTGGATCCGTACGCCCTGCCGGAACTCCAGAAGGTCACGAAAGCCACGTTTGATCTCGATTCCGTGCTGTCCGCCGCTGAGGAACTGAAGTACGTCTCGGGAATCAAGGCGGCGATCGGCGAACAGTTCAATCAACCGAGCGAGGAGTTTGTGCGACTGCTCGCAGCCAGCGTCCACGACCGTCCCATGACAGCAAAGATGCGTGAGTTCTTCGGGGGTGTTGTGGCGAATGCGTGCAAGCAGTGGGTCACCGACCAGGTGAACGCTCGCCTCAAGACCGTGCTTCAGGGGCACGGCGTGGCGGTATCTGTGACCAGCGACGAGCCAGAGGCCGAGGTGCAGGCGGAGGTCGGAACCCCGACCAGAGGTGAGGATATCGAGACCACCATAGAAGAGGTCGAGGGATACAACATCGTTCGTGCCATCGCCGTCAGCGAGGTGCCGGTCGAGCGGATCGTCGCTCGCGATACGAAGTCCTACTACGGCGTGCTGCTCGATGACAACAACCGGAAGCCCATCTGTCGTCTGCACCTCAACCGCCAGCAGAAGTACATCGGTCTCTTGGATGAGGCGAAGGCTGAGCAGCGCATTCCGCTCGAACGCGTTTCTGACATCTACCAGCATGCCGAGCAGATTCGGGACGCTGTGCGCCGCTACAGATAGCGGCGTCCGCGTCAGAGGTCGCTGAGGCGGTCCAACCGGCCAGATCGCTCGGACCGCGTGGGTGCCCCCAACGGGGTTCGAACCCGTGACCCATGGATTAAAAGTCCACTGCTCTACCAACTGAGCTATAGGGGCGTCACGCAGTCTAGGGCATCCGCGCCGGGCGTCGGCGGGGTGGCCCGACGTGGCAGGCTGGGGGCATGTCGCCCCTGGCCTGGTTCCTCGTCGTGGTGGCGGCGGGCGTCGTGCTGCTCGCCGCCGCGGTGCTCGTCGACCGCCGGCAGCGCCGGACGGTGACCGGCGCGGGCGAGCCGGCCCCGCGGCGCGGGGTCGAGTCCGTGGACCGCATCGTGCCCCGCTACGTCACGCAGGACGAGATCGACGCGATGCCCTCTCCGGCGGCCGACCCGTCGGGTGGCCTCCCGCACCGCGGCGAGGGGTTCGGGTTCGGTCACGCGCACCCCGACTTCGCGACGGGAAGCGCGGGAGCGGAACTGACCGGTCCCCGGTTCCTCGTCATCGACGGCGACGTGACGTCCATGCGGGAACTGCTCGCGCCGTTGGGGACCGCGACCGCAGAGTCTCCGCTGGTGCTGGTGGCCGCGCACATCGCCGACGAGGTCCTCGTGACCCTGGCCGCCAACCGTCGGGCGTTAGGGATGCCGGTGGTTGCCGCGGTAGCCGGGACCCGTGACAGGCGTAGACTCGCCGAACTCACCGGCGCGACACCCGTCGCCGAGGACGACCTCCGGTCCGGCTACCTCCCCCCCGCCGGATACGGCACGGCTGCCGCCTGGTCGAGCACTGGGGCGAGGGCCTGGGTCCAGCCGGCCTGAGCTGTGAGGAACCTGAACCTCAACCTTGTGAACTGAACCTCAAGCGGTGCTTCACCTGAGCTGTGACTGCACGTTTCCTGAGGATGCGGATCGCTTCCTCAGGATTGGCAAGAGACCAGGACCTTCCGGGAGAACCCCTAGTCAGCCCTGAGATACCCCTCGTCAGGACGCCATTAATGACACGGTTGTGGTTTCTCCCACGCATGCGGCGTGTCGCTTCGCAAGTCTCTCAGCAAACTCTCAACCACCCTTGTTGTGACCCTGAGAGCGTTCTTAGGGTCCAGGGCATCGGCAGACGTGTCGGGGTCGCCAAGGCTCGAGGAAGCGTCACGTCTGCCATGCACAGCTATTGGGAGAGACGTGAGAAGAGCACTGAAGGGCATCCGGGCTACTGCGGTCGCCGCCGGACTGGCCGTGCTGGTCCAGGGTCTCGGGACCGTCGCGACCGGCCCCTCGGCCGACGCCGGCACCTCCGAGGTCACGGCCATCACCCGGGTCCACGTGAGGAGCAAGCCGACGACGTCGTCGTCGTCGCTGACGATCCTCAGCAAGGGTGACAAACTGAAGGCGTCCGGCACGACGAACGGCTGGACGAAGGTCACCTATCACGGGAAGACCGCGTACGTGTACAGCCAGTACCTCAAGGGTGCCTCCTCCTCGTCGTCGACGAATGCGACCACGTCTGTCGCCAAGGGGACCTGGTACACGACCGCCAACCTGAACCTGCGCACGGGGGCGTCGACCAAGCACAGCAGCTATGTCATTCTCGGGAAGGGGCGCTCGGTCACGCTGACCGGCAAGGCGAGCAACGGTTTCGCGCAGCTCACCTACAAGGGCAAGACCCTGTGGGCATCGCGCAGCTATCTGACGCAGAGCAAGCCGTCGACCAGTTCGTCGCTGCCCAAGGTCACCGGGCAGAAGCGCGGAACCACCGTCCTGATGATCCGCACGACGTCCACCTCGAGCTTCACATCGCTGGGTGACGCGCCCAAGGGAACGATCTTCGACGTGACGGGGACCGTGAAGAACGGCATGGCGCAGATCATCTGGAAGAGCAACGTCCGCTGGGTCAACAACAAGTACCTGACGTCGGTCGGCGGGTCGACCAACTCGCCGTCTGCGTCCGAGACGCCTGCGACCACCACGAAGTACGCCACCGCGGTTCTCAATGTGTGGGCAAAGAGCACCGGAAGCTCCTACAGCGGCGAGATCGCCAAGGGGTCGAAGCTGGCCGTCACCGGCACGGTCAAGAACTCCCGGGCTGAGATCGTCTACAACGGTGCGATCAAGTGGGTCACGTCGAAGTACGTCTCGTCGTCGAAGCCGTCATCCTCGGCTTCAAGCGGCAACAGTTCATCGCTGAACAAGGGCTACTCGAGCGGCCTCGACAAGACCAACGCCAACGTCCAGGCCATCGCCCGCGACGTGTGGAACCGGTTCCCGCAGATCAAGACGATGTACGGCTGGCGCCGGGATGTGACTCCCGACCACCCCGCGGGGCGCGCCGTCGACGTGATGATCCCCGGCTACAAGTCCAACCAGGACCTGGGCTGGACCATCGCCAGGTACTACCGGGCAAACGCGCGGAAGTACAACATCAACTACATCATCTTCGGGCAGAAGATCTGGAACATCGCGCGTGACAGCGAGGGCTGGCGGAGTATGGCGGACCGTGGCGGAGACACGGCCAACCACTACGACCACGTCCACATCAATACCTACGGCTGATTCCCCCCACCAGCCGTACCAGGACGGGCCCGGTGCTGATTCCTCGGCACCGGGCCCGGACTGTGTCGCGAGCCCGGCGGGGCGGTTTGCCACCCTCCCGCCGCTATCCGTTATGATGGGTCACCGCTGGTCCCCATCGTCTAGCGGCCTAGGACTCCGCCCTTTCACGGCGGCAGCACGGGTTCGAATCCCGTTGGGGATGCGACGGCGTCAAACCCCTCGAGGGAGTGTCGCCAACCGGTAATGACAAGGGCGGATGCCCGATGTGACAACCTCGAGGGGGTCACGCTATAGTTATCGGGCTGGCAGATGAGGCCGGCAAAGTGGTCAAGAAATTGGCCCCGTAGCGCAGTTGGTTAGCGCGCCGCCCTGTCACGGCGGAGGTCGCGGGTTCGAGTCCCGTCGGGGTCGCCAGGATGAGGCTGAATGCTTCTCCTACTGGCCAGGTAGCTCAGCTGGTAGCAGCGTTCGCCTGAAAAGTGAAAGGTCGCCGGTTCGATCCCGGCCCTGGCCACCAGCACCCCGCCCAGGCGGGGTTTTCTGGTCTCAGGGCATCGGTAGCCTTCCCGCATGACCGCGCCGCACATCACCGCCATCAGGGTCGGGGTCCGCGACGTCACCGCGTCGCGACGCTTCTACGTCGACGGGCTCGGCTTCGAGGGATCCCGACCGCCTCCGACGACATCGCCTTCCTCCGCGCCGGCCACAGGTGCTGCTCCGACCTGCGCGGAAATGGCGCGCCGCCCTTTCCGGCGCCACTAGAGTCACCGGGAGACCTCCGGAAGGACCCCATGTTCACGTTCGACGCGACCCCGGTGAAGTTCATCGGCCTGCTGATCCTGTTCGCCTGGTGCACCATCTGGTGCATCTACGAGGTGACGAGGAGACAGACCGGAGTCCAGCGGGTCTCGAACGTCCTGCACGTCGCGATGGCCGTCGTGATGCTCGCCATGATCGCGGGACCGACGTGGAAGGGGCTGACCGCGGTTGTCCCGACCTGGGGCCTGACGGTGATCTTCGTGGCCGCGACGCTCTGGTTCATCGCCCGCATCCCCGTCTCGCGGGCCGCCGGTGACGCCGCCGGGGTGAAGCACTTCGCCGGGCACTCGATGATGTTCGGCGCGATGGTGTGGCACCTGGCGGCGATGGCCGTCATGGCCGCGGCGATGTCCGCGCCGGCAGCCTCCGCCGAGGCCGACACGGACATGTCCGGCCACGGCGACATGGCGGGCTCCGGCTCCTCGATGGGCGGCATGGACTCCATGTCTGCCATGCAGCAGCAGGGCGGGGCGCTCTGGTGGTTCGCGGTGGTCGGGCTGGCCTTTATGACGTACCTGCTGGTCGCGAGCATCGTCGCGTTGATCCGCGTGTTCGACAACCGCGGCGAGGGCGTGGGGGAACTTGCTGCCTGCTGCGCGGAGATCCGCCCCGTCGGCACGACGAAGTACCGCCTGGCCGCGCTGTCCGACTTCGCGATGAACTTCGGCATGTTCTGGATGAGTACCGGCCTGCTCGTCCCGGTGCTGCCGTTCTTCGCCGCGCTGGCCTTCTGAGGGCTCAGCCGCAGGTCACATGCTGAGCCACGGCGGGGCGAGCGTCGGCTGATCCGCGTGCCGCTCCCACTGGCGCCACCACTGGTCCGCGCCGGGCGGCAGCGGCGTACCGTGCGCCGAGCGCACCGCGTCGCGGAGTTCGACCTTCACCGAGTGCAGCGCGACCTCCGCCCTTCTCGTCGGCGTCGGCTGCTCAAGGTACTCCTTCTCCAGCTGGAGCCCGCGCACGCGCAGCTGCGTGATGAGGCGGTGGCGGGCCTCGGAGGCGGCGTCCATGTCCAGGTGCCTCTCGGCGGCCCGCATCCAGCCGTAGGCCTCGTTGATGGTGATGAGGCCGGGGTCGACCGTCATGGCGTCGTGCACGACAAGCTCGGGGAAGATCACGACGGCGCCGGTCGAGTGCGCGTACGCCAGCTCGTCGCGGCCGGCCTCGTCGATCAGGATCTCGGTGGAGCGCATCACGACGGAGAAGATGTCGGCGTTGGCCATCGACTTGCGGCGCTGCACGCCCATCGCCTGCGAGCTGACGACGTAGTTGCGGGCCGCTCCGAGGTGCCCGATGGTGAGCTCTGCGGGGAGGTTCTCCCGTGCGCCGCCGTCGACGTAGGTCTCGGCGCCCAGCGGGACCGGGCGGAAGACCGCGGGGATGGAGCAGGAGGCGAGCACGCCGACGCTGAGGTCGTGCTCGGTCGCGTCGAACGGCTCGTCCTCGCGGTTCACCAGGGTGCCGCGCTCGGTCATGTAGCGGAGCTCACCGGACTCGAGGGCGACCATGGCCAGCCTCAGCGTGGTGCCGGAGGCCGCGACGCGCGCGGGGGAAAACATCTCCTCGTCCAGAAGCCTGGCGAGCACGGGACCGGGCCGGTACATGGAGCGCGTGTTGTCCAGGCCGTGGGCGATGGTGCTGAGGTCGGAGCCGATGCGCGGCAGCTGACCCAGGTGCGAGGCGATGCCGGACAGCATGGCGAGCGACCAGTCGGAGCGGACCTCGCTCTCGTCGTCGGGGGTGAGCGCCAGCTCCAGCGGGCTGGGGGGCTCTTCGGCCGGCTCGGGGCTCGCGGCGGAGGCGCTGCGCCGGAAGGGCAACCAACCGCTCCGGGCGGGCTCGGGGCGCACCGGCCGGGCCGGTCGGACGATCTCCAGCCACGTCGGAGCCTGGGTCTCCAGCCGGGCGAACCACGGCCGCGCCGTGAACATGTCCGAGTTCGCCGTCATCGAGTCCCAGATGTCCGTGAGGCGCCGCAGGTACATCCGCTGTCCCTCCGGGGTGGCCGCCTGTGCCAGTGAGGAGGCGATGATCGAGCCCGCGGAGGCGCCGACGAAGATCGTGGGAGTGAACTGCTCGTCGTGCTCGTACAGGTAGGCGAGCGCGCCGAGCTGGAAGCTCGCACGGGCCCCACCTCCGGACAGGATGCAGGAGACCACCGTCGGGCGAGGCGTGAGTGAGAAGAACGGAAGACCGAAGAGACCCTTGCCAGCCATCTGACAAGCCTAGGGCATCCTCCGACGCGCGCGACCGCGGCCACCACCCCCTCGGTAGGGTCGTGTCATGCATTACGGGGAGCTTGTCGAGCACGACGACATCGAGGGCGAGCGTCGGTCGGGGGTCGACTTCAGCGGCGCCGATGAGCACGGCCTGAGGATCCTCGACTGCCGGTTCGACGGCGCCCGGCTGAACGGCGCGAAGTTCACGGGCTGCCGGTTCATCGACGTGGTCTTCGACGCGGCCGACGCGCCCGATCTCGAGCTGTCGAAGTGTGCACTGCAGGACGTCGCGATCACCGCGTCGCGCCTCGGGGGAGTGCAGGCCTACGCGGGGACCTGGACTCGGGTCACGATCGTCGGCGGCAAGGTGGGATACCTCAATCTCCGCTCCGCCAGGCTCGCCCGCGTCCGCTTCGAGGACTGCGCGATAGACGAGCTGGACCTGTCGCGGGCGCAGGTGGACCGGCTGAGCTTCAGCGGGTGCACCGTCGGCCGGCTGGACCTCAGCAACGCGCGCTGCAGGGACGTGGACCTGAGCGGCGCGGAGGTCTTGACCCTGGAGTCGAACCCGGAGGGCCTGCGGGGGGTCTCCGTGAGCCACGCGCAGGCACTCGACCTCGCCCCGGGGTTCGCGCGGATCCTGGGTATGAAGGTGGTCTGAGCCTGCCCCCGGTCGCTGGGCTCACCCCGCCGCCCCCGGCCGCGCGCTCAATCCGCCGCCCCTTTCCGCGCGCTCAATCCGCCGCCCCATTCCGCGCACAACAATGCCTATGTTGGTGCCGCTGCAACATAGGCGCAGCGGCCGCGAAATAGGCATTCTTGTGCACATAATCGGGCTGGACAAAGGGCGTCGCGGACGACCGGGGAGCCCACCCACAGACGCCACCCTTACCGACGGACGCCACCCTTGTTCGCACATGCCACCGCCATGGCGGTGGCATGTGTTGAGACGGGTAGCGTCGGTCAAGAAGGGTGGCGTCTGCACGTAAGGGTGGCATCTGCACGTAAGGGGGCGCCGAGGACGGGGCGTCGACGACGGCGAGCAGCCCGGTGCTGCGCTTCGTGCACTGAGCCCGCCGCCCCCTTTCCCGGCACAACAATGCTTATGCCGGGACCGCTGCAACATAGGTGCAGCAGACCCGGCATAGGCATTGTTGTGCGCGGGAACTGAGCCGGACGAACCGGATGGTCGTCAGCCCAGGGCGACGTCCAGCGACTTCCAGTCGACGCCGGCAGGCGCGAGCGCGAGCACGGAGGCCAGCAGCCCCTGACGCGCGGCGCGGACTTCCGGGTCCTCGGCGTTGACGAGGATGTCGTCGAAGAACCGGGCAGCCGCGGTGACCACGGGGGTTGTCGCGTCCAGCAGACCCGCGACATCGCCGTCGGCGGTGCCGGCCGGAACGCCCACGACGGCGTCACGTAGCGACATCTCCGCCGGCTCGGTGAGCTTCGACGCATCGACGGCGACCGGCACGCCCTCCTGCGGGAGGGCCTCGGGCGGCAGGATGCGCGTGATGCGCACCAGCGTGGCGACCAGGTCGCGGAGTCGCTGGTCATCCTTCGCCTCGGTCAGCTCGCCGAGCACGCGCGCGGCGTACCCGGGGGTGTCGGCGGCGGGCAGGATCGCGGCGACGAGGTCCGCGGAGGTGCCCTCGTCACGCAACAGCTGCGCGAAGCGGCCGATGGTGAACTCCAGCGCCGAGTCGACGGCGTCGGGCGCCACGTCGATGCCCTGCTCCGCGAGGCGGTCGACGGCGTCGGTCAGGCCCTCCCGGATGGTCAGCGTTTCGAGCGGGGTGCCGGCGGCCTCGCGGAGGATCCGCACGACGCCGAGCGCGGCGCGGCGCAGGCCGAACGGGTCGGACGAGCCGGTGGGCTTGGCGCCCAGTGCGAACATGGCGGCGAGCAGGTCGAAGCGGTCGCCCAGAGCCAGGAGGGCGCCGGGGGTGGATGCTGGCACGGGGTCGGCGGAGGTGTGCGGCTGCTCCATCTCGAACAGCGCGTCGGCGACGGCCTGCGTCTCGCCCATCCGGACGGCGTACTCACGCGCGATGAACCCGGCGAGCGAACTCATCTCGACGACCATCTGCGTCGCCAGGTCGAACTTCGCCAGCTGACCCGCGCGGGTCAGGGTCGCGCGCTCGTCGCCTTCGAGCCCGACGCGGTCGGCGAGCTTCTCCGCGACGTCGGCGATGCGGCGGGCGCGCACACCGACGGAGCCGAGGCGCTCCTCGAAGGTCAGCTTGTCGAGGCCCGGGACGAACTCGTCGGCCCCCTTCGTCTCGAGGTCGGAGTTCCAGAAGAACAGCGCGTCCTCGTAGCGGGCCCGGATGACCGACTCGTTACCGGTGCGGACGGTGTCGTCGTCGCACAGGCCGTTGGCCATGGTGACGAAGTGCGCGGCGAGCTTCCCGTCGCGGTAGACGGGCAGGTAGCGCTGGTGCTTGCGCATGACCGTGGTGAGGATCTTCTCGGGCAGCTCCAGGTAGCGCTCGTCGAAGTGACCCAGCACGCCGTGCGGGTCCTCCACCAGGTTGGTGATCTCGTCGACCAGGGCGCTCTCGCCCTCCAGGTCGACGGTGCCGCCGACGGACTCGGCCAGCGCGGTGGCCCGCTCCTCGACCTGGCCCCGACGCGCGGCGCTCGCGAGCGTGATCGCGCCGGCCTCGATCGTGCCGAGCAGCCCGCCCGCGGAGGCGACCTCGACGTGGCCGACGAGCGCGCCATCGGCGCGACGGCCGGACTCCTCGCCCGCGACCGGGCGCTGCAGGTAGGTGGTGCGGCCGGAGGTCAGCCCGGAGACGCGCACCGGGACGACGACATCGCCCCACAGGACGACGAGCCAGCGGATGGCGCGCGAGAAAGACAGGTCGGCGTCGTTCCAGCGCATGTTCTTCTCGGCGCGGAGCCCGGAGACGACCTCGGCGACGATCCCGCCGACGACCTCGAGCACCCCGCGGCCCTCCAGGGTGGCCTTCACCGCGGCGTGCTCGTTGCCGCCGATCTCGGCCTTGACCACCTGCTCGGCGGTGACGCCCTGGCCGCGCATGAAGCCCTGCAGTGCCTTGGACGGGTTGCCCTCGGCGTCGAAGGCAGCGGACCACTTCGGCCCCTTGCGCAGCTGCTCGGCGTCGGGCTCGCTCGCGGCGACGTCCTCGACGACCGCGACGATGCGGCGCGGCGTTCCTTCGACGGTGATCGAACCATGGGTCAGGCGGGTGGCGGCGAGCTTGGCGGTCAGGGCCTCGCGCACCGCTTCGACGGTCTGGGGAACGACATGCGGCGGCAGCTCCTCGACGCCGATCTCGAGGGCCAGCGTCTGCGGCTGCGCGTCGTGAGCGACCGCGGGCACGTCGACGACCGGAGCCTCGACGGCGGCCTCCTCGCGCTTCAGCGGGAAGCCGAGCTCCTCGCGGCGCTCGATCCACAGCGCGGCCGTGTCGCGCATCAGGCGGCGCATGGTGGCGAAGGCCTTGGCCCGCTCGGTGGTCGAGATGGCGCCGCGGGCGTCGAGCACGTTGAATGCGTGGCTCGACTTCAGGATGTAGCTGTGGGCCGGGACGGGGAGGCGCTGGGCGACCATGCGCGTCGCCTCGCCGACGTAGGTCTCGTACAGGCGGCGGTTCGCCTCGACGTCCGCGTCGTCCAGGTAGTAGCGGCTCATCTCGTACTCCTGCTGCCCGAAGGCCTCCCCGTAGGTCACGGGGCGCCCGTCGGCGGCGGTGGCGTAGACGATGTCCTTGAAGTGCGTGACGCCCTGCTGTGCCATGAGGATGCGCTCGACGCCGTAGGTGAGTTCGACGGGGATCGGGTCGAGGTTCTGGCCGCCCACCTGCTGGAAGTAGGTGAACTGCGTGATCTCCATGCCGTCCAGCCACACCTCCCAGCCGAGGCCCCAGGCGCCGATGGCCGGCTGCTGCCAGTTGTCCTCGACGAAGCGCACGTCGTGCTTGGACAGATCGATGCCCAGCGCCTCCAGCGAGCCGAGGTAGAGCTCCTGCGGGTCGCCCGGCTCGGGCTTCAGGATCACCTGGAACTGTGTGTGTGTCTGGAGACGGTTCGGGTTCTCGCCGTAGCGGGAGTCATCGGGGCGGACGGACGGCTCGACGTAGGCGACGTCCCACGGCTCGGGACCGAGCACACGCAGCACCGTCGCGGGGTTCATGGTCCCCGCGCCGACCTCCGTGTTGAAGGGCTGCCAGGTCAGGCAGCCTTTCGAGGTCCAGTAGTCGGACAGTCGTCTCAGAGCGTCTTGCATCGTCAGCACCTGGTCAGATTACCTACTGAGTTGCCCCTTCGCCCAGTCGGGTCTGTGCCATGCTGGGCGGAATCGACCCCCGAGGAGTTGATTGACTGTGAAGGTCCTTGTCCCCGACGCCGTGCGCGACACCATGCCGACCATCGACGGCGTGGAGTACGTCATCATCCCCGCGTCCAGCCCCGTCCCCGACGAGCACCTCGATGCCGAGGTCCTCGTGGCCTGGGGGCAGCCCCCGGCTGTCCTGCAGGACGCCGCCCGGCGCATGACCGGGCTCAGGCTCGTCCAGGGTTTCCTTGCCGGGCCCGACTCGATGGTCGCAGCCGGCTTCCCCGAGGGCGTGCAGCTGTCCAGCGGCGTCGGCCTGCACGACGGCCCCGTCGCTGAGCACGCGCTCGGCATGGCGCTGGCGCTCGTGCGCAACGTCCCGCTCGCGCTGCAGCGCATGCGCGAGCACGCCTGGGACCCGTATCTCAACGGGTCGGTGGAACCGCGCGGGGCCGACGGCAGCGTCTCCACGCTGAACGGCGCCAACGTGACGATCTGGGGCTTCGGGTCGATCGCGTCGCGACTCGCGCCGCTGCTGACCGCCCTGGGTGCCCGCGTCACCGGGGCCGCCCGCTCCGCCGGCGAACGGCACGGCTACCCGGTGGTGGCCGAGGACCGGCTGGCCGCGACGCTGGCCGACACTGATGTGCTGGTCATGATCCTGCCGTCCACAGAGGCGACCACGAAGGCGCTGAGCGCGGAGCGGCTGGAGGAGCTGAAGCCGGGAGCGCTGTTGGTCAACGTGGGGCGTGGCAGCACCGTCGACGAGACGGCACTGATCGGGGCACTGGCTTCCGGACACCTCGCCGGCGCCGCGATCGATGTCGCGGCGACCGAACCCTTGCCGGCAGACTCCCCGCTCTGGGACGCCCCGAACCTGCTCATCACGCCCCACGTCGCCGGCGGCCGGCCCCAGAACCCTGGTGACTTGCTGCGGCACAACATCGACGCCGTCCTCCGCGGCGAGGGGGACGTGACCAACCCGATCCGGTGATGTTGCATCACGCGTGGCGCGCAAGGGACGATGGAGGCATGAGTTCCACCCGCGTCGACCTGACCAAGTTCGCCTGGCTGTCCATCGCGGCGGCGCTGGTCACCATCGCGCTGAAGGCCGGTGCGTGGCTGTTGACGGGGTCGGTCGGCCTGCTGTCGGACGCCGCCGAGTCCGTGGTGAACCTCGTGGCCGCCGTCGTCGCGCTCATCGCGTTGCGGGTCGCGGCAAAGCCTGCCGACAAGAACCACCATTTCGGGCACTCCAAGGCCGAGTACTTCTCCTCGGCCATCGAGGGCGTCATGATCTTCGTGGCCGCCGCCGTGATCGTCGTGATAGCCATCCGCCGCCTGCTCGAGCCCCAGCCGCTCGAACAGGTCGGGATCGGTCTGGCCATCTCCGTCGTCGCCGCCCTGGTCAACGGCGCGGTGGCGATGGTGCTGCTCCGCGCCGGCCGCCGACACAACTCCATCACGCTGCGCGCCGACGGCAACCACCTGATGACCGACCTCATCACGTCCGTCGGCGTCGTCGTCGGCGTCGGCCTGGTCGCCCTCACCGGCTGGATCTGGCTCGACCCCGTCGTCGCTCTGCTGGTGGGCATCAACATCCTGTGGACCGGCTGGCGGCTGGTGTCGGAGTCCACGTCCGGTCTGATGGACGAGGCTCTCCCGAAGGAGACCAACCAGCGGCTCCGCGAGATCCTCGCCGAGCACAGCAGCGGCCACGTGAAGTTCCACGCCATGCGGACCCGCGTCTCGGGTGCTCGGGCGTTCATGGAGATGCACATGCTCGTGCCGGGGGAGTGGAGTGTGAAGCGCGGCCACGACCAGCTGGAGGACCTCGTCGACGAGATCCGGTCCGAGTTCCCCGACCTGTACGTGACCGGCCACCTCGAGCCTGTCGAGGACCCCCGCAGCTACGAGGACGAGTTCCTCGACATCTGAGTCGCCCGGAGCAATCCGCCTCGCTTCGCTCGGCGCCCTTCGACGAGCTCAGGGAACCGGATACGAGCTCAGGGAGCCACCCGGGTCGTTGAGCACTTCGACGAGCTCAGCACAGGCCTGTCGAAACGCCCTGAGCGCAGCGAAGGGTCTCAGCTTGGCAGCAGGGTTTCGCCTCGCTTCGCTCGGCGCCCTTCGACGAGCTCAGGGAACCGGAGGCGAGTTCAGGGAACCGGAGGCGAGCTCAGAGAGCCACCCGGGTCGTTGAGCACTTCGACGAGCTCAGCACAGGCCTGTCGAAACGCCCTGAGCGCAGCGAAGGGTCTCAGCTTGGCAGCAGGGTTTCGCCTCGCTTCGCTCGGCGCCCTTCGACGAGCTCAGGGAGCCACCCGGGTCGTTGAGCTTGTCGAAACGCCCTGAGCGCAGCGAAGGGTCTCAGCTTGGCAGCAGGGTTTCGCCTCGCTTCGCTCGGCGCCCTTCGACGAACTCAGGGAACCGGAGGCGAGTTCAGGGAACCGGAGACGAGCTTCCTTTTTCAGGCTGCCGTTCGGGCGCGCAGCTCCTCGCGGATGCGGGTAGCGCCGGTGCGCAGGATCAGAGCCGTGGACACGGCGCCGGGGTCGACGACGCCCACCGAGCTCTCGGACTTCAACGCGGAGCGGCCGCGGTGCGCGACCATCGCGGCGGTCGCGTCGCGGGCCTCGTCGGCCGCGTCGACGGCGTCAAGGATCGCGCTCTCGAGGTCGGCCCCGCGTCGGGCGTCGGCCTCGAGGGAGTCGAGGGCCGGCAGCAGCACGTCGACCATGGTCTTGTCGCCCCGCACGGCCTTGCCGCGCGCCATCACACCGTTGGTGCCCTGCCGGAGCGACGCGGCGACGCCGGCAAGCGTGAGGTGATCAGGCCAGGTTGCTCCCACCCGCAGCAGAAGGGTGCCGAACAGCGGGCCGGAGGCGCCGCCCACGGTCCCGACTAGGGACATGCCCACCTGGCGCATCGCGTCGTTGGCGTTGGGACACTCGCTCAGGTCGAGCCGGCGGGCCGCCGCGAAGCCGCGGTACATGTTCGTCCCGTGATCCCCGTCCCCCAGGATGCCGTCCAGTTCATTCAGCTCGTCGACGCGCCCTTCAAACACGTGGGTGCACTCGTCGAGCCACTCGGAGACAGCGGCCACGGTCGGCATGGGGGTCCTTTCGGTCGATGGGAGAATCTCGATTCTCCCACAAGTCCGTCGGGGCTCCCCACCACGGCGCAAGCGTCAGCGCAGGCCGCGGAGGAAGTCCTCGTCGTCATCGGGAGCCTTCGCGACGCGCGGCGAAGGCGTGCCCGCGCTGGGGCGGCCGAAGAACAGCCAACTGAGCGGACCGACGACCGGCGCGCAGATCACCAGGAAGGCCCACAGCCAGCGCGGCATCGCGCGGACCTGTCCCGTTCTGGTCTGGGCGACCTCGACCACGCAGTACACGGTGAGCATCACCACTGCGACGATGAGGAGAACCCGGATCATGCCGCAAGTCTACCGTCGGGTTCGCCTTCCCGGCGGGCGGCCCGCGACCGATAGTCTGGCGGGCATGGACGTCGATAGGGTGCAGGCCTTCCTTGACGGGGGGCCCGGCCTCTGGCTCGCCGACGGTGACGGCGTCGCCCCCGACGGCTGCGTTGTCGTGGCGACGTCGGGTTCGACCGGGTCCGCCAAGCTCGTGATCCTGAGCCGGTCGGCGCTCGTTGCAGCCGCTGAGGCGGCCGCCCACCGGCTCGGCTATCGCGCGACCTGGCACCTGGCCCTGTCCCCGCGTTACGTGGCGGGGCTGATGGTGCTCGTCCGGGGGTTGCTCGGCGCCGGCGTGCGCGAGGCTTCAACGTCCCTGGGCGACCTCGACCCGGCCCCCGGCCGCAACTGCGTCTCGATCGTCTCGACCCAGCTGTACCGCGCGCTGGAGAACCCCGAGACCGCGTCGCGGCTGGCCGCCTTCGATGCCGTGCTGGTCGGGGGAGCCGCGCTCGGCGCCGAGCTACGGGCCAGGGCCGAGGCGGCCGGCGTCCCCGTCATCGAGACCTACGGCATGAGCGAGACGTGCGGCGGCGTCGTGTGGGACGGCGTCCCGCTGCCCGGCGTCGACATCCAGCTCGGGGAGCACGGCCGCGTCGCCATCGCCGGGCCGACGGTGTTCGCCGGCTACCTCGGGCGACCGGAGTTGACCGCCGCGACCCTGGTCGACGGCGCGGTCCTGACCGCCGACCGGGCGCACGTCGCCGACGGGCGGATCGCCATCGACGGCCGTTTCGACGACGTCGTGATCAGTGGCGGGGTCAACGTCGACCTGGCGGTCGTGCGTGCGGCGGTCGCGGCGCTGGACCCGGAGACCGCTGTGCTGTCGGAGCCCGACGCGGAGTGGGGCGTCTCCGTCGTCCTTGTGGCGACGGGTGGCACGCTCGCGGGCTGGCGCGACCGGCTCCGCGGCAGTCTGCCGAGCCCGTTCCTGCCGCGCAGGTTGGTCCTTGTCGATCGCCTACCGCGCACGCAGGGGGGCAAGCCAGACCGCGCGAAGCTGCGCCACCTCCTAGACTCGTCGGCGACATGAACTCCTCTCTTGCAGTCTGGGTCGCCGGCGCGCGGCCCCGCACACTCCCCGCAGCCATCGCCCCCATCCTCGCCGGAGCCGCCTCGGCGCTGGCCGTCGCGGGGGCGACGGGGGGCCGATTCTGGCTCATCACGGCCCTGTGCGCGGTCGTCGCTCTCGCGCTGCAGGTCGGCGTCAACTACGCCAACGACTACTCCGACGGCGTCCGCGGCACCGACGACGACCGTGTCGGGCCGCTGCGGCTCGTCGGCTCCGGGCTCGCATCCGCCCAGGCCGTCAGGACGGCCGCGTTCGCCGCCTTCGGAGTGGGCGCCGTAGCCGGGCTCGTCGTCGTGGCGCTCAGCGGCCAGTGGTGGCTGCTGCTCGTCGGAGCCGTGAGCATTGTCGCCGCCTGGTTCTATACCGGCGGGACGACACCCTACGGCTACCTCGGCCTCGGCGAGGTGATGGTCTTCGTGTTCTTCGGGCTCGTCGCCACGGTCGGCACCACCTACGTGCTCGCCGGCGTCGCCCCGCCGCACGCCTGGCTCGCCGGGGCTGCGGTCGGCGCGCTAGCCAGCGGCATTCTGGTCGCCAACAACCTGCGCGACATCGCCACCGACCGCGTCGCCGGGAAGCTGACGCTGCCCGCCCGCCTCGGCGACCCCCGCTCGCGCATCTTCCACGCCGGCCTCTGCGCCCTCGCAGGGGTCTGCGTCGTCGGGTTCGCGGCGCTGACCACCTGGTGGGCGCTGCTCGCACTGCTCGGGCTGCTGCTGCTCGTCGCGCCGCTGCGGCTCGTGCTCGGCGGCGCCATGGGGCCGAGGCTCATCCCGGTCATCCAGGGGACCGGCATGGCCGAGATCGGCATCGGGCTCGGCCTGCTGGTGGGGACGTTCCTCGCATGACCGCGGCGCCGTTCGTCTACGACATACCGATGGCTGTCGGCTTCCGCGGCATCGCGCGCCGCTCGGGGGTGCTCTTCGAGGGGCCCGCCGGGTGGGCCGAGTGGAGCCCTTTTCCCGAGTATGACGACGAGGAGGCGGCGCCGTGGCTGGTCGCGGCCCTCGAGTGTGCCGCCGACGGGTTCCCCGAGCCGGTGCGCGACACCGTCGAGGTCAACGGCATCGTCCCGGCGCTTGCCCCGCAGGCGGCCGCCGACCGCGCTGTCGCGTCGGGCTGTCGCACCATCAAGATCAAGGTCGCCGGGCCGGGATCCGCGCTCGACGACGACCTCGCCCGCGTCCGCGCCGTCCGCGCCGCCGTGCCCGAGGCCAGGCTCCGCATAGACGCCAACGGCGGGTGGGACCTTGCCACCGCGACCCGCGCGCTGGAGGCGCTCGAGCCGCTGCGGCTGGAGTATGCCGAGCAGCCCTGCGCCAGCGTCAACGACCTGGCCGCGCTGCGCTCCCGCCACACGGGCGTTCTGATCGCCGCGGACGAGTCGATCCGCCGGGCCTCGGACCCGCTGCGCGTCCGCGACGCGGGCGCCGCCGACGTCGCCGTGCTCAAGGCGCAGCCCATCGGCGGGATCCGCGCCTGCCTGGACCTGGCCGCGGACCTCGGCCTGCCCGTCGTGGTGTCCAGCGCCGTCGAGACATCCGTCGGGCTGCGGGCCGGTCTCGCGCTGGCCGCGGCGCTGCCCGAGCTGCCGTACGCCTGCGGGCTCGAGACGGCGCGACTGCTCGCCGGCGACGTCACCGGCGAGCCGCTGGCCCCGGTAGATGGGGCACTGCCTGTGCGTGACGTGGTCATCGACCCGTCGCTGCTCGCCGCGCACCGCGCCGACGACGAGCTGCGGGACTTCTGGCTCCGGCGCCTTGCGCGGGTGTCGCGGATCGTGGAGGAGACCAGATGAGCAGCATCGCGCTGGGCGCGACCATCGTCGACGCCCTGATCGGGGTCGGCGTCACCGACGTCGTGCTGGCGCCCGGCTCCCGGAGCGCGGCCCTGGCACTGGCCGTCGACCGCGCCGCGAGGGCGGGGAGCCTCAGGCTGCACGTCCGCGTGGACGAGCGCGTCGCCGGATTCACCGCCCTCGGGATCGCGAAGGCGAGCCGTCGCGCGGTGGCCGTCGTCACCACGTCGGGCACCGCCACGGCCAACCTCGGGCCAGCCGCCATGGAGGCCACCGCGGCCGGCGTGCCGCTGCTGCTGATCACTGCCGACCGGCCGGCGCACCTCGTCGGGAGCGGGGCCAACCAGACCGGCGACCAGGCGGGCATCCTCGGCCCGTCGGCGCTGGCCGTGCTGAGGATCGGATCCGAGTCGGGCGACGATAACGACTGGGCCGCGGTGGTCCAGCGGGGCGTCGTGCTCGCGGAGGGCCGTCGGACCCGTCGCGCGGGGGCGGTGCAGGTCAACGTCGAGTTCGCTCCGCCTCTGGTGGGCGAGCTGCCGCCGGCCCGGCCGCGTCCGCTGCGCGTCGCCGGGTCGGCGGGGCACACCACCGTCGACCTGGACGCGCGCCGCACGGTCGTCCTGGTCGGCGACGCGACCCCCGAGGAGGGAGCGGAGGCCCGCGCCCTGGCGGAGCTCGGCGGGGCGCCGCTGCTCGCCGAGCCGTCGTCCAATGCGCGCGTCGGGGCAAACGCCGTGCCGGACTACCGGCTGCGGCTGGGCGCGCTCGGCGGAGACATCGAGCGGGTCGTCGTGTTCGGGCATCCGAGCTTGTCGCGCCCAGTCACCGCGCTGCTGTCCCGCGACGACATCGAGCTGGTCGTGGTCAGCCCCGGGGCCACGTGGGTCGACCCGGGGCACCGCGCGGCGGTCGTCGCCGACCGCGTGCTGCTCGAGGATCAGGACCCCGAGTGGCTGCCGCGCTGGTTCGAGGCACTGCCCGAGGCCGCCCCGCCGACCGGCCGCGACCTCGTCACCGCGACAGTGCTCGAGTCGCTGGGACCCGACGACGACCTCGTGCTCGGCGCCAGTTCGATCATCCGCGCCGCCGACCTCGCCCCCATCCGGGAGCGCGCCCCGCGGGTGTTCGCGAACCGCGGCCTGGCGGGCATCGACGGCACCGTCGCCACCGCGACGGGGCTGGCGCTGGCGACCGGGCATCCCACGACCGTGCTGCTCGGCGACCTCACGGCCCAGCACGACCTCGGCGCCCTCGTGAGACCCCCGTCGGAGCCATGGCCGGAGCGGCTGCGGGTCGTCGTCGTAGACGATCGCGGCGGCTCGATCTTCCGCGGCCTGGAGCAGGGGGCGCCTGAGTACGCCGACAGCTTCGACCGCGTGTTCCTCACGCCCCAGGGCGTGGACCTGGTGGCGGTCGCCGCGGCACTCGGCTGGCGGGCGGCCCGGGTCGCGGCGGACGCGCTCGCCGACGCGTTGGCCTCCGACGCCGACTTCATCGTCGTCGACCTCTCCTAGCCGCCACCCCTATTGACCGACGCCACCCCTATTGACCGACGCCACCCTTGTCGACACATGCCACCGCCATGGCGGTGGCATGTGCGAAGAGGGGTGGCGTCTGCGCACAAGGGTGGCGTGAGGCGTCAGACGTCAGACGGCGGGGAGTTTCCGGTCCTGGGCCGCGATCCACTCGCGCACGGCCAGCGTCGCGCGGACGTCGTCCTCGTTGTACTCCAGCACCCGGTCTCGGGCAGCGGCCCGCGCCTCCGGGCTGGGGCCGTCGACGGCCTCGTTGAACCACGACTGCGACGCGAGGCCGCCCGGCTCCTCGTCGCGCCAGGAGAAGCCGGCGCCCTTGTGCGCGACGACCTTCAGCCCCAGCCCGTCGACGCCGACGAAGTTGTCGCGGACGAAGCCGAACAGGTCGACGAAGTGGTCCCTGATCAGGCCCGCGGCCTGGGCCAGGGCGGGATCGCCCGTGCGCTCCGCGAGGCGTCGGATGTGGATCGTCTCGTAGTCGCTGTAGTGGTAGACGCGCAGGTCGGGGTGTTCCGCGGCCAGCGCGACGAGCCACCGCGCGAACTCGCCGGCGAGCTCGCCCTCCTCGGGCTTGCTCAGGTGGTCGAAGCGGCTGAAGTGCTCGAAGCGGGTCCCTGACGCGTCCGTGACCAGCGCGCCCCACAGGTAGACGGTGCCGTCGTCGGCCGTCTCGATATCCAGGTCGACCTCGAAGGGCGAACGGGGCACACCGATCGGGTCGTCGGTGACGCGCTCCAGGTCGACGCCGGCGGCCAGCATCCGGGCCCGACGGGCGGCCTGCCTCAGGCGCTGTTCCGAGCGGTCGCGGTGTCCGGTCAGCGGCAGGTACGACGGCAGGAGGGCTTCGACGTCGGTGGTGGCCAGCTCGGCGACGGTGTTGATACCGAGGCCCAGCAGCGTCTGCAGTTCGCGCACGTCGAGCGGCGCCTTCGAGATGCGCAGCGACAGGTCGTCGTCGTCGATCATCGGGCGGCACACCTGCCACCAGGCGCACCACTCGCACTCCTTGACGCGGATAGGGCGTACGACCGGCGGCGGGTCGTCGACCCCGGTACGCGCCATGGCGCTCTCGGCGACATGGAGCCGGAACCTGAACTCGTGGTCGTAGCGCTCGAGGGCGGAGCGCAGCTTGTGCCCGGCGGACTTCGAGTAGGTGCGGATGAACTTGGCGTTGAGGTCGATCCAGGTGATGGTCGGCTCCGCGCTGAGCGCCCGGTCGTCGCCGACCAGCCCGACCCACGCGTCGGCCGACGAGAAGCCGCAGGCCTCCAGGAGACGCCAGTGGTGCACCAGTTCGAGCAGCGCCCCCTCGCGGTAGGTGCGGAACCGCGTCTTCGGGAGTCCCTCGACGCTGCCCGGGTCGGCCAACGTGGAGGTACGGAGGCTGGGTGCGCCCGTGTGCTTCTCGCGTACCCGGTAGGGCTTGACCTTCAGCGGCCAGTAGCCGGGGGAGCCCTCCGCATGGTCGACGCCGCGCACGAGCGCGTCGGGGCGGCCGCTTCGGTGCCCCTCGAGGTCCAGCGGCAGGACGCCGCCGATGATCACGGGCGCGCCGGCACCCAGTGCGGCGAGCGTCGCGGCCTCGCGCTCGGTCCATGGCCGGTCCTCGCCGGCCGGGACGCGCAGATCGACGGCTCCGGGGGCCTGGGCCAGCCGGGTGAGGACCTCGTCGCGGAAGTCGGAACCGCCCTGGAACGACTCGCGCAGCGACTCGTCGAGGGGCGTGGTGGGCTGCTCCAGCGTGGGGTCGAAGGTGTGGTGCGTCTTCACCGGGCAGGAACGCGCGGCGTAGGCGTCGAGAACGATGGTGTCCACGTCGAGCGTTAGGCCTTCCAGGCGCGGTGCAGCGAGACGATGCCGCCGGCGTGGTTCTGCCACTCCACGTCGTCCCAGCCGGACGCGACGAGGAGGTCGGCCAGTCCACGCTGGTCGGGCCAGGCGAGGATCGACTCGGCGAGGTAGCCGTAGGCGACGGGGTTGCTGGAGAGCTTCGCGATGCGGGGGAGGGCCGCCATCAGGTATTCGTTGTAGATGTGGCGGAACACCGTGTTGGTGGGCGTGGAGAACTCGGCGATCACGACGCGGCCGCCGGGCCTGGTCACCCGCAGCATCTCCCGCAACGCGGCAGCGGTGTTCTCGACGTTGCGCAGGCCGTAGGAGATGGTCACCGCATCGAACGTGTCGTCGCGGAAGGGCAGCGCCAGGGCGTCGCCGGCCACGAAGTCGATCGCCGGCTGCTGGACCCGGCCCTGGTGCAGCATACCGAGCGAGATGTCGCTGGCAATCACGAACGCACCGGACTCCGCGAAGGATGCCGAACTCGTGCCCGTCCCGGCGGCGAGGTCGAGGATGCGCTGGCCCTCGCGCGGCGCAACCGCCGCGACGGTCGCACGCCGCCAGCGGTGTACCTGGCCGAGGCTCAGCACGGTGTTGAACAGGTCGTAGCGCTTCGCCACCCCGTCGAACATGGCGGCGACGTCCACCCGCTTCTTGTCCAGACCGGCGCGCTGATTCTCCATGCGGTAACCCTAGCGCCGCGCAGGTGGGACCGCCCGCCGAACCCAGCGGACCTCGATGTGCGCTGTGTTGGGCCTGTGGGTGACAATGGAAAGCGTGGCTAAGAAAGACGTAGTGCTCCAGGTGGACAACCTCAAGAAGGGCTATGGCCCCGTGACCATCGTGGAGAACTTCTCGATGAAGGTACATGCGGGTGAGGCCGTCGCGCTCACAGGGCGCAACGGTGCCGGCAAGTCCACCGTGCTGCGCTGCCTCGTCGGGGCTGACCGCCCCAGCGAGGGGACCGTCACGGTCAACGGCGTGAAAGTCTCCGAGACCAACCCGGTGATCCGGCGCGAGGTTGCGACCGTGATCGACGACCTCGACTTCTTTCCCGATCTCAGCGTCGTGGAGCACCTCGATCTGCTCGCCCGCGCCCACGGGCTGACCGACCCGGACGCGCTCGTAGACGAGGTGCTGGAGGAGGTGCAGCTCGTGCCGCAGGCCGGCCAGCTGCCGTCCACCCTGTCGTCGGGCCAGCGTCGCCGCCTCGCGCTCGCGACGGCCTTCGTCCGGCCCCGCTCGCTGCTGGTGCTCGACGAGCCGGAGCAGCGACTCGACGTCGAGGGCGTCGAGTGGCTCGGTCGTCGCCTGAAGCAGGAGCTGGCAGGCGGGCTCGCCATCGTGCTCGCCAGCCACGAGCCGACGCTGCTCGAGGCCATCGGCGCCCGCCAGCTGAGGCTGGGCGCCTGATGACGACCACCGACCCCCGCTTCGGCGAGATCGGCGTCGTCGACGAGAAGCAGCTCACGCTGCTGATGCGCGACTGGCGCAAGGGTCGCGCCGACCGCAACATCCTCCAGGCGCTCTCCGACGGCTACGTCATGGTGTTCAGCATCGTGCTGATCGGCGCCATGATCATCTCCTCGATCGTGCAGGCCCAGCAGGACGTCGCCGGCTGTACGGCTGAGGGCTGCCTCGCGGCCCGGAGCCTGCTGCCGTGGGCCTCCGTCGCCGGCATTCTCGCGTTCACCCTCCTCATCTCCCGCATGTTCGGCCCGGTCGTCGCATCGGCTGCTGAGGGGTTCTGGCTGATGGACGGTCCGACGGACCGCCGTCGGCTCCTGGCCCGCCGCCTGGTGGCCGCCATCGCGCTGGCCTTCGGCGCCGGCGTGCTCTTCGGCGCGCTGATCGCGGCGCTGACCGGATCGCCGCTGCCGAACATCGGCATCTGGGCGCTGGCCGGTGGCTTCGGTGCCGCGGGCCTCGTGGCCTTCGCGGCCGCCGAGCAGGGCGCCGAGCGCGCCTGGATCGTCATCACGCTGCAGTGGCTGATCGGCGCCGTCGCGATCGGCACCATGGTCGCCCTCGTCGGCGGGGCCGCGGGCTGGTTCGCCCTCGGTGGTCTGGCGACGCTGTCGGTCGAGCTCGCGTTCATCATCGCCGGCGTCGGCGCGCTGCTGATCGTCGTCGCGGGTTTCATCGCCTACCGCCGGCTCACCAACATCCGCCGCCAGCGCCTGACCTCCGGCGGCTCGCTGCTCAGCGGCCTGCAGGGCGCGGCCTTCGCGCTGGAGTTCGCGCTGATCCGAGACATCATCGTCGAGGCCAAGTCCAAGGAGCGCGGGCACGTCAGCCCGACGCGCGGCACCGGCTCCGGCATGACCGCCCTGGTGTGGCGCGATGTGCAGCGCCTGTGGCGCCAGCCGCTCCCGCTCGTGACGCTGCTCGGCAGCGCCGTCGTCCCCTACGCCGTGCAGGCGCTGGGGCTGTCGCAGATCAGCCCGCCCATCTCGGCGCTGGTGCTGATGTTCGCGCTGGTCCCGTTCATGAACTCGCTGCGCGTCCTGACGCGCACCAAGGGTCTGCAGCGCTGCTTCCCCTATGACCCGGCGCAGGTCAAGCAGGCCGCCATGATCGTGCCCGCGATCCTCGCGCTGCTCTGGTCGGCGGCCGTGGTGCCTGCTTTCCTCGGCCTCGCGGGCGGGGCTGAGGCCGACATCGTGACGGCCATCAGCTCCGCGTTGGTGACCGGCATCGCCGGCCTGCTGGCCGCGATCCGCTGGATCTCCGCCAAGCCCGCCGACTACTCGGGCCCGATCGTCGCCACGGGCGCGGGCGCGATGCCGCCCGGCCTGATCTTCTCGCTGCTGCGCGGCTTCGACATGGTGGCGCTCGTCACCCTGCCGATCGTGTTCGGCTGGCCGGTGTGGATCTCGCTGGTACTCGCCGTCATCGCGTTCAGCTTCCTGCGCTCGGGCTTCGACAAGGACCAGCTGTTCGAACAGCAGGAGGAGCAGAAGCGTCTCCTGGAAGAGGAGAAGGCCCGCCGCTCCGGCGCCGCCGCCCCGGGCAAGCAGAAGATCCAGGTCCAGCGGAAGCGCTAACGCCGCCCCACCCCGTCGACCCCCGCCCCGTCGACCCCCACCTCGTCGGCCCCCTGCAGACGCCAACGAAATACACAGACGCCAACGATATTCGCGCGAATATCGTTGGCGTCTGTGGTTAGCGTTGGCGCCGCGGAAATATCGTTGGCGTCTGCGGGGCCAGGCCGGTTTGGGGCCGCGGGAGAGGGCAGGGGCGGGCGGCCGTCAGCTGGGGGCGACGCCGAGGGCCTGGAGCATCGGCACGAACTTGGCCGCCGTCTCCTGCACCTCGACGCTGGGCGTCGAGTCGGCGACGATGCCTGCGCCCGCGAACAGCTGGATGGACTCCGGGGACTCGGGGCGGACCTGGCCGCCGCGCAACGCGATGGCCCACTCCCCGTCACCGTCCATGTCGACCCAGCCGACGGGGCCGGCGTAGCGGCCGCGGTCGATCGTCTCGACCTCCGCGATGATGTCCATCGCCAGGTGCGTCGGGGTGCCGCACACCGCGGCGCTGGGGTGCAGGGCCGCCGCGAGAGCGAGCGAGGTGGCGCCCGGCTCGACGACGCCCGTGACGTCCGTGGCCAGGTGCATGACGTTGGGGAGCCGCAGCACCGACGGGGAGTCGGGCACGTTCATCGCCCGACAGTAGGGCGCGAGCGCGTCCGCCACCGAGCGGACGGCGAAGGCGTGCTCCGACATGTCCTTCTCGGATCGGGCGAGCTCGGCAGCCAGCGCGAGCGGATCGACGGCGCCGCTGCCGTCCTGCCACACGGTGCCCGCGAGCACCCGGGACGTCACGAGGCCACCCTGGCGCCGCAGCAGCAGTTCGGGGGTCGCGCCGACCAGGCCGTCGATCAGATACGCCCAGGTCATGGGGTAGGTCTCCAGGAGGCGGCCATAGATGTGGCGGAGGTCGAGGGGACCGTCGGCCTTGAGGTGCAGGTCGCGGGCGAGCACGACCTTGTCGACCTCGCCGCTGCGGATCAATGTGACCACCTCGGCGACGATGCGCTCCCATTCGCCCCGCCGCAGCGATCCGCCCATCTGGGTGATGTGACCGGGGCGGCGGGTCGGCTCCCCGGGGGAGGGGAGTGCGGTTCCCCGCCGGGCGTCCCCGAGCCTGGTCATCCAGGCGAGGTCGCCGCGTCGGCCGATGATGACCTGCGGGACCGTGAGGACCGAGCGCTCCATCGAACGGTCGGGATCGAAGATGAAGGAGCCGAGCGCCAGGGGGCCGGTCCCGAACTCGCCCGGCAGCTCGGAATCGTGGTCGATCTGGTTGGAGATCTCGTCCCACCACACGTCTGCGGCGTCGAGGCGGTCGGTCTCGAAGCGCGCCACTTCGCCCAGGGCGACGACGCCGTCGCCGCGTCGGATGAAGGCGCTGCCCGGGCCGGACTCCGGCAGGAAGCGCTCAAGGGGACCGGGATCGGCGATCGCCACTGTCGTTGCGCGCATGCGTGCGGTGCCGAAGTCGAGAATCACCCTCTGGAGCATACTGGGGCGTCCGAATGCTGGGCGACCCGGTGCGTCGCGTGTCCGCCATCGTGGCATGCCGACCGGCACCGACGGGCGCCGCCGGGCCCTGACCTGAGGACCTCCGGACCTCCCGGCAATTAAGCAAAAGGAATCTCTCGAAAAGATTCTCAAAACCCCTTGTCAAGGCATTGTCGGTCCGACTTTCCCCTCGTTTGTCCGAAAACTTTGACGGCCCCTAGACTGATCGCTGAATCTGATCAGAGCTGAGGAGCCGCTTCATGTCGTTCACCAGTCCCTCGGGGGAAAGTGCTCCCACGGAGTCTGACGTCATCGTCGTCGGGGCCGGCCCTGGAGGGTCGACGACCGCGGCCTACCTGGCGCAGCACGGGCTGAACGTGACGCTGCTGGAGAAGTCGGAGTTTCCGCGTGAGAAGGTGTGCGGCGACGGCCTGACCCCCCGCGCCACGAGGGCACTCACGCGACTGGGCGTCGACACCTCGCAGGAGAACGGCTGGCTCCACAACAAGGGCCTGCGTGTCTACGGCGGACGCACCGAACCGTTCGAGATGGACTGGCCGGACCTCACCGACTTCCCGCCCTACGGCCTCGTCCGTCCCCGCGCCGACTTCGACGACATGCTGGCGAAGCACGCCGTCGCGGCGGGCGCCACGCTGCTTCAGAACACCAACGTCGACGGCGCGATCCTTGACGACCGCACCGGCCGCATCACGGGCGTCACGACCAAGGACGGCCGCCGCTACCACGCGCCGCTGGTCGTCGCGGCCGACGGCAACTCATCGCGGCTGGCGGTCTCGATGGGCCTCAACAAGCGCGAGGACCGCCCGATGGGCGTGGCGGTGCGCACGTACTACACGAGCCCCCGTACCAACGACGACTACCTGGAGAGCTGGCTCGAGCTCTGGGACGGCGAGCGCGGCAAGTCCAACCTGATGCCCGGCTACGGCTGGGTCTTCGGCATGGGCGACGGCACCTGCAACGTAGGCCTCGGCGTGCTCAACACGTCGAAGGGCTTCGGCAAGACCGACTACCGCGAGCTGCTGAAACGCTGGACGGACGGCACCCCCGAGGAGTGGGGCTTCCGCGAGCAGAACCAGATCGGCAAGGTGCAGGGCGCCGCGCTGCCGATGGCCTTCAACCGCCAGCCCGCCTACGGCCGTGGCCTCGTGCTCGTCGGCGACGCCGGGGGCATGGTCAACCCGTTCAACGGGGAGGGCATCAGCTACGCCATGGAGTCCGCGGAGATGGCCGCCGACGCGATCGTCGAGGCCCGCTCGCGCGGCTTCAACACCAGCTCGGCCGAGCGCGCGATGCGCGCCTACCCCGAGCGTCTCAAGGCCGAACTCGGCGGCTACTTCCGCCTCGGCACCGTCTTCGTGAAGCTCATCGGCGACCCCCGGATCATGAAGCTCTGCACCACCTACGGGCTGCCGCGGCCGAGGCTCATGCGCTTCGTCCACAAGCTGCTCGCAAATCTGACCGACGCGCACGACGGCGATGCGGCCGACCGCATCATCAACGCGCTCTGCAAGGCCGCCCCGTCGGCCTGATCCGGAAGGAATCCAAGGATGAATCCGTACATCCCCATCGTGGGCATGGTGATCCTGGCGACCGCGTTCGTCCTGATCTCCATGGGGCTGAGCCTCGTCGTCGGCCCGCGTCGCTACAACCGCGCGAAGTACGACAGCTACGAGTGCGGCATCCAGCCCACGCCGCAGCCGGCCGGCGGGGGCAAGTTCCCGGTCAAGTACTACATCACGGCGATGATGTTCATCGTCTTCGACATCGAGGTCGTCTTCCTGCTGCCGTGGGCCGTGGCGTACAACCAGCTCGGCTGGTTCACGAAGATCGCGATGATCATCTTCATCGTGCTCTTCTTCATCCCCTACTTCTATGTCCTGCGCCGCAAGGGCCTCGACTGGGAATGATCGGAAGGATCTGAACATGGGAATCGAAGACAAGCTCCCCAGCGGCATCCTCCTGACCACGGTCGAGGGGGTGTTCGGCTGGCTGCGCAAGGCGTCGTTCTGGCCCGCGACCATGGGTCTGGCCTGCTGCGCGATCGAGATGATGGCCTACGGCACCCCGCGTTACGACGCGGGTCGGTGGGGCCAGGAGGTGTTCCGCGCGTCGCCGCGTCAGGCCGACCTGATGATCGTGTCGGGCCGCGTCTCGCAGAAGATGGCGCCGGTCATCCGCCAGGTGTACGACCAGATGCCGAACCCCAAGTGGGTCATCTCGATGGGCGCCTGCGCGTCCTCGGGTGGCATGTTCAACAACTACGCCGTCGTGCAGGGCTGCGACCACTTCCTGCCGGTCGACATGTACATCCCCGGTTGCCCGCCCCGCCCCGACATGCTGATCGACGCGATGTTCAAGCTGCGCGAGAAGGTCCAGCACCGTCCGATCGGCCCGAACGAGGCCGCCGCGATCGAGGAGGCCGAGCAGGTAGCCCTCGCCGCACCCGCCAAGATCGAGATGAAGGGCCTCATGCGATGAGCGAGCAGACCCCCGAGAACACCGAGAACCTGCCCTCGACCGGAGAGCCGACGCCGAAGGCGCCCGTCTTCGAGGAGAAGAGGGGCATGTGGTCGCGCGGTTCCAGCGACACCTCCGGCTACAACCTGCTCGACCGCGAACTGGCGATGCCGGGAGCCTCGCAGCCGCCCTTCGGCGAGCCGTTCGACGCCATCTACAACCGCGCGCTCGAGGTCGTCCCCGAGTTGCGCGGTGCGCTGGTGCTGTTCGACCGCGGTGAGCTGACGATCTACGTCCCCCGCGAGCACCTCCTGAAGACCGTGGCGCAGTTCCGCGACGACGCTTTCCTCCGCTTCGAGGTCTGCATGTCCGTCTCGGGCGTGCACTACCCGCAGGAGAGGGGCGCGGAACTCCACAGCGTCTACCACCTGATGAGCTTCACCCACAACCGCCGCGTGCGGCTCGAGGTCAGCTGCCCCGAGGAGGACGCGCACATCCCGTCGGTCGTCGGCACCTACCCGATGGCCGACTGGCACGAGCGCGAGACCTGGGACATGTTCGGGATCATCTACGACGACCACCCGGCTCTGACCCGCATCCTGATGCCCGACGACTGGAAGGGCCACCCGCAGCGGAAGGACTACCCGCTCGGAGGCGTCGACGTCGAGTACAAGGGCGCCAAGGTCCCCGCCCCCGACAACCGGAGGAGCTACTCCTGATGAGCACTCACGCAGCCACTGAGGACATCTTCGCCGGCTCGGGCGACGAGCCGAAGGCCGACCGCGTCTACCTGGCGCAGGGTGGCGACTGGGCCGACATCGCGGGCGAGCAGGCCGAGCGCGGCGACGAGACCATCGTCGTCAATATGGGCCCGCAGCACCCGTCGACGCACGGCGTGCTCCGCCTCATCCTCGAGATGGACGGCGAGACCGTCACCTCGATCCGCCCCGGCATCGGTTTCCTGCACACCGGCATCGAGAAGAACATGGAGTTCAAGACCTGGACCCAGGGCGTGACCTATGTCACGCGCATGGACTATGTCGCGCCCCTGTTCAACGAGGTCGCCTATTGCTTGGCGGTCGAGAAGCTGCTCGGCATCACCGATGACATTCCCGAGCGGGCCAGCATCATCCGCGTGCTCGTCATGGAGCTCAACCGCATCGCCTCCCATCTGGTCGCCATGGGCACCGGCGGCATGGAGATCGGCGCTCTGACCGTCATGACCATCGCGTTCCGCGAGCGCGAGATGATCCTCGACTTCCTCGAGGGCCTGTCCGGCCTGCGCATGAACCACGCGTACGTCCGCCCCGGCGGCGTGGCCAACGACCTGCCGGAGGACGGCATCAGCCACCTGCGCACGGTCATCGACTGGCTGAAGAAGCACCTGCCCGAGTACGCGACGTTCTGCAACGAGAACCCGATCTTCATCAACCGCCTCTCGAACGTCGGCGTGCTCGACCTGAGCGCCTGCATGGCACTCGGCGTCACTGGCCCCCGACTCCGGGGCACCGGCTACGGCTACGACCTGCGCAGGATGCAGCCGTACTGCGGTTACGAGACGTACGACTTCGACGTCGTCACCTGGCCTTCGAACGACTGCTACGGCGCGTTCCGGATCCGCCTGCAGGAGTGCTGGGAGTCGCTCAAGATCGTCGAGCAGTGCCTCGAGCGCCTCGAGCGAACGCAGGGCCAGCCTGTCATGGTCGCCGACAAGAAGATCGCGTGGCCCGCGCAGCTGGCGCTCGGCCCCGACGGCCAGGGCAACTCGAACGAGCACATCAAGCACATCATGGGCGAGTCCATGGAGGCGCTGATCCACCACTTCAAGATCGTGACCGAGGGCTTCAAGGTGCCGGTCGGTCAGGTCTACCAGGCCATCGAGTCGCCCAAGGGCGAGCTCGCCTGCCACTTGGTCTCCGACGGTGGCACCCGTCCCTACCGGGCCCACTTCCGTGACCCGGGCTTCAACCACCTGCAGGCCATCCCGGCGATGTGTGAGAACGGCATGATGTCCGATGTCGTCGTCGCCGTCGCCAGCCTCGACCCCGTCCTTGGAGGTGTGGACCGATGAGCGGCCACTTCGAGAGCCATTTCCCCGAGTCCGGCTCGGTCGACTACGCGGACCAGTCCACGAACATCGACGAGACCACCATCAGCGAGCTGCGCCTGCTCGCAGGCCGCTACCCGCAGCCCCGCTCGGCGCTGCTGCCGATGCTGCACCTGGTGCAGAGCGTCGACGGCCGGGTCAGCCCCCGCGGCATCGAGGTCTGCGCCGACATCCTGGGCATCTCCACCGCCCAGGTCTCCGGCGTGGCCACCTTCTACACCATGTACAAGCGGCGCCCGGCGGGCAAGCACCACGTTGGTGTCTGCACGACAGCGCTGTGCGCGGTGATGGGCGGCGACATTCTGCTGGAGCGCGCCAAGAAGCGCCTCGGCATCGACGAGAACCAGACGACGCCCGACGGCCAGGTCTCGCTCGAGCGCCTCGAGTGCAACGCGGCCTGCGACTTCGCCCCGGTGATGATGGTCAACTGGGAGTTCTTCGACAACATGACCCCCGAGAAGGCGGACGAGCTGCTCGACAAGCTCACCCGCGACGAGGAGGTCAAGTCCCCGCGCGGGGCCACCCTGACCTCCTGGAAGCAGGCCGAGCGCGTGCTCGCCGGCTTCCCCGACGGCCGCGCCGACGAGGGCCCGTCGGCGGGCGAGGCCTCGACGCTGGGCCGCCGCCTCGCCGACGAGAACAGCTGGGCCGCCCCCGCCGCCGACGCGGCGCCGGCCCCCGCCACTGAGGAGGCCGCGAAGTGACCGACCTGCTGACTCCGGTACTGAGCGCCCACTGGGGCGATGAGCAGTCCTGGAAGCTGGCCCGCTACGAGGCGACCGGCGGCTACCGTGCGCTGCGCACCGCGCTCGGCATGTCTCCCGACGACCTGATCTCGCTCGTCAAGGACGCCAACCTGCGCGGCCGTGGCGGCGCGGGCTTCCCGACGGGCATGAAGTGGTCCTTCGTCCCGCAGGACAACCCGAACCCGAAGTACCTCGTCGTCAACGCCGACGAGTCGGAGCCGGGCACCTGCAAGGACATGCCGCTCATGCTCGCGACGCCGCACACCCTCGTCGAGGGCGTCATCATCGCGTCGTACGCGATCCGCGCCAAGCACGCGTTCATCTACTGCCGCGGCGAGGTCCTGCACGTGATCCGACGCCTGCAGCAGGCCGTGCGCGAGGCCTACGCGGCCGGCTATCTCGGCAAGAACATCATGGGCACCGGCTACGACCTGGACATCATCGTCCACGCCGGCGCGGGCGCCTACATCTGCGGCGAGGAGACGGCTCTGCTCGACTCGCTCGAGGGCCGCCGCGGGCAACCGCGCCTGCGTCCCCCGTTCCCGGCGGTCGCGGGCCTCTACGCGTCCCCGACGGTGATCAACAACGTCGAGTCCATCGCCTCGGTGCCGTCGATCGTCGCCAACGGCGCGGCCTGGTTCCAGTCCATGGGCACCGAGAAGTCCAAGGGCATGACCCTCTACTCGGTCTCCGGCCACGTGAGGACGCCCGGCCAGTTCGAGGCCCCCATGGGCATCACGCTGCGCCAGCTGATCGAGCTGGGTGGCGGCATGCGCGAGGGCCACGAGCTGAAGTTCTTCACCCCCGGCGGCTCCTCGACCCCGATCCTGACGGCCGAGGGCCTCGACCTGCCGCTCGACTACGAGTCGATGGCCGGGGCAGGCACGATGCTCGGCACCAAGGCCCTGCAGGTGTTCGACGAGACCACCTCCGTGGTCCGCACGACGCTGCGCTTCGTCGAGTTCTACAAGCACGAGTCCTGCGGCAAGTGCACCCCGTGCCGCGAGGGTTCCTGGTGGCTCGTGCAGCTGCTGATGAAGTTCGAGGCAGGCACCGCACAGGAGGGCGACGTCGAGAAGCTCCTCGACCTGTGCGACAACATCGGCGGACGCTCCTTCTGCGCGCTGGCCGACGGTGCCGTGGCGTGCGTGACCAGCGCGGTGCGCCACTTCCGCGCCGAGTTCGAGCTGGGCTACCACACGCCCGCCTGGGAGCTCTTCCCCTACGAGAAGAGCGCGCTGTTCACCACGGAAGGAGACGCGCGATGAGTGTCGAGACGAAGACGGCCTCCGAGGTCGCGCCGAAGCCCGATCTGGTCACGCTGACGATCGACGGGACGCAGGTGAGCGTCCCGAAGGGCACGCTGATCATCCGCGCCGCCGAGATGATCGGCACCGCGATCCCGCGCTTCTGCGACCACCCGCTGCTCGACCCCGTCGGCGCCTGCCGCCAGTGCATGGTCGAGATCCCCGACGCCGGCAACGGCCGCGGCTTCCCGAAGCCCCAGGCGTCCTGCACCATGCCGGTCGCCGAGGGCATGAAGGTCAACACGCAGGTCACGTCCCCCGTCGCCAAGAAGGCGCAGGAGGGCATGCTCGAGCTGCTGCTGATCAACCACCCGCTCGACTGCCCCATCTGCGACAAGGGCGGCGAGTGCCCCCTGCAGAACCAGTCGATGTCACACGGCCACGGCGAGTCCCGCTTCACCGAACTGAAGCGCACGTTCCCGAAGCCGGTGAGCATCTCCGCGCAGATCCTGCTCGACCGCGAGCGCTGCGTGCTCTGCGCTCGCTGCACCCGCTTCTCCGAACAGATCTCCGGCGACCCGTTCATCGCGCTGGTTGAGCGCGGCGCGCTGCAGCAGATCGGCACCTACGAGCAGGACCCGTACGACTCGTACTTCTCCGGTAACGTCGTGCAGATCTGCCCCGTCGGGGCCCTCACGTCGGCCGCCTACCGCTTCCAGGCCCGCCCGTTCGACCTCGTGTCGACGCCGACGACCTGTGAGCACTGCGCGTCCGGCTGCGAGCTGCGCACCGACCACCGTCACCACCAGGTCAAGCGCCGCCTCGCGGGCAACAACCCGGCCGTGAACGAAGAGTGGAACTGCGACAAGGGCCGCTTCGGTTTCATGTACGGGCGCGGCGACGACCGCGTCACACGTCCGCTGGTCCGCCGCGACGGCGTCCTGCAGCCCGCCAGCTGGCCCGAGGCCATCGATGCCGCGGTCCACGGCCTGCGCGCCGCCGGCACCTCCGTCGGCGTGCAGACCGGCGGCCGCCTCACCGTCGAGAACGCCTACGGCTACGGCAAGTTCGCCCGCGCGGTGCTCGGCACCAACTCGGTCGACTTCCGCTCCCGCCCCGGCTCCGCCGAGGAGGCCGACTTCCTGGCCGCCCACGTGGCGGGCAAGGGCCTGGCCGACTCAGTGCAGTTCACGGACCTTGAGAGCGCCAGCCACGTCGTGCTCGTCGCGTTCGAGCCCGAGGACGAGATGCCCAGCATCTTTCTCCGCCTCCGCAAGGGCGTCCGTAAGAAGGGCCTCAAGGTCACCACGCTGGCGCCGTTCGCTTCGCGCGGCACCGTCAAGCTCGGCGCCACGCTGGTCCCGGTCGCCCCCGGCGGCGAGGCCTCCGCGCTGGACACCCTCGAGGGGCTCGACTCCGGCTCCGTCATCCTGGTGGGGGAGCGCGCCGCGACACTACCCGGCCTGCTGACCGCCGCCGTCGCGAAGGCCGACGCCACCGGCGCCCGCCTGGCCTGGGTGCCCCGTCGCGCAGGCGACATGGGCGCCATCGAGGCCGGCTGCCTGCCGGGCCTGCTGCCCGGCGGCCGCCCCGTCGCCGACGCGGCCGCCCGCGTCGACGTCGCGTCGCACTGGGGCGTCGAGTCCCTGCCGACCGCCCCCGGACTGAGCGCCGACGAGCAGTTCGCGGCCCTGGCCGACGGGTCGCTCAAGGCCCTCGTCGTCGCCGGCGTCGACCCGGCCGACCTCGCCGACCCGGACGCCGCGCTGGCCGGCCTCGAGTCCGCCCAGTTCGTCGTCAGCATCGAGCAGCGCCTGAGCCCCGTGACCGAGCGGGCCGACGTCGTGTTCCCCGCCTGCCTCCTCGAGGAGCAGAACGGACACTTCCTGAACTGGGAGCACCGCGAAGGCCGAGTCCGCATCATCAACAAGGCGACCGTTTCCCCGATGAGCGACCTGCGAATCCTGGCCGCGCTGGCCGACGCGCTGGGCTCCGACCTGGGGTTCCGTGCCGCGAAGCAGGCCTGGGCCGACTTCACAGAGCTCGGGTCCTGGGACGGCGACCGCGCGAGAGCGGTCGGCGTCGTGGCCCCGGAGCAGGCGCCCGAGGGCACCCTGGTCGTGGGCTGGCGCGAGCTGCTCGACGCCTCGAAGGGCACCGACTACGAGCCGGCGCTGCGCGCCACGGCCCGCCCGAACGTCGCGCGTGTCTCCACCGCGACGGCCGAGCGACTCGGCCTCGGCGAGGTCGTCACCGTCAGCCTCGGGGCCCGTTCGCTCATCCTGCCTCTCGAGGTGACCGAGCCGATGGTCGACGACGTGGTCTGGGTCCCGCTCAATCCGGGCGCCGACCGTATCTTCGCTGCCCCCGGTACACCGGTGGTTGTGGCACCCGTCCTCGTGGAAGAAGGGGAGTAGATCAATGGGCATCTTTCTCAACGACCCGTGGTGGCTGATCCTGATCAAGGTGGTGGCGCTGTTCGTGGTGCTGCTGGTCTGGACGATCTTCAACGTCTGGTACGAGCGTCGCCTCGTCGGCAAGATGCAGCACCGCCTCGGCCCGATCATGAACGGCCCCTTCGGCCTCGGCCAGGCACTGGCCGACGGCGCGAAGCTGCTCGTCAAGGAGGACTTCCGCCCGGCGAAGACCGACAAGTGGGTCTTCAACCTGGCCCCGGTGCTGACCGCGGTGGCCGCGTTCACCTGCTGGACGGTCATCCCGTTCTCGGGTGAGCTGGAGATCTTCGGCGTCACGACGCGCCTGCAGGTCGCCGACCTGCCCGTCGCCGCGGTCTTCATCCTCGCCTCTGCCTCCATCGGCATCTACGGCATCGTGCTCGCCGGCTGGGCGGGCAACTCCACCTACTCGTTCCTCGGCTCGGTGCGCTCCACCGCGCAGATGATCTCCTACGAGATCGCGATGGGCCTGTCGATGGTCGCGGTGTTCCTGATGGCCGGCACCATGTCGACGTCGCAGATCGTCGAGGCACAGCGCGAGACCATCTTGTTCGCGCTGCCCTGGGACCGCGCGACGACGGTCGACATCGGCCTGTCCGGCTGGTACGCCCTGCTGCTGTTCCCGTCCTTCATCATCTACGCCATCGCGATGGTCGGCGAGACCAACCGCGCGCCGTTCGACCTGCCCGAGTGCGAGTCCGAGCTGGTCTCCGGCTACCTGACCGAGTACTCCGGCTTCCGCTACGCGCTGTACTTCCTCGCGGAGTACATCAACATGGCCACCGTCTCGGCCGTGTGCACCACGCTGTTCCTCGGCGGCTACCTGCCGCCGTGGCCGCTGACGCTGGTGCCCGGCATGGACAACCCCTGGCTCGGCCCGGTCTGGTTCGTGCTGAAGGTCCAGCTGCTCATCTCGGTGTTCGTCTGGCTGCGTGGCACGCTTCCGCGCCTGCGCTACGACCAGTTCATGGGCTTCGGCTGGAAGGTGCTGATCGAGGTCTCCCTGCTGTGGATCGTGCTCATCGCGCTGTTCCCCGACTACACGCTCGCGATCGCCGTCGTGCTCGTCGCGGTCCTGGTGCTGTGGTTCGGCCGCGAGAACCAGAAGACCGAGAGACCCGAGCTGGTGGTCGAGGAGGACTTCGACCCGTTCGCGGGAGGCTACCCCGTGCCCCCGCTGCCCGGCCAGGTGCTGCCCGAGCTCGTGGGCGTCGTGCACGCCACCGAGCCCGCTCACGAGGAGGCCGCGGAACCCGCGGCCGCTGCTGAAGAAGGGAAGGGCCTGTAGATGGGGTTCCTCAACCAGTGGGCCGGGTTCGGCGTCACGTTCAACACGATCTTCCGCAAGACCTTCACCCAGGGATACCCCCAGAAGGGTAAGGAGAAGGTCACGATGCCGCGCTTCCACGGGCGGCACCAGCTCAACCGCTGGCCCGACGGCCTGGAGAAGTGCGTCGGCTGCGAGCTGTGCGCATGGGCCTGCCCCGCGGACGCCATCTACGTCGAGGGCGCGGACAACACCGAGGACAACCGCTACTCGCCCGGCGAGCGCTTCGGCCACGTCTACCAGATCAACTACCTGCGGTGCATCTTCTGCGGCCTGTGCATCGAGGCCTGCCCGACGCGCGCCCTGACGATGACCAACGAGTTCAAGCTCGCCGACGAGACGCGCACCAAGCTGATCTACGAGAAGCAGGACCTGCTCGCCCCGCTGTTGCCCGGCATGGAGCAGCCGCCGCACCCGCGGCGACTCGGCGACGACGAGAAGGACTACTTCCTCGGCCTGCCGGCCACCGGCACAGCCGACACCCGCACGGGCACGACCTCAGGAGCGGCCAAATGACCCCCATGATCCCGCTGGTCACCGCCAGCGAGGTGGCGTTCTGGGTGTGCGCGCCCATCGCGGTGCTGTGCGCGCTCGGCGTGCTGCTGTCGCGCAAGGCCGTGCACTCGGCCATCGCGATGGCGGGCGTGATGATCGCGCTGGCCGTGCTGTACGCGGCCCAGGACGCCCCGTTCCTGTTCGTCATCCAGATCGTCGTCTATACCGGCGCGATCCTGATGCTGTTCCTCTTCGTTGTGATGCTGATCGGCGTCGACGCGACGGACTCGGTCGTCGAGACGCTCAAGGGGCACCGCATCGCCTCCGCGATCGTCGCCTTCGCCATCGGCGTGCTGCTGATCTGCGCCGTCGCCCAGTTCACCCTCGGTGGTGAGCCGGCCGGCCTGGCAGAGGCGAACGCGGAGTACGGCGGCAACATCCAGTCGATCGCGGCGCTGCTGTTCACCAAGTACGTCTTCCTGTTCGAGGCGACCGCGGCCCTGCTGATCACCGGCGCTGTCGGCGCGATGCTGCTGGCGCACGGCGAGCAGCTGTTCACCAAGGTGACGCAGCCGGAGCAGCTGAAGAACCGCATGAAGGCCTACGCCGAGGACGGCGAGCACCCCGGAACGCTGCCCAACTCCGGTGTCTTTGCCCGGCACAACGCGATCTCGACGCCTGCGCTGCTGCCCGACGGCAGCATCGCGGAGAAGTCGGTCTCGGAGACCCTGCGCATGCGCGGGGTCATCGTCGACGTCGACGAGCTGCGCGGCCCGACCACCTCTGCCTACGCGGCGCTCGACGCGCGCGACCAGGAGCTCGAAGGAGACGACGAATGAACCCCGAAGGATTCCTGATCCTGTCGGCGATCCTGTTCGCCATCGGCATCGCGGGCTTCCTGCTGCGCCGCAACGCGATCATCGTGTTCATGAGCATCGAGCTGATGCTGAATGCCACGAACCTCGCCTTCGTGGGCTTCGCCCGCTGGCACGGCAACCTCGACGGCCTCATCGCGGCCTTCTTCGTGATGGTCGTGGCCGCCGCTGAAGTGGTGGTCGGCCTCGCGATCATCGTCGCCGTCTACCGCGCCCGCCGCACCGCCTCGGTCGACGACGCCAACCTGATGAAGTTCTAAGGGGACGGATAAGCGTGCAACTCCTCGAATCTCTCTCCGCCACCTCGGGCCAGGGCCTGATGATCTGGCTGCTGATCGCGATCCCGCTCGCGTCGGCGACGTTCCTGCTGCTGGCGGGCAGGCTCACCGACAGGTGGGGCCACTTCCTGGCCACCGCCGCGGTGGTCGCCTCCTTCGTGATCGGGCTGGTGCTGTTCGCGGCGCTGCTCGGCCTCGACTCCGAGTCCCGCCACCTGAACACGGCCGTCTACGAGTGGATCGCCACGGGCAGCTGGTCCATCCAGCTCGGCCTGCTCGTCGACCCGCTGTCGATCCTGTTCGTGCTCCTGATCACCGGCGTCGGATCCCTGATCCACGTCTACTCGATCGGGTACATGGCCCACGACGACCGCCGTCGCCGGTTCTTCGCCTTCCTGAACCTGTTCATCGCCGCGATGCTGATTCTGGTGCTGGCGGACAACTACCTCGTGCTGTTCCTCGGCTGGGAGGGTGTCGGCCTCGCCTCGTACCTGCTGATCAGCTTCTGGGCGCATAAGCCGTCCGCGGCCCGCGCCGGCAACAAGGCGTTCATCGTCAACCGCGTGGGCGACCTCGGCCTGTCCATGGCGATCTTCACCATGCTGGCCATGTTCGGCTCCGTCCGCTTCGAGGATGTCAACGCCGGCGCCGCCGGGCTCAGCCCCCTGTGGGCGACGCTGCTCGGCTTCTTCCTGCTGCTCGCCGCCTGCGGCAAGTCGGCGCAGGTGCCGCTGCACTCATGGCTGCTGGACGCCATGGAGGGCCCGACCCCCGTGTCGGCTCTGATCCACGCCGCGACCATGGTCACGGCCGGCGTCTACCTCGTCGTCCGCTCCAACGCCGTGTACGCGCAGACCGAGGCCGCCGCGACCGCCGTCGCGATCGTCGGCACCGTGACGCTGCTGGCCGGCGCCTGGATCGGCACCGCGAAGGACGACATCAAGAAGGTCCTCGCGGGCTCGACGATGTCGCAGATCGGCTACATGATGCTGGCGGCCGGCCTCGGCCCCGTCGGCGCGTCGTTCGCGATCTTCCACCTCATCACGCACGGCTTCTTCAAGGCCAACATGTTCCTCGGCGCCGGCTCCGTGATGCACGGCATGGGCGACGACGTGAACATGCGCCACTTCGGCGCCCTCGCCAAGCCGATGCGCATCACGTTCATCACGTTCGCGATGGGCTACCTGGCGATCATCGGGTTCCCGTTCACCGCGGGCTTCTACTCGAAGGACCACATCATCGAGGCCGCGTTCGACGTGAACCTGGTCTACGGCATCCTCGCGCTGGTCGGCGCGGGCATCACCGCGTACTACATGACGCGACTGATGATGATGACGTTCTTCGGCAAGAAGCGCTGGGCCGACGACGTGCACCCGCACGAGTCGCCGCTCGTCATGACCGTGCCGCTGATCATCCTCGGCGTCATGTCGCTCATCGCAGGCCTCCTGCTGAACGGCTGGATCCAGGGCTGGCTCGAGCACTCCACGGGCCAGCACCCGCACGAGACCCCGCTCGTCCAATTCACGCCCATCGGCCTGCTCGCGCTCGCCGTGGTCGCAGTCGGCGTGTTCCTTGGCTGGTGGCTGTTCAAGGGTGAGATCGCCCGCGACGAGCCGGCGACGAAGAACCCGCTCGTGCTCGTCGGACGCAACGACCTGTACGGCGATGCTATCAACGAGCACGCCGTCATCCAGCCGACCCTCGGGCTCGCCCGCGGGCTGGCCTGGTTCGACAAGAGCGCCGTCGACGGCGTGGCGATGGGATCGGGGACCGTCGCGACGGGTCTCGGCCAGTGGCTACGCAAGGCCGAGAACGGCTACGTGCGCACCTACGGCCTGGTGCTGACCGCCGGCGTCGCCCTGCTCGGTGTCGTGGCGATCCTCGGACACCTGGGCTAAGGAGAAGAAAGAAATCATGCAGGTACTTCTGACCATCCTGGCCCTCGTGCCGATCGTCGGCGCGGTGGTGGTGTTCTTCCTCAAGGGGCATGTCGCCAAGCTCGTCGGCTACGGCGTCGCCCTGACGACCGCCGTCCTCGGCGTGCTCGCCGTTATCCTGCACGCGCAGGGCGCGGCGCTCGCCGTCGAGTACAACTGGATCCCCGCCGTCGGAGCGCACTTCGCACTCGACCTCGACGGCATGGGCGCGATCCTCGTCCTGATGACCGTCATCCTCGTCCCCGTCGTGCTGCTCGCCGAGTGGCACGTCGGCGAGGGGGACACGGCCCGCTGGGGCGGGGGAGTGTTCTTCGCTCTCGCGCTGCTGATGCAGGGCTTCGCGCTCGTGGTCTTCATGGCCTCCGACGTGCTGCTGTTCTACATCGCCTTCGAGGCGACGCTGATCCCGACGTACTTCCTGATCGCCGGATACGGCGGCCCCAAGCGTCGCTCGGCGGCCATCAAGTTCCTGATCTACTCGCTGGCCGGTGGGCTCGTTATGTTGGTCGCAGTTGCCGGGCTCTACGCCGTCAGCGCCGGCGCCGGGCAGCCGAGCTTCCTGGTCTCCGACCTGGTCGGCATCGAGATGGCGACGAACACCGGCCGCTGGCTGTTCGTCGGCTTCTTCTTCGCGTTCGCCGTGAAGGCGCCCATGGCCGGCCTGCACACCTGGCTGCCGGACGCGGCGGAGCAGTCCACGCCCGGCACCTCGACGCTGCTGGTGGGCATCCTGGACAAGATCGGCACCTTCGGCATGATCAAGATCTGCCTCGTGCTGTTCCCGGAGGCCACCGCGTGGGCGACCCCGGTCATCCTGATCTGGGCGATCGTCTCGGTCCTCTACGGCGCGCTGATGGCGATCAACGCCAAGGACCTGCTGCGGCTGGTGTCCTACACGTCGATCAGCCACTTCGGCTTCATGGTCTTCGGCATCTTCGCCCTGACAACCCAGTCGCTGAGCGGCTCCATCTTCTACATGCTCAACCACGGCCTGTCGACGGCCGCGATGTTCCTCGTCGTCGGGTTCATGATCCGCCGCCGCGGGTCCGCGGACATCGACGCGTTCGGCGGCGTCCAGAAGGTCGCACCGGTGCTCGCTGGCGTGCTGCTCGCGTCGGGCCTGTCCGCGCTGGCGCTGCCCGGCATGGGCAGCTTCGTGTCCGAGTTCCTGGTGATGGCAGGCTCGTGGCAGCGCTACCCGGTGCACACCGCCATCATCACCCTCGGTACCGTGCTGGCCGCGGTCTACGTGCTGCGGATGTACCTGCGCACCATGACCGGCCCCGTCACCGAACAGGTCTCGACCCACACAGATCTCACCACGCGTGAGAAGGCCGTCATCGCCCCGTTGCTCATCCTGCTCATCGTGTTCGGCTTCTTCCCGAAGCCGGTCCTGAGCATGGCCGATGAGGCGGCGACGCAGACGATGGCCGTGGTCGGCGTGACCGACCCCGCCCCGCAGGTTCAGGAAGGCAACCGATGATCACCCTGTTGGAGATTCCTGCAGCGACCCTCGAGTGGATGATCCTCTCGCCGCTGTTCGTGCTGCTCGGCGTCGGCTGCCTCGGCATCCTGCTGGAGGCCGTCCTGCCCCGTGACCTGCGCTTCGTGGTGCAGACGGGCGTGACGGTGCTCGGCCTGGTGGTCGCGCTCGGCCTCACGATCCTCAACTGGATCCACGAGACCCCGACCATCGCGGCCATGTCGCTGCTGGCCGTGGACGGCCCGGCGTACATCTTCTGGACGCTCATCCTCATCGCGGGCCTCGGCGGTACCGCGCTCTTCGCCGAGCGGGCGCTCGGCGCGGGACACTCCGCCTTCGCCGCGTCGGCCGCCACCGTTCCGGGTTCGCCGCTCGAGCGCGAGGCGGAGCGCCTCCGCCGCGAGCACACGGAGATCTTCCCGCTGCTGATCTTCGCCGTGTTCGGCATGATGCTGTTCGCCTCGGCGAACAACCTGCTCGTGCTGTTCGTCGCCGTCGAGATCTTCTCGCTGCCGCTCTACCTGCTCACCGGCATGGCCCGTCGCCGTCGCCTGCTGAGCCAGGAGGCCGCGCTGAAGTACTTCCTGCTCGGCTCGATGGCCTCGGCCGTCATGCTCTACGGCATCGCGCTGCTCTACGGCTACTCCGGCGGACTCAGCCTCAACGAGCTCGACACGGCCATCATCGCCGGCACCGCATCGCAGCCGCTGCTGCTCGGAGGCCTGGTGCTGACGTCGGTCGGCCTGCTGTTCAAGATCGGCGCCGTGCCGTTCCACGCCTGGACCCCGGACGCCTACATGGGCGCCCCGACGCCAGTGACCGCTTTCATGGCCGTCGCAACCAAGACCGCCGCCGTCGGCGCGCTGCTGCGTGTGTTCTACGTCGGCCTCGGCGGCGCTGCCTGGACGTGGCAGCTGCTGTTCGCCGTCGTCGCGATCCTGACGATGGCACTCGGCTCCACCGTCGCGCTGGCCCAGACCGACATCAAGCGCCTGCTGGCCTACTCGTCGATCGCGCACGCCGGGTTCATCCTGGTGGGCGTCGTCGGCGCGGTCGCCGGCGGCGACGGCGTCTCGGTCTCGTCGGTGAGCGCCATCGCGTTCTACCTGCTGACCTACGGCATCGCCACCTTCGGCGCCTTCGCGATCGTCACCATGGTGCGCCGCTCCGGCGGCGAGGCGAACAGCCTCGACGCGTGGAAGGGCCTCGGCAGGCGCAACCCCGTCATCGCGCTCATCATGACGCTGTTCATGCTGAGCTTCGCGGGCATCCCGCTGACCGCGGGCTTCGTCGGCAAGCTGACGGTGTTCGTGGCGGCATGGGCGGGCGGCTACGGCTGGCTCGTGCTCGTCGCGGTCGTGATGAGCGTCGTCGCGGCGTTCTTCTACCTGAAGGTCGTCGTGGCCATGTGGTTCCAGGACGAAGACCCCGAGGTCGTCGGCACCGTCGAGGCGCCGTCGCTCTGGACCTGGGTTGTGCTGGTTGTGTCGGCGGCGGCTACGCTGGTTCTCGGCCTGATCCCCGGCGGCGTGCTCGCGCTGCTGGCGGACGCGTCGCAGTTCATCCGCTGACCTGAGCTAGGAGTACCTCGTGGCGGACACCCCGCTCGATGAGCAGCTCGCCGGCCTCCTCGATGTCTTTGAGGAGCGCCTGGCGGAGTCTGCCGTCGCCAACTCGCCGTTCGTGACGGAGATGGCCAGGCACATCATCGCGGCCGGCGGGAAGCGATTCCGCCCGCTGCTGGTGTTCCTGTCCTCCCGCTTCGGCGGCGAGGTCGACGAGGACGACCTGCTTCGTGCGGCGATGGTGATGGAGCTCACGCACGTCGCCAGCCTCTACCACGACGACGTGATGGATGCCGCGGACCTGCGCCGCGGCGCCCCGTCCGCCAACCGCCTGTGGGGCAACTCGGTGGCGATCCTGGTCGGCGACTTCCTGTTCGCCCGCGCGTCCACCACCGTCGCGGAGTTGGGTGTCGAGTACGTGCACCTGCAGGCCGAGACCTTCTCGCGCCTGGTGCAGGGGCAGATCGCCGAGACCAAGGGCGCCGGCGACGGTGAGGACCCGCTGGCCCACTACATCCAGGTCATCGCGGACAAGACGGGGTCGCTGATCGCGGCCTCCGCCCGATTCGGCGGCATGGTCTCCGGCGCCCCCGAGCCCACCCTCGATGCGCTGTCGGCCTTCGGCGAGGAGGTCGGGCTGGTCTTCCAGCTGTCCGACGACCTGATCGACATCACGTCGACCACCACGGGCAAGACCCCCGGCACGGACCTGCGCGAGGGCGTCCCGACGCTGCCCGTGCTCATGCTCCGCGCCGAGAACGACCCGGCCGACGCCGAGCTGCTCGCACGGATCGACTCCGACCTCAGCTCCGACGAGGCCCTCGCCGAGGTCCTCGCCGCGCTGCGCGAGCATCCCGTGATGGGGCGCGCGAAGGCCGAGGTGGAACGCCGCGCACAGATCGCCCGGGAGCACCTCGCACCCCTCCCGGAGGGGGAGGCCAAGGACGCCCTGCTGCAGGTCTGCACCGACCTCGTGGAGCGCACCAACTAGCCCCCCCATCTCGCCCTCGGAAGCCCACGTCGCGTGCGAAAAACGTTCAGTGGTCGATTCTCCCCGGTCCGTCAACGAGAATCGCACACAGCCTCGGGTTTCTTGCCGCACGAACGCATGGCGAGCGCCCGCTAGTCTGGGCGTCGTGTCCGCCTCGCCCTTTCCCCTGATCGAGTACGACCTCTCGCGGGTCGACGCGAGAAGTGCGCTCGTGGCCTGGGACCGACTGCGGCCGGGGCGACGCCGGACTGACCGACTCTGGATCGGCCTGGGCGGCATCGGGGGAGCGGTCGGTGGCCTGTCCGGTGCGTTGTTGGCCGACGGCGAACCCATCCTCTGGTGGATCCTGGCCCTCATGCTGGTGCCAGGCGTCGCCTTCGGCGTCGCCGTGGTCTGGCTGATGCTCTTCGTCACCCGTCGTCAGCGCGCCGACATCGTGATCGCTTCAGGCGCCATGCCCGTCGGCCCCCAGCGCGTGTGGCTGGACCTCGACGGAGCCCATCACGACCGACCCGGCGTCAGCCACCTGCTCAGCTGGGCCGCTCTCGGAGAGCCACGGCAGGTGGGGGGTCACCTCATCGTGCCGCTCGCCGCCGCGACACCCCAGGCGCCGACCGGGGCCGCCGTCGCCTTCATCCTTCCGGCCAGCCTCGGTCAGCCGACCCTCGAGTCCGCCGCCCGGATGCTGACCGCGGGTCCCGGCGCGCTCCAGCGGGCGCAGGACGTGGGCAGGCACCCCTCGCCCGTCCTCCATGGCGAGGTGGTCCTTGCAGACTACGTCGCGTTCAACCGACATTTCCTCGTGACTCCGGCCGGCCGCCAGCAGCAGTGGATGCTGGCTGCGACGGGTGCGCTGCTGGGGGCCTTCGCCGGGTACGTGATCCTCGGCCAGTTCACCGGCGGTCTGGTTGCCGTCATCCTTGGAGCGGTCCTTGCCGCGGGCGGCATCGTTGTGCTCGCGCGCAGCCAGGTCGGGACCCAGGCCGAGGCGTTGGTCCGCTCGGGTACCTACGACGTCGGGCCAGGGGCATGGTGGTTCGACGACGAGGAGGTCTACGCCCGGATCGGTGGCTCCCGCATCGGCGTGGCGTGGGAGTCGGTCACGTCCGTCGAGCTTGCCGGGCGCGTGGGGATCGTCTGGTTCGGACGCTCCATCGCCATTGTGGTGCCGCGCAGTGCCCCCGGAGCCGACGCCTTTCTCGCCGCCGTCGCCTCCCGGGTGGACGGCCTCCACCGCGGACGCCAACGATAATCCCGCGACGCCAACGGTATGCACGGACGCCAACGATATTCGCGTGAATACCGTTGGCGTCGGTGTATTTCGTTGGCGTCTGCGGGAAGGCGGACCGGGACTGAGGGCGGGGCGGGATCGGCGTGGGCCTTTCGGAAGGAAAGTCATGTCCCGTCGCACCGTCGCACTGCGGATCGCCGCACTCGTCGCCGTCTCGATGGTCGGGTGCGCGCCCTCCGTCGAGGTCACCCCGAGCCCCTCAGCCCCGACGCCCTCCACCTCGCCCAGCCCATGGTTCACCGCCGGGCAGCTCGCGCTCGAGGCCCGGACCGCCGAGTGCCGCGACATCGCAGAGGACCTGTTGAAGTCCCATCGGGCGAAGGAGAAGGCGGTCACGGGAGAGGGCCGCCAGCGGCAGCTGAGGGAGCCGCCGCCGGCGCCGCTCGCCTCACCGGCTTCACCAGATGGTAACGCGGTCCTCGGGTGCCAGCCACAGGGCGTCCGCCTCCGTGACGCCGAACGCGTCGAAGAACGCGTCCAGGTTCCGCACGATCTGGTTGCAGCGGAACTCCGACGGCGAGTGCGGGTCGGTGGTCAGCAGCACCTTGGCGGCCTCGGGGCGGCGCTTGCTGCGCCAGGCCTGGGCCCAGCCGGTGAAGAAGCGCTGCGCGGGAGTCAGGCCGTCGATCGGCTCGCCGTCGGGCTGGCCACCGGCCAGCAGCCAGGCGTCGTAGGCGATGCCGAGGCCGCCGAGGTCGCCGATGTTCTCGCCGAGCGTCAGCTTCCCATTGACCCCCGTGGTGCCCGTGACGCCCTCGGGCTCGAGCCCCTCGTACTGGCCGACGAGGCGGCTGGTGAGCTGCTCGAAGGCCTCACGGTCTGCGGGCTGCCACCAGTCGCGGAGCTTCCCATCACCGTCGCAGGTCGAGCCCTTGTCGTCGAACCCGTGGCCGATCTCGTGACCGATAACCGCGCCGATGGCGCCGTAGTTCACGGCGTCGTCGGCGTCGGCGTTGAAGAACGGCGGCTGCAGGATGGCGGCGGGGAAGACGATCTCGTTGCGCAGCGGGTGGTAGTACGCGTTGACCGTCTGCGGGTACATCTGCCACTCGGTCAGGTCGACGGGCTGCCCGATGCGCGACAGCGTCCAGTCGAGCTCGAACGAGTTGGCGGCCAGCACGTTCCCGACGAGGTCGTCGGCCGAGACGGTCAGTGACGAGTAGTCACGCCACTTCGTGGGGTACCCGATCTTCGGCGTGAACTTCGACAGCTTCCGCAGCGCCTCTGCGCGGGTCTCCTCGGTCATCCAGCCGAGCTTCGTGATGGAGTCGCGGTAGGCCTCGAGCAGCGTGGCGACGAGCTTCTCCATCGCCTCCTTCTTCTCGCTCTGGAAGTGGCGGGCGACGTAACTCTGGCCCACGGCCTCGCCGACGACGGCCTCGACGAAGCTCACGCCGCGCTTCCAGCGCGGGCGCTGCTCCTCGTTGCCGGACAGAGTCTTCTCGTAGAAGTCGAAGCGGGCGTCGACGAAGGGGGACGACAGGTAGCCGGACAGCGCGGAGATGGCCTTCCAGCGGGCCCACGAGCGCCACGCGTCGAGCGGGGCGTCGGCGACGAGCGGCGCGATGCCCGCGATGAACGACGGCTGCGACACGACGAGCACGTCGAACCGGTCGCGCGGCAGCTCGGCGCCCTCCAGGTACGCCTCCCAATCGAAGCCGGGACTCTGCGCGACGACCTCGCCATAAGCGGTCGGGTTGTAGCTGGCCTTCAGGTCGCGGAGACGGACGCGGTCCCAGTGGTGGGCGGCGATCCGGGTCTCCAGATCCAGCACCTTCGCGGCCTGCTCGGAGGCATCCTCGAACCCGGCCAGCCCAAACACGCGGGTCAGGTGCGCCAGGTACTTCGCCCGGATCTCGGCGTGCTCGTCGAGGCGGTAGTAGCTCTCGTCCGGGAGGCCCAGGCCGGTCTGCGTCAGGAACGCCGTGTAGTGGGTGGGGTCGCCGGGATCGACCTCCTCGTACAGCGCCACCAGAGGGCTGAGGCCGTGCCGCAGCGACCAGCCGAGGTGGCGCGCAAGAGCCGACGGAGAGTCGATCGCGCCGATGGCCTGGAAGATCGGGGCCAGCGGCGCGGCGCCGAGCTCCTCCACGCGCGCCTCGTCCATGAACGACGCGTGCAGGGCGGCGATCCGCCCGGCGTCCGTGGTCGGGTCTCCGAGGGGCTGCTCCTCGATCAGCGCGTGGACATCGGCCTCCGACCTGTCCCGCAGGTCGATGAACCCGCCGGCCGAGCTCTGGTCCGGGTCGATCTTCGCCGTCGCGAGCCAGGTGCCGTTGACGTGGCGGAACAGGTCGTCCTGGGGGCGGACGGTGGGGTCGGCGTTGGCGAAGTCGATGGCTTGTGTCATGACTGACAGGCTACTCATCGCTCCCAGAAGATCGCGACGTCACTGCTGGTCTCGCCCAGCATGTTCGCCGTGGCCTGGACGGTGTCGCTGAACTCCTGGCCCGGCGACCGGGTGCCGTCGGCGTAGTCGACGCTCAGCTGGAGGCGGAGCCCGATGGTCAGGACCGCGATGGACTGGTCGTCCGCGCTGAGCGACGGTGTGGTGTCGGCCCAGGGGTCGTTCAGCAGGGTCCAGTGGATCGACGAGGGCACGACCGCCTTGTCGCTGCTGAGCCCGAACGGGCAGCCGGTCGGGGCCAGCGACTGCTGCGCTAGGCACCGGTCAAGCGACTCCCTGGCCGCGCTCATCAGCGCCGTGCGGCCGAGGTCTGTGAGCTGGGGGCTCGCCGGGTGGCGGGTGAGGTCGGGGCGGGCGAGCGTCTGGATCTCGATCGCCGACGATTCGGGGTACTCGAGCAGCGTCCTGCCGGTGCTCAGCTCGTATCGCCCGGGCACCACCTCGAACGTCTGGCCCTGGGCCACCGTCGCACCGTTGATGATGAGGGGGAGGTTGTCGGACCCCGTGATCTGGAACTGCACCGGGACCGTGGTCCGCGTGAGCCGGTACTCGCCGGTGTCGAGGCGGGTGATGCGGACCGCGGTGTCCACCTGGCTGTCGCCGAGGCGGTAGCGGACGTCCACCTCGGTGGCCGCCGGGTCTGTCGTGAGGATCTCGACGTCGCTTATCGGCGTCAGAGCGGCGGTGACGGCGTAGACCTCCGGGGTGAGGAGGGCCTCTGACCCGGTGCCGCCACGCGGCCCCATCGTGAGCGCCTTGGCGATGTCGCCGTCCGCCAGTGCCGCGAAGTAGTCCCGGACGATGTCCTGGGGGGTCTGCGCGGCCACCTGCGCGGGGTCGACGGAGTCGACGATGACGGCCACCTCCGCGTCCTTCTCGACGTTGCGGAACCACGTCACATAGGCGAACCCGGCCACGATGCCGACCGCCACGACGATCGCGAACACCCAGGAGAGGCGACGCCAGGGCAACGGCGGCTTCACTCCAGCCTCGGCGAGGTCGGGAGCGACGAAACGGCTCTGGTCCTGCGAACGGACGAGCGCGGACTGGAGTTCGATGGCCGCGAAGCTCGGGGCCGACGACGTGGCGTCGGGCCGGGGTCGGGCCTCGCCGTCGGGCCTGACAGGGGTCTCCTGCGACAGGGGACCGTCGTGCTGAGCGGGGCGCGCAGGGGCGGGAGCGCCGGGCGTCCACCCCTGCTGATCGCTCATCGCTCGTCGGCCTCCCAGGTGTCGTTGCCGGCGATGACGTGAGCCAGTGCCTTGCCCGGGTCATCGGCCCGCACGGCGTCGATCTGCTCCCGGACGAGGTCATCGTAGGCGGGACGCTCGACGTTGCGGAAGATCCCGATCGGCGCCTGACGCAGCACACCGGGCTCGGTCAGCCGCGACAGCGCGAAGGCCTGCGACGGGTCCTGGCGCTTCTCGTCGTGCACGATGATGGCCGAGGGGTCGACGTCTGCCGTGGTCGCGACCCGGATCTCGCCGGTGTTCGGGTCACGGATGACGCAGTACTCGCCGTCTCCGAAGACGATCGGCTCGCCGTGGCGCAGCCGGATCAGCGCGCCCTCGGGTCCCTTGAGGGTCTCGAACGCGTCGTCGTTGAAGATGGGGCAGTTCTGGTAGATCTCCACCAGTGAGGCGCCGCGGTGCTGCGTGGCGGCCGTGAGGACCTCCGTCAGGCCCTTGCGGTCGGAGTCGATGGCGCGGGCGACGAAGCTCGCCTCGGCGCCCAGCGCCAGCGAGATGGGGTTGAACGGCGTGTCCAGCGAGCCGTAGGGCGTCGACTTGGTCACCTTGCCCAGCTCGGAGGTGGGGGAGTACTGGCCCTTGGTCAGGCCGTAGATCCGGTTGTTGAACAGCAGGATCGTGATGTTCACGTTGCGGCGCAGCGCGTGCATCAGGTGGTTGCCGCCGATCGACAGCGCGTCGCCGTCGCCCGTGACGACCCACACGTTCAGGTCGGGGCGGGTCACGGCGACCCCGGTCGCGATCGCCGGGGCGCGGCCGTGGATCGAGTGCATGCCGTACGAGTCGACGTAGTACGGGAACCGCGAGGAGCAGCCGATGCCGGAGACGATGACGCTGTTCTCCCGCTTGATACCCAGCGTGGCGATCATCGACTGGAAGGTGGCGAGCACGGAGTAGTCGCCGCAGCCGGGGCACCAGCGGACCTCCTGGTCCGAGGTGTAGTCCTTCTTGCTGAGCGGCTCGATGCTGAGCGGGATACGGGCGAGGCCGTTGACGGTGGCAGTCATCAGTTCTCCTTGCCGAGGGCGTCGATCTCGGCGATCAGGTCGGCCTCGAGTTCCGTGATGGAGATCGGCAGGCCGCGGACGCGTGAGTAGCTGGACACTTCGGTCAGGTAGCGGGCGCGCAGCACCGTGGCGAGCTGGCCGAGGTTCATCTCGGGCACCACGACCTTGTCGTAGGCCGCGAGCACCTCGCCGAGGTTGGCGGGCATCGGGTTGAGGTGGCGCAGGTGCGCGGTGGCGACGTTGCGCCCGGTCTGGCGCAGGCGGCGCGTCGACGCCGTGATGGGGCCGTAGGTCGATCCCCAGCCGAGCACCAGCACGCGGGCCTCGCCGCTCGGGTCGTCGACCTCGATGTCCGGCACGTCCGCGACGATGCCGTCGATCTTCGCCTGACGAAGTCGCGTCATGCGCTCGTGGTTCTCCGGATCGTAGGAGATCTCGCCGTGCAGGTCGCCCTTCTCCAGGCCGCCGATGCGGTGCTCAAGCTCGGGGGTGCCGGGGATCGCCCAGGCGCGCGCCAGGGTCTCGGGGTCACGCCGGTAGGGCTCGAACGAGGGGGCGCCCTTCGCAGTGGTGGCGTTGTGCGCGGTGGCGAAGTTCGGCTCGATCGGCTCGATGGCCTCCAGATCCGGGATCTTCCACGGCTCGGCGCCGTTGGCGAGGTAGCCGTCGGTCAGCATGATGACCGGCGTGCGGTACTTCACGGCCATGCGGCAGGCCTCCACCGCGGTGTCGAAGCAGTCGGAGGCCGACTTCGCGGCCAGCACCGGGAGCGGCGCCTCGCCGTTACGACCCCACAGGGCCTGCAGCAGGTCGGCCTGCTCGGTCTTCGTGGGCATACCCGTCGACGGGCCGGAGCGCTGCACGTCGACGACGACCAGCGGCAGCTCGGTCATGATGCCGAGCCCGAGGGCCTCGCTCTTCAGCGACATGCCGGGGCCCGACGTGGTGGTCACGCCAAGGGCGCCGGCGAAGGAGGCACCCAGCGCGGAGCCGATGCCGGCGATCTCGTCCTCCGCCTGGAACGTCATGACGCCGACGTCCTTGCGCTTGGACAGCTCGTGGAGGATGTCCGAGGCAGGGGTGATGGGGTAGGAGCCCAGGAACAGCTGCATGCCCGCCTTGTAGGCGCCGGCCATCAGGCCGTAGGCCGTCGCAACGTTGCCGGAGATCTGGCGGTAGCGACCCTTCGGCATCGGTGCGGGGTCGACGTGGTACTGCACCTCGAAGTGCTCGGTGGTCTCGCCGAACGCGTAGCCGGCCTTGAAGGCGGCGACGTTCGCGTCGCGGATGACCGGCTTGCCGGCGAACTTCTCGGCCAGGAACTCGAGCGTGCCATCGACGGGACGCGAGTACAGCCAGCTGAGCAGGCCGAGCGCGAACATGTTCTTCGTGCGCGACGCATCCTTACGGGTGAGGTCGAATCCCGCGACGGCGCCCGTGGCGAGCCCGGTCAGGTCGAACGCGTGCACCGAGTAGGCCTCCAGCGTGCCGTCATCGAGCGGGTTGGCGTCCCAGCCGATCTTGGCGAGGTTGCGTTTCGTGAAGTCCGCGGTGTCGACGATGATCACGCCGCCGCGTGGCAGGTCCTTCAGGTTCGCCTTCAGCGCGGCGGGGTTCATGGCCACCAGCACGTCGGGCACGTCACCCGGGGTCACGATGTCGAAGTTGGCGAAGTGCAGCTGGAAGCTGCTCACGCCGGGCAGGGTGCCCTGTGGTGCCCGGATCTCGGCGGGGAAGTTGGGCAGCGTCGCGATGTCGTTGCCGAAACTCGCGGTCTCCGCCGTGAATCGATCGCCGGTGAGCTGCATTCCGTCGCCTGAATCGCCGGCGAAGCGGATGACAACCCTGGGGAGGGAGAGCTGCTGTGGCACGTGAAACAAGACCTTCGTATGTCGAATGGTGGGCGTCTGGCCCATCATAGGCCCCCGGTTGATACTGCCCTCGGGGCGCCTGTGCGCCATGAGTGAACGGCCCGGTCAGGGCTCCAGCAGCCCCACGATGTCGCTGGCCGACAGCGGTGCCGCGGTGTCGGATCCGGTGCCCACCACCGAGTCGAACAGGTGCCGCTTGGCCTGCTGCAGCGCGACGACCTTCTCCTCGATGGTGTCCTGCGAGACGAGCCGGTACACGTTGACGCGCTTGTCCTGGCCGATGCGGTGGGTCCGGTCGATGGCCTGGTTCTCCGCGGCCGGGTTCCACCATGGGTCCAGGATGAAGACGTAGTCCGCCTCCGTCAGCGTGAGACCGAAGCCGCCGGCCTTCAGTGAGATGAGGAACACGGGCGCCTCGCCGTTGCGGAATCCGTCGATGGTTGCGGCCCGGTCGCGGGTGCTGCCGTCGAGGTACTCGTAGGCGATGGATTCCTCGTCGAAGCGTTCCTTGACGAGGGCGAGGAAGCTCGTGAACTGTGAGAAGACCAGCGCGCGGTGCCCCTCGGCGACGATCTCGTCGAGCATCTCGACGAGGGCGTCGATCTTCGCGGACACGGCCGGTTGATTCTCGTCGACCAGCGCGGGGGAGAGGCTGAGCTGCCTCAGTAGCGTCAGCGAGCGAAGGATGGTGATGCGGTTGCGGCCGAGGTCGCCGACCAGGCCCAGCACCTTCTGTCGCTCGCGGGCGAGGTGCCTTTCGTAAGTGCGGCGGTGCGCCGGGCTGAGCTCGACGGGCACGACCTGCTCCTGCTTCGGAGGCAGCTCCTCCGCGACTGCCGCTTTCGTGCGTCGCAGGATCAGCGGCCGGATACGACGGTGGAGACGCGCCAGCGCGTCGGTGTCGCCGCCCTCGATCGGGCGGCGGTACGCGGTGGTGAACGCCTTGGGATCCGGGAACAGGCCGGGAGCGGTGATCGACAGCAGCGACCACAGATCCATCAGGTTGTTCTCCAGTGGCGTGCCGGTCAGTGCGATCTTCACGCGGGCCCGCAGCTTGCGCACAGCCTGGTACGCCTTGGAGGCGTGGTTCTTGACGAACTGGGCCTCGTCCAGCAGAACCCCGCCCCACTCGACGGCGCGGTAGTGGTCGGCCTCCAACCGCAGCAGCGTGTAGGACGTGACGACGATGTCGGCGTCGGCCACCTCGTCGGCCAGGTCGGTGCCCCGCTTGGCTTTCGTGGCGGTGACAGCCACCGTCTTCAACCCGGGTGTGAAGCGCGCTGCCTCCGAGACCCAGGTGCCGATCACCGACGTCGGGGCGACGACCAGGACGGGGCCGTCGAGCTCGCCGCGGTCCTTCGCAGACAGGATGAGAGCGAGTGACTGGAGGGTCTTGCCCAGGCCCATCTCGTCGGCGAGGATGCCGCCGAGCCGCGAGGACAACAGGAAGCTCAGCCACTGAAATCCGGTGTCCTGATACGGGCGGAGCTCAGCCTGGAGGCCGGCGGGCACCTCGATGGCCGGCAGCGACTCGGGATTCAACAGCGCGGACACCGCCTGCCGCCACGAGTCCGCCTGCCCTGTGACGACGCCGAGCTCCTCGAGTTCCTCCCAGAGCCCGGCATGCTCCGGCCGGAGCCGGAACGTGTCGCCGTCGGAATCGACGAGCAGTCTCGCCTCCTCCACGAGGGCGCGCAGCTCCGCCAGCTCGGGCTGGTCCAGCGGGAACCACGTGCCGGACGACAGCATCAGATGGTCATCGCCGGCGGTCAGCGCCGCGATGAGGTCGGCAAGAGGCACGCGCTCCTCGCCGACGCGGACGTCGACGCCGAGATCGAACCAGTCGCCGACGCTCGACTCCGTGACGGCTAGGTGGACGACGGCCTCATCCCCGGCCCGGCGGAACTCGGGCGGTTCGCGGTTGAGCTGCACGTCGACCTCGTCGCGCGACCTGAGCTCGGGCAGCGCGTCAGTGACGAAGTCGATCAGCGCGCGTCCGGTCAGGAACGCCGGGCGGAGCTGCGGGCCGGCCGGCGACGTCTCGACCCACGCGCCGGTGGGGACGGAGGCGATCAGGGAGCGCTCTGCGACAGGGTCGCGTGGCGCCCGCTCGTCGGTCCCTGACAGGCCGACCTCCTGGACGCGCTCGCCCAGCCGGTAGACGAAGCCCCAGTGCACGTGCGCCGACCTCTCGTGGAAGTCGACGCGACACAGGAGCTTCGGGGGGTGGGCCTCCGGCAGGTCGATGCCCTCGCCGACCGCGACGTCGACGGTGCGGCGCACCCGGGGAAGGTAGCCGACGGCGAACTCGTCGATGTCTGCGCCGGGGACCCGCACCGTTCCGTGCTGGAACAGGCCCTGTACTGCGGGGGAGAGGGGGCCGGCGAACGGGCCGAGGACCAGAGCGTCGTGATGCACGAACCAGGCGCCGTGGGCCCGGCGGCCGAGCAGCCCCTTGCGTGGCAACTCGATGGGGGTGCCGTCCCAGTCGATCAGTGCCCGCACCGTCAGGTCGTCGCCGTCGCGTTCCACGTCGACCAGCGGGCGGAGGGGGGAGGGCGCCAGCACCGGGTCCGGCAGGTCGCGCCCGGACGCGGAGGTGCCGGCCACCAGCGCAACGCCCGCCTCGACGGCGCGCTGCAGCGACTGCCAGGCGCTGGGTAGCAGGTCCCCGACCGCGATGACGTCGGAGCGCATGGCGAAGGAGCCAGGGTCCCTTGCCTCGTGCAGCTCCGCGATCGGGGCACGCTGGGACTCGAGGAATCCGGTGCGTGCGCCCGCGACATCCGCCCAGGAGGCCCCGGCGCGGACCCAGGCGTCGCGGGCCCCCGGCCGCAGCGGCCGCAGGACGAGGTTCGGCCCCTCCTCGGACACGAGCAGGGCCAGTGGCGATCCCTCGTCACGGGCCGAGGCGAACGGCGCCAGCACCTGCTGCCAGCCCTGCTCGGGGCGCGAGCCGGGGGACCGGAGGGCGAGGATGACCGCGACGGCATGCTTACAGTCGCTGCGCACCGGGCAGCTGCAGGTCGCCACGAGCGTGTCGGTGCCGTCGCCACCCACGACCGTCGTGTGGTAGCTGCGGTACCCGCTGCCCCGCACGGAGGCGGTCGCCACCGGGCCCGAGCAGCGGACGGCGCTGACCCTGCCCAGGCTGGCGTACTGGCGGCCTCGGGCAACGGTGGCCGCGCCGAAGCGGCGGTTGAGCTCTGCGTCGGTCACGTCGGAGACCCAGGAGGGGGTGTTCATCATCAGACCCGCCAGTCTATGCCCTCACCCCGGAGGGGCGGTCATCGAGCAGCGGTGCTGGTCGAAGTAGACTGCCCGCCATGGCACTGGCACGCGACTGGTTCGACGACGGCAGCGTCTTCGTCGTCGACGTCCCGCTGGCCTGCTGCGCGCTGGAGACGCAGGCTGCGGAGAGGGACCGGCCCGGCATCGACCCGGCCTCGGTCCCCGACGGTGCGACGCTGGTCGTGACGCTGTCCGGCACCATCACCGAGCCGGTGGTTCCCGCCATCCGGCACACTCTCGACAGCCTGCCCCGGCGCCCCGTCGTCGTGGCCTTCGGGGCCTGCGCCTGCATCGGCGGCCCCTACTGGGACTCGTACGCGGTGGTGCGCGGCGCCGAGTCCTTCGTGGACGTCGACCACTTCATCGCCGGGTGCCCGCCCCCGCCGTCCGCGCTCGACGGGTTCCTGGACGACCTCCGTGGGCAGAGGGCCCGCGCATGAGCTGGGTCGAACGCGTCGAATCGGCGCGGGCCGACGGCCACACCTTCCTGCTGGACCTCACCGCGGTCGACGAGGTGGGCTCCTCCGATGAGATCCGCGTCATCGCACGCCTCCTCGACCCCGTCGGCGGCGGGATCGTCACCCTCGACGAGGCTGTGGACCGTGGCGACGCGAGGCTGCCGTCGATCGCGCACCTCCTCCCAGCGGCGGGGTGGCTGCAACGACAGGTGCACGACCTCTTCGGCGTGACATTCGACGGTGCTGACAACCGGCCACTGATCTACCACGGCGACGTCGCGGCCCCCCTGCGCAAGGACGTGCTGCTCGAGCAGCGGCAGACCACGAGCTGGCCCGGGGGCCTGGAGCCTGGCGAGCGCGGCAGCTCGCCCAGCCGACGCAAGCTCGTCCCGCCGGGCGTCCCCGATCCCGCCGTGCTGGCCGCTCCGGACTCCACGGCGGCGGACATCGCGGTGTCCGCGACGGGTGCCCGCGTCCGGAGGTCGCGATGATCCACGGCTCCATCCAGCTGGTCGAGGACCTGTGCACGTCCTGCATGATCTGCGCTCGCGAATGCCCCACGTGGTGCATCTCGCTCACGTCGCATCAGGAGCAGACGATCCCTGCCCCCGGCGCCCGACCCCGCACCCACAACGTGCTCGACACGTTCGAGATCGACTGGTCGCTGTGCATGTACTGCGGCGTCTGTATCGAGCAGTGCCCCACGGACGCGCTGGAGTGGGCTGGCGCCCACGTCGCCCCCGCGTCCTCGCTCGCCGAACTTGCCCACGGCAGGGAGCGGCTCGGCGGAGGCGGTGCGTAGCGTCGCGGCCCGGGCGTGGGAGGACCTGAGGCTGGCCGCCTCGACCCGCGCGGTGTGGGTCGGTTTCCTCGGCAGCCTCGGCATCCTGCTCGGATCGCTGAGCCCCGCGTACCTGCCGCAGGCCTCGCCCATCTGGGATGTGCTGCGCGACCTCGGCATCGACGGCGCCACCACCAAGTGGGTCGGCACGATCGCGACGCTCGTCGGCCTGTCGCTGCTGCTGGAGTCCTGGTTCCGGCTGCGCCCCGCGCGGCGACGGGCCGCCGGCGCGCCGCAGCTGCGCCACTGGGCGGTGCTGGCCATCATCTCGGCTCCGATGCTGGTCGGGCCGCCGATCTTCTCGCACGACGCCTACTCATATGCCGCCCACGGCTGGCTGATCCACAACGGGCTGAACCCCTACCAGGTGGGGCCAGGCATCCTGCCCGGTTACTTCGCGGACCAGGTGGCGTGGGTGTGGCGTGAGACCACTGCCCCGTACGGCCCGCTCGCGCTGTGGATGAGCCACGGCATCGTGAACCTCGCCAGCTTCGACCCCTACCTGTCGGCCGTGCTGATGCGTGTGCCGGCGCTGATCGGGGTCATCCTGATCGGTGTCACGGTGCCCCGGATCGCCAAGCGCGTCGGCGTCGATCCCGCGGCGGCAAGCTGGTTCGCCGTCCTCAACCCCATCCTGGTCATCGACTTCATCGGCGGTGCGCACAACGACGCCCAGATGACCGGGCTGATGCTGGCGGGCATCCTCGTCACGATGCGGATGCGCCGCTGGTGGCTCGGGGCGATCATCGTGGGCGTCGCCGCCTCCATCAAGCAGCCGGCCTTCCTGGTGGCCGTCGCGCTGCCGTTCCTCGTCGCACCCTGGACGTCCTGGCGGCCACGCGCCGTCGCGTGGGCCGCGCTGCGGGCCCTGTCGTCGCTGGCCGTCGCGGTGGCAGTGTTCGCCGGTATCTCGGTCGTCTCGGGGCTCGGGTTTGGCTGGATCAACGCCATCAACGTGCCCGGCATGGTCGACACGGTCTCCCCGTTCACGGTCGTCGGCTACCTGATCCAGCTACCCGTCAACTGGATCACCGGCGACCCGACGGGCCGCGCCGCCGTCGTGGCGCTCAAGGGCATCGGCTCGGTGATGTCGGTGCTCGGCATCGTGTACTTCGCGTTCCGGCACCTCGGCCGGCGGCCGCTGCACTTCATGAGCTACTCGTTCATCTGGTTCGCGCTGTGCGTGCCGGCGCTGCACTCCTGGTATCTGCTGTGGGGCGCCGTCCTGCTGCCGATGACGAAGCCGTCGACCAGGGCCCTGCGGGGAGCCATCGTGGCCACCGTCGTCCTGCTCGGGTTCAACGCGATGAACTTCGGCATCCGCAACGGGGCATGGATGATGGTGCTGATCCTGTTCGGTGCCGCCTACTGGACCATGCACACGCACGAGCTGAGCCAGCCGATGGATGCCGACGACGACGGACCCCGGCCGCGCGAGAAGGATCAGGCGCCGACGGCGTAGTCCACGACGACGGGGCAGTGGTCCGAGATCCGCTCCTCGTAGCTGGCCTCGCGCCCGGAGAACGCGTGCGTCGCCGACCTGGCCAGCGCGGGGGAGGCCAGATGGTAGTCGATCCGCCAGCCCGCGTCGTTGGCGAAGGCCTGCCCGCGCCATGACCACCACGAGTACGGCCCGTCGGCGCCAGGGTGGAGCGCGCGGACCACGTCGACAAGGGTGCGGGGGCCCGTGATGGAGCCGAACCAGTCGCGCTCCTCAGGCAGGAAGCCCTCGGACTTCTGGTTGGTGCGCCAGTTACGCAGGTCCTGCTTCGTGTGCGCGACGTTGAAGTCGCCCATCACGACGAACTCGCGGCCCTCGGCGGCCGAGCGTCGGCGGGAGACGGTCAGAAGCCGGGCCAGCCCTCGCATGAAGCGCATCTTGCGGTCGTACTTCTCCTGTGAGTTGTCCTCGTAGGGCCAGGCGGCCCCCTTCGGGAGGTACAGCGACGCGACGGTCAGCGGGGTGTCGGACAAGTCGACCTCGACGTAGCGGCCCTCTCTGGCGAACGGCGCGAGGTCGCGGCTCACGAGGCGGTCGACCTCGATGTGTTCCTGGGACCCGTGCGGGTCGATGGTCGTCACGGTCCCGCCGAGCGTCCTCACAGCGGTCGGGATCTCGCGGGTCAGGACCGCCACGCCGTTGCGGCCGGCCAGCGTGCCGGTGTCCAGCGTCGCGTGGTAGCCGGCGAAGGCCTCCAGCGGCAGGTCGTCGGCCCGGCAGCGGACCTCCTGCAGGGCGATGATGTCGGCGTTCGTCTGCGCCCACCAGGGGGCGAAGCCGCGCCGCAGCGCGGCCCGGATGCCGTTGACGTTGTGCGTGCCGATGCGCCTCACCAGGAGACCTCCAGCGTCGCGGCGGGCCAGGGATCGGTCGCCAGGCGGCCGTAGGTCAGCACGTCGACCCGCTGTCCGTCGATCAGGAACTTGCCCCGCTCCCGGCCTTCGCGGATGAATCCGGCCCGGCCGGCGACGTTGCCGGACAGCGGGTTGTCGGCCCGGTGACCGAGTTCGAGGCGTTCGCAGCCGCCTGCCGACAGCGCCCAGTTGGCGACCGCCGTCGCGCACGTCGAGGCCCAGCCGCGGCCGCGGTGGGACGCGTTGGTCCAGTACCAGAACCAGCCCACCCGGTTGACCGCGTCGAGAGTCACGCACACCAGCCCGACGAGGCGGTCCCCGTCGCAGATGGCGAACGGGTGCTGGCGCTCATCGTCGATCAGCCCGGACAGGTAGGCCTCGGCCTCAGCCAGCGACGTCACCGTGCCCTGGCGGGACATCGACGGGTCGGACCCGAAGGCGTCGAGCGTGGCGGCCGCGTCGGAGAGTCGCACCGGCCGCAGGGTCAGCTGTGGATCTGTCATCAAGACCTGCCTGGGGATCGGGGCATGGAACACAGGCAGGCTAGCAGTGCGGGAACAACAGCGGTGTGGTTTGGGCCGGGCGCTACGATTTGAGAGCCTGTAAGACCCCATCCACACCTGGAGCCGTAATCTTGTCGACCTCCCTTGAGCCACAGACCCCTCCCTCCTCATCCGCTCCGAAGCCGTGGGCGTCGAGCCCCGAGGAGGTGCTGGCATCCGTCGATTCGACGACCGGGGGTCTTGCGGGATCCGAGGTGGAGAAGCGACTGGCGCGGGACGGCCGCAACGAGCTGCCCACGCCCAAGCCTGTCCCCGCCTGGCGTCGCCTGCTGTCGCAGTTCAACGACATCCTGATTTACATCCTGATCGCCGCTGCAGCGCTCAAGGCGTACTCGGGGGACTGGGTCGACTTCGCCGTCATCGCGGTCGTCATCCTCGCCACCGGCCTGATCGGCTTCATTCAGGAGGGCCGCGCCGCCTCCGCGCTCGCCAGCCTCCAGACCATGCAGTCGCTCGACGCGCAGGTGCTGCGCGACGGCACCTGGGGCGTCGTCGACGCGGCGACCATCGTGCCCGGCGACGTCATCCGCGTCCGCTCAGGTGACCGGGTTCCCGCCGACGTGCGCCTGCTGACCTCCTCGTCGCTGCAGGTCGACGAGGCGGCGCTGACCGGCGAGTCCGTGCCGGCGCAGAAGGAGCTCGAGCCCGTCGCGGCCGAGGCGGGCGTCGGGGACCGCTCCTCGATGCTGTTCTCCAGTACCATCATCACGGCCGGCACGGCCGAGGCCGTCGTCGTGTCGACGGGCGGCAACACCGAGATCGGCCGGATCTCAGCGCTGGTGGCGGACCAGGACAAGCTCGACACCCCGCTGTCGCGGCAGCTCGCGAGGCTCGGCACGCAGCTGGCGATCCTCATCGGCGTGATGGCGGTCGTGATGCTCGCGATCGGCTACTTCGTGCACGATTTCCACGGCGACGAGCTGATCTCTGCAGCCATCGGTTTCGCCGTCGCGGCGGTCCCTGAGGGCCTGCCTGCGCTGGTGACCATCACGCTGGCGCTCGGTGTGCAGCAGATGGCCCGCCGCAACGCCATCACCCGCAAGATGGCCGCCGTCGAGACTCTCGGCTCCGTCACGACGATCTGCTCCGACAAGACCGGCACGCTGACCCAGAACGAGATGACCGCCCGCACGGTGCTGACCTCCGAGGGTCGATACGTCGTCGAGGGCACGGGCTACCAGCCGAAGGGCCACGTCACCGACCCGCACGGGCAGCCCGCGACCCTCCCCGACCACCCGGACCTGGAGGCGCTTGTCATCGCCGCGGGAGCGGCCAACGACGCCCGTGTCGAGGAGACCGACGAGGGCTGGCGGGTCGTCGGGCAGCCCACCGAGGGCGCGCTCGATGTGCTCGCCACCAAGGCGGGCGCCGACATGGCCCACGTCACGCGGCTCGCCACCGTGCCCTTCGAGTCGGCCCACAAGTTCTCCGCGACGCTGGACGACGTCGCCTCCGGGGAGCGCCGGATCCACGTGCTGGGGGCCCCAGACCGGCTGCTCGACCGTTCGACCACGCAGTTGGGCGGCGGAGGCTCCACCGAGACGCTCGACCGCGGCTTCTGGGACGCCGGCATCGACGAGCTGTCGGAGCAGGGCCTGCGCGTCCTGGCCGCGGCCTCGCGCCCGGCCGACGGCGTCGAGGACTTGGCGCTCGACGACCTCGACACGGGGCTGACCTTCCTCGGACTCGTCGGCATCGTCGACCCGCCCCGACCCGAGGTGACAGACGCCATCGCGCTTGCCCACACCGCCGGCATCCGGGTGAAGATGATCACGGGTGACCACGCCGGCACGGCCGTCGCGATCTCGCGCGAGCTGGGCATCGCACCGGCCGAAGGCGACGTGAAGGCGCTCACCGGCGCGGAGCTCGAGGCCATGAGCGACGACGAACTCGCCGCCCAGGTCCGCGACGTCGACATCTACGCCCGCACGTCGCCCGAGCACAAGCTCCGCATCGTCAAGGCGCTGCAGACGCACGACGAGGTCGTCGCCATGACCGGCGACGGCGTCAACGATGCCCCGTCCATCACGCGCGCCGATGTCGGCGTCGCGATGGGCATCAAGGGCACGGAGGCCACCAAGGAGGCCGCCGACATCGTGCTGGCCGACGACAACTTCGCCACCATCGAGAGGGCTGTGGAGGAGGGGCGTCGGATCTACGACAACATCCGCAAGTCGGTGGTCTTCCTGCTGCCGACCAACGGCGGCCAGGGCCTCGTCATCCTCGTGGCCGTTCTGCTCGGCATGGCGCTGCCCCTGTCGCCGGTCCAGATCCTGTGGGTGAACCTCGTCACGGCGCTGACCCTGTCGCTGTCGCTGTCGAGCGAGCCCGCCGAGCCCGGCATCATGAGCCGCCCGCCGCGGTCCACCCAGGAACAGATCCTCTCTCCGAGGGCGCTGGCGCAGGTGCTGTGGTCGTCGGTCGCCATCGGCGGCGCCACGCTGCTGATGTTCATGCGCCAGAACGCCGTCGTCGACTACGACGTGGCCCAGACCGCCGCCGTCACCATGCTGGTCTTCGGCCAGATCGCCTTCCTGTTCAACTGCCGCTTCCTGAACACCTCGTCGCTGACGTGGCGGGTGCTCGTCGGCAACCGCGCGGTGTGGTTCTCGATCGCCGGGCTCATCGCCCTCCAGCTGATCTTCATCCATGCGCCGTTCATGAACACCTGGTTCGGCTCCTCCGAGCTCGGCTGGGCGCAGTGGGGCCCGATCCTCGGCCTGTCGGTCGGCGTGTTCCTGTTCAACGAGCTGGGCAAGTTCATCATCAACCGCGTCGGTCGGCGCTGAGCCGCGGCCCCTCGTCGACGGTCGTGTCGGCTTGGTCTCCGTGCACAAGAATGCCTATGCGGGGGTTGCTGCGCCTATGTTGCAGCGGTCCCGACATACGCATTCTTGTGCTGAAAAAGGGGGCGGGGTCGAAGCAGCGGGCGGAGGCGGGTGGTGTGACGTTCCCCTGTCCGGCTCGACTCCCACGCACAACAATGCCTATTTCGGCGTTGCTGCGCCTATATTGCAGCGGCCCCGGAATAGGCATTGTTGTGCGGAGAAGGGGCGACGGGTTGGGGCAGGGCACGTGGGCGGGCGCAGGGCACGTGGGCGGGCGCAGGGCACGTGGGCGGGCGGCGGGGAGCCGGGGACGGGCTCAGTGGGCCGGGGCAGGGGCTTCGGTCTGCTCTGGAGCTGGAGGTCGGCGGTGACCTCGGCCTTCTTCGGCAGTCAGATGCGGCCCTCGTTACGCGCTGCGGTCAGCTCTGACCGGGGGGTCGCGCTGGCCCCGCCCCATCACCGCCGGCGCCAGCGAGAGAACCCACACGCCAACGATATGCACAGACGCCAACGGTATTCGCGCGAATAGCGTTGGCGTCGGTGACTTTCGTTGGCGTCTGCGACGGACGGCTGTCCTTGTCAGGCGGCTGGACTCGACGATGTACCCGTCAGGGCCGATGTGCGGGGTGCGTCAGCGGTAGTTGACGAACTGGACGGCGAAGTCGTAGTCCTGCTCCGTGATCAGCTTCTGGACGGCCTGCAGGTCATCGCGGCTCTTGGAGGAGACGCGCAGCTCTTCGCCCTGGATCTGCGCCTTCACGCCCTTAGGGCCCTCGTCGCGGATCAGCTTCGAGATCTTCTTCGCGTCCTCGGTCTTGATGCCCTGCTTGGTGGTCGCCGTGATCTTCCACAGCTTGCCGGACTGGCGCGGGTCGCCGGCGTCCAGAGCCTTGAGCGAGACCCCGCGGCGGATCAGTTTCGTCTGGAAGACGTCCAGGACGGCCTTGACGCGCTCCTCAGAGACGGCCTGCATCTCGATGGCCTCGCCCGACCAGGCGATCCTCGCGTCGGTGTTCTTGAAGTCGAAGCGCTGGCCAACCTCGCGCGCGGCCTGGCCGAGCGCGTTGTCGACCTCCTGTCGGTCGACCTTGCTCACCACGTCGAAAGAGCTGTCAGAAGCCATGGTTCATCCTCCCGGGATCGTGCGTCGGGGCCCATTCTGCCAGGGGTGGGCGACCTCCGCGGCGACGAGGACGGCGCTCGACGCGCCCGCTTTGCAGCCCCTGCGGAAGCCCTGCTAAGGTTGTGCGTCGCCGGGGAATCCTGGCTTGGCAGGTTGCCCGAGTGGCCAAAGGGAGCGGTCTGTAAAACCGTCGGCGTAGTCCTACGTTGGTTCAAATCCAACACCTGCCACCAGGCCCCGGATCGGATGGATTCGGGGCCTGAGTCATTTCCGTCCGAGGAAAGGGGCCAACGATGGCCACCCCGCACATCTCCTGCGAGCCCGGCGACATCGCACCGCTCGTCATCATGCCCGGCGACCCGAAGCGTGCCGAGCGCATCGCCAGGACGCGCATGGACGACGCCCGCCTCGTCTCCGACGTCCGGGGCATCGGCGCCTGGACCGGCACCGTCGACGGCGTACCCATGACCGCCATGGCTTCCGGCATGGGTGTTCCCTCGCTGTCGATCTACGCCACAGAGCTCTTCACGCAGTACGGCGTGCGGCGGATCTGCCGCGTCGGCACTTGCGGTGGCATCTCGTCGACGGTGAAGGTGTCCGACGTCATCATCGCGTCGGCCGCGCACACGAACTCCGCGGTCGCGACCATCGACCTGCCGGGCGTGACCCTGTCCCTGGCCCCGAGCTTCGACATGCTGCGCGGCGCCGTCGACCAGGCGCGGGCCGGCGGGTCGAGCGTCCACATCGGGCCGGTCTTCACCAGCGACTTCTTCTACAGTTCCCGCATGGACATCGTGCCCGCTCTCGACAGGCTCGGCACCCTTGGCGTCGAGATGGAGGCCGCTGGCCTGTACGCCTGCGCCGCGGCCAACGGGGGAGAGGCGCTGGCGGTCATGACCGTGTCCGACCACCTGGGGGACGGGTCCGGGGACCTGAGCGCCGAGGATCGCGAGACCCTGTTCCAGACAGCCCTTGAGGCCGCGATCGCCGGCCTGAAGGCGTAGCAGGGCCCCGATTTGGACCGCCGCGCAAACTCGTGTAAGTTTGTGCGTCGGCTGGCCCCTATAGCTCAGTAGGCAGAGCGTCTCCATGGTAAGGAGAAGGTCTGCGGTTCGATTCCGCATGGGGGCTCTGTTCCAGCCCGATCTCGGTCGGGAAGGAACGTCGACGGGGTAGCTCAGTCGGTAGAGCAAGCGGCTCATAATCGCTGTGTCGCGGGTTCAAGTCCCGCCCTCGTCACCGTCAGTGTCAACCGAGCGCTCAGCGCGACGCATAGCGAAGGAATGTGAAATGGCCAAGAAGGGCGGGGACATTCGTCCCAAGATCACGCTTGCCTGCACTGAGTGCAAGGAGCGCAACTACATCACCAAGAAGAACCGCCGCAACGATCCCGATCGTCTCGAGCTCAGCAAGTTCTGCCCGCGCTGCCGCCAGCACCAGGTGCACCGCGAGACCCGCTGATCGCAGTCTTCCGGAAACGGCCGTCCCTGTGGGGCGGCCGTTTCGCATGTCCGACGGCGTCGGCGTTGGGCGAACCTGCCGGCCGCATTAGGCTGGCACCCATGCCGATCACAGCCGAGCACGTGGGCCGCACCTACCCCGACGCCCCCGTCTACGAGGTCAGCCGCGCCAAGATCGCGGAGTTCGCCCGAGCCCTTGGCGACGACAACCCCGCCTACTTCGCCGACAGTCCCATCGCCCCGCCGACGTTCGCCGCGGTCATCGCCGCGCACGCCTGGGAGGCGCTGTTCGGCGACCCGGACCTCGGCCTGGCCCTCAACCGCACGGTGCACGCCGACCAGTCCTTCGTGTTCCACCGGCCCCTGGCCGCCGGCGACGACGTCGTCGCGAAGCTCACGATCGAGAAGGTCCGAAACCGCGGCCCGCTCGACATCGTCACGATCCTCGTCGACCTCGTGGTCGACGGCGCAACGGCCTGCGAGGCCCGCTCCACCCTCATGCACACCCGGGAGACCGCCCATGCCTGACATCGCCATCGGCGACGCGCTGCCCGAGCTGCGCATCAACGTCACCCGCTCGACGGTTGTGCGCTATTCCGGTGCGTCGACGGACTTCAACGAGATCCACTTCTCCGAGCGCCACGCGCTCGCCCTCGGCCTGCCCGGGGTGCTGGCCCACGGCATGTTCACGATGGGCGCGGGGCTGAGGATCGTCACCGACTGGATCGGCGACCCCGCCAGGGTCCTGAGCTACCAGGTCCGTTTCACGCGCCCCGTCGTCGTTCCCGACACCGACGAGGGCACCGACATCGTCTACACCGCCTCGGTCACCGACCTCGCCGACGGCGTCGCGAAGGTCGCCATCACCGCCACCTGCGGTGACGAGGCCGTGCTCGGCGCGGCCCGCGCGGAGGTGCGTGTTGATTGAGCCCTTCGCCGCCGACGACACGGCCTGCGCCGTCGAGCGGCTCTCGCTGCCCGGCGCCGGGGCGCCCGTCAGCGACTCGCTCCTGCTCGCCGACCACACGACACTGAGGGTGGGGGGCCCCGCCGACCGGCTGGTCGTCGCCCGCACCGAGGCCGAACTCATCGCCGCGGTCGGCGACTGCGACCTCCGTGGTGAGCCGGTGCTGGTCGTCGGCGGGGGATCGAACCTGCTCGTGGCCGACGAGGGCTTCCGCGGCACGGTCGTCGTCGTCGCCACCCGCGGCATCTCCGCCGACGTGTCCTACTGCGGAGGCGCCGCGGTCAAGGTCGCCGCCGGCGAGAACTGGGACGACTTCGTCGCCGAGTCCATCCGCCAGGAGTGGAGCGGTATCGCCGCGCTGTCCGGCATCCCCGGCAGCGTCGGCGCGACGCCGATCCAGAACGTCGGCGCCTACGGCTCGGAGGTCGCGCAGGTCGTCACCTCCGTGCGGACCTGGGACCGCCAGGACCGCACGCAGCGCACCTTCCCGCTCGTCGACTGCGGCTTCGCCTACCGGACGTCCCGGTTCAAGCAGAACCCCGGCCGCTACCTCGTCCTCGAGGTCGGCTACCAGTTCCCCCTCGGCGACCTCGACGCGCCCGTCGCCTACGCTGAGCTCGCGCGCACGCTCGGCGTGGAGGTGGGCACCCGCGTCAAGGGCGCGGCGGTCCGCGAGGCCGTCCTCGGCCTGCGTCGAGGCAAGGGCATGGTCCTCGACGCCGCCGACCACGACACCTGGAGCGCCGGCAGCTTCTTCACGAACCCGATCCTGACGGAGGAGGAGGCCGGCAGCCTCCCGACCGACGCGCCCCGGTTCCCGGCCGGCGACGGCCTGGTGAAGTCGAGCGCGGCCTGGCTGATCCAGCACGCGGGCTTCGGCAAGGGCTTCGGCGCTGGGGCGGCCGGGCTGTCGACCAAGCACGTGCTCGCCCTCACCAACCGCGGGGGTGCCTCCGCGGAGGATCTCGTCGAGCTGGCCCGCGAGGTGCGCGACGGCGTGGCGGAGCGGTTCGGGGTGAACCTCGACCCTGAGGTGAACCTTGTGGGCACCTCCCTGTGACAACCTCAAGTACCGGTTGAGAGGTCGAGGCCGGAAACTGGCAGGTGCCACCTGACGCTGGTTAGCCTCCGCGAGGAGCATTGTCGATCCTGGAGGACCCCCCATGCGCTTCCGCCCGCTGAAGATCTTGCTGGCCACCGCCCTCGTGGCCGGTGCCATCGTCGCCCTGCCGAACATCTCGGTGCCGGAGGAGGCGGATGCCTCGACGCAGACCGACTTCATCGCGAAGCTGGTCAAGGGGGCCCAGACCAACGAGAGGAACACGGGCATCCCGGCCTCGGTGACCATCGGCATGGCGGCCCTGGAGTCGGGCTGGGGGCGCTCGACCATGGCCACGACCGTGCCTGCCACGAAGACCGCCGACGGCAAGAAGTACACCGTCAACACGCTGTTCAACATCAAGTGCGGCACCATCGCGTCGCCGTACCAGACCGGCTGCGTGCCGATGAAAGTCAACGAGTACACCTCGGGCGGCAAGGAGTACTACACCGTCTCCAAGTTCCGCACGTACTCCAGCTGGACCAACTCCATGCTCGACTACGGTCGGCTCCTGACGTCGGCGTCGCGCTACTCGGCGGCCTTCAGCTACACCAAGTACCCGGACCAGTTCGTCACGGAGATCCGCAAGGGCGGCTACGCGACGGACCCGAACTACGCCACCAAGGTGATCAACATCATGGCGTCGTACAACCTGTACCAGTACAACGTGAACGGCGGTAAGGCCGGCTACCCCTGGAAGACCGCGCAGACCAGCAAGACCTACCCGACCATCGCGATCGGGGCCAGCGGCCCGACGGTCAAGACGCTGCAGCGGCTGATCAACCTGCGCACCGGCACGAGCCTGACGATCGACGGGGGCTTCGGCACCGCTACACAGAACGCGGTCAGGCAGTTCCAGGCCATCAACCACCTCACCGTCGACGGGAAGGCCGGGGACCAGACCTGGGCGGCGCTCGTCGGCACGGTCAGGAGCGGCAACAGCGGCCGACTGGTCGAGATCATGCAGTACGAGCTGAGGTATGAGGGCTACACGCTGACGGCCAACAAGAAGTTCGACGCCACGACCCTGGCTGTGGTCCAGACCTACCAGCAGGCCAAGGGTCTGACCGTCGACGGTGTCGTCGGTACCAAGACGTGGGCGCAGCTCCTCAAGACGACCACGCAGCTGACGTCCCCGCCCACCAACACGACCGTCTCGCCCCCCAGCACCACGCCGGTGAGCTACAAGAGCCTCAAGGAGGGCGACAGCGGGTCGACCGTCAAGACCCTCCAGCGCCTCCTCAACGCCCGGGCCGGGACGAAGATCACTGTCGACGGCCTCTACGGCACCACGACCGTCGCGGGCGTGAAGAAGTTCCAGAAGGCCAAGGGGATCTCGCAGACCGGGACGATGAACAACGCCACCTGGAAGGCGCTGCTGCCGGCCCTCAAGAAGGGCGCCACCGGCACCCAGGTCAAGATCCTGCAGTACGAGCTGCGGTACTCCGGCTTCCTGACGACCATCAACGGCAAGTTCGACACCACGACCGTCAACGCCATGAAGAGCTACCAGAAGGTCAAGAAGATCTCGACCACCGGCGGCACCGGCCCCCGCACCTGGGCGGCGCTGCTGGCGACCAACTCCTCGGTCTCCGTGTTCCCCGAGCTCCAGCGCGGGGACCGGGGCAACGACGTCCGCACGCTGCAGCGCCTCCTCAACGCCCGCGGCGGGGCCAAGCTCACCGTCGACGGGGTCTTCGGGGCGAGCACGCAGAGCGCGGTGAAGAAGTACCAGAAGGAGAAGAAGCTCAGCCAGACCGGCATCGTCGACACGAACACCTGGACCAAGCTGGCGCCGACCCTCAAGAAGGGCAGCACCAACTCCGGGGCGGTCAAGGCCCTGCAGTACGAGCTGCGCTACGCCGGCTACAGCATCTCGGCGACGGGGAGGTTCGACACCGCCACCATCACCGCCGTGAAGAAGTACCAGAGCGCGAAGAAGCTCTCGGCCAGCGGCACCGTCGGCCCCACCATGTGGAAGAAGCTGCTCGGCTGAGTCCCAGGGAGGTCAGGAGTCCTGTGCGTCGATGAGCGCACAGGCCCCGACGAAGCCCGCCGCGTAGGTCCGGGCCGCGAGACGCAGCGTCTCGCGCCCGGGCAGGTAGGCCCCCTGGTGCAGGCCGGCGCCGGAGATGCGGCCGGTGCCCACGAAGCACATCAGCGACGCCGTCTCGGGCCCGTACTCGGCGAAGTCGTCGGAGCCGCAGGATCGGAACGGGGTCTCTGCCACCGTGATCCCGGCCCGCACCAGCTGCGGATCGACCCGGTGCACGAGCGACGGGTCGTTGACCAGCGCGGGGCCGCCGTCCATGATCCGCGCGGTGGCCACGGCCCCACGGCTGGCGGCGATCGATTCGGCGGCCAGCACGATCGCCTGCTGCAGCTGCAGCCGGTCGGCGTCGTGGAAGCTGCGGATCGATCCCCTCGCCCTCGCCTCCCCGGGGATGACGTTCGGCGCGGTCCCGGCGGAGATTTCCCCGAAGGACACGACACACGGGTGGATCGGGTTGATGATCCGCGACGGCAGCGACGACAGGGCGTCGATGATGGCGGCGAGCGTGGTGATGGGGTCGACGGCCAGGTGTGGGTAGGCGCCGTGCCCCGACTGCCCGCGCACGACGATCTCGAAAGCGTCGAAGGCGGCGTTGACCGCCCCGGCGCCGGTCGACACCACACCAGGGGTCACCTGCGGCTGGACGTGGACGCCGAGCATGGCCTCCACCTCCTGTTCACCCAGCAGGCCCGACGCCACGACGTCGGTCGCGCCGGGCGTGGTCGCCTCTTCGCGGGGCTGCAGGACGGGCAGCATGGCGTGCGGCAGCTCAAGGTCGCGGGCCGCCGTCAGGAGGGCCCAGAGGGCGGCCAGGTGGATGTCGTGGCCGCAGGCGTGCATGATCCCGTGCCGCTGCGAGCGCCACTCGACGGTGGTGGCCTCGAGCACCGGCAGGGCATCCATCTCGGCCCGCAGCCCGACGGCGGCGCCGGCCGGGCCGGTCCTGGCCCACGCGCCCGTGTGGGCGACGGGGGACCAGTCGAGCCAGGCAGTGGCGGCCATGAACAGGTCGCGGGTCGGCTCCTCCTCGCCGCTCAGCTGCGGGTCGGCGTGGATGGCGCGCCGCAGCTCGGCAGCCTCCGGAAGCGCCTTCTCGATGCCGGCGACCAGGTCCTTCAGCAGCGACTCGCTCATGCCCGGAGCCTATAGGGTGGCAGGATGCCCCGCCCCGAACCGACGTCCCGCGTCTCGCCGCCCGGGCCGCCGGCGTTCTGGCGGCTGCTTCCCTACGCGCGCCCCTACGGGTGGCAGTTCGCGGTCTCCTTCGCGCTCGCGCCCGTCCAGGTGCTCGCGACCATCGGCATCCCGCTGCTGCTCGGCGCGGCGGTCGACGGCCCGATGAGCCGCGGCGATCTCCCCGGCCTGCTCTGGTTCGCGCTGGCGCTGCTGGGGCTCGGGGCCGCCGAGGCGTTCTGCTCGTTCCTGCGCCGCTGGGTGATGGTGCGGGCCACGTCACATCTCGAGGCGGACATCCGCGTCGACCTCTTCGACCGCCTGCAGCGCCTGCCACTCGGATTCCACAAGGCCTGGGAGTCCGGCCAGCTGCTGTCCAGGTCCATGAGCGACCTCGGCGTCATCCGACGCTTCCTGTCCTTCGGCCTGGTGGTGCTGCTGATGAGCAGCGTCCAGATCGTCGTGGTCGTCGGCATCATGCTCGCCACGCTGTGGCACGTCGGGCTGGCCGTGCTGGTGCTCGTCGTTCCGGTCGTGGTCGCCGCGTACCAGCTGATGTCGCGCTTCGGCGTCGTGTCGCGTCGTCTGCAGGATCTGACCGGCGACGTAGCCTCCTCCGCGGAGGAGTCGCTGCACGGCGTCAGGGTCATCCGTTCCTTCGGCCGCGCCCGTTACGCCGGCCGCTCCTTCGACAGGCGGGCCATGGCCCTGCGCGACGCCGGGGTCGCGCGCATGGACCTCGCGGCCGTGGCGTGGACTCTGATGGAGGTGTTCCCGTCCGTGCTCCTGCTCGTCGTCCTGATCGGCGTGAGCTTCGGCGTGGCCGGCGGCGCCCTGAGCCTCGGCGCCGCCGTCACCTTCGTGACCCTGCTCCTGTCGCTGTCCTGGCCGATCGCGAGCCTCGGGTTCCTGCTGTCCTTCGCGCGCGAGGCGGCCACCGCGGCCGACCGCATCGTCGAGGTGTTCGACGCGCCGCTGACGATCGTCTCCGGCCAGGAGAAGCTCGCCGAGGCACGCGGCAGGCTCGAGCTGCGCGGCGTCAGCTTCACGTTCCCGGACGCCGACGAGCCCACGCTGGACGAGCTCAACCTGGTGATCGAGCCGGGGGAGACCGTGGCCCTGGTCGGCGGCACCGGGTCCGGGAAGTCGACGCTCGTCTCCCTGATCCCGCGCCTGGTCGACGTCACCGCCGGGCAGGTCCTGGTCGACGGCGTCGACGTCCGGGACCTCGACCTCGCCCAGCTCCGCAGCCTGGTCGGCACGGCCTTCGAGGACCCGATCCTGTTCTCCATGTCGGCACGCGAGAACCTCACCCTCGGCCGGCCGGACGCGAGCGAGGAGGACATCGCCGACGCGATCCGCGTGGCCCACGCCGGGTTCGTCCACGACCTCCCCTGGGGGCTGGAGACCCGGCTGGGGGAGCAGGGGCTGAGTCTGTCGGGCGGCCAGCGGCAGCGTCTCGCCCTGGCCCGCGCCATCCTCGTCTCGCCCCGGATCCTGGTGCTCGACGACACCCTCAGCGCCCTCGACATCCACACCGAGGCCGAGGTGGAGGAGGCGCTCAGGTCGACGCTGGTCGGCGTCACGGGGCTGGTCGTCGCGCACCGAGCGTCGACGGTGCTGCTGGCGGACCGCGTCGCCATGCTCGTCGGCGGCCGCATCGCCCACGTCGGCACCCACGCCGACCTGCTCAGGGACGTGCCGGAGTACCGGGAGCTGCTGAGCGCCGACTACTCGATCGCGCTCGGAGGTGACGAGTCATGACCGCCCCCGACGCGATGTCCCCCGACCAGTGGCGCGGCGTGAAGGACGTGAGCCAGCCCGAGCGCGACGCCGCTGGCGGCCTGCGCGGCCCGTCGAGGCGCCTGCTGAGGGAGCTCCTGCGCCCGTGGCGCGGCGCGATCGCCGTCCTCACGCTCGTGGTCATCCTGCAGGCCGGGGCTCAGCTCCTGATCCCCGTGCTCGTCGGCCGCGTGCTGGACCACGGGCTGACCGGTGGCGGGCGGGAGCTGTGGGGGCCGCTCGCGCTCATGGCGGCCGCGATCGTCGTGCAGACCGTGACGCGCGTGACGTTCCTCCGCCGCTCTGGCCGGGTGGGCAACGAGATCCTCCTGGAGCTCCGGCGGCGCCTGTTCGCGCAGTTCCAGCGCCAGGACATCGCCTTCCACGACCGGTACACCTCGGGTCGGGCCGTCTCACGCATCACGAGCGACGTGGAGTCGGTGCAGGAGCTCGTCATGGAGGGCCTCGACACCGTCGTCATCGCCGTCCTGACCATCGTGGGCGCCAGCGCCATCATGATCTGGCTCGACTGGAGGCTCGCGCTGTTCGCGTTCGCCTCCTACCCTCCGCTGGCCCTGCTGATGCGCTGGTTCGCGCGGGCTTCCACCAGTGCCTTCAGGTCGGTGCGTACGAGGTCCGCGCTGGTCATCGTGCAGTTCATCGAGACCATGACCGGCATCAAGGCCGTCCAGGCCTTCCGCCGGGAGGCGCGCTCCGCGCAGATCTACGACGCCGTGGCGGTCGACTACCGCGACGCCAATGTGCGCGCCTTCCGGGTCTTCGCCAGGGCCATGCCGGGCATCCAGTTCGTGGGCAACCTCGGCATCGTGCTCGTGGTGCTCGGCGGCGGGTGGCTCGTGATCGGCGGCGACGTCAGCGTCGGCACCATGGCGGCGTTCGTGCTCTACGTCCGCATGTTCTTCGACCCCATGCAGGATCTGAGCCAGTTCATCTCCACGCTGCAGTCCGCGCTCACCGGCCTGGAGAAGATCGCCGGCGTGCTGGCCGAGCCCGCGCACGTCGCGGACCCGGTGGACCCCGTCGACCCGGGGCGCGTCGGGGGCCGCGTGACGCTCGACGACGTCCGTTTCGGGTACCTCGACGACGTGACGGTGCTGCCGGGCCTCGACCTCGACATCCCGGCCGGGCAGTCGCTCGCCCTGGTCGGCACCACGGGCGCGGGGAAGACGACGATCGCGAAGCTCGTCGCCCGGTTCTACGACCCGCAGGCGGGGGCCGTGCTTCTGGACGGGCACGATCTGCGCACCCTCGACGACGCGACGCTGCGCCGCAACGTCACGCTGGTCACGCAGGAGAACTTCATCTTCGCCGGCACCATCGCCGACAACATCGCGTTCGGGAGACCGGATGCGAGCCGCGACGAGATCGAGGACGCGGCCCGCGTCGTCGGTGCCCATACGTTCATCGAGGCGATGCGCGACGGCTACGACACAGACACGGGCAAGCGCGGCTCGCGGCTGTCGGCGGGGCAGCGGCAGCTGATCGCCTTCGCCCGCGTCATCCTGGCCAACCCGCGCGTGCTGATCCTCGACGAGGCGACCAGCTCCCTGGACATCCCCACCGAGCGGCTCGTGCAGGCTGCACTGTCGACGATCCTGGCCGACCGGACGGCGATCATCATCGCCCACCGGCTCTCGACCGTCGAGATCGCCGACCGCGTCGTCGTCCTCCAGCACGGCACCGTCGTGGAGGACGGGAGCCCGGCCGACCTGGTAGCCGGCGACGGCGAGTTCGCCTCGCTGCATCGGGCCTGGGTCTCGTCCCTGGCCTGACCTGGACCCTCAGTTCGACTCGGCGGGCGATAGCGCCTATAGTGGAACAGGTCCGACACGGTCTGTCCCCGCTGGTGTGCGCTCGCGAGAGCGTCGAGAGGGGCCCGGAAAGCGTCGGCGAAGGGTAGTAGCTCAACTGGCAGAGCAGCGGTCTCCAAAACCGCAGGTTGGGGGTTCGAGTCCCTCCTGCCCTGCGAGGTGGCCGGGTAGTCCGGCCGCCCCACATGCGCCTTTTGACCCCGCGGGGTCAGGGGCATTTTGTTTGTCGAGCGAAGGGATGCAGCGTGAGCGAGAAGTCGCGCGACGAGCTGGACCGCGAAGAGGTCGCGGAAACCGGCGAGCCGGACGCTGCCGTCGAGGAATCCGCTGAGGAGGCCGACGAGGTCGCGACGGACGGGATCGACGCACCCGAGGAGCTCGCAGGGGACGACGAACGGGGGGCCGAGACCTCCGTGATCGTCCGCAAGACGGCTAAGGCCCCGGTCCGCAAGAAGGACCGTCCCACGCCCAAGCGTGAGGACGCCAAGGACGACGAGGACCCGTACAAGGCCAAGAACCCCGCGCATTTCGCCCGCCAGAGCGCCGGCGAGTTGAAGCGCGTCGTGTGGCCCACGTGGCCGCAGACGCTGACGATGTTCGGCGCCGTGCTGGTGTTCGTGCTGATCATGATCGCGATCGTCGGCGTGCTGGACCTCGCCTTCGGCTGGTCGCTACTGAAGGTGTTTGGGAGCTGATCCATGACTGACAACAACGACTTCGAGATCGACCTCGGCAGCGTCGACGAGACGCCCGCCGAGGACTTCGAGATCGACCTGGGCGCGCTCACCGCGCCCGACACCCAGGACGAGGAAGCCCCCGTCGAGCTGGCCGAGGACGTCGACGCCGAGGAGGCGGCCGAGGCAGCCGACCAGGACGACGCCGTCGCCGCCGCACTCGAGGAGCTGCGCACCGAGCTGGAGGCCAAGTTCGGCGAGTGGTACGTCATCCACACGTACTCGGGCATGGAGAACCGCGTCAAGCAGAACGTCGACTCCCGCGCCCAGACCCTCAACATGGAGGACTACATCTTCGAGACCGTGGTCCCCACCGAAGAGGTCGTCGAGATCCGCAACAACACGCGCAAGACGGTCACCCGCTGCGTGCTGCCCGGCTACGTCCTCATCCGGATGGACCTGACGAACGAATCGTGGAGCGTCGTCCGCCAGACCCCGTCCGTCACCGGCTTCGTCGGCAACGGCCAGGACCCCGTGCCGCTGTCCATCGACGAGGTCGTCCACATGCTTACCCCCTCCGTCGTCGCGAAGGTGAACGCCGCCCAGGCGACCACCCAGGCGACGCGGAAGAGGAAGGTCGAGGTTGTCGACTTCACCGTCGGCGACTCCGTCATGGTCGTCGACGGCCCCTTCGCAGGGGTGCACGCGACGATCACCGAGATCAACGCCAACTCTCAGCGGCTCAGGGCTCTCGTCGAGATCCTCGGCCGGGAGACCCCCGTCGACCTGGAATTCAAGCAGGTCGAGAAGGTCGTCTAAGATAGTGCGTCGCGCCCGGGCAACCGGGCTCATCCATCCATTCAGGTAAAGGACCCATCCATGCCTCCCAAGAAGAAGGTCGCGGCTCTCGTCAAGGTCGCGCTCCAGGCTGGCGCAGCCACTCCTGCCCCGCCCGTCGGTACCGCCCTCGGCCCGCACGGCGTCAACATCATGGAGTTCGTCAAGGCGTACAACGCCCAGACCGAATCCCAGCGCGGCAACGTCATCCCCGTCGAGATCACCATCTACGAGGACCGCACGTTCACCTTCATCACGAAGACCCCGCCGGCGGCGGAGCTCATCAAGAAGGCCGCTGGCATCGCCTCCGGTGCGGCCAACCCGCTCACCACCAAGGTCGGCAAGCTGACCAAGGACCAGGTGCGCGAGATCGCCACGACCAAGCTCCCCGACCTCAACGCCAATGACGTCGAGGCAGCCATGAAGATCATCGAGGGAACCGCCCGCTCCATGGGCGTCACCACCGACTGATCATCCCCCCAACATCCGTGGCAGGGGAGTGCTCCCCACACCACAACTGGTGCACCGGGCCCGTTCCCGGTCAGAGTTAGGAACCAGCATGAAGCACAGCAAGGCATACAACGCGGCCGCCGCTAAGCGTGACGCCGCCCAGTCCTACAGCCCCGAAGAGGCCATGAGCCTCATCAAGCAGATGGCGACCGCCAAGTTCGACGAGACCATCGATGTCGCCGTCCGACTGGGCGTCGACCCCCGTAAGGCCGACCAGATGGTCCGCGGCACGGTCAACCTCCCCCACGGCACTGGCAAGACGGCTCGGGTCCTCGTCTTCGCCGCCGGTGACAAGGCGGAGGCCGCCCGCGCCGCTGGCGCTGACGAGGTCGGCGCCGACGAGTTGATCGAGAAGGTGGCCGGCGGCTACCTCGACTTCGACGCCGTCGTCGCGACCCCCGACATGATGGGCAAGGTCGGTCGCCTCGGCCGCGTCCTCGGCCCCCGTGGCCTGATGCCGAACCCCAAGACCGGCACCGTGACCATGGACACCGCCAAGGCCGTCACCGACATCAAGGGCGGCAAGATCGAGTTCCGCATCGACCGCCACGCGAACCTCCAGTTCGTCATCGGCAAGGCTTCCTTCACGGCGGAGCAGCTGGCCGAGAACTACTACTCGGTCCTCGACGAGATCCTGCGTCTCAAGCCGACCGCGTCCAAGGGTCGCTACGTCCGCAAGATCGCCGTCTCCGGCACCATGAGCCCGAGCGTCCTCGTCGACGTGACGGTCACCAAGCCTGCCGAGTGATCCCGCGCCGGTCTGACGACCGGCCGTGACGTCGGGGGAGCCTCGCGCAGTCGAGGAGCCCCGCCAGAGCTGCCAGTGGGCGGCCATCTGATCAAGGTGGCCGCCCACTGTCGCGTTCCTCCACGAAAATCGGTCAGTGGTCGATTCTCCCCGGTCCGGCGACGAGTTTCGCCCACTGCCCTGTCACCCCAGCTGGTCGGGCGGCTCCGGAAAACCGGTCAGTGGTCGATTCTCCCCGGTCCGGCGACGACTATCGCCCACTGCCCTGTCACCCGGTCACGATGCGACGGTGCACCGCGGGCCGCAGCGACGGGGAAGCCCCGAACCCGCGACCCCCGGCCAGCCTCTGCCGGCCAGGACCTGCCCGATCATCCGGGCCACCTGGCACGGCCGCAGCACGACGTCGTGCCAGCCGAACCGTAGCGTCGTGAGCCCCAGCACCGCGTGCCGGTTGTCGCGCTCGGCATCGCGCCACTTGGCATCGCCCTCGTGTCCGATCCGGCCGTCCAGCTCGTACAGCACGCGATGGACCTCGTCCAGGACGTCGCTGCGCGTCCCGGCGGAGACGCTGACCTGCCGCACGCCCTCCGGCAGCAGGTGCGCGCGCTGGACCCGGTGGAGGAAGTGGCTCTCCAGAGTGCTCTCGACGCCGGCCTCGAGCTCCGGCAGCAGCTGGAGAACCAGCGCCCTGTGACGGAGGTTGGCCATGGTGAGGGCGCACTCCCTCAGGCGCCACGGATGCGTGATGCGCCGACGCAGAGCTGTCGTCAGTAGTCCGAGGACCTCGCCGGCGGGTACCTCGGAGCAGGCGTCGAGGATGGCGTCGTCGGTCCGGAGGCGGGGCAGTTCGTCGACGCACGGACGTGGGCCTCGCCTGAAGTCCCACGGGCCTGAGGTGCGGTACCTGTCTCCCCAGATCGTGATGCGGACAGGGGCCTGGCAGATCCCGAGCAGGTGCCCGGCGGCCAACCCGCCCACCGCGGCACCGTCGCCGCCTCGCAGCACACCGGCCCAGCACAGCATTTCGAACGTGACCGGAGGGGAGTCTGTGTACACACCCTGGCCGAGCCGGATCCAGTTGCCGCTCCGGAGCTGTCGGTCCAGCAGCGTCTGTGTGGCGCCGCTGGCGAGGACCTGCTGACGCGAGAAGGCGCCGGCCTGCGCGGCGGAGGCGGCGACGAGGGTTTCAGGGACAGGCGATGTGGGTTTCATGACTCCGTGATGGCCGATTTCAACCGAACTGCACCACGATCCTCGGCCCTGGGGACAGGCGGTGGGCGAAAGTCGTCGCCGGACCGGGGAGAATCGGGCACTGAACGGTTTTCGGGTCGGCGCCGGGCCGGGGGGGGCGCAAGGAAGGTGACGGCGATAATGGACGCATGACGCGCGTGCTGGTGACCGGATTCGAGCCCTTCGGCGGGGACCGCGTCAACGCCAGCCAGGAGGCCGTCGCCCGCATCGATGTCGAGGACCTGCGAGCCAGGGGCGTCGAGGTGATCCGCGAGACCCTCCCCGTAACCTTCGTCGGTGGCCCGGACGCCCTCGAGGCAGCCATCGGTCAGCATCTGCCCGATGTCGTCGTCTGCGTCGGTGAGGCCGGCGGCCGGGGCGAGGTGACGCCGGAGCTCAGCGCCGTCAACGACCAGGTCGCGCGCATCGCCGACAACGACGGCCGTCAGCCCGCGGGCGCGCTCGACGACGGCCCCGCGGTGCTCACAGCCACGCTCGACCCTGCCCAGTTGGTCACGGCCATCCGGGACGCCGGGATCCCGGCGCGCGTGTCGGAGGACGCCGGGCGGTTCGTCTGCAACGCCGTGTTCCGCGCGTCGCTCACCCGCTTCAACGGGCCCGCCGACTTCATCCATGTGCCGGCGCACCGGGAGGTCGGGATCGCCGTCACGGGGGCCGAGACCGACGACGCCGCCCCCGTCGTGGCTGAGCTCACTTTCGACGACCTGGGGCGTGCGTTGACCGCCGCGCTGGGCTCGCTGGCCGGGTAGGCAGTGGGCGGAATTCGTCGGCGGACCGGGGAGAATCGACCACTGCACGATTTTCGGGGGTGGCTCTGGGGAACTGGGCGAGGGGGGATGAGGGGGCTGAGGGGCTGAGGCGTTGAGGGTTTGAGGGGCAACCAGCCGGTTTCCGCACGCGGGGCGACGGGGAGGGGGAGGATGTTCGGCATGGGCGAGGTGACACTGGGGCGCGACGGTTCGACGGCCGTCGTCACGCTGGCGCGGCCGAACAAACACAACTCGATGACGGAGGCCATGTGGGACGCGGTCCCTGAGGTGTTCGCGGCGATCGCCGCCGACCCGACACTGCTGGCCGTGGTCATCCACGGGGCAGGGGACTCCTTCTGTGCGGGCTCCGACATCACCGATCTCGAGGGGCAGGCCCACGCCGAGCGGCCCATCCGTGCCGAGGAGGCCATCGCCGCCTGTCCGCTGCCCGTCATCGCCGCGATCGAGGGACACTGCCACGGCGGCGGCTGCGAGCTGGCCCTGGCCGCCGACATCCGCGTCGCGGGCGACCAATCGACGTTCTCCGTCCCGCCGGCCAGGCTGGGCATCGTCTACCCGGTCAGCGCGACGCAGCGCATGGTCGACCTGATGGGGCCGGCCGTCACGAAGGAGCTGTTGTTCACGGCCCGGAGGATCGACGCGGAGCGCGCGCTGGCCGTCGGGATGGTCAACGAGCTGACGCCGACGGGGGAGGCGCTGGAGCACGCGCTCGCGATGGCGGAGGCCATGTCACGGGTGAGCCAGCTCACGGTGCGCGCGTCGAAGGAGATCGTGACCGGGCTGGTCCGGCGCGACCTGCAGGCCGAGAGGGCAATCTCCTGGGTGCGCCGGGCGGCAGAAGGCCCCGACCTCCAGGAGGGGATCAGGGCCTTTGCGGAGCGTCGGCCGCCGGAGTTCACCTGGCGGGCCTGAGGCGGGGTCAGAGCACCTTGGCGAAGAAGTCCTTCGTGCGGTCCTGCTGCGGGTTGTCGATGACCTCGGCGGCGGTGCCACGCTCGACGATCACGCCGTCATCCATGAACACCACCTGGTCGGCGACCTCGCGCGCGAAGCCGACCTCGTGCGTCACGACGATCATGGTCATGCCCGAGTCCGCGAGGTCCTTCATGACGTTCAGCACCTCGCCGACCAGCTCGGGGTCGAGGGCGGAGGTCGGCTCGTCGAACAGCATCAGCTGCGGGTCCATCGCCAGCGCGCGGGCCATGGCGACGCGCTGCTGCTGACCGCCGGACAGCTGGGCGGGGTAGTGGTCCATGCGGTCGGCCAGGCCGACCTTCACGAGTTCCTCCCGCGCGCGGGCCTCGGCGGCGCCCTTCGACCGCTTCAGGACCTGGCGCTGCGCCTCGATGACGTTCTCCAGCGCCGTCATGTGCGGGAACAGGTTGAACCGCTGGAACACCATGCCGATCTTGGAGCGCTGATGCGCGATCTCCTTGTCGGAGAGGCGGTGCAGCACGCCGTTCTTCTCGCGCAGACCCATCAGCTCGCCGTCGACGAAGAGCCGGCCGGAGCTGATCTGCTCGAGCTCGTTGATGCAGCGGATCAGCGTCGACTTGCCGGACCCCGACGGGCCGAGCAGCACGGTCACCTCGCCGCGCTGGACGGTCAGATCGATGCCCTTGAGGACGTGCAGGTCGCCGAACAGCTTGTGGACGCCTTGTACCTCCACCATCGCGGTCACGGGGTCACCTCCAGGTTGGGGTCGGCCTTGACGGTGCCCGCGGCGAGGATCGCCTGCTGACGCTTCGACATGCCCTTGGCGGGCTTCGACGGCGACTCGTCGTCGAAGCCCTTGCCGTAGTAGGCCTCGAGACGCGCCTGGCCGACCATCAGGATCGACGTGATGAACAGGTACCAGATGCCGGCGACGATGAGCAGCGGCAGCGGCAGGAACTCCTTGTTGCCGATGGCGTTCGTGACGAACTGCAGCTCGAGCGAGAACGGCACGGCCAGCACCAGGGAGGTGGTCTTGAGCATCGAGATGGTCTCGTTGCCCGTCGGCGGCACGATCACCCGCATCGCCTGCGGGATGATGATGCGCCGCAGCGTCGTCGAGCGCTTCATGCCGAGCGCCGTGGATGCCTCCCACTGGCCCTTGTCGACCGAGTTGAGGCCGGAGCGGACGATCTCGGAGAGGTACGCGCCCTCGTTCAGTCCGAGGCCGAGGATCGCGGCGACGGTCGCGTTGATCACGTCGTAGGTGTTGAAGACGAAGAACTCGGGCCCGAAGGGGATCCCGAGGCTGAGCCGCGGGTAGAGCACACCGATCAGGCCCCAGAACACGAGCTGGGTGTAGACGGGAGTGCCGCGGAAGAACCAGATGTAGACCCAGGCCACCCCGCGCAGGACGGGGTTCGTCCCCATCCGCATGACGGCGGTCAGCACGGCCATGATGATGCCGAGCAGCATCGCGGCCACGGTGAGGATCAGCGTCCAACCGACCCCGCTGATGACGCGCGGGTCGAACAGGTACTGCCCGACGACGTCCCAGCGGTAGTTCTCGTTGGTCAGCAGACCATGCACCAGCATGGCCACCAGGACCAGCACGATGGCCGCGGCGACCCACAGGCTCGGCCGGGGGACCGGCCGTGCGCGGATGAGTTCGGGGGGCCGGGTCGACATCTCGGTCAGGCCTTCGGGTTCAGCTCAGCGGTGGTGAGAGCCGCGTCCTCGACGCCCCAGGCATCCAGGATCCTGCCCCAGGTGCCGTCGTCCATCAGCGACTGCGTGGCGGCCTGCACGGCCTTCGCGAGCTCCATATCGTCCTTGTTCACGACGATGCCCTGCTCGGCCGCGTCGCGGATGCCGCCGGTGATCTCCAGCTGGCCGTTGGTCAGCGAGGCGGCGTAGCCGGCGACGGTGGAGTCGGCGTAGAACGCGACGGCCTTGCCGCCGACGACGTTCGTGGTCGCGTCGGACTGCCGGGCGTAGGAGAGGACCTCGATTGCCTCGTCGCCCGCCGCGGTGCAGTCATCGGAGAATGTGGCCAGCTCCTCCTCCTGGTAGGTGCCGGTCTGGACGGCGATGGTCTGACCGCACACGTTCTCTGGGTCGAAGGACTGCGGGTTGCCCGCCTTGACCGCGTAGCTGGAGCCCACGTTGATGTAGGAGATCATGTTCGCGTTCTCGAGGCGCTCCGGCGTGATCGTGAACGACGAGATGCCGACGTCGTACTTCGAGCCGATCGCCGGGATCAGGGAGGCGAACTCGCCGTCCTGCACCTCCGCCTCGAGGCCCAGCACGTTGCCGATGGCCTTGGCCAGGTCGACGTCGTAGCCGATCGCGGTGTTGAGGTCGTCCGCGCGGAACTCGGCGGGGGCGTAGTCGGTGGAGGCGCCGACGACGAGGGTGCCCTTCTCAGCGACCGCGTCCGGCAGCATCGCGGCGATGTCGTCGACCTTGGCCACGCCCGAGACGTCGTAGCTCAGATCGGTGGAATCGCTCGCGGACGCGGTGTCGGAGGCGGTGCTGGCGGAGTCGGAGGTCTGGCCGCTGCACGCGGTGAGCGCGAGGGTGGCGAGTAGACCGACGGCGAGAATGGGACGCATGGGGGTCCTCCCAGAAGACAGTGATGACGCCGAAAGCCTAATGCACCGGCCCTGCTCCACCCCGTGGCGGGCCGAAGGGCCGATTTGGCGCGGCGCGGGGTCGCGGGTACTGTATGTCGAGCCGAAGACCGCAGGTGACACCAGTCATAAAGCCGAAAGGCACCCGCGCAGGTGAACGTGAGAGCTCAGGATACTGAGACGCCCCGCGCCGCCTGGCGACGGGGCTTTTTTGTTGCGGTCGACGGTGCTCCAGGTTCCCCCGCCGGGGAGTCGGGAGCTTGATGAGACCGGAAGGAGACCACATGGCGAGGCCGGACAAGGCTGCCACGGTCGCAGAGCTCACTGAGGCATTCAGCAGCTCCGCGGCGGCAGTGCTTACCGAGTACCGCGGTCTCACCGTCAAGGATCTGCAGAACCTGCGTCGATCCCTCGGTGAGAACGCCACCTACGCCGTTGCGAAGAACACCCTGACGGCGATCGCGGCCAAGGAGGCCGGCATTGAGGGTGTCGAAGAGACCCTCACCGGCCCGACCGCCATCGCGTTCGTCACGGGTGACGTCGCCGCTGCCACCAAGGGGCTGCGCGACTTCGCAAAGGCCAATCCGTCCCTGGCTATCAAGGGTGGCGTCCTCGAGGGCAAGTTCCTCGACGCCAAGGCTGTTCTCAAGCTGGCCGACCTCGAGTCCCGCGAGGTGCTCCTGGCCAAGCTTGCCGGCGCGCTGCAGGCCAACCTGGCCAAGGCCGCCTACCTGCTGGCTGCCCCGCTGTCGCAGGGCGCCCGCGCCCTCGGCGCGCTGCAGACCGCTGCCGAGGCCAACCCCTCCCTGATCGGTGGCGCTGCCGCCGAGGCCACGGACGAGACCCCCGCCGCGGATGCGGCACCCGAAGCAGCGCCCGCTGCGGAGTGATCCGTTGCAGCGTCCGCTGCGATCACAAACTTTTCTACGAAAGGAACGCCCATTATGGCGAAGCTCACCAACGACGAGCTCCTTGAGGCCTTCAAGGAGATGACCCTGATCGAGCTCTCCGAGTTCGTGAAGCTGTTCGAGGACACCTTCGGTGTCACCGCTGCTGCTCCGGTTGCGGTTGCCGCTGCCGCCCCCGCCGCTGCCGATGGCGGCGACGACGCTGCTGAGGAGGGCTCCGACAAGGTCGACGTCATCCTCACCGCCGGTGGCGACAAGAAGATCGCCGTCATCAAGGAGGTGCGCGCTCTGACCTCCCTCGGCCTGAAGGAGGCCAAGGACCTCGTCGAGGCTGCCCCCAAGGCCGTCCTCGAGGGCGTCGACAAGGAGACCGCTGCCAAGGCCAAGGAGGCCCTCGAGGCCGCCGGCGGCTCCGTCGAGGTCAAGTGACCCGACGCGCAGTTACGCGCTGACTGATTCCACAGTCCGGAAGGCCCGCCCCCATCGGGGGCGGGCCTTCAGCCGTCTCCGGGTACCCCTGCGGCGGACTCGCCGCGCAAAGCACTTGCGCCGTCGGCCGGCCCCGCTATCATCATCGTCGAGGTCAGTGTCGACCGGGGGAGGACCCGCAGGCCAGGGAAGTGGTGCGTGGTCCCCTGTTGCCTTATCTGCCCGCTTGCAGTACAGTGGTTGTTTGCCCAGCTATGCGTATGCCCCGGTCTTGACACCGGGCGTCCGCCATGCACGGAAATTTGCTTCAAGCGTTCTTGGAAGGACCGAATCTTGGCCGCCTCGCGCTCTGCGTTGAAGAACACCAATGTCGTCTCGTCCACTGGTCGAATCTCCTTCGCGAAGATCCATGAGCCCCTGGAGGTCCCGAACCTCCTGGATCTCCAGATCAACGCGTACAACTGGTTGATCGGAAACGAGACGTGGCGTGCCTCGGTCGAGGCCCAGCTTGCCGCTGGCCGCACCGACGTCAACACCCGCTCAGGTCTGGAGGAGATCTTCGCGGAGATCTCTCCGATCGAGGACTTCAACGAGACGATGTCGCTGTCTTTCCGCGACCACCGTTTCGAGGAGCCCAAGTACAGCATCGAGGAGTGCAAGGACCGCGACGTCACCTACGCCGCGCCCCTCTTCGTCACCGCCGAGTTCGTGAACAACGACACCGGTGAGATCAAGTCGCAGACCGTCTTCATCGGCGACTTCCCGCTGATGACCGACCGCGGCACGTTCGTCATCAACGGCACCGAGCGTGTCGTGGTGTCGCAGCTCGTCCGCTCGCCCGGCGTCTACTTCGAGCAGACCCCCGACAAGACGTCCGACAAGGACATCTTCTCCTGCAAGGTAATCCCGTCGCGCGGCGCGTGGCTGGAGTTCGAGATCGACAAGCGCGACATGGTGTTCGTGCGCCTCGACCGCAAGCGCAAGCAGAATGTCACCGTTCTGCTGAAGGCGCTCGGCTGGAGCGAGGACAAGATCCTCGAGGAGTTCGGCGAGTACGAGTCCATGCGACTGACCCTCGAGAAGGATTCGGTCAAGACGCAGGACGAGGCACTCCTCGACATCTACCGCAAGCTGCGCCCGGGCGAGCCGCCGGCGCGCGACGCGGCCCAGCAGCTTCTGGAGAACTACTACTTCAACCCGAAGCGCTACGACCTGGCCAAGGTCGGTCGCTACAAGATCAACAAGAAGCTCGGCCTCGAGCTGCCGTTCGATCAGCAGGTCCTCACCAACGACGACATCATCGCCGCGATCAAGTACGTCGTCGCGCTGCATGACCACCAGGAGACCCTCGGCGATGTCATCGTCGAGGCCGACGACATCGACCACTTCGGCAACCGTCGCCTCCGCACCGTCGGCGAGCTGATCCAGAACCAGCTCCGCACCGGGCTCGGCCGCATGGAGCGCGTCGTCCGCGACCGCATGACGACGCAGGACATCGAGGCGATCACGCCGCAGACGCTGATCAACATCCGTCCGGTGACCGCCGCGCTGAAGGAGTTCTTCGGTACCTCCCAGCTGTCGCAGTTCATGGACCAGAACAACCCCCTGGCCGGCCTGACGCACAAGCGTCGTCTGTCCGCGCTGGGCCCCGGCGGTCTGTCCCGTGACCGCGCCGGCATGGAGGTCCGTGACGTCCACCCCTCGCACTACGGCCGCATGTGCCCCATCGAGACCCCTGAAGGCCCGAACATCGGCCTCATCGGCTCGCTGGCGTCCTTCGCCCGCGTCAACGCGTTCGGCTTCATCGAGACCCCGTACCGCAAGGTCGTCGACGGCTACGTCACCGACCAGATCGACTACCTCACCGCCGACGAGGAGGACCGCTACAACATCGCCCAGGCGAAGGCAGCGGTCGACCAGGACGGCCGCCTGACGGAGGAGCGCGTGCTCGTCCGGATGAAGCACGGTGACGCTGACGAGATCGCGCCGTCCGAGGTCGAGTACATGGACGTGTCCCCGCGCCAGATGGTCTCCATCGCCACGGCGCTGATCCCGTTCCTCGAGCACGACGACGCGTCCCGCGCCCTGATGGGTGCGAACATGCAGCGCCAGGCCGTGCCGCTGATCCGCAACGAGTCCCCGTTCGTGGGCACCGGCATGGAGTACCGCGCCGCTGTCGACGTCGGCGACGTCACGCTCGCCAAGAAGCCCGGCGTGGTCACCTCGGTGTCCGCCGACATCCTGGAGATCGCGAACGACGACGGCACCTACGCCAGCTTCAAGCTGGACAAGTTCGTCCGCTCGAACGCCGGCACCTGCATCAACCAGCGCCCGCTGGTCGCCCCCGGCGACCGGGTCGAGATCGGCACGCCGCTGGCCGACGGTCCCTGCACCGACCAGGGCGAGCTGGCGCTGGGCCGGAACCTGCTCGTGGCGTTCATGCCGTGGGAGGGCCTCAACTACGAGGACGCGATCATCCTGTCGCAGCGCATCGTGCAGGACGATGTCCTCACCTCGATCCACATCGAGGAGTACGAGGTCGACGCCCGCGACACGAAGCTGGGCGCCGAGGAGATCACCCGTGAGATCCCCAACGTCTCTGACGAGATGCTGGCCGACCTCGACGAGCGCGGCATCATCCGCATCGGCGCCGAGGTCGAGGCGGGCGACATCCTGGTCGGCAAGGTCACCCCGAAGGGCGAGACCGAGCTGACCCCCGAGGAGCGCCTGCTGCGCGCCATCTTCGGCGAGAAGGCCCGCGAGGTTCGCGACACCTCCCTGAAGGTGCCCCACGGCGAGTCCGGCACCGTCATCGGCGTGCGCGTCTTCAACCGCGAGGACGACGACGAGCTGCTGCCCGGCGTCAACCAGCTGGTCCGCGTGCACGTCGCGCAGAAGCGCAAGATCTCCGACGGCGACAAGCTCGCCGGCCGCCACGGTAACAAGGGCGTCATCTCGAAGATCCTGCCCGTCGAGGACATGCCGTTCCTCGAGGACGGCACCCCCGTCGACATCGTCCTGAACCCCCTGGGCGTGCCCTCGCGTATGAACGTGGGTCAGGTCCTCGAGAACCACCTCGGCTGGATCGCCAAGACCGGCTGGGACATCGAGGATGCCAAGGGCGAGTGGGCTGACCGCCTGCGCGAGGTCGGCCTCGGCCACGTCGGTGCCGACTCCAAGCTCGCGACCCCCGTCTTCGACGGCGCGAACGAGGACGAGATCGCCGGCCTGCTGGACAACTCGCTCAAGACCCGCGACGGCGTCCGCCTGATCGACTCGTCCGGCAAGGCGAATCTTCTCGACGGCCGCACCGGCGAGCCGTTCCCGGAGAAGATCGGCGTCGGCTACATGTACATGCTGAAGCTGCACCACCTTGTCGACGACAAGATCCACGCACGCTCCACCGGCCCGTACTCCATGATCACGCAGCAGCCGCTCGGCGGTAAGGCCCAGTTCGGTGGCCAGCGCTTCGGTGAGATGGAGGTGTGGGCTCTCGAGGCCTACGGCGCCGCCTGGGCACTGCAGGAGCTGCTAACGATCAAGTCCGACGACGTCCCCGGCCGCGTGAAGGTCTACGAGGCGATCGTCAAGGGCGAGAACATCCCCGAACCGGGCATCCCGGAGTCGTTCAAGGTCCTCATCAAGGAGATGAAGTCGCTGTGCCTGAACGTGGAGGTCCTCTCCGATGACGGCCGTGTGATCGACCTGCGCGAGTCCGAGGACGACATCCGGTCCGCCGAGGACTTCGGGATCGACCTCGGCCGCCGCCCCGGAGCCGACAACTTCATGGACGTCGGCGAAGTCTGAGTGTTGAGCTCAGTCACCCACTAGGGGCTCCCGCGAGCCCCCGCATCAACAACTCAGACTCATTCGAAGGCACCTACTGCAAGTAGGGGAAAGAGAAGCAAAACGTGCTGGACGTGAACTTCTACGAGGAACTGCGCATCGGCCTCGCTAGCGCCGACCAGATCCGCGAATGGTCCCACGGCGAGGTGAAGAAGCCGGAGACCATCAACTACCGCACGCTCAAGCCCGAGCGCGACGGCCTGTTCTGCGAGAAGATCTTCGGCCCCACCCGCGACTGGGAGTGCTACTGCGGCAAGTACAAGCGGGTCCGCTTCAAGGGCATCATCTGCGAGCGCTGTGGCGTCGAGGTGACCCGCAGCAACGTGCGTCGTGAGCGGATGGGCCACATCGAGCTCGCCGCGCCCGTGACCCACATCTGGTACTTCAAGGGCGTCCCGAGCCGGCTGGGCTACCTGCTGGACATCGCGCCGAAGGACCTGGAGAAGGTCATCTACTTCGCCGCGCACATGATCACCTCCGTCGACGAAGAGGCGCGTCACCGCGACCTCTCGTCGCTGCAGGCCAAGGTCGAGACCGAGTCGAAGCAGCTCGCTGCCCGCCGCGACGCCGACATCGAGGCGCGCATGCGCAAGCTCGAGGAGGACATGGCTCAGCTCGAGGAGGAGGGCGCGAAGGCCGACGTCAAGCGCAAGGTCCGCGAGGCCGCCGAGAAGGAGTCCGGCCTCATCCGGACCCGTGCGCAGCGTCAGCTCGACCGCATCGACGAGGTGTGGAGCCGGTTCAAGGGCCTGAAGGTCCAGGACCTCGAGGGCGACGAGACCCTCTACCGCGAGATGAAGAAGCGCTTCGGCAAGTACTTCTCCGGCTCGATGGGCGCGGAGGCCATCCAGAAGCGCCTCCAGACCTTCGACCTGAAGGCCGAGTCCGAGAACCTGCGCGAGATCATCGCCACGGGCAAGGGGCAGCGCAAGACCCGCGCCCTGAAGCGCCTGCGCGTCGTCAACGCCTTCCTGACGGGCTCCAACGCCCCCGCCGCGATGGTGCTCGACGCCGTCCCGGTCATCCCCCCGGACCTGCGCCCGATGGTCCAGCTCGACGGTGGCCGCTTCGCCACCTCCGACCTGAACGACCTCTACCGCCGCGTCATCAACCGCAACAACCGCCTGAAGCGGCTGCTCGATCTCGGCGCCCCCGAGATCATCGTGAACAACGAGAAGCGCATGCTGCAGGAGGCCGTCGACTCGCTGTTCGACAACGGCCGTCGCGGACGCCCGGTGACCGGCCCCGGTAACCGCCCCCTGAAGTCGATCTCCGACATGCTCAAGGGCAAGCAGGGTCGTTTCCGTCAGAACCTGCTCGGCAAGCGCGTCGACTACTCCGGCCGTTCGGTCATCGTCGTCGGCCCGCAGCTGAAGCTGCACCAGTGTGGTCTGCCGAAGGCGATGGCGCTCGAGCTGTTCAAGCCGTTCGTCATGAAGCGCCTCGACGACCTGAACCACGCGCAGAACATCAAGGCCGCCAAGCGGATGGTCGAGCGCCACCGCCCGGTCGTGTGGGACGTGCTGGAAGAGGTCATCGCGGAGCACCCGGTGCTGCTGAACCGTGCACCCACGCTGCACCGCCTCGGTATCCAGGCCTTCGAGCCCCAGCTGATCGAGGGCAAGGCGATCCAGATCCACCCGCTGGTCTGCACCGCCTTCAACGCCGACTTCGACGGCGACCAGATGGCTGTGCACCTGCCGCTGTCCGCCGAGGCGCAGGCCGAGGCCCGCGTCCTGATGCTGTCGACGAACAACATCCTGAAGCCGGCCGACGGTCGCCCCGTCACCATGCCGACCCAGGACATGATCATCGGTCACTACTTCCTGACGTCGGAGCGCCACGGCGCGGGCGAGGGCCACGCGTTCTCGAACCTGTCCGAGGCGATCATGGCCTACGACCGTGGCGACCTCGCCATCGGCGCGAAGTGCCGCATCCGTCTGCAGGGTGTCGTCTCCGAGGGCCGCACCCCCGACGCCAACGGCATGATCCTGATGGACACCACGCTGGGTCGTGCGCTGTTCAACGAGGCGCTCCCGGCCGACTTCGAGTTCGTCAACGAGGTGGTGGGCAAGAAGACGCTCGGCCGCATCATCAACGAGCTCGCCGAGACCTACCCCAAGGTCGAGGTCGCCGCGGCGCTGGACAACCTGAAGGACATGGGCTTCAAGTGGGCCTCGCGCTCCGGCGTGACCGTGTCCATCGGCGACGTCCAGACCCCGCCGCAGAAGGCCGAGATCCTCGAGGGCTACGAGAAGCGCGCCACGAAGATCGACCGCCTCTACGAGCGCGGTTCCGTCACGGAGGATGAGCGCCGTCAGGAGCTCATCGCGATCTGGACGGACGCGACCGCCGAGCTGACCGAGGCGATGAAGGAGAACTTCACCACGGAGAACCCCATCTTCATGATGGTCGACTCCGGCGCACGAGGAAACATGACGCAGATGCGTCAGATCGCCGCCATGCGAGGCCTCGTGGCCAACCCGAAGGGCGACATCATCGCCCGACCGATCAAGTCGAACTTCCGTGAGGGTCTCTCCGTCCTCGAGTACTTCATCTCGACGCACGGTGGCCGTAAGGGCCAGGCCGACACCGCGCTGCGTACCGCCGACTCGGGTTACCTGACCCGTCGTCTGGTGGACGTGTCGCAGGACGTCATCATCCGCGAGGAGGACTGCGGCACCGAGCGTGGCCTCACCAAGACCATCGCGGTGTGGAGCGTCGACGGGACGGACGAGGAGTCCGGCCGCACCATCCAGGTGCCGGTCGCCCCGTTCACCGAGGGCGCGAAGGTCGAGACGTCCAGCGACGTCGAGACCGCGGTCTACGCCCGCACGCTCGCCGTCGACGTTGTCGACGCGGACGGCACCGTGCTGGCCGAGGCCGGCACGGATCTGGGCGACGCGGTCATCGCGAAGCTCGTCGAGGCCGGCGTCACCCAGGTCAAGGTCCGCTCCGTGCTCACCTGTGAGTCCGCCGTCGGCACCTGTGCCATGTGCTACGGCCGTTCGCTGGCCTCCGGCAAGACGGTGGACGTCGGCGAGGCCGTCGGCATCGTCGCGGCCCAGTCCATCGGCGAGCCCGGCACCCAGCTGACGATGCGTACCTTCCACACCGGTGGTGTGGCCGGCGACGACATCACGCAGGGTCTGCCCCGTGTCACCGAGCTGTTCGAGGCACGCCAGCCCAAGGGCAAGGCCCCGATCGCCGAGGCCGACGGCGTCGTGCGCATCGAGGACGGCGACCGTTCGCGCAAGCTCGTCATCGTGCGTGACGACGGCGGCGACGACCTGGAGTACCCGGTCGGTCGTCGTACCCGTCTCGAGTACGACGAGCCCAGCGGGCGTCGTGTCGTCATCCGTGACGGCGCTCACGTCTCGATCGGCCAGCAGCTCACCGCCGGTCAGGTCGACCCGCAGGACGTGCTCCGCATCCGCGGCCTCCGCAAGGTGCAGGAGCACCTCGTGGAGGAGGTCCAGAAGGTCTACGGCACCCAGGGCGCCCCGATCCACGACAAGCACATCGAGATCATCGTGCGGCAGATGCTGCGCCGGATCACTGTCATCGACTCCGGCGACACCAGCATGATGCCGGGCGAGCTCGTCGACCGCGCCACCTACGAGGCGGCCAACCGCCAGGCGCTCGCCGAGGGTGGCCGCCCCGGCGAGGGTCGTCCGGTCCTGATGGGCATCACGAAGGCGTCGCTCGCGACGGACTCGTGGCTGTCGGCGGCCTCCTTCCAGGAGACCACCAAGGTGCTCACCGACGCGGCGATCCAGGGCAAGAGCGACTCGCTCGTCGGCCTCAAGGAGAACGTCATCCTCGGCAAGCTGATCCCGGCGGGTACCGGTCTCGACCGTTACCGCAACATTCGGGTGGAGCCCACGGAGGAGGCGCGCGCCTCGGCCTACACGATGAACTACGACCCGTACGACTACTCGTTCGGTTCGGATTCGCTCGGCCCAGCCGTCCCGCTGGAGGACATGGACTTCGGCGAGATCCGCTGAATCATCCGGTAGCACGCCGCGGGGCGGGGGAGTGTCACACTCCTCCGCCCCGCGGCGTCTCGCGTGCCGGATCGCGACGACCGGGGCCGGTTTTGAGGATGCGGTCCGCGTGAAGTAATCTTGTCCGGTGCGCCCGAACACTCGGGCCCTTGTGCGTGCCCTGGCATTCGCTCTTGACGTTGCGGAGAGCGTGACGTGCCGACAGTTCGCACGGCAGCCATCTGCATCACAGACCGGGAACGGTGTCCCCGTGTCGGCGATCCGGAGAAGCTGCGCCAGGGAAGGTAAACGTACACACAACGAACGAAAGTGATACCAGCAGGTGCCAACTATTCAGCAGCTGGTCCGTAAGGGCCGCACCGACAAAGTCTCGAAGAACAAGACCCCCGCGCTGAAGGGCTCCCCCCAGCGCCGCGGCGTGTGCACGCGTGTGTACACCACGACGCCGAAGAAGCCGAACTCCGCGCTCCGTAAGGTCGCGCGCGTGCGTCTGAGCTCCGGCATCGAGGTCACCGCCTACATCCCGGGTGTCGGCCACAACCTGCAGGAGCACTCCATGGTGCTCGTCCGAGGCGGTCGTGTGAAGGACCTCCCCGGCGTGCGCTACAAGATCATCCGCGGCTCCCTCGACACCCAGGGTGTCAAGGGCCGCAAGCAGGCTCGCAGCCGCTACGGCGCGAAGAAGGAGAAGTAATGCCTCGCAAGGGTCCCGCGCCGAAGCGCCCCGTCGTCGCCGATCCGGTCTACGGCTCCCCGGTTGTCTCTCAGCTGGTCAGCAAGATCCTCCTGGACGGCAAGAAGTCCGTGGCTCAGGCCATCGTGTACGAAGCCCTCGAGGGCACCCGCGCCAAGACCGGCAACGACCCGGTCCAGACGCTGAAGAAGGCTCTCGACAACGTCAAGCCGAGCATCGAGGTCAAGTCCCGCCGCGTTGGTGGCGCCACCTACCAGGTGCCGATCGAGGTCAAGCCGAACCGCCAGAACACCCTGGCGCTGCGTTGGCTCGTCTCCTTCTCCCGCGCCCGTCGCGAGAAGACGATGACCGAGCGCCTCATGAACGAGATCCTCGACGCCTCCAACGGCCTGGGTGCCTCCGTGAAGCGCCGCGAGGACACGCACAAGATGGCCGAGGCCAACCGCGCCTTCGCCCACTACCGCTGGTGACTGCCGCCCCCGGACCCGCGAAGGCTCCGGGGGTGCTCTCCGCTTAGTTGAAGTTTTACCCAAAGGAATGCACACATGGCCGACCTGAGTAAGGTTCGCAACATCGGCATCATGGCCCACATCGATGCCGGTAAGACCACCACCACCGAGCGCATCCTGTTCTACACCGGCAAGTCCTACAAGATCGGCGAGGTCCACGACGGCGCCGCGACCATGGACTGGATGGAGCAGGAGCAGGAGCGTGGCATCACGATCACCTCCGCCGCCACCACCTGTTTCTGGCACGACACCCAGATCAACATCATCGACACCCCCGGGCACGTCGACTTCACCGTCGAGGTGGAGCGCTCGCTCCGCGTGCTCGACGGCGCCGTCGCGGTGTTCGACGGTGTCGCCGGCGTCGAGCCGCAGTCGATGACCGTGTGGCGCCAGGCGACGAAGTACAACGTCCCCCGCATCTGCTACATCAACAAGCTCGACCGCACCGGCGCGTCCTTCGACCACTGCGTCAAGACGATCCGCGAGCGCCTCATGACCGACCCGGTCCTGCTGCAGCTCCCGATCGGGGCCGAGTCCGACTTCCTCGGTGTCGTCGACCTCGTCGAGATGCGCGCGCTGACCTGGCGCGGCGAGACGCAGATGGGCGAGAAGTACGAGATCGAGGAGATCCCGGCCGAGCTCAAGGACGCCGCCGAGGCTGCCCACGCCACCCTGATCGAGCGCGTCGCTGACGTCGACGACGAGATCATGGAGATGTACCTCGAGGGCGAGGAGCCCTCGGTCGAGCAGATCAAGGCCGCCCTCCGCAAGGGCGTCATCTCCAACACCTTCACCGCGGTGGTCTGCGGCACCTCGTTCAAGAACAAGGGCGTCCAGCCCCTGCTCGACGCGGTCGTCGACTACCTGCCGTCCCCGCTCGACGTGCCCGCCATCGAGGGCTTCAAGCCCGGCGACGAGTCCGTCACCCTCGAGCGTCACCCCTCCGACGACGAGCCGCTGTCGATCCTGGCCTTCAAGATCGCCGCCGACCCGCACCTCGGCAAGCTGACCTTCGTGCGCATCTATTCCGGCGTCCTGACCGCCGGCTCGCAGGTGCTCAACTCGACAAAGGGTCGCAAGGAGCGCATCGGCAAGATTTACCAGATGCACGCCAACAAGCGTGAGGAGATCGACTCGATCGGCGCCGGCATGATCTGCGCGGTCATGGGCCTCAAGGACACCACCACCGGTGAGACCCTCTGCGACCCGGCCAACCCGATCGTCCTGGAGTCGATGACCTTCCCGAACCCGGTCATCGAGCAGGCCATCGAGCCGAAGACGAAGTCCGACCAGGAGAAGCTGTCCAACGCGATCCAGCGCCTGGCGGAGGAGGACCCGACCTTCCGCGTCCACACGGACGAGGAGACCGGCCAGACGATCATCGCCGGCATGGGCGAGCTCCACCTGGACGTCCTCATCGACCGCATGCGTCGTGAGTTCAAGGTCGAGGCCAACATCGGCAAGCCCCAGGTGGCCTACCGCGAGACGCTGCGCCGCAAGGTGGAGAAGGTCGAGTACACGCACAAGAAGCAGACCGGTGGTTCCGGCCAGTTCGCGCGTGTCATCATCGATCTCGAGCCCACCGAGCCCGGCTCGGGCTACGAGTTTGTCAACGCCGTCACCGGCGGCCGCATCCCCCGCGAGTACATCCCCGCGGTGGACCAGGGCGTCAAGGAGGCCATGCAGTTCGGTGTCCTCGCCGGCTACCCGGTTGACAACATCAAGGTGACCCTGACCGACGGCGCCTACCACGACGTCGACTCCTCCGAGCTTGCCTTCAAGCTCGCCGGGGCCCAGGCGTTCAAGGAGGCCGCCCGTCGTGCCGATCCCGCGATCCTCGAGCCGATGATGGCCGTCGAGGTGACCACGCCCGAGGACTACCTCGGCACGGTCATCGGCGACCTCAACTCGCGTCGCGGCCAGGTGCAGTCGATGGACGAGCAGCACGGCAACCGCGTCGTGCGTGCGCTCGTGCCGCTGTCCGAGATGTTCGGCTACGTCGGCGACCTGCGGTCGAAGACCTCGGGCCAGGCGTCGTACTCCATGGAGTTCGACTCCTACGCCGAGACCCCGAAGAACATCGCCGACGAGATCGTCGCCAAGGCGAAGGGCGAGTGACACCAGTCACCCGTCGATGACTCTGGCCGGGGGTTTCCCCCGGCCAGAGTCCTGTCCGAGCGCGACTCGCCCCCGACTTTGACTGAAGGGGTCGGGTCGCTAGGATAAGGCAGGTATGGCACCGAGCTTGCGCCCGGTTCCGACGCCTCACAGAGGAAAGACCACACGCCGGGCAATCCCGCCTGGCGAGATCCAAGAAGGAGCCCTCGTGGCAAAGGCCAAGTTTGAGCGGACCAAGCCGCACTGCAACATCGGCACCATCGGACACGTCGACCACGGCAAGACCACTCTGACCGCGGCGATCACGAAGGTGCTTCACGATCGCTACCCGCAGTGGAACGCCGTCTCCGCGTTCGACCAGATCGACAAGGCGCCCGAAGAGCGTCAGCGCGGTATCACCATCTCGATCGCGCACGTCGAGTACCAGACCGAGAAGCGCCACTACGCTCACGTTGACTGCCCCGGCCACGCCGACTACGTCAAGAACATGATCACCGGTGCCGCTCAGATGGACGGCGCGATCCTCGTGGTCGCCGCCACCGACGGCCCGATGGCTCAGACCCACGAGCACATCCTCCTGGCCCGCCAGGTCGGCGTTCCCGCCATCGTCGTCGCCCTCAACAAGTGCGACATGATCGACGAGGCCGACGCCGACCTCATCGACCTGGTCGAGATGGAGCTCCGCGAGATCCTCTCCGCTCAGGAGTTCGACGGCGACAACCTCCCGATCGTCCGCGTTGCCGCCTTCCCGGCGCTGAACGGCGACGAGAAGTGGGCCGACTCGATCATGGAGCTCATGGACGCGGTTGACGAGTACATCCCGCAGCCCGAGCGTGACACCGACAAGCCCTTCCTGATGCCCGTCGAGGACGTCTTCACGATCACCGGTCGTGGCACCGTCATCACCGGTCGTATCGAGCGCGGCATCGTCAAGACCGGCGAGACCGTCGACATCGTCGGCATCCGCGAGGACAAGCAGACCACCACCGTCACCGGTGTCGAGATGTTCCGCAAGATCCTCGACGAGGGTCGCGCTGGCGAGAACGTCGGCCTGCTGCTCCGTGGCACCAAGAAGGAGGACGTGGAGCGCGGCATGGTCGTCATCAAGCCCGGCTCGACCACGCCCCACACTGACTTCGAGGCCTCGGTCTACGTGCTCACCAAGGAGGAGGGTGGCCGTCACAAGCCGTTCTTCTCCAACTACTCGCCCCAGTTCTACTTCCGTACGACTGACGTGACCGGCGTCGTCCAGCTCCCCGCTGGCACCGAGATGGTCATGCCCGGCGACAACACCGAGATGACCGTTCACCTGAACAAGCCGATCGCCATGGAGGAGCAGCTCAAGTTTGCCATCCGTGAGGGCGGCCGCACCGTCGGTGCCGGCAACGTCACCAAGATCATCAAGTGAACTGACTCGCTGATCTAGAGCAGAGGGTCGCGCAGCTCCGGCTGCGCGGCCCTTTCTCTATGCCTGGGCCGCGATGAGCACATCCTCCTGCTCATGGGCCGATTCGGCCCGGAAGCCTGCCTTGTCGGGGACGACAAGTGTGTCGTGCTCATCGCGGCACAGATGGAGGCGCCTTCCCGGGGATCCGGGAGGGCGCCTCTGTGTTTCTGCGGCGGGGCGGGGTCAGCCCTTGCGCTTCTGGATGGCCGCCCACTCGTCACGGAGACCCACGGTGCGGTGGAAGTACATGTCCTTGTCGGGGTCGACGGCGAAGTAGCCGAGGCGCTCGAACTGCACAACCTCGCCACCCGCGGCCTCCGCCAGGGCCGGCTCGACCTTGCATCCGGTCAGCAGCTCGCGGGAGTTCGGGTTCAGGTCGTCGAGGGGCTCCCCGGTGGCGTCGCCCGGGACCTCGGCGCTGAACAGCCGCTCGTACAGAGCGGCCGTCGCGTCGACGGCGTGGGGGAGCGAGACCCAGTGCATGGTCGACTTCACGCGCCTGCCGTCGGGGGCGTCGCCGCCGCGGGTGGCCGGGTCGTAGGTGGCGAGCACCTCCACGACGTTACCCTCGGTGTCCTTCACGACGTCGGTGGCCGTCACGAAGAACGCGCCGCGCAGCCGCACCTCGCGGCCGATGGACAGCCGGAAGTACTTCGGCGGGGGAACCTCACGGAAGTCGTCCTGCTCGATCCACAGCTGCCCGGTGAAGGGCACCTGCCGGGTGCCGTCCTCGGGCCGCTCCGGATTGTTGGTCAGCTCGAAGTGCTCGACGACGGGGTTCCCGTCGCCGTCGACCGGCCAGTTGGTGATCGTCAGCTTCAGGGGCCGCAGGACGGCCATCCGGCGCTGCGCGGCCTCGTTGAGCTCGCGACGCACGTAGGACTCGAGAGCCTCCATGGACTGGCGGGAGTTGGTGCGCGTGGTGCCGACCTCGCGGCAGAAGGAGCGGATCGCCGAGGCCGGGTAGCCGCGGCGGCGCAGACCGCCGATCGTGGGCATCCGGGCGTCGTCCCAGCCGTCGACGATCCCGTCGGCGACCAGCTTCGCCAGCCGGCGCTTCGACGTGACGGTGTGCGTGAACTCCAGGCGGGCGAACTCGTACTGACGGGGCGCGTCGGGCACCTCGAGCTGGCGCAGGAACCAGTCGTAGAGCGGCCGGTGCGACTCGAACTCCAGCGTGCAGATGGAGTGCGTCACGCCCTCCAACGCGTCGGACTGGCCGTGCGCCCAGTCGTAGGTGGGGTAGATGGGCCACTCGTCGCCCGTGCGGTGGTGGTGGGCGTGGCGGATGCGGTACATGATCGGGTCACGCAGCTGCATGTTCTCCGACGCCATGTCGATCTTCGCGCGCAGCACCCGCGACCCGTCGGGGAACTCGCCCGCCCGCATGCGGCGGAACAGGTCGAGGTTGTCGGCGGGGGTGCGGTCGCGGAACGGGGACTCGACGCCGGGCCGTCCGAACCCCCCGCGGCCCTGGGAGATCTCCTCGGGGGTCTGGTCGTCGACGTAGGCGAGCCCGCGGCCGATCAGCTCCTCGGCCCACAGGTACAGCTGGCCGAAGTAGTCGGAGGCGTGGCGCACCTCGGCGGGCTCGTATCCCAGCCAGGCGATGTCGTTGATGATCCCGTCGACGAAGTCCGTCTCCTCGGTCTCCGGGTTGGTGTCGTCGAGGCGCAGGACGCACCGCCCCCCGAAGTCGTCGGCCACGCCGAAGTCGACGACGATGGCCTTCGCGTGGCCGATGTGCAGGAAGCCGTTGGGCTCGGGTGGGAACCTCGTCTGCACCCTGCCGCCCCGCTGACCCTGCTCCACGTCCGCCGTCACGGCGTCGTAGATGAAGTTCGAAGGCAGGTCAGCGGCAGTCATGGCGTCATGCTATCGGGTCCGGCCGGGAAGCGACGCCCCACGTCTGGCTCACCCGAGGCTCGTCAGCCACGCGATCAGCAGCACGGGGACCAGGAGGATCAGCAGCATCATCCCCACGAGGATGGCCACCGCGCTGATCCAGTACAGGACGGAGGCGTGGCGCACCTGTTCGCGGTCGTCGATCGTCCGGCGCAGCAGCCGCAGATTCCGGTTGTTCGACCGCCAGGCGGCGTCCAGCAGCGGGCCCGCGTAGGGCAGCAGGCCGACCAGCCAGTCGATCAGCCAGTTGGCGAACATCCGCAGCAGCACCGGCAGCGGCATCCGCAGCCGCACGGCGTCGACCAGGAGGGCGGACCCGAAGACCGAGCCGATGGCGGTGCCGGCCCAGGGGACCAGCGTGAGCACCGGATCGATCCCCACGCGCAGCTTCGTGCCCGGCACCGGCACGAGGTCCTCCAGCACGTGCGTGAGCGTCGTCGTCAGGCGGGCAGGCTGCGGCCCGCGGAGCTCCCGCTCCACCTCCTGCTGCGCGGCATGGATCTCTCGACTGGTCACCCGACCAGTCTGCCCTCCCGACAGGCCCACCCCAGCCGCTGCCACCGGGGACCGGGGGAGGCCCAGGGACGTCCCGCAGCCGGGGCAGGGGGCGCTCGGCACTAGACTCAGGGGCACTATGACTGCAGATGTTCCCGCGCGCACCCGAGTAGCCCCCTCGCCCACCGGAGACCCGCACGTCGGCACCGCCTTCATGGCGCTGTTCGACCTTGCCTGGGCCCGCAGGACCGGCGGCCAGTTCGTGCTACGGATCGAGGACACCGACCAGAACCGCCTCGTGGAGGGCTCCGAGCAGCAGATCTACGACTCGCTCGAGTGGCTGGGGCTGAGCCCGGACGAGGGCCCGCACGTCGGCGGCCCCTACGCCCCCTACCGCCAGTCAGAGCGGCTGGACACCTACCGCCCGTTCGTCGACCAGCTGATCGCCGACGGCCACGCCTACCACTGCTGGTGCAGCGCCGAGCGGCTCAAGGAGCTGCGCGCCGAGCAGGAGCGGAACAAGCTGTCGACCACCGGCTACGACCGCCTCTGCCACGGGAAGACCCGAGAGGAGCGCGCCCAGCTGCCCGGCTTCAGCGAGACCCCCGTCGTGCGCATGCTCATCCCCGACGACGTCGAGCTCGAGTTCACCGACGTCATCCGCGGCTCGGTGAAGGCGCCGCGGCCCGACGACCAGGTCATCCTCAAGGCCGACGGCTTCCCGACCTACCACCTGGCGGTCGTCGTCGACGACCACCTGATGGGCATCAACACCGTCGTGCGGGGAGAGGAGTGGATCTCCTCCACGCCCAAGCACGTCCTCCTCTACCGGTGGCTCGGCTGGGAGCAGCCGGCCTTCGCGCACATGCCGCTGCTGCGCAACACCGACAAATCGAAGATCTCCAAGCGCAAGAACCCCGCCGCGCGCCTCATGTGGTTCAAGGAGGCGGGCTATCTGCCCGAGGCCGTGCGTAACTTCCTGCAGCTGCTCGGCTACGCCGGCGACGAGGAGCACGAGGTCTCGACGTTCGAGGAGTTCGTGGAGCGCTTCTCCTGGGACAAGGTCAACACCACGGGCCCGATCTTCGACCTGAAGAAGCTCGACTGGCTCAACGGCCACTACCTGCGCCAGCTGAGCGCCGACGAGCTCGCCGACACCATCGCCGCCTTCGCCTCCCAGACCGGTCAGTGGAGCGAGCCGACGGACCGCCAGCTCGAGATCCTCCGCGCGGCCGTCCCGATCATCCAGGAGCGCCTCGTCCTGCTGAAGGACGCGCTGCCCCAGCTCGACTTCCTCTTCGCGGCCGACGCCGAGCTGGCCGTCGACGAGGACGCGGTGGCCGGCCTGAACGAGAATGCCGCCGACGTGCTGGAGGCCGCCATCAGCGTCGCCGATCACGTGCCGTTCGACGCCGGCGCCATCCAGGCCGGGCTGCGCGAGCGCATCGTCGACGGCATGGGCATCAAGCCGAAGTTCGCCTTCGCGCCGATCCGCGTGGCCATCTCCGGCCGCAAGGTCTCCCCGCCGCTGTTCGAATCCATGGAGATCCTGGGCAGGGAGTCCTCGCTGGCCAGGCTGCGGGCGCTGCGCTCCAGTCTCAGCTGAGGATCAGCTCCGGGTAGACCGGCTGCCACATCTCGTCGAAGACCTGTTGCACGGGCTCGGTGAGCGGCGCGGACGCGATCCCCTCGTCGGCCGCGACCCGCGCGACGGCGATCGCGACGGCCGCAGAGACGTGCCGCAGGTCGTTGATTCTGGGCAGCAGCGGGTCGGCGGGGGAGCGTACCTGGGCCAACGAGGCCACGGCCTCGGCCGAGGCGGCGATCATCGCGTCGGTGACCCTCGTCGCTTTGCAGACCGCGACGCCGAGCCCGATGCCGGGGAACACCAGGGCGTTGTTGGCCTGCGCGATCGAGTACGTCACGTCCCCCAGCGTCACCGCGGGGAACGGCGAGCCGGTCGCGATCATCGCCCGACCGTCGGTCCAGCCCAGCAGCTCCGCGGGAGTGGCCTCCGCGAGCGCCGTCGGGTTCGACAGGGGCATGATGATCGGCCGCTCGACGTGCCCGGCCATGTCCCGGACGATCGCCTCCGAGAACGAGCCCGGCTGCCCGGAGGTGCCGATCAGGACGGTCGGGTGCGTGTTGCGGACGATGTCGGCCAGCATGTAGCGGCCGACCTGGTCGAGCTCCCAGTCGCGCAGCTCGCCGACGCCGCGGGCCCACGGCCGCTGGAAGTCGCGGAACCTGAGGGTCGCGTCGTCGGTGACCAGCCCGCGGCTGCTCGTCATCCAGAAGCGCGTGCGGGCCTCCTCGCGGGTCACGCCCTCCTTGACCATCAGGTCGACGAGCAGATCGGCGATGCCGATGCCCGCGGTGCCGGCGCCGTGGATCACGAAGCGCTGCTCGGACAGCTTCTCGTGCTTGGCCTTCACGCCGGCCAGCACGGCGCTGGCGACGACGGCCGCGGTGCCCTGGATGTCGTCGTTGAAGGAGCAGACCTCGTCTCGGTAGGTGTGCAGGAGGCGGTGCGCGTTGTTGGCGCCGAAGTCTTCCCAGTGGATCATGGCTCCGGGGAAGACGCGTCCGGCCGCGGCCACGAAGGCCGCGACGAACTCGTCGTAGCGCTCGTCGCGCACGCGGGCCTTCTTCAGCCCCATGTAGAGATCGTCGTTGAGCAGCGCGAGGTTGTCCGTGCCGACGTCGAGCACGACGGCCAGCATGCGGTCGGGGTCCACGCCCCCCGCGGCGGTGTACAGCGACTTCTTGCCGTTGCAGATCTGGATGCCGCCGACGCCCTGGTCGCCGATGCCGAGGATGCCCTCGGAGTCCGTCACGATCAGGATGTCGACGTCGCCGTCGGTCAGCCCCGTGTTGCGCAGGCACTCCTCGACGCGGTCAACCTGGTCGATCGACAGGAACACGCCTGCCATGTGCTGATACCAGAGGCTGAACTCCTTGATCGCCTCGCCGATCGTCGGCGTGTAGACGATCGGCATGATCTCCTCGATGTGGTCGGTGAGCAGCCGGTAGAACAGCACGGTGTTACGTTCCCGCAGCGCCTGCAGGTAGGCGAACTTGTCGAGCATCGTCCGGGCACCCCTGACCCGGCTCAGCGCCCGCGACTCCTGGGCCTCCAGGGGGGTGATGCTGACGGGCAGCATGCCCTCGAGGCCGAGGGCGGACCGCTCCTCGTGCGTGAAGGCGGTGCCCCGGTTGATGCGGGGATCGTGGAGGACGTCCTGGCCCCGGGCCTGGACACGCACGCGGGATCCATGGCTGCCGGGCAGGACTTCGTACTGGCGGCGTGGCATGGCAGCAACTGTAGTGCGACACGCCGTCGGGAACCGGCGGGCCGCAGGAACTGGTGCCTGTCAGACGCGTCCCGGGTCGCTCTGCCAGCTGGCCAGATCCGGGCCCTTCGGCACTATGCCCAGCGGATTGATGTCGCGGTGCACGATGTAGTAGTGCTGCTTGATCTGGTCGAATCGCACGTTCTCGCCGAAGCCGGGCGTCTGGAACAGGTCCCTCGCATAGCCCCACAGGTTCGGCATCTCGCTCAGCTTCTGCCGGTTGCACTTGAAGTGGCCGTGGTAGACGGGATCGAAGCGGACCAGCGTGGTGAAGAGGCGGACGTCGGCCTCCGTGATTGCGTCACCCATCAGGAACCGGCGGGTCGCGAGCCGGTCCTCCAGCCAGTCCAACGCCGCGAACAGGCGGTCGTAGGCCGCGTCGTAGGCCTCCTGCGAGCCGGCGAAACCGCACCGGTAGACGCCGTTGTTGACCTCGGTGTAGACGCGGTGCATCACCTCCTCCATCTCGTCGCGGACATCCGCCGGCCACAGGTCCGGGGCGTCGACCCGGTGGAACGGCTTCCACTCGAAGAACAGGTCCTCGGTGATCTGCGGGAAGTTGTTGGTGACCACCTCGCCGCTGCGCTCGTCCACGATCGCGGGGACCGTGATGCCGCGGGGGTAGCCGGGGAAGCGTTTCTCGTAAGCGTCCTTGAGCCGGTGGATGCCGAGCACCGGGTCGACGCCGCCGGGGTCGAGGTCGAAGGTCCAGGAATCCGCGTCGTGCGTGGGGCCGGGGTTGCCCATCGAGATGACGTCCTGCAGGCCGAGCAGGTCACGCACGATGATGGCGCGGTTGGCCCAGGGACACGCGAAGGCGGCGATGAGGCGGTAGCGGCCGGGCTCGACGGGGTAGTCGTCGGTGCCGGGGCGCGGCTCCGCGACGATGCGGGTGGTGATGTAGCGGGAGTCGCGGCTGAACTCCCGGCCCTTGACCGTGTAGACGCCGCCGGTGCTGTGCTCCTGCTGATCGCTCATGGCCTCGACCCTACCCGCCGGGCGAGCCGGGGGATCAGCCCCGCAGCCAGCCTCGGATCGCCGTGATCCGCTCGTCGACCTCCGCCGACGACGCCTGCGCAAGCTTCGGGCCGCCGCACTCGCGTCTGAGGTCCGCGTGCACGTGGCTGTGCGGGACGCCCTTCAGGTTGGCGTACTGGCTGACCAGAGAGTTGAGCTCCTTGCGCTTCGTCGCGATCGCCCGGTGCAGCGCGACCTCCGGCTCGACCTTCCGGTCGGCGTGCTCGTGGCGCTTCACCTGCCGGCGCTGCCGGTCGGCCAGCAGCGTGCGGACCTGGCCGGCGTCCAGCAGCCCGGGAAGGCCGAGGTAGTCGGCCTCGTCCTGGCTGGTCGGCTCGGCGTGCATCCCGAAGGCCTGCGCGTCGAACAGCACGTGGTCGAACGTCGCATGCGACTCGAGGGCCTCGAACTCGCCGAGCAGGTCGTCGGAGGCGGACTCGGAGGAGTTGGCCGCCTCCATCAGTGCCTCGGACTCGGCCCACAGCCCGTCCTCGTCGTTCTTCGGCCGCCCCAGTACGTGGTCGCGCTGCCTCTCGATGGTCGAGGCGTGCGCCAGCAGCACAGGCACGGTCGGGAGGAAGACGGTGGCGACCTCGCCCTTGCGGCGCGAGCGCACGAAGCGGCCGACGGCCTGCGCGAAGAACAGCGGGGTCGACGTGGCGGTCGCGTAGACGCCGACGGCGAGCCGGGGCACGTCGACGCCCTCGGAGACCATGCGGACGGCGACCATCCAGCGGTCGTCGGACCCGGAGAACGCGTCGATGCGGGAGCTGGCCCTCGCGTCGTCGGAGAGCACCACGCACGGCTTGACGCCCGTGAGGTCGGCCAGCAGCCGGGCATAGGCCCGCGCCGTCGTCTGGTTGGTCGCGATGACGAGCCCGCCGGCATCGGGGACGTGGCGGCGGACCTCCGTCAGGCGCGTGTCCGCGGCCCGCAGCACCGCGTTGACCCACTCGCCCGTCGGCGACAGCGCGGTGCGCCAGGCTGCGGCCGTGAGGTCCTTGGGCATCGGCACGCCGAGTTCGGCGGCCAGTTCGTCGCCGGACTTGGTGCGCCAGCGCATCGGGCCGCCGTAGTTCATGAACAGCACGGGGCGTACGACGCTGTCGGACAGCGCCTCGGAGTAGCCGTAGGTGTAGTCGGCGCGCGATTGCTTGACCCCCGGTGCCAGCTCGTCGTACGCGACGAACGGGATGGGATTGTCGTCGGAGCGGAACGGGGTGCCGGTCAGCGACAGGCGCCGGGTCGCGTGCGTGAAGGCGTAGCTGATCGCCTCGCCCCAGCTCTTCGAGTCACCCGCGTGGTGGATCTCGTCGAAGATGACCAGGAGTTCCTTGGAGTGGCACAGCGCCTCGTAGACGTAGCTGCGGGCCGCGACGCCCGCGTATGTGACGACCGAGCCGTCGTACTCCTTCGAGCGTCCGCGGCGCGAGGAGCCGCCGGTGCCGGGGTCCAGCTGGATGCCGACGCGGGCGGCGGCGTCGGCCCACTGCACCTTCAGGTGCTCCGTCGGGGCGACGACGACGATGCGCCGGACCTTGCGGCTGCGCAGCAGGTTCAGCGCGATGCGCAGCGCGAACGTCGTCTTGCCTGCGCCCGGGGTCGCGACGCACAGGAAGTCGCGGGGGTCGTCGCGCTCGTAGATATCGAGGGCCTCCTGCTGCCAGGCGCGCAGCGACGACGCCGTACCCCAGGCGGCTCGCTGGGGGAAGGCTGGGGAGAGATGCTCGAGGGCCGACGACGACACGGTCGGCCACTCTAGTCGCCGTCGCGGGCAAATCCCAACGGTGTGGTTCGGCGTCTTGGCCGTCGCGCCCGGCCTCAGGCGAGGTGCGCGAGCAGCGCGTCGACGCCCTCGCCGGTGACGGCGGAGACCCGGAAGATGTGCCCGACGCCGGTCAGCTCGAGCCACCGCTCGGCCTGGTCCGCGTCCCCCTCGGGGTCGTCGATGCGTGTCACGATGCCGATGACCTCCCGGTTCACCGACCCGGTCAGGTTCGGCGGGTACAGCGAGAAGGGCTCCGTCGCGCTGAGCAGGAGGCCGATGACGTCGGCCTCGTAGCTGTAGAGCGCCAGCCCGCGGGCCAGTTCCTTGGTCTCCGCGTACTCGCCGGGCGTGTCGATCACCACGTCGTGGTGGTTGATGTACTGCGTCTTGTGGTAACTGATCTGTTCGCCCCTCAGCACCTGCGTCAGCGTGGTCTTGCCGCTCCCGACGCGGCCGACCAGCATGATCTTGCGCATCAGGAGCGCGAGACGGGGCACACCGTGAAGCGCAGCGTGTGCTCGGCGTAGTTGAGGATCTCCCTGATCGCCTGCTCCACGTTCGACAGCGTCCCGGTGAAGATCAGGGTGCCCGAGAAGCGGTCGAGGAACCCGAGTTCGATGTCGGAGGCCTTCGTCGCTAGGTCCGAGCCGATGATCGCCATCTCGGCCGGCGTCATCGTCAGGACGCCGATCGCGGACTGCGAGTAGTCGATCCCCGGGTTCAGTCCCAGTTTCTTGTAGATGATCGGCCGCGGGCGCGCGATGATGTGCGCCAGCGTGATCTGACGGCCCGGGACCGTCTCCTGGATGATGCGGGTGAGGTTCTCGTCGGCCATCGTTGCCCTCCGTCGGTTGTCACCGCCGAGTCTAGATCCAGGGCCTCAACTCCGCGACGCGGGGCGACACTGGCCGTAGGGTAGGGCCCGTGACTGAGGACGGACCGCTGCCGGGGGAGGGCTGGAGGATCGGCGACGACGGGCTCCCGTTCCGCCGCGCGGCCCGCGTGCTGCTCTTCGACGGTGAGGGGCGCCTCCTCCTGGTGCAGGCGCACGACGCCCAGCAGCCTGAGCGGATCTGGTGGTTCACGGTAGGCGGGGGCATCGACCCCGGCGAGACCGCCCGCGAGGCTGTCGTGCGTGAGGTCCTGGAGGAGACGGGTCTGAGCATCGACGTCGATGCCCTGGTCGGGCCCGTCGCCGCGCGCAGCTCGGTCTTCGACTTCTTCGCCCGGGCGGTGCGCCAGGACGAGGAGTTCTTCGTGGCGCGGCTCGGGTGCCCCGTCACCGACGAGCAGCTCGCTACCGAGGGCTGGACCGAGGTGGAGCGCCACTTCGTCGACTCCCTGCACTGGTTCCCGCCGGAGGAGCTGGCGGCGATCGACGTCGAGGTGTTCCCCGTGGAGCTGCCGGAGCTGCTCGCGTGGCTCGCGCCCGGCTGGGACGGCACGGTCATGCTGCTGGGCGACCTGGCGGGTCAGGCGCGCACCTGAGCGAACCGGCGCAGCCCCAGCTCCTGGGCCAGGGCGAGGTACAGCTCCGCGCACGCCAGAGCGTCCACGACCGCGTCGTGCCCCTTGTAGGTCGGCAGCCCGCTGCGGCGCCGCAGCCGCCACAGCCGCAGCGCGTCGGCCGGATGGTCCTCGCCGATGCCGATCGCCCGGTGCCCGAGAACCATGGTGTCGACAGCCGGCAGCGTGATAGTGATGCCGTGCAGCCGCCGGACCGCCGCGGTCAGGAACCCCACCTCGACGCCCGCGTGGTGGGCGAGCAGCACTCGCCCCGCGAGCCGCTCGAACACGGCGTCGAGCGCCTCGGGGAGCGTGACCCCCTGCGCGAGGAGCTCGTCGTCGGTCAGGCCGTGGATGACCGCGGACTGCCCCACACCGATGCCGGGGTTCACCAGGAGGTTCGTGGCCGTGCCCAGCGGGATACGCAGCCCGTCGACGTCCACCATGCCGACCGACAGGATGTGGTCGCTGGCCGGCGACAGCCCGGTGGTCTCGAGGTCGATCGCCAGCAGACGCAACTCCTCCAGCGGGGTGTCACGCCCGGGCGGGGTCGAGTGCAGGAACCGCCGCAGCGGCCCGTCAGGAACGCGGGGGGCCAGGACAGCATTGCCACGTCGGAACCAGGCCATGCGTCAGCCGATGAACTGGGTCTGGAACGTCACGGTCAGGGCCTTCTGCGCCTGCGAGACGTACCAGAAGGCGTCGCGCAGCGAGCGGCGCTCGAACTCGGTGAGCTCCGACGGCGCGAGGTGATTGTCGGGCTCCTCGTTGCGGCCCACCTGCCGCCCCTGGTGCTGCAGGCGGGTGTAGCCGAGGTATTCGTGCGCGTCGAGCAGGTTGTCGACGTGGATGCCGTGCAGCGCGGCAGCCGCGAGTCGAGGGCGGGTGCCGACCTGCGGCAGGCCCCAGCGAAGGGCATACAGCCGCGCGACGTCGACGATCGGTGTCAGCCCTCCCTTCTTGATGTCGAGCTGGTCCCGATGGCTACCCTGCCGCTCGACGACCAGGCCGCGCAGGAACCCGAGTGGCACCTCGATGTCGTTCGCGTGCGAGGCGAGGTGCCCGAGGAAGCGCGACGCGCCCGGGGCGGCGGCGAGGATCCGGCGTTGTAGACCGGCCGCCAGGTCCGCCTCGCCGAAGACGGGGCGCATGTCGAAGAAGATCGACGACCCGAGGACCGCGTCGGCGGTTGGGGAGGCCAGCCAGGCCGAGAAGGTGCGCCACCACCCTGCGACCGGCTGCCGCCAGCGTGGGTTCGTGGCCATCACCTCTCCCCGGCAACGGGGGAAGCCGCACTCGACCAGGGCATCGGTCAGGAACGCGGCCACGGACCCGAAGTAGTCGTCGTGCTCGGGGAGGGCCTCGTCGCTGAGGATGAACGCGTGGTCCTGGTCGGAGCCGAGGGCCTGCTCCTGACGGGCCAGGGAGCCAAGCGCGACCCAGCAGTACGCGACGGGGGGTGGGCCGAAGCGCTCCTCGGCCAACGCGCCGAGTCGCTGCCACAGGGCGTCGGTCGTCCGGCTCACGATGCGGCCGATGTCCTCGGCTGTCGCGTCCTGGCGCAGCAGGCGCGTGACCAGGCCGGGCACGCGGCGCATCACAGCCGCCAGCCCCTCGACGTCGCCCTGGCGGGCGAGGTCACCCACCAGGTACAGGGGGCTGGAGCGCTCCAACCGCATCAGGTCGCCGGAGGTGACCATGCCGAGGAGCTGATCGCCGCGCACCACGGGCAGGTGGTGGATGCGGTTCCCGACGAGCGTGAGGAGCACGTCGAGGGCGAGCGCGTCCGGGCTGACCGTGACGGGGGAGAGCGTCATCACCTCCCGTAACGGGGTCTCCCCGGGAATCTGCCTGGCGACGACACGGCGGAGGTCGCGGTCGGTGAGGATGCCGACCAGGCGATCGTCGCGGGTCACGACGATCGAGGAGATGCGCCGCTCGTCCATCAGCCGGGCGGCGTCGCGCACGGTGGCATCGGAGCGGATCGACACCGCGCCGCGGGTGAGCATGTCCTCGACCCGTACCTGCAGCACCGGGCCGCCCTCCGGTGCACCCTGCTGTGTCGCATCGCCGAGTCTCGAGTCGGTGAAGTAGCGGCTGACCTTCGGCAGCGCGACGAGCTCATCGACGACGCTTGCATCGAAGCGCCACAGCAGCGTGTCCTCGACGGCCGTGAAGCTGAACCGCGACGGGCGCCGCTCGACGATGGACGACTGCCCGAAGCAACCCCCCTCCTCCTCGATCGTGACGAGCTGGTCGCTCACGTCGCGCACCTCGACCGCACCGGAACGGATCACGAACATGTTCGACGGGTGATCGCCGGCTGAGAGCACGGTGCTTCCTCGGGGGAAGTACACGGCTTCGGCGCGCCGGGCGAGCGCGGCCAACTGCCCCCGGGGGAGCGCGGACCACGGCTCGCGTGCCCCGAGGAACGCGGTCACCTCCGCCAGCTCACTCATGGGCGCGACATTACCGGCGTGCGCGCCCGCGCGGGCGCGCACGCGCGAGAGTGCCTGCGCAGCCCGGGGCTGACGCTGTCGGTGAACGCAGTGACCGGGGCCCCTCTCCAATTCTGGGAAAATTACTATCGGGCGTAGTATTGACACGCACTGCTCGCCACAGTAAGCGGCGAGTTTCGTCTGTCACACCAGGAGCAAAATGTCGGCCACGGCCACCGCTAGCAAGGACCTACATCGCGAAGACCCGTGGGAGGGTTTCACCGACGGCAACTGGCGCACCTCCATCGACGTGCGCGACTTCATCCTGACGAACTACACGCCCTACCTCGGCGACTCCAGCTTCCTGGCCGGCCCCACCCGCAAGACCCTCCAGGTGTGGGACACCCTCCAGCGTGACTACCTGAGCGTCGAGCGCGCCAAGCGCGTCTACGACGTCGAGACCCACATCCCGGCGGACGTCGACGCGTTCCCCGCCGGCTACATCAGCACGGACGACGACGTCATCGTCGGCCTGCAGACCGACGTCCCGCTGAAGCGGCCCATGATGCCCGCCGGCGGCTGGCGCATGGTCGAGACCGCCATCCGCGAGGCGGGCCTTGAGCCCGACGAGCGGATCAAGGAGATCTTCACCCGCTACCGCAAGACGCACAACGAGGCCGTCTTCGACATCTACACGCCGCGGATCCGCGCCGCGCGCAGCTCCCACATCATCACCGGCCTTCCCGACGCCTACGGTCGCGGCCGCATCATCGGCGACTACCGCCGCGTCGCCCTCTACGGCGTCGACGCGCTGATCCTGGCCAAGCGCAACGACAAGCGTCGCGTGACCGACCAGGTGGACTTCACCGAGGACTGGGCGCGCTACCGCGAGGAGCACTCCGAACAGATCAAGGCGCTCGAGAAGCTGAAGAACCTCGGCGCCAGCTACGGCTTCGACCTGTCGCGCCCGGCCGCCAACTACATCGAGGCCGTCCAGTGGACGTACTTCGCGTACCTGGCCTCCGTGAAGAGCCAGGACGGCGCCGCCATGAGCATCGGCCGCCTCTCCGGGTTCTTCGACGTCTACGCCGAGCGTGACCTGGCCGCCGGCCTGATCACCGAGTCCGAGGTCCAGGAGGCCATGGATGCGCTGGTGACCAAGCTGCGCATCGTCCGTTTCCTCCGCACGATCGACTACGACAACATCTTTTCCGGTGACCCGTACTGGGCGACCTGGTCCGACGGCGGGTTCGCCAACGACGGCCGCACGCTGGTGACCAAGTCGTCGTTCCGGCTGCTGCAGACGCTGCGGAACCTCGGCCCCGCGCCCGAGCCGAACATCACCATCTACTGGGATGACGCGCTGCCTGCCGGGTACAAGGACTTCTGCGCCGAGATCTCGATCGAGACCTCCGCGATCCAGTACGAGTCCGACTCGTCGATCCGCTCCCACTGGGGCGATGACACCGCCATCGCCTGCTGCGTCTCCCCGATGGCGATCGGCAAGCAGATGCAGTTCTTCGGCGCCCGCGTCAACGCGGCCAAGACCCTCCTGTACGCCATCAACGGCGGCCGCGACGAGGTCAGCGGCAAGCAGATCGTCGAGGGCTTCGCGCCGGTCGCCGGCGACGCGCCGCTCGACTTCGACACCGTGTGGGCCAAGTACGACAAGATGCTCGACTGGGTCGTCCGCACCTACGTCGAGGCCCTGAACATCATCCACTACAGCCACGACAAGTACGCCTACGAGGCGATGGAGATGGCGCTGCACGACGATGAGATCGTCCGCACGATGGGCTGCGGCATCGCCGGCCTGTCGATCGTGGCCGACTCGCTCGCCGCGATCCGCTACGCGACCGTGACCCCCGTTCGGGACGATTCGGGTCTGGTCATCGACTACATCACCGAGGGCGAGTTCCCGAAGTACGGCAACGACGACGACCGCGCCGACGAGATCGCCCAGCTGGTCGTCAAGACCGTGATGGACAAGATCCGCTCGATCCGGATGTACCGCAACGCCGTCCCGACGCAGTCGGTCCTGACGATCACGTCGAACGTGGTCTACGGGAAGGCCACCGGTGCGTTCCCCTGCGGCCATGAGGCCGGCACCCCCTTCGCCCCCGGTGCCAACCCGGAGAACGGCGCCGACACGCACGGCATGGTCGCCTCCATGATGAGCGTCGGCAAGCTGTCCTACGAGGACGCCCTCGACGGGATCTCGCTGACCAACACCATCACGCCGCCGGCGCTGGGCCGCACGCACGAGGAGCGGGTCACCAACCTGGTCGGCATCCTCGACGCAGGCATGGGGGAGGGGCTGTACCACGCCAACATCAACGTCCTCAACCGGGAGACGCTGCTCGACGCCATGGAGAACCCGGAGAACTACCCGCAGCTGACGATCCGCGTCTCCGGTTACGCCGTCAACTTCGTCAAGCTGACCCGCGAGCAGCAGCTCGACGTCCTCTCGCGGACCTTCCACGAGGCGATCTGAGTGACGGACCTCCTGGCGGACGCCATCGGGGCAGACCCGGTGGCGTCCGCACCGTCCGTCACGTCGCTGGGCGGGGTCCCGGTCGTGACTGGACTGGAGCGGGCTGACCTGTTCGCCGCGATACGCGCCGGCGAGATCGGGTCGGTCCACTCCTGGGAACTGGTGACGGCCGTCGACGGCCCGGGAACCCGCATGACCACGTTTGTGGCCGGCTGCCCGCTGCGCTGCCTGTACTGCCACAACCCCGACACCATGTCGGGGGCCAGGGGGCTCCCCGTCCGCGCCGACGACCTGCTCGCCCGGATCCGGCGCTACCGCGGTGTGTTCCGCGCGACGGGCGGAGGCATCACGCTCTCGGGCGGGGAGATCCTGCAGCAGCCGGCCTTCGCCGGGCGCATCCTGCGCGGCGCGAAGGAGCTCGGCATCCACACCGCGATCGACACGTCCGGCTTCCTCGGCGCGGCGGCCAGCGACGAGCTGCTCGCCGATGTCGATCTCGTCCTGCTCGACCTCAAGGCGGGCGACGAGGCGACCTACGGCCGCGTCACCGGCCGCCGGCTGGCCCCGACCCTGGACTTCGGCCGCCGCCTGGAGCGCCTCGGCATCGAGACCTGGGTGCGCTTCGTGCTCGTCCCCGGACTCACCGACGACCCGGCCAACATCGCGCGGGTGGCCGACCACGCCGCGTCGATGAGCCAGGTGACGCGCGTCGAGATCCTGCCCTTCCACCAGATGGGGCGCGACAAGTGGGCCTCGCTCGGCATGGACTACCGGCTCGCCGACACGCAGCCGCCGACCGCGGAGTCCGTCGAGGCCGCGCGCGCTGCCTTCCGCTCCCGCGGGCTGACCGTCTACTGAGCCTGACACCCCCGCACACGCCGCCGCGCGTGTCGAAGCCCCTTGTGGGCACCCCGATTTGGCGATGGCGCCCGATCATGACAGAATGTACAAGTTGCTCCGCGAGGGACCGCGATGTGGAAACGCGTCGGAACCCGCGAGCCAGGTCTTTCGGCGCCTCGGTGCTGTGAGTGGCCCGGCGGCGACACTCCCGAGTTCGGGGGTGGCAAGGGGTTTTACCCCGAAGGAACTTGAAATTTCCAAAGGGACGAGAAGAAGGAACGACTGTGGCTGGACAAAAGATCCGCATCAGGCTGCGGGCGTATGACCACGAGGTCATCGACAGCTCGGCGCGCAAGATCGTCGACACCGTGACCCGCACGGGCGCCAAGGTGGCCGGCCCGGTGCCGCTGCCGACGGAGAAGAACGTGTTCTGCGTCATCCGTTCGCCTCACAAGTACAAGGACAGCCGTGAGCACTTCGAGATGCGCACGCACAAGCGTCTGATCGACATCCTCGATCCGACCCCCAAGACGGTCGATTCGCTGATGCGTCTTGACCTGCCTGCGGGCGTCGACATCGAGATCAAGCTTCCGTGAGGTCTGTTGAAATGAGTGAACGAATCGTGAAGGGCATCCTGGGCACCAAGCTCGGCATGACCCAGCTGTGGGACGACAACAACAAGGTCGTGCCCGTTACCGTGATCCAGGCCGGCCCGTGTGTCGTCACGCAGGTCCGCACCCCCGAGACCGACGGCTACAACGCTGTCCAGCTCGGCTTCGGCGCGATCAAGGCCAAGGCCGTCACGAAGCCGGCCGCCGGCCACTTCGCCAAGGCCGACGTCACCCCGCGCAAGCACCTCGTCGAGCTGCGCACGGCTGACGCCTCCGAGTTCACGCTCGGCCAGGAACTGACCGCAGAGGTCTTCGCCGACGGCGAGACCGTCGACGTGACCGGTACGACAAAGGGCAAGGGCACCGCTGGTGTCATGAAGCGCCACGGCTTCAAGGGCCTCAGCTCTTCGCACGGTGTGCACCGCAAGCACCGCTCGCCCGGCTCCATCGGTGGCTGCGCCACCCCCGGCAGGGTCTTCAAGGGCCTTCGCATGGCGGGTCGCATGGGCAATGACAAGGTCACCATCCAGAACCTGAAGATTCACGCTGTCGACGCCGAGCGCGGCCTGCTGCTCGTCCGTGGCGCAATCCCCGGCAACAACGGCTCCCTCGTCGTCGTCCGCAGCGCAGCTAAGAAGGGTGACGCAGCATGAGCGATCTCACTGTTGACGTGATCGACGCCTCGGGCAAGAAGGCCGGCTCGGCCGACCTGCCCGCGGCTCTGTTCGACGCGCAGACCAACATCCCGCTGATCCACCAGGTCGTCGTGGCCCAGCTGGCGGCTGCCCGCCAGGGCACCCACGACACCAAGACCCGCGGCGAGGTCCGCGGCGGTGGCATCAAGCCCTGGCGCCAGAAGGGCACCGGCCGCGCCCGTCACGGCTCGCGTCGTTCCCCCATCTGGACCGGCGGTGGCATCGTCCACGGCCCGACGCCGCGTGACTACTCGCAGCGCACCCCCAAGAAGATGGTCGCCGCCGCTCTGCGTGGCGCGCTGTCCGACCGGGCCCGCGACGGTCAGATCTTCGTCGTCTCGGAGCTCGTCTCCGGCGAGAAGCCCTCGACCAAGGCCGCGATCGCCGCGCTGACGAACGTCGCGACGGACATCAGCAAGGTGCTCGTCGTCCTCGACCGCTTCGAGGATGTCGCCTGGCTGAGCCTCCGCAACGTCCCCACGGTGCACGCCCTGGCCGTTGACCAGCTCAACACGTACGACGTGCTGGCCAACGACAAGATCGTGTTCACGTCCGCCGCTCTCGCCGCCTTCGTGGCCGGCCCCGCGTCGGGCAAGTCCTTCAAGGCCGTCGCCACCGAGTCCGAGGCTGTCGCTGAGGCCGAGGTCGCCGACGGTTCGTACCGCGGCGACAACCCGCCGGCCGGCTACGACATCAAGGGCAACCAGTCCGGCAAGTACCACACCCCCGAGTCCCCGTACTACGGCCGCACCAAGGCCGAGGTCTGGTTCAACAGCGCCGAGGCCGCCGAGGCCGCGGGCTTCATCGCCGGTGTGACCAACAACTCTGAGGAGAAGGACAAGTGACGACTGCGCTGAAGATCCGCGATCACCGCGACGTCATCCTGCGTCCCGTGGTGAGCGAGAAGAGCTACAACCTTCTCGACGACGGCAAGTACACCTTCGTCGTCTCCCCCGACGCCAACAAGACCGAGATCAAGATCGCCATCGAGGCCATCTTCAACGTCAAGGTCACCTCCGTGAACACCCTCAACCGCCAGGGGAAGCGTCGTCGCACCAAGTACGGCTACGGCAAGACCGTCGCCACCAAGCGTGCGATCGTCACCCTTGCCGAGGGCCAGAGCATCGACATCTTCGGCGGCGCGGGCGCCTGACCCGGCGGCTGCTGAGACAAGGGAACTGACATGGGTATCCGTAAGTACAAGCCGACTACGCCGGGCCGTCGTGGCTCCAGCGTGTCCGATTTCGTCGAGCTGACTCGCTCCACGCCGGAGAAGTCGCTGCTCGCCCCGAAGACCAAGACCGGTGGTCGTAACAACACCGGCCGCATCACCACCCGCCACATCGGCGGTGGCCACAAGCAGGCGTACCGCATCATCGACTTCAAGCGGTACGACAAGGACGGCGTCCCGGCCAAGGTCGCTCACATCGAGTACGACCCCAACCGCACCGCCCGCATCGCCCTGCTGCACTACGCCGACGGCGAGAAGCGCTACATCATCGCGCCGAACGGCCTGACGCAGGGCACCGTGGTCTCCGCAGGTGAGGGCTCGGACATCAAGCCGGGCAACAACCTCGAGCTGCGCAACATCCCGGTCGGTACCACGGTGCACGCCGTGGAGCTCCGCCCCGGCGGTGGCGCCAAGCTTGGCCGCTCGGCCGGCGCCGCGATCCAGCTCGTCGCCCGTGAGGGCAAGTACGCCACCCTGCGCATGCCCTCGGGCGAGATGCGCATGGTCGACGTGCGCTGCCGCGCCACGATCGGCACGGTCGGCAACGCCGAGCAGTCGAACATCAACTGGGGCAAGGCCGGACGTAACCGCTGGAAGGGCATCCGCCCGACCGTCCGTGGCGTCGTGATGAACCCCGTCGACCACCCGCACGGTGGTGGCGAGGGTCGCACCTCCGGTGGTCGTCACCCGGTGTCTCCGTGGGGCAAGCCCGAGGGCCGCACCCGCGACAAGAACAAGGCGAGCAACCGCCTGATCGTCCGTCGTCGCAAGACCGGCAAGAAGCGCTGATAAGGGAGCCTGAAAGAAATGCCACGCAGCCTGAAGAAGGGCCCCTTCGTTGACGACCACCTGATCAAGAAGGTGGACGCTCAGAACGAAAAGGGCACCAAGAACGTCATCAAGACCTGGTCGCGACGCTCGATGATCATCCCGGACATGCTCGGGCACACGATCGCCGTGCACGACGGCCGCAAGCACGTCCCGGTGTTCGTCACCGAGTCGATGATTGGCCACAAGCTGGGCGAGTTCGCCCCCACGCGCACCTTCAAGGGGCACGTGAAGGACGACAAGAAGGCCCGTCGCCGCTGAGGCGCGAGATAAGGAATTGATTCAACTATGAGCAACGAAAACGGCAACAGCCGTCGACGGGAAACCCTGCTCGGGGATCGTCCTGGCTCGTACGCCATTGCGCGCCACGTCCGGATGAGCTCCACCAAGGTCCGCCGCGTCGTCGACCTGGTCCGCGGGATGGACGTCAATGACGCCCTGACCGCGCTGAAGTTCGCGCCGCAGGCCGCCTCCGAGCCGGTCTACAAGGTCGTGGCTTCCGCCGTGGCCAACGCAGAGTCCGCTGAGGCTCTGCGCGCCGACGACCTCTACATCTCCAAGGCGTTTGTCGACGAGGGCGTCACCCTGCGTCGCATCCGCCCGCGCGCCAAGGGTTCGGCCTCCCGCATCCTGAAGCGCGGGTCGCACATCACCGTGGTCGTGGAGCCCCGCGAGACGAAGGGAGCCTGACAATGGGCCAGAAGATCAACCCGAACGGCTTCCGTCTCGGCATCACCACCGATCACAAGACGCGCTGGTTCAGCGACAAGCAGTACGCGCAGCTGGTCGGCGAGGACGTCAAGATCCGTGAGTACCTGACCAAGAACCTCGAGCGCGCCGGCATCTCGTCCATAGAGATCGAGCGTCGCTCCGAGCGCGTGACCATCTTCCTGCGCGCCGCTCGCCCGGGCATCGTCATCGGCCGTAACGGTGCCGAGGCGGAGCGCGTGCGTGGCGAGCTGGAGAAGCTCACCGGCAAGCAGGTCCAGCTGAACATCCTCGAGGTCAAGAACCCCGAGACCGACGCTCAGCTGGTCGCCCAGGGCATCGCCGAGCAGCTCGGCGCCCGCGTCGCCTTCCGTCGCGCCATGCGCAAGGCCCAGCAGACGGCCATGCGCGCCGGCGCCAAGGGCATCCGCATCAAGTGCTCCGGCCGTCTCGGCGGCGCCGAGATGTCCCGCTCCGAGGGTTACCGCGACGGCCAGGTGCCGCTGCACACCCTGCGCGCCGACATCGACTACGGCTTCTTCGAGGCCCGCACGACCTTCGGTCGCATCGGCGTCAAGGTCTGGATCTACAAGGGCGATGTCGCCGGCACCAAGGCCGAGCGCCAGGCCCAGCGCGAGGCCCGCAACTCCGCCCCCGGTGGTCGTCAGCGTCCGGGCCGTCGTCCCGGCCGCGGCGAGGGTCGTGGGGACCGTCCCGAGCGCGGTGGTCGCCGTCGCGCCGACGCAGCCCAGGCCGAGGCCCCGGCTGCGCCCGCTACTGAGAACGCAGGAGCCTGATAATGCTGATTCCTCGTCGAGTGAAGTTCCGTAAGCAGCACCACCCGAAGCGTGACGGTGCGGCCAAGGGCGGCACCAAGCTCGCCTTCGGTGACTACGGCATCCAGGCGCTCGAGTCCTCCTACCTGACCAACCGTCAGATCGAGGCCGCTCGTATCGCCATGACCCGTCACATCAAGCGTGGCGGCAAGGTGTGGATCAACGTCTACCCCGACCGCCCGCTGACCAAGAAGCCCGCCGAGACCCGCATGGGTTCGGGTAAGGGCTCGCCCGAGTGGTGGGTTGCCAACATCAAGCCCGGCCGCGTGCTGTTCGAGCTCTCCGGTGTCCCGGAGGAGGTGGCCCGTGAGGCCATGCGTCTGGCCATTCACAAGCTGCCGTTCAAGGCACGCTTCATCAAGCGCGAAGCAGGTGACATCTGATGAGTAAGGCTCTTACCGCAAACGACCTGCGTGGTCTCTCGCGCGAGCAGCTCAACGCCAAGGTCGTCGAGCTGAAGGAGGAGCTGTTCGGGCTCCGCTTCCAGGCGGCGACCGGGCAGCTGGAGTCGAGCGCCCGGCTGCGTTCCGTCCGCAAGGACATCGCCCGCATCTACACGGTGCTGCAGGAGCGCAACCTCGGCATCGAAGACGAGCCCGAGGCCGAGGAGAAGTGAACATGAGTGAAACCACCCCCACCGAAGAGCGCAACAGCCGCAAGGTCCTCCAGGGCGTTGTCGTCTCGGACAAGATGGACAAGACGATCGTCGTGATGGTCGAGGAGCGCGTCAAGCACCCGCTCTACGGCAAGGTCATGACCAAGTCCTCGCGCGTCAAGGCGCACGACGAGAACAACGACGCCGGCATCGGCGACCGGGTGCGGGTCATGGAGACCCGCCCGCTGTCCGCGCAGAAGCGCTGGCGTCTCGTGGAGATCGTCGAGCGCGCCAAGTAAGGCGATTCAACTAGGCGGCCCGTCCCTTTTAGGGACGGGCCGTCTCGCATTTGGCGAGAAAGTATAGACAGTCCAATGGGACACGTCGTACCCTTTTCGGCAACAACCGCGTGTGACCGAGGCCGAAGGGCAGCCGGTCAGTTGGGGGGAACGCGGAGACAGCGCAGGGGGCCACGGCCCCTGGATTCGCCGACAGGCAGGATTGACCTTCAGCCGTCCGAAAGGACGGCTGAAGGGGCGCGCCGTCGGTCAGGACCGTTCCGTGTCGAGGAGCGCCCCGAGGGCCGCGCCCACGATCGAGATGATCACCGAGCCCCAGAAGGCGGGCCAGAATCCCTCCACGTGGAAGCCGAGGCCGAGGGTGCCCGCGGCCCAGCTGGTGAGCTCGAGCATCAGGGCGTTGATGACCAGCAGGAACAGGCCGAACGTGATGAGCACGAGACAGCCGCTGAAGAACGTCACGACCGGCCTGATGAAGGCGTTGATCAGGCCGAAGATCAGGGCCACGACCAGCAGCGTGATGACCTTGTCTGCGGTGTCGACGGCGGTAAGTTCGACGCCCGGCACCAGCCAGACGGCGACGGCGGTGGCAGCGGCCGTGACGACCAGACGCGTGAAGAATTCCATGCCTCAAGCATGCCAGGGGTGCTGCAACGCCCCGATACAGGAGTGTTTTCTTTCTCCACGTAAGCTGTGTACGCCCGATTGGCCCTCCAGGAAAGACCCGCATGCTCGAGCTCAGGGACGTCCGCAAGACCTACACGACAGGTGACTTCACCCAGGTCGCGCTGAATGACGTCTCCATCGCCTTCCGCGACTCCGAGTTCGTGGCGGTGCTCGGGCCGTCCGGCTCGGGCAAGACGACCATGCTGAACATCGTGGGAGGGCTGGATCACTACGATTCGGGCAACCTGATCATCGACGGCATCGAGACGTCCAGCTACCGCGACCGGGACTGGGACGCCTACCGCAACAACCGCATCGGATTCGTCTTCCAGAGCTACAACCTGATCCCGCACCAGAGCGTGCTGGCCAATGTAGAGCTGGCGCTGACCCTGGCGGGGGTCTCGCGGGCCGAGCGGCGACGTCGCGCCACCGCCGCGTTGCAGGACGTGGGCCTGGGCGACCACATCCACAAGCGTCCCAGCCAGCTCTCCGGCGGGCAGATGCAACGCGTCGCGATCGCCCGCGCGCTCGTCAACGACCCCGAGATCCTGCTGGCCGACGAGCCAACCGGCGCGCTCGACTCGACCACCAGCGTGCAGATCATGGGCCTGCTCACGAGCATCGCCAGGGACCGGCTGGTCGTCATGGTCACGCACAACCCTGAACTCGCCGAGGAGTACGCGACCCGCATCGTGTCGCTGAAGGACGGTGTGATCGCCTCCGACACCGACCCCTTCGTGCCGCAGGCCGTCGAGCGGGAGGGCCGGAAGGCCCGCCGCACCGCGATGAGCTTTCCCACCGCCATTTCGTTGTCCTTCAACAACCTCATGACGAAGAAGGGCCGCACGCTGATGACGTCCTTCGCGGGCAGTATCGGCATCATCGGCATCGCGTCGATCCTCGCCCTGGCCAACGGCGTCAACGCCTACATCAAGGGGGTGGAGGAGGACACGCTCTCGCTCTACCCGCTGTCGATCCAGCGGCAGGGCGTGGACCTGACCAGCCTGCTGACCGCCTCCCGCGGCATCGCGCAGGAGGCGTCCGCCGCCGGGGATGCCGATGACGGCGATGTGCACGAGGTGCAGCTCATGGCGTCGATGTTCGGCAGCGTCGGGACGAACGACCTCCGCTCGCTGAAGAGCTTCCTGGACGGCAACGGCGGGGGCATCGACGACTATGTCAACTCCATCCAGTACTCCTACGACGTCTCGCCGCGGATCTACGCCTCGGACACGTCGGACGGTGTCCGCCAGGTCAACCCGGACACCACCTTCTCGTCGCTGGGCTTCGGGTCGAGCGCGTCCGCCAGCAGCCTGCTGTCCAGCTCGTCGAGCACCAGCGTCTTCTCCGAGCTCGTCGATGACCTGTCGCTGGTCGAGAACAATGCGGAGATCGTGGCCGGCCGCTGGCCGACCGCCTACGACGAGGTCGCTCTGGTGCTGACGGGCAGCGGGGGGGTGAGTGACCTCACCCTGTATGCGATGGGCCTTCGCGACCCGCAGGAGCTCGACGACATGGTCAAGCAGGTCGCGACCGAGGGGGACGTGACCGTTCCCGACGATCCCGGCACGTACAGCTACCAGGATCTGATGGGGGTGTCCTTCAAGGCGGTCGACTCCGCGGACCTCTACTCCTACGACGACGAGTTCGACGTGTGGACCGACCGCTCTGACGACACCGACTACGTCACGGATCTCGTCGACGACGGCGACGAGCTGCGGGTCGTCGGGGTCGTCCAGCCGAGCGGCGACTCGTCGACCCTGCAGCCGGGCATCTACTACACCCGCGACCTGACCGAGCACATGATCGCCGACGCGACCGACTCCGCCATCGTGCAGAGCCAGCTCGCCGACCCGGACGTCGACGTGTTCACCGGCAAGGAGTTCGGCGCCGAGGACGACGGAGAAGAGGCTGACCTCAGTTCCCTGTTCACCATCGACGAGGACGCGCTGGCCGGCGCCTTCACGTTCGACCAGTCGAAGCTGCAGCTCGACACGTCGGCCCTGGAGTCGGAGCTGTCCAACCTCGACCTGGGCCTGGACGATGTGCAGCTCGACCCGTCCAAGCTGCCGGCCCTCGACGTGGCCGACATCCTCTCGCAGCTGGACCTCAGCAGCGTCATCAAGCTCCCAGAGGCCGAGGACGACGGGGAGGCCACGCCGTCCGCGCCGCAGGTCGACACCGAGGCGCTCACCGCCGCGGTGACCGCCTTCGCCGAGGCCTACACGCAGTGGGCGACCGCCGCCGGCCTCGACCCGACTGATCCGGCGACGCTGCCGGCCTTCCTCGCCTCCGCGGAGGGGCAGGCGGCCCTGGCGGCCGGGGGAGAGGAACTCGACTCCGAGGCGGCCCAGCAGCTCCTCGCGGCATATCTCGCCTACGCCGTGGCCAACGGGGCGGACCCCACAGACGTGGCCGCCACGATGCCGGCCTTCCTCGCCTCCCCGGAGGGCCAGGCGCTGCTGGCGTCGCTGACCCCCGATACGACCGATGCCGACGACGCCGCCCAGGCGGCCGACGACTCTCTCGCCGGACGCCTCGTCCAGGGCTACCTCGCGTACGCCGAGGCCAACAACCTGGACCCGCAGGACATCGGGACCAACCTCCCGGCGTTCCTCGCCACGGACGAGGGGGCGGCGCTGCTCGCAGAGGCCGGGACCTATGTGGACACCGACGCGCTCAGCGCGCAGCTGCAGCCGATGCTCGGCGACTACGTCGACCAGGTCGTGGCGGTCTATTCCGCCGACCTCTCCTCTCAGCTCGGCGCGGCACTCTCGTCGCAGATCGGCTCGGCGCTGGAGTCCTCCATGGCCTCGCTGGCCGACAACATGTCGAGCGCCATGGGCATCAACGAGGACGCGTTCCTCGACGCCTTCCAGCTCAACCGCAGCACCGAGGAGCTGACCCGCCTGCTGGTGTCGATGGCCAAGACCGAGGCAGCGTCGCTGGAGGGGAACCTGCGCACGCTCGGGTACGCCGACCTCGACAACCCGTCGAACATCGACATCTACCCGATCGACTTCGAGTCGAAGGCCGAGGTCATCAACATCCTCGACACCTACAACGACGACGCCCGCGATGCGGGGGACGACGACAGGGTGGTCACCTACACCGACATCGTGGGTGCGCTCATGACGTCGGTCACCGACATCATCAACACCATCAGCTACGTGCTGATCGCCTTCGTCGCCATCTCGCTGGTCGTATCGTCGATCATGATCGGCGTGATCACCTACATCTCGGTGCTCGAGCGGAAGAAGGAGATCGGCATCCTGCGCTCCGTCGGCGCGCGCAAGCGCGACATCCGCACGGTGTTCAACGCCGAGACCCTCATCGTCGGATTCGTCGCCGGCGCGCTCGGCGTGGCCATCACAGCGCTCATGACCATCCCCGCCAACGCGATCGTCGCGGCGAACTTCGGCGTCGAGAACGTCGCGGTGCTGCCGTGGCAGGCGGCGATCATCCTGGTGCTGATCAGCATGGGCCTAACCTCGGTGGCGGGCCTGATGCCGGCCAGCACCGCGTCGCGCAAGGACCCCGTCGAGGCGCTGCGCTCCGAGTGAGGCACGTGTTGCGTCATGCGCGATTTCGTGCCGTGGCGCGCCTGGGATAGACTTATCCAGTTGCCTTGGGTCTGTGCCCCTTCGGGGGGACCCTTCCCGGGCGATGACTAAGGCCCCCTCTCCCTCGAGCTGGGGGTTGCCTCCTGGCAGAATCCAGGGGGTTCGTTTCTAGTTTCACAAGGCCTTATGCATGGGAACCGGTGGAGCAAGGAGAAGTAATGATCCAGCAGGAGTCGCGACTGAAGGTCGCCGACAACACTGGTGCAAAGGAGATCCTCTGCATCCGTGTGCTCGGTGGCACCAAGCGCCGCTATGCCTACCTGGGCGACACCATCGTCGCCACCGTCAAGGATGCAATCCCTGGCGGCAACGTCAAGAAGGGCGACGTGGTCAAGGCCGTCGTCGTCCGCACCGTCAAGGAGCGTCGCCGCGCCGACGGTTCCTACATCAAGTTCGATGAGAACGCGGCAGTCATCCTGAAGAACGACGGGGAGCCCCGTGGCACCCGCATCTTCGGCCCCGTCGCCCGTGAGCTGCGTGAGAAGAAGTTCATGCGCATCGTCTCGCTCGCCCCGGAGGTGATCTGATCATGGCATCGCTCCACATCAAGAAGGGTGACCGCGTCAAGGTCATCTCGGGCAAGGACAAGGGCGTGGTGGCCGAGGTCATCGCCGTCGATCCCAAGGCCGAGCGCGTCACCGTGCAGGGCGTCAACCTCGTCAAGAAGCACCGTCGCGAGTCGCAGACCGCCGCGGGCAAGAAGATCGAGGGCGGCATCATCACGGTCGAGGCCCCCATCCACGTCAGCAACGTCCAGCTCGTTGTGAAGGTCGACGGCAAGGAGGTCGTCACACGCGTCGGTTACAAGCGCGTCGACGTCACCAAGAAGCACGCCGACGGCACCGAGTACCAGGCGCAGCGCTCCGTGCGCATCGCCCGCAAGACCGGGGAGGAGATCTGATGACCGCCACCGCTACCGCGATGCCCCGTCTGAAGGCCAAGTACCGCGAGACCATCGTCCCGGCCCTGCAGGAGGAGTTCCAGTACTCCAACGTCATGCAGATCCCCGGTCTGGTGAAGATCGTCGTGAACATGGGTGTCGGCGAGGCCGCACGCGACTCGAAGATCATCGAGGGCGCCATCCGCGACCTCACCGCGATCACCGGTCAGAAGCCGGCCGTCACCAAGGCCCGCAAGTCCATTGCGCAGTTCAAGCTCCGTGAGGGCCAGCCCATCGGCTGCCACGTCACGCTGCGTGGCGACCGCATGTGGGAGTTCGCGGACCGTCTCCTGACGCTTGCGCTGCCCCGTATCCGCGACTTCCGTGGCCTCAACGGCCGCCAGTTCGACGGTAACGGCAACTACACCTTCGGTCTGTCCGAGCAGGTCATGTTCCTCGAGATCGATCAGGACAAGATCGATCGCGTGCGCGGCATGGACATCACCTTCGTGACGTCCGCGACCAACGACGTGGAGGGTCGCGCGCTGCTCAAGCACCTCGGCTTCCCGTTCAAGGCCGTCGACGACCCGAAGAAGCAGTCGGCCAAGCGCGGTCCCGCGTACTACGCCAAGAAGAAGAAGTGAGCTGAGCAATGGCTAAGACAGCACTCAAGGTCAAGCAGTCCCGCAAGCCGAAGTTCGGCGTGCGCGCCTACACCCGCTGCCAGAAGTGCGGCCGACCCCACTCGGTCTACCGCAAGTTCGGGCTCTGCCGTGTCTGCCTCCGCGAAATGGCCCATGCCGGCGAGCTGCCGGGCGTGACCAAGTCGTCCTGGTGAATCGACCCACTGAACACATCAACTAACACCAGGTCCGGGAGCGTTCCCGGAAACCGGTGTGAGAAATGAGGAAATAAGTCATGACGATGACTGATCCGATCGCAGACATGCTCACGCGTGTCCGCAACGCCAACCAGGCGTTCCAGGATTCCACGTCCATGCCGTCGTCGAAGATCAAGGTGGGCATCGCCGAGATCCTGAAGGCCAACGGCTACATCGCCGGCTACGAGCTGACCGAGGTCGAGGGCCAGGTCGGCAAGACGCTCAAGGTCTCGCTGAAGTACGGCGAGTCCCGCGAGCGTTCGATCTCCGGCATCAAGCGCATCAGCAAGCCCGGTCTTCGCGTCTACGCGAAGTCCACCGAGCTGCCGAAGGTGCTCGGCGGCCTGGGCATCGCCATCATCTCGACGTCGCAGGGTCTGCTGACCGACCGCGACGCCAAGGCCAAGTCCGTGGGCGGCGAAGTTCTCGCCTACGTCTGGTGACGCGGCGATAGGTAAGGAGGAAACAACATGTCACGAATTGGCAGGCTCCCCATCGCCATCCCGTCAGGTGTCGACGTGAAGCTCGACGGCCAGCAGGTCGACGTCAAGGGTCCCAAGGGTTCCCTGGCGCTCACCATCGCTGAGCCCATCACGATCGGCCGTAACGAGGCCGGGCTTCTGGAGGTCGCGCGTCCGAACGACGAGCGCCAGAACCGTTCTCTGCACGGCCTGACCCGCACGCTGGTGAACAACATGATCACCGGTGTGACCGAGGGCTACGAGAAGAAGCTCGAGATCGTCGGTGTTGGTTACCGCGTGATCTCCAAGGGCCCGAAGCAGCTCGAGTTCGCGCTCGGGTTCTCGCACCCCGTGATCGTCGACGCCCCCGAGGGCATCGAGTTCACCGTCGAGTCCGCGACCAAGTTCTCGGTCAAGGGCATCGACAAGCAGCTCGTCGGCGAGACCGCGGCCAACATCCGCAAGATCCGCAAGCCGGAGCCCTACAAGGGCAAGGGTGTCCGCTATGCGGGCGAGCACGTCCGCCGCAAGGCTGGAAAGGCTGGTAAGTAATGGCCATCTCGATCAAGCACAACAAGTCGCTTGCTCCGAAGGTCGCGTCCCGTACGCGCCGTCAGCTGCGTGCCCGCAAGAAGATCAACGGCACTCCGGAGCGTCCCCGCCTGGTTGTGACCCGCTCTTCGCGTCACCTGTTCGTCCAGGTCATCGACGACGTCGCCGGCACCACGCTGGCCTCCGCGTCGACGATGGAGGCGGACCTGCGGGCCACCGAGGCCGACAAGTCGGCCAAGGCCAAGAAGGTCGGCGAGCTGATCGCCGCCCGCGCCAAGGCAGCGGGTGTCGAGCAGGTCGTCTTCGACCGGGCCGGTAACAAGTACCACGGGCGGATCGCGGCTCTGGCCGACGCCGCCCGCGAGGCCGGCCTCGGCTTCTGATACGACGAAAGGATAGGTATTCACGATGAGTGAGACCCAGCAGCGCCGTTCCGGCGGCGGGGACCGTCGTGGCCGTGACGATCGTCGTGGCCAGGCTCCCAAGGAAGAGAACAAGTACCTCGAGCGCGTGGTGACCATCAACCGCGTCGCCAAGGTCGTCCAGGGTGGTCGTCGCTTCAGCTTCACCGCACTGGTCGTCGTCGGCGACGGCGAGGGGAACGTCGGCGTCGGTTACGGCAAGGCGAAGGAGGTGCCGGCCGCGATCGCCAAGGGCGTTGAAGAGGCCAAGAAGCACTTCTTCCGCGTTCCGCTGATCCAGCGCACGATCCCGCACCCGGTGCAGGGCGAGAAGGCGGCCGGTGTCGTCATGCTCCGTCCGGCCAGCCCCGGTACCGGCGTCATCGCCGGTGGCTCGGTGCGTGCGGTCCTCGAGTGCGCGGGCGTCCACGACGTCCTCGCCAAGTCGCTCGGCTCGTCCAACGCGATCAACGTGGTGCACGCCACCGTCGACGCGCTGAAGCAGCTCGAGGAGCCCGAGGCCGTGGCACGTCGCCGCGGCATGGCCGTGGAGGACGTCGCCCCGGCGGCTCTGCTCCGCGCAGCCAAGGAAGAGGTGGCCAAGTGATGGCTCGTCTCAAGATCACCCAGGCAAAGTCTGGGGTGGGTGGCAAGCAGTACCAGCGTGACACGCTGCGTACGCTCGGCCTCAAGCGCATCGGTGACCAGGTCGTCCGCGAGGACCGCCCCGAGGTCCTCGGCATGATCCGCACCGTCGCCCACCTCGTTACCGTGGAAGAGGTGAAGTGACCATGTCGCTGAAGCTTCATCACCTGCGTCCCGCCCCGGGCGCCAAGACGGCGAAGACCCGTGTTGGCCGCGGTGAGGGATCCAAGGGTAAGACCGCTGGTCGCGGCACGAAGGGTACCGGCGCTCGCAAGAACGTTCCGGAGAACTTCGAGGGTGGCCAGATGCCGCTGCACATGCGGCTCCCGAAGCTCAAGGGCTTCAAGAACCCGTTCCGCGTGGAGTTCCAGGTCGTCAACGTCGGCCGGATCGCCGAGCTGTTCCCGCAGGGTGGCAAGGTCGGCGTCGCCGAGCTCATCGCCGCCGGGGCGGTGCGCGACGGCAAGCTCGTCAAGGTGCTCGGCACCGGTGACGTGGCCGTCAAGCTCGACGTGACCGCCCACGCGTTCTCGGGCTCCGCCAAGGAGAAGCTGGCTGCCGCCGGCGGCTCCGCGAACGAGCTCTGAGGCGCAACCGCGCATCACCACCGACGGGGTGGGTCCGCTTCTGGCGGACCCACCCCGTCGGTTTATTTGTGCAGGGTGTTTTGTCTGCCAGTGGCGGGGCTTGGTAGGCTGCCATGGTTGCCGTGCCAGGTGCGCGCGACCCACGTGTCATCAGTCGAAAGTAGTAACCGGATGCTCTCCGCTCTCGCTAACGCGTTGAAGACCCCGGACCTTCGCAAGAAGATCCTCTTCACGCTGGGCATCATCACCGTGTTCCGACTCGGCTCATCGATCCCGACCCCGAACGTCAACATGTCGCGCATCAACGAGTGCGTCGACCTCGCCTCCAGCGGCGACCAGGCCGGGCTGTACTCGATCGTGAACCTGTTCTCCGGTGGTGCGCTGCTGCACCTGACGATCTTCGCGCTCGGCATCATGCCCTACATCACCGCGTCGATCATCCTGCAGCTTCTCACGGTCGTGATCCCCAAGCTCGAGGCCCTCAAGAAGGAGGGTGCCTCCGGCACCGCGAAGATCACCGAGTACACCCGGTATCTGACGCTGGTGCTCGCCGTGCTGAACGCCACCGCGTACGTCACGATGGCGCGCACCGGCCAGCTGTTCCAGGGCTGCACGGGCATCATCTATTCCGAGGACCTGTTCCCGCTGATCACGATGGTCCTGATCATGACCGCCGGCACCGGCGTGATCATGTGGATGGGTGAGCTGATCACCGAGCGCGGCATCGGTAACGGCATGTCCATCATGATCTTCACCCAGATCGCGGCCAGCTTCCCGACCGGCCTGTGGTCGATCAAGCAGGGCCACCCCGGCGCCGTCGGCTGGTTCCTCTTCTTCGCCGTCATCGGCATCGGGCTGCTCGTCATGCTCGCGATCATCTGGATCGAGCAGGGGCAGCGCCGTATCCCGGTCCAGTACGCCAAGCGCATGGTCGGGCGCCGCCTCGTCGGCGGCTCCACCACCTACATCCCGCTGAAGGTCAACCAGTCCGGCGTCATCCCCGTCATCTTCGCCTCGTCGATCATGTACCTGCCGGTCCTGTACGCCACCTTCCGCCCCGAGGGCGCGGTGTCCGAGTGGATCATCGCCAACTTCACCGGCAGCGGCGTCTACTCGTGGGTGTACACGGTCGTCCAGTTCGTCCTCATCATCGCCTTCTGCTACTTCTACGTGTCGATCACCTTCAACCCCGAAGAGGTCTCCGACAACATGAAGAAGTACGGCGGCTTCATCCCCGGCATCCGTGCCGGGAAGCCGACCGAGCGCTACCTCGCCTACGTGCTGTCACGGCTGACCGCGCCTGGCTCGCTGTACCTGGCGACGATCGCACTGATCCCGACGCTCGCGTTCATCGCGGTCGGGGCTCAGCAGAACTTCCCGTTCGGCGGCACGTCGATCCTCATCATCGTCGGCGTCGGTCTCGACACCGTCAAGAAGATCGAGAGCCAGCTCCAGCAGCGCAACTACGAAGGATTCCTGCGATGAGGTTGTTGATCATGGGCGCCCCCGGCGCCGGCAAGGGCACCCAGGCGACCGCGCTGGCCGCCAGGTACGGGGTTCCCGCGATCTCGACCGGAGACATCTTCAGGCACAACATCAGGAACGCCACGCCGCTCGGCATCAAGGTCAAGGAGCTGATCGACGCCGGCGAGTACGTGCCGGACGACGTCACCGAGGAGATCGTTGCCGCGCGGCTGGCCGAGCCCGACTGCGCGCAGGGCTTCCTGCTCGACGGCTTCCCTCGCACCATGCACCAGGTGCACTTCCTCGACCGCCACCTCACGGAGCACGGCCAGGCGCTCGACGCGGTCGTGTCGCTGATGGTGCAGCCAGAGGCGCTCGTGCAGCGCCTCCTGCAGCGCGCCGAGCTCGAGGGACGCGCCGACGACAACGAGGACACCATCCGCCGCCGGATGGAGGTCTACGCGGGCCAGACCGCCCCGCTGCTGTTCCACTACGAGTCCAAGGGCCTCCTCGTCGAGGTCGACGGAACCGGATCGGTCGAGGAGGTCCGCCAGCGGATGTTCGGCCTCGTGGACGCGCACACCGCCAGATGAGCCAGATCGAGATCAAGGACGCAGCTCAGCTGAAGCTGATGCGGCGGGCCGGTCTCGTGGTGAGCGACGGCCTTGCCGCCATGTGCGGGGCCGCCGCCATCGGGGTCACCACCCGTGAACTCGACTCCATCGGACGCGAGGTGCTGGAGCGCAACGACGCCAAGAGCTCCTTCCTCGGCTACGGCGCCGAGTACGGCGCACCGTTCCCCGCCGTCGCCTGCATCTCCGTCAACGACACGCTGGTGCACGGCATCCCCGACGACCGCCCGCTCGAGGACGGCGACGTCGTCTCCATCGACTTCGGCGCCATCGTGGGGGGCTGGCACGGGGACGCTGCCCGGACCGTCATCGTCGGCTCGGCGGACCCTGCGGACGTCGCGCTCGTCGACGCCACCCGTGAGGCCATGTGGGCCGGCGCGCGTCAGATGCGCGACGGCGGCCGCGTCGGCGACGTCTCCAGGGCCATCGAGGGCTACGTCAAGTCGCTACCTGTGCGCTACGGCTCGCTGCGCGAGTACACGGGCCACGGCATCGGCACCCAGATGCACATGGAACCGGACGTGCCGAACTGGTACCGCCCGCGGCCCACCGCGCGCCTGCGCACCGGGATGGTCCTGGCGATCGAACCTATGCTCACCCGCGGCACGCACCACACCCTCGAGCTCGACGACGAATGGAGCGTCGTGAGCCGCGACGGCTCGCGCGGCTCCCACTGGGAGAACACGGTCGCGATCACGCCCGGAGGCGTCTGGGTGCTGACGGAGGCCGACGGCGGCGAGTCCCTGCTGGGCGACCTCTACGCCCCGCTCGCGGACTGACGCCTATCATGGGCCCATGGCCCTGCCTCCCAGCTCGAAGTACCTCCAACGCGCCGCGGATCCGGTCGACGATGTCGAGCGGGAGTCGCTGACCGCGCGGCTCAACTCGGCCTTCGCGGAGGGACGGGTGACGCACGACGAGTACGCCGCGGCCATGGACGTCGTCTACGGGGCGCGCGCGCTCGGTGACCTCGTCCCCGTGATCGAACAGCTGCCCGCGGCGTCGGCCGCGGTACCGGCGATCGTTGCGCAGGGCGGCACCCCGGCCGGCGAGGTCTCCGCCGCACGCAACCTGGTGCCCCTGACCGTCCTGGTGGGCGCGGTCGGCCTCTCGCTGGTCGTGGTAATCGCCCTGCTCGTCGGCATCCTGCTGTTCTGAGCGCCTTCCGCACTAGCCTTCCAGCGTGTCGAACCGTGAACCATCTCCGCAGCCGCGGCGTGCCGCGCCCGCGGACGAGGGTGCCCGACGCGTCCGGGTGGCAGGGACTGCGGTGGGTGCCGTGCTCGTGCTGGCGGCCCTGGTGGCCGCTTCCGCGCTGCTGGTCGGCGGCGGTTCCAGGGTGGTGACGGTCACGGCCCCGACGATGAGCGTCACGACCGGCATCGACCTGCCGCTCGGCGTCGATGTCGGTGCCGGCGCGTGGCAGCTGCCGACCCGCACGCTTCCCGATCTGCCGGACCCGGACCCGGACTCGGAGCTGTACCCGGCCCAGACCGCGGCGCTCAACGCGCTCCCCGTCATCTCACTGACCGGCTGCCCGGCCCCCGCCAGGATCACATCGCGTGCAGCATGGAAGAGGGCCGTGCGCGCGCAGTGGCACTGCCTGCAGGAGGCGTGGGCGCCCGTGCTGGCCAGCTACGGGCTGGGCGTCACTGAGCCTGCCGTCAGCTTCTACGACGGTAACGGGGCGGACAGCGCCTGCGGCTGGATCGACGCGCCAGCCTTCTACTGCTCGGCGGGTGACGGGTCCGCGTACTTCGGCACCGGCCACTTCCAGATGGCGAAGGACTGGGACCTGTCGGTCAACGAGATGGTCAACCACGAGTACGCGCACCACCTCCAGTCGCTGTTCGGCATCACGGCGGTGAAGGTCGCGGCGTCCGGGGGAGCCGAGCTCGACCGGCGGGCCGAACTGCAGGCGACGTGCCTGTCGGCCGCCCTCACCATCAACAATGAGGCCGTCGACTTCGGCGTGGAGGAGTACGAGGGCTGGATGCAGCGACTCGGGACGATGCTCTCGGACGACATCCACGGCAGCCAGGATTCGCTGCTCGACTGGGGGGCGCGAGGCCTGCATGCCACGACCTACCAGTCCTGCAACACCTGGGTGGCAGCGCCGTCGGCGGTGGCCTGATGACCGGTTGGCGGCAGCCGCCACGAACCGGCGGCCGGAGAGGCGGCGGCGCCTCGGGCGTCGGGCTGGTCGTCGGCGCACTGGCGGCCGCGCTGCTCGTGGCCCTGCTGGCGGCGTCGCTCGTCGGGTCCATGGTCGCGCGGCTCCAGCCGCAGCCCGCTGATCCCGACGTGGCGACGCCTCAGCCCTCCGTCACCGCGTCGGCACCGGTCGCGACCCCGAGCGCCGCCCCGGAGCCCGGGCTGCCCGAGCGGACCTGGCCCGCCCTTCCCGCGCCCAGCGCGACAGCTGCGGCCGGGCGGGCGCTGCAGAGCAGCGCCCTCTACGAGGTCGCCGCGCCAGGACAGGCAGGCTGTCCCGCTCCGGCGTCCGCCGGATCCATGGAGGAGCTGGAGGGGCTGGCGGGAGGCCAACTCGACTGCCTGCAGCAGGCGTGGGCCCCGGTGCTCACGACCCTCGGGTTCGACGCCACCGAGATCCCGTACTACTTCTACGACGCCGAGGTCGTCGACACCCCGTGCGGCTGGGTGGAGGCCCCGGCGCTGTACTGCTCCGCGCAGGGCGGCGCCATCTACTTCGGCGTGACCGCCCTGAACGGCACCAGCTGGTACGACCTCGGCGTCAAGGAGGTCGCCGGCCACGAGTACGGCCACCATCTCCAGGCGCTGGCCGGGATGATGGAGGCCTCGGCCGGGCTGACCGGCAACGAGCCCGTCCGGCGACTCGAGCTCCAGGCCACGTGCTTCGCCTACGCGCAGATCGCCCGCGACGACTCCGTCGACCTGACCCGGGAGGTCTTCGACACCATCGAGCCGTACCTGCGTGCCACCGTCGACGACGGCGTGCACGGCTCTCCCGACTCGGTCGCCAACTGGGGGCTGCGTGGGTTGTACGCCGACGACCTGGGGGAGTGCAACACGTGGGTCGTGCCGTCGGCGGACGTCGATTGACTCAGCCGGCGAAGACGCCGATCACGGGGTTCCATTGCGTGATCGAGCGGCCCACGATCAGCGAGGCGTGACAGAACGGGTCCTCGTCCAGCAGCGCGGCGATCTCGGCCGCCGTCTCGCCCCGGAACAGCAGCAGCGCGCTGGCCACCTCGACGTCCACGTACGGGCCGCTGGCGATCAGCGGGCCGCCCGCCAGGGACGCGAGAAACTCGCGGTGCTTCGGCCGGATCGCCGCCAGGGCATCGGCGTCGGAGGAGTAGGTGTACTGGACTGCGAAGTACTTCATGGGTCCACAGGCTAGTGAGGTGCCGAGGCCCTATTTGGAAAGACCTCCAGCTTCGGCGTAAAATGCCTGTCTGAAGTACACTCCGGCGGCGCACAGGCTCGCCGGCGCGACAGAATGAGAGTTCATGGCGAAGAAAGAAGGAGCCCTCGAGCTCGAGGGCACCGTGGTCGAGGCACTGCCGAACGCGATGTTCCGCGTGGAGCTCGCCAACGGGCACAAGGTCCTGACGACCATCAGCGGCAAGATGCGCCAGCACTACATCCGCATCCTGCCGGCCGACCGCGTCGTCGTGGAGCTGTCTCCCTACGACCTCACCCGAGGACGCATCGTCTACCGTCACAAGTGAGCCTTCCAGGCCACTCGACGCGCCCGCCCCGCCAGGGGTGCGGCGCGTTGCTGTGTTTCGGGGGCGATTTGGGCCGCGCGCCCGCGTGGCGTAAGCTGGTGCGTCGGTCGTCCCCGCCCGGACGCGTGCGAGCGTGCCCGGGTGACGGCCACCGGAAATCCACCACAAGATTGGGTGCTGCCAAGCGCCCAGTCGCTGATTGAAAAGGTTGCTCGAATGAAGGTTCAGCCGAGCGTCAAGAAGATCTGCGACAAGTGCAAGGTCATCCGCCGGCACGGTCGTGTGATGGTGATCTGCGAAAACCCCCGCCACAAGCAGCGTCAGGGCTGATTCCGGGGCCGCGAGGCCTCGGATGAGCAGAGCACCGCGGTAAGGGTCTGGTCCCCACACCGCCGACAACTAGATAGCAACGTGATTGCAAGGACCCCCTTGACCGGGGTTCCCACCCTTGGACGAAGGCCAAGGCCCCGTCGGTGCCACCGAGGCACCACAGGCGGCGGGGACGCGTCACGCCACACACCTTCGCGGTCCATGACCGGGCTCCCACCGAGCCAGGACCGAGTTTTCAGAAAGGTACCGCCTGATGGCACGCCTCATTGGTGTCGACCTCCCGCGCGAGAAGCGCCTCGAGGTCGCACTGACCTACATCTTCGGCATCGGGAAGACCCGCGCCGCCGAGACCCTCGCCGCCACTGGAGTGAGCGGCGATCTGCGAGTCCACCAGCTCACCGACGATCAGCTCGTCGCGCTGCGTGACCACATCGAAGCCAACTACGAGACCGAGGGTGACCTGCGTCGTAGCGTCGCCGCCGACATCCGTCGCAAGGTCGAGATCGGCAACTACCAGGGCCGCCGCCACCGCGCCGGCCTCCCGGTTCGTGGTCAGCGTACGCGGACCAACGCGCGCACCCGCAAGGGCAAGAAGAAGGCCGTCGCTGGCAAGAAGAAGGCCCGCTGACCTTAGGTCAGGGCTTCTCAGGACTCAAGGAGAAAGACTTTTATGGCTACTGCAAGCCGTAAGGCGGGCGCCAAGACCAAGGTGCGCCGCAAGGAGAAGAAGAATGTGCTCGCCGGCCAGGCGCACATCAAGAGCACGTTCAACAACACCATCATCTCGATCACCGATCCCACCGGTGCCGTGATCGCGTGGGCCTCTGCCGGCACCGTCGGCTTCAAGGGCTCGCGTAAGTCGACCCCGTTCGCCGCCCAGATGGCCGCCGAGGCCGCTGGTCGCCGCGCCATGGAGCACGGCATGAAGCGCGTCGACGTGTTCGTCAAGGGCCCCGGCTCCGGTCGTGAGACCGCGATCCGCTCGCTCGGTGCCGTCGGCCTCGAGGTCGGCGCGATCTCCGACGTGACCCCGGTGCCGCACAACGGCTGCCGTCCGCCCAAGCGTCGTCGCGTCTGATCGACCGAGAGAGTAAAGGACTAAGAACATGGCTCGTTACACCGGCCCTATGACCAAGAAGTCCCGTCGTCTCGGGACTGACCTTGTCGGCAACGACAAGGCCTTCGAGCGTCGTCCGTACCCCCCGGGTGTGCACGGCCGCGGCCGCACGAAGGACTCCGAGTACTCGCTGCAGCTCAAGGAGAAGCAGAAGGCTCGTTACGCGTACGGCGTGCTCGAGAAGCAGTTCCGTCGCTACTACGAAGAGGCTGACCGTTCCCCCGGCAAGACCGGTGACCGTCTGCTGCAGATCCTGGAGTCGCGTCTCGACAACGTCGTGTACCGCGCAGGGTTCGCCGCGACGCGTCGTCAGGCCCGTCAGCTCGTCGTGCACGGCCACTTCCTCGTGAACGGCCAGCGCGTGAACATCCCCTCGTACCGCGTCCGCGCCAAGGACATCATCGACGTCGCCGAGAAGTCGCTGAACCTGACGCCTTTCGTGATCGCCCGGGAGACCCACGGCGACCGCACGGTGCCCGCGTGGCTCGAGGCCCGTCCGAACCGGATGCGCATCCTCGTTCACCAGCTCCCCGTCCGCGAGCAGATCGTGATCGACGTGGCCGAGCAGATGATCGTCGAGCTCTACTCGAAGTGATCCCAGGGCCGTCGGCCGGACGCGTTCCGGCCGGCGGTCTTTCGAGGCCCTCGGGCCTCAACCAGACAACACCATTCGCGCCATCAGATAGCGGTTGGCGCGGGAAGGACAGTCAATGCTCATCGCTCAGCGCCCGACCCTCTCCGAAGAGGTCGTCTCCGAGTTCCGTTCCCGGTTCGTCATCGAGCCGCTGGAGCCCGGCTTCGGCTACACCCTCGGCAACTCGCTGCGTCGCACCCTCCTGTCGTCCATCCCGGGCGCCTCGGTGACCAGCATCAAGATCGAGGGCAACCAGCACGAGTTCTCCACCCTGGAGGGCATCGTCGAGGATGTCACCGAGATCATCCTCAACCTCAAGGGCCTCGTGCTGTCGTCCGAGGAGGACGAGCCCGTCGTCATGTACCTGCGCAAGGCCGGTGCCGGTGCGGTCACCGCCGGGGACATCCAGCCCCCGGCCGGTGTCGAGATCCACAACCCGGATCTGCACATCGCCACCCTCAACGACAACGGCAAGCTCGAGATGGAGCTCGTCGTCGAGCGTGGACGCGGCTACGTGTCCGCTGCGCAGAACAAGGACCCCGAGTCCGAGATCGGCCGCATCCCGGTCGACTCGATCTACTCGCCGGTGCTCAAGGTCACCTACAAGGTCGAGGCCACCCGTGTCGCCCAGCGCACGGACTTCGACCGTCTGATCGTCGACGTCGAGACCAAAAACTCGATCCTGCCCCGCGACGCCGTCGCCTCGGCCGGTCGCACCCTGGTCGAGCTCTTCGGCCTGGCGCGTGAGCTGAACGTCGAGGCCGAGGGCATCGAGATCGGCCCGTCGCCCGTCGACGAGCAGATCACGGAGTCCCTGAACCTCCCGGTCGAGGACCTGGAGCTGTCGGTGCGTTCCTACAACTGCCTCAAGCGCGAGGGCATCCACACCGTGGGTGAGCTCGTCGCCCGCAGCGAAGAGGACCTGCTCGACATCCGCAACTTCGGTTCGAAGTCCATCGACGAGGTCAAGGAGACCCTCGCCGGCCTCGGACTCGCGCTGCGTGACTCGCACCCGGGCTTCGACCCGATGCAGGCCATCGAGCGCTACGACGAGGACTCGGACTTCGCCGAGACCGAGCAGTACTGACCGCCCAACGCATCTACACCTGGAGTTAAACACCAATGCCCAAGCCAACCAAGGGTCCCCGTCTGGGCGGCAGCCCGACCCACGAGCGGATCATCCTGCGTAACCTGGCGACCCAGCTCTTCGAGCACGGCCGCATCACGACCACAGAGACCAAGGCCCGCCGCGTGCAGCCCTTGGCCGAGAAGCTCATCACCAAGGCGAAGCGCGGCGACCTGCACTCGCGTCGCCTGGTGCTGCAGTCGGTGACCGATCCCGCCGTCGTCCGCGTGCTGTTCGACGAGATCGCCCCGGCCGTCGCCGAGCGTGAGGGCGGCTACACCCGCATCACGAAGCTCGGCCCCCGCAAGGGCGACAACGCTCCCATGGCGATGATCGAGGTCATCACCGAGGCCGTCGCGCCGAAGGCCGCGCCCGCCGCCGCCAAGCCGGTCGTTGAGGAGGCCCCCGTGGCCGACGAGACCCCCGCCGTCGACGAGGCCCCCGTGGCCGAGGAGACCACCGAGGTCGAGGAGACCGCCGAAGCCAAGTGAGCTGACGCACACACCGCGTGAAGAGGGGCCCTTCGGGGCCCCTCTTTTCCGTTGCCCGGAGGATGCGGCGTAAGCTGTCAGGCCGGAGATCACCGAGAGGAACAAGATGCTGCGACGTGGGCTTGCCGGGATGACACTCGGCGCGCTGCTGCTTGCCGGGTGCGCGCAGGGGGGCTCGACAGCGACGACGAGTCCCTCCGGGGAGAAGCGCAGCGTGAGCGTGGGCGCGGTCACCATTGTGTCGCACCCGTCCCTCGACCTGCTGTACGAGGGCATCACCGAGGCCCTGGCAGACGCGGGATACGTCGAGGGGGAGAACCTGGAGATGTCCCTGGAGAACCCGCAGGGCGACCAGGCGACGCTCGCGAGTATCGCCAACACCTTCGCGGCCTCCGACAAGGAGTACTTCGTCGCCATCGCGACCCCGCCGGCGCAGGCGCTGGCCCAGGTCATCACGGACCGGCCCATCGTGTTCGCGTCCGTCACCGACCCCGCAGCCGCCGGACTCGTCGACTCCATGGACGCGCCGGGCGGCAACATCACGGGCACCAGCGACCAGCTGCCGACGGATCAGCAGCTGCAGGTGCTCACCGAGATCGACCCGAGCGTCAAGACCGTCGGCATCGTCTACTCCTCGGCGGAGGTCAACGCCCAGGTGCAGGCCGAGGCCGCGGTCGAGGCCGGCAGGCAGCTCGGCATCGAGGTGCTGACCGCCACCGTCACCAACAGCTCCGAGGTCCAGCAGGCCGCAGAGTCGCTCGACGTCGACGCCTACTTCGTGCTCGTGGACAACACCGTCGTGTCCGCCATGGAGTCCATGGTGCAGGTGGCCGAGCAGCACCACCGCCTGCTGGTGGCCTCCGACGCCGACTCGGTTGAGCGCGGCGCCGCCGCAGCGCTGGCCACCGACTACGAGGCACAGGGGCGCCAGACGGGGGAGATGCTCGTGCGCATCATCGAGGGTGCCGACCCGGCTGACATGCCGGTCGAGCTCCAGGAGAGCCTGGAGCTGGTCATCAACCCGGACGCGGCCGAGGCCATGGGCGTGACGATTCCTGACGCGGTCGTCAAGAAGGCGGACGAGACACTCTGATCCCGGACGGCCCCCCCGCCGTCCCGCGGGGGACGGTTAGGCTGTCTCGGTCACCCCCCAGCTCCACGAGGAGAACGATGAAGATCACGGCACTCGCCCTCGGCGTCGCAGCCGCCCTGTCCCTGTCGGCCTGCGGAGGTTCGACGGGGGAGCCCGCACCCGGGTCAGAGAGCGGCGCGGCGTCGTACTCGATCGGGATCGCCACGATCCAGTCCCACCCGGCGCTGGACGCCGTGACCGAGGGCTTCAAGGCCGCCTTCGAGGAGGCCGGCGTCGAAGTCACCTTCGATGAGCAGAACGCGCAGGGTGACCAGACGACGCTGACGAACATCGCCAACACCTTCGCCTCCTCGGACTACGACGCCTTCCTCGCGATCGCCACCCCGACCGCCCAGGCGCTGGCCAACGTGATCACGGACCGCCCGGTCGTCTTCGCCGCCGTCACGGACCCGAAGTCCGCCGGGCTCGTCGCCTCCTGGGACGCGCCGGACTCCAACATCACAGGGGTCTCCGACCTCAACCCGATGGCCGACCAGCTCAAGCTCATCCAGGAGGCCATGCCCGAGGTGAAGACCGTCGGCATCGTCTACGCCTCCGGCGAGGTCAACTCCGAGGTCCAGGTCCAGGAGGCCACCGACGCAGCCGCGACGCTCGGCCTGGAGATCAGGACTGCCACCGTCACCAACAGCTCCGAGGTGCAGCAGGCCGCCGAGTCCCTCGATGTCGACGCCTTCCTGATCCCGACCGACAACACGGTCGTGTCCGCGGCCGAGTCCGTCATCCAGGTCGGCGAGCAGAAGCAGGCGCCCGTGTTCGCATCCGACGAGTCCACGATCGAGCGCGGCGCCGCCGCCGGCCTGTCCGTGAACTACACCCAGCAGGGACGGGACGCCGCGGCCGTCATGCTGAAGCTCCTCGAGGGTACTCCGGCCAGCGAGATCCCCGTGGCCACGCAGAAGGAGTTCGACCTCTTCGTGAACGAGGCTGCGGCCACCACGCAGGGCCTGACGCTGCCCGACGCCATCGTCGAGCGCGCCACCACCAAGTACTGAGAGTACGTGTGAACTGATGATCATCGCACTGGAGATCGGCCTGCTCTACGCCATCATGGCGTTGGGGGTCTACCTCACCTACCGCGTGCTGGACTTCCCCGACCTGACGGTCGACGGGTCCTTCACGACGGGCGCCGCCACCTGCGCCATGCTGATCGTGGGCGGGCTCCCGGTCCCGGTCGCGATGGTCGCCGGCACGCTGGCCGGCATGGCCGCCGGCGCGGTCACGGGCCTGCTGCACGTCTGGGGGCACATCAACCCGCTGCTGGCCGGCATCCTGACTCAGATCGCGCTCTACTCGATCAACCTCCGCATCATGGGCAACAAGGCCAACGTGCCGCTGCTGCGCCAGACGACGCTGTTCACGCCGCTGCAGGAGGCGGGTCTCCTGCGCACGTGGGCGTCGGTCGCGATCTTCGCCGTGGTGGTCGCCATCGTCGGGGTCATCGTCTACTGGTTCCTGGGCACGAGCTTCGGCGTGGCGATCCGCGCGACGGGCGACAACGAGTTGATGGCCTCCTCGCAGGGCATCAACACGGGCGTCACGAAGGTCATCGGGCTCGCCCTGTCGAACGGCCTGGTGGCGCTCTGCGGCACCATCGTGGCGCAGTACCAGGGCTTCGCTGACATCTCGATGGGCATCGGCCTGATCGTGGCCGGCCTGGCATCTGTGATCGTCGGCCAGGCCATCTTCGGCATGACGGCCGTCTGGCAGGCCGTGCTGGCCGCTGCTCTCGGTTCCGTCATCTACCGCGGCGTGATCCAGATCGCGCTGAACAACGGCTTCAACCCCAACGACATGAAGCTGGTGTCCGCGGTGCTCGTGGTGCTGGCGCTCGTGCTGCCCCAGTGGGCGCCGCTGAAGAAGTTGAGAATCCGCAGGAGGACCGCCGCGGCGGTCGCGGAAGGAGCCAAGTGATGCTCGAGCTCGTCAACGTCACCAAGCGGTTCTTCCCCGGCACGGTCAACGAGCGGGTCGCGCTCGACGACCTCTCTCTGAAGCTGTCCGAGGGGGACTTCGTCACCGTCATCGGCTCCAACGGGGCCGGAAAATCGACCATGCTCAACGTCATCTCCGGCCGGTACACGGCCGACGGCGGCAGCGTCATCATCGACGGCCACGACGTCACGAAGGCGCCTGAACACCGCCGCGCCAGCTCCGTGGCCCGCGTCTTCCAGGACCCTATGGCCGGCACCGCGCCGCACCTGACGATCGAGGAGAACCTTGCCATCGCCTTCGAGAGGGGCAAGGGCCGAGGGCTGCGGATGGCGGTCACGCGGGCGAAGCGCGAGGTCTTCCGCGAGGCCCTCATCACCCTCGAGCTGGGTCTCGAGGACCGCCTCGAGATGCGCGTCGGCATGCTCTCGGGCGGACAGCGCCAGGCGCTCAGCCTCCTGATGGCCACCTACGCGAAGCCGGCCATCCTGCTGCTCGATGAGCACACCGCTGCGCTCGACCCGTCCCGCGCCGAGCTCATCACCCGGCTCACGGGAGAGGCCGTCGCGCGCAACAACCTGACCGCGCTGATGGTCACGCACAACATGAACCAGGCTATCGAGCTCGGCAACCGGCTGATCATGATGCATGAGGGCCGCGTCGTGCTGGAGGTGGACGAGCAGGCCAAGAAGTCGATCACCGCCGAACACCTCCTCGAGGAGTTCTCGAAGATCAAGGGCGCCAGCCTGTCCGACCGCACGCTGCTCGACTGAGGGCGGCCGCGGCCGCGGCCGGCCCGCTAAGCTTCGATCCAGTGGTGTCCGGCGGGAGGTGTAGTGGCAACTGACCCCGCTCCCGAGCGCCCCAACATCCGACAGGTGGCGGCGCGGGCCGGCGTGTCCCACATGACGGTCTCGCGCGTGCTGAACGACGCCCCGAACATCCGACCCGATACCCGCGACAGGGTGCTCGCTGCCATCGCAGAACTCAACTACCGCCCCAGCAATGCGGCGCGCGCCCTGGCGACGCAGCGGCACCAGCGCATCGGTGTGCTCATGGAGAGCCACTTCGCCTACGGGCCCACGCACACCCTGCGCGGCATCGAGCTGGCGGCGGGCGAGGCCGACTACTCCGTGACGTCCGTCACCCTGCGCGCGGAGGATCCCGCGGGCCCGCGGGAGGGCATCGAGCAGCTGTCGGCCCAGGGCGTCGACGGCATCTGCGTCATCGCCCCGCGCTCCACCTCGCTCTCGGCGCTGCGGCAGATCGAGTTCAGGGTCCCCGTCGTCGTCGTGAAGTCGGACAGGGACCCGACCTTCGTCACGGTCTCCGCGGACCAGAGGATGGGAACCAACCTGCTTGTCGATCATCTGGCCGAGCTGGGGCACCGCGACATCCTGCATCTGGCCGGACCGCTCGACTGGCTCGACGCCCGCGCCAGGGAGCGTGCCTTCCACGAGCGGGCCAAGGCCTGGAAGCTCGCCGAGCGGCCGATCGTGGTGGGGGACTGGAGCGCCGACTTCGCCTACGAGTACGCGCTCGGGCTCAAGCGGCGCCCCGACTACACGGCGATCTTCGCCGCCAATGACGAGTCCGCGCTCGGGCTGATCCATGGCTTCTCGGAGCGCGGCATCTCGGTGCCAGACGAGATGAGCATCGTCGGCTTCGACGATCTCCCCATGACCGCGCACTTCCTGCCGCCCCTGACGACCGTCCGGCAGGACTTCCACGCCATCGGCGCCAAGGCATTGGAGATCGTCATCGCGGCAGCGAAGGGGCGCGATGTCCCGCAGCGGACCCGGCTGCCGATCGAGCTCGTCCGCCGGCGGTCGGCCGCCGCGCCGAGAGGGGGGCTGGGATGACGCAGCCTGTCCTCGAGCTCGTGGGTGTCACCGTGGAATACCCGGGCATGCTGGCGCTCGACGGGGTGGACATCGCGCTGTTCCCCGGCGAGGTGCATGCGCTGCTCGGCGAGAACGGGGCGGGCAAGTCCACCGTCATCAACGTCCTCAACGGTGTCCGACCCATCGCCTCGGGGGAGATCCTCCTCGACGGCGAGCCCGTCACGCTCGCCAACCCGGCGGCGAGCCGGGCGGCCGGGATCGCGACGGTCTTCCAGGACATCCACCTGAGCGGGAACCTGACCGTCGCCGAGAACGTGATGCTCGGGCACGAGCCTCGCGGCCGGTTCGGCATCGACTGGGGTGCGACACGGGGGGCGGCCGCTGAGGTGCTGTCCCGCCTCGGGCTCGAGGACCTCGACCTGCGCACGAGGCTCAACGCCCTGTCGCCCTCGACACAGCAGCTCGTGGCCGTCGCGCGTGCGATGGTGGGCAGACCGCGAGTGCTGCTGCTCGACGAGCCGACCTCCAGCCTGGCGCCTGCCGACGTCGCGCTGCTGTTCAAGGTGCTCCGGCGTCTCCGCGATGACGGGATGGCGATCGTGTTCGTGTCGCACTTCCTGGAGCAGGTGTTCGCGATCAGCGACCGGGTGACGGTGCTCCGGGACGGCCGGGTGGTCGCGGAGCGAGAGGCCGACACCATCGATCGCGTCGAGCTGATCTCGCTGATGCTCGGGAGGAGCGTCGACGCACTCAGGGAGATCGGATCGGAACGGCGCGCGCACCGGCAGGATCCGGAGGGCGACCCCGTCCTCCTTGCGGAGGGCCTCGGCCGCTCCGGCGTGTTCGCCCGGACGGATCTCGCGCTCTACCGCGGCGAGATCGTCGGGTTCATCGGGTTGCGTGGATCTGGCCGCACGGAGTTGGCCAGGCTGCTTGCGGGCGTGACGCCGACGTCGCAGGGGACCCTCACCATCGACGGCCGCCGGGTGCGGGTCGACTCGCCCGCCAGCGGGCTGCGGCACCGGGTCGTGCTCTCGGCGCAGGACCGGACGGTTGACGGCATCATCGCCGAGATGACGGTGGCGGACAACGTGGTGCTCAGCCTGCAGGCCATGCGCGGCTGGCGGTCGCGCGTGTCGCGTCGTGAGCGGGCGGAGATCGTGACGTGGGCGAGGGAGCTGTTCGGCCTCGAGCAGCTCTCGCCGGAGACCCCGGCCGGGCTGTTGTCGGGCGGCCAGCAGCAGAAGATCCTCCTCGCGCGCCTTCTCGCGACCCGGCCCCGGGTCCTCATCCTCGATGAGCCCACCCGCGGTGTGGACATCGGGTCGAAGGTCGCCATCCAACGTCGGGTGGCGGCAATGGTCGATCAGGGCATGGCCGTGGTGTTCATCTCCTCCGAGTTCAGCGAGGTGCTCCGCCTCGCCGACCGCATCATCGTCCTCAAAGACCGCGACAAGGTGGGGGAGATTTCCAACGGTCCGGGCGTCACCGTCCAGACCGTGGTCGAGATGATCGCCTCGGCCGCCGAGGACGACTGACGCCGTCGCAGCGGACCGTGACCTAAACGTTATCTGAAACCCCTTGTCTTCAGGTGGCGTGTTACCGGTAATGTTCCCGGTAACACAAAGGGCGCAGTGGTGCGCCACCAACGGACCCGGCCCAGGGTCCTCTCAAAGAGGAGAACAACGAACATGACTCGTCGCATCGTGAGGACGGCCATCGGCCTCCTGACCACGGGAGCCCTCGCGCTGGGGCTCACCGCATGTGGGGGCGGCAACGCCGGCAGTGAGGGTAGCGCCGGAACCGCCGGTTCCGGAGATGATCTCACCACCATCGGCTTCGTCGCCGTCGGCCCCGAGGGGGCCTGGCGCAAGGCCAACGAGCAGAACGTGCAGGACACATTCACCAAGGACGCCGGCTTCGACCTCAAGTACGCCCCTGCGGCCAAGCTCGATCAGAAGTCGCAGATCGACGCCTTCACCTCGTTCGTGGACGAGGGCGTGGACGTGATCCTGCTGTCTGCCACGGAAGGGTCCGGCTGGGAGGACTCGCTGAAGCGCGCCCAGGAGGCGGAGATCCCCGTCATCCTCATCGACCGCGGCATCGAGCCGGATGACACCAGCCTGTACGTGACCCGCATCGCGCCGGACAACAAGGAGGTCTCGGCCTCCGTGGCGAACTGGGCGGTCTCGGCCTTCCCGGACGGGGCGAAGTACTTCACCCTCGAGGGCCCGGCCGGCGTGTCGGTCGTCAACGAGCGCAACGTCGGCTGGGACGAGGTCATCGGCAGCAATGACAAGTTCACCAAGCTCGGCGCGCAGACGGCCAACTGGTCAACCGAGGAGGCGAAGAGCGTCTTCGAGACCGTGCTGAAGTCGAACAACAACGACGTCCAGCTGGTGTTCGCGCAGAACGACGAGATGGGCCTCGGGGCGGTGCAGGCCGTCGAGGAGGCAGGGCTGACCCCGGGCGTCGACGTCAAGATCGCGACGATCGACGGCACGAAGAACGCCCTCCAGGCCCTTGCCGACGGGAAGCTGTCCTTCGTCGCGGAGTACAACCCGCTGTTCGGGGAGACGGCCCTCGACGTCGTGAAGAAGACCCTGGCCGGTGAGGATATCGATCCCTACATCATCGTCCCGAGCGAGACGTTCGATTCGCCCGAGGCCGCCTCCGAGGCCCTTCCGGACCGCAAGTTCTGACCCACGTGCCAGTCGGCAGCACCGGGCGGGGCGCCGAGCGCCCCGCCCGCCTCCCGGCGGCACGCGCGGCCGCTGAACAACCAGACCTCAGGGAGATGGCCATGACCAGCCCCATCGTCGAGATGAAGTCCATCTCGATATCCTTCCCCGGCGTCAAGGCCCTCGACGACGTGGACTTCCGGCTTCTGCCTGGAGAAGTGCACACGCTGATGGGCGAGAACGGCGCGGGAAAGTCCACCCTCATCAAGGCGCTGACGGGCGTGTACCACATCGATGATGGCCAGATCCTCATCGACGGCAGGGACCTGAAGCTCGGCGGGACGGCCGATGCGCAGGCGGCCGGCATCTCGACCGTCTACCAGGAGGTGAACCTCTGCGCCAACCTGACGATCGGCGAGAACGTCATGCTCGGGCACGAGGTGCACGGTCCGTTCGGCATCCGATGGAAGGCAACCCATGCGCGGGCGCGCGAGGCGCTCGAGAAGCTCGGCCTCGGTCACCTGAACCCGAGGGCACCGCTCAGCTCGCTGTCGCTGGCGATGCAGCAGCTCGTCGCCATCAGCCGGTCCATGGTCACCAACGCGAAGGTGCTGATCCTCGACGAGCCCACCTCCAGCCTCGACGCGCGGGAGGTGGAGCAGCTCTTCTCGGTGATCAGGCGCCTGCGGGACGAGGGCGTGGCGATCCTCTTCGTCTCCCACTTCCTCGACCAGGTCTACGCGATCAGCGACCGGCTGACCGTGCTGCGCAACGGCAGCTTCGTGGGGGAGTACCTCACGAAGGACCTGGACCGGGCGAGCCTGATCGCCGCCATGATCGGCAAGGACATCGCCGCCCTCAGAAGCCTCGAAGGGGGCGGTGCGCGTGACCTCGCCGACACCGAGGTCGTGTACCGGGCGACGGGGATCGCGCGGAAGGGTGCCATCGAGCCGACGGACCTCGAGCTCCACAGGGGCGAGATCGTCGGCTTCGCCGGCCTGCTGGGATCGGGGCGCACCGAACTGGCGCGTCTCATGTTCGGGGCGGACCGCCTCGAGGGCGGCGCCGTCGAGGTCGGGGGGGCCGCCGCGGAGGTCCGCAGCCCGGCCGCTGCGCTCCGGCACCGCATCGCGTTCTCCAGCGAGAACCGGCGCGACGAAGGGATCATCCGCGACCTGAGCGTGCGCGAGAACATCGTGCTCGGCGTGCAGGCGAAGCGGGGCTGGGCCCGGCCGCTGCCCCGTCGGGAGGCGGACGCCATGGTGGAGCGCTACATGACGGAGCTCAACGTCCGTCCCGCCGATCCGGACCGTCCCATCCGGACGTTGTCCGGGGGTAACCAGCAGAAGGTGCTGCTCGGGCGCTGGCTTGCCACGCAGCCGGAGCTGCTGATCCTCGACGAGCCCACCAGGGGCATCGACGTCGGCGCCAAGGCCGAGATCCAGGAACGGGTGGTGCAGCTGGCGCGCGACGGCGTGACCGTCGTGTTCATCTCCTCCGAGCTGGAGGAGGTGGTCCGACTGAGCGACCGCATCGTCGTGCTGAAGGACCACCGCAAGATCGCGGAGCTCGCCAACAGGGAAGGCCTGAGCGCCGACGACATCGTCAATATCATCGCCAGTGACGGCATCGCAGCCGCCACCAGGGCGGCGGCATCCGAGGAGGCCGTGGTGAGTGTGGAGGAGATCGCCCATGACCGGGCAGAGTGACGGGATCAAGGGCGTGCTGAAACGTCAGTACGTGTGGGGGATCGTCGCGATCATCCTGCTGCTGGCGGTCAACGTGGCCAAAGACGCGAGCTACCTCAGCATCGGCTACAACGCGAGCAACGGCGCGCTGGTGGGCAACGTGATCGACATCCTGCGGGCGGCCGCCCCGGTGATGATGATCGCGCTGGGCATGTGTCTGGTAGTCGCGACGAGCGGGATCGACCTCTCGGTCGGCTCGGTTATGGTGGTGGCCGGGGCCGCCTCCATGGAGCTGCTCGCCGGCGCAGGGAACACGCCGGGCGCGGCGCTGACGGCCCTCGCTCTGGCGCTCGGCATCAGCGTCGTCCTCGGCCTGGTCAACGGCGTGCTGGTGTCCGTGGTGGGGCTGCAGCCGTTCATCAGCACCCTGGTGATGATGCTGGCCGGCCGCGGCGTGGCGAAGGTCATCACGTCCGGGCAGAACACGGCCGCGACGAACGACACCTTCCGGTGGATCGCCAACGGCTACGTACTCGGCCTGCCCGTCGTGTTCGTCTTCGCCGTGCTCATCGTCGTGCTGCTCGGCCTCCTGGTGCGACGGAGCGCGCTGGGGCTGATGATCGAGGCCATCGGCATGGACCCCGCTGCCGCCCGCCTCGCCGGCGTCAACCGTCGGGGCATGCTGCTGGCCGTCTATGCCATCTCGGGCCTGACCGCCGGCATCGCCGGGGTGTTCGCCACGGCGTCGGTCATGACCGTCGACATCTCCAGGACGGGCGATCAGATGGAGATGGACGCGATCCTCGCCGTCGTCATCGGTGGCACCTCGCTCGCCGGAGGCAAGTTCAACCTGACGGGGGCGACCATCGGCGCCCTCCTCATCGCCACGCTGGACAAGACGGTGGTGTTCCTCGGGATCTCGTCGTCGGCCACCCCGGCCTTCAAGGCCATCGTGATCGTCGTGCTGTGTCTGCTCCAGTCGCAGCGGGTCCGTCAGCTGTTCGTCCGGCGCAGGACCATCTCGCGGCCCGCGCCCCTGGTGAAGGAGGTGGCGGCATGAGCTCCGCAACCGTGACCCGACCCGAGGCCCCGACCGGCGCCAGGACCCGGCCCCGACTCCGCCTTGACCTGCTCCCCACCCTCGCCGCGCTCGTCATCTTCGTGGGCATGGTGATCTACGGGGAGGTGGCCTACGGGCGCATCGTCCAGATGAGCACGATCTCGAATCTGCTCATCAACAACGCACACCTGATCGTCCTGGCCGTCGGACTGACGTTCGTCATCCTGACGGGGGGCATCGATCTGTCGGTCGGCGCCGTGATCGCCTTCAGTTCGGTCTCCGGCGTCATGCTGATCAACGCCGGCTGGAACCCCTGGCTCGTGATGATCGTGATGATCCTGATCGGCGCGGCGTTCGGGCTGGCTTCGGGGGTCCTGATCCAGTACTTCAACGTGCAGCCGTTCATCGCGACGTTGGCCATGATGTTCCTCGCGAGGGGGCTGGCCTCGATGCTGAGCACCAAGCCGGAGCGGCTGCCGGACGAGTCCGCCTTCAGGGTGCTCGCCGAGCAGTGGAAGATCATCGACGGCCCGAAGGTCAACGACCTCGTGATCACGCCCGGTGTCGTCGTGGCGCTGCTCGTCGTGGTGGTCGCCTTCTTCATCCTGCACCGGACCCGGACGGGCCGCACGGTGTATGCCATCGGCGGGTCCGAGCAGTCCGCGCAGCTCATGGGGCTGCCCGTGCACCGGACCAAGATGTGGGTCTACGTCATCAGCGGGCTGCTCGCCGGCGTCGCCGCGGTCATCTACACGGCGCGGCTCGGTATCGCGCAGAACATCACGGGCATCGGCTGGGAGCTGGACGCGATCGCTGCCACCGTGATCGGTGGAACCCTGCTGACCGGCGGCGCCGGGTTCGTGCTCGGCTCTGTCGTCGGCGCTCTGGTACTGGGGCTGATGAACGTCCTGATCACCCGCGACGGCACGGTGCCTCCGGAGGCGACGACCATCATCACCGGCGGCATCCTTCTGGTGTTCGTGCTCCTGCAACGGGCGGTGCTCGCGCGCAGGAACCAGTGACGCATCCCCCTATATTGGGGGGATGCGGATAGCCCAGCTCGCCAACTTCGTCGGCCCCACCTCCGGGGGGATGAAGGTGGTCATCGAGGAGCTGGGCAAGGGGTACGTGGCGGCCGGGCACACCCGGATCTTCGTGGCGCCGGGGGAGCGTGACGAGGTGACCGAGACCGAGGCCGGCATCCTCGTCACCGTCCGGGCGCCAAAGGTCTCCCAGCAGTACCGCATGATCTTCCGGCCCTGGCGCGCCCTCGACGTGCTCGGCCGGTTCCGGCCCACCTCCATCGAGGTCTCCGACAAGTGGACACTGTCCCCGGCGGGCCGCTGGGCGAGCCGCAACAACGTCGGGTCGGTGCTGTTCAGCCACGAGCAGCTGAGCGACATGCTGTCCATGTGGGCCCGTCGCTCCTTCGGAGTGGAGACCGCGGTCGGCGCCCTCAACCGGCGCCTCGCGAAGGAGTTCGACCGCGTCGTGGTGACAAGCCGGTACGCGGCCGACGAGTTCGAGTCCACCGGCGCACAGCTGGAGCTCGTCCCGTTGGGCGTGGATCTCGACATCTTCCACCCTGCGAAGGGGACGCCGGCCGACGACGGTCTCCTGAAGCTGTGCTACGTGGGGCGTCTGTCGCATGAGAAGAGCCCACAGCTGGCCGTGGCCACCGTCGTGGAGCTGCACCGTCGCGGCCGCCCCGTCCGGCTCGACCTCTACGGGACCGGCCCTGACCTGGCCGAGCTGGAGGCTCTTGCGGGTGACGCCCCCGTCCACTTCCACGGCTTCGTCGCAGGCCGCGAGGAGGTCGCCCGGCGCATCGCGGCGGCCGACGTGTCCCTGTCCGTCTGCCCGGCGGAGACCTTCGGACTCGCGGTGCTGGAGGCACTGGCCTGCGGGACGCCGGTGGTGACGTCCAACCGTGGCGGTGCGCACGAACTCGTCGACGCGTCGTCCGGCGCGTCCGCGGACCCGGACCCCGAGCTGCTCGCCGACGCCGTCGAGTCCCTGGTGCCGCGCCTCGGGCCCGAGCTGCGGGAGGCCGCCCGCGCTCGCGCGGAGCAGTACAGCTGGTCCAGGACGGTCCGGCAGATGCTTGACCTGCACAGCCGCCTGGCCGATGAGATCCCCGACGCGTCCGTTCGAGGGTTCGGCCATCGAAGAGGGGAGATGCGATGAGGCTCAGGTGGACTGCGCTCGGGGCGCTGGGCATCGGCCTGATTCCCGTGTGGGCCTTCGCGCCCCCGCCCGGGCGCACGGACCTGCCGGACACGGTGGACGACCTGGTTCGCGCCTGCCGGGGTTCCGGCGCGACGGGGCGGGACCTGGTGGACGTCGCGATCGCCCAGGTCGCCCGCGCCTACCCCGTGCACTCGCTGTGGCATCTGTGGGAGACGCCGCGTCGCTCGCTGGCAGCCCACCGTGGCTGGTCGCATCAGTACAACACCGTGCTGCTGCTGCTGTTGCGGGAGCTGGGCTTCGAGGTGCGCCTCGTGCACGCCGCCCGCGTCAGAGGCTTCGGCCTTCCCTGGTTCCTCGCAGGCCACAGCTGGGCCCAGGTCAGAACGGGGGGCCGCTGGCTCGATGCCTGCGCCTCGCAGCCCTCGAGCCGGGCAGGCCACCCGCCCTTCGTGCCGCTGACCCCGGTGCTTCCGCTCCGGAAGGTCACACGGTGGGCGGTGGGACTGGCGCTCGTGCCGTTCGTGATCGGAGCCGTGTGGCGCGCCTGGCTGACCGGCCGCGACGTGGCCGACTGGGTCTACGGCGACCGCCCGGCCAACTGACGGCGGACGCGACGCGGGCCCGGCCGGTCGGCCGGGCCCGCGGGGCTCAGGTGGGGGACTGCTGCGGATCAGTAGCTGATCTGGGCGGCCTTGGCTGCGGCCAGACGCTGCGCGACGTCGTCCCAGTTGACGACGTTCCACCAGGCGTTGACGTAGTCGCCCTTCACGTTCTTGTACTGCAGGTAGAACGCGTGCTCCCACATGTCGAGCTGCAGGATGGGCAGCTGGCCGACGGGGAGATTGCCCTGCTGGTCGTACAGCTGGTTGATGTTCAGACGCTTGCCGAGGGTGTCCCACACGAGCATGGCCCAGCCGGAGCCCTGGATGGAGTTCGCGGCCGCCGCGAACTGGCCCTTGAAGCCGTCGAACGAGCCGAAGAACTCGCCGATGGCCTCAGCCACGTCGCCGGTCGGCTCTCCTCCGCCGTTCGGGGAGAGGTTCTTCCAGAACACGGAGTGGTTGATGTGGCCCCCCAGGTGGAAGGCGAGGTCCTTCTCCAGCTTCGGGATGGCCCCGAACTCACCCTTGTCGCGCGCCGCCGCCAGCTGCTCGAGCGCGTCGTTGGCGCCCTTGACGTAGGTGGCGTGGTGCTTGGAGTGGTGCAGCTCCATGATCTCCGGAGCGATGTGCGGCGCCAGTGCTCCGTAGTCGTAGTCGAGGTCGGGAAGGGTGTAGGTCATGTGTGACTCCATCCGTTGGGCTCGCGTCCATAGCAGAACGCTCTGACCCATCCATACTAGGGGCCCGGTTCGGTACACAGGCCGGGTTTGGGGCCATCGCGTTGCGCTGACGGGGAAACGTGGAGGCCCTAGCCGCGGGCCACCTTCAGGACCCGGAACCCCTTCGCGGAGGCGATGCGCACGGTCGGGTACCCCTGCCCGGTCAGCCACCGCTGCAGCGAGTCGCCGCCGAGGTTCTTTCCGACGACCAGCCACGCGACCCCGTCGGGGGAGAGGCGGGGCAGCCACGTCAGGAGCAGCTCGTGCAGGGCCGCCTTCCCGATGCGGATCGGCGGGTTGGACCAGATCTCGTCGAACGCTGCCTCGGTGGGCACGTCCTCGGGCCGGCAGGCGACGAGACGGTCGTCGACGCCGTGCCGGGCCGCGTTGGCGAGAGTCAGCTCCACCGCCAGGTCGTTCACGTCGACGGCAGTCACCTGCAGTCGGGGGGAGGCCACGGCCAGCGCGACGGCGATCGTGCCGACGCCGCAGCCGAGATCGAGCACGCGGCCCTCGGCGGGCGGCTCGACCTCCCGCAGCAGCACCGACGTGCCCAGGTCGAGCCGGTGCCCCGAGAACACGCCGGGGGCGGCGGTGAAGGTGAGCTCACGCCCGAAGACCGTCGCGGTGAACTCGTGGGTCGGCCCCGCCTGATTGGGGGTCTCGAAGTAGTGGCTCATGACGGTTCCTCCATCGTGCGGACGGCGCGGGCCTGGCGTGCCCGCTCGGCGAGCTGATCGTCGGCCGGATAACCGACCTCCTCGAGGACCAGCCCGTGCGCTGGCATCACGAGGACATCGTTGTGACGTACGGGATGCGCCGCCACGTCCTCCAGCCAGGCCAGCGTGCGCCTCGACCCGCCGACGGCGGTCAGCGCGCCGACCAGTGAGCGGACCATCGAGTGGCAGAAGGCGTCGGCGACCAGCTCGATCTCGATCACGCTGTCGCCCAGGCGCCTCGCGCTGCAGCGGCGGAGCTCCCGGATCGTGGTCGCCCCGTCGCGCGGTTTGCAGAACGGCGCGAAGTCACGCAGCCCGAGCAGCGTGCCGGCCCCGGCGTTGAGCGCGCCCACGTCGACGGGGTGCGGCACCCGGACGACGTGGCCGCGCAGGAGCGGGTCGGGGACCCGCCCCTCGTCGACGATGCGGTAGATGTAGCGGCGCCAGGTGGCGGAGAAGCGGGCGTCGAAGCCAGCGGGGGCCCTGCACACGTCCCGGATCACGATGTCGGGCGGCAGCACGCGCCCCAGCCGCCTCAGCAGCACCGCGCACGGATCCTGGTCGAGGGGCAGCTCGTCGGGCAGATCGACGTGGCAGACCTGCCCCCGCGCATGGACGCCGGCGTCGGTGCGGCCTGCCACGACCAGCGGAACGGGGGCGATGCGCAGCACCCGGGGGATCCACTCCTCGAGCACCCCCTGCACCGTCCTCAGGCCGGGCTGCGTGGCCCAGCCGTGGAACGCGGCGCCGTCGTAGGCTAGGTCAATCCTGAGGCGCATCGACCCTCCGGTACGTCAGGTCGAAGACGACACGCCCAGCCTCGAGTCCCTTGCGTTCGTACTTGGTGACGGGACGCTCGGCCAGCCGCGGAGCCCAGCCCCCATGGACGTTCTCGAGACCCGCGAAGCCGTCCAGGTGCTCCCGCATCCACAGGGCGTAGTCCTCCCAGTCGGTCGCGAGGCGCCACAGGCCGCCCGGCGCCAGCTTGGCGACGACGGCGTCGGCGAAGTCGGTCCCGACGAGGCGGCGCTTGTGGTGGCGCTTCTTGTGCCACGGGTCGGCGAAGAACGTCCACAGTTCGGAGACCGAGCCGTCGTCGAACAGCTTCGCGAGCCCCTGGGCACCGTCGGCGACCACGACGCGCACGTTGCCGATCCCGTGGCGCCCCAGCCTGCCGAGCGTCGAGGCCACGGCGGGCTCGAAGACCTCGAAGGCGACGACGTTGGCGTCGGGGCGGCCCTCGGCCATCGGTGCGAGTGAGTCCCCGGCGCCGGACCCGATCTCGACGATCAGCGGGGCCTCGCGGCCGAACGCGGCCACCCAGTCGACCCTGGCGTCGTCGGCGATCGAGGTCGACATGTCACCGCGGGGCACGTCGACGACGAAGGCCTTCTCGTAGCGCTCCCACGCCTTCATCTGGGACTCGTTCATGCGGGTGCTTCGGCGCACGAAGCTGACGACGTCGCGGTGCAGGCGAGGGGGTAGCGGATCCACCTGCCCACAATATCGGGGCACCGGTACCCGGGCAGAATCAGGGCAAACCCGAACCCCCTAAACCCCTTGTCCTCCCTAGAATGGACGAGTCGTCACACGTTTCTAAGGGGACTCATGCGCACCGTGCTCAATGTGATCTGGGTGGTACTCGGCGGGTTCTGGCTCGCTCTGGGGTACTTCGTGGCGGGCATCATCGCCTGCATCTTCATCATCACGATCCCGGCGGGGGTCGCGTCGTTCCGCATGGCGCGCTACGTGTTGTGGCCCTTCGGCAAGACCGTCGTGCCGAACCCGCGCGCAGGCGCCGGCTCCGCGGTCATGAACGTCATCTGGTTCATCATCGCCGGCTGGTGGCTCGCCGTCGGTCACATCGTGACCGCGCTCGGGCAGGCCATCACCATCATCGGCCTCGCCAACGCCTGGGTCTCCCTGAAGATGATCCCCGTGACGTGCTTCCCGTTCGGCAAGCAGATCGTCGACAGCGCGCACCCCTTCTGACGGGTCAGCGCGGGGGCCGCAGGTCCAGGTCGTTCCAGCGGCCCGGCTCCTGCAGCGTGCCCATCTCGGTTGTGATGCCGTCTGTCCCCAGGGACGCGGCGCACACGAGCAGGGTCAGCGTGGGGTAGCCGTGCGGCCGGTTGTCGCGGATGATGGCACGGTCATCGGTGGGGTCGAGTGCCGCGGTGCGGGCCAGCAGGTCCAGCCAGCCGCTCCACCACCGATCGCCGTCGGTGGGCGTGGCGGCGAACTCGTCGCGCCAGGCCAGCACGCGGGCGGTCGTCGGGTCGTCGACGTCGTCGTGGGCCAGCATGTGCGTGCCCGGCGACAGGTCGACGACGCGCGGTACGCCGCCCTCCCAGGCAGTGACTCGCGCCCCGTCGCGGGTCGCCTCTACGAGGTTGAAACCCAGCGTCCGAAGGGAGTCGGGCACCGCGTTGCCCGTCACGGAGCCCATGACGAGCGTGCCGCGCGACTCGATCCGGTCGCCGGTGGCGCCGCCCGCGCGGTTCAGCAGCACCGCGACCCGTTCGTCGGTCGCGGCCAGCCAGGCCCCGCCGGCGAGGACGTCCTGGATGCCGACGACATCGGGGTGCTCCGGCCACCACCGGCCGAGGGGTCGCCACGGGCGAGCCGGGTCCTCGTCGCGGACGGCGAGGATGCGGACCTCATCGCCGGAGCCCGGCTCCGGCAGGCGAATCACCACGGTGCACATGACGCGGCATCGTAGCGGGGATGGAACAATCGGGTCCCATGAACATTGTCGTCGGAGTCACGGGTGGCATCGCCGCCTACAAGGCCGTCCACCTCGTCCGCCTGTTCATCGCGGACGGGCACGACGTCCACGTGGTACCCACGGACGACGCGCTGCGGTTCGTCGGGCTCCCCACCTGGGAGGCCATCAGCCGTAACCCCGTCACGACCTCGGTGCACGACGACGTGCCGCGCGTGCGCCACGTCGCACTCGGCCAGGCGGCCGACCTGGTCGTCATCGCACCCGCCACGGCCAACACCATGGCCTCGATGGCCGCGGGGCTGGCCTCGGACCTGCTCGGCACGACGCTGCTCGCCACCACCGCCCCCGTGCTCATCGCACCGGCCATGCACACCGAGATGTGGCGCCACCCCGCGACGCAGGCAAACCTGGCCACGCTCCGGGGGCGCGGCGTGCACGTGGTCGGGCCGGCCGACGGCCCGCTGACCGGTGGCGACTCCGGGCCGGGCCGGATGAGCGAGCCGGAGGACATCCACGCCGCCGCCGTCGCGCTCCTCGGCGCGACCAGGGACCTGGCCGGTGTCACCGTGGCAGTGTCTGCCGGTGGGACACGCGAGCCCATCGACCCCGTCCGCTTCCTCGGCAACCGGTCAAGCGGACGCCAGGGGGTCGCGCTGGCCAGGGCCGCCGCCGACCGTGGTGCGACGGTGCTGCTGGCCGCGGCCAACGTCGAGCATGCGGTGCTCGACGCGGCGCGCGTTCCAGGGGTCGAGGTTGTCGAGGTCGGGTCAACCGCCGAGCTGGCGGAGGCCATGGAGGGCTTCGCCGCCAGGGCCGATGTCATCGTCATGGCCGCAGCGGTCGCGGACTTCCGCGTGGCCTCGGTCTCCGACGGCAAGCTCACGAAGGAGGACGGCGGGATCCCGACCCTGCAGCTCACCGAGAACCCCGACATCCTCGCCGGGCTCGTCCGTTCCCGCCGCGAGGGTCAGCTGATCGTCGGATTCGCGGCGGAGACTGCCTCCGGAGGGGAACTGCTGGAGCGTGGCAGACGGAAGCGCAGCCGCAAGGGGGCCGACCTGCTCGCGGTGAACGAGGTGGGCTGGACCGCGGGTTTCGAGACCTCCGACAACCACCTGGTGATCCTCGGATCCGAGGGCGCGATCGTCGGTGACGTGGCCGGATCCAAGAGGGAGACTGCGGATGGGCTTCTGGACGCGGTCGTGCGGGCGTTGCGGCCCCCGGCGCGGTAGCCTGCCCGTCAGACGCATGCGTCGGCCCGATTTGCTGTCAAGGGGCTCGACGGCCTAAGCTAGGTAGCTGTTGCGCGCCGTGTGGCTTGGCGACCTTTTAGAGTCGATTGCCGCCAGTGCCTACGAGATTTTTAGAACGCAATGAATGGAAGTTGGTCTGCCTCCGTGTCTACGTACACTCCGAAGCCAGGCGAAATCGCCCGGAACTGGCATGTGATTGACGCCGAGGACATTGTCCTCGGTCGTCTCGCCGTGGCCGCTGCGACCCTGCTCCGGGGCAAGCACAAGGCCACCTACGCCCCCCACGTCGACGGTGGTGACTTCGTCGTCATCGTCAACGCCTCCAAGATCGCCCTGACCGGCAACAAGCGCGCCAACTCGATGCGCTACTCGCACTCCGGTCGCCCGGGTGGTCTGAAGACCGTCTCGATCGGCGAGCTGCTCGAGAAGGATCCCCGCAAGGCCGTCGAGAAGGCCGTGTGGGGCATGCTGCCGAAGAACAAGCTGAGCCGTCAGCTGATGGGCAAGCTCAAGGTCTACGCCGGCCCAGAGCACCCCCACACCGCGCAGCAGCCGCAGCCCTACGAGATCACCCAGATCGCCCAGTGAGTGAGAAGCAGATGACTGACACCGCTAACGAAGCCGCCGTCGAGGAGATCACCCCCTTCGTCGACGATCAGAACCGCGAGATCGCCTACCGCTCGGACTCGAACCCGGCCGCCGCCGCTGGCGCCGACGTTCGCCCCGCCGTCGTGGCCCCCGGTGCCGCCACCGGCCGCCGCAAGGAGGCTGTCGCCCGCGTCCGCATCGTCCCCGGCTCCGGCCAATGGACCGTCAACGGCCGCACGCTTGAGGATTACTTCCCCAACAAGATCGACCAGCAGCACGTCAACGAGCCCTTCGTGGTCGCCGGTGTCGTCGGTTCCTACGACGTCATCGCCCGCATCGACGGCGGCGGCACCTCCGGTCAGGCCGGCGCGCTGCGCCTCGGCGTGGCCCGTGCGCTGAACTTCGTCGACGCCGAGGCCTCGCGCCCTGCGCTGAAGAAGGCCGGCATGCTGACCCGCGACGCCCGCGTCATCGAGCGCAAGAAGGCCGGTCTCAAGAAGGCCCGCAAGGCCCCGCAGTACAGCAAGCGCTGATCCAGCTCTACAGCGACGCCCGTCCCCTCAGGGGGCGGGCGTTCTGCGTTGCCCCGAAGAACCCCTCAGCGCCTCGACGGTAAGGTGGGACGGGTGGCAAGACTTTTCGGAACCGACGGCGTCCGCGGCGTCGCGAACAAGGACCTGACCGCTGAGCTGGCCCTCGACCTCTCGGTCGCGGCGGCGCACATCCTGGGGGAGGCGGGCGCATTCGCCGACCGGCGTCCTCTCGCGGTGGTGGGGCGCGACCCCCGGGCGAGTGGAGAGTTCCTGGAGGCCGCCGTCGTCGCCGGGCTGGCGTCGGCCGGCGTCGACGTGGTGCGCCTCGGCGTGCTGCCCACCCCGGCGACCGCGTTCCTCGTCAACCACCTCGGCGCCGATCTCGGCGTCATGCTGTCGGCATCGCACAACCCGATGCCCGACAACGGGATCAAGTTCTTCTCGCGCGGCGGCGTCAAGCTGGACGACTACCTGGAGGACGCCATCGAGGCGAGGCTCGGGGAGGACTGGGTCCGCCCGACCGGCGCCTCCGTCGGCCGCATCACCGACGACCTCGGGGCGATCGAGACGTATGTCGCGCACCTGGTGTCGTCGCTGGGCACCGAGGGGTCCCTGCAGGGCCTGAAGATCGTCATCGACTGCGCCAACGGCGCGGCCTCCGTCACCGCCCCGGAGGCGTTCGCCGCGCAGGGCGCCGATATCGTCGCGATCCACGCTGACCCCGACGGCCTCAACATCAACGAGAACTGCGGCTCCACGCACATGGAGGACCTGTTCGCGCGGGTCGTCGCCGAGGGGGCGGACCTCGGGATCGCCCTCGACGGCGACGCCGACCGTTGCCTGGCCGTCGACCACGAGGGCCACCTCGTCAACGGCGACCAGATCATGGCGATCCTGGCGATCGCGATGAAGGAGGAGCACCGTCTGCATTCCGACACCCTGGTGGCGACCGTGATGAGCAACCTCGGCCTCATCAACGCGATGCGCGACAACGGCATCCGCGTCGACCAGACGAAGGTCGGCGACCGCTACGTCCTCGAGTCGATGAACGCCAACGGCTTCGCGCTCGGCGGGGAGCAGTCCGGGCACGTGATCATCTCCGAGTACGCCAACACCGGAGACGGCACACTGACAGGTCTCCACCTCGCGGCGCGCATGCTCGCCACCGGACGCACGCTGGCGGACCTCGCCTCCGTGATGACGGTGCTGCCGCAGGTGATGATCAACGTGCGCGGCGTCGACAAGCTGCGCGCCGGCATCGACACCGAGGTCCAGTCCGCGGTCAGCGCCGCTGCGCGGACCCTCGGCGACAACGGCAGGGTGCTGCTCCGCCCGTCGGGCACGGAGCCGCTGGTCCGCGTGATGGTCGAGGCCCCCACGGAGCAGATCGCGAGGGAGCACGCGGAGAGCCTGGCGGCGAAGGTCCGGGAGCGCCTGTCCCTCTAGGCGAGGGCTGCCGATGTGTTGTCGGTAAGGTGGGCGCCAACCAACTGGATAAGGACCCCCGATGCACGCTGATCCCGCCGCGCAACTCAAGCTGTTGACCCTCGCCGATCTGGACAAGGAGATCGGTCGGGTCGCGCACGCGGCGCGGACGCTGCCCCAGCACAAGGAGATCGCGGAGCTGATGTCGGCGCGACAGGCAGTCACCGACGAGCTGGTCGCCTCCGGCGTCGACGTGGAGGACCTCAGCGTCGCAGTCGAGAAGGCCGAATCCGACCTCGCCCCGGTGAAGGCGCGCCTCGAGCGAGAGGAGAAGCGCATCCACGACGGGTCCGTGAGCGACAGCAAGATTCTGCGGTCGCTGACCGACGAGGTCGAGCACCTATTGCGCAGGATCTCCGAGCTCGAGGACAACGAGCTCGAGCTGATGGGACGCCTCGAGGACGCGACCACGCACCGCGACAGGATCGCCGCGCGCAAGGCCGAGATCGAGGCGAAGCTGCGCGACAGCGTCGCAATCCGTGACGAGGCCGTCGCGAAGCTGCGGAGCGAGTCCCAGGACCTCACCGCGACCCGCGGCCCCATTGCCGCCCAGATCCCGGCCGACCTGCTGAAGCTCTACGAGAAGCTGCGCAGCGCGTCGGGCCTGGGCGCGGCGGCGTTCACCCGCGGTCGCTGCGGGGGATGTCAGCTGCAGGCCACGGTGGCCGACCTGGAGATGTACCGGCGGGCTCCCGCCGACGAGGTGATCCGGTGCGTCGAGTGTGAGCGGATCCTGATCCGCACCGCCGAATCGGGCCTCTGATGCCCTCCCCGCACGTCAGCATCCCTGGGCCGCCAGCTGACGTGCGGGAGACCCTGGCGGCCCTTCAGGCGCGCCTGGGGCTCACGGCTGAGTTCCCCGCCGAGGTCGTGGTGGACGCCGAGCGTGCCGCGGCCCTGCCGCCCTCGGGGACGCACGCCGACAGGACCGGGATCGAGTTAGTGACGATCGACCCGGCCAGCTCCATGGACCTCGACCAGGCGGTACAGATCGAACGGGCGGGCACGGGCTTCCTCGTACGGTACGCCATCTCGGATGTCGGGCACTTCGTGCAGCCGGGCTCGGCCCTCGACGCGGAGACCCACCGGCGCGGCCAGACCATGTACGCGCCGGGGGCCCGCATCCCGCTCCATCCCCCGGTCCTGAGCGAAGGGGCAGCGTCGCTGCTGGCCGACGGCCGCCCCCGACCGTCGATGCTCTGGGAGCTGCGCCTCGACGCGACGGGCGAGCTCACCGATGTCGCGCTCACGAGGGCGCTGGTGCTCAGCCGCGCCAAGCTCAGCTACGAGTCGGTGCAGGCGGACCTGGACGCGGGCACCCCGCACCCCAGCATCGCGCTGCTCCCGAAGGTGGGCCGGCTCCGCAGGGAGCGCGAGATCCAACGAGGCGGCGTCTCCCTGAACCTGCCGGAGCAGGAGATCGTCGAGGAGCCGGACGGTCGGTGGGCACTCGAGTTCCGAGACGTCGTCCCCGTCGAGGACTACAACGCGCAGATCTCCCTGCTGACCGGGATGGCGGCGGCCAGGGTCATGCTCGACGCCAAGGTCGGGATCCTCCGAACGCTGCCGCCGGCCGGCGACGACGAGGTCGACTCGCTGCGTCGTCGGGTCAACGCGCTGGGCGTCGAGTGGCCGCGTTCCGTGACGTACCCGGACTTCGTCCGCTCGCTCTCGCCCAACCGGCCGAGGGAACTCGCGGCCCTGACCCGCTGCACCACTCTGTTCCGTGGCGCTGGCTACGTTGCCTTCGACGGGGCGCTTCCCGACGAAAACCACCTCCACTCGGCGCTCGCCGCTCCCTACGCCCACACCACGGCACCGCTGAGGCGGCTGATCGACAGGTACGTGCTGGAGATCTGCCACGCGGAACTGGGCGGGACACCCGTCCCGGAGTGGGCGAGGGCTGCGCTGACGGCGCTCCCAGGTGAGATGGCCGCCTCGGACCGCACCTCCGCGTCGTACGAGCGGGGAGTCATGGACCTGGCGGAGGCGCTCGTGCTGAAGGGCCGGGTGGGGGAGCGGTTCCCGGCGGTCGTCACCGACGTGAATCCCAAGACCGGTCAGGCCACAGTCCAGGTGGCAGACCCCGCGGTGGAGTTGAGGGTCCAGGCGGGGGAGACCAAGCCGGGCAGCGAGGTCGTCGTACGCATCGTCGAGGTGGATCTTCATGAGGGGAGGGTCGACATCAGCATCGACGCATGAGGGTGCCCAGGGCGACACGCCCGGCCGCGGGCGCGCGGTAACTGCCCGTCATGGCCGTCTGACAAGGGCTTTCGGTCCGCTGCTGCGTGGTGACGGACTCGCGATTTGGCGTCTGGAGCCCGGCGGGGTAATGTTCTCCAAGCCGTCACAGCGACGGCGAAGACAACTCAAGCTCGGCACTGAGCCCCGGATTTGACTGGGGAAAATGATCGAGTAGGGTTTGGTGGAGTTGCCCCGCGGCTGGTCTGGACAAGGGTTTTTGTCTGGGTTGGTGTGGTGTGTACCCGAAACTTGAGAACTCAACAGCGTGCTTTAAGTCAATGCCAATTTTTTGATGCACCAAGCAATTCCAGTTTTTCTGGGTTGTTTGTCGCGTTTTTACCCCGTCGGCATGGCCCTTTGTGGTTGTGTCGCGGTTTTTTCTTTGAGATTGATTGATTGATTCAGCCAGTTTTGGTTGTTTCTGTTTGTCAGTGTCTTCTTTTTGTTGACAGTGTTTTCCTGCCGGCCTGGTGGTTGGTGGGTGCTGAAATGTTTTCAACGGAGAGTTTGATCCTGGCTCAGGACGAACGCTGGCGGCGTGCTTAACACATGCAAGTCGAACGGTAAGGCCCTTTCGGGGGTACACGAGTGGCGAACGGGTGAGTAACACGTGAGTAACCTGCCCTTGACTCTGGGATAACATCTGGAAACAGGTGCTAATACTGGATATTCTGCGATGCCTGCATGGGTGTTGTTGGAAAGTTCCGGCGGTCAGGGATGGACTCGCGGCCTATCAGCTTGTTGGTGAGGTAGTGGCTCACCAAGGCTTCGACGGGTAGCCGGACTGAGAGGTTGACCGGCCACATTGGGACTGAGATACGGCCCAAACTCCTACGGGAGGCAGCAGTGGGGAATATTGCACAATGGACGGAAGTCTGATGCAGCAACGCCGCGTGCGGGATGACGGCCTTCGGGTTGTAAACCGCTTTCATCCATGACGAAGCGAGAGTGACGGTAGTGGGAGAAGAAGCACCGGCTAACTACGTGCCAGCAGCCGCGGTGATACGTAGGGTGCGAGCGTTGTCCGGATTTATTGGGCGTAAAGAGCTTGTAGGCGGTTTGTTGCGTCGGGAGTGAAAACTCAGGGCTTAACCCTGAGCCTGCTTTCGATACGGGCAGACTTGAGGAAGGTAGGGGAGAATGGAATTCCTGGTGAAGCGGTGGAATGCGTAGATATCAGGAGGAACACCAGTGGCGAAGGCGGTTCTCTGGACCTTTCCTGACGCTGAGAAGCGAAAGCGTGGGGAGCAAACAGGCTTAGATACCCTGGTAGTCCACGCCGTAAACGGTGGGTACTAGGTGTGGGGGACATTCCACGTTCTCCGTGCCGCAGCTAACGCATTAAGTACCCCGCCTGGGGAGTACGGCCGCAAGGCTAAAACTCAAAGGAATTGACGGGGCCCCGCACAAGCGGCGGAGCATGCGGATTAATTCGATGCAACGCGAAGAACCTTACCTGGGTTTGACATATGCCGGAAACATCTAGAGATAGGTGCCCCTTTTTGGTCGGTATACAGGTGGTGCATGGCTGTCGTCAGCTCGTGTCGTGAGATGTTGGGTTAAGTCCCGCAACGAGCGCAACCCTCGTCCTATGTTGCCAGCGGGTAATGCCGGGGACTCATAGGAGACCGCCGGGGTCAACTCGGAGGAAGGTGGGGATGACGTCAAGTCATCATGCCCCTTATGTCCAGGGCTTCACGCATGCTACAATGGCCGGTACAAAGAGCTGCGAGCCTGTGAGGGTGAGCGAATCTCAAAAAGCCGGTCTCAGTTCGGATTGGGGTCTGCAACTCGACCCCATGAAGTCGGAGTCGCTAGTAATCGCAGATCAGCAACGCTGCGGTGAATACGTTCCCGGGGCTTGTACACACCGCCCGTCAAGTCATGAAAGTCGGTAACACCCGAAGCCGGTGGCCTAACCCTTTTTGGGAGGGAGCTGTCGAAGGTGGGACCGGTAATTAGGACTAAGTCGTAACAAGGTAGCCGTACCGGAAGGTGCGGCTGGATCACCTCCTTTCTAAGGAGCTTTTGGCAGGCCGGCCCGTGTGGTTGGTTTGTTCAATTCACTTCAGTTCCGGGGCATGTGTTCCCGGCTGGAGGGTTCTGGTTGGTGGAACATTGACTGAGAGTCATCCCCCGTGAGTACAACCCGGTTTTCCGGGAGTGGGAAGTGGTGGGGTGGCTTGTTTGCACGTTGTTGGGTCCTGAAGGGTCGGTTACCTAGTTGGTGGCGCCTTCTTGCGGACCATTTGCCGGGCCTGGTCATCTGTTGGTGGCTGGTGTTGGTGGTGGGCTCGCTCGTTTTTTGAGAATTTCACAGTGGACGCGAGCATCTTTGTAGATTATTGACAAGCTACTAAGTGCGATCGGTGGATGCCTTGGCACCAAGAGCCGATGAAGGACGTTGTAACCTGCGATAAGCCTCGGGGAGTTGGTAAACAAGCTTTGATCCGAGGATGTCCGAATAGGGAAACCTTGAAATACCGGAGTCATGTCCGGCGACCTCTGCCTGAATGTATAGGGCAGTTGGAGGGAACGGGGGGAAGTGAAACATCTCAGTACCCTCAGGAAGAGAAAACAATAGTGATTCCGTGAGTAGTGGCGAGCGAAAGCGGAAGAGGCCAAACCTCAGTTGTGTGATAGCTGACAGGCGTTGCAGCTGGGGGGTTGTGGGGTCTCTCGGACCGTGCTGTTGAACGGTCGAAGAGTTAGAAATGGTTAGTGAAGTTGAAGTGTGCTGCGAAGGCCACAGCAGAGAAGGTAATACTCCTGTAGACGTAAGCTTTCCACTCTTGAGAGTGTCCCCAAGTAGGGCGGAACCCCTGAAATTCCGCTTGAATCTGGCAGGACCATCTGCTAAGCCTAAATACTCCTTGGTGACCGATAGCGGACAAGTACCGTGAGGGAAAGGTGAAAAGTACCCCGGGAGGGGAGTGAAATAGTACCTGAAACCGATCGCATACAATCCGTCGGAGCCCTTCGGGGTGACGGCGTGCCTTTTGAAGAATGAGCCTGCGAGTTAGTGGTACGTGGCGAGGTTAACCCGTGTGGGGTAGCCGTAGCGAAAGCGAGTCCTAATAGGGCGTTTGAGTCGCGTGCTCTAGACCCGAAGCGGAGTGATCTATCCATGGCCAGGTTGAAGCGACGGTAAGACGTCGTGGAGGACCGAACTCACTTGGGTTGAAAACCGAGGAGATGAGCTGTGGATAGGGGTGAAAGGCCAATCAAACTCCGTGATAGCTGGTTCTCCCCGAAATGCATTTAGGTGCAGCGTCGCATGTTTCTTACCGGAGGTAGAGCACTGAATGGTCTAGGGGGCCCAACAGCTTACCGAAATCAGTCAAACTCCGAATGCCGGTAAGTGAGAGTGCGGCAGTGAGACAGTGGGGGATAAGCTTCATTGTCGAGAGGGAAACAGCCCAGATCATCAGCTAAGGCCCCTAAGCGGTAACTAAGTGGAAAAGGATGTGGAGTTGCGGAGACAACCAGGAGGTTGGCTTGGAAGCAGCCACCCTTGAAAGAGTGCGTAATAGCTCACTGGTCAAGTGATTCTGCGCCGACAATTTAGCGGGGCTCAAGTTATCCGCCGAAGCTATGGCATTCAAATATTTTGACCGTAAGGTTGTTTGGATGGGTAGGGGAGCGTCGTGTGCGCGTTGAAGCGGCGGGGTGACCCAGTCGTGGAGAGCACACGAGTGAGAATGCAGGCATGAGTAGCGAATGACGGGTGAGAAACCCGTCCGCCGAATATCCAAGGGTTCCAGGGTCAAGCTAATCTGCCCTGGGTTAGTCGGGACCTAAGGCGAGGCCGACAGGCGTAGTCGATGGACAACGGGTTGATATTCCCGTGACCGGCGAAATATCGCCCCTGCCGAGGTGAGTGATGCTAAGCATGCGAGACATTTCTTCTGGTGGCCTTCGGGTCGTCGGGGTTGTGTTGAGTCTGTGATCCGATCTTATAGTAGGCAAGCTGCGGAGGGACGCAGGAAGGTAGCTCTTCCCGGGTATGGCTATACCGGGTCAAGTGTGTAGGGTGAGACGTAGGCAAATCCGCGTCTCATTGAGCCTGAGACATGATGTGTCCACACCTTTGTGGTGTGGTTAGAGTGATCCTATGCTGCCTAGAAAAGCTTCGTGAGCGAGATATGAGCCGCCCGTACCCTAAACCGACACAGGTGGATAGGTAGAGAATACCAAGGCGATCGAGATAATCGTGGTGAAGGAACTCGGCAAAATACCCCCGTAACTTCGGGATAAGGGGGACCTGATACGTAGTAGAACTTGCTTCGAAAGCGTTGAGGGTCGCAGAGACCAGGCCCAAGCGACTGTTTACTAAAAACACAGGTCCGTGCCAAGTCGAAAGACGATGTATACGGACTGACTCCTGCCCGGTGCTGGAAGGTTAAGGGGAAGGGTCAACACTTCGGTGTGAAGCCTTGAACTTAAGCCCCAGTAAACGGCGGTGGTAACTATAACCATCCTAAGGTAGCGAAATTCCTTGTCGGGTAAGTTCCGACCTGCACGAATGGAGTAACGATTTGGGCGCTGTCTCCACCACGAACTCGGCGAAATTGCATTACGAGTAAAGATGCTCGTTACGCGCAGCAGGACGGAAAGACCCCGGGACCTTTACTATAGTTTGGTATTGGTGATCGGTGTGACTTGTGTAGGATAGGTGGGAGACTGTGAAGCCCGGACGCCAGTTCGGGTGGAGTCATCGTTGAAATACCACTCTGGTCACTCTGGTTATCTAACCTAGGTCCATTATCTGGATCAGGGACAGTGCCTGATGGGTAGTTTGACTGGGGCGGTCGCCTCCTAAAAGGTAACGGAGGCGCCCAAAGGTTCCCTCAGCCTGGTTGGCAATCAGGTTTCGAGTGTAAGTGCACAAGGGAGCTTGACTGCGAGAGAGACATCTCGAGCAGGGACGAAAGTCGGGACTAGTGATCTTCTGGTGGCACATGGAAGCGCCAGGACTCAACGGATAAAAGGTACCCCGGGGATAACAGGCTGATCTTGCCCGAGCGTCCATAGCGACGGCATGGTTTGGCACCTCGATGTCGGCTCGTCGCATCCTGGGGCTGGAGTCGGTCCCAAGGGTTGGGCTGTTCGCCCATTAAAGCGGCACGCGAGCTGGGTTTAGAACGTCGTGAGACAGTTCGGTCCCTATCCGCTGCGCGCGTAGGAGTCTTGAGAAGAGCTGTCCTTAGTACGAGAGGACCGGGACGGACTAACCTCTGGTGTGCCAGTTGTTCCACCAGGAGCACGGCTGGTTGGCTACGTTGGGAAGTGATAACCGCTGAAAGCATCTAAGCGGGAAGCACGCTTCAAGATGAGGGCTCCCACAGAATAATCTGGTAAGGCCCCCTGTAGACCACAGGGTTGATAGGTCGGACGTGGAAGCACAGTAATGTGTGGAGCTGACCGATACTAATAGGCCGAGGGCTTGTCTTCTACAAAGATGCTACGCGTCCACTGTGTAATGTCTCGAACAACGATCGAGACAACCCCCGCACGCAATCCTTCCGGGTTGTGAGGGTGAGGGTTGTTCGTGGTACAGTTCAATAACTGTTTCGGTGGTCATAGCGAGAAGGAAACACCCGGTCCCATCCCGAACCCGGAAGTTAAGCTTCTCAGCGCCGATGGTACTGCAGCGGGGACGCTGTGGGAGACTAGGACGCCGCCGGACCAACACTTACAAGAGAGAGCACCCACCCCTCACCCGGGGTCGGGTGCTCTCTCTTTTTTCATGCCCACACACCCCCCCCCCCACACACTGCGACCCAGCCCCCGCACGCCCCTGGGGCATCGGCCCCCGCACGCCCCTGGCATCGTCGCCCGAAAACCGTTCAGTGCCCGATTCTCGTCGGTCCCAGCACGAGAAACGCACACCACCCCACCCCACAAGCACTGGCCTCGCCACCCGAGAATCGTGCAGTGCCCGTTTCTCCCCGATCCGGCCACGAAAAACGCACAGCGGCCCTGGCGAACCGCGGCTCAGGGGACGTCGCCCTCGACCGAGCCGACGCTGCGCAGCATCGAGCTGGACGGCGCGAATGAACCGTCCCAGCGCACAGCTTCCGCCGCGCCATGACCGCCCCACAGCATCGTTGCAACGCGCCCTACTACTCGAACCCCGAGAATCGTGCAGTGGGCGATACCCCCCGATCCGGCCACGAGAACGGCACACTCGGCGACCCGGGCGGAACATCCTGACCGGAGAGGATGAGCACATCCTCCCACCCGCCGACGATGTCAACGTTCACACACCCACAATCCCTCCACGACAAGTGTGTCGTGCTCATCACACCCCCGACGGTGGCGGCGGCCGCGGGGGAGGCACAGCTATGCCCCACGGATTACCAGGATCAGCGTCAACCTTGCTGGCTGTGAGGCATCGGTTTCCTCGAGAGTGGGAGATTTCACTCCCAGAGCCCATTAGGAGAAGCGGCGATCCTGACAGGCGCCGAACTCCGAATCCGAGTGGGCTGGCCTGCATCGCCCATCCGTAGCACGCTCACGCACTCTTCGACGGCCTCGTGGGGGACTCAGCGCACCGGGAGGAGGAGCACTGCGATGGGGTGGCGCCCGGTGACGGGGGAGGCAGTGAGCGTTTCTCGTCGGCTGACCGGGGAGAATTGGGCACTGCACGCTTTTCGCACCCTCGCTCCGGAGGTCCCGCGGTCACAGCGCCGACTTTGAGCAGATCCTCCTGCCCGTCGGGCAGGTCAACGTCAACACCGCTCGATTTCGACGACGACAAGTGTGTCGTGCTCATCGCGGCTCAGGTGGTGGTGGTAAGAGATCAGGGGGCGGCGAGGGCGTCGTCGAGGGCCTTCAGGGTGGGGAGGAGGGCGGTGAGCTGCTCGTGGTCGGGGTGGGCGGCGAGGAGGGTGCCTGCCCAGGCTTCTCGCTTCAGGGCCAGGTTCTGGCGTGCCTTCGCCGTGGGGTAGACACGGATCACACGGCCGTCCGCCGGATCGTGGCGGCGTTCGAGGAAGCCACGCTGCTCCAGGCTGCGCAGGGTCGTGCTCGCGTTGCTCGACTTGAGGTTCAGCTCGGCGGCGATCTGCCCCGACGTTAGGCCGGGCGTCGCGCTGATCAGGCCCATCGCTAGCGCCTCCACCGTTCCCAGGTCGATGCCGGCTCCCTTGCTGGCGCGCGCGCTGATCCTGCGCGACAGCGTCATGATCAGCTCCACCAGGTCGGCGAGCTCTTCTTGGGGGGCATCCATGTATCAATGCTACTATAGCTATGTAACCATAGCTAAGAGGTAAGAAGCACGTGAAGTCCCTTGAAAACGCGGTCGCCGACCGTCCCGCCATCCGCGTGAGCCTGCTCGTCACGCTCGCGCTCCTCGCATCCGTCGCGCCCATCGCGACGGATCTCTACCTGTCGGCCTTCCCCGGCATGGCGACAGACCTGCAGTCGAGTGCGACGGGCATCCAGTTCACGCTGACGGCCTTCCTGCTGGGCGCCGCACTCGGCCAGCTGCTGTTCGGCCCGCTGTCCGATCGGCTCGGCCGCATGCGACCCCTGGTGGTCGGCGCTGTCGTCTACGTGATCGCCAGCGTGGCCGCTGCCCTGGCGCCGACGCTCGCCGTCCTGATCGCCTGCCGCTTCGTGCAGGGCGTCAGCGGCGCCGCCGGCATGGTCATCGGCCGGGCCATCGTGTCCGACCTCGCCAAGGGCAGGGAGGCCGCCCGTGCCTTCTCGTTGCTGATGCTCGTCGGCGGCGTCGCCCCCGTGATCGCGCCTCTCGCCGGGTCGCTGCTGCTGGCGCCGCTTGGCTGGCGTGGTCTGCTGTGGATCATCGCGGGCGTGGCGGTCGTCGGCCTGATGGCGACGCTGCTCGTCGTCCGCGAGACCCACCCCGCGGAGGCCAGGGCCAAGGACGCCGCCTCCGCGGGTCAGGGTCGTGCCCTGATGAGCCGCCGGTTCCTCGGCAATGCGGTCGCGTACGCCTTCGGGTTCGCCGTGATGATGGCGTACATCTCCGCGTCCCCCTTCCTGTATCAGTTGCTCATGGGCATGAGCGAGGTGCAGTACGGGATGATGTTCGCGGCCAACGCAGTCGTACTCTGCGTCGTCAGCGCCGCCGCGGCGAAGATCACCCGCACCACCTCCGCCGTCCCCGTCGCACGCATCGGCCTGGGGATCAACCTAGCCGCCGTCGCCGTCATCGGCGTCCTCGTGCTGATGGGCACCCCTACCGTCGCTGTCTGCCTGGCGATCATGGTCGCCGTCGGCTCCCTCGGCCTGGTCTTCGGCACCACCACCGCCCTGGCCCTCGACAGCCTCCCTGGTGGGGTCGGCATGGGCTCGGCCGTGCTCGGCGTCGCCCAGTTCGGGCTCGCCGGCGCAGTGTCGCCGCTGGTCAGCATCGGCGGCGAGACCACTGCCGTCCCGCTCGCCGTCGTGATGATCGCGGCCTCGCTGATCGCCAACATCGCTCTGTGGGCCGCCGGTGGCATGAAGCAGGACGAGATCGCGGCCCCCGAGGCCGAGCCGGTCGCGGTCGGCGCGTCCCGCTGATGGGAAACCAGGTCGGGAACCAGATGCGCCCGTCCCCGGTGGGGGGCGGGCGCTCGCCGTGTGTGAGGGACGAGACGGCCGGTAAGCCGGATTCTGTCGACGGATGATCATCTATCTGAGGCCCCGTGTTGCCACGAGGCTCAAGCAACCTACCCGGGCGCCTCGCGCGAGCAGCGCTCAGGCGGCGTCCGCAGCCGACCCTGGGGTCGACCTTCTTGGTCTTGCTCCGAGTGGGGTTTGCCGAGCCATCCCAGTCACCTGGGATGCTGGTGGTCTCTTACACCACCGTTTCACCCTTACCTGTCGCCAGGCGGTCTGTTTTCTGTGGCACTGTCCCGCGGGTCACCCCGGGTGGGCGTTACCCACCACCCTGCTCTGTGGAGTCCGGACTTTCCTCAGCTGTCTCCAGCCGCGATCATCTGGCCGTCTCGTCCTCGGGCAAGTCTAGCGCCGGATACCTCGTTGAGCAGCTTCCGGGGGCGGGGTAGGGTGAACCGGTGACAGCTGACGCGACCGTGACGAGCGAACTCGTCGGCTACCGCTCCCGCTTGGCCGGCGGCTGGGACGAGTTGCTCGCTGCGTCCGGAGTGCGCGCTGACCAGCGGCTTCTCTCCGAGGCCGTCGAGGAGCTCGGGCTCCGCGGAATGCTGGCCGCGCGCTCGGAGATGAGTTCGCTGGTGCGCGATGAGGGCATCCTCTACGGCGGCGGCGACGCCAGAAGCTGGGCCATCGACCCGCTCCCCATCGTCCTGGGAGCCGAGGAATGGCGCCGCGTCGAGAAGGGACTGGAACAGCGCTCCCGACTGCTCGGGCTCCTGCTGGACGACTTCTACGGCGAACAGCGGCTCCTGTCCTCCGGCGCGTTGCCTGCCGAGATCGTATGGGGGCACTCCGGCTTCCTGCCGCAGGCATGCGGCGTCAGCGTACCCGGCGGTGTGTGGCTGCCGATCGTGAGCGCCGACCTCGGGCGCGGCCCGGATGGCGCCTGGACCGTGCTGGCCGACCGCACCGCCACCCCGGCGGGCATCGGGTACGCCATGACCAACCGGAGGCTGACCTCCCGCGTGATGGGCGACCTGCACCATGACGCCCGCCCCGCGCGCTACCGCTCTTTCTTCTCCGCGATGCGCGCGGGCCTTCAGCAACTCGCGCCCCGCGCGGGACACACGCCCAAGGGCGTGCTGCTCTGGTCGGGGGTCGACGACGCGACGGCCTACGAGCAGGGCTTCATCGCGACGCTGCTCGGCTACGCGCTCGTCGAGGCCGAGGACCTGGTGCTGCGCGACGGACAGGTCTGGATCAACACGCCCGAGGGTCGCACCCTCGTCGACGTGATCCTCCGCCGCGTCGTCTCCGACATGGTGGACCCGCTCGAGTTCCGCAGCGACTCCCAGCTGGGCATCGCCGGGCTGTTGGAGTCCACACGGCTGGGTAACGTCGTCTCGGCCAACCCGTTGGGCAGTGGCGTGACGGAGAGCCCGGCTCTGCAGCCGTACCTGGAGTCGCTGGCGCCGCAGCTTCTCGGGGAGGAACTGAGCCTGCCGTCCCTGCCCAGCTGGTGGTGCGGCGACGACGGCTCGCTGTCGCATGTGACGAAGAAGCTCGCCAAGCTCCGCATCGTCTCGATCCACGGCGAGAGCCACCAGGGCTGGATGCTCTCGGCGGCCGAGCGGTCGGACCTGGCCGCCCGCATCGCTGCCGAGCCGTGGGCCTGGGTCGGCCAGCAGCCCTTCGAGCTCTCGACCGCCCCCGTCGTGTCCGATGAGGGTCTGATCCCCAACCGGCTGGTGCTGCGAGCCTTCGGAGCCCAGGTCAACCACGCCCACCAGTTCCTTCCGGGAGGGCTGGCCCTGATGACCCCCCACGACGCGGCCATGCTCGCCTTCGACGGGCCGCGGCTGGCCAAGGACGTGTGGGTCCTCGACGCCGAGGACATCGTCGAGACCTGGACCCCGACGTTCGAGGGCGGCCCCGTCGTCCTGCGTCGCGCCGCGGCGCTGGCACCCCGCATCGCCGACAACCTGCTCTGGCTCGGCCGCTACAGCGAGCGCGCCGACGCGAACGCTCGCCTCCTCCGCCTCGCGCTGGACCTGGCCCTCGACCATGGCCGTCGGCCCGAGTCGCTCGGCGCCCAGGTGCTTGAGGCTGTGCTGGCCACCGGCGAGCGGATCACCGGTCTCCCGCTGGGCAGCGACAGCATCGCCGACGCCCACAGGTTCATCCGGCTGGCCATCAGCGACCGCGACCTCAAGGGATCCGTCGCGCACGCCGTCCGACGCCTGACCGCAGCCGCCCACGAGGTCCCCGACCTTATGTCCGGCGACCTGTGGCAGGTACTCAGCCAGCTCGAGCAGCTCGTCGGCGATGCCGCCCGGCGCCGCGATCTGACCGGTGTGCTGGACGCTCTGGTGAGCTCGACCCTGGCTCTCGCCGGCATCAACAACGAGTCGCTGACCCGCGACGTGACCTGGGCCTTCGTCGACGCGGGCGTGAGGCTGGAGCGGGCCCAGCGCATGCTGAGTCTCGTCGGCTTCGCGCTCGGCCGGGAGAGGGCGGCGGTCGTGGAGAACCAGCTGGCCGAGGCGATCCTCGAGATGGGCGAGTCGCTCATCACGCACCGACGTCGCTCGGCCGCCGGAGAGGGGCCGCGGCAGCCCGGCCTCGGCGCAACGCAGCTGCTCGTCGCCGACCGCATCAACCCGCGCAGCGTCGCGTTCCAGCTCGACAGGCTTGTCGATGATCTGCGCCTCATCGGCGATCAGCGGCTCGCCGACCGGGTCGCCACGCAGTGCGGCGCCATCGTCGACACCGACTTCGCATTGTTCTTCTCCACGGCGGATCGGACCGCGCTGGCGGGCTGCTTCGCCGACCAACGCACCGAGCTGCGTGAGATCGCCGACGAGCTCGGCCGCGGTCACCTCACCAGGTCCGCGCCCCGCAGACCGACGCTCACCGACTGGTCGGGCGCGGCGGAGGACCACCGATGAGGCAGCGGCCGGAGAACCTCACCCTCAGGCGGTACTTCGTCAAGCACCGCACCTCCTATGTCTGGCCGGAGCTGGTCACGGCGTGCCACGAGCGCGGCTTCCTGACCCCCCGCGAGGCGCCGAGCCAGCGCGTGCTCGTCGACGGTGTGGGCGTCAGCCCCGACCCGCTGCTGCACACCGAGCACATCGACCGGTTCGGCAACGTGAGCCACTACTTTGAGATCCACGAGCCGACGCTGCACCTCGAGGTAGTGAAGGAGGCCGTGGTCGACGTCACATGGCCGGAGGTCGACGTGGACCTCCTCGACCGCTGGACGCTCGCCTCGGCCCAGCGGGCCATCGCGGAGAACCCGGCGCTGGCGCTCGACCGCGCCATGTTCGGACTGCCGAGCCGTCACGTCTCGATTCCGCCGCGGCTCGTGAGCTACATGGAGACGATCCTCGAGCCCGACTTGGGCTTCGGGCAGGCGCTGGCCGAGCTGACCCGCGGCATCCACCGCGACTTCGCCTACCGGCCGGGCGCCACCTCCGTGCGCACCACCGTCGACGAGCTTCTCGACCTGCGCGCCGGGGTGTGCCAGGACTTCGCGCACCTTGCCATCGCCATCCTGCGGCGCCTCGGGGTCCCGGCGCGCTACGTGTCCGGCTACCTGGAGACGCAACCGCCACCCGGCAAGGCCAAACTGGAGGGTTCCGACGCCACTCACGCCTGGGTCTCCGTCCTGGCACCGAACGGCACCTGGGTCGACATCGACCCCACCAACGCCCAGTACGCCGACTCACGCTACCTCGTGACGGCGTGGGGCCGGGACTTCGCGGACGTGTCGCCGCTGCGCGGCATCGTGGTGACCGACGCCGAGACGTCGAAGCTGAGCGTCGGCGTCGACGTCGTCCCCATGACGGGCGACGACATCCCTCAGCTGAGCGTCCTGAAGCTGAACTTGTCGTCGTAGGGGAGCTCGCCGTCCACCCGGGCGTCGACCCTGATGCGGCGCAGCCTGGTGCTGCCGGCCAGCGTGGTCATGAAGGCCGTGTCGGCGGCATCGCGGCCGGTGCAGATGCGCACCATGGAGTCGCGCGGGGCCAGACCTGTGGCGTCGAGCAGGTGCCAGGCGCCGTCATGCCATGCCTCGACGACGGCGTGGAAGTCCATCGGCACCAGCCCCGGCGCGTACACCGAGACGAGCCGGGCCGGCATGTTCAGCCCGCGCAGGAACGCGATCACCAGGTGCGCCGAGTCGCGGCACACGCCCACCCGGCTGAGGTACGTCTCAAGCGCGCCGTCGACGACGCGGCTCGAGCCGGGCTGGTAGCTGACCTTCGTGCGGACCCACTGCGTCACGGCGCTCATCAGCTCGTAGCCGGTCAGGCCGGCGAAGTGCGTCGCGCCGAGGTTGGCGAGCCGGTCGGAGTCGCAGTAGCGCGACGGCCGGGTGTAGAGGATCTCGTCGATGCCCTGCAGTTGCGCGGCCGGCGCGGGCTGCGGCACGTCCGCCTCATAGTCGACGGTGAGCGTTCCGGGAGCGGTCTCCCGCAGGCGGTGCAGGCGGCTGCGGGACGAGTCGAGCTGTTCCTCCGCCTCGATCTCCTCGCCGTCGAGCCGGAAGATGAGGCTCTCGCTGAGGCCTGGATGGTCGCCGCTCACCGCCACGGAGAAGACCAGGTCGGCGGTGGACTTCACCTGCACCTGCAGATGGCTGGAGACATGGCGCGCGGGCGGGATCACCGGGACAGGGTAGCCGAGCCGCGACGTCGCTGCACCGTGGGAGACCGGCTCAGGGCAGTGTCAGGATCTCGGCGCCGTCCTTCGTCACCACGAGCGTGTGCTCGAACTGCGCGACGCGGGATGCGTCGCGGGTCACGACGGTCCAGTCGTCGTCCCACTCCTGTGTCTCCGCGCCCCCGAGAGTCAGCATCGGCTCGATGGTGAAGGTCATGCCGGGGCGCATGACGGTGTCGAGGCGCGGCTCGTCGTAGTGCAGGATCACCAGGCCGGAGTGGAAGGTGGTGTGGACACCGTGTCCGGTGTAGTCGCGGATCACGCCGTAGCCGAAGCGCTTCGCGTAGGACTCGATGACCCGCCCGATCACGGACAGCGGGCGGCCGGGGCGCACCGCCTTGATGGCCCGGTTGAGGGACTCGAGAGTCCGCTCGGTCAGCAGGCGCGACTCCTCGTCGACGTCGCCGCAGAAGAAGGTCGCGCAGTTGTCCCCGTGCACGCCGTCCTTGAAGGCGGTGCAGTCGATCTTGACGAGGTCGCCGTCCTCGAGCGGACGGAGGTCGGGGATGCCGTGGCACACGACCTCGTTGACCGAGGTGCAGATCGACTTCGGGTAGCCGCGGTAGCCGAGCGTCGACGGGTAGGCGCCGTGGTCGCACATGTACTCGTGGGCGATGGCGTCGAGGGCGTCGGTGGTCACCCCGGGGGCGATTGCCTTGGCGGCCTCGTGCATCGCGTTGGAGGCGATCCTCCCCGCGACCCGCATCCGCGCGATCACGTCCTCGCTCTGCACGTCCGAGCCCGTGTAGGGCTTCGGGGCGCGCCGTCCTACATATTCGGGCCGGGCGATGGCGTGGGGCACCTCACGCATGGGGGTGACGTCGTAGGGGGTGACTGGGTTCACGACCGATGAGTCTACCCGCGGCCGTCACCCGTCCCAGCGGAGGGAATCCAGCGAGTGCTGCACCTCTGCCGCGTTCTCCGCATGGTCGATCGTGACGCACGACACGTAGACCGCGATCCGGTCCCTGTCGTCCGTGGGCACGAGGATGATGTCGACGACGTCGCCCTGGATGCCCTGGTAGAGCTGGTTGCCCACGTAGACGTTGTTCGTCAGCCGCCACCCGATGCGGGTGGAGACCTTGTACTCCTCGTCGCGGAGGATCTCCCGCTTGGTGAAGCCGGTGAACATGCCTGATGACGACATGCAGGTGACGAACTGCTCGGCGGCGGTCGAAAGGTCGTCGGAGAACCCGTCGCTGACCTTGATGTACCCGACGCCGACGTTGCTGATCCACCCCGTCGCGATCGGTCGGATCATCGAGTTGTTGTCCCACAGCCAGTCGATGTAGGCGGGGTCGGCCTCCCACTGCGATCCGGTGGGCACGTCGATCGACAGCCCGCCGCCGTGCAGCCTGCCGTCGACGACCTCGCTGCGCGGCCAGTCCTCGGCCACCGGGCAGTCGATGGGCTCGCCGAAACCCGTCTCCACCGCGGTCGGCGACGGGGTCTCGGTGGGTTCGAGTTCGTTCCACTGCGTCCCGGTGGGGCGGGCGCTCCTGGTGTCCTCGGGGACGGCCGCGAAGGGATTCGACGATCCGGGCAGCACCACCAGCGCGACGACGACCGCGGCGACCACCACCAGGGCGATCATGAGCCACAGCCACGCCCTCGGCCCTCTACGCTGTGGGGTCTCCTCGATCCAGCGCTCACCGTCCCAGTAGCGCCGACCGTCGGGCGCGGAGGGGTCCGCGTACCATCCGGGCTGTGCCATGGCGCCAGTGTACTGAGCCGCGCCGGGGCCGGTGTTGCCGGAACATGGCGCGCCCGTCACATGCCTGTAACACGCGATGGGCAGACTGGCTGGCATGGATAGGCAGACTGAGTTCGTGCTGCGCTCAATGGAGGAGCGGGGCATCCGGTTCGTCAGGCTGTGGTTCACGGACGTGCTGGGATCGCTGAAGTCCGTGGCCATCGCCCCCGCGGAGGTCGAAGGCGCCATCGGTGAAGGTGTCGGCTTCGACGGATCCGCCATCGAGGGCTTCGCCCGAGTTTTCGAGTCGGACATGGTCGCCCATCCTGACCCGTCGACGTATCAGGTGCTTCCGTGGCGCCAGGCCGGCCGCTCCACCGCGCGCATGCTGTGCGACATCAAGCTGCCCGACGGCTCGCCGAGCTACGCCGACCCCCGGTACGTGCTGAAGCGCGCCATGCGCCGCGCCGCCGACATGGGCTTCACGTTCTACATCCACCCGGAGATCGAGTTCTTCCTGCTGCGCTCCCTGCAGCCCCCGGTGCCGCTCGACGACGGCGGCTACTTCGACCACACGACGCTCGGCGACGGGACCGACTTCCGCCGCGACGTCATCACCATGCTGGAGCAGATGGGCATCTCGGTCGAGTTCAGCCACCACGAGGCGGCGCCGGGCCAGCACGAGATCGACCTGCGGTACGCGGACGCGCTGACCATGGCCGACAACATCATGACCTTCCGCGTCGTCGTCCGCGAGGTGGCCGTCAGCCAGGGCGTGCACGCGACGTTCATGCCGAAGCCCTTCTCGCAGCACCCCGGCTCGGGCATGCACACGCACATGTCGCTGTTCGAGGGCGACACCAACGCCTTCTACGACGCCAGCGACGAGTACAACCTGTCGAAGACGGCCAAGCACTTCATCGCCGGCCTGCTGCGCCACGCGCCGGAGATCACCGCGGTCACGAACCAGTGGGTCAACTCCTACAAGCGGCTCGTCGGCGGCGGCGAGGCACCGTCGTTCGCCTGCTGGGGCCGCGCCAACCGCTCCGCGCTCATCCGCGTGCCGCAGTTCACGCCCGGGAAGACCTCGTCGGCCCGCATCGAGTACCGGGCCGTCGACTCGGCGGTCAACCCGTACCTCGCGTTCGCGCTGCTGCTCAACGCCGGCCTCAAGGGCGTCGAGGGCGAGTACCCGCTGCCCGAGGAGACCGAGGACGAGGTGTGGCGCCTCAGCGACCGCGAGCGCCAGACCATCGGCATCCGTGAGCTGCCGCGCAACCTGGACAACGCGATCCGCCTGATGGAGGAAAGCGAGCTCGTCGCCGGCACGCTCGGCGAGCACGTCTACGAGTACTTCCTGCGCAACAAACGCGAGGAGTTCGACGCCTACCGCAAGCAGGTCACCCCGTGGGAGCTGGAGCGGCACATCAAGGTGATGTGACAAGGGGGAAGGCGCGCGCGGTCTCGGCCGCGTGCACCCCGCTGCGTTGCATGGCCGCGTCCTCCCAGCGCTGACGCCCGGTCGCCAGCGCCAGGAACGTCTCCGGGGTCAGTTCCACCACGTTCGGGGGAGTGCCCCGCGTGTGCCGCGAGCCGGCCTCGAAGCCGATCTGCACGGCGGCGAACGGCGGCACGCGCACCTCGATCGTCGCGCCCGGGTATCGCTCGCCGAGCCGGGCGCAGGCCGCCCTGCACGCCGCGGCGGTCAGCACTCGGCCCAGCGGCGCGGGATCCCCGGCGGCGGCCAGCAGCAGCGACGTGAGGTCCGGCTTCCGCAGGGCGAGGACGGGGTCGACGGCTGCGTCGCCGAGCCGCGCGCGCAGCGCGGCGACGACGGGAGGGGTGGGCTTGAACATGATCCGCCACACTACCCGTGGCCGCGGATAGGGTTGGCACGTGAGCAGGTACGAGTCGCCGTCCGCAGAGTTCGCCCGCCGCGGCTTCGACTCCGCGGCGTCCGCGGCTAGGGTGTGGGAACGCTGGGAGGCCGACTACGGGCGCGACCTGCCGATCGACCTGAGGGTCTTCGAGCGCGTCGCTGACCGCGACCAGGCCCTCGAGGCCCTCGAGCGCCTGTGGCACGCCGACCCGCAGCTCTTCGAACGCATCGTCTTGGACGAGGCGTGGCTGCTGCGCGTGCTCCTGGTGCTCGGCGGGTCCACAGCGCTGGCGCAGACGCTGACGCGACACCCCGAGGAGGCGCTGCGGCTCGAACATGCCCCGGAGGCTCGGGGGGCCGACGGCTGGCGGGCGTTCTTCGAGGACCGGGTCGCTCCCGTGGGCGGCGTGGCCGACGGCAACGGCGACGCCCTGCGGCTGGCCAACCGGGTCGCGCTCATCGAGATCGCCTGCCGGGACCTCGCTGCTGAGAACCCCGTCGACCTTGTACACGACATTGCGGCCGAGCTGAGCCACGTCGCCGACGCCGTGCTGGAGATGTCGCTGGCCTACGCCCGAGCGGAGGTCCCCGGGTGGGAGAGGACCCGGCTCGCCGTCCTCGCCATGGGCAAGACCGGCGCGCAGGAGCTCAACTACATCTCCGACGTGGACGTGATCTATGTTGCGGAACCCGCCGACGGGGTCGGCGCGGACGAGGCCGTCGCCATCGGGTCGCGGCTCGCCGCGGCGCAGGCCCGGATCTGTTCGGCCCACACCGCGGAGGGGACCATCTGGCAGGTTGACGCCGCGCTGCGCCCCGAGGGCAAGGCAGGGCCGCTGGTCCGGACGCTCGACAGCTGCCGCGCCTACTACGAGAAGTGGGCGAAGAACTGGGAGTTCCAGGCCATGCTCAAGGCGAGGCCCGCGGCCGGCGACCTGCGTCTCGGTGCGGACTTCGTCGAACTCGTCTCGCCGCTGGTGTGGCGCGCGGGGGAGCGCCCCGGGTTCCTCAGCGAGGTCCGTGCGATGCGGGCCCGCGTGATCTCGCTGCTGCCCGCCAAGCAGGCAGATGCCGAGATCAAGCTGGGGGAGGGGGGCCTGCGCGACACCGAGTTCTCGGTTCAGCTGTTGCAGCTCGTGCACGGCCGCGCCGACGACCGGCTGCGGTCCCGCGGCACCTTCCGGGCGCTGCAGGAGCTCGTGGATGACGGGTACATCGGGCGCGCCGACGGCGCCGAGATGGAGACCGCCTACCGCTTCCAGCGGCTGCTCGAACACCGCGTGCAGCTCAGACGGCTGCGCCGCACGCATCTGGTGCCGGACGAGCCGCTGGCCCGCGAGCAGATCGCCCGCTCGATGGGGCTGCGCGCGGAACAGCTGATCGACACGTGGCGGGCGTCCACCAGGCAGGTGCGTGCCCTGCAGCAGCGGATCTTCTTCTCGCCCCTGCTGGACGCCGTCTCAAAGGTCTCGACAGAGGGCCTGCGCCTCACGTCGGAGGCGGCTGCGGCGCGGCTGCGGGCCCTCGGCTTCCTCGACCCGCGCACGGCGCTCGGCCATCTCGAGGCGCTGACCCGCGGCACGAGCCGGTCCGCCGAGATCCAACGGCAGCTGCTGCCAGCGATGCTGGAGTGGTTCGCGGAGGGGCCGAACCCGGACTTCGGGCTGCTGGCCTTCCGGCAGCTGTCGGAGGCGCTGCGCGACACCACCTGGTATCTGCGGGCGCTGCGCGACGACGCGAACATGGCCCACCGGCTCGCGCGCATCGCGTCGTCGAGCCGCTTCGTCGTCGACCTGCTCCGCCGCGCGCCCGACATGATCCGCATGCTCGCGAGCAACGAGGAGCTGCGGCCCAGGTCGGCCGAGGAACTGATCGCCGCGATGCGGGCCGCCTCCGCCCGCAACGACGACGCCGAGGCCGCTGCGGCCTCGGTCCGGGCGCTGCGCCGCTCGGAGCTGTGCCGCGTCGCGCTGGCGGACGTCCTGGGGCTCGCCGACGTCGAGGTGGTGGGCGAGGCACTCAGCGACCTCGCAGCCGCGACCCTCGACGCGGGACTCGACCTCGCTCGCCGCAGCGTCGACGCGCCGGAGGTCGGGGTGGTGGCGCTCGGTCGTTGGGGCGGGCGCGAGCTGAGCTACGCCTCCGACGCCGACTGCGTCTTCATCGTCCCCGACGGCACGGACGATCAGGGGCAGGCGCGGGCTACCGAGCTCGTGCGCCTGGCCCGCGACATCGTCGGGCGGCCCGGCCCCGACCCGGCGCTGGTGGTCGACACCGAGCTGAGGCCCGAGGGCAAGGGCGGGCCGCAGGTCCGCACAGTCTCCTCGTATCTCGCGTACTACGACAGGTGGGCCTCCACCTGGGAGCGGCAGATGCTCGTCCGGGCCCGGGCGGGCGCGGGGGACCTGGCATTGGCCGACGCGCTGCTCGACGGGGTCGACGGCTTCCGCTGGCCCGACGGCGGCCTGACAGAAGCCCAGGTGACCGAGATCCGCAGGCTCAAGTCGCGGATGGAGCACGAACGGATCCCGAAGGGGGTGCCGCGGGAACGACACCTGAAGCTGGGACCCGGCGGCCTGTCGGACGTCGAATGGACCGTTCAGCTCCTGCAGCTTCGCCACGCCCACGCACATCCCGAGCTGCGCACGCCGTCGACCATGCGGGCCCTGGCCTGCCTTGACCGCCTCGGGCTGGTCGACGGCACACAGGCGGAGCGGCTCACCCAGGCCTGGCGGCGCGCCAGCCGGCTGCGCAACGCGATCATGCTGGTGCGTGGCCGGGCGAGCGACGCGCTGCCGTCGGACACGCGCGACCTCGCGCAGATCTCGGTGCTTCTCGGGTATGAGTCGGGAGCGGCGTCCGGCATGGTCGACGACACCCGCAGGCTGATGCGTCACGCGCTCGACGTGACGAACCAGCTGTTCTGGGCCTGATGGCAGCTCATCGGCGAGGGCTGGTAACCTGTCAGGCACGTGTTCCGGGGTCGGTGTAAGTCCGAACCGGCGGTGACAGTCCGCGACCCTCGTCAGGCTTCGGCCAGGCCAGGTTGACTCGGTGCAATTCCGAGACCGACAGTGAAAGTCTGGATGGGAGGAACGCGCCGCGCGGCAGCGTCGGCACAGTCGTGTCTGCGCGCCTGCCGTTCGCGCGCACCCCGGGCCTGGAGGAAGGACGGGGTAGATGACCACCACGATGAGGCGACGCGTAGGCGCCGGCCTGTGGTCCGCCTACCCCGCGAGGACCCGACCGGGCGCCGGTCGCTGGGTCCCGGCAACCGCCGCCGCCGCCCTGCTGCTCACCGGTTGGTGGGCGGTCACGGCCGGCGGCCTCGTCGCTCCGCTCTACCTTCCGGGCCCGGAGGACGTGGCTGCCCGCATGGTCGCGCAGCTGTCCAGCGGAGTGGCGTGGAGGTATCTCACGCCGACGATCTCCGCAGCCCTGCTCGGTGCCCTCATCGCGGTGGCCGTGGCCATCCCTGTCGGCATCCTGATCGCGCACTCGCGGCCGCTGGCCGCGGTGCTCGAGCCGTTCGTCGCCCTGTCGCAGACCGTCCCGCTGGTGGCCATCGCGCCGCTGCTGGTCCTGTGGCTCGGCTACGGCACCGTCCCGATCGCCGTCCTGTGCGCGATCGTGGCCTTCTTCCCCATGATCACCACCACGGTCGTCGGGCTCAGGTCCCTCGACATGCGCGTGGTGGAGACGGCGCTGCTCGACGGCGCCAGCTTCCCGCAGCGGCTTTGGCACATCGAGGGCCCCATGGTGGCCCCCGCGGTGCTGGCAGGAGTCCGCGGCGGGATGGCGCTCGCGATGACCGGTGCGGTCGTCGGTGAGATGGTCATGGGCGGATCCGGCATGGGCACACTCCTCACCCTCTCCCGGCAGACGGCGGACACCGCATCGGTGTTCGCCGTGGTTGCCTGGATCGCCCTCATGGCGATGGCTCTCTACGGGATCGTCTCGATCGCGGAACGCGCAGCTGTCAGACGACTACAAGGAGTCACCACATGATCACCCGCCGCCTTCCCGCCCTCGCCGTAGCCGCAGCGCTCGCCGTCGCGCCGCTGACCGCCTGCTCCGCCGGCTCCGAGCCGGAGGCCTCCGCATCGGCCGTCGACCTGACGCCCGTCACCGTCGGCCTGAGTTACATCCCGAACGTGCAGTTCAGCGCCTTCTACGTCGGCGTCGAGCAGGGCATCTTCGAGGACCTCGGGCTGGACGTGACGCTGCGTCACCACGGCGAGCAGGAGGATGTCTTCGGCGCGCTGCTCGGCGGCCAGGAGGACGTCGTGTTCGCATCGGCCGACGAGGCGATGGTCGCCGCCGCGTCCGGCCAGGACCTGCAGACCTTCGCCACCAGCTACCAGCAGTTCCCGGCGGAGGTGATGACCGACCGCGCCATCGAGGGCGCGACCCTGGCCGACCTCAAGGGACACACGCTCGGCATCCCGGGTCACTACGGCTCCAGCTACTACGCGGCTCTCGCCGCGATCCACCAGGCCGGGCTCACCGAGGACGACGTCACGCTGCAGGACATCGGCTACACGCAGCTCTCCGCGCTCGCCGCGGACCAGGTGGACTTCATCGTCGGGTTCCACAACAACGAGCTCGTGCAGCTCCAGGCCACCGGCGGCGACGTGACGTCCATCCCGGTCTCCGACCCCGAGTCCCCGACGCTGGTCGGCCCGAGCCTCGTCACCAGCGGCGACACGCTCTCCGACGAGACCCTGGCCGCCCTCGCCGAGGGCATGTTGCAGGCGGAGCAGGCCGTGATCGACGATCCCGAGGCGGCCCTCGACGCCACGGCGGAGCAGGTGCCCGCGCTCGCGGACGCCGAGCAACGGGCGGTCGCGGGGAAGGTGCTGGCCGCGACGACCGAACTCTGGCTGAAGGACGGGAAGGTCGACGTCACCGTGGACACCGATGCCTTCGGAGCCATGGGCGAGTTCCTGACGCAGGCCGGGATCATCGATCAGGCGCCCGCCGAGCCGTACCGGATCGTCTGACCCCGGTTACGCGCCTCCGCCGCTGAGCTTCGCCTCGATCCTGCCGCCGACGGTCTCGTCGACGTTCTTCCAGTACTGCAGCGCGCGCGCCATGACCTCGGCGTCCGTGATGCCGCTCAGCGCACCGGAGACCGTGTCCACGAAGCGGTCACGCTGCTCGTCGTCGAAGACCTCGGTCAGCAGCGTGCGCGCCTGACCCCAGTCGTCGTCCTCGGCGTGCAGGGTGGCGGCGGCGCGCACGAGCGGGCCGTCGGCCTCCCAGCCCTCCTCCGCCCGGCCCTGCGCATCGGAGAACATCCGGCCGAAGCTGTTGGGCTGGTAGACGGGCGCGCCACCGGTGTGCTGGTACTGCATGTGGCCCTGGTCCGCGTAGTTGTTGACCGCGGTGATCGGCTGGTTGACCGGCAGCTGGTGGAAGTTGGCCCCGATGCGGGCACGCTGGGCGTCCGGGTACGAGAACACGCGGGCCATCAGCATCTTGTCGGGCGAGATGCCCGTGCCGGGGATCATGTTCGACGGGGAGAAGGCCGCCTGCTCGATCTGCGCAAAGAAGTTAGTCGGGTTCTCGTTGAGCTCCATGACGCCCACCTCGATCAGCGGGTAGTCCTTCTGCGACCAGGTCTTGGTCAGGTCGAACGGGTTGAAGCGGTAGTGATTCGCCTCGGCGTAGGGCATGACCTGCATGTGCAGCGTCCAGCTCGGGAACTCGCCGCGCTCGATCGCGTCGTAGAGGTCGCGGCGGTGGGCGTCGGCGTCGGCGCCGGCCAGCTTCTCGGCCTCCTCGTTCGTGAGGTTGACCTCGCCCTGGTTGGAGCGCCAGTGGTACTTGACCCAGAACCTCTCGCCGTCGGCGTTGACCCACATGTAGGTGTGGGACGAGAAGCCGTGCATGTGGCGCCAGGTGGCCGGCAGGCCGCGGTCGCCCATCAGGTAGGTCACCTGGTGCGCCGACTCGGGGGAGGCGGTCCAGAAGTCCCACTGCATGGTGGCGTCACGCAGGCCCGAGGAGGGGAGACGCTTCTGCGAGCGGATGAAGTGGGGGAACTTCAGCGGGTCGCGCAGGAAGAACACCGGGGTGTTGTTGCCGACGATGTCGAGGTTGCCCTCGCTGGAGTAGAAGCGCACGGAGAAGCCGCGCACGTCGCGCCAGGTGTCGGGGGAGCCCTGCTCGCCGGCGACGGTGGAGAAGCGGGTCAGCATCTGGGACTTCGTGCCCGGCTGGAACGGGGCGGCCTTGGTGTAGGCGGTCACGTCCTGCGTCACGGTGAAGGTGCCGAAGGCGCCGGAGCCCTTCGCGTGCGGGCTGCGCTCGGCGACGCGCTCGCGGTTGAAGTGGGCCAGCTGCTCGACCAGATGGACGTCGTGCAGAACGATCGGGCCGTCGTTTCCGACGGTCAGGGAGTGCTGGTCGGAGTCGGCGGGCGCTCCGTTCAGGCGGGTCGAGGGGGTGGCGGGATCGTGCATGCCGTCGCGGTAGGGGCAGGTCATCTTTTCTCCTCAGTGTTTTCCTGGCAGCTCGGACACAGCCCCCAGAAGACGAGCTCGGCCTCGTCGACGACGAAGCCTCCCGTCTCGCTGGGGGACAGGCAGGGGGCATGACCGGTCACGCACGCGACGTTGCGCATGGCGCCGCAGCGCCTGCACATCAGGTGGTGATGGTTGTCGCTCGTCTCGAGCTCATAGCGGGGGCTGTGGCCCGCGGGCTCTACGCGTCGGATGAGGTGGGCGTCGTGCAGCGCGGCGAGCACGTCGTAGACGGCCTGCGTGGAGGCGCTGCCGATGCGGGAGCGGACGGCGTCCGTGATCTCACCGACGCCCAGATGGTCTCCGGACTCGAGTTCGGTGAGCACGGCGAGCCTGCCGGCGGTGACGCGGAGTCCCGCGTCGCGCAGAAGGGTCGGCCAATCGGTCATGACCCGAGACTAGCAGACTAATCTGGACTGATTCCAAAAAAAGACAGAGCAGTCTTTCTTAGCTTCTCGGGATCTGAAGCGTCAGTCGGCGATGCGCACCAGCGTCCGCCCGTGCAGCTTGCCGTCCAGCAGCTGCGCGCCCGCGTCGATGACCTGGTCCAGCGTGATGGTCGTGGTGATGTCGTCGAGCAGCTCCGGGTCGACGCCGCGGGCCAGGATGCGCCAGGCGTCGGCGCGGTCCTCGAGGGAGGCCCACACGGAGTCGATGCCGGCCAGGGTGACGCCGCGCAGGATGAACGGCATGACGGTGGCCGGCAGGGCGGCCGAGCCGGCGAGGCCGCAGGCGGAGACCGTGCCGCCGGGCTGCGTGCGGGCGATCGCGTTGGCCAGCACCTGCCCGCCGACCGAGTCGACGACGCCCGCGTAGGTCGCCTTCTGCAGCGGGCGGCCCTTCTCCTCGAACTCGCTGCGGGGCACTATCTGCGTCGCGCCCAACGTGTGGAGGTAGTCCTCGTGGCTCTCGACGCGGCCCGTCACGGCGGCGACCTCGAAGCCCGCGGAGGCGAGCAGCATGGTCGCGATCGACCCGACGCCGCCGGTCGCGCCGGTCACCAGGACGGGACCGTCCTCGGGCTTGGCGCCCTCGCTGACGATGCGCAGCACGGCGAGCGCGGCGGTGTAGCCGGCGGTGCCGAGCGCCGCGGCACGCTCGGGCGAGATGCCGTCGGGCAGCGCGACGGCGTACGTCGGCTCGACGTGGGCCCGCTGGGCGAAGCCACCGTGCCGGGTCTCGGACTGGCCGGCGCCGTTGAGGACGAGCCAGTCGCCGGGGCTCCAGCGCGGGTCGTTCGACTCCGCGACCTTGCCGACGACGTCGATGCCCGCGATGAGGGGCATGGTGCGCACGACGCCCGGGCGTCCCGTCACTGCGAGGCCGTCCTTGTAGTTGAGGTCGCTGTAGGCGACGTCGACGACGATGCCGCCGTCACCGAGGAACTCCTCGTCGACCTCCTCGAGAGCGACGCCGGATTCACGCACCACAACAGCCTTGATCATGGGCCCCACCTTAGTGCCGGAGGCGGCCCCGGTCAGGCGGCGTGTCGCCCCTTAGCAGCGGCCTCGTCGCGGGCCAGCTTCGACGGCCACCACACGGCCGGCCCGATGTCGTAGACCAGCGCCGGCACCAGCAGCGTCCGCACGACGAACGTGTCGAGCAGCACGCCGAACGCGACGATGAACGCGAGCTGCGCCAGGAAGAGGATCGGGATGACGGCCAGCGCGGCGAAGGTCGCGGCGAGCACGAGGCCGGCCGACGTGATGACGCCGCCCGTGACGGCGAGGCCGCGCAGGATGCCCTCACGGGTGCCGTGGCGCCGGGACTCCTCGCGCACGCGCGTCATCAGGAAGATGTTGTAGTCGATGCCGAGCGCGACGAGGAACACGAACCCATACAGCGGCACGGACGGGTCGGCGCCCGGGAACTTGAACACGTGGTTGAACACCAGTGCCGCGGTGCCCATCGCGGTCCCGAAGCTCAGGGCCGTGGTCGCGATGAGTAGCAGCGGGGCGACGACGCTGCGCAGCAGCGCGATCAGGATCACCAGGATCACGGCCAGCACGATCGGGATGATCAGCGCCCGGTCGTGCTCGTTGGTGTCGCGCGTGTCGACGTCCGTGGCGGTGTCGCCGCCGAGCTGGGCCGTGCCGGCCAGCTCCGTGCGGAGCTCGCGGATGGTCTCGACGGCCTCGTCGGAGTCGGGCGCGTCGGCCAGGGTCGCGAGCAGCATCACCTGACCCTCGGAGACGGTCGGCGCGGGCGTGGGCTGGCCCGGGATCAGCGACTGGACCCCGTCGGAGGTCACCTCGGCCTGCCCTGAGGGGGAGTCCTTCGCCACGACGGCGACGGAGTCGACGCCGTCGGCGGCCAGCAGCTTGTCGGTGACGTCCTGCAGGTTGCCCTCGTCGGTCAGGACATAGGCCGGGGCGCCGGAGCCGCCGGGGAAGTGCTCGCTCAGGCGGTCCTGGCCCTCGCGGGCATCGGAGAAGCCGAGCACGTACTCGCTGGTCGGCACACCGTCTGCCTTCAGCGTCGGAACGAACGCGGCGCCGGCGGCCAGCAGCAGGGCGCAGACGATCCACACCGTGCGCGGTCGGCGGGAGACGAACTCGCCCGCCTTTGCGTAGATGCCGGTGTGGACCTGCTGGTCGTCGCTGCGGTCGGGGTCGTACTTCGGGCGCCGGGGCCAGTAGGCCGAGCGGCCGAGCAGGTACAGGATGCTGGGCAGCAGTGTCAGAGCGGACAGCATGGCGAACACGATGCCGATGGCGGCGACGGGGCCGAGTGACCGGTTGGACCCGAGGTCGCTCAGCAGGAGGCAGAGCAGGCCCGCGATGACGGTGCCGCCCGAGGCGAGGATCGGCTCGAGGACGCCCTTCAGGGCGGAGCGCGTGGCGTCGCCGCGGTGCCGGTGGCGGCGCAGTGCCTCCGCGTAGCGGGCCGTGTAGAGCAGCGAGTAGTCGGTGGCGGCGCCGATCACGAGGATGAACAGGATGCCCTGCGTCTGGCCGGTCAGCGTCAGGATGTCCCACTTGGCCAGCCACCAGTTCGTGAGCAGCGCGACGCACAGCGCGAACAAACTGGTGGCGAGCACTGCGAACGGCAGCACGATCGAGCGGTAGACGACGAGCAGGATCACCAGCACCAGGCCCAGCGCCGTGATCAGCAGGATGCCGTCGATGCCGCCGAAGGCCGTGACGAGGTCGGCAGTGAACCCGGCGGGTCCGGTGATGTTGAAGGTGAGGCCGTCGGGGAGCTCGTCGGTGATGGTGGCCCGGAGTTCGTCGACTGCCTCGGAGATGTCCGCGTCGGTGTCGAGGCCGACGAACAGTTCGGCGGCGAGCCCGTCCTCCGACGCGACGGCGGGGGAGGACGACACCACGTTGGCCTCGTTACCCAGGTCCTCGGCGAGCGTGTTCAGGCTGGCGAGCTGCTCGTCGGTGAGCTTGTCCTCGCTGGTCACGATAACGATGGCCGGGATCGACTCCGAGCCGACGAAGTCCAAGTACCGCTCGCCGACGACCGTCGACTCGGCCGACGACGGTAGGAACGTGCTCTGGTCGTTCTGGGCGACCTCGTCGACCTTGCCGAAGTACGGTCCGCCGATGCCCGCGGCCACGAACCAGAGGAGCACGAGGATGACGGGGATCGCGATGCGAAGGCGCCGGGTTGTGGTGTTCACAAGGGGATTCAAGCACCTCGGAGCGCCAAGACGCGTCTTCTTCCGCGGACCGCGTACGCGTGTCGGCCAGCGGGCGGGATCGACGACGAGCTCGACCTCGACCTCGTCGCCCGCTCCGCGCCCGGTGCGCTTCCTGGCCGCTAGAGCCTGGCCGTGGCCCTGCACTTCGGGAACCTGCTGCAGCCGAGAAACAGGCCATGGCGGCTCTTCCGCTGGACCAGGGTTCCTTCGCCGCAGGTCGGACAGACCCGCACCGCGTCGACGTCGGCCGCTTGGCTCTTCACGACGACGCCGGAGTCCTGGAGGAGCTCCACCACGAACGGCGACTCCAGTCCCACGACCGTGAAGATGGTCACACCCCGTCGGGCGCGTGTCAGGGCCACGTAGAAGAGGCGTCGCTCCTCGGAGTGGGGGAAGCCGTCGTCCCCGGACATCGCGAGCGAGAGGATCGGGTCGTCGGCGATCCCGCTGGGGAGACCGAACGTCCCGGTGGTGAGGTTCGGCAGGACGACGAAATCGGCCTCAAGTCCCTTCGACGCGTGGATTGTGCGGAAGGTGAGGCGAAGTTCCGGGTAGCTGCCGCGGCGGAGGAGGTCGCGTTCGAACCGGTAGCGGCCGAGGACGTCGACGCTGCTGCCGGGCGCGGACGCGGAGAGGTCGGTGAGATGCGCGGCGATCGCGTCGGGGATGGCCTCCCTGCTCGGAATGCGCACCACGGTCACCGGTGGGCCGTCGGTCCCTCGCGCGGCGCGGACCCTCTTGCGCAACTGACTCGGGTTGCGTGCCACGAATCGGCTGGCCACGTCGGCGATCGTCTGGGTGCAGCGGAACGTCGTCTCCAGCCGCCTGGTCAACGCCGGGCCGAAGAAGGCGTCGAAGCTCGTCATGACGCCGAGGTCGGCCCCGGCGAAGCGGTTGATGGCCTGCCAGTCGTCGCCGACGGCGAGCAGATGCTTGTCAGGGCCGGTGATGAGGGCCCTGGTCAGGCGGGCCCGCGCGCGGCTGGTGTCCTGGAACTCGTCGACCATGACGAGATCCCACCGTCGCAAGCTTGGATTCTGTTCGACGAGCTCCGCGGCCCGCAGGAGCATGTCGTCGAAGTCGACGGCCTCGATGGCCCGCAGCTCCGCCTCCCAGCGCTCGTGGATCTGCCAGTACAGGTCGAGGAAGTGCCTGGCTCGCGCCTGGCGACGCTTCGGGAGGTCGCGGATCCGTTCCTCCAGGTCCGCCCGCGTCCACGAGCCCGATTTCGCGTGGGACATGAAGGTACGCATGAGGCGTGCCAGCCGCTCGTGCTCCATCGGCGGGGCACCGGGAATGGGGCGGTCGGGGTTCCAGTCGAGTTCCAGCCCGTGTCGCCTGAGGTCTCGTTCCAGGGACTCGAACCCGCTGAGGTCGGCGATCTCATGCCACGTCGTCTCCACCAACGTCGTGCCGTACCGCTCGTGGATCCGTTTCTTCCACCGCATCGAGTCTGCGTATCCGGTGAAGCTCTCCGGGGGCGTGCCGTCGGCCCGCAGGGCCCAGTGCTCGTGCCACACCTGGACGGCGGGGTAGAAGAAGTCCGGCCGGTACTGGGAGTGTGCGGAGTCAGCGACGTCGTGGGCGTAGCGCCGCTCGTACTCGTACTCGACGCCGTTGAGGAACAGCCAGTTCGCGATGAGCCGCTCGCCCTCGCTTCGGACGGTCTCGCCGCGGTAGGTCTCGAAACCCGTGAGCCTCGTGGCGCGGTCGTAGCTGTCGGGCTCGCCGCCGTCCGGCTCGTCCGCCATGTGGGGGTAGAGGAGTCGGAAGGTGTCCCACTTGTAGCGGAAGCCGGGCGAGGAGTCCCGCAGGCCGTCGACGATCTCGGCGATCTTCGCGACGTCCTTGCCATTCTCGACCCACGGGGCGATGCGGGGCTTGCGGCCCGTCGCCTGGCCGATGATCGACAGCCCGAAGGAATGGAAGGTGCTGGCCCGCAGGCCGTCGGAGGAGATGCCGAGCGCGGCGAGGCGCGTAGTGACCCGCTCCTGCAGTTCCTCTGCGGCGTCGGCGTTGAACGCCAGCATGAGGATGCGGCTGGCGGGCACGAGGCCCCGGGTGATGGCATAGGCCGCCCGGGCGACCATGACCGACGTCTTCCCGGAGCCCGCGGCGGCGATGACACGCACCCGGCCTGGGTGAAGGTGTCGCCGGCGGCCAGCGACAGGCGGTCGATGTCGTGCCAGAGTTTCCATCCGCCTCTGCCGACCCACATTCTGTGCACGGAGCCATCCTGCCGGTTCTCCGGAACCTGTGGGGCATTGGGGCAAGTCAGTGGCGCAATGCTGGCGCGAATCGACCGTTGACAGAGCGCCGAGTCGCCATTCTGCATAGGGGGTGAGATCTCTGTGCCCTGCAGAGTCGCCTGTGGGAGATTGGCCGGACTTTGAACGCTTTTCGGAGGTGGGAGCCCTTGTTCCTGGTTTCGTACGGGTGTACGATTAGGTATGGATTCGTTGGGGGACGCCGGAGCCGATGCGTGGGAGGTTGCCTCCCGTCGTGCGGGCGTGATCGCGGGCCAGGCTGCCCAGCTGAATGCGGATCTGGTGGATCTGATGGTCGAGGTGCTGGAGACCAACTGCTGGTCCGGCGGCGGGATCAGATCCCCTGAGCATTGGCTGCAGTTGATGACGGCCGTCTCTCCGTCCCATGCGGCCGACATTGTGGCGGTGGCGCGTCGGAAGGGTGACTTTCCCGAGTTGGAGGCCCGGCTGGCGCGGGGGACGGTGAGCCTTGATCAGCTGGTCGTCGTCGCCCGGCATGTGCCGGCCGCCTATGCCGAATCGGTCACCGAGTTCGTGCAGGCAGCGACGGTGTCGCAGTTGCGGCGGGTGTTGCCGAAGTATCTGTTCGAGCCCGGCACGCCGGGGCCGGTGGAGGATCCTCCCGACCCCGTGGTGCCGGTCGATGACGCGCCGAAGCTGCAGATGGGGCTGCGGGGTGGGCGGTTCGTGTTGCGGTTCGACGCGAACCCGTTGGATGGGGCGCTGGTGGAGCAGGCCATCCGTGAGGCGAAGGATGCGCTGTTCACGGCCGGCGACCCCGACGCCACGTTGGCGGACGGGATGGTGGAGTGCGCGTCGCGGAGCCTGCATCAGGCCGCGCCGGCGTCGCGTCGGGAGCATTACCGGGTGCTGGTGCATCTGGACGCAGACGGGAACGGGTGGATCAACAAGCGTGGCGCCCTGCCATCCAGGTTGATGCGGAAGCTGACCTGCGACGGGACCCTGAAGCCGGTGTGGACGAAGGATGCGAAGCCCGTCTCCGTGGGGCGGAGTATGCGGATCGTGCCGGAGCGGACCAGGCGGTTGATCGAGGATCGTGACGGTGGCTGCCGGTTCCCCGGCTGCACGGTGACCGGGTTCCTGGAGAACCACCACCTGTTCCACTGGTCAGAGGGCGGCGCGACGGACATCGACACCCTGATCTCGCTGTGTTCCAGGCATCACCGGGAACACCACCAGGGAGAGTTCAGCATCGAGGGTGATCCCGGCATCCCCGCCGGGCTGCGGTTCACGGACCGCCACGGGCTGCCCATCGAGCGCGACATCCCCGACGAGATTCCGCCGCCGGATCATCCGCCGCCCGAGAAGCAGCCGGTCCGTGGCTGGATCATGGAGACCACCTCCATCAACTTCCGGCCAACGCCAGATACCGGGTGAGTGGGACTCTCGCCTGTCAGATGGTGGGGATCCCTGTGTCCTTGCACCACTTTATGGTTATAAAGTGGTGTACCGTGCGAATATGAACCGGGAACGAGGCGCTCTGCACTCTGCGTTCGTGGTCGGCTGGGAAGCCCATCCATGGCATCGCGAGTCGGATGATGGCGCCTCGCGTCGCCAACAACTCGCGGCGCGAGGGCCGTATGAAGCGGCCGTGCCGGCCATCATCGCCGAGGCCCGGGTCGTTATCGACACTGGGCTGCAGGCCGAGGCGGAGGACGCCGTCCGGGAGATCACCCGTTTCGACGCCGAGGTCACGGCCTTCGCGGAACGAAGGGCCGAGGGAGACGGCGACGACAGCACGACGGAGCTCGCGCCGCTGGCGTCCGTCCTCCTGCGCACCGAGTCGGCGTCGTCGTCGGAGATCGAAGGCGTGACCGCAGGCGCTCGGGCCCTGGCGCTGGCGGCCATCGACGCTAAGGCAGGTCCCAACGCACAGCTGGTGACGGCGAACGTCGCCGCCATGCAGCGAGCCGTTGAGCTGGCCGATGACATCAGCATCGACGCCCTCCTCGCAGCGCACCGCGCCCTTCTCGGCAGTCAGGCCTACGCCGCGCCGGGGCGGCTACGGGATCAGCAGGTCTGGATCGGCAGCAACGCGCTGAGCCCGCACACCGCTTCATTTGTCCCGCCCCACCCGTCACGGGTCCCGTCAGCTCTCGACGACCTCATGGCCTTCGTGCAGCGCGTCGATCTGCCCGTGCTGGCGCAGGTCGCGCTGGCCCACGCGCAGTTCCAGACGATCCATCCGTTCAACGACGGCAACGGCCGCACGGGGCGCACTCTCGTCCATGCGATGCTGCGTCACGCGGGCGTCACCCGCACGCTGACGGTTCCCGTTTCCGCTGGTCTGCTGACCGATACCACCGGCTACTTCCAGGCGTTGACCGACTACCGCGAGGGATACATCGAGACGATCATCCAGCAGTTCATCATCGCCTCCTTCCGCGCGATTGACAACGGTCGGGAGCTCGTCGACGATCTGGAAAGGGTCTACGTCGCCTGGAGTGAGAGGCTCACGCCACGCAGGGGATCGGCTGCGCAACGCCTCCTGCCGCATCTGCTCAGTCAGCCCGCGGTCACCGTGGCCCATGTGGAGGCGGTCACCGGCGTCGCGCTCTCCGCCGCGCAGCGGGCGATCGATCAATTGGAGGGGGCCGGGATCCTCGTGCGCACCAACGAGAACCGCCGTAACCGCGTCTGGATCGCCCCGGACGTCATCGAGGCGCTGGACGCGTTCGCGGAGCGTGTCGGGCGGCGCGGCTAGCGAACACGATCCCGGGAGACAAGGGAGGCCCTTGCCCCGCGTTGTGCGGTACGGAGGCAGTCCGCCGACCTGGTAGGCGCAGTAAGTCATCAGGATCGGCCGTGCCACGACAGGGACTCACCCCCGGCTGGGGCACATGTACCACGCCAGTGCCTCGGTGTCCCGCGGCCACGACGAGAGTGTCACCCCCGATCCACAAGTAGCGCGCTTCTCGCTATGGTTCCTGTGTGATGTGGTCGAGGTTGCCGCGCGTTATCGGGTTGCGACCTGCCCTGCCCGAGGGGCTCTCGTGAAGCCCGATTCCCCGCTCTGGAAGGTCATGGGCCCTGCCGCGTCGCCCGCAGAGCAGGCCGCGCTCGACGCCGTGCGTGCCCTTCTTCCTGACGACGGCATCGCCACGGCCTGGGCCAATCTTACGTTCATCAGCGAGCAGGGGCGCACCGCCGAGGTCGACGTGCTGCTGATGACCCGATACGGCATGTTTCTGGTGGAGCTCAAGGGCTGGCATGGCCAGATCAGGGGCAACGCTGCCCGGTGGGATCACAACGGGCGCAGCGTCGAGAATCCGCGGATACTCGCCGACCGGAAGGCCAAGTGGCTCAAGAGCCTTCTGAAGGACGTGGCACCGAACGATGCCGCCCGCAAGGCTCTTCCGCACATCGAGGCGCTGGTCGTCATGCATGGCGAGGGCAGCACGCTCGAGATCGCCAAGCCTGGCGACGTCGGGGTTCTTACGCTCGACGGATACAACGTGGGTTCGGCGCCGAGGCTGCGCACGTTGTCGCAGCATCTGGCGGAGTCTCCTCGGTGGACCGGGAACCTGATCGACCTGACACGAGCCAGGCAGATTCGAGCCCTGTGTGAGGCGCTGGGCTTTGAGCCGGCACCCAGGGTGCGGATGGTCGGCGACTTCGAGGTTGCCGACGATGCGCCCATCGCGCAGGGCCGCGACTGGCAGGACGTGCTGGTGCAGCTTCCCGCCATGCCGGAGATCAAGCGACGCCTCCGCCTCTACGACGTGCCCGCGAGGGCGTCGAAGGCGGATCGGCAGCGCATCGAGCAGTTGGCGCAGCGCGAGTTCCAGCTCACGCAGGGCCTGCATCACAGCGGCATTGCCGTCCCCATCGACTTCAAGCGCACGGACGACGGCCCAGCGCTGGTGTTCGAGTACGACCCTGTCGAGGTGCCGCTCGACGCCTACATCGCCAGACGGGGCGCGGAGCTCGATCTCGACCAGCGCATCGCGTTGATCATCCGTCTCGGCGAGATCCTGCGGTTCGCCCACCATGTGCACCTGCGCCACCGAGCCCTGTCGCCGAGACACGTGTGGGTCACGCCCATCAGCGGCGAGCTGCCGCATGTGACGATCCGCGACTGGTATCTCGCGCAGCGGAAGAGTTCCACCCGTGACACCACCCGTCTGACGGCGATCAGCGCCGGCATCGACGACCTGCTGGGTGTGGCGGACCTCGACGACTGGATCTGGCTCGCGCCAGAGGCCCGCAATGCGGCTGACGGCATCCCGTCGATTCCGCTCGACGTGTACGGCTTCGGCGCGCTGGCCTACCTGATCCTTGCGGGCAGGGCCCCGGCCGAGACGATCATGGAGTTGGAGCAGCGCCAGTCAGAGGCGGGCGCGCTCGACCCACGGGCCGCGTGGCCCGGCACCCCCGACGGTGTCGCCGACGTCATCGCGCAGGCCACCCGCACCGTCGAGTCGGAGCGGCAGCCCACGATCGACGAGGTGCTGGCCGCCCTGCAGATGGCCAGCGACGAGGCGCGGACGGCGGGCGAGCTTGCCGAGCCGACTCCAGTCGAGGACCCGATCGAGGCGCAGAAGGACGACATCATCGACGACCGGTTCATCGTCACCGGCCGACGCGGCGAGGGTTCGAGTGGCGTGGCGCTCGGTGTGTTCGACACCGAGTCGGCCGACCCGGAGCGTGAGCTGGTGCTGAAGGTGGCCCGCACGGATGCGGCCGGACGTCGACTCGCGAGGGAGGCCGACGCGTTGCGGGCCCTCCGCAACCGTCGGGTGGTGCGTCTGCTGGACGGACCGCTGCAGGTGGGCGAGCGCCGCGCGCTGCTGCTGGGCGACGCGGGTCGGGAGACCCTGGCGGCGCGCCTGGCCAAGGAGGGCCGTGCCACCGTCGGGCAGTTGGAGCAGTACGGCAGCCAGCTGTTGGAGGCGATGATCCACCTGGAGGAGCGCGGCGTCTTCCACCGCGACATCAAGCCGTCGAACCTCGGCATCACCCCCGACCCGGGCACGCGTCGGCCTTCGCTCGTGCTGTTCGACTTCTCGCTTGCGGGGGAGAGCGTCGACAACCTGACCTCGGGGACACCCAGCTATCTCGACCCGTATCTGGGCCGCGGCCGCCGCCTGAAGTACGACCGTGCCGCCGAGTTGTGGGCCGTCTCCACGACCCTCTTTGAGATGGCCTCCGGGCAGCTGCCGTGGTGGGGCGAGGGCGCGGGCCGCCCGATCGATCCCGAAGAGGCTCCGGCCATCGAGCCCGCCATGTTCGAGCCGGTGGTCGCCACGCAGCTCACCGCGCTCTTCCAACGCGCCCTGAACCCCAGGGCCGAGAAGCGTTTCAGCAACGCAGAGTCGTTGGCGGACGCCTGGCAGGGCGTTTTCGTGTCGCTCGACACGCAGGATGAGGGCGCGGCTGGCAGCGACGAGCTGGCCGACGCCGCGACCCTCGAGACCCCCGTGGAGCGCTCGGGGCTGTCGGCGCGTGCGCTGTCTGCGGTCGCGCGACTCGATGCGGCGACGGTCGGCGACCTGCTGGGTGTCGACCCTCGCCGCATCAACTCCATCCGTGGGCTGGGTGAGACGTATCGCAAGGAGATCCAGGGACGCATCAGAGTCTGGCGGAAACGCCTGAGAGCACCCGAGGAGCTCGCGTCCGAACAGCCGATGGGCACCGAGCGGCTCGTCGAGCAGTTGATGGCGAAGCTCTCCGGCGGCGACAAGACGATCATCGAGAGCCTGCTGAGCCTCACCGATGACGGCGTCGCTGGCCAGTGGCCCTCCACCGGGGCCACCGCCCAGGCACTCCGGATGAACAGGCAGCGCGTCGCGCATGCGCTCGACGCCGCGGTCGGGGCGTGGAGCGGCTCGGCCTCCCGGCAGCTCGAGAGTGTGCTGAATGACGCGGCGACCCTGCTCGCACGGAATGGTCGCGTCATGACTGTGACATCGCTGGCCAGCGCTCTGGTGGGGCAGCGGGGCTCGCTGCTGAACGGCGAGGGTCGGTTGCGTCAGGGCGCTGCTTTGCTGCGCGCCGCCTACGAGTTCGATGCCCGCGCGGAGGAGCCGCTGCTGGAGTTGCGTCGGGCCATCGGGCAGCGGCCCGATGTCGTCGCGTTGAAGGACTCGGCCGATCCGGACGGCACCGGCCAGGAGTTCCCGTCCGCGGAAGTGCTGACCGAGGCCGCGTTGGAGCTGGGCCGTCAGGCCGACCAGCTGGTGGCCGGCGGCGTGGTCGTGTCGTCCGCGACGGCCATGGAGGTGCTGGGCGGCATCCTGGAGGCCGACGCAGCCCCGCTCGCGGCGCTGACGAACAGAGGGCTCATCACGTTGGCGGCCGCCGCGTCCACCACGGCTGCGATCTCCGGTTTTGACGAGTTGTATCCGGTGGACCTCGACCCGCAGGAGGCCGTCGAGCGTGCCCTGCGCGGCAAGCCGGGCCGTCGCATCAGCGAGGCGTCGGTGCGGCGCAGCGTCGAGGCACGGTTCCCGCGCGTGCGGCTGCCGGACGCGCATCGTCTGGACGCGCTCGTCGCGAAGGTGCTGCCGGGTGTCGTGAATGTGGCGGGCGTCTACGAGTTGCCTTCCGAGGCGCGCTCGACGGCGCACACATCGACGAGGCTGACGGTGGTCGCCCCGGCCGCGATCTCGGAGACGCGCGTCAGGCTCGCCGAGTCGATCGGTCGCCATGGTGCCTTGACGCTGACGACGCCGCCGAAGCGCTACATGGCCGCGACGAGGGAGTTGGCCGATCAGTTCGGCGTCGAGGTGGTGGATGTCGCTTCTCTGGTGGTGACGGCGACGCGTGAGCTGGCCGCGCAGTTCGGCGCGCAGTGGCCGTTCGTGCTGGGCGTCGACGCCGGGCCGAAGGGCAGCGCCGACTGGATGCAGCTGGAGAGTCTGGTGCAGCGGGCCGTCACCCCGCAGTGGGAGGCGCAGCTAGCCGCCGATCGTCCGCTGCTCATCGTCAACGCGGGTCCGCTGGTGCGCTACGGCATGTCTGCGGTGCTGTCGAGCCTGCTCGATGTCGGCACGCCCCGCCCGGCGGCCCGCTGGCTGCTTGTGGCCAAGCTCGGCAACCATGCCGTCCCGCTGCTGGAGGGTAGGCCCGTGCCGCTCGGGCCCAGCGGCTGGGTGGAGCTTCCCTCCGACCTGGCGACCCTCTCCGATCCCGACCTCAACGGCACTACCTCAGGAGTTCACCCGTGATCGATTCGGCCGCGCTGCTCGCCGACCTCAAGGCCCAGCTGAAGCTCCTCCAGGGGGACCTGCGTGCGCGCGCGGAGGATCCTGGCAACCCGTGGGGCGTGCGGCTGAAGGAGACCTACGCCGAGGCGCTGCGCCGCGAGCGCACCGGCTTCTCCTGGGTGACGTGGCGCGACAACGAGGTGGATCAGGCCGCTGTGGCGTGGATCGTGGCGACAACGTTCCTGCGGTTCTGTGAGGACAACGACCTGCTGGTGGGCGCGAAGGTGGACGGTCTGCCCACCTCGATCGGCTGGATCGCCGGGCCGGGGGACCGCGTGCAGCGCGCCGAGGAGAACCTGACGGCCTATTTCCGCGACAACCCGACGCACAACCGGCGCCACTGGCTGCAGCAGGGCTTCGCCGTGCTGGCGGCGCAGCCCGCGGGCGCCGCGCTGGTGGACGCCCGGCACAACCCGGTGTGGAGCGCCGAGATCAGCCCGGAGTCGGCGACGGCGCTCATCGCGTTCTGGCGTCGAGTGGGCGACGACGGCACCCTGGTGCACGACTTCACCGACCCCGAGCTGGGCACCCGATTCCTCGGCGACCTCTACCAGGACCTTTCGGAGCACGCCAAGAAGACGTTCGCGCTGCTGCAGACGCCCATGTTCGTGGAGGAGTTCATCCTCGACCAGACGCTCACCCCTGCGTTGGCGGAGTTCGGGCCGGACGACCTCAAGCTGATCGACCCGGCCTGCGGCTCGGGGCACTTCCTGCTCGGCGCCTTCGAGCGACTGAACCGGGCCTGGCTCGAGGCCGCCCCGGCGCTCGACGCGAAGGAGCGCGTGCGCCGCGCCATGGCGTCGATCCACGGCGTGGACCTCAACCCGTTCGCCGTCGCGATCGCGCGCTTCCGGCTGACGGTCGCCGGGCTCACGGCTGCGGGTGAGCGGTCGCTGGTGGGCGTGCCGGCGATGGGATTCCGGCTCGCGATCGGTGACTCACTGCTCGGCCCGAGCCGGTCCACGCAGGACAGGCTCGTGGGTGATCAGGATGACGAGTCCGAGGCGCTCACGTTCTCGTACGATACTGAGGACGTCGACGACTACTTCGGCATCCTCGCGCCCGGCCAGTACCACGTGGTGGTGGGCAACCCGCCCTATATCACCGTCAAGGACAAGGCGCTGAACGTGCTGTACCGCGGGACCTACGTCTCGGCCGCGGGGAAGTACGCGCTGTCCGCGCCGTTCATGGAGCTCTTCTTCCGGCTGGCCATCGCGGGTGGGCCGGGCCGCGGCGCTGGCTATGTCGGGCAGATCACGTCCAACTCGTTCATGAAGCGCGAGTTCGGCAGGAAGCTCATCGAGGTCGTCTTCGCCGGTCAGGACCCGGGCCATAGGCGCGAGCGTGTCGCGATCGACCTCACGCAGGTGATCGATACCTCCGGCGCCTACATCCCAGGCCACGGTACCCCCACCGTGATCATCGTGGGTCGGCGACGCAACCCCGTCGGCGACCGCGTGCGCGCTGTGCTGGGCGTCCGCGGCGAGCCCGGCCAGCCCGCCGACCCGGCCAGGGGACTGGTGTGGAGTGAGATCGTCGGGCATCTCGGTGAGCCCGGGTACGACGGCAGCTTCGTGTCGGTGACCGACCTCGACCGCGAGGTGCTGCTCGGCCACCCGTGGTCACTCAGTGGCGGCGGTGCAGTGGACTTGAAGGAGCATCTCGAGAATCTCGCATCGCAAACCTTGGCAGAGACCGGCATCGATGTAGGTATGACGGACCTTACCGGGGAGGACGAGGTATTCATCCTGCCTCGGTATGTGATTTCCAGGCTTTCCTGGCTCGCGAACAGTCCGGCTCTGGTGGAGGGTGAGGGAGTGCGTGACTATCGCGTTTCATCTGCCGACCGCAGCCTGCTTCCCAACACGATGGAGGGGATGCCCATTTCGCTAAATGGGCCAGTGGCGGCGTGGTTCTGGAGGTATCGGACAAAGCTGTCAAACAGACTCTATTTCGGTCAGCGGCCTGTCGAGCGTGGGATGCGTTGGTTCGATCATGCAATGTTCTTCGCTGGTCGCCACGCCACGCCACTGACGATCACCTTCGCCTTCGTCGCCACGCACAACCACTTCGTGCTGGACCGCGGCGGCAAGGTGTTCAAGCAGACCGCGCCGGTGATCAAGCTGCCGGAGGGCGCAACCGAGGACCGGCACCTGGAGCTGCTGGGCGTGCTGAACTCGTCGGCGGCGTGCTTCTGGCTTCACAGCATGTGCTTGGGCAAACCTCTCAAGGGCGAGGAGTGGGAGCGGAGGTACGAGTACGACGCGACGAAGGTGTCAGGCTTTCCACTCCCCGCGAGCCTGCCGCTTGAGCGGGCTCGCAGGCTCGATGCACTCGCCGTGGAACTGAGTGGTCATGTGCCGGCTGCAATCATCGATCGGTGGCAGTCGAACCCAGCTGGCTCTTTGGCCCAAGCGCTGCAGATCGGGCGGGCAGAATCGTTGCGAATCCGAGCGTGCATGGTCTTTGAGCAGGAGGAGTTGGATTGGGAGGTCTATCGCAGATACGGCCTCCTGGACCATGACCTGACCTACCAGGGCTCATTGATCGACGGAGTCGCTCTGGGTGAACGCGCCTTCGAGGTTGACTTGGCCAGGCGCGTCGAGGACGGCATTGAACAGACCAAGTGGTTCGAGCGTCGCGGGTCCAACCCGATCACCGAGCTACCCGAAACCTGGCCCGCGGACTACCGCGACCTGGTGCGGCGACGCCTCGACCTGATAGCTGGCGACCGCAGCATCCGCCTGCTGGAGAAGCCTGAGTTCAAGCGCCGCTGGGCCACCACGACGTGGGAGTCGCAGCGCACGCAGGCGCTGCAGGGCGCGCTGCTCGACCGGCTCGAGGACCCGGCCCTCTGGCGCGACGGCGCCGGCCCCGTCATGCGGTCGGTCGCCGAGCTGGCCGACCTGCTGCGTGCCGACGAACCAGTCAGGGAGCTCGCCCGCGCGCTGACCGGCAGCACCGATCCCGACCTGGCCGCAGTCATCGGCGCGCTCGCTTCCGGCGAGGCCGTGCCGTTCCTGGCCGCCTACCGCCACAAGCCGTCGGGCATCGAGAAGTACCGCGCCTGGCAGGCCGTGTGGGAGCTGCAGCGCCGCGAGGACGCGGGCGAGACCGTGACGATTCCGGTGCCGCCGAAGTACTCCAAGGATGACTTCGTCAAGGACGAGTACTGGAAGGCGCGCGGCAAGCTGGACGTGCCCAAGGAACGCTTCATCGCCTACCCGGGTGTGGCGCGCGAGGGCGACCCGACGCCCGTGCTGGGCTGGGCAGGCTGGGACCACCGCGACCAGGGCCTCGCGCTCGCCCGCGACTACGCGACACAGCAGGCGCTCGCGACAAGCGACGACGCGCTCGTGCCGCTCGTTGCGGGCCTGGTGGAGCTCGAGCCGTGGCTCGAGCAGTGGCACTCCGACATCGACCCGACGTACGGTATGAGCGCCTACGCGGTGGTGCACCAGTTCATCGACGGCCAGCTGGCCGTGATGGGCCAGACGCGTGACCAGGTGACGGCATGGCTGCCGCCACGTCCGACCCGTGGGCGGAGGGCCTCACGATGACCAACCTGCAACTGCCGCTGCGCGACGCGATCGACATCCCCCGACGCGTGCACGACGACGACTTCGTCCTGCAGATCCAGCGCGCGCAGGAGGCCCCCGACCAGACGCTCGACGACTACGTCATCACCGCGTCGATCGCCGGATCGTTCGAGAAGGGCCTCGGCATGGTCGAGGCGGCCCTGGCCAGTGGCACGTCCAAAGGCGCGTTCATCCACGGCTCGTTCGGCTCCGGCAAGTCGCACTACCTCGCCGTCATGCACCTGCTGCTGGCAGGCAACGCGCACGCGCGGGCGCTGCCCGGGCTGCAGGCGCAGGTCGCGGCGCACCAGAGCCTGCTCGGCCGCAAGCTGCTGGCGATCGACTACCACCTCATCGGCGCCGAATCCTTCGATTCGGCGCTTTTCGGCGGCTACCTCAAGACCGTCAAGCAACGGCATCCCGACGCCGCCGCGCCCGTGTTGCACCGCTCCGACGCGCTCTTCGACAACGCCGACCTGCTGCGCGCGCAGCTGGGCGACGACGCGTTCTTCGCCCGGTTCCGGTCCGGCGGGCAGGCGTCGTCGGGCTGGGGCTCGTTCGCCGCGACCCTGACGCCCGCGCTCTACGACGCGGCCCGCGCCAAGCCCGCGGTCGACCCCGACCGGCAGCGCGTCGTCGCCGACCTCGTCGCCACCTACTTCCCGGCTTACGAGAACACCGGCACCTGGCTCGACATCTCCGACGGCCTGCTCGCCATGACCACGCACGCCAAGGGCCTCGGCTACGACGGCATCGTCCTGTTCCTCGACGAACTGGTGCTGTGGCTCGCGAACCACCTGCGCGACACGGCCTTCATCCAGACCGAGACCTCCAAGGTCGCCAAGCTGGTCGAAACCGGCATCGGAGCGCTGCCCATCCCGCTCGTCTCGTTTGTCGCCCGTCAGCGCAACCTGAAGGACTTCCTCGGCGGCGGCGCCGTCGGGGCCGAACAGGTGGCGCTCGACGACTCGTTCCAGTGGTGGGAGGGGCGCTTCGAGAAGATCCCGCTGGCGGCCGCGAACCTGCCGGAGATCGTCCACAAGCGCCTGCTGACCCCCACCAGCGACGACGGCGCGGCCGCGCTCGCCGCCGCCGTCAACCGGGTCAAGGCCAACCCGGTGGCCTTCAGGCACCTGCTTACCGACGAGGCCAACTCGAACGCCGTCGACTTCGCACAGGTCTACCCGTTCACTCCCGCGCTCGTCGACGCGATGATCGCGCTGTCGTCGATCATGCAGCGCGAACGCACCGCGCTGAAGATCATGAGCGAACTGCTCTCTGAGGGCCGCGACGAGCTGACCGTCGGCGACGTCATCCCCGTCGGCGACCTCTTCGACGTCGTGGTGCTCGGCGACGCCGAGCCGCTCACCGACGACATGAAGGACCTGTTCCGCGCCGCCCGCAAGTTCTACACGTCCAAGATGCGGCCCTACCTGCTGGGCCGCCACGGGCTGACCGAGGCCGACGCAAGGAGCCTGCCCCGCACGCACCCGTTCCGACGCGACGACCGGCTCGCCAAGACGCTGCTCGTGGCCGCGATCGCGCCCGGCGCGACGTCGCTGAAGGACCTCACCGCGTCCAAGCTGGCCGCGCTCAACTTCGGCAGCGTCGTCGCGATGATCCCCGGCCAGGAGGCGGGCCAGGTCGTCAGGCTCGCCAAGGACTGGTCCGCGGAGTTCGGCGAGATCACCATCGGCGCGCAGCCCGGGGACCCGGTCATCTCGCTCGCGCTCACGGGCGTCGACTACGACGCGGTGCTCGCAGGCGTGCAGACAGAGGACACCCACGAGAACCGGCGCAGGACTCTGCGCGGGCTGCTGGCCGAACAGCTGGGCGCCACGTCGAGCGGGGCGCTCACCAGCGCCGACTACTCTCTCAGCCACGTGTGGCGGGGGCAGAAGCGCGACGTCGACGTCGTCTTCGGCAACGTGCGCGACGTGCGGGCCATGCCCGACCAGGCGCTGCTCGCCGCCGACGGGCGGTGGAAGCTCGTGGTCGACTTCCCGTTCGACGACGAGGGCAACCCGCCCGCCGACGACGTCGTGCGGCTGGTCGGCCTCCGCGAGGACCGCAGGGAGAGCGACACCATCGCGTGGCTGCCGCACTTCCTGACCTCCGCGCGGATGGACGACATCGGCAAGCTGGTCACGCTCGACTACCTGCTCACCGGGACGCACTTCGACCAGTACTCCACCGTGCTGCCTGTGGCCGACCGCGAGCCCGCGCGTCGGCAGCTAACCAACCAGCGCGACTCGCTCAAACAGCAGATTGTCGCGGCGCTGCGGCAGGCCTACGGTATCGACGCCGCCACCGACGACCACCTGGGCGACCGGGTGCCTGAGGGCAACACGTTCTTCACGCTCGCGCCCGACTACACGCCGCAGAAGCCGTCGGCCGCATCGTTCGGCGAAGCGGTCGTCGCGGTTCTCGGAGGCGCACTCGACGCGCGCTACGCGCGGCACCCCAGGATCGACCGCGGCGGCGACGAGGTGCGACGCGCCGAGTTCACCGCGGTGCTGGACCTGGTGCGCTCTGCCATGAACAAGGGCGGCCGCCTCGACACCATCGACCGGCCCACCGCCAACAGGGTGCGGCGCGTGATCGACGCGTACGGCGTCGGCACGCTCCGAGAGGTGACCTACGTCCTCGCCCCCGAGCACTTCACGTGGCACGACACGTTCACCAAGGCCATCGCACACGACGATGCCACCGTCGCCACCCTGCGCGCCGCACTCGCGGACATCGGGATGACGTCGGACGCGCAGGACCTTCTGGTCCTCGCCTGGGTCGCGCTCACCGACCGGCAGCTGCGGCACTACGGCGGCAGCGTCGGCGTGCCCGGCATCGGCGGGCTCAAGAACGAGTTCACGCTCCTGGAACCCGAACTGCCCACCGGCGACGACTGGCTGTTGGCGCTCGCGCGCGCCAAGGCCCTGTTCGGGCTGGCGGCCGACGAGCACCACCTGTCCAGCGCGGCGGTGCAGCGGGTCGGTGACGCGCTCAACGCCAAGGTCCGAGGCCTCGACCGCGCGGTCTCCGACCTCGTCAGCGAACTGGAGGCCCACGCGGAGGTGCTCGGCCTCAGCGACGTCAGCCCCCGACTCGCCACTGCCCACCGCGGGGCCGACCTAGTTTGGGCGCTCTCGACCGCATCGGATCACGTCGACCGGATCCGCGTGCTCGGCGAGTTCGAACTCGACGACGAGCTGCAGCCGCTAGGCAGGTCGCTGGCCTCCGCCAGTGACGTGGCGGCCCGCCTCAAGGGCGCCAACTGGCAGGTGGTCGACCAGCTGGAGGATCTGGACGGTGACGTGGCAGACCACGCGCTGCGGACGCTGCGGGTCGCGGCAGGGCGGGAAGAGCTGCACGCCGGCCTCGGCGAGGCGTTGAAGGCGGCCGCGGCAGAGGCGACCTCGGTACTCGTCGAACGGCGACCCACCGCGCCGCGCGACTCCGACGGCGCCGCGGCCGCGGCCCGGGCGCAGCGTGAGGCAGAGCAGGAGCGGCTCCGGCGGCAGCAGGAGGATCTGGCGCGCCGACAGCGCGAGGCCGCCGAGCAGGAGGCCAGGCTGCGCGTGGAGCGGGCCGACCTCGAGCGCCAGCGGGAGGAGGCTCGACTCGAGGCCGAGCGGATCAGGCGCGAGGAGGAGGCCCGCATCGGCCAGACGCACGCCGTCGACGTCAGCGACGTGCGCCGGCTGGAAGACCTGCTGCATCAGCTGACAGGGGAGCTGAACCACCCGGTCGACGGCAAGACGCTGAAGGTCTCGTGGCGATGGCAGTGAGCGAGGTGCGCACCGTCGCCGTGTCGCCGGCGATGGTGCAGCAGTGGGCCGTCGACCTGCTGAAGACCGACGCGCAGCTCCTTCTGCTGCGCGCACGCCCCGAGTGGAGCCACGGTGACGCGCGCGTCGGCGACCAGAACGTCCGCGTGCTTCCCGGCGTCTCGCAGCTCGCGGTGCTGGACATCCTGGAGACCCTCGCCGACGACGAACGCGCGGTCGTGCTCACCGACCGGCCCTCCGATGACCTCGGCGATGCCGTCCTCGCCCGCGCCTACCGGCAACAGGTCCAGCTGCCTGACGAATGGCAGGCCGTGCCGAGGCTCTTCGCCGGCACGAGCGTGGTCGGCAGAGACCTGCGGCGCCTCGACTGGGCCGCCACCGCCCTGCTCGACCACCAGCCGCCCGGCGGCTGGCCGCGCTCGCCCGAACCCGTGCTGACTGCGGGGCACGCCGTCGGCTGCCTGCTCGCGCAGGTGCTCGGGCTCGGTCCGACGCCGCAGCTCGACGACGTCACCCTGCTGACCTCGCTGGGCCGCCGGGACGTGCGGGCTGCCTGGGTCGCCGTCGACGATGGTCTGCGCGGGCACCTGATCGGCTGGGCAGAGACGGAGCTCGGCGAGCCCGCGGCACTCGCTCTGCAGATCGCTCAGAGCAATGAACACATCACCCCGCTTGCCGTCGGCCTCGCGCTCGACGTCCTCTGGCCCGAGGACGGGCGCGCACCCACCGAGGCGCAGGCCGCGGCGCGCGTTCGCGTCGAACGGTTCGTCGGCGGCACACCCGTGCCGGTCGACTCGGCCAAGGCCGTCGCCAGGTTCGCCAAGGCCGCCGTGCTGCGGCTGGAAATCGATGACGCCCCCGAACTCGGGATCGCGCTGCAGCAGGCCAAGGCCCTGCTGGGCGACCTCGACTGGGCCATGGGAGCGGAGGAATCGACGATCCTCGCACCCGGCTACCTCGCCCGCGTCCGGGCGCTGGCAGATGCGCTGACGGACGGCGACGACCAGGCGGTCGAGGACGCGCTTGCGCGCGTGGCCGAACACCGCGACGCAGGCACATCGCAGGCACCGACCATGGCCGTGCGGCTGCACCGCTGGCTCGCCACCGACGAAGCACCCACCCCGTCGCTCGGCGCCGACCTGCAGCGGCAACTGAGCGACGGCGCCTGGGTTGACGCCGCCGTCGGCGCAGTGTGGCACGGATCCACCGACCCCGACGTGACGCATGCCTACGGGGAACTCCTGCGCCGGGTGCGGGAGCGTCGGGGCGAGCGCGACCGGATCGCGGCATCGAGGCTCCGGCAGGTCAATGCGCCCGACGTCGAGGGTGCGATCGGAGTCGAACGGCTCCTCGCCGACGTCGTCGCCCCGTGGCGACGTAGGGGCGGCGCCCTGTTGGTGGTGCTCGACGGCATGAGCGGGGCCATCGCGACGTCGCTCGCAGCCGAGGTCGCCAGGCTCGGCCTCATCGAATGGGTGCCCGCAGAGACGCACGGGCGTCAGGGGGTTGTGGCGGCGCTGCCGTCGCTGACCGCCATCTCGCGCACCTCGCTGTTCTGCGGCCAGGTGCAGAGCGGTGCCCTCGACGACGAGAAGCGGGGACTCGCGAAGCGATTCCGGGACGCGCGGCTGTTCCACAAGAACGACCTGCGGTCCCAGGGCGGCGCCGCGCTGCCAGCCGATGTGAGCGAAGCCGTGCAGGACCACGCTGTGCCGGTGGTGGGGGTCGTCATCAACGCGATCGATGACGCGACCCACAAGAACGACACCTCGGCGTGGAACTGGGACCTGAACTCACTTCAGCCACTGCGGGCGCTGCTGGACGCGGCTGCGTCCGCTGGTCGCGCCATCATCCTGACGTCCGACCACGGGCATGTGGTCGAGCGGGGCACAGAGGCGCTCAGCGTCCCCGGCGCCGATTCCCGGTGGAGGTCTGTCGGGACCGACGCCGTCGTCGAGGGGGAGGTGCTGGTGTCCGGAGAACGGGTCGTGGCACCCGGCGACCAGGCCGTGCTGTTGTGGCGCGACGACGCACGCTACGGGCCGCGCCACAGCGGCTACCACGGCGGGGCGAGCCTTGCAGAGTTGACGATCCCCGTGTTGGTGTTCCAGGGCGCGACCGTCACCAATGGCGCCCCCGGTTGGGAGCAGGCCGCCCCGCAGGTGCCGCTGTGGTGGAACGATCCGATCCGGCTGGCAACACCTGTCGAGGCTGTCCCGCGCCAGAAGCCGAAGCCGCAGAGGCCCGCGCCCTCGGGCCCCGACGCGCTGTTCGAGGTCGATGCGCCCTCCGACGCGCCCGTTGCGCAGGTGGGGCTGGTCGAGGCGATGCTCGCGTCCGACACGTTCAGGGAGCAGAAGCGCAGGGCGGGCCGCCACGCGCTCGCCGATGCGAAGACCGCCGCTGTGGTGCGGGCGCTGGTCGAGCGGGGCAACCGGGCGCACCAGGACACGATCGCCGCCGCGGCAGGCATCGCGGCGGGGCAGTTCGGGCAGATCTTCGCGGCCGTCAAACGACTGCTGAACGTCGACGGGTACAGCGTCGTCGAGTTGGACACCGACGGGAAGACGATCCGGTTGGACGAGAAGCTGCTGCGCGAACAGTTTGAGGTGACCACCTGATGGCAGGCCTCAGCCCACGACGGCGCAAGGACATCATCGATGCGTTGCGGCGGGGTACCGTGCCCAGCCAGGGGCTCGACGTGCTGGCCGTCGGTCTCAGGAGGTTCGAGAACGCCATCGATGACGAGTTGAGCAGCGTCGCGGCAGGCGGGGCCGGCTTCAAGGCCGTGCGCGGCGAATACGGCTCCGGCAAGACGTTCTTCTCGCGCTGGCTGACCGAACGTGCCAAGAAGGACGGCTTCGCGACCGCTGAGGTGCAGATCAGCGAGACCGAGACGCCGCTACACAAGCTTGAGACCGTCTACCGACGCATCACCGAGAACCTGTCGACGTCGACGAGCCAATCGGGTGCGCTGCGCGACGTCGTCGACGGGTGGTTCTACATCCTGGACGGCGACGCCGGCGACGGTGCCTCGTCGGGGCCGGACGCGACGCTGGAGCTTCTGCAACGACGTTTGTCGAACGTCTCGAAGGAGGCGCCGGCCTTCGCCGCAGTGCTGCGCCAGTACCGGCTCGCGCAGCAGGCATGTGACACCGCCCAGGCCGACGGGCTGCTGGCGTGGCTCGGCGGGCAGCCGCACGTCGCGGCCTCCGTCAAGCGCGCCGCCGGAGTCCGCGGCGGCCTCGACCACTTCGGCGCACTCGGTTTCCTGCAGGGACTGCTGACCGTGCTGCGCGACTCGGACTACGCCGGACTCGTCGTCGTGCTCGACGAGGTCGAGACGCTGCAGCGGATGCGCAGCGACGTGCGCGAGAAGTCGCTCAACGCGCTGCGGCAACTCATGGACGAGATCGACGGCGGACGCTTCCCGGGGCTCTACCTGGTCCTGACCGGGACGCCCGCGTTCTACGACGGGCAACAGGGCGTGCAGCGGCTCGCGCCGCTCGCGCAGCGGCTCCAGACCGATTTCACGACCGACGCGAGGTTCGACAACCCGCGTGCGACGCAGATCCGGCTGACCGGGTTCACCGCCGACTCGCTGCTCGAACTGGGCAGCCGTGTCCGCGACATCTTCGCCGACGGCGCGGAGGCTCCCGACCGGGTGCGGGCCCTCGTCGACGACGCGTACGTGCGCGACCTCGCGGCCGCGGTCGGGGGAGAGCTCGGCGGCCGCACCGGCGTCGCGCCACGGCTGTTCCTCAAGAAGCTCGTCGCCGACGTGCTCGACCGCGTCGACCAGTTCGAGGACTTCAACCCGCGACGTGATTACCACCTTACGCTCAGCGTCGGTGAACTCACTTCCGTCGAACGTGAGGCACGCGCACGCGGCGACCGCACCCCGGCGGGGAGCGTCGACGACATCGACCTGGACCTGTAGCGGATGGAGGCGGGCACCGGCCTGGATGCGGCCATCGAGTACCACATCGTCAACTCACTCCACTGGCCAGGGCTGCGGCCCTTACAGGCCGCCGCCGTCGAGCCGGTGCGGTCGGGAGCCGACTGTGTGCTGGTCGCGCCCACCGCAGGCGGCAAGACCGAGGCAGCCCTGTTTCCGCTGCTCACGGAGATGGTGCGGGACGGGTGGTCGGGGACGTCCGTGCTGTACGTCACGCCGTTGCGCGCGCTGCTGAACAACCTGCACCCTCGGCTGGGCAGCTATTGCGCGTGGCTCGGCCGCACCGTCGGCCTGTGGCACGGCGATGTCGGGTCGGGGGATCGGCGCCGCATGCTGGGGGAGCCGCCCGATGTCCTGCTGACCACGCCCGAGTCGCTCGAGGCGATGCTCGTGTCGCGCAGCGTCGACCACGCGCGGTTCCTCGGGTCCGTGCGAGCCGTCGTCATCGACGAACTCCACTCATTCGCCGGATCCGACCGTGGCTGGCACCTGCTCGCGGTGCTGGAGCGCATCGAGCGGCTGGCGGGGCATGCGATCCAGCGTGTCGGCCTGTCGGCAACGGTCGGCAACCCGACGACCGTGGGTGCGTGGATGCAGGGGTCGAGCAAGGGCCGCGGGCCGGCGGTCGTCGTGCAGGAGGAGTCCGCGGCTGCGGTCGAGCCGGACATCACGCTCGACTACGTGGGCAGCCTGGACAACGCCGCCACCGTGATCTCGCGGATGCACCGGGGTGAGAAGCGGCTCGTGTTCGCTGAGTCGAGACGCTCCGCAGAGGAACTCGCGTTCCTGCTGCGGCAACGCGACGTACAGACGTACGTGTCGCACTCGTCGCTGTCGGCCGACGAACGGCGACGCAGCGAGCAGGCCTTCGCGGAGGCAAGAGACACCGTCGTGGTGGCCACGTCGACGCTTGAGCTGGGCGTCGATATCGGCGACCTGGACCGCGTCATCCAGCTCGACGCGCCCCGCACCGTCTCGTCGTTCCTGCAACGCCTGGGCCGCACCGGACGTCGCCCCGGCACGAGCCGGAACACGCTCTTCCTCGCGACGAGCCTCGACGGTCTGTTGGACGCTGCGGCCGTCCTGACGCTGTGGAGGAGTGGATTCGTCGAGGATGTCGTCGCGCCGCCACACCCGAGGCACCTTGCCGCGCAGCAGCTTCTCGCGCTGGCGCTGCAGGAGGGCGCGTTCGGCGCGTCGAACTGGCGCCGGTGGTGGGGTGACCTGCCGCTGATGGACGACGGTGACGAGGTGCTCGCCTACCTGTGCCGGGAGGGATTCCTCGTCGACGATTCGGGGCTGCTGATGATCGGCCCGCGCGCCGAGAGGGAGTTCGGGAAACGCAACTTCATGGACCTGCTGTCGACATTCATCGCGGACGTCGAGCTGCGCGTGGTCGCGGGCGTGCGCGAGATCGGCTTCGTGTCACCCTTGGCGCTCCCCGACGCCACGGGCAAGGCGCAGAAGCCAGTCGTGCTGGCGGGACGAGGCTGGTTCATCCAGAGCATCGACTGGGGCCGGTTCACCGTCTGGGTGGAGGAGGTGCCGACCAAGGGCGACGTGAAGTGGCCGTCGGGTGCCGTCACGCAGTCGTTCGAACTGTGCCGGGCAAGGCGCGACGTGCTGCTGGGGGAGACGCCCGACGTGAAGATGTCCAGGCGCGTGCCGGGCGCGCTGGAGCGGGTGCGCGCCGAGCACGAGCATGAGGTGAGCGGCAACGGTCTGGTGTTGGCGCCGGGAACAACGGATGGTCTCAAGCTCTGGACGTGGGCCGGAATCAAGGCCAACGCGACATTGCAGTCGGGCCTCGGCCTCGACTCGACCGGGGTGGACAACGAGAGCATCGCGCTGCCGGAGGGCTTCGAGTTCAGCGACCTGGCGGCCGTCGACACAGGAGCCGTGCCGAGGATCGACGATGGCGCCGTGGCTGGGCTGAAGTTCTCCGCGGCCCTACCGCCGGACCTCGCGCGGCGCACACTGGGAGAACGCCTCGGCGACGCGAGGGGCGCGGAGGCGGTCGTCACAATGCCGGTGGTCGAACTGAGGGCGTGAGTCTGGGCACTTCGGCAGGCTCGGGCATCTCGACAAGGCGACGAACGGAGTGCGCCCAATGCCTCTCCTCGGTCGCGCCCAGAGCCCTCACTCGGCGGGGTGGGGCTCGACCGAAGTCCCAGAGGCCGTCACGACCGCCCGCACGTTAGCCGCAGCATCGGGGCCGATGATCCGTTCCAGAGTTGCGAGGGGAAATCGAACTGCTTAATGAGGTTGCGAGTGGTCTCGTCGAGGATCGGGCCGCTCCAGTGGATGGCGAACGCACCCATCTTCGCGGCGTATACGAAGTTGTCGCGCAGGGTGCGAGAGATCAGGATGTTCGCATCGGCGAGTGTGACCGATAGGCTCAATCGACGTTCCCGTACGTGTTAGACAGTTCGGCGACGACGGTCTTGTGCTCCTCGTCGAGAAACTCGCGCATCATCTGGATCGACGCGGCCGGAATGCGGTGGTGCTTACCGACCATGCGGAACTCGATGCAGCGACGCTCAATCATCCGCATGAGGGTCGGACGGGACATCCCGAGAATCTTAGCGGCTTCGGTCGTGGTGATCTCCTGCATGGCAGGGATGACCAGTGCCCCGATCGTCTGCTCGGCCTCGAGCAGCTCGAGAACCTTCTTCGCGCTCTCGGGGGGGTGTCCCTATGGTTCCTGTCAAGCCGCTGCGGCAGGTTTTGCTTGGTAGTAGGTGCCGTTGCGGAGCATGGCGTGGAGGACGTCGACGCGTCGTCGGGCCAGGCAGATGAGGGCCGCGTTGTGCTTCTTTCCCGCGGCTCGTTTCCGGTCGTAGTAGGCGCGTGAGTCAGGATCGTGGAGGGCAGCGAAGGAAGATAGGAACAGGGCTCGTTTGAGGTGTTTGTTCCCGCCGCGGGAGGGATGTTCGCCGCGGATGCTGGAGCCGGACCTTCGCGTGACCGGGGCCAGGCCGGCGTAAGCGGCGAGGTGCCCGGCGGTCGCAAACGCTGAGCCGTCGCCGATGTCGAGGAGGAGTCTGGCTGCGGTCCTGATGCCGACTCCGGGCATTGACATCAGGAGCTGGGAAAGAGGGTGCGCATCGAGGGCCTCCTCAACTTGCTTTGCGGCCTCAGCGCGCTGCGCGAGCAGTCCTTGGAGTTGGGCAGCGAGCTGGGGCAGGACCAACTCGGCTGCCCGGGTGCCTGGAACCGTGACGGTTTGCTCTGTCAGGGCCTTGACGATGGCTTGGACGAGGCGCTCGTGCATGCGTGGCGCAAGAGGCTTGGCAGTGGTGGTAAGTCGGCGCTTGCCGGCGGCGGCGAGGCCGGTTGGGCCGCCGAACTTCGTCAGCAGGGCCAACACCGCCGGGTGGCCGATGTCGCCGCCGATGGCGCGTTCCAGTGCTGGGTGGATCTGGGTCAGGAGACCGCGGATCCGGTTTGAGACGCGGGTGACTTCGTCTGCGAGGTCGTCGTCGAACCCGACGATCACCGCCTGGTCGGCGATCAGATCGTCATCGCCTCCGACCCGGCGCAACGCATGAGGCATGGACCGGCCAGCCTCGGCGATGATGTAGGCATCACGGGCGTCAGTCTTCGCATTGCCCGGATGCAGATCGGCGATCCTCCGCATCGCTAGCCCGGGCAGGTAGGCGACCTCGATGCCCAGCGCCCGAGCCACTGTCACGGGCAGGGCGCCGATCGTCGCGGGCTGGTCCACGATCACCAACACCGACCCGTACCCAGCGAGCTTGTCGAACACCTCCCGCAGCGCGGACTCGTCCTGCGGTAGGGCTTTATCATGCACCCGCTTGCCTGCCGTGTTGAGGGCGGTGGCGTGGTGGTGTTCCTTGCCGACGTCGAGACCGACGAAGACGTCGAACCGGTCTTGGTCCATGACAGTCCTCCTTCAAGGACTCATTCTGGTCACCAAGTCAGGCGAAGATCGTCGGCACCCACGTTACGAAGAGACCACACCGAGGCACGGTGGGCCGTGTCCCTATCAGCGATCAACCCACGCCACCAGGACCCGGTGACAACACCCCCCGGATCATCAACGACAGGGGCAGTAAGTCATGCCGGGCCTGGCGACCAGAACCCCGACCATCGGGGCTACCTAGAAGGTAACGGGTGTAGTTGAGTCGGAGGTAGGCGCAGAGTCCGTCGATGCACTGCTGCCGGCGGTCCATGTGTCTGTCGGCCAAGGCTGCCAGTGCGTAGGCGCCGGCGATGCGTACCACCGGCGCAGCATCGCCCAGTTGCGCTGTTGCGTCGGCGAATGCTGCACCAAACTTCGCCTCCTCCACGTCACTCTGTTTGCGGTAACCGATCACCAAAGCGAAGGCTGCACCGGCACCGGCCGCGACAGCACCCGCAATCGTCAACCGGTCCTTCCACTCGAGTGTGTCGGCGTACAGGTACCACCACCTGCCGTCCTCGTCGTCCTTCAAGTCCGGCAGACCGGTCGCCCACAACACCAGGAACGCCGCGCACAGCAATGCGAGAATCGTGAGGACCGCAGCCCGACTCAACGAGTCACTAGCCAGCCAGCCCCAGAGTCCCGATGCTTTGCGCCTTACCCAACCCCAGACCCACGACGACCTGCCCTTCAACCAGCTCCACTCCTTCTCCAGGCGCAATTCCTCCGACAGGCTCCACTCCCTCGCGGCGGCGTCCCGAGCTAGGGGGGTTCTGTGCCGGACTCTAATCTGTCGCGCTCTGGTCTGCTCCAAGCTGCGCTGCCGAACCTCAGCCTTCCGCTGAACCTCGTCACGGCTCTCAGGTGCACCGTCCTGCCCGGCGTCGTCGCCTCCTGGCCCCTTGCTCATGGCCGTCAACCTAGCCGTTCCGATCAGGTCGCAACGCCCGTCCCGCCCGCCTCCGAAACATATGCCCACCCACCCGTGTCCAACAGCTGGTACCCCGGGACCCACGCGGCGGCCGGGGGCACCGCACTGCCGTCCCCGAGGGCCGCAGCTTGGCGTGTGGTGGCACGGCCGCAGCCAGGTGAGCAGACAACAATCTCAAGCGGGTATGGGACAGGAGGAACCTCAGACCCGTGAGGGCACTGAGTGGTGGCCAGAGCTGCGCGCCTGCACTGTCACCATATTTCGATTTCACCCGCGCGCTGCAGGGTCCCAACCGCTAGTGAAGGCGAGAGGCCCACGATAGAGTGCTTCGTCGAGGCCAGGTGCTCGTGTCCCCACTTCTAGCGCCACCCGTCCATCGCTCAGAAAGGCCCCCATGTTTACGGGCTCTTCACAATCGAGGGTGTAGGTAGCGCTGTTCGGGGTTGCGGCGTGGCGGCTGGCTGAAGGGGTCGAGGCCCTCCGAAGATGGAAGTTCTCACGCTCCCCATCTGGAAGACCTCGACGTGTCCGACGCTACCTTCACGTGCCCTGATCTGACTAGTTTCTGCCGTCTCGACGGCCTCGGGTTGGAAGTCACCGGCCAGCGCATCGAACCCGACCGTGCGATCCTGGCCTGCCGCCCGGTCGACGCCGACGACTGGTGCCGAGACTGCGGCGGCCAGGGCCTCATCCGGGGCTCGGTGGTGCGACTCTTGTCGCATGTCCCGCTGGGGTGGCGCCCTACCGTGCTGCACGTGCGGCTCCGGCGCTATCGGTGCATCGAGTGCGGGCGGGTGTGGCGTCAAGACACCAGTGCCGCAGCCGAGCCGCGTTCGAAGCTGTCGCGTGCGGCGCTGCGTTGGGGACTGGAAGGACTTGTGGTCCAACACCTGAGCATGTCCAGGATCGCCGCCGGTCTCGACGTCGCGTGGAACACCGCCAACGACGCCGTGCTGGCAGAAGGACAGCGCGTCCTCATCAGCGACCTGGCCCGGTTCGACGGGGTCAAGGTGATCGGGGTCGACGAGCACTGCTGGCGCCATACCCGCCATGGTGAGAAATACGTCACCGTGATCATCGACCTCACCCCCACCAGGGACGGCACCGGTCCGGCGCGCTTGTTGGACATGGTCGAGGGACGCTCGAAACAGGTGTTCAAGACGTGGCTCGCCGCCCGCCCCCGAGCCTGGCGCAAGGGGATCGAGGTCGTCGCGATGGACGGATTCACCGGCTACAAGACCGCGGCGGTCGAGGAACTCGGCAACGCCACCACGGTGATGGACCCGTTCCACGTCGTCCGGCTCGCCGGCGAAGCGCTCACCCGCTGCCGCCAGCGCGTCCAGCAAGACACCTGCGGGCATCGGGGCCGCGCCGGTGACCCGCTCTACCGCGCCCGCCGCACCCTGCTCACCGGCGTCGATCTACTCACCGACAAGCAAGTCGCCCGACTGGAGGCACTGTTCGCCGACGAACAGCACACCGAGGTCTACGCGACATGGAGTATCTACCAACGGCTCGTCGTGGCTTACCGACATCCCGACAAGCAACTTGGACGGTTCCTCCTTCAAGGCGTGATCGACTCGGTCAGCACCGGCGTCCCGAGAGACCTCGTCGAGCTCGTCAGCCTGGGCCGGACCCTCCACCGACGGGCGGCCGACGTGCTCGCCTTCTTCGACCGCCCCGGCACCAGCAACGGCCCAACCGAAGCGATCAACGGACGCCTCGAACACCTCCGCGGGATCGCCTTGGGATTTAAGAACCTGACCCACTACATAGCCAGAAGCCTCCTCGAAACCGGAGGATTCAAACCCCACCTACACCCTGCATTGTGAAGAGCCACATTGGCCAGCCTGGGAGGGGCCAACCTAACCGGAGCCAACCTAACCGGAGCCATCCTGAGGGATGTCTGGCTATCTGAGACCACCAACCTGACTGGGGCCAACCTAACTGGAGCCATCCTCAATGAGATGACTGCTGCACAGCTAGGGGACCTGTTGTAGTCACGCCGCCCAGTGCGGCGGTCGTGTTCATGATGGTCTCGATGGGCGCCAATCGGCCCAGGCGGGCCTGTCTGAGACGCCGGTGGTAGGTCCGTTCGATCCAGTCCGCCGTCGCGATGCGCAGCGGAATTGAGTTCCCTGTCCGAATGCACCACGCACCCGGCGACGTCGCCGCGCATCGCGACGGCGTTCTCCAGTGCCAATGCAGGGGGGAGACGCAGCGTCACCTCGATCTCGGGCTCGCCGCCAGCCAGGCCCGAGCACAGGACCTGAACGTCCTGGTCAGTGCAGTGCTCATGTCGCTTCCGATGGCCCTCAGAACTCCTAGGTGATCTAGGTGTACGAGGCATGGGGCGCTCGGTAGCGGGGGATGGCCCTCGCGTCCTACGGCCATCTGGGGCCGGATGGCGTGAAAAACCTTACCCTGACCCTGCTCTCCGCAGGTCACGGGCCGGTTTGCCAAGCTAAGTGCTCAGATCGCGTAGTAGAGCTCGAACAAAGAGCGGTCGATTCGGGGGTTGTTGGTCGTCGCTGGTTGCCGCCGAAAAGTGGCTCTGACCTGCACAAACGTCATCGCGGCGTCTTTGGTCGTTGTTGGCTGTCCGTGGATCTGAATCGAGAATCTAGCGGATTACTCGCGGGGTGACGTGTCCCTCAGAGTTCGAATACAGCCTCGGGGTCGTCCATCGCCTTGACCAACTCGGCGAGGTTGCCAAGGTCGGCGAGCGGGGAGACTTGTGCAACCTGAACAATGCCCGCGACCAGAGTCTGCATCGCCGTGACATCGCCGGACTTCACGGCCTCATCCAGGCTGTCGAACAGGCGCCTAGTGGTCTCGTGACGCTCAGCAATAGTGGCGTCCAAGTAGCGATGCAGCGTGTTCTCCACCAATCGGAGTCGGGTGACCTGCGTCTCCCGATAGGTAACCAACTGCTCTCGCTTGGTGCTCTCCGTCTCATGAAACTGAATGAGTCCACGCACCACGGACACCACTTCTGTGAGGGAGCCGAAGGCCTCGGCAGAAGTGATCTTGCCGACGACGGTACTCACCATCTCTCCAGCACTCGACGGCACGACGATGCCGCTTCCTTCATCCTTTGTTGCAGGCATTCGGTGTCTCCGTGTCTCTCTCGCGGTATCTGAAGATCAGGTCATCGGTGCTCTCGTCCACTTCACCGTTCTCGTTGGCTATCGGTGCAACTGCAACGTCGCGAACGGCTCGCTGCATGATGAGAGCAGATTGGAGTCGCTCGGCGTGATCGGGCATGACGAGCTCCTCGGACTCAAGCAGGTCGAGAGCATCCGTCGCGTCGCCAATCAAGCGGAGGAGGATGCCGTCGAGTTCCTTGGCCCGGAGTTGGACACCGCGCAGGAGTTCATCCCGGACGTTGAGCCGGGCAATCTCCCCATCGACCCGCGCCTGAAACTCCACAGCGCTGACCTGGGCCTTGAAGCCCTTGCCGAGCACGGTCAGACCGACGATGAGGACCGCTGGGGCGATGGTCACGATGTCGAGCATCTGTCCGCCCAACTTCATACCACCACCGCCGGACTTGATGCTTCCACCGCCGAAGAAGGCGAGGGTTGCCTTCTCGGCCGCAGCGCCGTGGAGGTTCGCGATCTTGTTTCCGGAGCTCGCTCTGGCCAGCTTGACCGCCCCCTCCTTGGCGAGGCCCGGAACCACCCGACCGGCGTTCACTGCGGTGATGACACCGTGCACCCAACCTGCGACGTCTGCATCGAGCTTGGCCATGCCGAGCACGTGGGCGCTCGAGTCATCCACGCCGTCGAGGATCAGGTGCTCGTTGGCCTGAACCTGCTTGGCGTTCCGCTCCAGGAAGTCCCGCATGCGGAGGGTAACTTCATGACGGGCACGGACCTGGGTGCTCCCAAAGGTCTGAAGGCACTCGTTGGTCTGGGCAACCGCCGCCTGGTGGGCCGCGTAGCGATCGTCGTACCGCCCAGCCTGAATCCGGTTGGCGCGCTTGGCGCGCTGCATCTGGATGCCGCCCGTCACCCCTGCTGCAACTCCGCCGCCGATTGTGACCGCCCCGCCGATGATGATTGTCAACGGCACACGTCGGAGAGCCATCGGTGGGTCCTCCTTCGTGGCGACGGCGGGTTGAACTGCATTGCGACACGATTCTAGTGACGCAAGCATCGGACTTCCACGCGTGCCACACTCGCACTCTCAGCTACCGGGAAACACTCGGGTTCCTCGCCGCCAGCAGTCTGCAAAGTTGATGGCGAGTGCAGGCATTGGGACCGACACAGCCGACCCAGGGTCGTCGATGCTGAGGATGACCCCGGCCGTCGGCAGGACGAACCCCGAGCTCATGGCAGGAAGCACCAAGTGTCGGTCGTGAAGGAGACGACGATCATGGCGACTCATAAAGCGGACCTGGATATTCTCCAGCCCGTCCAATGCCGATGAGACATCGCTGGCGAAGCCCGACCGATCGCGGTCATCGCTGACGAGGAGACGGAGTCGGGTCGAGGTCAACTTCCGCAAACGCGCCAGGAATGCTCGCGCCTTCGATGGCTCGGCGAATAGATAGCGGTCAACCCAAATCGCATCCTCGACGCCGGCCAGCATGTCCGCGAATCTCCGGACCGACTCACTCCTGTCGGCTGGCCATCCCGGATTCCTCAGGTGAACCTCATCCAAGAGAGTCGATTGGGCAACCAACCTGGCCGGCTCGAACGCTCCGCCCGCATCGATGGACCCAAGGCACAGGAGTGCCTCTCTGCTTGTGGCGTCGCAGTCGTGGGCCGCACGGGCACCTGCAAGGACCTCCACCGCCGGTGGCGGCAACGACTCAACGATCCGGCGCCTGTCGTTGTTCAGATGCTCTACTGCGCCAACCTGTCCTTGGCGGGTGCTGACGCCCAAGAACTGCCGTGCCAACCAGGTTGACTCGCCGGACATCCTCCTAAGCGAGGCCAGATCGATAGACAGAGCCGCGGCATCCTCGGGGCCAAGCACTGGTAGCACAACGGACCGAGCCCGGCTGATGAGCGGGCTTCCCGAGAAGCGCAGGTCGAGCATGTCGCCAGAGCGAGCAACTAACAGGGCGCCGGTATCCCGGGCCGCTTCACTGTCAACAAGAAGGCGGTAGAGCATCGAGTGGAGCGTCCCGCCTTGGGAGCGGCGGATCGCCCGACCGTAGTCGTCGAAGATCAACTGTGCGCAGCCAGCGTGCTCAGTTGCTGCCGACACGTCCTCGTCGATCCTCTCGCGTGCGGCCTTCTGATTGGCCTCGGATATCGCTCGGCCTTCCACCACAACAGCGGAGTCACCGAGCGCTTCCGCGACCGACGCGCACACCGAACTAAGACCCCACCGAGGGAGGGCTCGCAGAAGCACGATCTCACCCTCAAACACCCGATCCGTGAGCTGGTCGATCCAGGACTGTTCGCTCGGGAGCCACTCAGGCACCTGCGCCGACCGCTCGCTCAACCGCACGGATTCGGGCCCGGGTCGTCTCGGGAACCACGAGGCCGTACGGTCCTGCGTGGCTCAATCTGGCCGGATCCTCGTCGAAGAGCATGGCTCCCAGCTCACGTTCCTCTGGGTCCGCCGACCACAGATCTCGCAGGAGGTTGGCCTCCTCCGGGAACCACTCCCCGAAGGAGTCGAGAATCTCGCCCGCTTGCCGCAGCGGAGAGCCTTCGCCTTCCTGACGTGCACCTGCCTCGACCGACTCAAGCGACATGTGCCACGGGATCTCGTCCTTGCTCCGCCGCTGAACCGCGAGCGAGCAGGCCTTGCGTGTCAGCAGCGCATGACCGCCATACTCGTCAAACAAGAAGTCGATGACCTGGTGGTCGCGCACGCGAACCCCCATGCGACGACCGAGATCTCTGACCATCTCCGCCATCTCGTCGCGCGACAGCGGGGCCAGGAACATCAAACGAACAAGCTTGTAGAGCAGGTTGTCCGATCCCGAGCTCAGTAGCGGACGCTCGAAGAGCGCTGGGTCCACACCGGCACACACGAGCACCAAGCCAGAGTCCTGTCTCGCACCTTGAATCATCCCGCGCAGCTGAGTGAGTGCGACGAGCATCTCGTTTGCCTCCACGCCGAGGTGTGACCGCTCCGGATGCAGCTGGTCGATCTCGTCGATGAAGACCTCCAGCCGTCCGCCCGCGTGACTGGAGAGGGCTTCGAGATCCTTCAACCAGTGAAGTCGCATGAGGTCAAGCCCGACCTTGAGCTCGCCGTTACGGTTCAGCGTTCGCAGACGCGGCAGCTCGCGATCGTCCTCGCCGAGGCTCTTGACTGCCTCCCAGGTACTCTCGAGGAGGCGCACCCGGAAGTCATCAGCGCCGGAGAGCCCGCTGATGTCGACCCACACAACCGCTCGGCCGGAGCCGCGGCGACGGCCTGCGACGAAGTTCAGCAGCGATGTCTTGCCTGTCTTGCGCAGGCCGAAGACGCCGACCGACTGACCACGTTCAATCGCGGAGATGATCTGCTGGAACTCGTCCTTACGACCAAAGAATCCCGCTGCATTGTGAACCGGAGTCGTCATGTCGTAGTGATCTACAGCTGTAAGCACTTCCGACATACGGTGACGCACATCAGGGGCGTCAACCCCCAACTCGCCGAGATGCAGGTCGATCGCGGCGAACTCTCCCCGGCGGCGACGCAGCAGACGCTCGACGTCGGCGTCCAAGCTAGCGACCATGAACAGGCCGTGATCGACACGGGCATTCGTGGAGATCCTGCGCTGCACAAGTTCGAGCAGTCGCGGTTCAACCTCTTTGTACTCCGCGTAGACCAGCTGGATCTCCAAATGGGCGTCGAACATCTCGGCAACGTTTGCCTGCAAGGTGATGTTGAGCCACCAGCGCCGAGGGTCGACTTCATCCTGTTCACAGCGCCAGACACCGCACCCGGAGCGTTCGAGGTACGCGAGGAGTTCGGTCCCGCTGTTGGTCGCGCTGCGGAAGCGCTCTTTGTACCGCTCTAGGTCATGCTGACGGGCCGTGTGAGGGGGCGTATCCCCTCGGCCGTAGCGGGCCTCGTTCGACATTCCTACTCCGATCGTCCTTGGTCGATGACGTTCGCCTGAAGTTGCTGGGCGACCTGTGCTGCGCCAGCACCGGATCGCGGTACTGCACCGGCGTGAGCTTGGAGTTGGCTCGCAGTTCGTCGGCCGCGGCCCACAGGGTCGCCCGCACCTTGGCGAGGTCAGCTGCTCTCACGGCCCTAGCCTATTGGCGACCACTGACGAAGTTTGGAGAAACCCGCTGACCTACGAGAGAGGGCCGACCGTAGCAGCGGCGAGCAGGAGCTCCAGGCTCAGGCCGTCGACATCACCGTCGGGGTCGAGCAGAGTGAGGCAGCCTGCGGGACATGATCGAGGCGAGTAGAGGCATCCGCTACGCCGCCGTCGCCACCCAGAGTTCCGCGTGCTCGCGAAGCACGGCCTGTCGTTCGACGCCGCGACCGGTGAGGTCGCCCAGCTCGCTCCCTTCGTAGGGCGTCCAGCGCAAGGATGAGTCAGATTCACCACAACATCCACCGGTGAGAGGCCGAGTGGCGACGCGAGCATCCCGGCGAAGAACCCGGTCCCAAGTTGCAGGAGATCTGGGATCGACGGGCGTGGGTCGAAGCACAGCCGGACAAGGACGAAACAAGCCGGCCCCTGAGCCTGCGTCTCCGCAAGTCAGGGGCCGGTTTGACAGGCTAAGTGCTCAGATCGCGTAGTAGAGCTCGAACTCGTGCGGGTGCGGGCGCATCGCGATGGCCTGGATCTCGGCGCGCTTCAGCTCGATCCACGTCTCGATGAGGTCGGGCGTGAACACGTCGCCGGCGAGCAGGAACTCGTGGTCGGCCTCGAGGGAGTCGAGGACGGCGCCGAGGCTGCCGGGCACGGTCGGGACCTGCGCGTGCTCCTCGGCGGGCAGCTCGTAGAGGTCCTTGTCGATCGGGGCCATGGGCTCGATGCGGTTCTGGATGCCGTCGATGCCGGCCAGCAGCATGGCCGAGAAGGCCAGGTACGGGTTGCTGGAGGGATCGGGGCAGCGGAACTCGATGCGCTTGGCCTTCGGGTTCGAACCGGTGATCGGGATGCGGATGCAGGCCGAGCGGTTGCGCTGCGAGTAGACCAGGTTGACCGGGGCCTCGAAGCCGGGGACCAGGCGGTGGTACGAGTTGACCGACGGGTTGGTGAAGGCCAGCAGCGACGGGGCGTGCTTCAGCAGGCCGCCGATGTAGTAGCGGGCCATGTCGGAGAGCCCGGCGTAGCCGTTCTCGTCGTAGAACAGCGGCTTGCCGCTGTCCCAGATGGACTGGTGGCAGTGCATGCCCGAGCCGTTGTCGCCGAAGATCGGCTTCGGCATGAAGGTCGCGGTCTTGCCGGCGGCCCAGGCGGTGTTCTTGACGAGGTACTTGAACTTCATGACGTCGTCGGCGGCCTTGAGCAGCACGTCGAAGCGCCAGTTGATCTCGGCCTGGCCGGCGGTGCCGACCTCGTGGTGCGCACGCTCGACCTCGAGGCCCGCGGCCTCCATGTGGCGGACGATGTCGTCGCGCAGGTCGCCGAAGTGGTCGACGGGGGCCACGGGGAAGTAGCCGCCCTTGTACTTGACCTTGTAACCGCGGTTGCCACCGTCCTCGACGCGGCCGGTGTTCCAGGCGCCGGCCTCGGAGTCGATGTGGTAGTAGGAGGAGTTCGACGAGGTGTCGAAGCGGATGTCGTCGAAGACGTAGAACTCGGCCTCAGGGGCGAAGAAGGCGGTGTCACCGATGCCGGTGGAGGCGAGGTACGCCATGGCCTTCTTGGCGATGTTGCGGGGATCGCGCGAGTAGGGCTCCTTCGTCAGCGGGTCGTGCACGAAGAAGTTGACGTTGAGGGTCTTCGACTTGCGGAAGGGGTCGACGTAGGCGGTGGTCGGGTCCGGGAACAGGGACATGTCCGACTCGTGGATCTTCTGGAAGCCCGTGATCGACGAACCGTCGAAGTTCAGGCCGTCCTCGAAGACCTCCGGGCCGAAGGAACCTGCGGGCACGGTGAAGTGCTGCATGACGCCGGGCAGGTCACAGAAGCGGACGTCGATGGTCTCGATTCCCTCTTCCTTGATATAGGCCAGGAGATCGTCTGCGCCTTGGAACATTGGTCATCCTCCGGATGTGTTGTGAACGTGGCTCCGACGCTAGACCCGATCGGTTGCCTTGCAGTGTCATGTCCATTACAGCGGCGTTACGCATCCCTGTGTCAGGCTGTGCTCCCAGACGCGGGCGCGCCGCCGGCCCAGATCGGGCCGGCGGCGCGGGTGAGCGTGGATGCGCGAGTCAGACGGAGACTCCGTTGAACGACGGGTCGGCGTCGTAGACCTTCTCGTTCAGGATGCCTTCACGCTTGGCGACGATCGTCGGAACGAGCGCCTGGCCGGTCACGTTCAGCGCGGTGCGGCCCATGTCGACGATCGGCTCGACGGCCAGCAGCAGGCCGACGCCGGCCAGCGGCAGGCCGAGCGTGGACAGCGTCAGCGTCAGCATGACCGTCGCGCCGGTGGTTCCCGCGGTGGCCGCGGAGCCGATGACGGCGACGAACGCGATCAGCAGGTAGTGCGTCAGGTTCAGGTGTACGCCGTAGAACTGGGCGATGAAGATCGCGGCCAGCGCGGGGTAGACCGCGGCGCAGCCGTCCATCTTCGTGGTCGCGCCCAGCGGCACGGCGAACGACGAGTACTCGCGCGGCACACCGAGGTTGCGCTCGGTCACCTGCTGCGTGACGGGCATCACGCCCATGGACGAGCGCGTGATGAAGCCGAGCGACGTGACGGGCCAGACGTTGCGGAAGAACTGCCCGATGCCCAGCCCGTTGCTCCGCAGGACGACCGGGTACACGACGAGCAGGACTATCAGCAGCCCGACGTACAGGGCGACGACGAACACGCCCAGCGAGGCGAGCGAGCTCCAGCCGTACGTGACGACGGCCTTGCCGATCAGGGCGGCCGTGCCGATGGGGGCCAGCCGGATGATCCACCACAGCACCTTCTGCACGACGGTGAGCGCGGACTCGGCGAAGGAGACGAAGGCGTCGGCCCTGGCGCCGACCTTCAGCGCCGCGATGCCGAGCGCGATCGAGATCAGCAGGATCTGCAGGATCGAGAAGCTGGGGGACGCGGTCACGGCGTCGCCGGTGTCCGTGACGTTCACGGACAGGCCGAAGATGTTCGACGGCACGAGCCCGGTGAGGAACGCGGTCCAGTCGCCGACGCGGCTGGGCTCGGCGGCCGCGTCGCCGGAGACGCCGGCGGTGAGCCACGGGCTGGACACCAGCCCGACGACGATGCCGACGATGACGGAGGCGAGAGCGGTGATGGCGAACCAGATCAGCGTCTGCACAGCGAGGCGGGCCGCGTTGGTGACCTCGCGCAGCCGGGCGACCGACGAGATGACGGCGGTGACCACCAGCGGGATGACCAGGACGGTCAGGAGCTTGACGTAGGCGCTGCCGACCTGGGTCAGAAGGCCGGTCAGCCAGTTGGGCTGGTCCTCGGAGACGGGGCCGACCGCCACGGCGATGAGGCCGAGGATCAGGCCGACGACCAGGCCGGCGACGATCTGGAACGCGAGGCCGGTGTAGAAGGGCTTCTTTCGCGGCGACTGCTCGGATGAGGGCGCGGCGGAAGCGTCGAGGGTGGTGGAAGACATGGGTGTCCTAGGGCGTCGAAAAGGAAAAAGGTGTGAGGGGTCGAGGAAACGGCTCAGCGACAACAGGTGGCGCTGGCCTGGCGACGAAGATCGACCCACGGCCTTTCGACGAGAAGGAGAATCACCCTGGCATCATGCACCATCCGGGCGGCATCGACGAAATCGGGCCGCTGGTAGGCTCGCCGCGTGACCCAGACGCACGAGGACCACGACCTCTACCCCGGCGAGTCGCTCGGACTCCCGCAGGCCGGCCGCGGGTCCCTCGCATCCTGGCTCGCCCGCGTCGGCGCGATGATCGGCGACTGGGCCGCCAGCATGGTCGTGGCGATCGCGCTGTTCGGCATGGACGTCATGACCGGCTCGGGCTGGAAGTCGTTCATGATCCTGGCTGTCTACTTCGTCCAGGCCAGCCTCCTCACGATCTTCGCCGGCGGGTCCTTCGGGCAGCTGATCGCGCGCATCGGCATCGTCCGGGTCGACGGCTCGCCTCTCGGCTGGTGGCGGCCCATCGTCCGCACCGCGCTGAAGTGCCTCGTCATCCCGGCCCTGGTCGTCGGGGCGGAACGCCGCGCGATCACCGACCTGGTGCTCGGCACCGTCGTCGTCAACCGCCGCTGACGATCACCGGCGGCCCCACTCCCACGCGGGTCGGCTGAGCAGCCCCTGGCCGCCGACCACGGTCTCGCCCAGGTCCTTGCCGAGCTCGACGAGTTCCAGCTCGTCGTCTCGTACCTCCTCGGTTAGACGGGCGAGCAGCTCGACGGAGTGCGTCACCACCACGACCTGCGTCGGCGCCGCGGCGATGAGCCTCGCCAGGGGCGCGATCAGCGACGGGTGCAGGCTGGTCTCCGGCTCGTTGAGCGCCATGAGCGGCGGCGGCGCGGGGGAGTAGAGCGCGGCCAGGTGCATGAGGTAGCGCAGGGTCCCGTCGGACAACTCGGCGGCGCGCAGGGGGCGGAGCATGCCCGGCTGCTGCATCGCCAGGTCGAACACCCCGTCCGTGACGCGGACGCTGAGCGTGGAGCCGGGGAAGGCATCGTCGACGGCCTCGGTCAGCGGAGCCTTCCCGCGCTCGTGGATCGTCTGCAGCGCGGCAGCGACGTCGGCGCCGTCGGAGGCCAGCGCCCAGGTGCGGGTGCCCACCTGTGGCTGCCGCGCCGGCGCCGCCTGGTCGACGCGCAGGGCGTCGTAGAAGCGCCACGCGGCCAGGTCGTCGCGCAGGGCGCGCAGCTCGGGCACGTCGGCCAGCATCGACGCGTGCGACGGCAGCCGCAGGCCCAGCTCCTCCCACGGCCCCTCATCGCGGACCTCGAGCCGGGGCCCCTTCCGCCGGGCGAGCATCGTGGAGGCCCGCATCACGGGCCCGGCCCAGGCGGCCTCGCGCTTGATCTCGGGGTCGCGCTGGAAGGCGGAGGTCGCAGGCTGGGGGAGCCCGAGGTCGATCAGGTAGGAGTACCCGTCGGCGCCGATCCCGAGCCGGAGCGAGACGGGTCCGGACCGCGTCGTGCCCTGCGTCACGCCCGTGCGCCTGGCCCCGGCCAGCGACTCGGGGCCGGCCCACAGCACGGAGCTCAGCCCGCCCTCGCGGGCCAGCGAGCCGATCGCGTCGCCCAGAGCGCACCCGGCGAGCAGGCGCAGCGCCCGGTAGAGGCTCGACTTTCCCGCGCCGTTGGGGCCGGTCACCACAGTGACGCGGCCCAGCTTCACGGAGATGTCGCGGAGCGAGCGGTAGCCGGAGACGGCGAGGGTGCGGTACATGCCGACGACCTTACGGCCGCACCCCGACAGCCGGATGGCAGGATGGCCTCATGCCAGCTGACTTCACGCTCAACGACGCCACGACCCTCCCCGCGCTGGGCTTCGGCCTGTACAAGGTGCCGCCGGAGCTGACGGAGCAGGTCATCGCCGACGGGGTGGCCGCCGGCTACCGCCTGGTCGACGGGGCGGAGTTCTACGGCAACGAGGAGGAGGTCGGCCGTGCGCTGCAGCACGTCGACCGCGCCGCGCTGCGCGTCACCAGCAAGTTCTGGGGCGAGGAGAGCCAGGACCGCGACGCCGTGCTGCGCTCGTTCGACGCGTCCGAGAAGGCCCTCGACACCCATATCGACATCTACATGATCCACTGGCCGCGCCCGGCAAGGAACCAGTACGTCGAAGTGTGGCGCACGCTCATCGAGCTGCGCGACGCGGGCCGCGTCACGACCATCGGCGTGTCGAACTTCACCGAGGCCCATGTGCAGCGCCTCATCGACGAGACGGGCGTCGCCCCGGCCATCAACCAGGTGGAGTCGCACCCGTGGCTGCCCCAGCACGACCTGCGCGCCTTCCACGCGGCCCACGACATCGTCACGCAGGCCTGGAGCCCGCTCGGCCGGGGCCGGGTGCTGCAGGACCCGACGCTGGCGGCCATCGCGGAGCGGCTCGACGTGACCGTGGCCCAGGTCATCATCCGCTGGCACCTGCAACTCGGCGGCGCGCTGATCCCCAAGTCGACGCACCCCGAGCGGCTTCGCCAGAACAACGACGTGGACGGCTTCGAGCTGACCGAGGCGGACATGTCCACCATCGCCCGGCTCGAGACGGGACAGCGCACGGGCACGCACCCCGACGACCGCCAGTAGCGGCTCAGGCGACGCGCGCCTCCAGGCGGGCGAACGCGCCGCGGCCGGCGCGCAGCTCACCTGCGGTACCCGCCTCGACGACGCGACCCTCATCCAGGACGGTGACGAACGCGTCGTCCGGGACGAGGTCGGCGCGGTGCGTGATCTCGATCACCGTGAGCTCGTCGTCGAACGCCGCGAGCCGGGCGCACACATCGCGCGCCGTGTCGGCGTCGAGTTGGCTGAGGGCCTCGTCCAGGATCAGGGTGTCCGGGCGGGAGACCAGGGCGCGGGCGAGGGCGACTCGCTGCAGCTGGCCGCCGGAGACGGTGGTGCCACGCTCGCCGATCGGGGTGTCGAGGCCTTGGGGCAGCCCGGCGAGCCAGCCGTCGAGGGCGACCGTGCGCATCGCCTCCACGAGCTCGAGGTCGGTGGCGTCGGGGCGGCCGAGGCGCAGGTTGTCGGCCAGCGTGCCCTTCAGCATCGTAGGCCGCTGAGACACGAGCGCCACGCGTCGGCGCAGCTCGTCCAGCGGCACCTCTCTGACGTCCACCCCGCCGATCCGCACGGTGCCGGAGGCGGGATCGAAGCCGCGGGGGATCAGGCTGGCCAGCGTCGACTTGCCGCTGCCGGAGATGCCGACCAGGCGCGACCATCGTCGGGCCGGGAACGACACGCTCACCGCATCGAGTGCAGGACGCTCGGCTCCGGGGTAGCGCATCGTGACATCGTCGAGGGTGACGGTCGCGTCGGCGGGGAGGGCGCAGGGCGCCGTCGGCTCCTGCACGGTCGGGACCCCGTCGACGATGCTGCGGACTCGCTCGGCGGCCGCGAACGAGGCGTCGAGGCCCGTGACGAAGTCGTCGATGCCCTGCGCGGGCTTCCACAGCGCCACGACCACAGCCAGGGTCACGGCGATGTCGATGGCGGTGGCGCCGATGGAGCTGCCGACGATCAGCGGCACGATGATCGCGCCGAGCTGCAGCACGGTGCCGACGGCGGCGCGGGCGCCCTGCACGCGGCCGGAGCCGCTGCGGGCCTTCGTGAGCTCCGCGTCGGCCGCATCGAGGCCGGCGAGACGCTGCTCCGCCTGGCCGAACGCGAGGATCTCGCGCAGGCCCTGGAAGTCGTCGCCGAGGTGGGCGGCGATGTCGCCTCGGCCCTTCGCGACGCGGCCGGCTGCCCGCCAGGTCGATCTCCCGGCGAGCCAGGGTGCGACGACGACGCCGAGCACCACCAGCGGGGCGACGATCAGCGCCAGCCGTGAGTCGACGGCCACGCCAAGCCAGCTGAGGGCCGTGGCCGGCACCACGACCGACGAGATCGCCGGGGGCAGCGTGTGCGCGAAGAAGACCTCGATGCGGTCGATGTCCCGGGTGGCGCGCTCCGTCAGCTCGGCGCCGGCGCGGCCGCGGGTTGCGGCGGGGGCCTGCGGCACGAGGCGGTGGAAGAACAGGTTGCGCAGGTGCTGCAGCGCGGTGAAGGCCACCCAGTGGCCGGCGTAGTGCTCCGCGTAGCGCAGGGCGGCTTTGAGGATCGCGATGGCGGCGAGCACACCGACGGAGCCCCAGACGGAGATGTCCTCGCCGGCGGCGGCGCGGCCGAGGCGCTCCACGGCCACCACCAGCAGCGCGACGCCGAGCAGCTGCCCGGCGAGGCGGGCCAGCACCGCGAGGGTCAGGGTGGGGAGGAACTGGCGCGTGTGATGCACGAGCCAGCGGGTCAGGTCGAGGCGGTTCACTGCATTCCCTTCTGGGAGCTGACGGCGGGGCGGAGGCTGACGGTGCGGTCGGCGGCCAGGATGGCCCCGGGGCGGTGCGCGATCATCAGGACCGTGCGGCCCTCGGCCAGCCGGTCGAGGGCCTCGAGGATCGCGGCCTCGCCCGCCAGGTCCACCTGGGAGGTCGGTTCGTCGAGCAGCAGGATCGGCGCGTCGCGAAGCCAGGCACGCGCGATCGACAGGCGCTGCGCCTGCCCGCCGGACAGCAGCATGCCTTGCTCGCCGACGGGGGTGTCGAGGCCGCGCTCCATGGCGGCGACCTCGTCGCGTAGCCCGGCCAGCTCGAGGACGCGCCACAACTCGTCGTCGGTCGCGCCCGGCTTCGCGAGGCGGAGGTTGTCGGCGATCGATCCGAGAAACAGGAACGTGCGCTGCTCGACCACGGCCAGAGAGGCGCGGACTGTGGCCCCGTCGGTCGTCGCGGTGTCGTATCCGTCGACGATCACGCGGCCGGAGGTGGGCCGCAGGTGGGCCTGGATGGCGGCGCCCGCGGTGGACTTGCCGACGCCGCTGGGGCCGACCAGCGCCACGCGCTCGCCCGGAGCGACGGTGAAGCTGAGGTCGGTCAGCACGTCGGGACCTCCCGGCCAGCCGCACGTCAGGCCGTCGAGCACCAGCGAGCCGGGGAGGGCGTCGGCGGCGCGGACAGTGCCGGCCGCGGGGGCGGCCGCCTCGTGCGCGGCGAGCTGGGCACTGAGCTGGCTCTGGGCCGCGCGGCCGCCGATGCCGATGTAGAAGAACTGGCCGACCATGTCGACGGGGCCTGTGACCAGCAGCGACATGAGCACGATGGCAACACCCTGGCCGAAGGTCATGGCGCCGTCCTGGATCCGGGCGATCGACATTCCGGCCGCGGCGACGATCACCGTCAGGGAGAACGCGCCGTCAACGATCAGGATGATCAGCTGGTTGCCGGCCAGCAGCTTCATGATCCTGGCGCGGTGCTGCTCCCCGCGCTCCGCGAGGTCGTCGGCGACGCGGCCGGCTGCGCGGGCGAGCACGAGGGTCTCGAGGGCCTGGATGGCCTCGAGGAAGGACGCTGTCAGCGCGCCGAGCGAGCGGCCGTACTCGGCTCCCAGCGGCCGGACGAAGCGCTGGAACGCGCCGATCAGCACAGGAACGAGAAGGACGAGCAGGGCGAGCCGGCCCGCGACGGCGGGGCTGACGCCCACTGCCATGACGGCGAGCACCAGGAACGGGGTGGTCAGCGCGCCCGTGATGGGGCCGAGGAAGCCCGCACGGTAGTGCGCGGTCCGCTCTACGCCGCCGGTGGCCGACGACAGCAGCCTGCCTGACCGGCCGGCCGTGCCGGCGACACCCGATCCGAAGGCGGCCGCGACGAGCCGCTGCCGCAGCGTGCGCTCGGCGGTTGCCTCGGCCCATTGCGCGAACCACGACGAGCCGGCGGAGCAGGCGGCCGCGACCACGGCGCAGACGACGAGCAGCGTCACGTCCACTGCCGCGACACCACGGTCGAGGATGATCCCCGTGCGGATGAACAGGACGGAGGTGGCCGCGGCGCCGCCCCAGGCGAGGCCGACGCTGACGCGTCCCATCCAGGACGGGGTGGCGGCCTTCACCTGCGGATGCAGGGGGGCTTTCGCCTTCTTCGGTGCCGTGTCGCGGCTCATGTGGCCTCCTGTCGGAGCGGGGGTATCCGGCGTCCGGAACGCTACACGCAGGTTGTCGACACCCTGTCGCGACCCCCGCGATATATCGGAAAACGACTGGTGCTAGACTCCCCGGCTTCGCTGAGGCTTACCTAACCTGACGCCCGGCCGACAGTCTCGGTTCGGCGGCCCCATCGGCTCCCATGCTTGCCGATCACATGGCCCACACCGACGTGGCCGCCGTGTCAACCGCCTCAACGACGAGGCTGACAACTGAAGGGGAACCCCTCTGACCGTCTACGCGAAGCCCGGCACCGACGGGTCCGTCATGGCCTACGAGTCCCGCTACGAGAACTGGATCGGGGGTGAGTGGGTGCCGCCGGTCAGGGGGCAGTACTTCGAGAACCCGTCTCCGGTCGACGGGAAGACGTTCTGCGAGGTGGCGCGCTCCACCGCCGAGGACATCGAGCTCGCGCTCGACGCCGCGCACGCCGCGGCCCCCGCCTGGGGGAAGACCCCGCCCGCCGATCGTGCCCTGGCGCTGCTGCGGATCGCCGACCGCATGGAGGAGCACCTCGAGAAGATCGCCTTCTCCGACGTGCTCGCCGCCGACGACGGGTTCCTCGACCGCGCCCTCGAGGGTTTCACGATGTTCGCCTTCAACCAGGGCGAGGTCTGCACCTGCCCCAGCCGCGCGCTCATCCAGGAGAACATCTACGACGACTTCATGGCGAAGGCCATCGACCGCGTGAGCCGCATCCGGCAGGGTAACCCGCTCGACACCGACACGCAGATGGGAGCCCAGGCCTCCAATGACCAGTTCGAGAAGATCACCTCCTACCTCAGGATCGGCAAGGAGGAGGGTGCCACGGTGCTGATCGGCGGCGAGCCGGCCGACCTCGGCGGCGACCTGTCGACCGGCTTCTACATCCAGCCCACGGTCTTCGAGGGCCGCAACCGGATGCGCATCTTCCAGGAGGAGATCTTCGGACCGGTGCTGGCGGTGACGACCTTCTCGGACTACGCGGACGCCATCTCGATCGCCAACGACACCCTCTACGGGCTCGGGGCGGGCGTGTGGAGCCGCGACGGCGCCACGGCCTACCGGGCGGGGCGCGAGATCCAGGCCGGGCGCGTGTGGACCAACACGTACCACGACTACCCGGCACACGCGGCCTTCGGCGGCTACAAGCAGTCCGGCATCGGCCGCGAGACGCACCTCATGGTGCTCGAGCACTACCAGCAGACCAAGAACCTGCTGGTCGGCTATGCCCAGAGCGCCAAGGGCTTCTTCTGAGATGACCACGCTTCCGGACCGCGTGGTAGCCACCGACGTGGCCGTCGACCTGCTCGCCAGGCTGACGGCAACCAACGGTGGGCTCATGATCCATCAGTCGGGTGGGTGCTGCGACGGGTCGGCGCCGATGTGCTACCCGGTGGGGGAATTCCGCATCGGGCAGCGTGACGTTCTCGTGGGGGAGATCGCCCTGCCGGAACCCCACCCCACCGTGCGCGTGTGGATCAACGGCGACCAGTTCGAGCTATGGAAGCACACCCAGCTGATTCTCGACGTCGTCAAGGGCCGCGGGGCTGGCTTCAGCCTCGAGGCCCCCGAGGGTGTGAGGTTCCTGTCACGCGCCAGGGCCTTCACAGACGACGAGAACCGGCTGCTGGCGGACTCGCCCCCGCTGACGGGGGCGACCGCCGCCCCCTGAGCCGGGCGCCGTGCCGACGAGGCCGGCGCCCGGCCAGCAGGGCGTGGAGCAGAGGCAGCGCGGAGCCGCCCATCAGCCAGACGCCCATCGTCGGCTCCGTGGCGTGCAGCACGGCGCCGCCGATGAGCAGGCCCGCGAAGATCACGGCGGAGACGACCCGGGTGGCCGTGCGCTGCAGGGCGCGCAGCTGGCGGTCGATCGCCGGCGTCTTCACCGTGAGGCGGCCCTGCTCCAGCTGGGTCGTCACGTCGTCGATGCGCTGCGGCAGCCGGACGATGGTGCTCCTCGAGGTCGAACGACAACTTCCGATATATCGTAACTCGCAGTTCCGAACCGGCCGGATGAGGGGCTACTCCGCGGCCTCGAGCCAGGCCTCCTCCAGCTCGCCCTGGCGTGCCTGCGCGGCGCGCAGCTTCTCGTCCAGGGAAGCCAGCTTCTCGAAGTCGCTCGCTGCGTCCGCCATCGAGGCGTGCAGCTTCTCGATCTCCTTGGCCACCTTGTCCAGCTGGCCCTCGATGCGCGTGAGGTCCTTCTTCCGCTGGCGTTCCATCGCGGCGTCCGACCTGGTCGGCGCCTCAGGGGCCGCGGAGGTGGGGGCCGAGGCGACGGCCTGGGCGCGGTGCCGGCGGTCGAGGTACTCCTCGACCCCGCCGGGCAGCATGACGCACGACCCGTCGCCCATCAGCGCGTAGGTCACGTCCGTGATGCGCTCCAGGAAGTAGCGGTCGTGGCTGACGACGATGAGCGTGCCGGGCCACCGGTCGAGGTAGTCCTCGATCACGGTGAGCGTGTCGATGTCGAGGTCGTTGGTCGGCTCGTCGAGGATCAGCACGTTCGGCTCGCTGAGCAGCAGCCTGAGGAACTGCAGCCTGCGGCGCTCGCCGCCCGACAGGTCGCCGATGCGGGCCACGAGCTTGTCGCCGGTGAAGCCGAACTCCTCGAGCAGGTTGGAGGCGCTCGCCTCGCGCCCGGTCGCCAGCTTCGTCTGCTCCTTCAGCCGCGACACGGACTGGAGCACGCGGTCGGAGTCGTCCAGCTCGCCGACCGTCTGCGAGAGGTAGCCCAGCCGCAGCGTCTGGCCGCGCTTGATCTTGCCGCGGTCCGGTTCGCGCCGGTCCGCGAGCAGGTCGAGCAGCGTGGTCTTGCCGGCGCCGTTGACGCCGACCAGCCCGATGCGGTCGCCGGGGCCGATGGACCACGTCAGGTGCTCGAGCAGCGACCGGCCGCCGACGGCGTAGTCGACGTTGATCAGGTCGAAGACGTCCTTGCCGAGCCGGGTGACGGAGAACTGCTGCAGTTCCAGCTTGTCGCGGGGGTCCGGCTCGTCGGCGATCAGCTCGTTCGCGGCGTCGATGCGGAACTTGGGCTTCGAGGTGCGGGCGGGGGCGCCGCGGCGCAGCCAGGCCAGCTCCTTGCGGGCCAGGTTCTTCCGGCGGGCCTCGGTGGTGGCGGCGATGCGCTGCCGCTCGACGCGGGCCAGCACGAAGGCCGCGTAGCCGCCGTCGTAGGAGTCGACGACGCCGTCGTGCACCTCCCAGATGCGGGTGCAGACCTCGTCGAGGAACCAGCGGTCGTGGCTGACGACCAGCATCGCGAGCCCGGCGCGGGTGCGCTCGCGCAGGTAGCCGGCGAGGAAGGAGATGGCCTCGACGTCCAGGTGGTTCGTGGGCTCGTCGAGCACGATGAGGTCGTGGTGTCCGAGCAGCACGGCGACCAGGCCGACGCGGCGGCGCTCCCCGCCCGACAGCGTGCCCAGCTCGCGGTCGAGGTCGATGTCGGTCAGCAGCGCCTCGACGACGCCGCGCTTGTCTGCCTGGGCCGCCCACACGTGGTCGGGTTCGCCGCCGACGATCCAGTCGCGCACGGTGTGCGCGTCGTCGCCGGTGGTGGCCTGCGTCAGGACGCCGATCGAGGCGTTGTTCGCGACGGTGACGCGGCCGTCGTCGGGCACGAGGTCGCCGGTGAGGATCCTGAGCAGCGTGGTCTTGCCATCGCCGTTGCGGCCGACCACGCCGATGACGTCGCCGGCGCCGAGGCCCAGCGACACGTCATCGAGCAGGATGCGGGTCCCGAATCCGTGCGTGACCGATTCGAGGTTGACGAGGTTGGCCACCGATCAGCGGCCGCGCATCGCGGAGCGCGCGCCCTTCGGGTTGATGTAGCCCTTGGGGATGGGGATGTTGGGGCGGGCATCCAGGGCCTTGAGGCGCTGGTTGACCTCCTGGATCTTCGCGTCGGTCAGCTGCTTCGGGAGCTTCTTGATGTGCTTGGAGAGCTGGTCGAGCGGTACCTGGCCGGCGGCGTTGCCCATCGTGAGGACCGTGACGTCCACGCCGTAGGCGACCTGTTCGTGCTTCTTCCGCTCCTTCTCGAGCAGCGGCTTCAGCTTGCCGGCGTCGCCCTCGCCGACGAGGATCAGGCCGCCGGGGCCGAGCGCGCGGTGCACGAGCTGGGGGCGCTCCTGCGTACCGGACGCGGCGATCGCGGGCTTGGTGAGCCACTTCTTCGGCAGCATCTGCAGCGCGACCTGGGCCGAGCCGGGCTGGCCCTCGAAGCGGGCGTAGACGCCGCGGCGCGCGCGCCACGAGAACAGCAGCATGGCCGCCAGGAAGCCGAGCAGCAGGCCGGTGATGCCCCACATGACGGGGGAGCCGAGCACGAAGCCCAGGACGAGCAAGGCGATGAACGGGATCAGCAGGCCGGCGATGGTCCAGAAGTGCAGCTGCGGGTCGTACTGCGCCGTCATCTTGTACGTCTCGACGATCTGGCGCACGCGGCCCCAGTCGTCGGGGTTCGTGGAGTTCTTCTTGCGCAGCTTCTCGGCCCTGGCCTCGGCCTTCTGCTTCGCCTCCAGAGCCTTGGCGCGTTCGCTCTTAGCCATTCACTGTCTCCATCGTGGTCTTCCTGCGGGCGTCCATGGCTGTGCGGTACAGCCGGCCGGCACGGTAGGAGGACCTCACGAGCGGCCCGGACAGCACGCCAGAATATCCGATGCCGCGCGCCTCCTGCGCAAGGGCCTCGAACTCGTCGGGGGTGACCCACCTGTCGATGGGGTGCAGTGTGGCGTTCGGGCGCAGGTACTGCGTGATGGTGATGAGCTCCGTGCCTGCGTCGAACAGGTCGCGCAGCGCCTCCGAGACCTCGTCCATGGTCTCGCCCATGCCCAGGATCAGGTTGGACTTGGTGACCAGCCCCGCGTCGCGGGACATGCGCAGCACCTCGAGCGACCGCTCGTAGCGGAATCCGGGGCGGATCCTCTTGAAGATCCGCGGCACGGTCTCGACGTTGTGCGCGAACACCTCGGGGCGCGCGTCGAAGAGCTGGTCGAGGAGTTCGGGCCTGCCGGTGAAGTCCGGGGCCAGCATCTCGACGCCGACGCTGGGGTTGACGGCGTGGATCTGTCGGATGGTCTCGGCGTACAGCCAGGCCCCCTCGTCGGGCAGGTCGTCGCGGCAGACACCCGTGACGGTGGCGTAGCGCAGCCCCATCTTCTTCACGGAGGCGGCGACCCGCAGCGGCTCGGCCGGATCGTAGCCGTCGGGCTTCGCTGACTCGATCTGGCAGAAGTCGCAGCGGCGGGTGCACTTGTCGCCGCCGATGAGGAAGGTGGACTCGCGGTCCTCCCAGCACTCGTAGATGTTGGGGCAGCCGGCCTCCTGACACACGGTGTGGAGGTCGCCGGTGGTCACGATCTGCTGCAGGTCCCGGTAGTTCGGGCCCATCTTCGCGGTCGTCTTGATCCATCCGGGCTTGCGTTCGATGGGCGTCTCGGCATTCCTCGCCTCGACCCTCAACAGTCGTCGTCCGTCGGGCTGCACTGCGGTCACGGGCCTTACTCTACCCAACTGATGCGGTCGAGCTCTTCGCGCAGGATGGGCTCGAGGTCGTGGGCGACGCGCGCCACGTCCCACTCGCCGGGCAACTCCTCGACGATGGAGGTCACGCCGGCGTCGGAGATGCCGCATGGGACGATGTTGCCGAAGCGTTCGGCCGAGGACTGCACGTTCAGCGCGAAGCCGTGCATGGTGGTGCGGCGGGCGACGCGGACCCCGATGGCGCAGATCTTGCGCTCGGGCCGCTCGTCGGTGGCCGGCAGCCACACCCCCGTGCGGCCCGCGACGCGGCCGGTGGCCAGCCCGTAGCCGGCGAGCAGGTCGATGATGGCCGACTCGAGCGTGCGGACGTAGTCGACGACGCCCAGCCCGTCGGCCAGGCGCACGATCGGGTAGCCGACTAGCTGTCCGGGGCCGTGGTAGGTGATCTCGCCGCCGCGGTCCACCGCGACGACAGGTGTCCCGTCGACGGGGTAGTCGCTCGGTTTCGTGCGGCGCCCCGCGGTGTAGACGGGGCTGTGCTCCAGCAGTACGACGTGGCCGGGACGGGAGCCGTCGGCGACCCCCGCGTGGACGAGACGCTGATAGTCCCACGCCTCCCGGTAGTCACTCAGGAGGCGTGGGACGTCAAGCCCTCGGTATTCAAAGGTCAGCATTCGACGGTCAGGTCAACTCTGCTCAGAGGCCGAGCTCACCGCCGAAGTCGCCCTCCTCGAGGCGCGCCTTCACGGCGCTGAGGAAGCGGGCGGCGACCGCGCCGTCGATGAGGCGGTGGTCGTAGCTGATCGACAGGTACATCATGTGACGCACGGCGATGGACTCGTTGCCGAAGCGGTCCTCCACGACGACGGGGCGCTTCACGAGCGCGCCGGTGCCGAGGATCGCCGACTGCGGCTGGTTGATGATCGGCGTGTCGAACAGCGTGCCGGCCGAGCCGTAGTTCGTGATGGTGAACGTGCCACCGGACAGCTCGTGCGGCTCGACCTTGCTCGCCCGCGTGCGCGCGGCGACGTCGGCGATCTTCTTCGCCAGCCCGGTGAGGTTCAGCTCGCCCGCGTTCGCGATGACCGGGACCATCAGGCCCTTGTCCGTGTCGACGGCGATGCTGATGTGCTCGCCGTCGGGGTAGGTGACGGTGCCGGCCTCGGTGTCGATCTGCGCGTTGATCACCGGGAACTGCTTCAGGGCCTCGACGGCCGCCATGGTGATGAACGGCAGGTAGGAGAGGCTGACGCCCTCGCGCTTCTTGAAGTCGTCCTTCACCTGGCCGCGGATGTGGCTGATCGCCGTGACGTCGACCTCGACGGTCGCCGTCAGCTGGGCCGCGACCTGCAGCGACTCCACCATGCGCGAGGCGATGACCTTGCGCATGCGGCTGAGCTTCTCCGTGGTGCCACGCACCGGCGACGGGGCCGGGGCGGCCTTGGCGGCCGGGGCGGTGGCGGCCGGGGCGGTGGCGGCCGGCGCCGCCGCAGCCGGGGCGGCCGGCGCGGGCTGCTTGGCGGCCTCGGCGGCCTCGAGGACGTCCTGCTTGCGGATGCGGCCGCCGACGCCCGTGCCCTTGACATCGGCCAGGTCGACGCCGTGCTCCTTGGCGAGCTTGCGCACGAGCGGGGTGACGTACGTGCCGTCCGACTCGGAGGCGCGGCGGGCCGCGGCCTCCTGGACCGCGGGCGAGTGCTCCTTGACGGGGGCGGCCGCGGGGGTCGGGGCGGAGGGGGCCGACTCGGCAGAGGGTGTCGACTCGGCGGACGGAGCGGACGGGGCCGACGGCGCCGAGGGGGCGGCCGGTGCGGCCGCGGGGGCCTCCGTGACGGGAGCGGCCGCGGCGTCACCGATCACGGCGAGGACGGCGCCGACCTCGGCGACATCGTCCTCCTCGAAGCGGATCTCGAGCAGGGTGCCTGCGACGGGGGAGGGGATCTCGGTGTCGACCTTGTCCGTCGACACCTCGAGCAGCGGCTCGTCCGCCTCGACGGTGTCGCCGACGGCCTTGAGCCAGCGGGAGATGGTGCCTTCCGTGACCGACTCGCCGAGCGCGGGCAGGGTCACCTCGGTCCCCTCGGCGGGGCTGGAGGCTGCCGGAGAGGCCGCCTGCGTGGCGATCTGGACGGGCTCCTCGGCCGTCGGCTCGGCGGCCGGCTCCGGGGCCGCCTCGGGCTCGGGGGTCTCGGCGGCGGGGGCGGCAGCACCCGCGTCGCCGATCACGGCGAGGACGGCGCCGACCTCGGCGACATCGTCCTCCTCGAAGCGGATCTCGAGCAGGGTGCCTGCGACGGGGGAGGGGATCTCGGTGTCGACCTTGTCCGTCGACACCTCGAGCAGCGGCTCGTCCGCCTCAACGGTGTCGCCGACGGCCTTGAGCCAGCGGGAGATGGTGCCTTCCGTGACGGACTCGCCGAGCGCCGGAAGAGTGACTTCGGTTGACATGTGCGTATGGCTCCTAATGTGTGACCCACGGGTTTGGGACCACAGTAGCCGCCTTTTCGGTCTCGCACATGCACGGTGGGCGGTCACCGGAATCGGCGACCGCCCACCGCATTGGCGTCCTGACTTGTGCGTCAGCCGCGCTGATCGGCCAGCCTGGAGGCCAGCGAGATGAGCGTGCGGACACCCATCCCTGTGCCGCCCTTCGGCGTGTAGCCGAACGCCTCGTCGGGGTTCTCGGCCGGGCCCGCGATGTCGAGGTGGGCCCATGCGGTGCCCTCGGGGACGAACCTCTCGAGGAACGCGCCGGCCACGAGCGCGCCGCCCCATCGCTGGCTTGCGCCCGAGCGCATGTCGGCGACGGTGGAGGTGAGCTGGCCGCGGACGTAGTCGTTGAGCGGGAGCTCCCAGAAATCCTCACCGGCGGTCTCCGCAGCGTCCAGCAGCACGTCGGAGGTCTCCTCGCCGTTGGTGATCAGGCCTGCCGTGCGCAGCCCGAGCCCGACCATGCAGGCCCCCGTCAGCGTCGCGATGTCGACGATCAGTTCCGGCTTGTCCTGCGCGGCCCGGCCGATGGCGTCGGCCATCACGAGGCGGCCCTCGGCGTCGGTGTTGTAGTTCTCGACCGTCTGGCCGTCAAACATGGTGAGCACGTCGCTCGAACGGTAGGCGCTGCCCGACGGCATGTTCTCTGCCAGCGCAGCGTAGGCGGTGACCTGGACCTTGAGGCCGAGGTCGGCGATCGCGCGGATGGCCGCGACGACCGAGGCCGCCCCCGACATGTCGAACTTCATGCCGGCCATGCCGCCCGCGGGCTTGATGTCGAGGCCGCCCGAGTCGAACGTGATGCCCTTACCCACCAGCGCGAGGTGCGCGGTGGCGCCTCGGGGAGCGTAGGAGAAGCGGGCGAGCCGCGGCGCGCGGGCCGAGCCGCCGCCGACCGCGAGGATGCCGCCGTAGCCGTGCTTGTCCAGGGCCTTCTCGTCCAGGATCTCGACGGCGATCTTCGCGTCCTTGACGTAGGCCCTGGCGGCCTCGGCGAAGGACTCGGGGTAGAGCAGGTTCGCCGGGGTGTTCTGCCAGTCGCGCGCCTGGCAGACGGCCTCGGCGATCACGCGGGCCTCCTCGGCGGCGGCCTTCTGGACGGCGTCGACGACGGGGGTGACCAGCACGACCGAGGCGACCGCGGCGGCGGGGGCGTCGGCGGTGAGGCGGGCGAACCGGTAGGCGCCGAGTAGGGAGCCCTCGGCCGCAGCCTGGATCAGCTCGGGATCGGAGACCTCCAGCGACACCGCGACCTGCAGGTCGGCCGCGTCGGCCAGGCCGGCGGCCGCGCGCAGCGCGACGCCGGTGGCGCTGCGGAGCCGGTCGGGCGTCACGTCCGCGTCGCCGAGCCCGACCACCAGGACCCGGAGCCCGTCGCGGGCCGGCAGCCGGGTGACGGCGTCGGCCTCGGACTTCGCGCCCAGGGCGAGGGCCATCTCGTGGACCGTGTGGCCGAAGGCCTTCTGGTACGCCCTGTCGAGGTCCGCGGTCACGCCGACGGCGGCCGTGTCCGCCGTGTTGACGCTCGCCAGGCCGACGACGACCACGTCGACGGACTTCGGAAGAGACTTGCTGAGAGTCAGGGTCGGGTTGATTCGAGTCACCGGGCCAGCCTAGCCAACCGCCCCGCGACGGCTTGGGTCAGGTGGCCGCGCACGATACCTTGGCGGGCATGATCAAGCGCGTCTCGCTGTGGGCCTTTATCGTCGCCGGCATCGCGGTGTCCGCCTGGGCGGCCGTCAGTTGGGTGTCCCCCCAGGCGACGTGCCGGGGCGAGGCGATGGGGCCGGGGGACACCTGCAGCCACCTGAGCCTTACCGGGCAGGACGACGGGAAGGTCCAGACCTACGAGCAGCGGATCGCTGCCGCGCGCCAGCAGACGCCCTACGGTGTCGCCGCGGGCGTCTGCATGGTGGTGTTCGGGGCGGTGCTGCTGCGCACCGACACGGTGTCGGCTCAGGGCTCCAGCGACATCGGCCCGTAGACGAGCCGGTCCTCCTCGTACAGGCTGACCTCGGCGACCCCCTCGTGGAGCAGGTCCTCGTAGAACAGGGTCATCCACTCCTCGGCGGCGCCCTTGTCGTCGAAGTCCTTCAGCAGGTCGGCCCCGTCGAGCGCCTCCCGCGAGAAGGCCCCGGAGACCGGCACCCAGTGGTAGGCCATCAGAAGGCCTCGCCGCGCTTGATGACCGGCGACGGCTGGCGGAAGCGGCGCAGCATCAGCGAGCGGTTGAACATGTAGACCAGCAGACCCTTGGTGGAGGCGCCGGGGATCCGCTCGGCAAGCAGCTTCTTGAAGCCCCGCCACATGAAGCCGACGTTGATGATCGTGATCAGCAGCAGCACCCACAGCGTCAGCGCGATCCAGCTGGACAGTACCGCGTTGCTCATCGTCGCCATGACCGCGGCCATCACCAGGATCATCGCGGGCATCATGAACTCGGCAGCGGTCCATCGGGAGTCGACATAGTTGCGCAGCAGCACCCGCTCGGGGGAGGTCTCGATCTTCTCCCAGTTGTCGGCCTGGGCCTGCTGGCGCGCGATCCGGTCGGCCTTCTTCTGCTCCTTGGGCGTCAGCTGGGGGTGCAGCCGGTCCATCCGCGCGGCCTGGGCCTGCTTGCGGGTGGGCGTGGGGGCGTCCTTCTTGCGGGGGACGCGGATCTTCTCCGGCGCCTCCGCCTCGGTGACGACCGTGGCTGCCGGTGCGGCGGCGGTCTTGCGCGCCTTCTCCTCGGCCTGGCGACCCTTCGGGGTCAGGGCGGAGATCTGGTCGCCCGTGTCGGACGACTCCTTGCGCTCATAGGGGCGGAACAGGGCCACGATGCGACGGCTTCCTCTTGGTGGAGACTACGGCGTCCCATCGTACCCTGTGGAGACGGCCCGGCTCGGGGTCGCCTCAGGGCAATGACCCAGTGTGAACGCTGGATCCGGGCGCTAGATTGGTCAGGGAAATCGCATGCAGTCTGGAAGGACGCCGAAGTGGCCAGCATTTTTGAACGTATCGCACTGGTCTTCAAGTCGAAGGCCAACAAGGCCCTCGACAAGTACGAGGACCCCCGCGAGACGCTCGACTACTCGTACCAGAAGCAGCTTGAGCTGCTGCAGAACGTGCGTCGCGGCGTCGCCGACGTTGCCACCAGCCGCAAGCGCGTCGAGCTGCAGGCCTCCAAGATGAACTCGGAGGTCGAGCGCCTGACCACCGCCGCCCAGCGTGCCCTCGAGTCCAACCGCGAGGACCTCGCCCGCGAGGCGCTGACCCGCAAGGCGGGGCTGCAGGAGCAGCTGAACGACCTGCAGACGCAGCATGCCGCGCTGCAGGCCGAGGAGGAGAAGCTGGTGCGGGCCAGCTCGCGCCTGCAGGCGAAGGTCGACGCCTTCCGCACGCGGAAGGAGACCATCAAGGCGACCTACTCCGCGGCCGAGGCGCAGACCAGGATCAACGAGGCGTTCACCGGCATCTCCGAGGAGATGGGCGACGTCGGCCTCGCGATCCAGCGCGCCGAGGACAAGACGCAGGAGCTGCAGGCCCGCGCGTCCGCCGTCGACGAGCTGCTGGCCTCCGGTGCCCTCGAGGACCCGACGGGCCTGGCCAAGGACGACATCTCCCGCGAGCTCGACGCGCTGGCCGCCAACTCGTCGGTCGAGAGCGAGCTGGCGGCGATGAAGGCCCAGCTCACCGGCGGTTCCCCCGCCGCGCGCCCCGAGCTGCAGGCCGGTGCCGAGACCACGCAGGAGGAGCCGCAGTCATGATCGTGCGCATCATGGGTCAGGGGCAGTGGGTCATGGAGCCCGAGCACCTGCTGGAGCTGAACGAGCTCGACCGCGCCCTCGAGGAGCGGGTGGAGGCCGGTGACGAGGCCGGCATGGTCGAGGCGCTCGAGGCGCTGACGGCGGGGGTGCGCCGGCTCGGCGTCGAGGTGCCCGACGACGTGATCGTCGAGTCCGACCTCGTGCTGCCCGACATCGATGTCTCCCTGGCCGACGTCCGCGAGCTGCTGGCGTCCACCACCCAGTACTACGGGCTGATCCCCGACGCTGACGAGGACACGCCCGACCTGTGAGGGTTCTCGTCGCATCCGACGCCATTGCGGGCCTGAGCGCCCGCGAGACCTCGGAGGTCATCGGGCGCGCCTTCGCGGACGAGGGAGCCCAGGTCGCCGTCGTGCCGCTGGCCGCCGGCGGCCCCGAGCTCGCCGACAGCCTCCGCGAGGCGGCCGGCGTGACCGTGTTGGCGCCGGCCACCGTCGCCGACCTCGCCGACGCCCTGGACGCGGGCTCCGACGACGTGGTGGTGGACCTCACCCGCGCCGAGGTCGACGACCTCGGACGGGGGCTGCTGGGCGAGGACCCGGCGGCCGGGCTGGCCGCTCTGCGGGAGCGCTGGGCGGGCCGCCGCCTGACGGCGCTGGTGGCCGACGGCGAGGCTGACCTGCCGCTGACCGGGCTCAGCGGGCTCGCCGCCACCGCCGGCAGGGCCAGGGGGCTGGAGCTCGCCGACGTGCTGGCGGCCGATGCCGACGCGCAGCGGTGGGCCTCGTCGCTGGGTCTCGACCCCGGGCCGGGCAGCGGCGCCGCCGGGGGAGCGGGACTGATCCTGCGGGCCATCGGTGCCCGCGTCACCGACCCGCTGACCGAGCTCACCGCGCGGTACGAGCTGGAGGGCACCGCGGCCGCGGCCGATGTGGTCGTGACGGGAGCCGAGAACCTGGACTTCCACAGCGTCGGCGGCGCCGTCGTGCAGCACGTCGTCGGGCTTGCCGGCCGCGCGCTGCGCCCCGCGATCGCGGTGGTGGGGCGCAACTACATCTCCGCGCGAGAGCTCCGGCTGGCCGGCCTCGAGTCCGCCTACCCCGTGTCCGTCGCCGCCGGCGACGATGCGGCGACCGTCGAAGGACTCACCCGCGTCGCGCGCGGCGTGGCCGCCACCTGGCGGTGGTGACGGTTCGCCGACAGGTGACAGTCAGGCTGGGGAGATGGCAGCCACCGGCGTACACTCGATTCGACACCCGGCGATCACTTACACATTGGAGCCATCACTCGTGACTGACACCCAGACCGTTCCCGGCGTCGTCCTCACCGACGTCGCCCAGCAGAAGGTCCGTTCCCTGCTGGAGTCCGAAGGCCGCGACGACCTGTCGCTCCGCATCGCCGTCCAGCCCGGCGGCTGCTCCGGCCTGCGCTACCAGCTGTACTTCGATGACCGCATCCTCGACGGCGACGTCACGACCGAGTACGACGGCGTGACCGTCGTGACCGACAAGATGAGCGCCCCGTACCTGGGCGGCGCCTCCATCGACTTTATGGACACCATCGAGAAGCAGGGCTTCACCATCGACAACCCCAACGCGCAGGGCTCGTGCGCCTGCGGCGACTCCTTCCACTGAGCTGGGCCGCGGCGCCGGTCGCGCGCGATAGTAATCCACCCCGTCTGCGTAACCGCGGGCGGGGTGGCCTTTTTACGTTAAGGTGAACCCATCATTCGAAGTCCGGCCGCATCCGGGCGGCGTTCGACAGCTGAACGGAAGGGCAAGTTGGTGAGTGTCAATCCTGCGCCATCGAGGCGGCGGACAACTATTCGGGCGGGGGTCGCGGCGGCTGCCGGGCTCGCCCTGGTGGCTCTGTCGGCCTGCTCCGGACAGGGCGCCCGGCTCGGCCTCCCCGAGGCCGCGTCCGCAGAGGCCCCGAACGTCGGCAACCTCTGGGTGGGCGCCTGGATCGCGTCCTTCGTGGTCGGCGGCATCGTCTGGGGACTGATCGGCTGGGCGGTGATCCGGTACCGCCGTAAGGACGGCGACGCCCCCGCCCCGCGGCAGACCACCTACCATCTGCCGCTCGAGCTGCTCTACACGCTCGTGCCCTTCCTCATCGTCGGCGTGCTGTTCTTCTACACCGTCAAGGCGCAGGACGCGATGATCTCGCAGACCGACGAGCCCGACGTCGTCGTCAACGTCGTCGGCCAGAAGTGGTCCTGGACCTTCAGCTACATGGAGGCGGACAACCCCGACATCGGCACCGACGCCCACACCGTCGGCACCCTGGAGTCGATCCCGGACCTGTACCTCCCCGTCGACAAGACGGTGCGGTTCAACCTGAACTCCGCCGACGTCATCCACTCGTTCTGGGTCCCGTCGTTCTACTTCAAGATGGACGTGATCCCCGGCCAGGAGAACTCCTTCGACGTGACGCCGAACAGGCTCGGCACGTACGACGGGAAGTGCGCCGAGCTGTGCGGCGAGTACCACGCGCTGATGCTCTTCAAGGTGCACATCGTCACCGAGGAGGAGTACGAGGCGTACGTTCGTGACCTCGCCGAGAGCGGCAACGAGGGGGCGCGTCTCGTGCAGGACACGATCCAGAACGCCCTGCCGAGCACCGAGACCGACGAGGAGCACTCGTGAGTAGCGCATCGATCGCTGGGCGCACCCAGCTGGAGGCCGGCGCCGAGGGTGCCGCGGTCCACCACACGCTCGGAGAGCGTGCCATGAAGTACCTGACGACGACCGATCACAAGGTCATCGGCAACATGTACTTCGTCACGGCGTTCATCTTCTTTGCGATCGGCGGCGTGCTGGCGCTCGGCATCCGTGCCGAGCTGGCCAACCCCGGCATGCAGTACATGAACTACGAGACGTTCAACCAGTTCTTCACCATGCACGGCACGATCATGCTGCTGATGTTCGCGACGCCGATGTTCGCGGGCTTCGCCAACGCGATCCTCCCGTTGCAGCTCGGCGCGCCCGATGTGGCGTTCCCGCGCATGAACGGCTTCGCGTTCTACCTGTACCTCTTCGGCTCGATCATGGCCTGCGCAGGGTTCGTCAGCCCCGGCGGCGCCGCCAGCTTCGGCTGGTTCGCCTATGCCCCCCTGAGTAACGCGATCAACTCGCCCGGCGTCGGTCACGACCTGTGGATCATGGGCCTGTACCTGCTCGGCCTGAGTTCCATCCTCGGCGCGGTGAACTTCATCACCACCATCATCACGATGCGCGCGCCCGGCCTGACGATGTTCCGCATGCCGATCTTCTGCTGGAACATCCTCGTCACGTCGATGATGGTCCTCATCGCGTTCCCGGTGCTCGCCGCCGGCCTGCTGGTCCTCGAGGCCGACCGCGTCCTCGGGTCCAACGTGCTCGACCCCTCGTCAGGCGGCGCGATCCTGTGGCAGCACCTGTTCTGGTTCTTCGGGCACCCCGAGGTCTACATCATCGCCCTGCCGTTCTTCGGCATCATCACCGAGGTGCTGAGCGCGTTCAGCCGCAAGCCGGTGTTCGGCTACTACGGCCTGGTGTTCGCCACGCTGGCCATCGGCGCGCTGTCGGTGTCGGTGTGGGCGCACCACATGTTCGTGACCGGCTCGGTGAACCTGCCGTTCTTCTCGTTCATGACGTTCCTGATCGCGATCCCAACCGGCGTGAAGTACTTCAACTGGATCGGCACACTGTGGCGTGGCTCGTTGACGCTGAACACGTCGATGATGTTCGCGATCGGGTTCCTCACCACGTTCCTGTTCGGGGGCCTGACCGGCATCATCCTCGCCTCCCCGGCGCTCGACTTCCCGGTCTCGGACACCTACTTCGTCGTGGCCCACTTCCACTACGTGCTGTTCGGCACCGTCGTGTTCGCGATGTTCGCCGGCTTCTACTACTGGTGGCCGAAGTTCACCGGCAGGATGCTCAACGAGACGTGGGGCAAGGTCCACTTCTGGGCGATCTTCATCGGTTTCCACATGACCTTCCTCGTGCAGCACTGGCTGGGTGTCGAGGGCATGCAGCGCCGCATCGCCGACTACGGCGCCTGGGAGGGCTTCACGCTGCTGAACCAGATCTCGACGTTCGGCGCGTTCCTGCTCGGCGTCTCGATGCTGCCGTTCATGTGGAACGTCTGGATCACGCGCACGTCGCCGAAGGTCACCGTCAACGACCCGTGGGGCTGGGGCCGTTCGCTCGAGTGGGCCACGTCCTGCCCGCCGCCCAGGCACAACTTCGACCGCCTGCCCCGCGTCCGCTCCATGAGCCCGGCGCTCGATGAGGCCAGGCCGGAGCTGGCCGCGCACAACGCGGCGGAGGATCCCGGCGAGCTTCTCGACCGGGTGACGCCCGAGAACCCCGAGGACGTCGTCACCACCGACGGCGCCCCCGTCACGGCTGAAGGAGACGCCAAGTGAAGCCCGAGAAGTACGTCTTCTGGTTCATCTTCGTCTACATCTGCATCGTCACGCCGGTCTACTGGCTGATGTCGCGGGAGATCGCTGGCACGTTCGTGCTGGGCTTCACCGGCCTGCTGGGCGGCATGATCGCGGCCTACCTGACGCTGACGGCCCGCACGTTCGGGCCCCGTCCCGAGGACCGGGGCGACGCGGAGGTCGTCGACGCGGCCGGGGACGTCGGCTTCTTCGCGCCGAAGAGCATCTGGCCGTTCTGGGCCGCCGTCACCGTCTCGGTGATCTTCCTCGGTCCGGCGCTGCACCAGGCGTGGATCTCGCTGCTGGGAGTCGCGCTCGGCATCTGGTCCTGCTCCGGCTGGGTGCTGGAGTTCTACCGAGGCGACTACAAGCACTGAGGGACCTCACCGCTCGGCGAGCGCCTCCCCGCGGTACTCGGGCAGCGCGAGGGAGGCAAGCGCGGCGACGGTGAAGGCCACGCCGAACACGACGAACAGTACGGGCAGGCCGCCCCAGCCATTGAGCACCGGGACCAGCAGAGGCGCGCCCATCGCCGCGATGCGGCCGAAGGCGGTCGCGGCGCCGGAGCCCGTCGCACGCATGGCGGTGGGGTATACCTCCGGGGTGACGGCGTACAGGGCGCCCCAGGCTCCGAGGTTGAAGAACGATAGGACGCAGGCCGCCGCCAGCGTGACGGCGTAGCCGACCGAGGCGCTGCCGGGGGCGATCGCCCCCGCGAGATGCGGGGCCGTCGCGAAGGCGAGGGCGCCGACGGCCGAGCCCGCCAGGAAGGTGGCCAGGGTCGCGCGGCGGCCCCACACCTCCACGAGCACGGCGGCCACGGCGTAGCCGGGCAGCTGCGCCAGCGTCATCACGAGCGTGAACTCGAAGGACTTCACCAGCGTCATCCCGTTCTGGCTGAGCAGCGTCGGCAGCCAGATGAAGGCGCCGTAGTAGGCGAAGTTCACGGCAAACCAAGTGGTCCACAGCGCGACGGTCGTGCGCCGGAATCGCGGCCGCCAGAGCTCCGCCCAGCCGACCCTCGCGGGCTCCGCGAGGACCTCGTCGGCCTTCTCTTCGTCGGGCGTCACGATCCCGGCCGACGCCTCGAAGTCCACGACGGCGGCCTCGGCCTCGGCGTGGCGTCCCTTCGCCTCCAGGAACCGCACGGACTCGGGCAGGTGGAAGCGCACCACGATGGCCCAGACGGCCGGGATCGCGCCAAGGGCCAAGGCCCAGCGCCAGCCGGCGTCAGAGGCGGGGACCAGGAAGTACCCGACGCAGGCTGCCGCGAGCCAGCCGACGGCCCAGAACGACTCGAGGGCCACCACGACGCGGCCGCGGATGCGCGACGGGGCGAACTCGGAGACCAGCGTCGAGGCGACGGGGAGCTCGGCCCCGAGCCCTACGCCGACGACGAAGCGCAGCGCGAGCAGCATCACCAGCCCCACCGACAGGGCGGACAGCCCCGTCGCCAACCCGTAGACGAGCAGGGTCAGGGCGAAGACGTGGCGGCGCCCGATGCGGTCGGCCAGCAGGCCGCCGAGGGAGGCGCCGAGCGCCATGCCGACGAAGCCGATCGAACCCAGCAGGGACAGCTCCCCGTTGCTGAGCGACCACTCCTGCGCGAGCGCGGCCATGATGAAGGAGATGAGACCGACGTCCATCGCGTCGAGCGCCCAGCCGACGCCGGATCCGTAGAGCAGCCGGCCATGCCTACGGGTGAAGGGGAGTCTGTCCAGGCGCTGCGCGCGTGTCATGGTCACGGCGGCATCGTAGTGCCCCGGGTGGACTTCTCTCAGTCCGCCCGGCGCAGGGCGTCGCGCAGCCTCAGCACCGTGCCCGTCTGCAGCAGCCCGCGCCGGTAGATCCGGTCGCCGACCCAGATCGTGGCGGCCATGAATGCCGCCGCCACGACCAGGGCGAGCACCGCGTCGAGCCAGCCGGCGTCCCCCGACATCAGGCGGCCGGGCATCGTGACGGTCGAGGCGATGGGCACGTAGCTGAGCACGGTCGCGGCGGTGCCGCGCGCGAAGAACCCGGCGAAGTACACGAGCATGATCACCATGGTCAGCGGGGTGGTGGTCTGACTGAGGTCCTGCACGCGCGTGGCCATCGCTCCGGCAGCGGCCCAGAGGCAGGCCAGGGACGCGAAGCCGACGATGAAGAACAGCACGAACCAGCCGACGACCCCGCCCACGACGCCGAGCAGCGGAGCGAAGTGCGTCCATGACAGCCCGAGCAGAGCCACGCCCACGATCAGCACGACCTGCCCGAGCGCCATCGCCATGTTGCCGACGACCTTGCCGATCAGCAGCTGACGCACCGGGATGGCCGCGGCGAGGATCTCCACGACGCGTGACTCCTTCTCCGTGACGACCGACTGGGCGATCTGCATCCCGTAGGTCACGGCCGCCAGCATGAACAGGACGGAGAACGCGGCGGTGGCGATGAAGACGGCCACTGCGGCGAGGTCGTCGCCCTCCAGCGGAACGACGCTGAGCGTCGTGTCGGCCAGCACATCGGCCGGGTCGACGCCGAGCGCGGTCGCATTGGCGGAGATCTGCACGTGCGCGATGGCGTCGGCCAGGTCGGGAGTGTCGGTCAGGTCGCTGACGGTCAGCACCCAGCCGCCGGGGACCTGCTCGAGCGCGGCATCGGCGTCGGATCCGGCGACGGTGGAGCGCAGCTCGTCCGGCGTCACCTCGACGGCCTTGACGGCGACGCCGGTGGCAGCGGCGCGCTGCACGACCGCCATCGCCTCGTCGGTGGACACCGCGACGCGGGTCGTGCCGCCCCCCGTCGCGGAGACCACGCCGAAGCCGAGGCCGAGCACCACCAGCGCCAGGGTCGCGAGAGTGCCGATCCAGAAGGCCTTGTCGGTGAGCTGGGCGAGGATCTCGCGCCGGGCGACGGTGGCCCACGAGGCCCTGCGGCGGGGTGCGTTCATCGGGTGACCTCCCGGTAGTAGTCGCTGAGCGGCCGGACGACGGGCCCGAATGAGTGGACGGGGCCCCGGTCGAGGGCGTCGCGGAGCACCCGCTGGGCCGTGGCGTCGTCGGCGAACCGGACCTCTGCCCGGTCCCCGTGCAGCTCCACGACCGTGACGCCCGGCACCCCGCGCAGCCAACCGAGGTCGCCGTCGGCGGCGATCGCGTGGGAGGTGGGGCCCGAGGCCCGCAGCTGCGCGACGGTGCCGGCGGCGATCACGCGGCCCCTGCTCAGGATGACGATGTTGTGGCACAGGCGCTCGACCAGGTCGAGCTGGTGGGAGCTGAACAGGACGGGCACCCCGCGGGAGGTGAACTCCGTCAGCAGTGCGAACATCTCGTCGACGGCCTCGGGGTCGAGCCCGCTGAAGGGCTCGTCCAGCACGAGTGCTGCGGGGGAGGAGACCACCGCCCCGGCGATCTGGACCCGCTGCTGGTTGCCGAGCGACAGCTTCTCCAGCTTGTCCCGGGTGCGGTCGCCGAGCCCGAACCGGTTCAACAGCTCCAGCCCGGCGGCCCGGGCGTCGCCGCGGCGCATGCCGTGCAGCTCGCCGAGGTAGGTGAGCTGCGCCAGGATGGGTTGCTTCGGGTAGAGGCCGCGCTCCTCCGGCATGTAGCCGAACCTGGAGCGGTCGTCGCGGGTGACGGGGTGCCCGTTCCAGCGCACCTCTCCGGAGGTGGGCGCCAGGACGCCCATGATGATGCGCATCGTGGTGGTCTTGCCCGCCCCGTTGCCGCCGACGAAGCCGGTGAACTGGCCGTCGGGCACAGCGAAGGACACGTCGTCCAGGGCCGTCAGCGTGCCGAAGGTCCTTGTGACGTGCGAGATCTCCAACATGTGACCAGCCTGCCAGAGGCGCCGGTCCACAGGGGAGGCGCCGGTCACCAGCTCCTGTCGAGCGGGCGGCCCTCCTCGTAGCCGGAGCCGGACTGCACCCCTACCACGGCTCGTTCCTCGAACTCCGGCAGCGAGCGGGCGCCCGCGTACGTGCACGAGGACCGGACGCCGGACGTGATCCAGTCGAGCAGGTCCTCCACGCCGGGACGCTGTGGGTCGAGGTACATCCTGGAACTGGAGATGCCCTCCTCGAACAGCGCGGAACGGGCGCGCTGGAAGGCGGACATGTCCCGCGTGCGGTTGCGCACCGCGCGGGCCGAAGCCATGCCGAAGGACTCCTTGTAGACGCGCCCGTCGTGGTCGACGAGCTGGTCGCCGGTGGACTCGTGCGTGCCCGCGAACCAGGAGCCGATCATCACGGAGCCGGCGCCGGCGGCCAGCGCGAGGGCGACGTCGCGGGGGTGCCGCACGCCGCCGTCGGCCCACACGGACTTGCCGTGCTCGCGCGCGGCCTGCGCACACTCCAGCACGGCGGAGAACTGCGGACGGCCGACTCCGGTCTGCATGCGGGTGGTGCACATCGCGCCCGGGCCGACGCCGACCTTCAGGATGTCCGCGCCGGCGGCGATCAGGTCGACGCAGCCCTCGGCGGTCACGACGTTGCCCGCCACGATCAGGACGCGGCGGCCGGTCTCGGCCTCGAACGCGTCGCGGACGTCGCGCGCGGTGGCAAGGGCACCGATCATCTTCTCCTGGTGCCCGTGTGCCGTGTCCATCACGATGACGTCGGCGAGCCCCTCGAGTGCGGTGCGGACCTTGCCGGCCACGTCGCCGTTGATGCCGACCGCGACGCCGGCGCGCAGGCGCCCCTCGTGGTCGAGCGCGGGGGAGTAGATGGCGGAGCGGAGCGCGCCCTTCGGGGTCATCAGGCCGACGAGTCGGCCGTCGGCGTCGACCGAGACGGCGACCTTCTGATGGTGCTCGCTGAGCTGGTCGAACACCGCCTGCGGCGTCAGGTCGGGGGAGACCAGCGTGACATCGGTCGTCATCACGTCGCGGGCCTGCGCGAACCGGTCGGCGCCGGCCGCGGCCGACGGGGTGACCAGGCCGAGCACCCGATGGTCGGCGTCGACGACGACCGCCACCCCGTGCGCGCGCTTGGGGATGAGGGACAGGGTCTCACCGACGGTGGTGTCGAGGGAGACCGTGACGGCGGTGTCGAAGACCGGGTGCGCGGCCTTCACCTTGCGGATGGATGCGGCTACCACGTCGGAGGGGATGTCCTGGGGGAACACCGCCAGCCCGCCGCGGCGTGCCATGGTCTCGGCCATCCGGCGGCCGGACACGGCGGTCATGTTCGCCGCGACGAGCGGGGTCGGGGTGGCAAGGCCGTCCGTGGAGGTGAGGTCGACGTCGAGGCGGGAGGTCACGCCGGAGCGGCTCGGCACCATGAAGACGTCGCTGTAGGTGAGGTCGTACGAGGGTCGCTGATCCAGAAAACGCACGGGTCAAGAGTATGACACACCTGAGATGTTCTCAGTGCAGCGCTTTGGGGCCCTCGTCGTCGTCGCCCTCGAGTTCGCTGTGGTCACCGTGGTGCGCGGCGGCGTCGAGTTCGGCCGTGGTCGGTTTGGCGATGTCGTGGCCGAGGAACCAACGCGACACACGGGCGCGGAACCCGCCGACCTCGGCCTTCCTCGCGACCCCGGATCCGTCCGTCGTCGGTCCGGCCTCGAGCGGGGTGTGCTGCACGTGCTGCGTCAGGGTGAACTGCTCATCGACAGGGACGGGGACGTGGCCCTCGCCGTAGCCGCCCGCGGGGGAGCGGACGATGACGCCGTCCTCCGAGCCGTGCAGCGTGCGCTCACGGTCGGCGCGCTGCAGGGACAGGCAGATCCGTCGCGTGATGATGAACGCGATGATCGGGGCCACGAACACGGCGATGCGCATGAAGATCGTGATGGCGTTCAGGCTGAGGTGGAAGCGGGTGGCGAGGATGTCATTGCCGCCCGACAGCCAGAACATCGCATAGCACGTCATGCCGGCGACGCCCAGCGCAGTGCGCGTCGGGGCGTTGCGGGGCCGGTCCAGGATGTGGTGCTCGCGCTTGTCGCCCGTGATCCAGGCCTCGATGAAGGGCCACACCGCGAGCGCGCCGAACAGCAGGCCCATGAGGCCGACGCCGGGCAGGAAGATGGCCCACGACCAGGTGGTGGGCCCCCAGTGGGACTCGATGTTCGGCACGATGCGGATCGCGCCCTCGACCCATCCCATATACCAGTCGGGCTGCGATCCTGCGGTGACCTTCGCCGGGTCGTAGGGACCATAGGTCCACACGGGGTTGATCTGGAACAGTCCGCCCATCAGCACCAGGAAGCCGAACACCACGAAGAAGAAGCCGCCGGCCTTGGCCGCGTAGACGGGGAACAGCGGGTAGCCGACCACGTTGTTCTCGGTGCGTCCCGGGCCGGGGTACTGCGAGTGCTTGTGGTAGACGACCAGCACGAGGTGCGCGGCGACGAGGCCGAGCAGCAGGCCGGGGACCAGCAGGATGTGCACCATGTACAGGCGGGGGATGACCAGGTCGCCAGGGTACTCGCCCCCGAAGACGAAGAACTCCGCCCACGTGCCGATGATGGGGATGGACCGGATCAGGCCGTCGACGAATCTCAGGCCCGTGCCGGACAGTAGGTCGTCGGGCAGCGAGTAGCCGGCGAATCCCGCGATCAGGGACATCGACATCAGGCCGACGCCGATCAGCCAGTTCACCTCGCGGGGCTTGCGGAAGGCGCCCGTGAAGAACACGCGCAGCATGTGCACGAACGCCGCCGCCACGAACAGCAGGGCCGCCCAGTGGTGGATCTGGCGCACGAGCAGGCCGCCGCGTACGTCGAACGAGATGTGCAGCGTCGACGCGAAGGCCTCGGAGACCGGCATGCCCTTGAGCAGCTGGTAGGACCCGTCGTACTCGATCTCCGCCATGGACGGCTTGAACCAGATGGTCAGGAACACGCCCGTGATGAGCAGGATGATGAACGAGTACAGCGCGATCTCGCCCAACAGGAAGGACCAGTGGTCGGGGAAGATCTTGCGAAGCCCGGCCTTGCCGATCTTCGCGACGCCGATCCGCTCGTCGGCCCACCTCAGCGGGCCGGTGAAGCCGCCCTTGTGGACGGCGGGCGCCTCGGTCGCCTCGACGGACGGCGACGAGTCGACGACGCTCGTTGGCTTTGCCATTACTCGTCTCCATCCTGGAAGTCGTTGCGGGAGTCACGCTCGAAGTAGCTCGGCCCGACGGGGACCGTGAAGTCGCTCTGCGCGACGAGGTAGCCCTCCTCGTTGACGCGGATGGGGAGCTGGGGCAGCGCCCGGGCGGCGGGGCCGAACACGACCGTGCCGCTGTTGCCGAGGTCGAACGTCGACTGGTGGCAGGGGCAGAGCAGGTGGTGGGTCTGCCGCTCCCACAGGGAGATGGGGCAGCCGACGTGCGTGCAGATCTTCGAGTAGGCGAGGATGCCGGAGACCTGCCAGTCCTTGCGTGACTCGGGGATCCTGATCGACGCCGGGTCCATGCGCACGACGATGATCGCGGCCTTGGCCTTCTGCTGCTGCAACTCGGTGCCGTGCAGGTCGAGCAGGTTGGCGGGCTGGGCATTGACCAGCTGGCCGATCTCGAGGTGCTCCGGGCGCAGCGGGACCCAGTTCTCGTCGTTCACCAGGACGATGTCCTCGGCCCAGATGGTCTTCTCGATCGTCTCCGCGCGGACCTTCTTCGTCGGCCAGGGGCCCATGTCCGCGAACAGCAGGACGCCGGGGATCACGGCGAAGCCGACAGCGCCGCCGAGCGCCCCGAGCAGCAGCGGGCGGCGCTTGACGCCCGACTGCTCCACGCCGTCGTTCCACTTGGCGATGGTGGCCGCGCGGTCCTCCTCGGAGGAGGCCGCGGTGTGGCGCTCCTCGGCCATCTCCTCGTCGCCCATGATGACGCGGGCCCACTGGATGACGGCGATGCCGATCAGCAGGACCGCGAGGCCTGCGGTGGTGCCGAGGCCGACGTTCAGGGCGCTCGCGTGCAGCCAGCCGAAGTCGATGTACATGGTCTTCGGGACGACGAAGTAGATCACCACGAACGCGATGGCCAGCACCGGCACCAGGCCGAGCATGATCAGGATCGCGCGGTAGGCGCGGTTGCCCGCCCCCCGGTCGACGTCCGCGAAGCGCTCGACGTGCTCCTCGATGCCGGGATCCGGGACGACGTGACCGAGATCGGGATCCTTGACTGGCAGGTTGTCGCTCATCGGGCGCGGGCCCCCTTCTTGGCGATCCAGGTGGCAACGATGGCGAGGCCGCCGATGCCGATGACGAAGATCCAGAAGCCCTCGGACACGGGGCCGGCGTCACCCATGGTGAGGCCACCGTAGTTCGGCTGGGAGTTGACCTCTTCGAGGTAGGCGATGATCTCGGTCACCGACTCGTCGGTCATCACATCCTTCGAGAAGGTCGGCATCATCTGCGGTCCGGTGCGCATGGCCTCGTAGATGTGCACGGCGCTGGTGTCGCGCAGCGAGGGGGCGTACTTGCCCTCCGGCATGGCACCGCCGCCGCCGGTGATGCCGTGGCAGGCCGAGCAGTTGGCGCGGAAGAGCGCTCCGCCACGGGCGATGTCCTCCTCGGAGAGGTCGGCCGTGTACTGCGACTCCTCCGGGATGGCGGGTCCGGCGCCCAGCGACGCGACGTAGGCGGCCACCGACTCGATCTGGTCCTCGGTGAACTGCACCTCGCGGGCCGGGATCTGCGCCTCGCCGCGGGCAGCGGGCATGCGGCCGGTGCCCATCTGGAAGTCGACGGAGGCGGCGCCGACGCCGATCAGCGTGGGCCCTGCGGTGGTGCCCTCGCCGTTCAGGCCGTGGCACGACGAGCAGTTCTGGTCGAAGATCGCCTTGCCCTGCTCGACCTGTTGGGTCGTCTCGGTCTCGGCGGATGAACGCTGGGGGCTCACCACCGAGTAGCTGAGCGCGAGCACGACGAGCGTCAGGAGCAGCAGCACGGGTCGGGCGGCGGATCGCCGCCGAAGAGACGTGAGGAACTTCACTTCGAGATTCTCCTGTTGCTCGGTCTAGCGGAGGAAGTAGAGGACGCCGAACAGCAGGATCCAGATGACGTCGACGAAGTGCCAGTAGTAGGACACGACGTGGGCGCCAACGGTCTGCTCGTGGGTGTGGGTGCGCGTCATGAATGAGCGGGTCAGCACGAACCACATGGCGACGACCCCGCCCAGCACGTGGAGGCCGTGGAATCCCGTGGCGAGGAAGAACAGCGACCAGTACTGGTTGGTCTGGATGGTGAAGCCCTCGTTGAAGAGGGTGAAGTACTCCCACACCTGCCCGGACAGGAACACGGAGCCGAGGATGGCGGTCACGATGAAGCCCTCGCGCATGCCCCACCGCAGCGGGTTGAACCAGGATCCGCTGACCCGGCCGTGCTCGGCAGCGTTGGCGGCCAGCTGGCACGTCACCGAGCTCAGAACCAGGATCGCGGTGTTGATGCTCGCGAACGTGACGTCCAGGTGGATCGTGTTGGCGTCCCACAGCGACTGGGTGCCGGCCTCGACGGCCGCGGCGGTGGTGATGTCACGCGTCCAGAAGTAGGCGGCGAACACCGCGGCGAAGAACATGAGTTCGCTGGCGAGCCACACGATGACCCCGACGGCGACCGGATCGGGTCGGCCGGCTGGCCTGTTCAGGCGTGCAGAGGGGATCGGATGGAGCGCCCCTGTCGGCAGAGGCGATGGTGCGCTGAGAGTCTCATGTCTGGTGGCCACGACGTCATTATTGCGGGAAAAAGGCCTCATGGTCACGTGGACGCGAAAGTTAACTGACCCCGGCCGAGTCACCCGCGCGCGGTTTGCCATAATGCGGGCCAGCAGTGTAGGGACAGTGCGTCGCGCTTTCGGAGCCAGGCGGCCGCGCCGCCCCGCCGCGACGTGGCTACGATGAGGGGCAGACTCTCGAAGACGAAGGATGATCCACATGAGCAACGATCCGGTGCAGGTGCTCCTGTTCTCCGACGACCGCACGGTCCGCGAACAGGTCCGCCTCACGCTTGGTCGGCGCGTCGCCTCCGACCTGCCGGAGATCGAGGTGTTCGAGGTCGCGACACAGGGCGCGCTGCTCCGCACCCTCGACGCCGGCAACGAGTACGCGGTCCTCATCCTGGACGGCAACGCGCAGCCCTCCGGCGGCTTCGGCATCGCCCACCAGATCAAGGAGGAGTACGCCGACAGCGCACCGATCCTGCTGCTGGTGACGCGCGAGGCCGACGCCTGGCTGGCGTCCTGGTCCCGCGCCGAGGCGGTCGCTCCGTTCCCCGTCGACCCCGTCACGCTGCCCGAACAGGTCGCGAACCTCATCCGCGCAGGGCGGGCCGAGGCGAAGGCCTGATGTCCGGCTACACCTGGCCCGACATTCTCACCGGGCTGGTCCGCCGCGAGGGCCTCGAGGCCTCCGCCGCGACGTGGGCGCTCAATGAGATCTTCGCGGGCCGCGCCTCCGAGGTGCAGGTCGCGGCCCTCCTGACGGCCCTGCGCGCCAAGGGCGAGTCCGAGGACGAGATCGCCGGGCTCGCCGGGGCGATGCTCGCCAACGCCGCGCCCATCGCGCTGGACCCCGACGCCGTCGACATCGTCGGCACGGGCGGCGACCGGGCCAACACCGTCAACATCTCCACCATGGCCGCGATCGTCGCGGCCGGCGCTGGGGCGAAGGTCGTCAAGCACGGCGCCCGCGCCGCCTCCTCCATGGCCGGCACCGCCGACACCCTCGAGGCGCTCGGCGTGAAGATCGACCTCGACCCCGCGCGCCAGCCGGAGGTCCTCGACGAGGTCGGCATCGTGTTCCTGTTCGCGCAGCTCTACCACCCGGCCATGAAGAACGTCGCGGCCGTGCGCAGGCAGCTGGGCATCCAGACCACGTTCAACTTCCTCGGCCCGCTGGCCAACCCGGCCCGCCCCCGCGCCATGGCGCTGGGCGTCGCGAACGACGACATCGCGCCCGTCGTGGCGCGCGTGCTCGCCGAGCGCGGCACGCGGGGCATGGTGTTCCGCGGCTTCGACGGCCTCGACGAGCTGACCACCACCTCGCCGTCCGACGTGTGGCTGATCGCCGAAGGGCGCGTGCACCGCACCACCCTCGACCCGATGGAGCTCGGTCTCCAGCCGTCCGCCCCTGTCGCGCTCACCGGCGGTGACGCCGGGCACAACGCGCAGGTGGCGCGCGACGTGGTCGCCGGGAAGCCCGGGGCAGTCCGCGACATCGTCTCGCTGAACGCTGCGGCGGCGCTGCTCGCCTACCGCGGCATCTCCACCGTCGAGCCGCTGCTCGACCAGCTGCAGGGCCCGCTGGCGGACGCGCAGCGCTCGATCGACGAGGGCCACGCTCAGGCCACGCTGGAGAAGTGGGTCGAGGTCACCAACCGCTGAGCAGCGCGGCCGCGAACGGGCCGAGCCACAGGGCCGGCCCGTAGGCGAAGTGCCGGGGCCTGCCGGGCCCGCGGGCCGCCCACGCGGCATGCACGATCCCGTGCGCCGCGCCGAGGAGCGTGCCGGCCAGCAGCGCCGTCGCCCAGGCCATCGGCCCGCCGAGCGTGCCGACGGCCCCGACCAGCGCGGCGAGCCGGACGTCGCCGAAGCCCAGCCCCGGCAGCAGCCGCCACAGGGTCCAGAACAGCGCGTAGGCTGCCGCCGCGCCTCCGAGGGCGGCCAGCGCCTCCCGCCACGACGCGGCCGCCAGAGCCGCGAGCCCGAGAGCCATGGCCCCGGCCACGACCCGGTGCAGGCGCCGGGGCAGCCACGTGGTCATGGCATCGACGGCCACCAGCGGCAGGCCGAGGCCGAGATACGGCGCCCACAGCCACCAGTGCGGCGGCGGCACGAGCCACAGGATCTGGGAGAGCGCCGCGCCGACGATCCCCACGGCGGCGATCGACCCGGGCGTGACCAGCTCCTCGAAGCGGGGTGCGGCATCGTCGTCGACGCGGATGCGGGGGACCAGCAGCGACCAGGAGAGCGCGGCGACGAGCGTCACCACCAGCTGCGTCGCCACGATCATGCGCGCGAGACTATCGATAGGCTGGGGCGATGCCACGCAGGATCAGCGCGTCCCAGGCCCGCCGGATCGCCATCCACGCCCAGCGGCTCGACGCGCCGCACCCCTCGCGCCCCGGCCCGGCCACCCTGTCGCGGGCCATCGGACACCTCTCGGTGCTCCAGCTGGACTCGGTCAACGTGTTCGAGCGCAGCCACTATCTGCCGCTGTTCTCACGGCTCGGCGCGTACGACAGGCGGACCCTCGACCGGCTGCTCCACCACGACCACGGGCGCAGCCTCGGCGCCTTCACCGAGTACACCGCGCACGAGGCCGCGGTGCTCCCCGTCGCCGACTGGCCCCTGTGGGCCTGGCGACGCCACGCCCCCGTCCGCGACGGCTACCGAAAGTGGGCGACGGAGCACGCCGCGTTGATCGACGAGGTGCAGGCCGAGTTCCGGCAGCGCGGGGCGTTGAAGGTCAGCGAGCTGGAGCACGAGGACAACGTGCGCCTCGGCGGGGGCTGGTGGAACCACAACACGGTGCGGATCGCCGCGGAGTGGCTGTTCCGCCACGGCGAGCTGGTCACCGTCGGCCGGGACAGGTTCGAGCGCGTCCTCGCGCTCGCCGACGAGGTACTGCCCGCGGCCGCCCGCGCCGCCGTGCCGCGGGATGAGGCGCTGAGGGAGCTCGTGCGCCGCGCCGCCCGGGGCTACGGGGTCGCGACGCTGGACGACCTGGCCGACCACCCGCGCGTCAAGGGCCCGTCCGTGCGCGCCGCCGTAGACGCGCTCGAGGCCTCCGGCGAGCTGGAGCCGGTCGAGGTCGAAGGCTGGGGGAGGCCCGCCTGGCTGGCCGCCGGCACCCGGATCCCGCGGTCGGTGACGGCCGCAACCGTGCTCAGCCCCTTCGACCCGCTCGTCTGGTACCGGCCACGGGCGATGCGGATCTTCGGCTTCCACTACCGGATCTCCATCTACACCCCCGCGGCGCAGCGCGAGCACGGCTACTACGTGCTGCCCGTCCTGGTCGACGACGACCTGGTCGGCCGCCTCGACCTCAAGAGCGACCGGAAGGCGGGCGTCCTGCTGGTGCAGCACGCCCACGTCGAGCCCGCATCGCACGACAGGCGGTTCGAGCTTGCCCGGCGGCTCGCACCCGTGCTCGCCTCGGCCGCCGGCTGGCAGGGGCTGACAGACGTGCAGGTCGTCGGCCCAGGTACCTGGGCCGACGACCTGCGGGTCGCTCTGCGCTGATTCAGCGGCGCGTCAGCGCTGCGCCTTCGTGAAGCCGGCCTGCTGTGCCGCCTCCTCCGAGTTGAACCAGACCTCGGCGATCGTGCGCTCGTAGCCACCCGTGCCTGGGAGGTGGTACTTCTTCGACCGCTCGTTGCCCTTGATGATGAACTCGGCCGGTGGCTCGTCGCCCACGTAGGAGCCCTCGCCGTAGCCGTCGACGACCTCGAAGTCGGCCTCGGGGGCGGGCGCGCCCTCCGCCGTCATGTCGTTGTGCTCCTCGGCCTCCGCCTCGGTCACGACGATGTCGTCGGCCTCGGGCTCGGCCTCGGTGGGCGTCTCGATGTCGGAGGCGAACTTGGCCGCGTTCGAGAAGGTGTCGTTGTTGTTGACGTATGCCTTGCTCGGCTCGTGGGCCGTCCACCCGTCGTCCTTGGGGGAGAGGAAGTGCCGCAGGGCCGCCACGGCACCGGCGACGGCGGCGCCGATGGCGAGGAACTTGACGACGGAGCGGACCCTGCTCTTCTTCTTGACGGGCTCAAGCTCGCCGGAGAGGGCCTGGACGGCTGCGGTGCCGCGCCTGGTGGCCTCGGCGACGGCCGGGTGCTCGGCCGCCTGGTGCAGGACGTCCTGCAGCCTGGGGAGCAGGTCGTCCGTCACCTTGTCCTTGGCAGCCTCGACGGCCGGCGGCACGCGGTCGAGCGCGTCCTTGAGGTGCGGCTCGAGGTCCTCGAGGCGCTTGGAGGCGAATTCGGCGGTGCGGACCCTCGCGTCCTTGAGGACGGGCCCCGCCTGCTTCTGGGCCTCGTTCAGCAGTGCCTGGGCGCGATCCAGGCCGTCTTTCAGTGCGGCGGTCGAGTACTCGGCGGCGGCGGAGGCGGTCTCCACGGCGGCCTTCTTCAGTTCTTGTGAGGTGTTCACAAGTTCCTCCCAAATGTTGTGGCTCGTGATCGAGCACCTCCCACGCTACCGGCTTCCCAGTCCTCGGCAAGGGGGGAACGTGGAACAGGGCGCCGCGTTGGGGCGGTCTGCAAGACTGGGGGCGTATCCATTCGAAAGGACGCAGACACAGTGAGCACTGCCACGCTGCACACCAACCGCGGTGACATCGTCATCGAGCTGTTCAATGACCACGCCCCCCAGACTGTCGCGAACTTCGTCGGCCTGGCCGACGGCACCAAGGAGTTCGTGGACTTCCAGACGGGTGAGCCCACCACCGGCAGGTTCTACGACGGCCTGACGTTCCACCGCGTCATCGACGGCTTCATGATCCAGGGCGGAGACCCGCGGGGCGACGGCCGCGGCGGACCCGGCTACACCTTCGCCGACGAGTTCCACCCCGAGCTGAGCTTCAACAAGCCCTACCTTCTCGCGATGGCGAACGCCGGGCCCGGCACCAACGGCTCGCAGTTCTTCATCACCGTCGCGCCGACCCCGCACCTCAACCGTCGCCACACCATCTTCGGTGCCGTCACGGACGAGACCTCGCAGGCCGTCGTGGACGCGATCGCCGCGACGCCGGTCGACCGCATGGACCGCCCCGTCGAGCCCGTCGTGATCACCTCCGTCACGCTGGCCTGACGTACCGCGACCGCCCGTCCCGCTCCGCGGGGCGGGCGTCGTCATGTCCGGGCAGCGGGGGCGTGCGGGCGAGCTCCGGCCCCAGCAGCTCCAGAGCGAGCGCCCCCTCCGCGACGCCGGCGTGCACCGGCCAGAGCCAGTCCCCGTCGGTCTCGATGAGCCGGACCCCCGGCTGCTCGAGCCAGGCGGCGATCCGCTCAGCCTCCTCGACGCTGCCCGCGGGCAGGCCGCCGGCGGGCCGCAGCACCGTCTCGGCGGACGCGGCGGCCTCCTCCGCTGCGCTGCGCGCCAGGGCGGACGGGGCCGCGGTGGCCGCCGCGAGTCTGCCGTAGCGGATGACGTGGATGTCCCAGCCGCGCGGTGACTCCACGGCCGCGATGAGCTGCGGGACTGCGGCGAGCGAGCGCAGCCGGTGGTGGCGCAGCGAGGCACGGTAGTAGCCGCTCAGCCGGCCGGCGATGACGCCGGCCTCCTCGTAGCGTTCCTGCTCCACGAGGCGGCGCAGGCGGCCCCGGACGCTCCGCAGCACGGGGCGCACGTCCGAGGTCCAGCTCTCGCGCAGGGCCTCGGCGACCTCGCCGTAGCTGTCGGCACCCTCACCCAGTTCACAGGGGGCGACGCAGCGGCCCATCTCGGCGAGCGCGCAGGACGCAGTCGGTTTCCTGGCCGACAGGCGGGTGCTGCAGCGGCGGACCTTGAAGGCGTCGTACAGCGTCAGGGCCGCCTCCTCGGCGCCCTCCCGGTTCCGGAACGGTCCGAAGACCGTGGCCCCTTCCGGGACCCGTGTGACGATCGACAGGCGGGGGAAGGCCTCGTCGGTCAGCCTCAACCACACGAGCTTGCGTTGGTTCTTCGATCGCCGGTTGTAGCGGGGCGCCTGGGACTCGATCATCCGCAGCTCACGGACCTCGGCCTCCAGGTCCGTCGCGCAGGTCACGACGTCCACCCCGGTCGCGACCCGGACCATCTCGTGGATGCGGCCGCGCGTCTCCGAGGCGGTGAAGTAGGAGCGCACCCGTCGGCGCAGGTTGTTCGACTTGCCGACATAGAGGACCTCGCGGCGCCGGTGGCCGTCGGCGTCGGTGGAGTCCGCGTAGAAGGAGTAGACGCCCGCAGCCTCCGGTACAGCGGCGGCCCAGACCCGCTTCGCGCGACGGTCGGGTGACACCTTCACGGCGAATTCTGTGAGGTCCTCGAGCGTCGCCACGCCCAGGTTCCCGACCCGCTCGAGGAGCCCGTGCAGCACGTCGACTGTGGCGCGGGCGTCGCTGAGCGCCCGGTGGTTCGGCTCGGTGGTCGAACGGAAGTAGCGGGCCAGCGTGCCCAGCTTGCAGTTGGGCACCTCGTCGCGCAGCAGTGCGGTGCGCGCCAGCGCGACGGTGTCGACCACGGCCGGCCCGCGCCACGCCAGCCCGAGCTGCTCGTAGCCGCGCCTCAGGAAGCCCACGTCGAACCGGGCGTTGTGGGCGACGAGCACCGCACCCGCGGAGAACTGGTCGAAGGACGGCAGCGCGACGTCGATCGGGGGCGCGGATGCGACGAGTTGGGTGGTGATGCCGGTGAGGACCTGGATCATCGGCGGGATGGGGGAGACGGGGCGCACGAGCGTCTGGAACTCGCCGATGACGTCGCCGCCGCGCACCTTGACGGCGCCGATCTCCGTGATCTCGCTCTCGGCCGTGCTCCCGGTGGTCTCGAGGTCCACCACGACGAAGGTCACCTCCGACAGCGGGACGCCGAGGTCGTCGAAGGACGGCTGGATGGGCACGGTGGACGTCATGGGCCAGACGTTACCGACGGGCTCCGACACTTCCGCGGAAGGGGCAGGCGACCGCCTGTGGACAACCCGCCGCGCAACTTGAGAAATCCTTAAGACGCCTCTAAGGTTTTCTCAGACTGGTCCCCCTCGTCTGGAGTATCTGTGAAGCGAATCCGCACCGCCCTCGTGGGCGTCGTCGCCGCTGCGTGCATGGTCACCGGAACCCTCTCGGCGAACGCCGACCCCGATGCGGTGGCTGAGGCGAAGTCCGAGCTCGCCCGCATCCAGCAGGAGTCCTCGGCGCTGGATCAGCAGATCATCGAGGCGTTCGACGCCGCGGACAAGGCCACCGCGAAGCTCAAGACCCTGAAGGCGGACCTCAAGGCCCAGGAGGCCAAGGTCGACGCCGGCATCACCGAGTTGGGCGACGCGGCGGCTCTGCAGATGGGCAACGACTCGGTCTCGCTCGCAGCGCAGCTTCTCACCACGAGCGACTCCGCCAACTTCCTCTCCGGCCTGTCCGCCATGCAGGCCGAGGTCGACCGTTCCTCGGCCGGCGTCCAGCAGCTCCAGCTGGAGCAGGCCAAGCTCGAGACCCTCCGCACGGAGGCCGCGGACACCAAGGCCGAGGCCGACAAGCAGGCCAAGGCCAAGGAGTCGCTGAAGGCCGACTATGACGAGAAGGAGGCCGAGGCGCAGGCCATCTACGACAGGCTCTCCGCAGAGGAGCAGCAGCGCCTCGCCGACCTGCAGGCCGAGGAGGAGGCTGCGGCCACCGCTGCCGCCGAGGCCTCCGCGGCCCGCTCTGCCAGCGCCAGCCGCGGCGAGGACCGCAGCGAGACAGCCTCGTCGTCCAGCTCCAGCGACTCGACCAGCACCGCCGCCGGCTCCGGCCGCGCGTCCAGCGCCGTCAGCGCCGCGCTGTCGAAGGTGGGCAGCAGCTATGTCTTCGGCTCGACCGGACCGTCGTCCTTCGACTGCTCCGGCCTCATGTACTGGGCCTACAGCCAGGCCGGCATCAGCCTGCCCCGCTCCTCCGGCGCGCAGTACAGCGGGGCCGGATCCCGGGTCTCGATCTCCGACCTGAAGCCAGGCGACCTGGTCTTCTACTACAGCCCCATCAGCCACGTCGGCATGTACATCGGCGGCGGCAGGATCGTGCACGCCGCCAACCCCCGCTCCGGTGTGACGGTGGCGGGCCTCCGCTCCATGCCGATCAGCGGCGCGGTGCGCGTCGTCGGCTGACTCAGGCGCGGGCCGCGATGAAGGCCCGCGACTCGTCGATGATGCGCTGCGCGTCGTGGTCGAGCGTCGCGACGTGGTAGCTGTCCGGCAGCGACACCTCGCGCACCGTCGCAACGTGCCGGAGGATCACCTCCCCGCTCAGGTCGTCGACGACGTGGTCGCCCGCCGAGCGCATCAGAAGCACGGGGGCGGTCACCCGCGTTAGTGCCTCCCTGGTCACGCGCCACAGGTCCGTCATGGTCTTCAGCGTGGTCACCGAGAACCGGTCGTAGCCGGGCTCCACGACGCCCTCGAGCGCGATGTCCGACGCGATGCCTGGCTGGGACGGCAGTACCCTGTGCAGCGCCGCCGCGGCGGGGATGCGCCTGTCGCGGGTGGCGACGGCGGGATTCACGAGCAGCACCCCGGCCACCGGCTCGCGGGAGGCAAGCAGGAGCGCCAGCGCGCCGCCCATCGACAGCCCGGCCACGAAGACCTCATCGCAGGCCGCGTCGAGCTCGTGGTAGGCATCCTCCAGCTCCCAGTACCAGTCCCACCAGCGGGTCCTCGCCAGGTCGTGCCAGTGCGTGCCGTGGCCCGGCAGCCGCGGCGCGATCACGCGGGCGCCCGGCCAGCCCTCGGCGCGCTCGGCGATTCCCCTGGCCCACGGCGACACGGAGGCGACCGTTCCCGTGAATCCGTGGCTCACGAGCACCCCGATTCTGCCCTCGCCGATTCTCAGCGGACGGGCATCCGGCAGGACCGGGTGGTAGGGGTTCCGGGGCAGCGGTGGCAGCGGAGTCATAGCCGAAGGATACGGCGACGGCCACTAGACTGCTGGCCATGACGGCTGCCTACACCTTCTTCAAGCTCGTGATCTTCCGTCCCCTGGTGAAGTACGGCTACTCCACCATCGTGATCGGCGCGGAGAACTTCCCGAAGGAGGGTGGCGCCATCCTTGCCAGCAACCACATCGGAGCGCTCGACTCGCTGGTGGTGCCGGCCATGATGCCGCGCGAGATCACGTTCCCCGCGAAGAAGGAGTTGTTCTCCGGTAAGGGAGGAATAGGGCAGAAGATCGTCGCCTGGTTCCTCAAGACAGTCGGCATGGTGTCGATGGATCGCAGCGGCGGCCGGGCCAGCGCCGCGGCGCTGGGTGAGATCACCGCGGTGCTGGAGGAGGGGCGGGTCGTCGCGATCTACCCCGAGGGCACGCGTTCCCCGGACGGCCGGCTGTACAAGGGCAAGACCGGCATGGCGCGCATGGCGCTCACCCACGACGTCCCCGTCATCCCCGTCGGAGTCAGCGGCACCAAGTCCTTCAAGGGCCCCTTCGGCATCCCCTGGGCGAAGCGGCCGGTCGTGGTGATCGGCAGGCCTCTGCACTTCCCGGACTACGCGGAGAGCCCGAACAACAGCAAGGCCCTGCGCTGGGTGACAGACGAGACCATGGCCGCCATCCAGCAGCTGACCGGTCAGGAGTACGTCGACGTGTACGCGTCGCGCGTGAAGCATGGAGACCTCGCCGGCGGCGGCGCCGACGCCTTCGTGCTGCCCCGTCCAGGTGGCGGAGACGCCCCCGTCATCGAGCCCCGCCCGGAGTCGTGAATCAGCGGCCGGCCGACACGACCCGTCCCCTGACCTGGGTGCGGGCGCAGGCGCTGTGGTTCCGTGACCGGGACGACCTGCTCGGCAGGGTGCTGGTGGTCTGTGAGGGCGCCAGGGGGCTGCTCGCGCTGCAGGCGGCCGCGGTGAACCTGGCCATCGTGCTGCCGCGCTCCGACAATGTGATCGGGGTCGCGGCCGCGACCATCGCCCTGCTCTACTGGCAGCTGTTCCTCTCGTGGCGGATGCGCCGACCGCAGCAGCGGACGCTGTCGACCCACCTTGCGGACCTCGGGGTGACGTGCGCGATCATCCTGACGACGGCCCAGGTCGCGCCGGAGGCGTCGGTGCTGACGCTGGCCGGCTACTGGGCCGGCGGCTGCGCGGCCTACGCCGCCGTCTTCCGCAGCATCCGCTGGGGGGTCGGGTTCGCGCTCGTCACGGCGGCGGCCATGCTCGTCGACCCCGGCGGGTTCGTCGGGGAGCGGGTGGGCCTGGCGTTCGCGATGGTCGTGCTCAGCGCCGCGCTCGCGCTGCTGATCAACCAGTTCCGCGCCACGATAATCCAGCAGGAGCAGGAGCGTATGCGGTCCGCGTCGCTGGCCGAGAGGGAGCGTCTGTCGCGCATCGTGCACGACGGCGCGCTGCAGGTCCTGGCCCTTGTGGAGCGCGAGGGTGCCTCCCTCGGCCCGCGCGGACTGCGGCTGGCCGCGCTGGCGCGCGAGTCGGAGGCGCAGCTGCGCAGCCACCTGCAGGACCGGGAGGTCGAGGTGGCTGCCGCCGACACCGTCGACCTGGCCGCCGCGCTCGACAAGTACGGCTCAGCCCGGGTCACGGTGTCCACCATGGCGTCGCTGGTCACGGTGCCGCGCCGGCTCGTCGACGAGATCGAGGCGACCCTTGCCGAGATCCTGACCAACGTCGAGCGACACGCAGGCCCCGGGGCCCAGGTATGGATCCTCCTCGACCAGGAGCTGGACGACGAGGTGATCCTCTGGGTCCGCGACAACGGCGTCGGCATGAGCGCCGGTCAGGCGCAGGAGGCCGCGGACAACGGCAGGCTGGGCATCCGCGACTCCATCGTCGGGCGGATGGCTGCGCTGGGCGGTTCGGCGATCCTGAAGTCGTCGCCGGGCGCGGGTACCGAGTGGGAGCTACGCTTTCCGTTGGACGGCCCGGAGATGGAAGGTGGTGCCTGATGCCAGAGCGCAGGCGTGTGATGCTCGTCGATGACCACCCCATGTGGATCGACGCGCTGAGCGAGGACCTCACCGAGGTCGGCTTCGAGATCGTCGCGGTCGCCAAGAACGGCCGCGAGTGCCTGGACCGGGCGCGGGCCGCGAGGCCCGAGATCATCGTGATGGACCTGCAGATCCCCGAGCCCGACGGCGCGACCTGCATCGAGATCCTGCTGGGGGAGTTCCCCGACCTGCACGTGCTGGTCATGTCCGCCTCCGGCGAGCGCGACGACGTGCTGCGCGCCATGAAGGCCGGCGCCAAGGGGTACCTCGTGAAGTCCGCCTCCAAGGAGGAGCTGATCGACGGTGTGCAGCGCACCGCGGTCGGAGATGCCGTGTTCACGCCCGGCCTGGCGGGGCTGGTGCTCGGCGAGTTCCGCCGGATGGTCAACGTGGCCCACTCCCGCAACGAGGAGGGGCCGGTGCTGACCAGCCGCGAGGTCGAGGTGCTGCGTCGCGTCGCGAAGGGCATGGCCTACCGGGAGATCGCCGACGAGCTGTTCGTGTCGCACCGCACGGTCCAGAACCACGTGCAGAACGTGCTGCGGAAGCTGCAGCTGCACAACCGCGTCGAGCTCACGCTGTATGCCATCGACCAGGGCCTGCACGACCCCAACGCGTGAGCCGTCGACGTTCACTCCAGGGGGAGTCCAGCGCGCCGCCGTCGTGCGGGCGCCCGTGTCTCCTCTAGTACCCTTGGCGCCATGTCGAGCATCATTTCCCGGGAAGAACTGCGCGCGCTGCCACTCATTCAGCAGCCGAGCTACCCGGACCGGCGGGCTCTCGACCGCACCATCGACTCCCTGGAGAAGCTGCCCCCGCTCGTGTTCGCGGGGGAGTGCGACGACCTGCGCCTGAAGCTGGCCGACGTCGCAGACGGCAAGGCCTTCCTCCTGCAGGGCGGCGACTGCGCCGAGACCTTCGAGGCCGTGACGGCGGAGAACATCAAGCGCAAGCTGCTCGTGCAGCTGTCGATGGCGGTTGTCATGACGTACGCGGCGCAGGTGCCTGTGGTCAAGGTCGGCCGCATCGCGGGTCAGTACGCCAAGCCGCGCTCCAAGGACACCGAGACCCGCGGCGACGTGACGCTGCCCGCCTACCGCGGCGACGCCATCAACGGCTTCGACTTCACGCCCGAGGCCCGGGTGCACAACCCTAAGCGGCTCCTCGACGTGTACACGTCCTCGGCCGCGACGCTGAACCTGGTGCGGGCCTTCGTCAAGGGTGGCTTCGCCGACCTGCGCGGCGTGCACAGCTGGAACTCAGCGTTCGTGCGCGACTCCGAGGTCGAGGCCGAGTACGAGGACCTCGCCAACGAGATCTCCCGCGCACTGGCGTTCATGGTCGCCTGCGGGGTGCAGGATGATTCGCTGGACACCGTCGACTTCTACGCCTCGCACGAGGCGCTGCTGCTCGAGTACGAGCGCGCGCTGACCCGCGTCGACTCCCGCTCGCAGGAGCTCTACGGCTGCTCTGGCCACATGCTCTGGATCGGCGAGCGGACCCGCCAGCTGGACGGCGCGCACGTCGAGTTGCTGCGCCGGGTGCGCAACCCGTTGGGCATCAAGCTCGGTCCCACGACGACGCCGGAACAGGCGATCGCGCTGGCCGATCGCCTCGATCCCGACAGGGTTCCCGGCCGGATCACGTTCATCGCACGCATGGGCGCGGGGAAGGTCCGCGACGTGCTGCCCGGCGTCATCTCGGGCGTCGAGGCCACCGGCCGCAAGGTCGCATGGGTGTGCGACCCGATGCACGGCAACACGTTCGAGGCCGCCAACGGCTACAAGACCCGTTCCTTCGCCGACGTCGTCGACGAGGTCAACGGCTTCTTCGATGTCCACGAGCAGCTGGGCACGTGGCCCGGCGGCCTGCACGTCGAGCTGACTGGCGACGACGTCACGGAATGCGTCGGCGGCGTCAACCGGCTGAGCGAGGACGACCTGGCCAGCCGCTACGAGACCGTCTGCGACCCGCGGCTCAACCGCAACCAGTCGCTCGAGCTGGCCTTCACTGTCGCGAAGCGGCTGCGCTCCGGGCGGCTCAGGAGGGTCAACCCTGTGCAGCAGTTCGACGCGAAGGAGCTGTGAGTCGTCGTGATCGACCTGCGCAGCGACACCGTCACGCGCCCTGACGCCGCGATGCTGGCCGCGATGGCGGCCGCCCAGGTCGGCGACGACGTCTACGGCGACGACCCGTCGGTCAACGCCCTCGAGGCGCGCGTAGCTGCGCTGTTCGGCAAGGAGGCGGGGCTCTTCTGCGCCACCGGCACGCTGAGCAATCTGCTGGGGGTGTGGCTGCACACCCCGCTCGGCGGGGAGGTGCTGTGCGACCAGTGGGCGCACATCGCCCGCGCCGAGATGGGCGCGCACGGCGCGCTGCACGGCGTCACCATGCGGACCTGGGCGTCCGACCGGGGGCGGCTGAGGGCCTCCGACGTGACCGCGTTGCTCGCGACCGGCTGTGGGCCCTTCCTCGTCGAGACCGCCTGCGTCGGGGTGGAGGACACCCACAACTTCGGCGGCGGCACCGTCCAGGACTTCAACCAGCTGGTCGAGTTGTCCGCGGCGGTCCGCGCGGCGGGCGTGAAGCTGCACCTCGACGGGGCGCGGCTCGCCAACGCCGCGGCGGTAACCGGCCGCTCGTTCGCGGAGTACGGGGCGCTGTTCGACACCGTCAGCCTCTGCCTGTCGAAGGGGATCGGCGCGCCCGTCGGGTCGGTGCTGGTGGGCGCCGCCGCCGACATCGCGCGCGCCCGCGTGCAGCGCAAGCGGCTGGGTGCCGGGTGGCGCCAGGCCGGGGTTCTCGCCGCCGCTGCCACCCATGCGCTGGAGCACAACCTGGCCCGGATCGCCGACGACCACGCCGCCGCGCGCGCCTTCGCGGAGGCCGTCAACGCGGAGGCGCCGGGCACCGTCGACCTGGCGGGCGTGGAGACGAACATCGTCATCGTGCCGATGGCCGATGCCCCCGCCACCTCCGCTCGCCTCGTCGAGGCCGGCGTGCGGCTGACGACGCTGGGGCCGGCGGCGCTGCGCGCGGTCACTCACCTTGACGTGACGCCGGATGAGTGCGCCGAGGCGGGCCGGATCGTCGGGGCCGCGCTCAGGGGTTGATGGCGTCGGTCGCCTTCGGGAAGGGACGCTGGGCCGCGCCCAGGTCCTTGTAGACGTGATCCGGAACGCGGGCGAAGAATCCCGTGAGGAACCGGTCCATGGCCGCGATGTCCTCGGGTGCCCAGGGGCCGCCGAAGCGGATGCGGCCGGCCTTGATCGAGAAGGCCGGGGCGTCCCAGCTCAGCAGGTACTCCATCATCCGCTGGTGGATCACGTCGGAGGCGAAGCGCTCGTTGGGAGCGTTGATGCGCGCGCGTCGGTTGAACTCGGCCCACTCGAACTCCTGGCTGCGGCCGAAGATGCCCCAGTTGACCGACAGGTCCGCGAAGGGGAACTGGGGGATGAACTCGCCGACGACCTCGGAGTGGTTGTCGGTCCTGGTATGCGACCTGCCCTCCGAGTCGACCCACGTGTGGCTCGTCCGCCAGGTGTGGGTCAGCCGGACGAAGGGCAGCGGGCCGTCCGCGCGCAGGATGATGTCGCGCGCCTCGTGGGAGAAGCCGTCCCGCGTGCAGGACACCGTGCTCAGGTAGCTGTCGTCGCGGGGCTTGTACACCCAGTCGCCGTGACCCTGGAAGCTCAGCCATTGCGGCGGAACAGGGCCGTCGAGTGAGGCCGCGGGAGAGGCGAGGAGCCGTGCCCGGGCCCCGGCCAGCCGGACCACGGCGGCGTCGAGCCCCGCGGCGTCCGCCGGGGCGCCCACCAGCACCAGGTGGTCGTGGTCGACGTGCAGTTCCTCTCCCTCGGACAGGGTGGCAGTGATGCCGGTGGCGGCGTCCGGACGCAGGGACCGGGGAAGATCCATCACGACGACGAGACCGTCGGGCCGCGCCGCGGAGCTGCGATACCGCAACGCCCGAAAGCCGGTCCCGTCGCTCGCGGTGCCCCAGACCAGGTCGCTGGCGCGCCGGTCGAAGCCCAACCCGAAGGGGGCAACGTTCAGGCCGAGCGTGACGTCCAGGCCGGGCGATGCGACGAAGTCCCAGCCCCTGGCGCGCAGGGACGCGACGTAGCGGTTCCGTCGGATCAGGTACACCAGGACGCCGACGAGGGCGGCGACCACCACCAGGATGAAGATCGTCGACGCGTCCATCTCGTCATTGTGGCAGGCCGAGCCCGGGGTGCACAGGCAGGCCTGGTCAGCGGGCCGGCGGAGCCGTTGTGCCCCTGACGAGGAGTTCCGTGGGTACCACGACCCTCGACGGGGTCCCGGTTGCCGCCCCGTCGAGCTGCTCGGCGACCAGGCGCACGAGCTCGGTGCCGATGCGGGTGAAGTCCTGCCGGATGGTGGTCAGTGGGGGGGAGGAGAACTCGCTGAGCGCGATCCCGTCGAACCCGATGACCGAGACATCGTCGGGAACCCGCCGCCCCGCCTCGTGCAGGGCGCGCATCAGGCCGAACGCCATCTCGTCGTTCGCGCAGTACACGGCCGTCACGTCCGGGTCGGCCGCCAACCGCTGACCGGCCTGGTAGCCGGACCTGGCGGTCCAGTCGCCCTGCAGGGGCTCCGGGGGCACGATCCCATGCTCGTTCAGGCAACGGCGCCAGGTGGCGCTGCGGACGACGGCCGGCTGGGAGTCCGCAGCGCCGGCGATATGGTGCACGGTCCTGTGCCCCAGCCCCAGGAGGTGCCTGACCGCCTCCTGCGTGCCGCCGATCTGGTTCGCCACGACGGAGGAGTAGTGGCCCACCAGGCGGGAGTCGGACACCGCGACGGGCAGTGCCGGCGGCAGGGTCAGCGAACGGTGGGTGGCGTGACCCGCCCTGATGATGATGAGGCCGTCGACGGCCAGGTGCGAGAGCCGGTCGCTTGCGTCGCGCAGTTCCCCTGAGTCGGGATTGCGCACCTCCAGCAGCGTGGTGGCGTACCCGCGTTCCTGCGCGGAGGAGACCACGGCTGCGGTCGTGAGGGCGTCGCCCGTGCGCTCCAGGCGCTGCGTGATGATCCCCAGCGCGCCGAACGCACCACTGCGGAGCGCCCGCGCGGCCCTGTTCGGGACGTAGCCCAGCTTGCTCATCGCCTCCTGGACGCGCATCCTCGTGGCCGGCCGGACGTTCTGAGCCCCGGTGGACACGCGGGAGACGGTCTGGGCCGAGACGCCGGCAAGGCGTGCGACATCGCCGATCGAGGGAGACTTGGGACGCTGGGCGCCGCGCTGCGCGTGATCCATGACAGTGATGCTAGCAACTCCGCGGTGACAATCCCATGTGAACGTGACCATTCTCGTCCAGGTAGACCCTGTCTGTGTGCATCGTTATCAATTTGAGACTCAGTGGAACCCCGACGGCACTGGCGCATGCCCGAATCCGGTGTTACGTTGTGGGAACGTAAACAAGTCGTGCTCCTCGCGGTTGAGGGCTGCGGCGCAGGGACTGGCGAGGCTGCCGGACCTGAAGTGGAAGCGGTCGACCGGGGCCGGATTCTCGTGCCGTGAAGTGTGTTTACGGGGTGCGAACGCTCCCGCCAAGGACCAATGAAAGGACCGTCCAGACATGAAAAACACCAGGAAGCTGACAGCGCTGGTCAGCGCTGGCATCTTGGCCCTCTCCCTGACCGCCTGCGGTGGCGGCAACTCCTCCGATGGCGCAAGCTCGGACGGCGGCGGCGACAACACGCTGACCGTGTGGACCTGGGACCCCGCCTTCAACATCTTCGCCATGCAGGAGGCCGAGAAGGTCTACCAGCAGGATCACGCGGACTTCAAGCTCGACATCGTCGAGGTGCCGTGGGATGACCTGCAGACCAAGCTGACCACGATCGCGCAGGCGCAGTCGTGGGACGAGCTACCCGACATCTTCCTGCTGCAGAACAACGCGTTCCAGAAGAACGTGCAGAACTACCCCGACCTCGTCGCGTCGCTGGATGACTCCGGCATCGACTTCAGCGAGTTCCCCGACGGCGTGAAGGCGTACTCCAACGTCGACGGTTCGCAGTACGGCCTGCCGTTCGACGCCGGCACCGCGGTCACCGCGCTGCGCACCGATGTGCTGGAGGAGGCGGGCTACACCGTCGACGACTTCACCGACATCACCTGGTCCGACTTCCTGACCAAGGGCAAGGACGTCCTGGAGAAGACGGGCAAGCCGATGCTGTCCGGTATGGCCGGCTCGTCCGACACCATCATGATGATGCTCCAGAGCGCCGGCGCGAGCCTGTTCGACGCCGAGGGCAACCCGACCATCACGGACAACGCGACCCTGAAGGCTGCCGTCGAGCAGTACAAGGAGCTCGTCGACGCGGGCGTCATGGTCGAGGTCAACTCGTGGGACGAGTACATCGGCACGCTGACCAACTCGACGGTGGCCTCCACCGTCAACGGCATCTGGATCGTCGGCTCCATCCAGACCGCGGAGGACCAGTCCGGCAAGTGGGGGCTGACCAATGTGCCCGCCCTCGACGGGGTCTCCGGCGCGACCAACTACTCCGCCAACGGCGGCTCGTCGTGGGCCATCAGCTCCACGGGCGACTTCGACCTGGCGTCGGACTTCCTGAAGTCGACCTTCGCCGGCTCGACCGAGCTCTACGACACGATCCTCCCGGAGGCCGGCGCGGTCGCCAACTGGATCCCGGCCGGTGACTCGGACGTCTACGCCGAGCCGCAGGAGTTCTGGGGCGGCCAGGCCATCTACAAGGACGTCGTCGAGTTCAGCACCAAGGTGCCGAGCAACAACACGGGCGTCTACTACTACGAGGCCCGTGACGCGGTGAGCGCCGCTCTCACCAAGATCATCGGCGGCACCGACGTCGACACCGCCCTCGCCGAGGCGCAGTCGACGGTCGAGTTCGCGATGCAGTGATCTGAGACAAATCTGCAGGGGTGCCGGGGAGTGTGGCCGCGGCCGCATCCCCGGCACCCTGAGTCCCATAATCCGCACGCGAAAGGAGACCGATTCCATGTCCGCAACCGTCGACGAACCCACCGCAACGAAGCGGCCGCGCGGCTCGATGAGCCCCTCGCAACGTCGAAACCTCACCGGCTGGGCCTTCCTGATCCCCGCCGCCGCGCTGATCGCCATCATGAGCTTCTGGCCCATGATCCAGGCGTTCATCCTGTCCCTCCAGACGGGCCGGGGCAGCAACCTCGACTGGGCAGAGCCGCTCTGGTACAACTACCAGCGCCTGTTCCAGGACGAGATCTTCAAGCTCACCCTGTCGAACACGTTCATCTACCTGATCATCCAGGTGCCGATCATGCTGATCCTGGCACTGGTGCTCGCGAACCTGCTCAACAACCCCAACCTCCGGTGGAAGGCCTTCTGGCGCACCGCCATCTTCCTGCCCTGCGCCGTCTCGCTCGTGTCCTACTCGCTGGTGTTCCGCACCATGTTCGCCACGGACGGCTTCGTCAACGATGCCCTGATGTGGCTGCACCTGATCGATTCCCCGATCAACTGGCTCGGCCAGGCGGGCACCGCGCGCTTCGTGATCATCCTCGGACTCATCTGGCGCTGGACCGGGTACAACATGGTGTTCTACCTCGCCGCGCTGCAGAACATCGACGCCTCGAGCGTCGAGGCGGCCAAGGTCGACGGCGCCACCTCGTGGCAGACCTTCTGGTTCGTCACTGTGCCGCAGCTCAAGCCGATGATCCTGCTCACGGCGATCATGTCGACCAACGGCACGCTGCAGCTGTTCGATGAGTCGTTCAACCTGACCCGTGGCGGGCCCGCGTACCAGTCGATGACGATGTCGCACTACCTGTACGAGATCTCGTTCCAGCGCAACCCCAACGTCGGGTACGGCTCCGCGCTCTCCTACGTGATCCTGATCCTCGTGGCCGTGCTGGCCCTCATCCAGATGAAGGTGGGTGACAAGCGTGACTAGGACAACCTGGCGCAAGGTCCCTGGCTATGCGTTCCTGACGGTCTTCTCGATCTTCTCCCTGTTCCCGCTGTACTTCATGGTGGTGGGCGCGACCAACACCAGCACCGACGTGCTGGCCTCCCGGCTGCTGCCGGGGGCGAACCTGGTCCAGAACTTCCAGGACCTCGTCGCGGCCGCAGACGTCGCGTCGGCCATGGGCTACTCGGCGCTGTACGCCGTCTCCACGACGGTGCTGGCGCTGCTGGTCTGCTCGATCGCCGGCTACGGCTTCGAGATCTACCACTCCAAGGGCAAGGACCTCCTGATGGCTGTCCTGCTGCTGGCCATGATGATCCCGTTCGCCGCGACGATGATCCCGCTGTTCCGGATGTTCGCGAACTTCGGGATGGTCAACAGCGCGTTCGCCGTCATCCTGCCCGCCATCTCGACGCCGTTCCTGATCCTGCTGTTCAGGCAGTCGTCCAGGAGCTTCCCACACGAGATCATCGAGGCGGCCCGCCTCGATGGGCTGCGCGAGCTGGAGATCTTCTTCCGCATCTACATCCCGACCATGAAGTCCACGTTCGCCGCCGCGGCCGTGATCACCTTCATGACGGCGTGGAACAACTTCCTCTGGCCGCGCGTCATCCTGCTGGACAACAAGGTCCAGACGATGCCGATGCTGATCTCCAACCTCAGCGCCGGCTACGTGACCAACTACGGCGTGCTGATGCTCGCCGTGCTGCTGGCCTCGCTTCCCGCGATGGTCGTCTTCCTCGCGCTGCAGCGCAGCTTCGCCCAAGGCATCACAGGAGCCATCAAGTGACCTTCGACCTGACCAGGATCTCCGACCCAGGCCTGTTCCGTGAGAACCGGCTCGACGCCCACTCCTCGCACCGCTGGTTCAGCGATGCGCAGGAGGCGGCGTCGGGTCGCTCGTCGTTCGAGCAGAACCTGAACGGGCTGTGGAAGTTCCACTACGCCCGCAACCCGCACCTGACGATCCCCGGTTTCGAGTCGCCGGACGTCGATGTGACGGGCTGGGACGACATCGTCGTCCCCGGACACATCCAGCTGCAGGGCTACGACCGCCCGCAGTACGCCAACACGCAGTACCCGTGGGACGGCCGCGAGGACGTCGCGATCGGCGACGCGCCGCAGCTGTTCAACCCCGTCGGCAGCTACGTGACGTTCTTCACGCCCGAGACGCCGCTGGCCGACGGTGAGCGGCTGAGCGTCTCGTTCAAGGGCGCGGAGAGCGCCATCGCGGTGTGGCTCAACGGCACCTACATCGGGTTCGCCTGCGACACGTTCACGCCCAGCGAGTTCGACCTGACCGACGCGCTGGTCGAGGGTGAGAACCGCCTGGCCGCCCAGGTCTTCAAGTGGAGCGCGGCCTCCTGGCTCGAGGACCAGGACTTCTACCGTTTCTCCGGCCTGTTCCGCGACGTCGTCCTCTACCGTCGACCCCGCGCACACGTCGAGGACGTCGACATCCGCGTCGACCTCTCTAACGACCTCGCCACCGCGACCGTCCGCGTTGTCACCGAGCTCGTCGGCGACGGGTCCGTGACCGCGACCCTCGACGGCGTCGGTCGGCTGACGGCCGAAGGTGACGGCGCCTTCGCCGTCACCGTGTCCGACCCGCGGCTGTGGAGCGCCGAGGACCCGCACCTCTACGGCCTCACGCTCGAGGTCCGCGACGCTGGCGGGGCCCTGACGGAGGTGATTCCCGAGCGCGTCGGCATCCGGCGGTTCGGCATCGAGGACGGACTGCTGAAGATCAACGGGCAGCGCGTCGTCCTCAAGGGCGTCAACCGGCACGAGTTCGGCCTCAACGGCCGCGTGATGACCAGGGAGCGCACCGAGGCCGACCTGCAGCTGATGAAGGCCAACAACATCAACGCGGTCCGCACCAGCCACTACCCGAACAACACGTTCCTGTACGACCTGTGCGACGAGTACGGCCTCTACGTCATCGACGAGATGAACCTCGAGACACACGGTCTGTGGGACCGGATCCGGTACTTCGACACGCCCGTGTCCGAGTCCGTGCCCGGCGACGACCCCCTGTGGCTACCGGCGCTGCTCGACAGGGCCGACTCGATGTACCGGCGCGACCGCAACCACCCGAGCATCGTGATCTGGTCGCTCGGCAACGAGTCGTTCGGCGGCACCGACCTGCTGCAGGTCGGCGACCACTTCCGTGAGATCGACACCCGCCCAGTGCACTACGAGGGCGTCGCCTGGGATCCGCGCTACCCGGAGACCACAGACATCACGAGCACGATGTACACGTCGGCCGCCGCCGTCGAGGAGCACCTGAGCGTCCACCGCGACAAGCCGTACATCCTGTGCGAGTACGCCCACGCCATGGGCAACTCGTTCGGGGCCGTCGACCGCTACCTCGACCTCGCCTACCGCGAGCCGCTGTTCCAGGGCTTCTTCGTGTGGGACTTCGCCGACCAGGCGATCGCCCTGACAGACCGGCACGGGAACCCGTACTTCGGCTACGGCGGCGACTGCGGCGAGGCGCCGCACGACAGCGACTTCAGCGGCAACGGCCTGCTGTTCGCCGATCACACGCCCAAGCCGTTCCTGCGTGAGCTCGCCTACCTGTACCAGCCGGTAGTGGCCAGCGTCGGGGCCGACGAGGTCACGGTCACGAACCGGGAGCTGTTCACGTCCACGTCGCGCTACGAGTGCGTCGTGACGCTGGCGGAGCAGGGCCGCGTGCTCGAGACGGGCGTCATCGACACCGATGTCGCGCCCGGTGGGTCCGCGGGCTACCCGCTGCCGATCGCGATCCCGCAGGTGCCGGGGGAGTACACCCTCGAGGTGTCGTTCCGGCTGCGGTCCGCCACGCGCTACGCGCCCGCCGGCCACGAGGTCGCCTTCGAGCAGACGGTGATCGAGGTGCCGGGCGCCGTCGCCCCGGCGGTGCCCGCGCGGCCGGAGATCGTCCGTGGCATCCACAACGTCGGCGTCCGGGGTCGTCACTTCGAGGTCCTGTTCTCGAAGCTGCACGGCGGCATCCAGTCCTACCGCTACGGGTCGACGCCCGACGGCGGGCACAAGCTGCTGCGCGAGGTCCCCATGCCGAACTTCTGGCATGCGCCCACGTCCAACGAGCTCGGCTGGAAGGCGCCCTTCACCGACGGCGACTGGCTGCTGGCGAGCCGCTACGCCCGACCTCGCGGCGACAGCGCGATGGCAGACGTCATCGAGCACGACGACAGCGTCGAGGTGGTCTACGCCTACTCGCTGCCGACCAGGCCCGTCAGCTCGTGCGACGTCTCCTACCGCGTCTTCGGGGACGGCACCGTCACCACGACCGTGACCCTGCGCCCCGGCGCGGGGCTGCCGGAGCTGCCGGAGTTCGGGATGCTCTTCTGCGTCGACGCCGACCTCGGACAGCTCCGCTGGTACGGCGACGGTCCGGAGGAGTCCTCGATCGACCGCCGCGGCGGCGTCCGGCTGGGCGTGTGGGAGGCCGAGGTGAAGGATCAGCTCACGCGCTACCTGCGGCCGCAGGAGGCCGGTGGCCACACCGGTGTCCGGTGGGCGGAGGTGACCGACGCCCGTGGCGCCGGCCTGAGGTTCGAGTGCCAGGGCGGCATGGAGTTCTCCGCACTGCCGTGGAGCCCGTTCGAGATCGAGAATGCTGCCCACCACACGGAGCTGCCGCCGATCAGCCGCACCTGGATCCGTCCCGTCGCGGTGCGCCGCGGCGTGGCCGGCGACGACTCGTGGGGAGCCCGCGAGCACCCCGAGTTCCGCATCGACGCCGACCGCGAGCGGGTGTTCACCTTCTCGTTCCGCGGCATCCGCTGACACCGTCAGCCCGCCCTCCTCTCACCCTCGGGTGAGGGGAGGGCTTCGCGTTGTCCGAGGGAAGGCACAGGCCCAGCTCGGTTCCGGTGCACAACGATGCGTATGTCGGGGCTGCTGTGTCTATGTTGCAGCGGCCCCCGTATAGGCATCGTTGTGCGGGCAATCGGGTCTGACCGGTTCGAGCACGTCGCAAATGCCCTGAGCGCAGCGAAGGGAGAAGCCTGGGGAGTTTGATTCCCTTCGCTTCGCTCAGGGCCCTTCGACGAGCTCAGGGAACCGGTTCGGTCATTGAGCACCGAGACGGGCCCAGCCCAGGCCTGACGAGGTGCCCGAGCGCATCGAAGGGATCAACTGCCCGGGTTCCTCGCTTCGTCAGCGCTGGGGCGCTTCCTCAACGCCCTTCGACGAGCTCAGGGAACCGGTTGGGTCGTTGAGCACTTCGACAAGCTCAGCACAGGCCCTGTCGGAACGCCCTGAGCGAAGCGAAGGGATTCGGCTGCACCCAGCGGGGTCAGCTGCAGCGGGCGAGGTCGGTGGCGTCGGCGATGGTGTCGCACCAGTGGTGGATGGTCTTGTCGATGGGGCTGGGCTGTGGGCCGAGGTCGGGGGTGCAGTCCAGCCAGGTGCCGCCGTGGGTGACTTCGTAGACGTAGCCCAGCGGGCTGGTCCAGCGGAAGTGGCCGGGTGTGATCTGGTTCGGCACCCAGGCGCCTTTGGTCTTGCCGTGGTGGATGCGGCGGCAGAGCTGGGCGAGGTTGTCCAGTCGGGTCTGGCTGGGTCGGCCGGGCTGGTAGGTGGTGTTGTGGTCGATGTCGAGGCGGCGGGTGCGGGTGGAGAACGGGAAAGCCTCGGTGGGGCGCAGCAGCCGCAGGGCTTTGCGCATCCGCCGCGTCGGCCGGTACCCGTCGGCGGCGGGGGTGTTGTTCAGGTCGATGACGGGCTGGACCTTCAGGGCGATCTCCCCGTTGCGGTATCCGTCGCCGAGCAACTCGCCCAGCAGTGTGGTGGTGAGGGTGTCGGCGCGTTCGACCGATGCGACGGGGTCAAGGTTTCCGTCCTTGTCCGTGGTGATGTGCACGATGATCTCAACCCTCGGCAGGGGGGTCGACGGCTCGCTGAGCCTGTCGAAGCGCCCTGAGCGCAGCGAAGGGTCCCGGCTCCGGTCCTGCGTCTCGTCAACGCTGGCCATGCCGGAAAGCACTGCGTGGGGGCGGTGGGTCTTCGCCTCGCTCCGCTCGGCGCCCTTCGACGAGCTCAGGGAACCGGTCGGGTCGCTGAGCCTGTCGAAGCGCGCTGAGCGCAGCGAAGGGTCCCGGCTCCAGTCCTGCGTCTCGTCAACGCTGGCCATGCCGGAAAGCACTGCGTGGGGCGGTGGGTGCTTCGCCTCGCTCCGCTCGGCGCCCTTCGACGAGCTCAGGGAACCGGTCGGGTCGCTGAGCCTGTCGAAGCGCCCTGAGCGCAGCGAAGGGTCCCGGCTCCAGTCCTGCGTCTCGTCAACGCTGGCCATGCCGGAAAGCACTGCGTGGGGCGGTGGGTGCTTCGCCTCGCTGCGCTAGGCGCCCTTCGACGAGCTCAGGGAACCGGTCGGGTCGCTGAGCACTTCGACCGGGCTCAGCACAGGCCTGTCGAAGCGCCCTGAGCGCAGCGAAGGGTCCCGGCTCCAGTCCTGCGTCTCGTCAACGCTGGCCATGCCGGAAAGCACTGCGTGGGGCGGTGGGTGCTTCGCCTCGCTGCGCTCGGCGCCCTTCGACGAGCTCAGGGAACCGGTCGGGTCGCTGAGCCTGTCGAAGCGCCCTGAGCGCAGCGAAGGGTCCCGGCTCCAGTCCTGCGTCTCGTCAACGCTGGCCATCCCGGAAAGCACTGCGTGGGGCGGCGGGTCTTCGCCTCGCTCCGCTCGGCGCCCTTCGACGAGCTCAGGGAACCGGTCGGGTCGCCGAGCACTTCGACCGGGCTCAGCACAGGCCTGTCGAGGCGCCTTGAGTGAAGCGAAAGGTCCCACTCCACCCGAGCGGTCCAGTCGCGGATCGTCGGGTGGCCCTTCGACGAGCTCAGGGAACCGCTTGCGCGGGTCGTCGTCCGGGAAAGGCGGCTCCACGTCCTCGCCAAGCGGCTCCGGCGGCACCGGGCCGTCGCAGGCCGAGGGCGGGCTGGTCAGCTTCCAGGATCGTCAGCACCAGCTCCGGGTTCATCGCCAGCGACAGGGCCTTCGCCCGCCGCGCGGAGTGATCCAGCCCGGGATAGCGGGCCTTCAACCGCTCCGAGATCTGGTGCAGTCGCTCGTCGACGATCCTGCCATCCAACACGTCAAGCCGGCCACCGATGCTCGTGACCCCCGGCTCCTCGTCCCGCAGCCACACCCCACGCCGCGCACGGGCCTCAGCCTCCCGCTCCCTGGCGGCGGCCGCGTCGGCCCGGATGATCAGCTTCTTCAGCTCCCCCAGCGCGGCACCAGGCGCCAGGCCGTACTGCCTCGGCAGCCAACGGGCCGTGACCGGTCTCGGCCTGCATCGGATCCAGATCCCGACACAACCAGGCCGCCCTCGCCGCGAGCCAGCGTTCGACCTCCCCGTTGATCACAGCCTCGAACAGCATCGGATGGCGGTACTTCAGGTTCAGCGCGGAGGCGATCGTCTCGATCGCCGCGGTCTGCGAACACCTCAGCAACGCGGCGACCTCCATCGCCAGGAACTCCGACACACCCGGGGTGCCCTTCCCACCGGGGCGGACCAGCTTCTCTGGGAGTTTCGTGTCGCGGTCCCGGTAGATCTCGGTCCCGTAATCCAGCAGGTCCGCCTCATCCGCCCTGTACGCGACGGCCAGGTCGCAGATGGCTTCGAGTTCTTCGGCCTCGCCGCGGCGACGCAGAGCGACACCGGCGCGGAGGCGGATGGTCGCCTCCCGGGAATCGTCACGTCGCCGGGTTTCCATGACACCCACGCTACGACCCGCCACCGACAGTTTTCGCACGCCCGTCTGAATTATCCACAGGCCGGTCACCCGCCCCAGGCACGCGTCGTCGGGCCAGGGGGCACACCTCGTCGTCCCGTGCCGGCGGCCATGGGCGTCGGCCGTCCCCGTGTCCTCCTCGATGCCCGCGCACAACGATGCGTATATCGGTGCTGCTGTTGCCATGTTGCAGCGGCCCCGACATAGGCATCTTTGTGCCGGAAAGGGGGCGGGTTGGGACTCGGGGATCGGATGTCCCCTTCGCTTCGCTCAGGGCCCTTCGACAAGCTCAGGGAACCGGGCCAAGCTCAGCGACAAGCTCAGGGAACCGAGCCAAGCTCAGGCCCTTCGACAAGCTCAGGGAACCGAGCCAAGCTCAGGCCCTTCGACAAGCTCAGGGAACCGGGGTGGGCTAAGGGGACCGGCGTCAGACGACGTACAGGGTCACGGTCGAGCCGACCGCGACCGAGGTGCCGGCCGCAGGGTCGGTGCCGGAGGCAAGATCCAGCGGGATCGGGAAGTCGGAGTCCTGCACGACGGTGACCTTGAGGTCGAGGTCCTCCAGCGCCTTCTTCGCGTCCGCGGTGCTCTTCATCCGCACCTCGGGGATCTCGACCATCTCCGGGCCGAGGGAACTCACCAGGGAGACGGAGTCGCCGCGCTTGCCGGTGCCGGACTTCGGGTCCTGCCTGATGACGCGCCCCTTCTCGACGTCGGCGGAGTGCTCCTCGGTCACCTTCACGGCGAAGCCGAGCCCGGTCAGCTGCTTCTTCGCGTCGTTGGTCTTCGCGCCGACCAGGTCGGGGAAGCGGATGGGCTCAGGGCCCTTCGACACGGTGAGGTCGATCGCGGTGCCCTTCTTCAGCTGGGCGCCCGCCTCCTCTGACGCCTTCAGGACCTGTCCCACCGGCTCGTCCTCGTCGTAGGCCTCCTTCACCTCGCCCACCGCCATCCGGCCGTCCGTGAGGGCGGTCTTCGCCTCGTCGAGCGTCTTCCCGACGACGTCAGGCATGGGGTAGCGCTCCTTGCCCAGCGAGATGGTCACGGTGAGGGTGGAGCCGCGCAGGACGCGCTCGCCGGTGTCGGGATCCGTGCCGATCACCTGGCCCTTGTCGACCGTCTCCGAGTACGCGGAGGTCGTCGCGATCTTCAGCGCGTTCGCCTCGGCGGCCTCGCGGGCGGTGTTCTCGTTCATGGCCGACATGGGAGGCACGGTCGTGAAGCGGCCCGATGTGACCCACCAGGAACCGAATCCCAGGCCGGCCGTGAGCAGCACGATCAGTGCGAGCAGCAGCACGGTGCGGCGACGCCGGTGCACAGGGTCATGTGAGATCTGCAGCTGCGGGAAGACGGGGGTGCGGTGGCTGCGGGGGTGGCGCGTGGTCGGACTCGAGGGCGAGACGGGGTGCACAGCCGGCGGGGGAACAGGCGTCTCGGAGGGCGACGTCGCCACGGGGGAGGTCGAGGAGGCCCGCCACTGGCCGCCTCGTCGCACGACGACCGTCTCCGGGGTGCGGCCCGAAACCGCAGGCCGCGGCCGGTCTGCCGTGCGGGGATACACAGGGGCGGTGTCGTCGTCGACGGGGCTGTCCGGCAGCAGGGCGGCCGCCAGACCCGGATTGTCCCGACCGCCGCCGCGGGCCAGCTCCAGGCGGGCCCTGCGCACGGCGTTCAGCAGCTCGCGTCCGTCGCTGATGCGCGCCCTCGGATCGCGGGCCACGCAGCCGAGCACCAGGGCGTCGACGTAGTCGGGAATCGGCCAGTCGGCCGCCAGGCCCAGCTCGGCGAGTCGCTCCGAAGGCTTCTCGATGTCGACGTTCACATGCCTGTAGGCGATCTGATAGTTGTTCTCGCCCGTGTGTGGCTTCTTGCCCGTCAGCATCTCGAACAACACCACGCCTGCCGAGTACACGTCGCTGCGGCCGTCGGGCCGCGAATGCGTGACCAGCTCGGGCGGGAGGTAGGAGGCCGTGCCGACCAGCACGCCCGTGGCCGTCATCTGCGGGGAGCCGACCTGCCGCGCGAGCCCGAAGTCGGCGACCTTGATCTGCCCCCGGTCCGTGATCATCACGTTCTCGGGCTTGATGTCGCGGTGCACGACGCCGGCCTCGTGAGCGGCGGCCAGCGCGGCCGCCACCTGCTCGAAGATGTCGAGGGCGTGCTCGGGGGGCAGCGGTGCCTCCCGGCTGATCACCCGACGCAGGGTCTCGCCCTCGATGAACTCCATGACGATGTAGGGCTGGGCCTGCGAGCTGCCCTGGTCGAAGATCGACACGACGTTGGGGTGGCTGAGCACCGCAGCGGAGCGGGCCTCGCGGTCGAACTTCGCGGCGAACTCGTCATCCTCGCCCAGGTCGCTGCGCATGACCTTCACCGCAACGACGCGACTGAGTCTCAGGTCGCGCGCGCGATAGACCGTGGCCATGCCACCGCGCGCGACCTTCGCCACGATCTCGTAGCGTTCGTCGAGCACCTGGCCGACCAACGGGTCGTAAGTGCTGTTCATGCCACTCCATGCACGGTCAGGGGAAGAAGGCCGTGTGCCCGTCTGGGGTCAGATTGTAGGCCGGGAAACCCGCTCGGTCACAGTCGAGACGCGGCGAGTTGCCCACCAGGTGGCCTCGACGACCGCCATGCCGCATGCCCCGGCGATGATTCCGACGTTGATGACCGCAGGATCGGAGATGTCGAGGCTCAGGATCCGACGCGACCAGGGGAGCGTGAACATCAGGAAGTAGAAGCCATAGGCGACGGCGACCAGCGCGATGCGCCACCACACGTAGGGCCTCGCGACGACGGACAGCACCCACGTCGAGGTCATGATGAGCGCGATCAGCGTGGCGGTGGCGGACTGGAGCTGCAGTGTGTCGTGCGCGTCGTCGATGCCGCGCGTCATCAGGTACGTCGTGAGCGCCGCGGCTGCGACGGCGAGGCCGCCGGGGACCGCGACGGCCAGGGTCCGCTTCACGAACCCGGGGCGGGCGCGGTCCCGGTTGGGGGCGAGGCTCATCAGGAACGCGGGGATGCCGATCGTGAACCACCCGACGACCGTCACCTGCAGAGGCACGAACGGGTTGGGCAGCTGCAGCACCCCGACCACGAGCGCGAGCGCGACCGAGTAGATGGTCTTGGTGAGGAAAAGCTTGGCGACGCGCTCGATGTTGCCGATCACCCGGCGCCCCTCGGCGACGACATACGGCAGCGTCGCGAACCGGTCGTCGAGCAGCACGATCTGCGCGACGCCGCGGGTGGCGGCGGAGCCGGAGCCCATCGCGACGCCCAGGTCGGCGTCCTTGAGCGCCAGCACGTCGTTGACGCCGTCGCCGGTCATGGCGACGTTGTGGTCGCGCGCCTGCAGCGACGCCACCATCTGCCGCTTCTGCTCCGGGGTCACGCGGCCGAACACGCGCGCTGCGGCCACGGTGTCGCCGAACTCCTGGGTGTCGGGGCCCGGCAGCGTGCGGGCATCGACGACCTCGCCCTCGACTCCCAGCGAGCGTGTCACGGCGCCGACGGACGCGGCGTTGTCGCCGGAGATGACCTTGACCTCGACGTTCTGCTCGCGGAAGAAGGCCAGGGTCTCGGCGGCATCGGGGCGGTGCAGCTGGTCGAGGACGACCAGCGCGAGGGGTGTGACCGGGCCCGGCGCGTCGGCCCCGTCGACGCGCCGGTCGACGCTGCCGAGCAGCAGCACGCGCAGCCCCGAGGCGCCGAACTCCTCGGCGCGGGCGGCGACGTCTCCGCCCGTCAGGACATCGGGGGCGCCGAGCACCCAGTCTCCGTGGCCGACGAACGAGACGCCGGCCCACTTCTTCGCCGACGTGAAGGACGCCCGCGCCGCGACAGGCCATGGCTCGAAGTCGTCGTCGGCGGGCAGCCCGGATGCGATGGCCTGCATGGAGGCGTTCGGCGCCGGGTCGGCGCCGACGAGCTGGGAAAGGACCTCGGCGGGACGGTCCTGGTCGCCGTCGAGCCCGATGACCTCGTGCAGTGTCATCTGGTTGCTGGTCAGGGTGCCCGTCTTGTCGGCGCAGACGACGCTGACCCGCGCCAGGCCCTCGATGGCCGGGAGTTCCTGCACCAGGCAGTTGCGGCGGCCCAGCCGGATGACGCCCAGCGCGAAGGCCATGGATGTGAGTAGCACCAGCCCCTCGGGGACCATCGGCACCAGCGCGGCCGTGGCGCGCAGCACGGCCTCGCGCCAGTCGACGTCGGGCTGGCTGAACTGCGCCCACACGATCAACGCGCCGACGGGCAGCAGCAGCCACCCGACGATCCGCAGTATCTGGTTGATGCCCTGGCGCAGCTCGGAGTTGACCAGCGTGAACCGGGAGGCCTGCGCCGTCAACTGCGCCGCGTAGGCGTCCGCGCCGACCTTGACCGCGCGGTACACCCCGGAGCCGGCGACGACGTAGCCGCCCGAGAAGACGGCGTCGCCCACGTTCTTCTCCACGGGGTCGGACTCGCCGGTCAGCATCGACTCGTCGACCTCGAGATAGTCCTCGGCGACGATCTCGCCGTCGACGACGATCTGGTCGCCCGGGCCCACCGCGATGAGGTCGTCGAGCACCACCTCATCGCGCACGACCGACTCACGGACGCCGTCGCGGATGACGACGGGGTGCGCCTCGCCAACGACCGCCAGGTTGTCCAGTGTCCGCTTGGCGCGGAGCTCCTGCACGATGCCGATCACCGAGTTCGCGACGATGAGGAGGCCGAACGCCCCCTGCATCCAGTACCCGGTGACCATCACGAGCGCGAAGAGGATGGCCAGGATGGCGTTGACGCGCGTGAACACGTTGTCCCGGACGATCTGCGCCGTCGTGCGCCCCGATCTCGACGGCAGGGCGTTGACTTGGCCGGCCGAGACGCGCTGGGCGACCTCGGCGGCCGTGAGACCGGTGAGCCGGTCAGGCGACACGGCGGACGCTCCGGTCGGCGAGCACCGCCAGCGCCGAGCGGCCGTCCTCGTGCAGGTCCGCGCCTTCCAGTATCTCCAATGCCCTTGCGGTGTCGCGGGCGATGAGGTCCTCGACGTGCGCGAGCGCCCCGCTGGCCTCGATGATGTCCGCGGCCCGCGCGACGTCTGCGTCGCCGATGCCGGGGGCGCCGAGGATGGACTCCAGCTCGGTGGCGGCGGGCGAGGTCTCCAGCGCCTTGAGCACCAGCACGGTGCGCTTGCCCTCGTGGATGTCGCCGCCGTACGGCTTGCCGGTCACGGCCGCGTCGCCGAAGACGCCCATCACGTCGTCGCGCAGCTGGAAGGCGCGGCCGATCAGCGACCCGAACTCGCCGAGCGCCGCCTGCTGCGCCGTGTCCGCGCCGGCCAGCGCCGCGCCGATCTGCGTGGGGCGCCGGATGGAGTAGCGGGCGGACTTGTACTCGAGCACCCGGGACGCGACGTCGAGCTCCGCGGCGGCGGTCATGGCCCCGGTGGTCCCGTACTGGGCGCTGACGTCGAGGAACTGACCCGCGGTGACCTCGGCGCGCATGACGGTCAGCAGCGGCCGGGCGGCGTCGAGCAGCGCGGCTCCCGACTCGTCGGCCAGCTGGATGCTCCACATCAGCAGCAGGTCGCCGAGCAGAATGGCGCTGGAGCGGCCGAACTCGGCAGCGTCCCCGCGGCCGCCGCGTGCGCCGTGCAGCGCCTCGAACCGACGGTGCGCGGCCGGCTCCCCGCGCCGGGTGTCGGCGTCGTCGATCAGGTCGTCGTGCATCAGGGCGCTGACGTGCAGCAGGTCGAGCGACGACGCCACCTTCAGCAGCGGGTCGTCGTCGGCGGGGACGCCGGCGACGGCGACGTGGCCCCAGTAGCAATACGCGGGCCGCAGTCTCTTGCCGCCCGACAGCGCGTCGTGCGCCACCGGCAGCAGATCCGCCGAACCGATCGCCTCCAGCAGCGGAGCCTGGGCGTCGAGGAAGCGCGTGAGCGTCCCGCCGACGGCGGACAGGAAGTCCGGGCTGAGGGGGGAGGTGGGCTCACAGCTTCGTCTCACGTTGACAGTTTAGTCCGGCCCTTCCGGCCCCAGCTGCCTATTGTGGGGCGCATGTCCCACCCGCCGACGCGCCCCGGAACCGTGGCTGAGCTGCTCAGCTCCGCGACCGGGCCGACCTTCTCGTTCGAGTTCTTCCCGCCCCGTTCCGAGGAGGAGGAGCCGGTGCTCTGGCGGGCCGTCGAGGCCCTCGCGCCGCTCGAGCCGTCGTTCGTGTCGGTCACCTACGGGGCGAACGGGTCGCGCCGAGACCGGACCATCCACGCCACGCGGCGCATCGCGTCGGCCCCGGGCGGGCCGCTGACCGTCGGTCACCTGACGTGCGTCGACCAGTCGAAGGCCGACATCGCCGACGCGCTGGCCGCCTACCGCGAGGTCGGTGTGCGCAACATCCTGGCGATTCGCGGCGACATGCCGGGCGGCGGGGAGTGGACGCGGCACCCCGACGGGCTGGCCAACGCCACCGAGCTCGTGCGCTTCATCCGCGAGCAGGGGGACTTCTGCGTGGGTGTGGCGGCATTCCCCAACCCACACGAGACGAGCAACGACGCGGACCTCGACGCCCGGATCCTGGCGGAGAAGGTCGACTCCGGGGCCGAGTTCGCCATCACGCAGCTGTTCTTCGACGCCGGCCGCTACGCCGAGCTCGTCACCCGGATGCGCGGCCTTGGCTGCGGGGTGCCGATCATCCCCGGAGTCATGCCGCTGACCGTGATCACGCAGATCGAGCGCTTCGCGGACCTGTCGGGCCGGCCGCTGCCCGAGGACTTCGTCGCGCGGCTCCGCGCGGCCTCCTCCAAGGAGGAGGTCCGCCGCGTCGGGCTTGCCGCCGCCGTCGACTTCTGCCGCGACCTGCTGGACGCCGGCGCGCCCGGGCTGCAGTTCTTCACGCAGAACCGGTCGAAGGCCACCCGCGAGGTGCTGGCGGAGCTGAAGTCAGCCGTGCCTGCGGTCGCCGAGGCGGGCCGGTAGCAGCCTCAGGCCAGCAGCCTGCGCCAGTCCTGCGTGTCGACGTCGAGGGTCACGAGCCGTTGCGTCGCGCGGGTGAGAGCCACGTACAGCACCCGCACCCCGCCGGGGGTCTCGGCGACGATCCCGTCGGGGGACAGGACCAGCACGCCGTCGTACTCCAGGCCCTTGGCCTGCAGCGCGGTCACGACGATGATGCGGGCCTCGAACTCGCGCAGTCGCGGGTCTGACATCACGAACAGCTGCACCTCGTTGAGGCGCGACGGCGGGCAGATGACGCCGATGGTGCCCTGGACCCTTGCCGCGAGCTCCAGCAGCTGCGCGCGCAGCCCGTCGTGGAGGCCCGCGGAGTCCGTGGCCGCGAGCAGCGGCTCGACGCCCGTGGAGCGGACCGCCCTCGGCAGCTCCGCCTCGGGGAAGACCTTGGTGACCACGCGGGCGGCGAAGTCGAAGACCTCGCTGGGGGAGCGGTAGTTGGTGCTGAGGGTGAACGTGCGGCGCGGGGCGTGGCCGATGAGCTCCTCGAGCGCCCGGGTGGTCTCCGCCTGGTCGGGGTAGGAACTCTGCGCCGGGTCGCCGACGATGGTCCACGACGCGTGCGGCCCGCGGCGGCGCAGCATCCGCCACTGCATCGGCGTGACGTCCTGGCCCTCGTCCACCAGCACGTGCGCGTAGGTGGACTGCGGGTCGTCGTCAGGGTCGACGACCTTCTCGGTGCGTAGCCGGTCGGCCATGGTGACGACCTCGGCCACGTTGCCGGTGAGGAAGAGGTCGGGCTCGGGATCGTCGGGTACCCGCCCGAGGACGGCGATCAGCTCGTCGAGCAGCGCGATGTCGGCGATCGACCAGCCGCGTGACTGGTCCGCGTCGTCGTCGCTCAGCCAGGCGTACGAGTCGACGAGCGCCGCCCGCTGCAGGGGGCTGAGCTCGGGGGCGACCTTCGCCGCGACGTCCGCGTCGGCCAGCCGCGCAAGCACCTGCGTCGCGGTCAGCGTCGGCCACCACGCGGGCAGGAACGAGCGCAGGCTCGGGTGGTCGCGCACCTGCTCCTCCAGTTCATCCCTCTCGATCGAGATCTCGGAGGGCAGCTTGCGCATCAGCGCGGTGACCACCTGGTCGGTCGCCATGGTGCGACCACGGTTCAGCTTGGTCGCGGACAGCACCTGGTCGCGGATCCGGTCCAACTCGCCCTTGTCGAGGCCGAGGACCTCGCCCTTGACGGTGACGCGGACGCGGTGCAGCGCGGGGTCGTCGCGCAGGGGGAGCCGCACGAGGCGGCGCAGGATCCTCAGCATCGCGAGGCTGCCCTTGACGGTGGCCGCCTCCGCCTCGTCGTAGCGCTCGCTGGTGATGCCGAGCACATCGCTGCCGACGCCACCGATGGCCTTCAGTACCACCGACTCCTCGCCGAGGCTGGGCAGGACCCGCTCGATGTAGTTGATGAAGACGTCCGAGGGGCCGACGACGAGCACGCCGCCCTTCTCCAGCCGCGCGCGGTTCGTGTAGAGCAGGTACGCGGCGCGGTGCAGCGCGACGACCGTCTTGCCGGTGCCGGGGCCGCCGGAGATGATCGTGACGCCGCGGTAGGGGGCGCGGATCGCCTCGTCCTGCTCGGCCTGGATCGTCGAGACGATGTCGCGCATCGTGCGCCCGCGGGCGCGGCTCAGCGCCGCCATCAGCGCGCCCTCGCCGAAGATGGGCAGGTCGGTCTCGGCCGACGAGTCGAGCAGGTCGTCCTCCAGCCCGATGACCTTGTCGTCGCGGCAGCGCAGCACGCGGCGGCGGACGACGCCCATCGGGGTGTTTGACGTGGCGCGGTAGAACGGCTCCGCGGCGGGCGCGCGCCAGTCGATGACCAGCGGCTCGTACTCCTCGTCGCGCACTCCGATGCGGCCGATGTAGCGCTTCTCGAGGTCGGTCAGGTCGATGCGGCCGAACACGAGCCCCTCGTGCTCGGCCTCCAGCGTCGCCATCCGCCTCGCGGCCTGGTAGGCGAAGGCGTCGCGTTCGAACAGAGCGGTGCCGTCCTCCTCGCGGAGGAAGTTCGTTCGATCCGACATGAAGATCTCGCGGCCCTGCCGGGCGAGCTCCTTGGCGCTGGCACTTGCGGTGGAGAGGTTGGCGTAGACCAGGTCGACGTGGGCCTGTTCCGCTGCGATCTCGCGGGCGAGATCTGCGCGTGAAGTAGACAAGGTGAGGCATCCCCCGGGTTCAGACAAGACAGTCAAGTCTAGCCATCTTCAGGCCGCGCGTGCGCGCGCCGCCGAATCGGGGGCGGGGGTTGACGGGGGCCGGCCTGGGTTCCCGGGGCCGACTAGGGCACAGTGGAGGGGCGACAGACCTCCCCGACACCGAGCGAAGTGATACCCGATGAGTGACAAGCCCGCCGCGATGAGTCCCCTCAAGGCGGTGGTCGTCGCCGTCGCCGCGGTGCTGATCGTCGTCTTCGCGATCGCCGCGCAGCGCCAGGTCGCGGCCACCGGCACCGCCGATGCCGCCCCTGCGGTCACCACGGAGGGGGCCGCCCCCGAGGCGACCGGCACGGCCGACGCCGAGCAGGAGGCGTACCGGAGGTGGCTGCTGACCGAGCTGCCGCGCCGCGAGGAGGGTGATCCGCTGGCCAGGGGCCGCGTCGACGCGACCATCGTGATGACCGAGTGGGCCGACTACCGCTGCCCCTACTGCTCGGTTTTCGCCGAGGAGACCCTCCCCGAGCTGCAGGGCTACGTCGACGACGGGACGCTGCGGATCGAGTTCCGCGACCTGGCGCTGTTCGGCGACGACTCCGTCTATGCGGCCGTCGCCGCGCGCGCCGCCGGCGAGCAGGGCAGCTACTTCGAGTTCCAGAGTGCGCTGTTCTCGGCACTACCGAACGACGGGCACCCCGACGTCACCGAGGAGCTCGTCACCTCCATCGCCGCGGGCCTCGGTCTCGATGCCGAGAGGTTCGTCGCAGACCTCGCCGACCCCGCCCTCGAGGAGGCCGTGCTGGCCGACACGCAGGAGGCGCAGGCCCTCGGGCTGACGTCCATCCCGTCGTTCGTGGTCGGCGGCAGCTACTTCACAGGGGCCCAGACCCTCGACTTCTTCCGGCAGGCCATCGAGGAGCAGGTCAGGCAGCCCTCCTGATGCTGATCGGTTACGCGGGCGCCTTCCTCGGGGGAGCCGCCGCCATCCTCAGCCCCTGCGCCGCACTGCTGCTTCCCGCCTTCTTCGCCTACGCGTTCGGAGAGGACCGATCCCGGCTGGTCGGCCGCACCGTTCTGTTCTGGGTCGGCACCCTTCTCACGCTCGTCCCGCTGGGGCTGGGCGCCGGGGCGCTCGGCTCGGCTCTGGCCGCGCACCGCGGCACGCTGACGCTGGTCGGTGGGGTTCTCCTGATCGTCTTCGGCCTGCTGCAGGCCCTCGGCGTGCCCCTCGCGGTCCCGGGTGTCGCCCGCCGCGGAGACCCGCGCGGTCCGCTCGGCGCGGTCCTGCTCGGCGCGACCTACGGGCTCGCCGGCAGCTGCACCGGCCCGCTGCTCGGCGCTGTGCTGACCGTCGCAGCCGTGAGCGGCAACGCGCTGTACGGCGCGGCGCTGCTGGCCTGTTTCGCCGCGGGGATGGTCGTCCCGCTGCTGGCGCTCGCGTGGGTGTGGGACCGCTGGCGGATCGGCGAGCGGCTGCGGCCGCGTCCGCTGCGCCTCGGGCCGCTGACCACCAGCTGGGTGCAACTCGTCTCGGGGGCCGCGTTCATCCTCGTCGGGGCGCTGTTCCTCGCCACCGACGCGACGGCCGCGCTCGGCGGCGTGCTGGACGCCTCGGCGCAGTACCGCCTCGAGGGGTGGCTGGGCTCGGTGGCAGGGGCGGTGCCGGACCTTGCGTTCCTGCTGGTCGTCGCGGCGCTCGGCGGCGTCGCGCTGTGGCGCTGGCGGGTCTGACCCCTCAGAGCGGGCGGGGCATCCTGAAGGCCACGTTGGTGGGGCGGGAGTCCTCGCCCGTCAGCCTCTCGTGCAGCTCGTAGACGGCCAGCGCCGCGCTGCCGAGCTGGGCCCAGGGCTCCGGCCCGGCCGGCGAGGCGGCCGAGGCGCGGAGCCTGCCGTCGGCCCCGACGATGGGGGTGCGTGCGAGCCACTCGGCGGCCGTCCGCGGGGCGGCCCCGTGACCCGTGCAGTCGAGGTCGACGGGGCCGTCGTCCCCGTCGACGATCCGCACCCCGCGCTCCGCGAGCCGCGCGATGAGCAGGTCCGCCAGGGCATCGTTGCCCCCGGGGGTCAGCCGCCAGCGGCCGAAGGTCCGCGAGACGGAGAGGGACAGGGCGGAGATCGCGGGGGCATCGGCGTCGGGTCCGCAGGCGAGCACCAGCTCCCGCAGGCCGCTGCCGAGGCGGCCGGCGACGTCGCCGAGGGACCTGTCGAGCCACAGCGACGAGCGCTGCTCCGCGGTGGTGACGGGGAGCGTCCCCTCGAGCGCGTGCCGCCGGAAGGCGACCATGACGTCGTCGAGGTCGTCCACGAGATCGCGCCAGCGGGCCGCCTCGTCCTCGCCGAGCTGGGCGCTCAGCGCCCGCCACTGCGCGCCGCGCTCCGTCGGCAGCTCCAGGCGGGTGCCGTCCGCGAGCGTGTGGACCTCGGCGGGGGCCTCGACGAGTTCGAGCCCGGCGCCGTTGAGTGCGGTGACCAGGTGCGCGCCCGTCTTCTTGAACAGGTCCCGCCAGGCCGCGGGCAGGAGAATCGCGTCGGGCAGGCTGGGCGGAGGGGCGCCGTCGGTGATCAGCGTCACGGCGTGGCCGAGTCTGGCCAGCCGGGCGGACGCGGCCATCCCCGCCAGTGTCATCCCGCTCACCCTCACCATGGCACCCGAGGATAGCCATGGCCGCGAAACGCTATGCGACAAGGGTCTTCGCCGAGAATGCCCGAGCTGGCGCGGTCTTGTCGGGGTCGGGATCTATAGTGGTTCTTCTACCGAACACCTGTTCGATTCAATGTGGACAGGGGAGACCAGGAGGCCGCCATGCGCATGTACGAGGACCCTATCTGTGTGCTGTTCGACGGGAGGCCACGGCAGTTCATCTGGCGCGACCGGCTGCTGCTGGTCAAGAAGGTCGAGTCCCGCTGGAGCCGGGCCACGGCGTGGTGGGAGGGCGAACGGGTCCGCGCCGCCCGTGGGGAGGAGGCCGCCGGCTCCGGAGGGGAGCTGGCGGCGGAGCGGGAGGTCTGGCGGGTGGAGGCGGGCAACGGCTGCCATCGCGGGGTCTACGAGCTCGCCCGCACCGTCGGCGACGAGGACTGGGTGCTGCAGGCGGTGTTCGACTGATGGACTTCGCACACCTGCGGGTGGCGTCGGGGTACTCGTTCCAGTACGGCGCCTCCCACCCTTCGCAGCTGGTCGCCGAGGCGGCCAGGTTGGGGATGGCCACGCTCGGGCTCACGGACCGCGGCGGCCTCTACGGCGCCGTCCGGTTCGCCAAGGCGTGCCTGCGCGGAGGTATCGCGCCGGTGGTCGGCGTCGATCTCGCCGTGCGCCCCGCCGGGTGGCGCCCGGCGCGGCGGGCGGCGGCGGCCCGCGGCGGGCAGCTCCGCGACGAGCGGCTGCCCCGCGCGGTGGTGCTGGCCTCGTCACGGGCCGGGTGGGGGACGCTGTGCGAGCTGATCACCGCGGCGCAGCTGACGGGGCAGCGCTCCGAGCCCGTCGTCACGCTGGAGACCGTGGCCGCGCACTGCGCCGGCCGCGACGTCACGGTGCTGCTCGGCGCCGACTCCGAGGTGGGCAGGCTGCTGCTCGCCGACGGGATGGACGGCGCGGCCGCCGAACTGCGTCGGTGGCGCGACGAGCTGGGCGGCTCGGTCGTGCTCGCCCCCACCAACCACCACACCGGCGGCCGGGGGGTCGCGTCGGCCCATCAGGCGGCCGGGCTGGTCGCGCTGGCCGACCGGGCCGGCGCGGGGGCGGTCCTCACCAACATGGTGCGGATGGCGCGCAGGGACCAGGCCCCCACCCTCGACGTGCTCGACGCGTCCCGTCGGCTCGTCCCGCTCGACGTGCGCAACATCGACCGTCGCAACGCCGAAGGCTGGCTCAAGCCCGCCGAGGCCATGCGCGTCGCGGCCGACGAGGCGGCCAGGCTCGCGGGTCGCGGCTCCGGGGAGTCCCTGCTGCGGGCCACGGTGGAGCTCGCGGAGCGCTCGGCACTCGACCCGGTCGGCGACGTCGGGCTCGGCGAGATCCGGCTGCCGGAGTTCGAGATTCTGGGCACCACCGGCGAGCTGGCCCCCGCCGCGCTGCGCGCCCGCTGCGAGGCCGGGCTGAACTCCCGCTACGGCGCCCCCGGCCGCGATGTGCTCGACCGCCTCGACGACGAACTCGCCGTCATCGGGCACCTCGGCTACGAGTCCTACTTCCTGACCGTCGCGGACGTCGTCGGCCTCATCCGCGGGCTGGGCATCCGGTGCGCCGCCCGCGGGTCGGGCGCCGGCAGCCTCGTCAACTACGCGCTGGGAGTCTCCGGCGTCGACCCGCTCGCCTACGGGCTGCTCCTCGAACGGTTCCTCTCGCCACTGCGGCAGGCGCTGCCCGACATCGACCTCGACGTCGAGTCCGCCCGCCGCACCGAGATCTACGACGAGATCCTGCGGCACTTCGGTGGCAGGCGGGTGGCGTGCGTCGCGATGATCGAGACCTACCGGGTGCGGCACGCGGTCCGGGACGTCGGCGCCGCGCTCAGCCTCGCCCCCGTGGAGATCGACGCCATGGCGAAGGCCTTCCCGCACATCCGTGCCCGCGACGCCCGCGCCGCGCTGCGGGACCTGCCGGAGCTGCGCGCCGCGGGCCTGGGGCAGGAACGCCTCGACGTCCTGTTCTCGCTGGTGGAGTCCCTCGACTCGCTGCCACGCCACATCGCCCTGCATCCGTGCGGCATCATCCTCAGCGACTCCTCGCTCGGGCAGCGGACCCCGCTCGAGGCCAGCTACGGCGGCTACCCGATGAGCCAGTTCGACAAGGACGACGTCGAGGACATCGGCCTCCTCAAGCTCGACGTGCTCGGCATCCGGATGCAGTCCGCGATGGCGCACGCGCTGACCGAGATCACGCGCACGGGCCTCGCCCGGCCCGACATCGACGACCTCGCGCCCTTCGACGACCCGGCGGTGTACGACATGATCGCCCACCGCGCCACGCTCGGCTGCTTCCAGATCGAGTCCCCCGGGCAGCGGGAGCTGGTTGGCAAGTTCGGCCCGGAGAACTTCCACGACATCATCGTCGACATCTCCCTGTTCCGCCCCGGCCCCGTCAAGTCCGACATGGTCACCCCCTTCCTGGACGCCAGGCAGGGCTGGGTCGAGCCGGACTACCTCCACCCCAGCCTCATCCCCGTGCTGGAGCAGACGTGCGGCGTCGTGGTCTTCCATGAGCAGCTGATCCAGATCATCTCCATCGTCACCGGATGCTCGCTCGCCCAGGGCGACGAGGTGCGCCGCGCGCTGGGCGACCCCGAGGGGCAGGAGCGGGTGAGGCAGTGGCTCTATCCGCTGGCCCGCGAGAGCGGCTACGCCGAGGAGACCATCGACCAGATCTGGTTCATCCTCTCCGCCTTCGCGTCCTTCGGGTTCTGCAAGGCCCACGCCGCCGCGTTCGCGCTGCCCACCTACCAGTCCGCCTGGCTGAAGCGGCACTACCCGGCGCACTTCCTCGCCGGCGTCCTGACGCACGACCCGGGCATGTACCCCAAGCGTCTCCTGCTCGAGGAGGCGCGGCGCCTCGACCTCGCGGTGCTCGGCCTGGACATCAACCGCAGCGTCGGGCAGTACCGCGCCGAACGGGCAGCCGGGGACGAGGGCTGGGGGATCAGGCTGGCGCTGGCCGACGTGAAGGGCATCGCCGCCGACGAGATCGAACGGATCGTCGCCGGGCAGCCCTTCGTGTCGCTCAGCGACTTCTGGGCCCGTGCGGGAGCCGCGGCCCCCGTCGTCGAGAACCTCATCCTGGCAGGGGCCTTCGACTCCCTCTACGGCATCGGGCGCCGCGCGGACGTGGCCCGCCGCGGGCGGATCACGCGCCGCGACCTGCTGCTCGCGCTGGCCGACCTGCAGCGCGCCCGTCGGGCCGACGAGCGGGCGTCCGGCCGCGCGCGCGGCCGCCGCGCACTGCCGGCGCCCGGCGACGACCCGGCCGAGCGTGCCCGCGCGCAGCGGAAGGCCGCGGACCGGGTCGCGCAGTCGGTGCAGGGTGTCCTCGACTTCGGCGACGGCTCCGCCGACCCCACCGCGGACGTCGTCGCCACCGGGCTGCCCGAGATGGACGACGAGGAGCGGCTGAGGGCCGAGCTGGAGATCCTCGGGCTCGACGCGTCCGCGCACATCATGGAGCGCTACCTGCCGCTGCTCAGGGCGCTCGGCGCGGTCAGCTCACGGACGCTGCTCGACCAGCGCAACCGTTCCGAGGTACTGGTCGCCGGCGTGAAGGTCGCGACCCAGACCCCTCCCGTCCGCTCCGGTCGTCGCGTGATCTTCCTCACGCTCGACGACTCGACGGGCCCGGTCGACACCACCTTCTTTGAGGACGTGCAGGGGCCGTACGCGGCCACGGTGTTCGATACCTGGCTGCTGCTCGTACGGGGGCTGGTCCGCCGCACCGGGGCGCGTGGGGTCTCGATCAGGGCCACGGGGGCCTGGGACCTCGGCGCCCTCGACCGGGCCTGGCGCGACGCGCTCGGACGGGGCCTCGGCGAGGCCGGGGCGCTCGCCGCGGTGCACGACATCCTCGCCGAGGTGCCACAGGGGTACTCGCTCGTCGGCACCTGGGAGCAGGACGATCGGGCCACGGCGCCGGCCGCGGAGCAGGGCGCCTCGGCCGGCGACCCGGCCCCCGAGGGCTTCGAGCCGCCGCCGGACCCGCTGCACGCCACCCGCGCGGGCGGCATGGGGCGCCGTCGGGTGCTCGTACACGCCAGCGGCTTCACCCAGTCGCCGTACGCCGACGTCAAGCCGTCCGGCACCGGAGCGGCCGAGGCGCCGCGCAAGCTGTGGCATTCCAGCCCGGGAAGCTCAGGGAGATGAGATGACACTGATCGCACACGTCGACATGGACGCGTTCTACGCCTCGGTCGAGATGGCGAGGCACCCGGAGCTCCGGGAGGTGCCGATGTTCGTCGGCGGCTCCACGCGGGGCGTGGTGCTGTCGGCCAACTACCCTGCCCGCCGGTACGGCATCGCGGGAGGCATGCCGTCGAGCCGGGCCCGCAGGCTCTGCCCGCAGGTCGCCGTCGTGCCGCCGGACTTCGACCACTACGGGGAGGTCTCCGCCGGCATCGAGGAGATCTTCGACACCGTGACGGACCGCGTCGAGATGGCCTCGATCGACGAGGCCTTCCTCGACCTGACCACCGCCATGCGCAGGCTCGGCGGGGACCCGGACGAGGTCGCGGCCGGCCTCCGCGCGCAGATAGCCGACGAGCAGGGCGTGCCCTGCTCGGTGGGCATGGGGCCGAGCAAGTTCATCGCCAAGCTCGCCTCCAACCATGCCAAGCCCGACGGCATGCTGCGGGTGCCTGCCTCCGACGTCGTCTCGTTCCTGCACCCGCTGCCCGTCGAGGCCATCTGGGGGGTGGGGGAGGCGACGGCCACCAAGCTGCACCGCCTGGGGCTCGACACCGTCCGCGACATCGCCAGCACGCCGAGGGCCACGCTGTGCCGGGCGCTCGGGGACACGCAGGGGGCCCTGCTGTACGACCTCTCCTGGGGACGCGACGACCGCTCGGTGCTCGCCCGCGAGCCTGCCGAACACAGCGTCGGGTCGCAGGAGACGTTCGGTCACGACACCGACGACGCGGACCTGGTCGCCACCGAGATCCTGCGGATGGCGGAGCGGACGGCCTCCCGGATGCGCGCACAGCAGATGGTGGGCCGGACCGTCACGCTGTCGGTCAGGTTCGCCGACTTCACCACCATCACCCGCACCGGGACGTTGCCCGCCTACACCGACAGGACGAACGACATCCACGCCGAGGCCATGCGGCTGTTCCGCCGGCTCAATCTGCAGCGGGCCCGGATCCGGCGGGTCGGCGTGCGGGCCGAGAAGCTCGTGCCGAAGTCCGTCACGTACGAGCAGCCGGCGCTCGACGACCCGGCCCGCGGCTGGGGGGAGGCCGATGCCGCGACGGACAACCTCGTGCTGCGGTTCGGCCCGCACGCCCTCCGGCGTGCCCGCCTGACGCGCCGCCCTGCGGTGACAACCGGCGCGGAGTAGGGGCGGAGCGCGGCACGGGGGATTAACACGCGAAGCGTCAACCGTTAAGCGGCCGACACGCGATCGCAACCTTTGCCCGGTTGGATCGAGCCATGAAGCTGCTCATCCTGGCTCCAGCAACCCACTACGAACAAGGCTGGTTCGGCGAACTGCTGACCGGGCTCGCGGAGAACACGGTGCGGGCGGCCGCGGACGACGGCTGGAGCACCACCCTGCTCGGCCTGCAGGACTGCAGCGACCACGACTGGCACGCGGCGCTGGCGGACACGGACGCCGTCGTCCTGCTCGGGGGGCACGACGTGGACCCCCGGTACTACGGAGGACGCGCCGAGTACCCCGGCTCGGGGGACCACCTTGCGACGGCGGACCGCCGGTCGCTGGCCGTCATCCAGGCCTGCCACGCCGACCGCATCCCGCTGCTGGGCATCTGCCGCGGGCTGCACCTGCTCAACGTCGCCTTCGGCGGAACGCTCGAGCCTCATCTGACCAATGCCGACGAGCACCGCGTGGCAGACGGCCAGGGTGAGATGCTCCGCCACGACGTCGACGTGCTGCCCGGGACGTGGCTGGCCGACGCCGTCGGCGCGGAGCACCTCGTGGTCTGCAGTGGACATCACCAGGCCGTCCGCACGTTGGGCGACGGGCTGCGCGCGTCCGCCTGGGCGCGCCACGACGGGCTGATCGAGGGCATCGAGCACCCGGCGCGGGCGATGGTGGGGGTGCAGTGGCACCCCGAGGCAACCGACGCGGACCCCGCGCAGCTGGCGTCGCTGCTCGCGTGGCTCGAGGCCCAGGTGCGCGAGGGGGCCTAGTTGTCGCCGCCCTCCTGGCGGCGGCGCCAGCGCTCCTCGAGTCGGTCCATGAAGTCTGAGGTCGGCTCCTGTGACGGCGTCGGCTTCGAGGGGCCGGCCGACGGCCTGGCCGGCTGGCCGCCGTCGCCGACCCGGCGCCAGGAGCCGATCCCGACGAGGGCGGAGGCCAGCATCACGAGGAACCCGAGGACGCTGACGGTCCAGTGCACCTGGACGCCACCGAGCAGGACCAGAATGCCGAGCACGAACCCCAGGCCGGCGAAGGCGGCCCTGCGGCGGTGCACGCGGACCTCGGCGTTGCCGCTCAGCGTGTCCGCGAGCTTCGGGTCCTCAGCCATGAGGGACGCCTCAAGCTGCTCCAGCAGCTTGCGTTCCTGTTCAGAAAGCGCCATGGGGTCCCCCTATCGGGTTGTGGTGCATTCGATTCTATGTTGCCGCGCAACCAGGAGAAGCCTACCCTCGCCGCCCCATGAGCATGGAGGCAGGCAGGAACCTGGCCAGCAGCCGACGGCGCATCGGCACCGCGCGCGCGACCGCGCCGAGCACGGTGGAGACCAGCTCCGCGGGGGGCGGAGACTCGCCGTCGCGGGCGAAGCGGCTCCGCTCGACCAGGGCCGCCAGGGAGCGCAGCGCGGCCGCCCCCTCCGGTGCGAGCCGCCCGGCAGCGACGGCCGCCGCCGGCACGGGAGACCCAGACGGCCAGTCGAGGCCATGGTCGAGGTAGGTGGCACGCACCTCATCCCAGGCTCCGTCCGCGGCCGTGGCGGCGGGCAGAGAGTGGGCGAGCCGTCGCCGCCGCTGGACGACCCGGGCGACGCCCGGCGCCACGAGCAGCGCCAGCACGGCAAGCGCCGCGAAGACCCCGGCACCGTTGCCGCGGCCGGACGGCTCGTCCCCCGTCGCGACTCCTGGTGCCGTCGGCTCGGCCGTCGGCTGCCCCGGCTCCGGGGTGGCCTCGGGCTGCGTCTCCTCCGGCGTCGGCTCGGCGCTCGGTTCCTCCTGTGGCCCGGTGGTGCCGGAGGTGCCGGCCGGTCCTGAGAAGGCGGGGGTCGGCTCGAAGGGGACCCAGCCGAGACCCTCGAGGTACAGCTCCGGCCAGGCGTGCGCGTCATGCGCCGTCACCTCGAAGGTACCCGGGGAGGTCTCGTCGCCGGGCGCGAAGCCGACGGCGATGCGCGACGGGATGCCGGCCATCCTGGCCAGTACTGCCATGCCCATCGCAAAATGCACGCAGTAGCCGGAGCGATCGGTGAGGAGGAAGTTGCTGATGGTGCCGAGCCCGGTGGAGGCGGGGGCGGACAGCGAGTACTCGAAGCGGTTGGAGCGCAGGAAGTCCTGGATGGCCAGCGCGGCCGCCCCGTCGGTGTCGTCGGCTGTCGCCAGGATGGAGTCGAGGAGCTGCTGCACGCCGTCGTCGAGTCCGTCGGGGATCTCGGTCGTGACGGCGGGGACGCCGGAGCCAGCGGAGGCCTGCGCGATCTCGTCGCGCGTCGGGTCCGGCTGCCGCGCCGTGGCGGTGTAGGTCAGCCCGACGCTCTGCTGCGCCCGCTCAGGCCCGGATGCGACGATGCTGAGCGTCTCGGGGTCGAAGGCCCAGGTGCCGGCGGCGCTGATGGAGCGCGGCGCGAACGGGACGGGCAGGTAGTCCGACGGCACCGCCATCTCGACGGTGACAGAGACGTCCTCGCCGGGGTAGGGGGAGGCGCTGCCCAGACCGAAGCGGCTCAGCGTCATCGGCACCAACTGCGCGCCGTCGGACGTCAGCTGCGTGAGCGCGACGGTGCGCAGGTAGGTGGGCCGACCCGTGTCGGAGGTGTAGGTCAGCACCCGGGCGTCGATCGGGCGGCGCAGGTCCCGGTCCAGCTGCAGGGTGGGGTCGGCGAGCTGGATCGGGCCGCTGGACCCGGGCTCCTGCCAGGCCTGCTGATTGCCCAGTGGCACGACGGCCGAGACGCCGAGCGCCAGCGCGGCCGCGGTCAGGCCGGCGACGCACGCGGTCACGGCCCGTGAAGCATGGAAGGCCAGCAGCCGCAAGGCCCCGCCTGCGGCGTCTCGGCCCATGGGCGTGGCGACCAGCAGGACGATGATGTAGGCGGCGATCACGGGGAGGGCGTAGAGCCACGGCACGTCCCCGAGCAGGATGAGGGCGGCGATGCCGAACACCAGGCCCAGCGGGACGATGGACCAGCCCGGCTGCTCGAGGGAGTCGGCCAGCAGCTGGACCATGAGCAGCAGCACGGCCGTCAGCAGCAGGCACAACCATGCGACCCCGTCGGTGATCTGGAGTGGCGCGGCGCCGGTGCGGATCGCCGATACGCCATCCAGCGTGAGCGACCTGAGTGCCTCGAGTGGCGTTCCCGGGCCGGCGAGCGTCAGCCCGCGCCACAGGAGCACCCCGACGACGGCGACCCCCTGCGCGACGAAGATCGCACCGCGCGGCAGCCGCAGCAGGCTCAGCAGGCTCCCGACCGCCGCCGACGCCACGATCAGCGGCACCGCGGCCGTCAGGAGGCGCTGCCCGTCCAGCATCGCGCCCAGCGGCACCAGCGACAGCCACACGGCCGCCGCGATCGCGACGTGGCCGACCCAGCGGTGCCTCATGTCGTCGCCCTCCGCCACGCGTCCGCCACGCCCGTGCGGGGGCCGTACAGCTCCACGGTCCACCCGTGGTTGCGCAGGAGGCGGAGCGCATCCGCGTGCTCTCCGGGCTCTCCGCCCCAGGCCTCGACGTCGGGGGCCAGCGCCACCCTGCTGAGCGCCCTGGTCCCGGCCGCGGCAAGGGCCGCCGCGTCGTGGGCCGTGAGCCTGCCGGTCGCGGCGACGATGGTGGCGGACGCGCCGAGCAGCTGGGGGTCCGCGACGGCCGCGCCGAGCCACGTCTCCTCGGAGGAGGTGAGGTCCGTCATGGCCTCGAGTACCAGCTGGAGGGCGGCCTCGCCGAGCGTATGGCCGGGGTCGCAGGCCAGCCCGGCGGGCGACACGATCGTGAGCCGGTGCCGGCCCTCGGTGAGCTGCGCGGCGACCGACGTGACGGCGGAGACTGCCCATTCCAGTGAGGAGCCCGGACCCTGCCCGAAGTGCGCGCCCGTGCGGGTGTCGACGACCAGTGTGCTCGACGGGTCCCACGGGTGCTCCTCGAGCCGGACCATGAGGTCGCCCTGTCGGGCCGTCATCTTCCAGTGCACCCGTCGCAGGTCGTCTCCGTGGCGGTGCTCGCGTACCAGCACGTCGTCGCTGCCCGCCTGCCCGATCCGCTGGGGGGTGGCGTCGGCTGCGCCGAGGCGGGGGCTGGCCGTGAGCGAGCCGAGGCGCCACAGATGCGGGGTCACGCGCAGCGAGGTGGCGGGCCCCTCGGCCGCGACGCGGATCCGGGCCAGCGCGAGCGCGTCGGTGGCCTCGGCGGCGAGTGGACCGATTTGGTAGCGGCCCCGCTGGGTCGTGGCGATCGTGTAGCCGACGTCCTGCCGCCACGAGCCGAAGCCGCGGGCGATGCCGAACCGTGCGCCGTCGCCCAGCGCCGCCGGCGCGTGGTCGGTGAAACGCAGGGCGGCGGCCTGCGTCGTGGAGGCGCTGCGGATCTCGACGACCACCCGCGCCGACTCGCCGATCGCGACCGTCGCGGGCTCGACGGTGCGACGGTGCGTGATGCGGGGCGGGTCGAGGGTGAGGTGAGCGAGGCTCAGCAGCGGCAGGAACACCGGAACGGCGGTCACCCAGATGAGGTCGCGCTCCCCGGCGATAGCGGCCCCGGCCGTCGCGACGAGCCCGATGACCACCATTGCCCAGCCGCGGCCGGTCAGCCGCGCCCCGCGTGCCACGCGGTCACCGCCGCTCTGGCAGCGGGATGGCGGCGACGGCGGCCCGGATGATGGCCGCCGGCTGTCTGCGGGCCACCTGCGCCTCGACAGTGGGGAGGATGCGGTGGGCGAGGACATCGACGGCCAGCGCGGAGACGTCCTCGGGGATGACGTAGTCGCGGCCGGAGAGGGCGGCCACCACCCGCGAGGCGCGCAGGAGGTGCAGGCCGGCGCGCGGGCTGGCGCCGAGCCTGAGGTCGGGGTGGTGGCGGGTGGCGTCGACGATTGAGACGATGTAGTCGTTGATGACGGGCGCCACGTAGACCGCGCGCACCGCGCGGATGGCGGCGGTCACCGTCGCCACGTCCGTGACGGGGTGCACGGCGGCCAGCTCGTCGCCGCCGGCGTGGTGCGCCAGCATCGCCACCTCGGCCCTGCGGTCGGGGTAGCCCATCGTGATGCGCGCCATGAAGCGGTCGCGCTGCGCCTCGGGCAGGGGGTAGGTCCCCTCCATCTCGATGGGGTTCTGCGTCGCGATCACCATGAAGGGCTCGGCCAGCGGATAGGTGGTGCCGTCGACGGAGACCTGGCTCTCGGCCATGGCCTCCAGCAGCGCCGACTGCGTCTTCGGCGAGGCCCGGTTGATCTCGTCGCCGAGCACGACGTTGGCGAAGATGCCGCCCTTCTTGAACTCGAACTCCCGCGTCGACTGGTTGAACACCGACACGCCGGTGACGTCGGAGGGCAGCAGGTCCGGCGTGAACTGGATGCGCCGCACGTCGCCGGCGATGGACCGTCCCAGCGCCTTCGCCAGGACGGTCTTCCCGACGCCCGGCACGTCCTCGATCAGCAGGTGACCCTCGGCGAGGAGGACGGTGACGGCCATCCTGAGCTGCGCCTGCTTGCCCTCGATCACGCGGGCCATCTCGTCGGTGATGCGGTTGGCGAGGAGTGCCACTTCCGGCAGCGACGGCGTCGGGATCTGGTCCACCAGGGCTCCTTAGAAAAGTACTGCGGCGCGCCCAGCCTACCGAGCGGCCGCCTCGGCGCGGCCCCGCGCTTTCTCCGTGAACTGGGGATCCGGTGACGGAAGGGGTGGGCGAGTGGAGGGAAGTGGGGTAATGTGGGGGCAAATGGAGGGGATTGGGCGGTGTTGGGAGCAGAAAGGGGGCCCGATCGATGTTTCTCGGTACGTACTCGCCGAAGCTCGACGACAAGGGCCGCCTCATCGTGCCCGCCAAGTTCCGTGACGCTTTCGCCGACGGGCTGGTCATGACCAAGTCCCAGGAGCACGCGCTCGCGGTGTACCCCCAGGCTGACTTTCTGAACAAGATGTCGAACCTCGCCTCCGCCCCCAACACCCTGAGGCAGGTCCGCAGCTATCAGCGCATGGTGATGGCCGCGGCCAGCGACGACAGGCTCGACTCCCAGGGCAGGGTCACCATTCCTCCCCACCTGCGTGCCTATGCGGGGCTGGAGCGGGACGTCGTGGTGATCGGGGCGGGTGACCGTGCCGAGATCTGGGATGCCGAGACGTGGAACAGGTACGCCGAGGAACAGGAGTCGGACTTCTCAGACATGGACGGAGAGTTCACGGCCTTCACGGGCACGTGAACCCGCCCGGTGGTTTCCGGCCGGTCCCGGCCCTGACATCACTTCCCCGATGTCAGGCCCGGTCCGGAAGGAAACCAGCGGGCGGTACGAGACGCACAAGCAAGGCGAGCGAAGGATCGAGGCGGATGACAGGGTTCACCGACGTTCACGATCCGGTCATGATCGACCGGATCGTCGAGCTGCTCAGCCCTGCCCTGCAGCGGCCCGGGGCGGTCTATGTGGACGGCACCCTCGGCCTGGCGGGCCACGCCAGCGCCATCCTGGCCGCGAACCCCGAGGCGAGGCTCGTCGGCATCGACCGGGACCCCGACGCCCACGAGGTGGCCAGGGAGCGGCTGGGGGCCCTCGCGGACCGGGCGACGCTCGTGCAGGCGGTCTACGACGAGCTGCCGGACGTGCTCACCGACCTCGGCATCGGCAGAATCGACGCCATCCTGCTGGACCTCGGGCTCTCGTCTCTGCAGATCGACCGCACCGAGCGGGGCTTCGCCTACCGTGTCGACGCGCCGCTGGACATGCGGATGAACCCCACGCAGGGGTCGACCGCGGCCGATGTGCTCAACACCTACTCCGCCGGCGAGCTGGCCCGCATCCTCAAGTGGTACGGCGAGGAGCGGTTCGCGGACCGCATCGCACGTGCGGTCGTCGCGGCGCGCGAGGACGCGCCGTTCGACCGCTCCGGCAGGCTCGTCGACGTCATCTCCTCCGCGATCCCTGCCGCCGCCCGCCACACGGGCGGCCATCCGGCCAAGCGGACCTTCCAGGCCCTGCGCATCGAGGTCAACCGTGAGCTCGCGGCGCTGGAGGGCGTCCTCCCGGCTGCCGTGGCCGCGCTGGCCGTCGGCGGGCGGTTCGCTGTGCTCAGCTACCACTCCCTCGAGGACCGCCTCGTGAAACGCACCTTCGCAGCGGGCGCGGCCGACCGCGCGCCGCGGGACCTGCCCGTGGTGCCGGAGAACCTGCGGGCCGAGCTGCGCCTCCTCACGCGGGGCGCCGAGCGGCCGGGCGCCGAGGAGACCGCGACCAACCCACGAGCAGCGTCGGCGCGGCTGCGTGTCGCCGAGCGGATCAGGGAGGCCTCATGAGTGCGGAGCTGATCGAGCATCTCGACGCCCCCGGGCGCGCCGGGCGGAGGAGACCGAAGCTGAGCGTCGTGCAGACGCCCACCGCGACGGTCTCCACGCTGGGCTTCGTCGGGATCATCCTCGGGCTCATCACGCTCGGGCTCGGCGCGGTCATGGTGGTCAGCACCTCCGTGGGCGCGCAGTCCCGCGAGCTGACCGCCCTGCGCAGGGAGGCCACCGAGCTCGGCTACGAGACGGCGGCGCTCACGTCGCAGCTGCAGCGGCTGTCCAGCGCGAGCGCGCTCGCGATGCGCGCCACCGAGCTCGGCATGGTGCCCAACCCCTATCCGGCCTTCATCAACCTCGGCGACAGCTCCGTCACCGGCGATCCCACCCCCGTGACGGGCAAGGAGATGCCCTTCCTGCGCGGCTCCAGGTCGGCGGCGGACGAGGCGAGCGTCCCGGTCACGACGACCACCACGACGACCGACGGGGAGGCCGAAGATGCGGACACCGGGGACCTCAGCGTGGCAGACGAGACGAGCGAGGAGAGCCTGATAACGTCGGCGGCCGACGACGCCACGCAGGAGGACCAGTGACCCAGCGACGAGGCCCCGCGAAGCCGACCTCGCGGTCCGCCTCGGCCAGGCCTGCCCCCCGCAAGGCATCCGCCCCGCGCCGCTACCGCAAGTCCGTCCGCCTCGCGGTGGGTCGGACGACGGTGCGGATCCGCGTCTTCCTGGTCGTCGTGATGCTCGTGCTGGCCGTCGGAGCCGGGCGCGCCGTCCAGCTGCAGGGCATCGACTCGCAGGCCTACGCCGCGCAGGCGGCCGACAAGACGAAGTCCACCCGCACCCTGCCCGCGACCCGCGGGTCAATCACCGACCGCAACGGCGTCGTGCTCGCCACCACCGAGCCCGCCATGATCGTCTCGATCGACCCGGACATGGTCCGCACCAACGGCGCCGACAAGCGCTACGCGATGAGCGAGCGCAAGCAGGAGGAGGCCGCGGCGGCACCCGAGGCCGTCGCCGACCTGCTCGTCAAGCATCTCGGCGGCCGGAAGCAGGACTACCTCGACGCCATCGCGACCGAGAACTCCCGCTACAAGGTGATCGCCCGCAAGGTCCCGGCCGCCACCTTCACCGCGCTGAAGGCCGACCTCCAGCTCGGCATGGACGGTGACGGCTCGCGCCCCTGGTACGGCGTGTTCGGCGACTCCGACCCGATCCGCGTCTACCCGAACCGCACTGTCGCCTCCAACATCGTCGGCTTCGTCAACGGCGAGGGCGTCGGCGCCTCCGGCCTGGAGTACGCCCTGGACGATGACCTGGAGGGCACCGCCGGCTCGATGATCTACGACTCCTCGACGTACGGCACCATCCCGCTCGGCACGAGCATCTCCGAGCCCGCGGTCGACGGCGCCAGCTACGAACTCACGATCGACTCCGACCTCCAGTGGATGGTCGAGCAGTTCCTCGCGGAGGGCATGGACCAGGCCGGCGCGAAGACGGGCATGGCCGTGGTCATGAACGCGAAGACCGGGGAGGTCCTCGCTCTCGCCAACGGTCCGAGCTTCGACTCATCCAACCCCGGCAGCGCCGACGCCGAGGACCTCGGCAACCGTGCCGTCACGCAGGCCTACGAGCCCGGCTCCGTCGAGAAGGTGCTCACCATGGCGGCGCTGGCCGACCAAGGGCTGGTCACCCCCACCACGAAGGTCGTCGTGCCCGCCCGCATCGCGTCGGGCGACGGCTACGTGCGGGACTCCTTCGAGCACGGCACCATCAACCTGACCGCGGCCGGCATCATCGCGCAGTCGTCCAACATCGGCACCATCCAGCTGTCGAGGCAGATGGACAAGGTCACGCTGGCGGGCTACCTGAAGAAGTTCGGGCTCGGGACCCGCTCCGGTATCGGCCTGCCCGGCGAGACCTCGGGAAGCGTGCCCGCCGACGACATGGCGGACTACACGCGTGACCAGATCTCCTTCGGCCAGGGCCTCAGCGTCAACGCGGTGCAGATGACCGCCGCCGTCGCGGCCGTGGTCAACGGCGGCGTCTACCACCAGCCCACCATCATCGCCTCGGCGACGGCCGCCGACGGCACCGAGATCGCCCTCGACGAGCCGACGGAGCGCCGGGTCATCTCCGAGGAGGCCTCCTCGATGGTGCTGGAGATGATGGAGTCCGTCGTCACCCTCAACGAGAACCGGTCCATCCCCGGCTACCGCACCGCTGGCAAGTCCGGCACCGCGCAGCGCTTCGACTCCGACTGCATGTGCTACAACGGCTTCACGTCCTCCTACGTGGGCGTCGCCCCCGTCGAGGACCCGCAGCTCGTCGTCTACGTCGTGCTCGACCAGCCCACCAACGGCAACCTCGGATCGCGGCTCGCGCTGCCGGTCGTCAACAACATCCTCAAGATGGCGCTGCCGCGCTACAACGTGGCACCCTCGACGACCGACCCCTACGACACCCCGCTGACGTTCGACTGATGGATAGCTTGCTTCGCCCGACCACCCCGCGGCGTGTTCCGCTGCTCAGCCTGACCGACGGCCTCGGCCTGCGCGGCGATACCTCCGCCACCGCAGACGTCACCGGCATCACGCAGGACTCGCGTTCCGTGCGCCCCGGCTGGCTCTACGTCGGGCTCCCTGGCACCCGCATGCACGGCGCCTCCTTCGCGGAACAGGCCGCCGCGGCAGGCGCCGCCGCGATCCTCACCGACCCCGAGGGCGAGGCGTTGGCACGCGAGGCGGGCATCCCCGTGCTGGTCGCCGCCGACGTGCGCCACGCCATGGCCGTCGTCGCCGCCCGCACGTTCGGCGACCCGGCGGAGTCGATGACGATGCTGGGCGTCACCGGCACGAACGGGAAGACCACCACCGTCGCGCTGCTGCAGGCGGGCCTCGCGCGCGCCGGGCAGCTGGCCGGCACCATCGGCACGATCGGCTTCCGGCTCGGCGTCGACGAGATCCGCTCGTCGCGTTCCACCGTCACGACTCCCGAGTCCCCGGACCTGCAGGCCCTGCTCGCCGTGATGGCGGAGCGGGGCGCGGACGCGGTCGCGCTCGAGGTCAGCTCGCACGCCCTGGCACTGTCTCGGGCCGACGGCATCGTCTTCGACGCGGTCGGCTTCCTGAACCTCGGCCGCGACCACCTCGACTTCCACCATTCGATGGAGGAGTACTTCGAGGCGAAGGCGCGGCTCTTCGAACCCGGCCGCGCCCGGGTCAGCGTCATCTGGGTCGACGACCCCCGCGGGGCCGAGCTCGCCGACCGCGTCCGCGCGCACGGCGCCAGCCGGCTGGTGACGGTCGGCTCCGGCGGCGACGTCGACTACCTCCTCAGCGGCTACCGGGACCTGCCGGCCCTCGCCGGCGCGGCGACCATCACGCGCGGCGGGGAGCAGATCGAGCTGAGGCTGTCGCTGCCCGGCCGCTACAACATGATCGACGCGGCCGTGGCGCTCGCCATGCTCGAGGCCGTCGGGGTGCCCACGGCGACCGCGGTCGAGGGCCTCGGCGCGGCGCAGGTGCCCGGCCGCATGCAGCGCGTCGACCTGGGCGACGGCGCGCCGCTCGTCGTCGTGGACTTCGCACACACCCCGCAGGCCGTCGGCGCGGCCGTCGAGTCGCTGGCCGTCGAGGGCGACGTCATCACCGTCATCGGCTGCGGCGGCGACCGCGACGCGGCGAAGCGCCCAGAGATGGGTGCGGCGGCGGCCCGCGGCAGCGTCCTGACCATCATCACCGACGACAACCCCCGAACCGAGGATCCCACCGTCATCCGGGCGCAGACCCTCGACGGTGCCAGGGCCGTGCCGGGCGCCCACGTCCTGGAGGTGCCGGGCAGAAGGGCGGCCATCGCGGAAGCGTTGCGCAGGGCCCGCCCCGGTAGTGTGGTGGCGATTCTCGGAAAGGGACACGAGCGCGGCCAGATCCTGGCCGACGCGACAGTGGACTTCGACGATGTGGAGGAGGCCGCTGAGCAGTGGCGCCGCCTGGGAGAGGAAGGAACCCCGCATGCGTGCGACAACCGTGGCTGAGCTCATCGAGCTGATGCAGCCGGCCGAGGTAGAGCTGGTGGGCGATGACGGACCCGTCGGCCCCGATGTCGTCATCGACAGCCGGGCCGCCACCGACGGCGCGCTGTTCGTCGCGATCGCCGGCGAGCACGTGGACGGACACGACTTCGCGCGCCCCGCCGTCGAGCGCGGCGCCGGCGCGGTGCTCGGCACCCACCTGACTGACGCGGACGTCCCGCACATCCTGGCCCAGGATCCCGTACGCGCGCTCAGCTGGGTCGCCCGCGGGGTCGTCAGACGCGAGCGGGCCCGCGGCATGGTCAGCGTCGGCATCACCGGAAGCTCCGGCAAGACCAGCACGAAGGACCTTCTCGCGCAGGTCCTCGAGGCCGCCGGCCCCACCGTCGCCCCGCTCGGGAGCCAGAACAACGAGATCGGTGTTCCGCTCACCGCCTGCCGCGTCGACTCCGAGACCCGCTTCCTCGTCTCTGAGATGGGCGCGCGCGGCGTCGGTCACATCGCGTGGCTCACGTCGCTGGTCGGACTCGACATCGGTGTCTGCCTCAACGTCGGTCAGGCACACGTCGGGGAGTTCGGCAGCCTTGAGGTCACCGCCGCCGCCAAGAGCGAGATCGTCGCGGACCTGCCCGCCGAGGGGTGGGCCGTGCTCAACGCCGACGACCCGCGCGTCACCGCCATGGCGGCCCTCACCTCGGCGCGGGTCGCCTGGTTCGGGGAGGGCGACCTCCCGGACGGGGACCTGAGGGTCACCGCGCGGGGCGTCACCCTCAACCCCCTGTCGCAGGCCTCCTTCGAGCTCGTCGCACGCTTCGCGGGCCAGGCGGAGCACTCCGTCGGCGTCCAGCTGGGGGTCATCGGCCGCCACCAGGTTGCCAACGCGCTCGCCGCCGCGGCAGCCGCGCTCGCCGCCGGCCTCGACCTGGCCACCGTCGGCGCCGCACTCTCCTCGGCGACCACCCGGTCGCAGTGGCGCATGGAGCTCCGGCCACGCCCCGACGGCGTGCTCGTCCTCAACGACGCCTACAACGCCAACCCCGACTCCATGGCCGTGGCGCTCAACACCGCCGTCGAGCTGGTCGCGGGCAGCCGCGCCGAGCACCCCACGGCGCGGGCCGTCGCCGTGCTCGGCGACATGCTCGAACTCGGCCCCACCGCGGCCGACCTGCACGAGGAGCTCGGCAGGCGGGCCGCCGACGCGGGCATCAGCGAGGTCGTCGCCGTCGGCGAGTTCGCCGCCCGCATCGTCTCCGGCGCCCTCGAGGGCGGGGTCCCCGCCCGCGAGAGCCTCCGTGACGACGTGGCGGCCTCGTTGTCGCTGTCGCCCGGAGACGTCGTGCTGATCAAGGCATCCCGCGGGGTCGGGCTGGAGAAAGTGGCGGCGAACCTCGTCGTCCGGGACGGAGCCGCATCGTGATCAACATCCTGCTCACGGGCGGGCTGTCCATGCTCTTCGCGCTGGTCGGCACCCCCCTGCTCATCTCGTTCCTGACGAAGCGCCACTACGGCCAGTTCATCCGCGAGGACGGCCCCACGGCGCACTACGTCAAGCGCGGCACCCCCACCATGGGCGGCCTGGTCATCCTCGGCTCGGTGCTGCTGTCCTACACGCTCGTGCATCTGATCCGATGGCAGGCCCCGAGCCTCTCCGGCCTGCTGGTCCTCGGGCTGGCCACCTCCATGGCCTTCCTCGGGTTCCTCGACGACTGGGCCAAGATCTCCAAGGAACGCAGCCTCGGCCTCACACCCCGCGGCAAGCTGATCGGCCAGGGCGTCATCGGCATCGTCTTCGCGGTCGTCGCGCTCAACTTCCCTGACGCGCGCGGGCTGACGCCGGCGTCCCCCTCGATCTCCTTCCTGCGGGACATCTCCTGGCTGACGCTGCCGCTCCTGCTGGCGGTCGTCTTCATCGTGTTCCTGATCGCTGCCTGGTCCAATGCCGTCAACATCACCGACGGGCTGGACGGGCTCGCGGCCGGAAGCGCGACGCTCGTGTTCGCCGCCTACACGATCATCAACATCTGGCAGTTCAACCAGTGGTGCGGCAGGCTCTCCACCGCAGGCCCCCGCTGCTACGAGGTCCGCGACCCCAACGACCTCGCCGTCGTCGCCATCGCCTTCACCGCCGCCTGCTTCGGGTTCCTGTGGTGGAACGCCAAGCCGGCGAAGATCTTCATGGGCGATACCGGCTCGATGGGCATCGGTGCCGCGCTGGCCGGCCTGTCGGTCATGACCCGCACCGAACTGCTGCTGGTCGTCCTCGGACTGCTGTTCGTGATCGAGGTCGGCTCGGTCGCGCTGCAGGTGTCGTACTTCAAGGCAACAAAGGGCAAGCGCATCTTCAAGATGAGCCCGATCCACCACCACTTCGAGCTGATCGGGTGGCAGGAGGTCACGGTCGTGATCCGCTTCTGGATCATCTGCGGGCTGTGCGTGGCGCTCGGCATCGGAATCTTCTACGCCGAATGGGTGGTCGGACAGTGACTCTCGACTGGATCAACACCGCCGACCGGACGTCGCCCTGGCCCGAGGCCCAGGCCGTCGTCGCCGGGCTCGGCGTCTCCGGCTTCGCGGCTGCCGACGGGCTGATGTCTCTCGGAGCACGCGTCGTCGTGCTCGACGAGTCCGAGGCGCATGCCGACAAGGCCACGCTGCTGGAGCACCTCGACGTCACCGTCAGGCTCGGCAGGGGGGTCACGGCCGAGCTTCCTCCCGGCACCGACCTGGTCGTCACCTCGCCGGGCTGGCGACCCACCGCGCCCCTGCTGCAGCAGGCGCGCGCCGCGGGCATCCCCGTCTGGGGGGAGACCGAGCTCGCCTGGCGCATGCAGCAGCCCGACCGCGCCATCCCGTGGCTCGGCATCACCGGCACCAACGGCAAGACCACCACCACGCAGATGGTCGAGTCGATCCTCCGCGCCGACGGCAGGAAGGTCGCCGCCGTCGGCAACATCGGCCGCCCCATCGTGGAGGCCGTCCTCGACGACGTCGAGTACGACGTGTTCGCCGTCGAGCTCTCCAGCTTCCAGCTGCACTGGATGAACAACGTCCACCTGCACTCCGCCGTGGTCCTGAACCTGCACGAGGACCACCTCGAGTGGTACGCCTCCGAGCCCGACGGCATGGCCCGCTACGCGGCGGACAAGGCCAAGATCTACGACGGCGTCACCGACGCGTGCGTCTACAACGTCGACGAGCCCCTGACGGAGGAGATGGTCGAGGGGGCAGACGTCGTCGAGGGCGCCCGCGCCATCGGCTTCACGACCGGCATCCCCGACATCTCGATGGTCGGCGTCGTCGACGACCTCATCGTCGACCGCGCCTTCGTCCCGCAGCGCCGCACCTCCGCGCTCGAGCTGGCGAAGGTCTCCGACGTGCACCCGTTCGCGCCGCACAACGTCGCCAACGCCGTCGCCGCCGCCGCGCTGACCCGCAGCCTCGGCGTGGCCCCACGCTCGGTCTCCGAGGGTCTGCGTAACCTGCACCTCGCGGGCCACCGCATCTCCACGGTGGCCGTCGCTGACGGCGTCACGTGGGTCGACGACTCGAAGGCCACCAACCCGCACGCCGCAGACGCGGCCATGCAGGCCTACGAGTCGTTCGTGTGGATCGCGGGCGGGCAGGCGAAGGGCACCAGCTTCGACGCGTTGGTCGAGAGGTTCGCCTCCCGCATGCGCGGGGCCGTCGTGATGGGCGTCGACCGCGAGATGATCGCGGACGTCCTTGCCCGACACGCGCCGGATGTCCCCGTCCGCGTCCTCGACGACACGCACACTTCAGTGATGGACGAGGTGGTCGCGTTGGCCGGGGCCATGGCCGGGCCGGGCGACACCGTGCTGCTCTCCCCGGGCTGCGCGAGCCTCGACATGTTCGACGGCTACGCGGACCGGGGGGACCGGTTCGTGGAGGCGGTCAACCGGTACCTGTCCTGACGAGAAGGGAAGATCGATGGCCACCCAGGCTGTAGCGCGGCCGCGGCCCTCCGCCTTCCGCTCTGTCCGTGCACTCCTCGCCTCCCCGATGGCGCCGTTCTATCTCGTGCTCGGCTCCGTGACGGTGCTGGTCGGGCTCGGGCTGCTGATGGTCCTGTCCGCCTCGGCCGCCATGGCGCAGGCCAGCGGCGTCAGTCCGTACTTCTACCTCATCCGGCAGGCCCGCTCGCTGGCGGTCGGGCTCGTGCCCGCCGCGATCCTCGTGTTCGTGCCCCCGGATGTGCTGCGCCGCTTCGGCTGGCTCGCCTGGGGCATCGCCGTCGTGCTGCTGCTGCTGGTCCTGACACCGCTCGGCGTCGGCTCGGGCGGCAACGTCAACTGGCTCGTGCTCGGCCCCGTCCAGATCCAACCCTCCGAGTTTGCGAAACTCGCGCTCGTGGTGTGGTGCGGGACGATCTTCCACAACAAGCGCGGCCGGCTGCACGAGGTCTTCCAGCTCGCCATCCCCTTCGTGCCGCTCGGCGGGCTGGTGCTGGTTCTGGTGCTCGCGGGTCGCGACCTCGGCACGGGCATCATCCTCGGCCTGATCCTCGTGCTGATCCTGTGGTTCGTCGGCACGTCCTGGAAGGTGCTGGTCCCGTCGTTCACGCTCGCGGTCGTCACGATGGTCCTGCTGGTGTACGGCTCGGGAAACCGCATGAGCCGCATCGCGATCTTCCTCGACCCGTCCTCGGACACCGACCTGTCGAGCCAGCCCATCGCCGCGCTCTACGCGCTGGCCTCCGGCGGCTGGTGGGGGGCGGGGCTGGGGGCCGGCAGGCAGAAGTGGGGAGGGCTGAAAGACGGCGCCCACACGGACTTCATCTTCGCGGTCCTCGGCGAGGAGCTCGGCCTGTTCGGCGTGCTGCTCGTGATCGGGCTGTTCGCGCTGCTGGCCTGGGCCGGCCTCGAGATCGCGCTGCGCTCCGACAAGATGTTCAACCGCATCGTCGCCGCGGGCCTGACCGGCTGGTTCGTCGTGCAGGCCGTCATCAACATCTTCGTTGTGATGCACCTGCTCCCGGTGCTCGGCGTCCCGCTTCCGTTCATGTCCTATGGTGGGTCCGCGCTCATGGCCTCGCTGATGGGCGTCGGCGTGCTCCTGTCGATCGCCCGGGACACGCCGGCCGCCCGCACCTACCGCGCGTCGCGCCCGAGCAAGAAGTCGCGGCCGCGCATGACCTCGGTCATGGCGGCCACCAAGGAGGACTGACCCGTGACCAGCATCGTGCTGGCAGGTGGCGGCACCGCGGGGCACACGTCGCCGCTGATCGCCACGGCCAAGGCCATCGTCGAGCGTGACCCGCAGGCGTCTATCACCTGCATCGGCACCCCGAAGGGGCTGGAGACCAGAGTCATCCCCGAGGCCGGGCTGACGCTCAGCCTCGTGGACCCGGTGCCGCTCCCGCGCACCGTCAACCTCGACCTCGTCCGGCTGCCGTACACGCTGGCCCGCTCCGTGCGCCAGGCGCGCCGGGTACTGCGCGACGCGGACGCCGATGCGCTGGTGGGCTTCGGCGGCTACGTCTCCATCCCGGCCTACCTCGCCGCCCGCACGCTGGGCGTCCCCGTCGTCGTGCATGAGGCGAACAAGCTGCCGGGCATCGCCAACAAGGTCGGTGCCAGGTTCGCCGCCTACGTGGCCACGACGTTCCCCGAGACCACCATGCGCGGGTCGCGCCTGATCGGGCTGCCGATGAAGCGGTCGATCACGCATCCGACGCAGACCCCGGCCGAGGCCCGCGCGGAGTTCGGCCTCGACCCCGAGCGGCCGACGCTGCTCGTGTCGGGCGGCTCGCAGGGGGCCGTCAGCATCAACGCCGCCGTCGACGGGGCCAGGGAGCAGATCCTGGCCGCCGGCATCCAGATCCTGCACGTGCTCGGGCTGAAGAACTTCACGGATGCGGACACCGTCGTGCAGCACGCCTCCGGCGCCGCCTACGTGCCGGTGCCCTATGTCTCGGACATGGCGCACGCCTACGCCGCCGCCGACCTGATGCTCGGCCGGGCGGGCGCAGGCACGGTGATGGAGACCGCCGTCAGCGGGCTGCCCGTGATCTTCGTGCCGCTGCCGTGGGGCAACGGGGAGCAGGGGCGCAACGCCGCGGAGCTCGTGGCGGCGGACGCCGGGTGGCTGGTCGAGGACTCCTCCCTGACCCCGGATAGACTGGCCGGGTTGGTGACGTCATCGTTCGCCGACCCCGGACGCCTGACGCGCATGTCCGCCGCCTGTCGTGAGCTGTATCCCTCCGACGCCGCGGACGTCCTCGCGGGGGCCGTCCTCGAAATCGCCCGGAAGAAAGGCAACTGATGCTGCTCAGCCCCGTTGAGGTCGTCGACGCCCGTGAGGTCGGCCCGGTGCACTTCATCGCCGCCGGAGGCTCCGGCATGAGCGGGGTCGCGCGCCTCTACGCGGAGCTCGGCGTCCCGACCACCGGCTCCGACCAGTCCGACTCGCGGGCGCTGCGCAGCCTCGAGCGCGTCGGCGTGCGCACCTGGGTCGGGCACGACGTCGGCCACCTCGGCGACGCCGAGACCGTCGTCATCTCCTCGGCCATCCGCGAGGACAACGTCGAGCTGGCCGAGGCACGGCGGCGCGGACTGCGCGTGTGGCACCGTTCCGCGGCGCTCGCCGCGCTCATGCTCGGCAGGCGGGGCGTGGCGATCGCCGGCACCCACGGGAAGACCACCACCACCGCCATGACCGCGACCATGCTCAGCGAGGCCGGCAGAGACCCGAGCTACGTCATCGGTGGGGCGCTGTCCACGTCCGGCGTGAGCTCGGAGCTCGGCTCCGGCGACGCCTTCGTCGTCGAGGCCGACGAGTCGGACGCCTCCTTCCTGCAGTACCCGACCGAGATCGCCGTGATCACCAACGTGGAGGCGGACCATCTGGTCAACTGGGGCACCCCGGATGCCTACGCCGAGGGGTTCCACCAGTTCGCCACCGGGCCGTCGGTGAGGCACGTCGTCATCAACGTCGACGACGCCGGCTCGCGCGCCCTGGCCGACCGGCTTAGGGCAGAGGGCCGGGAGGTCATCACCTACGGCGAGGCCGTCGACGCGGACGTCCGCTTCGACGACGTGCGCGCGCTGGCCAGCGGGGGAGTGACAGCCACGCTGAGCTACGGGCACGACTCTGGGCCGCTGACGCTGCAGGTACCCGGCAACCACAACCTCAAGAACGCTTCGGCCGCCTACGCCGTCGGGCGGCTGCTCGGCCTCACCCACGACGACGCGGTCACGGCACTTGGCCGCTTCGTCGGCACGCTGCGCCGCTTCCAGCTCATCACCGACACCGCGGGCATCCGCGTCTACGACGACTACGCGCACCACCCGACCGAGATCCACGCGGCGCTGAGCGCTGCCCGCCGCGCCACGGAGGCAGGCAACGAGGCCACCGGGTTGAACGGGCGGCTCATCGCCTGTTTCCAGCCGCACCTCTACTCCCGCACGATGGACTTCGTCGAGGAGTTCGGCGAGGTGATGACCGAGCCCGACATCGCCGTCATCAACGACATCTGCGGCGCCCGGGAGGACCCGATCCCCGGCGTCACGGGCGAACTGGTCGTCGACTCGGCGCGCCGCCACGGCCAGGAGAACCTCGTCTACGTCAAGGACAAGTACGACCTGCCGGAGGCACTCAACGACATCGCGCGGCCGGGGGACCTGATCATCACGCTCGGCTGCGGCGACGTGACGATTGTCGGCCCGCTGCTGGCCACGCTGCTGGCCGAACGCCCCGAAGCCAGCGCGCCGTGACGCAGCCGTTGCCCCCGGGCGTCTTCGCCAAGGCCCTCCAGGAGCGCCGCGTCAGGCAACGTCGGCGCAGGGTGATCGGGTGGAGCGTCGGGGGTGGCCTGCTGCTGCTGGTCGTCGCGCTCGTCTACGCCGGCTGGTTCTCGCCGTGGCTCACCGCGCAACGGGTCGAGGTGCACGGCACCTCGCTGCTAACGCCCGACGAGGTGGCGCAGGCCGCCGAGGTGGAGATGGGCGTGCCGCTGCTCAGCCAGGACCTCGCCGCCGTCCGCGGCCGCGTGGCCGCACTCCCGGAGGTGCGCGACGTCACGGTCGGCACGCAGTTCCCCGAAACCGTGGTCATCAACGTGACAGAACGCGCCGTGGTGTACCAGCGTGCCCGCGACGGTGGCGTCGACTGGGTGGACTCCGACGGGATCGTCTTCCGGCACACCGACGACCCCACGGGGGTCATCCAGGTCGAGACGGACACGGACGACCAGCGGCTGCTCGCCGATGTCGCGACCGTCGTGCTCGCCCTGCCCGACGACGTCTCCGCGAAGGTGCGCAGCTTCCAGGCGGACGCGGTCGACCAGATCGAGTTCCACATCTCCGGCGGCCGCACCGTCGTGTGGGGGAGCGCGGACGAGTCCGAGCTCAAGGCCCAAGTGCTCACCGCGCTGCTCACCGTCGACGCGAGCGTCTACGACGTCTCCGCCCCGTTGCACCCGACCACGAAGTGACCGGGGTCTCGGGCCCTGGACGTCAAACCCTGAAGTACCACTTGAGGTGATTCGCAGGCGAATCGGCGGGGGTGTTGGACTCATGCATGGCCACTCCCATAGCCTTCACCCCATGGCTAGCGCATCTCAGAACTACCTCGCCGTGATCAAGGTCGTCGGCGTCGGCGGCGGCGGCGTCAACGCCGTCAACCGCATGATCGAGGCGGGGCTCCGCGGGGTCGAGTTCATCGCGGTCAACACCGACGCGCAGGCGCTCCTGATGAGCGACGCCGACGTGAAGCTCGACATCGGCCGCGAGCTGACCCGCGGCCTCGGCGCGGGAGCCGACCCGGCGAAGGGTCGGCAGGCCGCCGAAGACCACTCGGACGAGATCGAGGAGGCGCTGCAGGGCGCCGACATGGTGTTCGTGACCGCGGGCGAGGGAGGCGGCACCGGGACGGGTGCGGCTCCCATCGTGGCGAAGATCGCCCGTTCGCTCGGCGCGCTGACCATCGGCGTGGTGACCAGGCCGTTCTCCTTCGAGGGCCGCCGCCGTTCCACGCAGGCCGAGTCCGGCATCGAGTCGCTGCGCGAAGAGGTCGACACCCTCATCGTCATCCCCAACGACAAGCTGCTGCAGATGACCGACCACCAGGTCGCCATCCTCGACGCTTTCAAGCAGGCGGACCAGGTGCTGATGCAGGGCGTATCCGGCATCACCGACCTGATCACGACGCCCGGCCTGATCAACCTCGACTTCGCGGACGTGAAGTCCATCATGAGCCAGGCCGGTTCCGCCCTGATGGGCATCGGGTCGGCCCGCGGCGAGGATCGCGCACGTGCCGCGGCCGAGATGGCGATCAGCTCCCCGCTGCTCGAGGCGAGTATCGACGGTGCGCACGGCGTGCTGCTGTCCATCGCCGGCGGCTCCGACCTCGGCCTGTTCGAGGTCTCCGCCGCCGCGCAGCTCATCGAGGAGGCGGCACACGACGAGGCGAACATCATCTTCGGCACCGTGATCGACGACGCGCTGGGCGACGAGGTCCGGGTGACGGTCATCGCCGCAGGGTTCGACGGCGGCCAGCCGCAGAAGAAGGTCGCCGCTGTCCGCAAGCCGGAGGTCCGGCCGGCGACGCAGCCGCGTCCCGGACCCGGCGCGCCGGCGCCGGTGGCCACCGCGATGCCCGGGCAGCCGACGCCGGCCCCGCGGCCCGCGCCGGTGGTCGAGGACGACGACGACCTGGATGTCCCCGACTTCATGAAGTGAGTGGGGCGCGCCGGTGCGTCGCCCCCGTGCGGGAGCCGCGCCACGCTAGCCTTGCGAACAATCGCAGCAGCTGCCAAGGAGGGAATCGTGGGCGTTCGTAAGCTTGCGGCGTGGATGGGCCTCGTCGAGGACGGCCGGTACCGCACCGACGACCCCGTGGACCACGACGCCGAGGGTGAGGCGACCAACGACGTCTACGTCGACGAGGAGCCGAGCCAGGAGATCAGCAGGGTCGCGCCCATCAGGCGACCCGCACAGCTCACGCCGGTCGAACACAAGGAGGTGGCCGACCTGAGCCGCATCGTCAGCGTCCGACCCCGCTCGTACAACGAGGCGCGCGTGATCGGCGAGAACTTCCGCGACGGCATCCCCGTCATCATGAACCTCTCGGACATGGAGGACGGCGAGGACAAGCGCCTCGTCGACTTCGCGGCCGGGCTGATCTTCGGCCTGCGCGGCAACATCGAGCGGGTTTCGAGCAAGGTCTTCCTCCTGTGCCCCCACAATCTGGTGGTCGGCCCGGAGGACAAGGAACGCATCGCCTCCGGTGGGTTCTTCAATCAGAGTTGAGCCTGGAGCAGGTGCCAATCTCAACCCGACTAGCAGCTTTCAGCGCGCCTCGAGGGCGTTAGGCTACGCTGGAAGCGCCGGCTTCGGCCGGTCACATCTTTGACGAGTACTGGAGCAAGCATGAGCCTGACCCTTGATGAGGTCCGCCAGATCCGCTTCCGCATGACGCGACGCGGTGACGTCGGTTATCAGGTGGGCGACGTCGACACGTTCATCGACAAGGTCGAGGTCACCTTCGACGAATTCGAGAAGGAGCGCGAGCGCCTTCGCCGCGAGATCGACTCCGTCCAGGCGACCAACGTCTCCCCGGCGGCAGGCGACGACTCCGATCTCCGGTCGGAGCTGAAGGCCAAGGACGACACCATCGCGCAGCTCCGCGCCGAGGTGGACCGCCTGAACTCCGCGATCAGCGCCGGCGGCGACGCGACGGCCGCGCAGGCCGCGGCCGAGGGTCGCGTCCGTGAGCTCACTGCGCAGAATGAGCAGCTGAAGAACCAGCTCGACCAGGTTCGCGCCGAGTTCGACAAGGCCCGCTCTGAGCGGGTCACCAATGTCGCCGGTACCCAGCACCTGACGGTCACGGCCAGCGAGGATGCCGCCCCCGCCGTCACCCGGCTGCTGCAGATGGCCACCGACCAGGCCACCACGCTCGTGAACGAGGCCCAGGCTGAGGCGCAGCGGAAGCTGGCCGAGGCCGAGCAGCGCGCCACCGAGATCAAGACGGACGCCCGCACCAAGGCCGACCGTGTCGAGTCGGAGGCCCGCGTCAACGCCGAGCAGCTGACGAAGCAGGCGGAGGCACGCGCCGCGGCCGTCGATCAGCAGGCCGCCGACCGCCGTCACGCGCTGTTCTCCGATCTGGAGCGCGAGCAGGGCGAGCTGGTCGGCAAGGTCACCGCGCTGCGAGACTTCGAGTCCAGCTACCGTCAGAACCTCACGGAGTCGCTCAAGCGCTTCCTCGGTTCGATCAACGACGATCACCCCGAGCCCGGCGAGGTGCCCGAGCTCGCCCAGCGGCCGTCGGAGACCCCGCGTCTCGACGCCCTGGCAAGCGGAGATCAGTCCTAGTCACATCCACTTCATCGGGCAGCCGACCCCGCGCGGGGTCGGCTGCCTGCATGTGGTGCACAGTGGTGTACCCTTCGCAGACAGCAACCGCCAGAAAGAGCTACGACATGCCAAAGAAAGCCGCCGACGAAGTTCGGGCGCTCCCGGTCCTCGAAGGCGAGGACCCGTGGACCTCGGAGGAGATTGCCGAGCAGCGCGCTGAACTCTCCGACGACCTCGAGCGCCTCGAGCGCCGCATCCGCTCCGCGGAGGAGACGCTGCAGTCCCTCCTCAAGGGCGGCACCGACGGAGCCGGCCGCGACCCCGCGGACGTCGGCTCCAGCAACTTCGAGCGGGACCAGGAGGTCTCCCTCGCGGCCAACGTCCGCGAGATGGCGGAGCAGGCGCGCCTGGCCATCGCGCTCTTCGACAGCGGTGAGTACGGCTACTGCGAGGTGTGCGGCCAGCCGATCGGCAAGGGGCGTCTGCAGGTCTTCCCCCGAGCCACCCTGTGCGTGACCTGCAAGCAGCGCGAGGAGCGGCGCTGAGGTGCGCCGCAGCGCACTGATCCTCGTCGCCTGCGGCATCGGGTTGGGCGGCCTCGCCGTCGACCAGCTGGTCAAGTTGGCCTCCGTCGCGTTCCTGACCCCCGGCGTGCCGGTCCCGATCGTCGGGGACCTGCTGCAGCTGCAGCTGATCCGTAACCCCGGCGCCGCCTTCGGGATGGGGTCCTCGGCCACCATCGTCTTCACCATCCTCGCGATGGTGGCGACCCTGGCCTGTCTGTTCGTCGTCCTGCCGCGGGTGACCCGCATGTGGCAGGCCGTCGTGGCCGGCCTGTTCCTCGCCGGCATCACAGGCAACCTGGTCGACCGGATCTTCCAGCCCCCGGCGGCGCTGCACGGGCATGTGATCGACATGTTCTCGCTGCGCGGCTTCGCGATCTTCAACGTCGCCGACATCTGCATCACCGTCGCGGCGGGCATCGTGATCGGCTGGTCGCTGTTCGCGGACCGGGCCGAGGCGAAGGCGAGGAAGGCCGCGGCCCGATGAGCCTGTTCATCGTGCCCGACACACTGGCGGGCCAGCGCGTCGACGCAGTGGCCGCCCGGGTGTCGGGGTACAGCAGGGCGCGTATCGAGCTGCTCGTCGAGGCCGGCAGCCTCAGCCTGGGTGGGACGATCGTCACGAAGGGTTCGCAGCGCGTCGCCGGGGGAGAGCTGCTCGAGTTGCTGGAGGATCCCGCGCCCACCACCGCGACGGCGGTCCCGCAGCTCGCCGACGGCGTCGGGATCGTCTACGAGGACGCCGACATCGTCGTCGTCGACAAGCCCGTGGGCGTCGCGGCACACCCCAGCCTCGGCTGGGGCGGCCCGTCGGTAGTGGAGCACCTGGCCGCCGCCGGCGTCGCTGTGTCCACGTCGGGGGCCGCCGAGCGGCAGGGCATCGTCTCGCGCCTCGACGTCGGCACCAGCGGACTGATGGTCGTCGCCAGGTCCGAGGTGGCCTACAGCGTGCTCAAACAGGCGTTCCGCGACCGGACGGTGGACAAGACGTACCACACGCTCGTGCAGGGGCACCCCGACCCGTTCGTCGGCACGATCGACGCGCCCATCGGCCGCCATCCCGGCGCCGACTGGAAGATGGCCATCCTCGAAGGTGGCCGCGCATCCGTCACGCACTACGAGACGTTGGAGGCGCATCGGGCGGCGACGCTGCTGCAGGTCCACCTCGAGACGGGCCGCACGCACCAGATCCGGGTGCATATGGCGGCGATAGGCCATCCGTGCGTCGGGGACCCGCTGTACGGCGCCGATCCGGCGCTGTCGGCCAGGCTGGGGCTGGGCCGCCAGTGGCTGCACGCCGTCGGCCTGGGTTTCACGCATCCGACGCGCGGCGACCATGTCGAGTTCAGTTCCCCCTACCCTGCGGATCTGCAGCGAGCCCTCGATCTGGTGCGGGCCGACTGATTCCAGGCCAGGGCGCCGTGTCGTCCTGCAACGACGTCGGGTAGGGTTGTCGCCGTGCGTAGAGCAAAGATCGTTTGTACCCTCGGCCCTTCGGCCGAAGCAGTTGACCGCCTCGTTGACCTGATCAACGCTGGCATGAATGTCGCCCGACTCAACATGAGCCACGGCGACTACAACGAGCACGGCACCCGGCTCAAGAATGTCCGTGCCGCAGCTGACATCACCGGCAAGACCGTCGGCGTGTTCGCCGACCTCCAGGGCCCCAAGATCCGTCTCGGCCGCTTCCTGAACGACGAGAAGCCGTACCTGGCCGTCGGTGACATCTTCACCATCACCATCGACGACATCCAGGGCACCAAGGAGCGTTGCTCGACGACGTTCAAGGGCCTGCCCGGCGACGTCAACGTCGGCGACCAGATCCTGATCGACGACGGCAAGGTCGCCCTGAAGGCCATCCAGGTCACCGACACCGACGTGGTCTGCGAGACGGTCGTCCCCGGTCCGGTCTCCAACAACAAGGGCATCAACCTGCCCGGCGTCGCCGTCTCGGTCCCCGCCCTGTCCGACAAGGACGAGCGTGACCTGCGCTGGGCGCTCGCCCACCCCGACATCGACATGATCGCGCTGTCCTTCGTCCGCTCCGGCGACGACATCAAGCGCGTCCACGAGATCATGGACGAGGAGGGTCGCCGCCTGCCGGTCATCGCCAAGCTCGAGAAGCCCCAGGCGATCGCCAACCTGCAGGAGATCATCGACTCCTTCGACGCCTTCATGGTCGCCCGTGGCGACCTGGGCGTCGAGCTGCCGCTGGAGGAGGTGCCCCTGGTCCAGAAGCGGATCGTACGCGCCGCGCGCAAGTGGGCGAAGCCGGTCATCGTGGCCACCCAGATGCTCGAGTCCATGATCAACAACCCGCGCCCGACGCGCGCCGAGGCTTCCGACGTCGCGAACGCCATCCTCGACGGCGCCGACGCCGTGATGCTGTCCGGAGAGACCTCGGTCGGCGACTTCCCTGTCGAGACCGTCTCCACCATGGCGCGCATCGTCGAGAAGACGGAGCGCGAGGGCCACGCCGAGATCCACATCATCGACTGGGACCCGCACACCACCGGGGGCATCCTGGCCAAGGTGGCTGCCGAGGTCGCCGAGCGTATCGGTGCCCGCTACCTCGTCGCGTTCACCAAGTCGGGTGACACCGGACGCCGCCTGTCGCGTCTGCGCTCGCCCATCCCGATGCTCGTGTTCTCCCCGGAGAAGTCGACCCGCCAGACCATGACCCTGTCGTGGGGTGTCGACACGCACATCACGCCGGAGTTCACCGCGCAGGAGGAGATGGTGGACGCCGTCGACCAGTACCTGCGCACGAACAACCTCATCGAGGTCGGCGAGCGCATCGTGGTCGTGTCCGGCTCGCCCATGGGTGTCCCCGGAAAGACCAACAACCTCCGCGTGCACAAGGTCAAGGACCTGCCCGAGGCCTGAGGCTGAGCAGCAGTAGACAAGGATCGGGGCCCCGCAAGGGGTCCCGATCCTTGTGTTGTGGAGGTGCCCGGGAGGGGATTCGAACCCCTAAGGTCTCTCGACCAGACGGGTTTGAGCCGTCCGCGTATACCGTTCCGCCACCCGGGCGAGGGCAGCGAGGATCATTGTAGCCACAGCCCGTCGGGCGACGGCCAGCGGCGGGCAGGCGGCACGAGTTCGCGTGCGCCGGAGGCGCAAGGTACTATTCAGCGCAGGTTTGATCAGAGGAGCTCGCCTCTCAGGGCGAGGGGAGAAGAGTCGAAGTATGGATAAGAAGAAGCCCGCTGTCCTGGTTGCCGAGGACGAGGCGCTGATCCGACTGGACCTGGTCGAGCTGCTCACCGAGGAGGGCTACGAGGTCGTCGGCGAGGCGGGTGACGGCGAGGAGGCCGTGAAGCTCGCCAGGGAACTCGAGCCCGACCTGGTCATCATGGACGTGAAGATGCCCAAGATGGACGGCATCACCGCCGCTGAGATCATCGCCGAGGAGCGCATCGCGCCCATCGTCATGCTCACGGCGTTCTCGCAGCGCGACCTCGTCGAGCGGGCCCGCGATGCCGGCGCCATGGCCTACGTCGTCAAGCCCTTCGGCGCCTCCGACGTCGTCCCGGCGATCGAGATCGCCATGGGCCGCTTCCAGGAGATCACCGCGATCGAAGAGGAACTGGCCAACCTCGAGGACCGCCTCGAGTCGCGCAAGATCATCGACCAGGCCAAGGGCATCCTGCAGCAGGACCTCGGCCTGACCGAGCCTGAGGCGTTCCGCTGGATCCAGAAGACGGCGATGGACATGCGCAAGTCGATGCGGGACGTCGCCGAGGGCGTCATCTCGCACAAGAAGAAGGCCTGACCCCTAGCTGCCCGCGGGGGCCGCGATCAGCCGGCACGTCAGCCGGCCGATGGCCGTCGTCCGGCCGGCGTCGTCGGTGATCTCCACCTGGTAGACGGCCAGCGTCCTGCCGAGGTGCAGTGCCGTGGCGACGCCTGTGACGCGGCCCGACCGCACGGCCTTCAGGTGGGTGACGTTCAGGTCGACGCCGACGGGCACCTTCCCGTCCGGCATCCCGTGGGCCACCGCGCCCATCGAGGCCAGGGTCTCGACGAGCACGCCGGACGCGCCGCCGTGCAGGAGACCGAATGGCTGCTGGTTGCCCTCCACGGGGATCGAGCCGACGACCCGCGACGGTGTGAGTTCGGTCAGCTCGAGGCCGAGCTTCGCGTCGAGGGGGGAGGCCATGGAGTCGAGCCAGGCAGGCAGGTCTGTCATGTCACGACAGTAGGCCATCTGGCCGGTCCTCGGCCGACGGCCCATTCGGTAGGCTCGGCGTGTGACTGACGCGCCAAGACTGCTGCTGATCGACGGCCACTCCGTGGCCTACCGGGCGTTCTACGCCCTCCCGGTGGAGAACTTCGCCACCAGCACGGGGCAGCACACCAACGCCGTGTTCGGGTTCACCTCCATGCTGATCAACGTGCTGCGCGACGAGCGACCCACCCACCTTGCCGTCGCGTTCGACGTTGCCAGGCAGTCGTTCCGCACCGAGGAGTACCCGGAGTACAAGGGCACGCGCGCCAAGTCACCCGAGGAGTTCACGGGACAGGTGACCCTCATCAAGGAGGTCCTCGACGCGCTCAACGTCGCCCACCTGGAGCTGCCGGGCTACGAGGCGGACGACATCATCGCGACGATGTCGACGCGCGCCGAGGCCGAGGGGTTCGACGTGTCGATCGTCACCGGCGACCGCGATGCCATGCAGCTCGTGACCGACCACGTCACGGTTCTCTACCCGCGCAAGGGTGTCTCGGACCTCGCGCGGATGACCCCTTCCACCGTGGAGGAGAAGTACCTCGTCCCGCCCGCCCGCTACCCGGAGCTCGCGGCGCTGGTGGGGGAGACCAGCGACAACCTCCCCGGGGTGCCCGGCGTCGGGCCGAAGACTGCGGCGAAGTGGCTGACCGCCTACGACGGGCTGGACAACATCGTCGCCCGCGCAGAGCAGATCCCCGGCAAGGCGGGCGCCTCGCTGCGCGAGCACCTGGGCGACGTGGTGCGGAACCGGCGGCTGAACGCGCTGGTGCGCGACCTCCAGCTCGACACGACGGTGGCGGCGACGGAGCGGCACGACTGGGACCGTGCGCGCGTGCACGAGCTGTTCGACGCGCTGGAGTTCCGGGTCCTGCGCGAGCGGCTGCTGGAGCTCGCGCCCGCGGAGGAGACGCAGGCCGAGGCCTTCGAGGTGCGCGGCGGACCGCTCGCCCCGGGCGCCGTCGGCGCCTGGCTGGAGGCGCATGCCTCAGGGCCGACGGCCGCGGAGTTCGTCGGCCACTGGGGCTCCGGCACGGGGGACGTCATCGGCATCGCGCTGGCCGCGGGCGACGGCGAGGGGGCGTGGCTCGACACGGCGGCCCTGACGCCCGCCGACGATGCCGCCCTGGCGTCCTGGCTCGCCGACCCGGCCCGCACTAAGTACGTGCACGGCGCCAAGGGCCCGATGCTGGCCTGCTGGGCCCGCGGCTGGGAGTTGCGCGGCGTCGCCGTCGACACGCTGCTCGCCGCGTACCTGGTGCGCCCCGACCAGCGCGCCTATGACCTTGCCGACCTCTCGCTCCGGCTGCTGAACCGCGACCTGAGCCTCGCCGCCGACACCACGCAGGACCCGCAGGCGGCCTTCGACTTCGACGAGGACTCCGACCGCGACGCCGAGGCTGCGCTGCTGCGTTCCCGCGCCGTGTTCGACCTCGCCGGCGCGCTGGAGGCGCAGCTCGAGGAGCAGGGCGCCGCAAGCCTCATGACGCAGGTCGAGCTGCCCGTGCAGGTGAGCCTCGCGCGCATGGAACGCGCCGGCGTCGCCGTCGACCGCGACCGGCTGGAGGCGCTGCGCGGCGAGTTCGACGCCAACGTCAGCGCGGCGCAGCAGGCCGCCTGGGACGTGCTGGGCCACGAGGTGAACCTCGGCTCGCCCAAGCAGCTCCAGGGCGTGCTGTTCGACGAGCTCGACATGCCGAAGACCCGTCGCACGAAGTCCGGCTACACCACGGACGCGGAGGCCCTGGAGGGTCTGTTCGCGAAGACCGCGCACCCGTTCCTCGGTCACCTGCTCGCGCACCGCGATGCGATCCGGCTGCGCCAGACGGTCGACGGGCTGCTGGCCGCCGTCGCCGATGATGGCCGCATCCACACCACCTACGTGCAGACGATCGCCGCCACCGGCCGCCTGTCGTCCACGGACCCGAACCTGCAGAACATCCCGATCCGCACCGCGGTCGGCCGGCGGATCCGCTCCGCGTTCGTGCCGGGGGAGGGCTTCGAGTCGCTCATGTCGGCCGACTACTCGCAGATCGAGATGCGCATCATGGCGCACGCGTCCGGCGACGCCGGCCTCATCGACGCATTCACATCAGGCCGTGACTTCCACGGCGAGATGGCGTCGCTGGTGTTCGGGGTCGAGCCCGGGGACGTGACCGGCGAGATGCGGGCCCGTATCAAGGCGATGAACTACGGGCTGGCCTACGGGCTGAGCGCGTTCGGGCTGAGCAACCAGCTGAAGATCTCGGTCGGCGAGGCCAAGGCGCTGATGGAGGACTACTTCGCGCGCGTCGGGGGCGTGCACGCCTACCTGGCCGGCATCGTCGACGAGGCGCGCCGCACCGGCTACACCGAGACGATGCTCGGTCGGCGCCGCTACCTGCCCGACCTGACGAGCAGCAACCGGCAGCGCCGCGAGATGGCGGAGCGGGCGGCCCTGAACTCACCGATCCAGGGGTCGGCGGCCGACGTCATCAAGGTCGCGATGATCAACCTCGACCGGGCCATCTCCGAGGCGGGACTGGCCAGCCGCGTGCTGCTGCAGGTGCACGACGAGCTCGTGCTCGAGGTCGCACGGGGGGAGCGGGAGGCCGTCGCCGACATCGTGCGGCGTGAGATGACCGGGGCCTTCGACCTGTTGGTGCCGCTCGACGTTTCCGTCGGCGTCGGCCAGGACTGGGAGTCCGCGGCCCACTGATCAGTCCTCGGCGGCGCCGATCGGGTCGAAGTGGAAGAACACCCGGGAATCCCAGTCGGTCCCGTCGAAGTCCCAGCAGATGATGATGGCGAGCCGCGGTTCCCCGTCGAAGTCGACCATCAGGTCCGAGTCGGGGTCGTAGTCGGCGACGGCGATCTTGGTGGCGTCCGTGAACTCGTAGCACTGAGATGCGCCGTCCGGCCCCGTCAGCCGTAGCAGGTCGCCCGGCTCCAGCTGTGAGCGCCCGTCGGCGAACAGCTCGTTTCCGACGGCCCCACCGTTGCCGTAGGTGTGGATCGTGAGGACGACCTGCCCCTCGTCGCTGCCCGGCTCCGGGCCCCCACTCCACCAGGACGCCATCCGCGGCTCGTCGAGCGGTGGGGCGGCGATGCTGCCGGTCGCGTCGAGGTTGAGGGCGACGACGGGTTCGTCCACGTCCAGCGCCTCGATGCTGTAGCGGTCCGGCACGAAGCCCTCGCCTGCGGGTGAGCAGCCATCGGGGGGCGCCGAGGAAGACGGGGCGGGCGCCGGCGTTGACGGCGACGCGGCGGGAGAGGGTAGCGGACCTGCCTCCTGCCCGGCGGGATCCGTTGCCTCGGAGGCAACCCCCCACACGGCGAGGGCGAGGACCAGCAGGCCCACGACGAGCAGAACGAGTCGGGGCAAGGTAGTCTTCCGGCTGTCCGGGCCGTGGCGCGGCTGGGTCACGGCCCCAGCTTAGGCCCCGCGCCGGCACTCGCCGGCCAGGTTGACCCTCGTGGCATGCCTGGGTATCCTAGGGGGGCACTCTGGCCTGCATTGCCTCGGACGGAGCAGGGAGTGCTGTAAAGGGCCAGAACGCGAGACTTTTCTCATTCGGAGCCCTACTACATGACCTCCTCTACTGAGGCCTCGACTGTCGCAGTCGACGACATTGGCACTCCCGAGGCTTTCCTGGCCGCGGTCGACGCCACCATCAAGTACTTCAACGACGGGGACATCGTGTCCGGCACCGTCGTCAAGGTCGATCGGGACGAGGTCCTGCTCGACATCGGTTACAAGACCGAAGGCGTCATCCCCTCGAAGGAGCTGTCGATCAAGCACGACGTCGACCCGTTCGACGTCGTCAAGGTTGGCGACGAGATCGAGGCGCTCGTCCAGCAGAAGGAGGACAAGGAAGGTCGCCTGATCCTGTCCAAGAAGCGTGCTCAGTACGAGCGCGCCTGGGGCACGATCGAAAAGATCAAGGAAGAGGACGGCGTCGTCACCGGCTCCGTCATCGAGGTTGTCAAGGGTGGTCTCATCGTTGACATCGGTCTTCGTGGCTTCCTGCCCGCCTCGCTCGTCGAGATGCGTCGCGTCCGTGACCTCCAGCCCTACGTGGGCATGGAGCTCGAGGCCAAGATCATCGAGCTCGACAAGAACCGCAACAACGTGGTCCTGTCGCGTCGTGCGTGGCTCGAGCAGACCCAGTCCGAGGTCCGCCACACCTTCCTCACCCAGCTGCAGAAGGGCCAGATCCGCAAGGGTGTCGTGTCCTCGATCGTCAACTTCGGCGCCTTCGTCGACCTTGGCGGCGTCGACGGCCTCGTGCACGTCTCGGAGCTGTCCTGGAAGCACATCGACCACCCGAACGAGGTTGTCGAGGTCGGCATGCCCGTCACGGTTGAGGTCCTCGAGGTGGACATGGACCGCGAGCGCGTGTCCCTGTCGCTGAAGGCGACCCAGGAGGATCCGTGGCAGACCTTCGCGCGTCTGCACCAGATCGGCCAGATCGTGCCCGGCAAGGTCACCAAGCTCGTCCCGTTCGGCGCGTTCGTCCGCGTCGGCGAGGGCATCGAGGGCCTGGTCCACGTGTCCGAGCTCGCCGAGCGTCACGTCGAGATCCCCGAGCAGGTCGTCTCCGTCGGTGACGAGCGCATGGTCAAGGTCATCGACATCGACCTCGAGCGTCGCCGCGTCTCCCTGTCGCTCAAGCAGGCCAACGAGGGCGTCGACGTCCAGTCCGACGACTTCGACCCGCTGCTGTACGGCATGCAGGCGTCCTACGACGACCAGGGCAACTACATCTACCCCGAGGGCTTCGATCCGGAGACCAACGAGTGGAAGGAAGGCTACGACGAGCAGCGCGCAGCCTGGGAGGCCCAGTACGCCGAGGCCCACGCCCTGTGGGAGCAGCACAAGCGTCAGGTCGAGACCGCCGAGGTCGCCGAGCGCGATGCGGCCGTCGAGGCCGGCACCGGCTACACCACTGAGACCTCCACTGAGGGCTCGCTGGCTTCGGACGAGTCGCTGCAGGCTCTCCGCGAGAAGCTCGCCGGCAACTGAGTTCCTGACTCACCAGCGCTGAGGCGCCGATCCCCGCAGGGGGATCGGCGCCTCAGCTGTCTCAGGGGCCCTCTCTTCCCTGAATCCGCCCCTGTTTCCCTGAGCCTGTCGAAGGCCACCCCGTCCGCCCCTTTCCGCACAACAATGCGTATTCGGGGGCCGCTGCAGCATGGAAACAGCAACCCCGCAATACGCATCGTTGTGCTCCGGATCGCAGTGGCCCTGACCCGCAGGGCTCCCTGAGCCCGCCCCGGTTCCCTGAGCTTGTCGAAGGGCCCTGAGCCCACCTCGGTTCCCTGAGCTCGTCGAAGGGCGCCGAGCGCAGCGAGGCGAAGACCCACCGCCCCACGCAGTGCTTTCCGGCATGGCCAGCGTTGACGAGACGCAGGACTGGAGCCGGGACCCTTCGCTGCGCTCAGGGCGCTTCGACAGGCTCAGCGACCCGACCGGTTCCCTGAGCTCGTCGAAGGGCGCCGAGCGGAGCGAGGCGAAGACCCGCCGCCCCACGCAGTGCTTTCCGGCATGGCCAGCGTTGACGAGACGCAGGACTGGAGCCGGGACCCTTCGCTGCGCTCAGGGCGCTTCGACAGGCCTGTGCTGAGCCCGGTCGAAGTGCTCAGCGACCCGACCGGTTCCCTGAGCCCGTCGAAGGGCGCCGAGCGGAGCGAGGCGAAGACCCACCGCCCCACGCAGTGCTTTCCGGCATGGCCAGCGTTGACGAGACGCAGGACTGGAGCCGGGACCCTTCGCTGCGCTCAAGGCGCCTCGACAGGCCTGTGCTGAGCCCGGTCGAAGTGCTCAGCGACCCGACCGGTTCCCTGAGCTCGTCGAAGGGCGCCGAGCGCAGCGAGGCGAAGACCCACCGCCCCACGCAGTGCTTTCCGGCATGGCCAGCGTTGACGAGACGCAGGACTGGAGCCGGGACCCTTCGCTGCGCTCAGGGCGCTTCGACAGGCTCAGCGACCCGACCGGGTCCCTGAGCTCGTCGAAGGGCACCGAGCGGAGCGAGGCGAAGCACCCACCGCCCCACGCAGTGCTTTCCGGCATGGCCAGCGTTGACGAGACGCAGGACTGGAGCCGGGACCCTTCGCTGCGCTCAGGGCGCTTCGACAGGCTCAGCGACCCGACCGGTTCCCTGAGCTCGTCGAAGGGCGCCGAGCGGAGCGAGGCGAAGACCCGCCGCCCCACGCAGTGCTTTCCGGCATGGCCAGCGTTGACGAGACGCAGGACTGGAGCCGGGACCCTTCGCTGCGCTCAGGGCGCTTCGACAGGCTCAGCGACCCGACCGGTTCCCTGAGCTCGTCGAAGGGCGCCGAGCGGAGCGAGGCGAAGACCCGCCGCCCCACGCAGTGCTTTCCGGCATGGCCAGCGTTGACGAGACGCAGGACTGGAGCCGGGACCCTTCGCTGCGCTCAGGGCGCTTCGACAGGCTCAGCGACCCGACCGGTTCCCTGAGCTCGTCGAAGGGCGCCGAGCGGAGCGAGGCGAAGACCCACCGCCCCACGCAGTGCTTTCCGGCATGGCCAGCGTTGACGAGACGCAGGACCGGAGCCGGGACCCTTCGCTGCGCTCAGGGCGCTTCGACAGGCTCAGCGAGCCGTCGACCCCCTGCCGAGGGTGGAGATCGTCGTGCACATCACCACGGACAAGGACGGAAACCTCGACCCGGTCGCATCGGTGGAGCGCGCCGACACGCTGACCACCACACTGCTCGGCGAGTTGCTCGGCGACGGGTACTGCAGCCGAATCCCTTCGCTTCGCTCGGGCACCTCGACGGTCCTGTGCTGAGCTGGTGAAGGGCTCGGCGAACCGGGATGGGCACCTCGACAGGTGTGCTGAGCAGGTCGAAGGGCTCGGCGAACCGGGATGGGTACCTCGACAGGTGTGCTGAGCAGGTCGAAGGGCTCGGCGAACCGGGATGGGCACCTCACGACCGAGCACGGCTAGGCTGACCCGCATGCCACGCATCGCGCTGACCGGGGGGATCGCCTCCGGAAAGTCCACCGTCGCCGAGCTGTTCCGCGAGCTGGGGGCCGTGATCATCGACTCGGACGTGCTGGCCCGCGAGGTCGTCGAGCCGGGGACAGAGGGACTGGCCCTGGTCGCGGAGCGCTTCGGGCCGATGGTCCTGCGACCTGACGGGGCGCTCGACCGTGGCCGGCTGGGGGACTTGATCTTCGCCGACGAGGACGCCAGGGCAGACCTCAACGCGATCATCCACCCGCGCGTGCGGGTGGCCTCCGAGGAACGCGAGACCGCCGCCCCCGACGGGTCCGTCGTGCTGCACGTCATCCCGCTCCTGGTGGAGGCCGGCCTGGCGGCCGGGTTCCGGCACGTCGTGGTCGTGGACCTGCCGGAGGACGACCAGCTGGAGCGCCTGATAGAGCGCAACGGGCTCACCCGGGAGCAGGCGCTCGCACGGCTCGCGGCCCAGGCCTCCCGTGACGAGCGGCTCGCGGTGGCCTCGTGGGTGATCGACAACTCCGGCTCGCTGGAGGAGACGGCCGGCCAGGTCGTCGACCTCTGGAACGGGCCGATCGCCTCGCTGCCCTGAGGTCAGCCGGCGGCGCGGATGAGCCGCGCCACACCGGATGCGACGTCCGGCCGGAGCCCGGGGAAGATCCCGAAGAACACCACGGCCCCGACGCCGAGCAGGAAGACGACTGCCTAGGCGCGCCCCGCGGGAGGTGAAGGTGAGCGGTGTTCCTCGTGGCGGCCCTGACCACGAGCCAGTCGACAGCCACGCGCACGATCGTGCCGATCGGGCTGGCCGCGGGCATGCCCGCCGGCCTTGTCACGGGGTTGTGGGTCGGCGGCCTCGGCGGCATCTACACGCTGCCGGCCAACGGCCCGCAGATCGCGGCCGCGAACTTCGACCTCACCGGCACCACCAAACTCGGGACGAAGCTGGTGGATCACAGCTTCTTCGTCCCGATGCTCATCCTCAGCGTCACCACCACCGCGGCGGGCGCCCTCATCGGCGTGCTGCTCTTCTGAGCTCAGCGGGTGGCCTCCACCATGCCGCGGAGCTCCTTCTTGAGGTCGGAGATCTCGTCGCGGTGACGAGCGGCCACCTCGAACTGCAGCTCGGCGGCCGCCCGGTGCATCTGAGCCGTGAGGTCCTCGATCAGCTGGGCCAGCTCGGACTGGGCCATCGACGACGCGTCGAGGCCGCGGCCCGGCTTCTTCGAGCCTGATGTGGTCGCGAGCAGCTCGTCGGTGTCGGCGTCCTCGCGGGCCAGCATCTCAGTGACGGCCGCGATGCGCTTGCGCAGCGGTTGCGGGTCGATGCCGTGCTCGGTGTTGTAGGCGATCTGGATCTCGCGGCGGCGGTTCGTCTCCTCGATGGCAGCCTCCATCGACGGCGTGATCTTGTCGGCGTACATGTGGACCTGGCCCGCGACGTTACGGGCGGCGCGGCCGATCGTCTGGATGAGTGACCGTTCGGAGCGCAGAAAGCCCTCCTTGTCCGCGTCGAGGATGGCCACCAGGGACACCTCGGGAAGGTCGAGTCCCTCGCGCAGCAGGTTGATGCCCACCAGCACGTCGTACTCGCCGAGCCGCAGCTCGCGCAGCAGCTCGATGCGCCGGATGGTGTCGATGTCCGAGTGCAGGTAGCGGGTGCGGATGCCGTGGTCCATCAGGTAGTCCGTCAGGTCCTCGGCCATCTTCTTGGTCAGGGTGGTCACCAGCACGCGCTCGTTGCGCTCCACGCGGAGCGTGACCTCCGCCATCAGGTCGTCGATCTGGCCGCGCGTCGGCTTCAGCACGACCTCGGGGTCGACCAGGCCGGTGGGGCGGATGATCTGTTCGACGAAGCCGCGGCTGCGCTCCATCTCGTACGGGCCGGGCGTGGCGGAGAGGTAGACCGTCTGCCCGATGCGCTCGACGAACTCGTCGAACTTCAGCGGCCGGTTGTCGATGGCGCTCGGCAGCCGGAAGCCGTGCTCCACCAGCGTCCGCTTGCGCGATGCGTCGCCCTCGTACATGCCGCCGATCTGGGGGATGGTGACGTGCGACTCGTCGACGACCAGCACGAAGTCCTCGGGGAAGTAGTCGAGGAGACACGACGGCGCGGAGCCGGCCGTCCGACCGTCGATGTGGCGCGAGTAGTTCTCGATGCCCGAGCAGGTGCCGATCTGCCGCATCATCTCGATGTCGTAGCTCGTGCGCATCCGCAGGCGCTGGGCCTCCAGCAGCTTGCCCTGCTCCTCGAACTCGGCGAGCCGCTCGGCCAGCTCCTTCTCGATGCCGCCGATGGCCCGGTCCATCCGCTCGGCGCCCGCGGAGTAGTGCGTCGCAGGGAAGACGTAGGCCTCGGACTCCTCGAGGATCACGTTGCCCGTCAGGGGATGGATGGTGGTGATGCGCTCGACCTCGTCGCCGAACATCTCCACACGCAGGGCGTTCTCCTCGTACATCGGGTAGATCTCGAGCGTGTCGCCCTTCACCTTGAACGTGCCGCGACCGCCGCCGATGTCGTTGCGGGCGTACTGGATGTCGACCAGATGCCGCAGGAGGGCGTCCCGGTCGTACTCCTCGCCGACGCGCAGTGTCACGCGCTGCTGCAGGTACTCCTCGGGGGTGCCCAGTCCGTAGATGGCCGACACCGTGGCGACCACGATCACATCGCGCCGCGTCAGCAGCGAGCTGGTGGCCGCGTGCCGCATCCGCTCCACCTCCTCGTTCAACGAGGAGTCCTTCTCGATGTAGGTGTCCGTCTGCGGGAGGTAGGCCTCGGGCTGGTAGTAGTCGTAGTACGACACGAAGTACTCGACGGCGTTGCTGGGCATCAGGTCCCGCAACTCGTTCGCGAACTGGGCCGCCAGGGTCTTGTTCGGTTGCATCACTAGCATCGGGCGCTGCAGGCGCTCCGCGAGCCAGGCGACCGTCGCCGTCTTGCCGGTGCCCGTCGCCCCCAGAAGCACGACGTCCTTCTCTCCGGCCTCGATGCGCTCTTCCAACTCGTCGATGGCCTTCGGCTGGTCCCCGGACGGCGAGAACTCGGAGATGACTTCCAGCGGCGCCACCTGGCGCTGCAGTTCCTCGATCGGTCGCATGCCACCAACCTAGTCCGCCGCACCGACAGATTCGCTGAGGGGCGAAGCCCGTCAGGTCACCAGGCGGATGCAGTACGTGCGGGCGGGGGATGTCAGGTTCCACGGCTCGGCAGGGGACACGCACGACCCGTTGCTGTTGTTCACCACGGAGTCGACGACGAAGTCGGCCGCCGCGCAGTCGGTCGTCACCGCGTAGAGGGAGAGCGAGTCGTCGACGATCGTGTAGCACGCCCCCTCCGTGAACTGCGGGACGAGGCATGCGGTCTTGTCCGTCGTCGTGGTGTCCCCACGCGTGGACTGCAGCTCGTAGGAGATCCCCTCGACGCAGTCGGCGGACCCGTCGTGCACCTCCGCGACCAGGTAGGAGTACGTCGAGCCGTCGTCGCAGTCGACGACCTCGTGGTCGAGTTCATCCTCACCCGTGATGGTGATGCACTCGCCCACGGAGGGAACGGCGGCTGGGGCAAGGCGCTGGTAGACGAAGAACCCCGCCGCGAGCAGCACCGCCACTGCCACCACGATGGCTGCGATGCTGACCCTCGAGAGCCTGGGCTGCGTCATGTCGCGACGCTAGCAGCCCTCCCGGATCAGGCCCGGTAGATGCGGGGGGACTCGGTGCCGCGGGCCAGCCAGGCGAGCAGGTCGCCCGCCGGCCCGTGCATCTCGATGCCGTCGCCGATGCGGCCGACCACGCCCGTGTAGCCCTCGTCTGCGACGACCTTCAGGGGCGGGTAGTCCCCGCTGCGGCCGATGCGATCGACCTGGAAACGCAGCAGCTCGACGGCGATGGATGCGGGCAGGTCGCGGGGCTCGAAGTGGGGGGCGAGATCCATGTGGTGCAGGACCACCTCGCTCAGGCGTGCCAGCGGCAGCCGCCGGAGGGGAAGCCGGTAGCCGGCGCGCAGCTCGACGGGCCGGGCGTCGAACTCCAGCTCGGGCAGCTCCACCTGCAGCGTGCTCGCGCTGGTGTCGAGGCGGATCTGCAGGTCGAGTCCGCTGGCGAGCGCGCCTAGCTCGATCGACCGGCGCTTCGCGGCATCGGATTCGTACAGCCGCTGCTCGATGCCCTGCCGGAGGCCCTCGATCACCCGGATCATGGCCATGGCGCCGTCGGCCAGATGAGCCGCCACGTGGCTGCGGGTCCATCCGCTCAGCGCCGTCGGGCGGGCCCAGTCCTCGTCGGTGAAGCCGATGGTGGACCCCAGCAGGAGCGAGGTCTGCTCGCGGACCGAGTCGACCACCTGGGCGAACGTGGCACGATCGGTGGACATGTGCCAAACGTAGCAAAGACGTACGATGGCGGGCGTGACTGATCGGCTCGTAGTGCGGGGTGCCCGCGTCCATAACCTGAAGAACGTGTCGCTTGACCTGCCGCGCGACGCCCTCATCGTCTTCACGGGACTGAGCGGATCGGGCAAGTCGTCGCTGGCCTTCGACACGATCTTCGCCGAGGGACAGCGCCGCTATGTCGAGTCGCTGTCGGCGTACGCGCGCATGTTCCTCGGGCAGATGGACAAGCCCGACGTCGACTTCATCGAGGGCCTCTCGCCCGCCGTGTCGATCGACCAGAAGTCGACCAGCCGCAACCCCCGCTCGACGGTGGGCACCATCACCGAGGTCTACGACTACCTGCGCCTGCTCTACGCGCGCGTCGGCATCCCGCACTGCGAGGTGTGCGGCGCCGTGATCGGCAAGCAGACGCCGCAGCAGATCGTCGACCGGCTCATGGCGATGGAGGAGGGGACCCGCTTCCAGATCCTCGCGCCGCTGGTGCGCGGGCGGAAGGGCGAGCACGCCGAGCTGTTCCGCCAGCTGAGCGGCGACGGGTACAGCCGCGTCCGCATCGACGGCGACACCTATCCGCTGGGCGAGACCCCGAAGCTGGACAAGAACCGCAAGCACGACGTCGAGGTCGTCGTGGACCGCGCCGTCGTGAGACCGTCGGCGAAGCAGCGTATCACCGAGTCCGTCGAGACCGCCCTGGGGCTGGCCGGCGGCGTCGTCACCATCGACTTCGTGGACCTGCCCTCCGACGATCCGGAGCGGGAGCGCCGGTTCTCCGAGAAGATGGGCTGCCCGAACGAGCACGACGTCGACATCGACGAACTCGAGCCGCGCCAGTTCTCGTTCAACGGCCCCTGGGGTGCGTGCCCCGAGTGCTCCGGCCTCGGCACGCTGCTCGATCCCGACCCCGAGCTGATCATCCCGAACGACGACCTCACCCTCGCCGACGGCGCCATCGCCCCGTGGACCACGCCGACGATCAAGCAGCACTACGAGCACGTCCTGGAGTCGCTGGCCGCCGAGCACGGGTTCGCGATGGACACGCCGTGGCGCAAGCTCTCGGTCGGCGCCCGCTCGGTGCTGCTGCACGGCGCGAAGGGCAACGTCGTCGTCAGCTACCGCAACCGGTTCGGGCGGGTCCGCTCCTACTCGCAGAAGTACGAGGGCGTCATCCCGTTCATCCGCCGCCGCTACGACGAGGCGGAGACCGACTCGGCCCGCGACCGTTGGGGCGGCTACATGCGCGAGGTGAACTGCCCTGCCTGCGGCGGCGCCAGGCTCAAGCCGTCGTCGCTGTCCGTCACCGTCGCAGGGCGCACCATCGCCGAGCTGGCCGACCTGTCGATCGGGGAGGCGGCGGCCTTCCTCGGCGAGCTGGAGCTCACGCCCCGCGAGGCGGCCATCGCGGCGCGCCTGATCAAGGAGATCAACGCCCGCCTGACGTTCCTGCTCGACGTGGGGCTGGACTACCTGACCCTGTCGCGCGCCGCAGGGACGCTGTCGGGCGGCGAGGCACAGCGCATCCGGCTCGCCACGCAGATCGGGTCCGGCCTCGTCGGCGTGCTGTACGTGCTCGACGAGCCCTCGATCGGCCTGCACCAGCGCGACAACCTCCGCCTCATCGAGACGCTGCACCGGCTGCGCGACCTCGGCAACACGCTCATCGTCGTCGAGCACGACGAGGACACCATCCGCGCCGCGGACTGGGCGGTCGACATCGGCCCCGGGGCGGGCGAGGGCGGCGGCGAGGTCGTCGTGTCCGGCACGGTCGAGGAGCTGCTGAGCAGCCCTGAATCCAAGACCGGCGCATACCTTGCAGGCCGGCTCGCGATCCCCGTCCCGACGGTGCGCCGCCCGGGCAACGGGAAGAAGATCGTCGTGCGCGGGGCCCGCGAGCACAACCTCAGGGGCGTCGACGTCACCTTCAACCTCGGCCAGTTCATCGCCGTCACCGGCGTGTCCGGCTCCGGCAAGTCCTCGCTGGTCAACTCGATCCTCTACACAGCTGCCGCCAAGGCCATCTACGGGGCGAAGGCCGTTCCGGGCAGGCACAGGGCGCTCGACGGGCTGGCGAACATCGACAAGGTGATCCAGGTCGACCAGTCGCCCATCGGGCGCACCCCGCGCTCCAACCCGGCCACCTACACGGGGGTCTTCGACAAGATCCGTGCCCTGTTCGCACAGACGCCGGAGGCGAAGGTCCGCGGCTACCTGCCGGGCCGGTTCTCCTTCAACGTCAAGGGCGGTCGCTGCGAGAACTGCATGGGCGACGGCACGATCAAGATCGAGATGAACTTCCTGCCCGACGTCTACGTCCCGTGTGAGGTGTGTCACGGCGCGCGCTACAACCGCGAGACGCTTGAGGTGCACTACAAGGGCCGGACGATCGCCGAGGTGCTCGACATGCCGATCAGCGAGGCGGTGGAGTTCTTCAGCTCCATCAACTCGATCGCCCGGTACCTGCGCACCCTCACGGAGGTGGGGCTGGGCTACGTCCGGCTCGGGCAGCCCGCTACCACGCTGTCCGGCGGCGAGGCGCAGCGCGTCAAGCTGGCGGCAGAGCTGCAGAAGCGTTCGACGGGCCGCACGCTGTACGTGCTCGACGAGCCGACCACCGGCCTGCACTTCGAGGACATCTCGCGGCTGCTGACCGTGCTGCATCGCCTCGTCGACAACGGCAACACCGTGGTGACGATCGAGCACAACCTGGACGTCATCAAGTCGGCGGACTGGGTGATCGACATGGGGCCCGACGGCGGATCCCGCGGCGGCACCGTCGTCGCGACCGGCACCCCGGAGCAGGTGGCCGCGAACCCGGAGTCGGCCACCGGAGCGTTCCTCAGGCCGCTGCTGGCCTGACCGGGGGAGGGACTCAGCTTGGGATCATCGGGCGCATCGACTCGGGGCAGATGCGCCGGGCGGCGACCTTTCCGCCCCAGAAGAGGCCGACGCCGATGAGCAGGAACGGGAGCGCCTGCAGCACGATCCCGAGGTAGCCGTGTTGCAGCATGTGCACCGAGTCGGCCGCGTAGGCGACCATGCCGTCGTTGCCGCCCTCGCAGGTCACCTGGTAGCGCCCGGTCGTCGCGTCGAACCGCCAGGTGCTGAGCGGTGGGTCGCCGTCCAGCGTCCAACCCTCGAGGTCGACAGGCAGGCCGGTGTCGGCGCTGACGACGCTGCACGCGGGCAGGTCCCCGCCCTCGGTCTGGGCCAGCGCGTAGCTGCCGTCGGTGGCGATCGAGATGGAGCCGTCGGCCCCCGGGACGTGCCGGGTGGCCAGGTACTCGTTGGCGATCGTGGTGAACGAGCTTGCCACCAGCGCGACGCCCATCGCGATCAGGCCGACCGCCAGCACCGTCGTGGCGACCCTGACCAGGAAGGCGATGCGGCGGCGCTTCGCGAACCGCGCGAACGCCTCCCGGTAGCGCCGCTGTACCGCCTCGCGCTCCACCGCGTCGTCGAAGTGGAAGTCGACGGTGTGTGCGCCGGCCGCGGGGGTCTGGTCGTCGAGGATACCCATGGCCGGATTCTACGCCCGGGAGGGGACGGGGCGCCGCCGGGCCGCGGCCTACTATGGGCGCCATGGCCGACCCCGCGACGTACCGTCCCGCCCCCGGGACCATTCCGACCGATCCGGGCGTCTACCGGTTCTTCGACGCCTTCGGCAACGTCATCTACGTCGGCAAGGCCAAGAACCTGCGTCAGCGGCTGAACTCGTACTTCGCGGACCCGGCCGGCCTCCACTTCCGCACCCAGACCATGGTGCGGACCGCTGCGAAGGTCGAGTGGATCGTGGTCGCCAACGAGCTGGAGGCGTTGCAGCTCGAGTACACGTGGATCCAGCAGTTCGACCCGCGCTTCAACGTGAAGTACCGCGACGACAAGTCGTATCCGTGGCTCGCCGTCACGATGGCCGACGAGTTCCCGCGCGTGTTCGTCGGGCGTGGCGCCAAGAAGCGCGGCACCCGCTACTTCGGCCCGTTCGGGCAGGCCTGGGCAATCCGGGAGACGGTCGACCTGCTGCTGCGCGTCTTCCCGATGCGCTCCTGCACGCAGGGTGTCTTCAACCGCGCCCGTTCCTCGGGCCGCGCGTGCCTGCTCGGCGACATCGGCAAGTGCAGCGCCCCGTGCGTGGGGCGGGTCAGCCCCGAGGAGCACCGCGGGATCGCCGAGGACTTCTGCTCGTTCATGGGCGGCAACACCGGCGGGATCATCGGCAGGATCGAGCGCGAGATGTACCAGGCGTCGGCGGACCTGAACTTCGAGAAGGCCGCCGTGCTGCGCGACTCGCTCGCCGCCCTCAAGCGGGTGCAGGAGAAGAACTCCGTCGTGCTCAAGGAGGGCGTGCGCGCCGATGTGGTGGGCTTCGCCGACGACGGCCGCCAGGTTGCCGTGCAGGTCTTCCACGTCGTCGACGGCCGCATCCTGGGGGAGCGCGGCTGGATCGCCGACCGCGCCGACGAAACCCCCATCACGGAACTGCTCGAGGCATTCCTCCGCCAGCTCTACGCCGAGGACCAGGAGATCCCGCCGAAGATCTACTCGTCGGTCGAGGCCGAGCCGGAGCTTGAGGCCCTCCTCACCGTCCGGCGGGGCGCCAACGTCGCGATCAGGGTGCCGCTGCGCGGCGCCAAACGGGCGCTGCTCGACACGGCCGTGCGCAACGCGGAGGAGAACCTCGCGCAGGCCAAGCTGAAGCGCTCGACGGACCTGGACGCCCGCAGCACGGCGCTGACCGAGATCGCGGACGCGGTCGGCCTCACCGAGCCGCCGCTGCGCATCGAGTGCTACGACATCTCCCACACCATGGGCACCGAGGTAGTCGGCTCCATGGTGGTGTTCGAGGACGGCATGCCGAAGAAGAGCCAGTACCGGCGTTTCATCATCAAGAGCTTCGAGGGCAGCAATGACGTCGCGGCCATGGATGAGGTGCTCTCGCGTCGGCTGCGGAGGCTCCTCGACGAGCGGAACTCGGATGTGCACGTCGACGCGACGACGGGTGAGGCGGCGAAGTTCGCCTACGCCCCGGCGCTGATCGTCGTCGACGGCGGCCTGCCGCAGGTCAACGCCGCGAACGCGGTACTGGAGCGGTTCGGCCTCGACTCCGAGATCGCGCTCGTCGGCCTGGCGAAGCGGCTGGAGGAGGTGTGGCTGCCGGGGGAGGAGTACCCGGTGATCATGCCGCGCGCCTCGGAGGGCCTCTACATGCTGCAGCGGCTGCGCGACGAGGCCCACCGCTTCGCCATCACGCACCACCGTTCCCGACGCGCCAAGCACGTCGTGGAGTCGGTGCTCGACGACGTGCCCGGCCTCGGTGAGCTGCGCCGCAAGGCACTGCTCACCTACTTCGGGTCGCTGCGGAAGCTCCGGCAGGCCAGCGAGGCCGAGATCGCGGAGGTGCCGGGCTTCGGCCCGACGCTGGCCGCGGCCGTCAAGGCCGCTGTCGCCGGCACCGGTGGCGAGGCGATCAACCTCACCACCGGCGAGGTCACCGAGGTCTAGGCGTACCGGGTCAGGACGCGATCTTCGCCGTGGCGGCGGTGCTCTTGAACACCGTCTTGTATCCGGTGCGCTTGTAGCTCACCTTGGCCGTGATCCGGGTGCCCTTGTCCTTCGAGGTCAGCGTGTAGGTCTTGCTGGTGCCGGCCTTGAACCGGACTCCGTCTCGGTACCAGGTGACCCCCAGGGTGCGCCCGTTGTCCTGCCACCTCCCGGTGTGGACCGTCAGCTTCTTCCCGACCTTCGTGGTTCCGGTGAACCGCGGGTTGGACCGGATCGTATAGGTGCCCAGCGCGACCCTCGGTGTGCCGGGGGAGGTGACCGTCTTCGTGACGTAGCCGACCATCGCGCCCCTGGCCTTGACCTTGATCACGGCGCCGACGTCGGTCGGGGTGAGCGTGTAGATAGCGGCGGTGGCGCCGGAGATCTTCTTCCCGTCGCGGTACCACTGGTAGGTGAGGTCGACGGCCGGCGAGAACGACGGCTTGGCCGTGAGTGTCTTCCCCACCCGGACGGTCCCGGAGATCGCCACCGACGCGGTGAACTCCAGCGGGTCGGGGATCGTGACCGTGCCCTTGCCGATCAGCGCGTCGGCGCCCGGACCGGTGTTGACGGCGTAGACGTAGACGCCCTGCCTGCCGCGCTTCGAGGTGACGAAGGTCGTGTCGTACCCGGAGTTCGTGCCCGCCCCCGAGAGGGCCTTCGCCGCGGCGGTGCTCTTCGAACCCGTGGTCGTGGTGGCGACCTCGGCCGTCGAGCTACCCTGCTTCCCGCCCACGTAGACCTGCACCTGTAGCGACGACTTCGGGGCGTTCGGGTCCGCGGCCCAGCCCGCGACGCGGACCTGGGAGGGGAGCGTCTCCAGCGTGTCGACGGAGCCGACGGGGTCGGGGTCGGCGATCGTGACCGTGCCCGACCCGATCAGTGGGTTGGTGCCGCTCGGGCTGTTCACGGCGTAGACGTAGACCTTCTGCCTGCCTTTCAGCTCCGTGGTGAGGGTCGCCTTGAAGCCGTGGTTCTTCCCCGTCCCGGTGTAGATGGCGCCGATCTCCGAGCGCTTGAGGTTGGCGACCAGGTCGTGGCGCTCGCCCGTGCCGACGGGGCCACCGATGTAGACGCGGACCTTCAGCGCGCTCGTGGGCTTGTCCATGTCGATGGTCCAGCCGCGCACGGTCACCTGGCCGGTGCCAGCCTTGAGGTCGTTGAGCTCGCCGAACGGGGTCTTGTTGCCGACGTGGATGAAGCCGGAGACCTCGGAGATCCTGTAGGTCCGCCAGGAGAAGTCGCCGCCCCAGCTGTCCTGGGAGACGACGAAGGTGCCGGCTGACCGGTTGACCGACTCGACGTAGGCGACGTGTCCCGACGAGCCCATCAAGGTGTTGTCCCACCAGGCCACGTCGCCGACCTCCGGGTTGAGCTTGTCGACCTGCACGCCCTTCTTCCTGGCCTGGGCGCCCCAGGTGGTGGCGTTGCCCGACCCCGGCGTGATGAACTGGGTGATGCCGTTCTGGATCATCCGGTAGGCCACGTAGTTCGTGCAGTTGTGGCCCCGGTACTGGCCCCAGTGCGACGTGGTGTAGACGCCGGAGTACGCGGCGTTGCCGTAGCCGGACGAGGAGCAGCCCGTGAAGCCTGTGCAGATCTTGGGGTACCAGGTCAGCGCAGCCGCGGTGCCCGCGGGCAGCACGCCGAGGCTGAGCACGAGCGCGACCAGCAGGCTGGCGATCAGTCGGGTCGCGGTGGAGATGCGGCGCATGGGGATCCTGTCGGCTCGGGGTCCTCTGCGAGACGCCGCCCCCCGAGGGTGCCTCGACGGTCAGCACCCTACGTACGCCCCGGCGGGGAAGGCAACGGGATCCCTCCCCATCCCTCAAGGGGTGGTTGAACCTTTGAGCTGGTTTGAACAGTGTTCAAGTCGGGGTGCATGATGGGCCTGTCCGAACAGAAGGAGAGTCCCGAGATGTCCTCCACCTCAGCGGCCGCCCCGGCCCGCGCCATCGCCCCTGCCGACCTCGCCTACATCGCCGTCTTCGCCGCGCTCATCGCCGCGCTGTCGATCGTGCCGCCGATCCCGGTCGGCGGCTTCGGTGTGCCCATCACGCTCCAGACCCTCGGCGTCGCGCTGGCCGGCCTGTGCCTCGGCGCCTGGCGCGGCACCGCCGCCGTCGCCCTCTATGTGCTCGTGGGCGCGGCCGGCCTGCCCGTGTTCGCCGGCGGCACTGCGGGCATCGGCGTGCTGCTCGGCCCCACCGGCGGGTACCTGCTCGCGTTCATCGTCTCGACGTTCCTGCTCGGTCTGGCCGCCCAGGCGGTCCTGCGCCGCGGCGTCGACCGGCTCACCTGGCTGTGGCTGCTGCTCGCCGCCGTCGCCGTCCGGCTCGCGGTCATCTGGCCGATCGGCGTGGCCGGCATCGCTCGGGCCACCGGCGGCACCGTCGGGGACGTCTGGGCCGTCGATCTGGCCTACTGGCCCGGCGACGCTCTCAAGATCGTCGTCGCCGTGCTGATCGCCGTCGCGGTGCACAAGGCCTTCCCGAGGCTGCTCGGCCGATGATCTCCCTGCGCGGTGTCTCCGTCGTCGTCCCGGCCGCACGGCGCGGCGACGCTGACAGGGTGCTGCTGGACGACATCACGCTGGACCTGGCCGAGCGTCGCATCGCCCTGATCGGGGCGAACGGGTCGGGCAAGTCCACGCTGCTCAGGCTGCTGAACGGGCTGCGCACGCCCACCGCGGGCACCGTGACCGTCGACGGCCGGGACACCACGGCCAAGGCCGCCGAGGTGCGGGCCAGGGTCGGTTTCGTCTTCACCGACCCGCTCGCCCAGCTGCTCATGTCCACGCCCGTGGAGGACGTCGAACTCTCCCTCCGGGCGCGGATCAGGGACCGGCGGGAGCGGACCCTCCGCGCAGAGGAGCTGCTGGCCGAGCGGGGGCTGCTCGAGGTGGCCCACCAGAGCATCTACGACCTGAGTGGGGGAGAGCGGCAGCTGGTTGCCCTGACCAGCGTGCTCGCCGTCCGCCCGCGGATCGTGGTGGCCGACGAGCCGACCACGCTGCTCGACCTGCGCAACCGGATCCTGCTGCGCCGCGCGTTCGCCGAGCTCGAGCAGCAGCTGATCGTGTCCACGCACGACCTGGACCTGGCCGCCGAGATGGACCGCGTCCTGGTGGTCGACGGCGGCCGCATCGTCGCGGACGGCGACCCCGGCACCGTGATCGACGGCTACGTATCGGCGATGCAGGCCCTGCGGTGAGCGCCCACACGAGCCTGCTGGGGCTCTACGAGCCGGGCGACGGGTGGCTGTTCCGGCTGCCCGTCGGCTGGAAGTACGTCCTGATGCTCGCCGTCGCGCTCGTCCCGATGGTGCTGTGGACCTGGCAGGCGACAGCCGCCGCACTGGTCGTCGCCGTCGCCTCGATGCTCACCTCCGGCATCCCCGTGCGCCGCATCCTCGCGCTGGGCGGCTACCTGTGGGTGCTGCTCGGCACGCTGGCGGCCTACCAGCTGATCTCCACGCGTTTCGTGCTGGCCTTCGTGTCTCCCGGCACCGTGCTCGCCGCCGTGCTCGCGGCCCGCATGCTGACCCTGACCACGTCGACGCCGGTGCTGCTCGACGCCCTGACGACCGGGCTCCGTCCGCTGCGTCTGGTCCGGCTGAACCCGGACGCCGCCGCGCTGGCCGTCGCACTGATGATCCGCTCCATCCCCTTCCTGGCCGGCTCCGTCGCCGACGCCCGCGACGCCGCGCGGGCCAGGGGAGTCGACCGCAACCCGGCCCTGCTACTGACGCCGGCCGTCGTGGGTGCCGTCGCGTATGCGCAACGCACCGGCGAGGCGCTGCACGCCCGCGGCCTGCCGGGCGACGCACTGCCCTGACCCGGCCCCGCGGCTCGACCGGTAGTGTGGCGGGCATGACGAATGCCCCCGAGATCGCGCTCATCACGGGCCTCTCCGGCGCCGGCCGCCGGACTGCGGCGCACGCCATGGAGGACCTCGGCTGGTATGTCGTCGACAACCTGCCTCCGCTGATGATGGCGAGCCTGGCCCGCACCGCGGCCGGCTTCGGGGCCGATCGCGTCGCCATCGTGGTCGACGTGCGCTCCCGCGAGCAGTTCGACCAGCTTCCGCAGGCTCTCCGCGAGCTGAAGGACATGGGGTGCAGCATCACCAGCGTGTTCCTGGAGGCGGACGACGACGTGATCGTGCAGCGCCAGGAGTCCAACCGCCGCCCGCTGCCGCTGCAGTTCGGCGGCAGGCTCATCGAGGGCATCGACCGCGAGCGCCGGCTGCTGGCCGACCAGCGCGCCCAGGCCGACATCGTGGTCGACACCACCCGGCTCTCGGCCCGCCAGCTGGTCCAGCGCATCGTCAACCACTTCGGCGACGAGGCCACCGACCGCCTGAAGATCGCGCTCATCAGCTTCGGGTTCAAGAACGGCGTCCCGATCGACGCCGACATGGTCTTCGATGTGCGGTTCCTGCCCAACCCATACTGGATCCCGGAGCTCAGGCCGAAGTCGGGACTCAGCCGCGACGTGGCCAGCTACGTCCTGAAACACGACGCCGCGCAGCGCTTCCAGGAGCACATGCTCGCGCTCCTTGCCACCGTCGCGCCCGGCTACCTGGCCGAGTCCAAGCGCCAGGTGACGGTGGCGATCGGCTGCACGGGCGGCAAGCACCGCTCCACGTCGATGAGCGAGGAGCTGGCCGTCAGGCTGCGGGGGCAGGGCTTCCCGACGACGGTGCTGCACCGGGATCTGGGGAAGGAATGAGCCTGGCCCGGCTGCCGGCGGTCGTCGCGCTGGGCGGTGGTCACGGCCTCGCCGCCTCCCTGACGGCGCTCCGGCGCATCACCGACCGCCTGACGGCGGTGGTCACCGTCGCCGACGACGGCGGCTCGTCCGGTCGGCTGCGCGACGAGTTCGACATCCTCCCGCCCGGGGACCTCAGGATGGCGCTGGCGGCGCTGTGCTCCGACGACCACGACGGGCGCACCTGGGCCAACGTGCTGCAGGCACGCTTCGACGGGAACGGGCCGCTGGCGGGGCACGCGATCGGCAACCTGCTGATCGCGGGTCTGTGGCAACACCTCGGCGATCCCGTCGCCGGCCTCGACATGGTCGGCGACCTGCTGCGGACCCGCGGCAGGGTCCTGCCGATGAGCTCGGTCCCGCTCGAGATCGAGGCCGACGTGCTGGGTCTCGACCCGCTGGAGCCCGACGAGCTCTGCACGCTCAGCGGGCAGGCCACCGTCGCGAAGACGCGCGCCACCGTCGAGTCCGTGCGGCTCGTGCCGGACAGGCCGCCCGCGTGCGCCGAGGCCGTGCAGGCCATCCGCGACGCGGATGCCGTCGTGCTCGGCCCCGGCTCCTGGTTCACCAGCGTCATCCCGCACCTGCTCGTGCCCGATCTCGCCGACGCCATCCTCACCACGCGGGCCCGCCGGGTGCTGATCCTCAACGTCGCGTCCGCGGCGGAGACCGACGGCTTCAGCGCATCGCGGCACATCGAGCTGCTCGCGGAGCACACGCCCGAGCTCAGGCTCGACGTCGTGATCGCCGACGAGCGCTTCGGATCGGCCGACGACCACCTCGAGCCGTTCGTCTCCTCGCTCGGCGGGCGCCTGGTGATGGCGGACGTCGCCGCGCGCGACGGATCGGCCACCCATGATCCACTGCGGCTCGCCTCGGTCCTCAGCGAGGTCATCCTCTGACCTCTCCCAGCCTCGGACGGCGGAGCGCAGGGGAGCGATATGGCACAATCCACGGGTGGCACTGACGCAGAAGGTGAAATCCGAACTCGCGACCGTCGCCGCCCCGCACGCCTCAGTGCGGCGCGCGGAGGTGGCCGCCATGCTGCGTTTCGCCGGCGGACTGCACCTGGTCGGGGGTCGCATCGTCGTGGAGGCGGAGCTCGACACGGGCTCGGCGGCCCGTCGCCTGCGCGCCTTCATCGCCGACCAGTACAACGTCGAGTCCGAGCTGCTCGTCATCAACGGCTCCGGCGTCCGACGGGGACCCCGCTACGCGCTGCGCGTCGTGCGCGAGGGGGAGCAGCTCGCCCGCCTCGTCGGCCTGGTCGACCAGCACCGCCGGCCCGTCCGGGGCCTCCCACCCGTCGTGGTGGGCGGCTCGCTCGCCGACGCTGTCGGCGCCTGGCGCGGGGCGTTCCTTGCGAGGGGCTCGCTGATCGAACCCGGTCGTTCGATGTCCCTCGAAATAACATGTCCCGGGTCCGAGGCCGCGCTCGCGCTGGTGGGCGCAGCCCGCCGGATGGGGATCACCGTCAAGTCGCGCGAGGTCCGCGGAGTCGACCGCGTCGTGATCCGCGACGGGGACGCCATCGCCGACCTGCTCACCCGGCTCGGGGCCGTCGAGACCCGGCTCGAGTGGGACGAGCGCCGCCGCCGACGCGAGGTCCGTTCGTCGGTCAACCGGCTGGCCAACTTCGACGACGCGAACCTCCGCCGTTCCGCCCGCGCGGCTGTCACCGCCAGCGCCCGCGTCGAGCGCGCCATGGAGATCCTGGGCGACGACGTGCCCGAGCACCTGCGCGAGGCGGGCCAGCTGCGCCTTCAGCACCGCCAGGCCAGCCTCGAGGAGCTCGGCCAGCTGCACACCCCGCCGCTCACCAAGGACGCCATCGCGGGCCGGATCCGACGGTTGCTGGCGACCGCGGACAGAGTCGCGGAAGCGACCGGGGTGCCGGGCACGGAGGCCTCGCTGCCGGCCGACCTGCGCGACCCCGAATGACGCTGCGGGGTTCAACACCCCCCCGGTTGATTGTGGGCGCCTGGGGGATAGGATGATTCTCGTCCGTAGGCGCCCGTCGGCGCTAGGTTAAGGAAAGGGATCAAATTCCTCATGACCGTTAAGGTTGCAATCAACGGCTTCGGCCGCATCGGCCGTAACTACTTCCACGCGCTCACCAAGCTGGGTGCCGATCTTGATGTGGTCGCCGTCAACGACCTGACTGACAACAAGACTCTTGCCCACCTCCTGAAGTTCGACTCGATCCTGGGTCGCTGGGACGGGGAGATCACCTACTCCGATGACGCCATCACCGTGGGCGGCAAGGAGATCAAGGCGTTCGCCGAGAAGGATCCCGCGAACCTCCCCTGGGCCGAGCTGGGTGTTGACATCGTCATCGAGTCCACCGGCTTCTTCACCGACGCCACCAAGGCCAACGCGCACATCGCGGCCGGCGCCAAGAAGGTCCTGATCTCGGCTCCCGCCAAGAACGAGGACATCACGATCGTCATGGGCGTCAACGACGACCTGTACGACACCGAGAAGCACAACATCATCTCGAACGCTTCCTGCACCACCAACTGCCTCGCCCCGATGGCCAAGGCGCTCAACGACGGTCTCGGCATCGTCAAGGGCCTCATGACCACCATCCACGCGTACACGCAGGACCAGAACCTGCAGGACGCCCCGCACAAGGACCTGCGTCGCGCCCGCGCCGCCGCCCTGAACATCGTCCCCACCTCCACCGGTGCCGCCAAGGCTGTCGCCCTGGTCCTGCCCGAGCTGAAGGGCAAGCTGGACGGTTTCGCGATGCGCGTTCCCACCCCGACCGGTTCCGCGACCGACCTCACCTTCGAGGCCTCCCGCGAGACCACCGTCGAAGAGGTCAACGCGATCGTCAAGGCTGCCGCCGACGGCAAGGTGCTCGTCTACACCGAGGACGAGATCGTCTCCAAGGACATCGAGACCGACCCGGCCTCCTGCATCTTCGACTCGAAGCTGACCAAGGTCATCGGCAACCAGGTCAAGGTCGTCGGTTGGTACGACAACGAGTGGGGTTACTCCAACCGCCTCGTGAACCTGACCGAGCTCGTCGCCTCGAAGCTCTGAGCTTCGGCACTCCAGTGCTCTGAAACGACGGCCCTGCGCCCCTGACGGGGTCCGCAGGGCCGTCGTCTCGTCCGACGCATCTTTCGAAGAAAGGCTGAACCTATGAAGTCCGTTGCAGATCTCGGCGATCTCACCGGCAAGCGGGTCCTCATCCGCTGCGATTTCAACGTCCCGCTGGACGCTGACAAGAACATCACCGACGACGGCCGCATCAAGGCCGCACTCCCGACGCTGACCGCGCTGCGCGACGCCGGCGCCCGCATCGTCATCATGGCCCACCTCGGCCGCCCGAAGGGCGAGGCCAACCCCAAGTACTCGCTGGCTCCCGTCGCCAACCGCCTCGGCGAGCTGCTGGGCGTCGACGTGAAGCTGGCCACCGACGTGGTCGGCGACTCCGCCAAGGCCACCGTCGCCTCCCTGGAGGCCGGCGACGTCGCCCTCCTGGAGAACGTGCGCTACGAGCCGGCCGAGGAATCCAAGGACGAGGCCGCCCGCGCTGAGCTGGCCGCCAAATACGCCGCCTTCGGCGACGTCTTCGTCTCCGACGGCTTCGGCGTCGTGCACCGCAAGCAGGCGTCCGTCTACGACGTCGCGAAGCTGCTGCCGAACGCCGCGGGCTTCCTCGTCGCGAAGGAGGTCGGCGTCCTCAAGCAGCTGACCGAGAACCCCGAGCGCCCCTACGTCGTCGTGCTCGGCGGCGCCAAGGTCGCCGACAAGCTGTCCGTGATCGACAACCTGCTCAAGGTCGCCGACACGCTCGTCATCGGCGGCGGCATGCTCTTCACCTTCCTGAAGGCCGAGGGCAGGAACATCGGCGGTTCACTGCTCGACGAGTCGAACCTCGAGACCTGCCGCAACTACCTGGCCGAGGCCAAGGCCGCCGGCAAGACGATCCTGCTGCCCGTCGACGTGCGCGTCGCCGACGGCATGGACTTCGACGCCCGCGAGGCCAAGGGCGAGGTGGAGGTCGTCTCCGTCGACGACATCCCCGAGTCCAAGATGGGCCTCGACATCGGCCCCGAGACCGAGAAGCTGTTCGCCGACGCCATCAAGGGCGCAAAGACGGTGTTCTGGAACGGCCCCATGGGTGTCTTCGAGATCCCCGCCTTCGCCCAGGGCACCGCCGCGGTCGCGCAGGCGCTGACCGAGGTCGACGGCCTGAGCGTCGTCGGCGGTGGCGACTCCGCCGCAGCCGTGCGCGTCCTCGGCCACGCCGACGACGAGTTCGGCCACATCTCGACCGGCGGTGGCGCGTCGCTCGAGTTCCTGGAGGGCAAGGAACTGCCCGGTATCGCCGTTCTGGAGGAGAGCAAGTAATGGCACGCAAGCCGATCATGGCCGGCAACTGGAAGATGAACATCGACCACGTCGAGGCCACTGGACTCGTGGAGAAGCTCCACTACACCCTCGTCGACAGGGAATGGGACCCGGCGAAGTCGGAGGCGGTGCTGTGCGTGCCGTTCACCGACCTGCGCACGGTCCGTACCCTCATCGACGGCGACCGCCTGCACTTCGGGCTCGGCGCGCAGGACGTGTCCGCGCATGACAACGGCGCCTACACGGGCGAGATCTCGACCGCCATGCTCAGCAAGCTGGGCGTCGGCTACGTCATCGTCGGCCACTCGGAGCGTCGTGAGTACCACGGCGAGACCGACGAGATCGTCAACGCCAAGGCCACCAAGGCGCTGTCCGCCGGCCTGACCCCGATCATCTGCGTCGGCGAGGGCCTGGACGTCCGCAAGGCCGGCCAGCACGTCGAGCACACCCTGGCGCAGGTCCGTGGCGCCCTGGCCGGCCTCACCGCCGAGCAGGTCGCCTCGCTGGTGATCGCCTACGAGCCCATCTGGGCCATCGGCACCGGCGAGGTCGCCACCGCGGCCGACGCGCAGGAGGTGTGTGGCGCCATCCGCAAGGAGGTCGCCGCGCTGTACGACGAGCCCACCGCTGAGGCTGTCCGCATCCAGTACGGCGGCTCGGTCAAGTCGGGCAACGTCGCGGAGATCATGGGCCAGCCCGACATCGACGGCGCGCTCGTCGGTGGCGCGTCGCTGAAGCCGGAGGAGTTCGCGGCGATCGTGTGCTTCTACCAGCTCTGACAAGCCTGAAACGACGACGGCGCGGGCCAATCGGCCCGCGCCGTTTCGCGTTCCGATGACCCTCGCCCGGCGCCCGTGACGCGTCGCACCCCCGATGTGGAGAAACCAGACCGGTCCGTTAACATTGGGCCCGTGATTGTCCCCCTCGTGTCTTGGCCCATCACCACGCTCTCGATCATCGTGGTGATCCTCAGTGTGCTGCTGGCAGCCACCGTCCTCCTCCACAAGGGTCGTGGTGGAGGCATGTCTGACCTCTTCGGAGGTGGCATGTCCACCTCGATGGGTGGCGCCTCGACCGCCGAGCGTCGTCTCGACCGGATCACCGTGGTCCTCGGCCTGCTGTGGCTGGTGACCATCATCGGTCTTTTGGTCCTGTACCGCCTGGCCAACTGACGCCCGGACACGGGTCACAAGAACACCACAACTTCACGCTCAAGGGAGAACAGCAAAGTGGCAGGTGGCAACGCCATTCGCGGCAGCAGGGTCGGAGCAGGACCGATGGGCGAGGCCGAGCGCGGCGATTCCGCGCCCCGCTTCCAGGTGTCCTACTACTGCGCCAGCGGGCACGTGACCAGGCCGTCGTTCGCGGCGGAAGCACAGGTTCCCGAGTCGTGGGACTGCCCGCGCTGCGGGCTCCCGGCCAACACGGACGCGGAGAACCCCCCGCCGCCCCCGAAGATCACCCCGTACAAGACGCACCTCGCCTACGTGAAGGAGCGCCGCACGGAGGCCGAGGCGGCCCAGATCCTTGAGGAGGCCGTGACCGCGCTGCGTGCGCGCCGCGCCTCCGGGGAGATCATCTACTGATCCTCCGAAGGGACTGACAGACGACACGAGTCCGGGGACCGACCAGCTGGTCGGTCCCCGGACTCGTGTCGTCTGGTGTGCTCAGAAAGGGCAGACGTAGCGCGGGGGCAGCCCGGAGGCGGCCGCCTCGTCGAGGAACCACCACGTCGACAGGCGCCCGTGCACGTGCGAGGCGGGGAGGTCCGGGTCGCCGTCGAGGGCCCTGGCGACGGCGGTGGCCTTCGTGGGCCCGGTGGTCATGAACCAGACCTCGTCGGATCTGTTGAACATCGGGATCGTCAGCGAGATGCGCTCGTCAGGGGCCTTGGGTGAGTCCTCGACGCCGATCACGCGGCGGGTCGTGTGCGGGTCGAAGCTCGGGTGGGACGGGAAGATCGAGCCGATGTGCCCGTCGGCGCCCAGCCCGAGCAGCGTGATGTCGAAGGTGGTGTCACCCAGCTCCGTGGCGTACTCCGCTGCCGCCTCGTGGCTGTCCTTGCGCCCGTCCTTCCCCGCCATCATGTGCGTGTCGGCCGAGCTGATCGACACCGTCCGCGCCAGCCGCGTGATGGCCTGCAGCGAGTTCCGTTCCGGGTCTGTCGACGGCAGGAACCTCTCATCGCCCCACCACAGCTGCAGGCGGGACGCGTCGACCTCGGCGTCGGCGGCCAGGTCCGCGAACCTCTCGTACAGGTGGTTCGCGGCATCGCCCCCGGTCAGGCACAGGTGCACGATGTGCTGGCGGGCCTGGAGGTCGATGATGCGCTCGAGCAGCCGGACGGCGACGAGCTCCGGAACATCCCACTCGTCGTCGAGGCGCACCACCCGCGTGAACATCAGCATCCGCCGTCGGAGTCCCGGCAGACGCGCTGCGTGGCGGCCTCGAAGATCTCGTCGGCATCGGTGCGACGGAGCTCCTCGGTCAGCAGGTCGGGCAGCGACCGGCGGCGCAGGGCCACGGAGCGCCGGGGCTCGCCCGGCACCTGGTAGACGGCGGTGATGTCATCGATCCGGCGCACGCTGATGTCTCCCTCCTCGGTGCTCAGCACGACCTCGTTCACTCCGACCATATCGCCGTCGAGCCGCTCGACGTGCAGGCCGAGCCGTTCGCTCAGCCAGGCGGCCAGCAGCGTGGCCGGCGCGTTGTCGGGGGCGGAGACCACGCGTGCGGACGTCACGGGCAGCTGCGTCTGGTCCAAGGCGGCCGCCAGGAGAGCCCGCCACCTCGTCAGCCGGGTCCACGCCAGGTCCGTGTCGCCGTCCGCGTGCGCGCCCGCACGGCGCACCAGCGCGGCCTGAGGATCGGCGCTGCCACTCGCGTCGGTGATCCTGCGGTCGGCCAGCGACCCGATCGGGTCGGCGGACAGGTTGTCGGGGGCCTCGTTCGGCCACCACACGATGGTGGGCGAGTCGGGCAGCAGCAGGGGAAGGCACACCGAGTCGCCGTGAGCGCGGAGCCCGCCGTGCAGGCGAAGCACCACGAGATCGCCGGGGATGCCCTCGCCGACCTCGATGGAGGCGTCGAGCCGCGCGTCGTCGTCATCGTCGACGAAGGTCACGACGATCACGCGCGAAGGGTGCGCCGTGGCGGACTCCTTCGCGGCGTGCAGCACCTCCTCGAAGTGGGCGTCGTCGGTCACGATCAGCAGCGTCAGCACCATGCCGGACGCGGTCCCGACGAAGCGGCGGCCCTTCAGCAGCGCCTCGTCGATGTCACGCGCCGAGGTGTCCTTGAGCTCGACGATCATCAGCTCACTCCTTTCACGGCCTGCGCCAGGCGAAGCCGTCGCGGGCCAGCATGTCGTCGCCGACCTTCGGGCCCCACGTGCCGGAAGGATACTGCTCGGGCTCCTCGTCGAGCGAAGCCCAGTAGTCGATGACGGGGTCGAGGATCTTCCAGCTCAGCTCCACCTCCTCCTGCTGCGGGAACAGCGGGGGGTCGCCGAGCAGCACGTCGAGGATGAGGCGCTCGTAGGCCTCGGGTGATGTCTCGGTGAAGGAGCCGCCGTAGCCGAAGTCCATCGAGACCTCGCGGATGTCCATCTGGGTGCCGGGCACCTTGGCCCCGAACCGCAGGGTGACGCCCTCGTCGGGCTGGATGCGCATCACCAGCGCGTTCGTGCCGAGCTCGGTGGTATCGGTGGCAGCGAACGGCAGATGCGGGGCGCGCTTGAAACTCAGCGCCACCTCCGTCACGCGGCGCGGCATCCGCTTCGCGGTGCGCAGATAGAAGGGGACCCCTGCCCAGCGCCGGTTGTCGATGTCGACGCGCATGGCGGCGAAGGTCTCGGTGTGCGAGTCCGGCGCGACGCCGTCCTCCTGCCGGTACCCGCCCACGGCCCGCCCGCCCTGCCAGCCCGCGGCATACTGGCCGCGCGCCGTCGAGAGGTCGTAGCGGTCCGGGACGTGTGCCGCGGCCAGGACCTTCTGCTTCTCCGCGCGCAGCTGCGAGGCCTCGAAGCTCGTCGGCTCCTCCATCGCGGTCAGCGCCAGCAGCTGCAGGAGGTGGTTCTGCATGACGTCGCGGGCGATGCCGATGCCGTCGAAGTAGCCTGCGCGGCCGCCGATGCCGATGTCCTCGGCCATCGTGACCTGCACCTGGCTGACGTAGTGGTTGTTCCAGATCGGCTCGAACATCTGGTTCGCGAAGCGCAGCGCCAGCATGTTCTGCACCGTCTCCTTGCCCAGGTAGTGGTCGATGCGGAAGACCTCCTGCGGGAGGAACAGCGTCTCGACGACGTCGTTCAGCTCGCGGGCGGAGGCCAGGTCGTGCCCGAAGGGCTTCTCGATGACGACGCGGTGCCAGGTGCCGGGACGGCGCTCGGCCAGCCCGTGCCTGGACAGCTGGCTCATCACCTGCTCGAAGCCCGACGGGGGGATGGAGAGGTAGAACGCGTGGTTCCCGCCGGTGCCACGCGCTGTGTCCAGCTCCTCGAGCGTCGCGCGGAGCCGCTCGAACGACTCGTCCGAGTCGAACTGGCCAGGCACGAAGCGGATGCCCTCCAGCAGCTGCTGCCAGACCTCCTCGCGGAACGGTGTCCTGGCGTGTTCCTTGACTGCCTCGTGGACCACCTGGGCGAAGTCCTGATCCTCCCAGTCCCGGCGGGCGAAACCGACGAGCCCGAAGCCCGGCGGCAGGAGCCCGCGGTTGGCCAGGTCATAGACGGCCGGCATGAGCTTCTTGCGGGACAGGTCGCCCGTGACGCCGAAGATCACCAGCACGCAGGGGCCCGCGATGCGCGGCAGCCGCCGGTCGAGCGGGTCACGCAGTGGGTTCACGTAGTCGTTCATCAGTAAGCCACCCTAGTCCGACCGGCCGCCGACGGGACTCATGTGCGCCAGTGGCGATCGCGCGAGTCTCATCAATCGGGTTCGGTGTCCGGCCGAGCCCGGCTAGACTGCCGTGGACGGTCGCCGCTACCGGTGCGCGGGCGTCTCACCGGTAGCGGATGAATGGGGAGTTTGTGGCTGTCAGCTCAGTGGCCGCGGTGTCGGAGGTTCGCCTCGGCGATGTCGTGAAGGCATACGTCGCGTTGACGAAACCGCGCATCATCGAGTTGCTGCTCGTCACGACCCTTCCTGCCATGTTCCTGGCCGCCGGCGGCGTGCCGCCGTGGCAGCTCATGCTGGTGACGTTCGTGGGCGGCCTGTTCGCGGCCGCGTCCGCGAACACGTTCAACTGTGTGCTGGATGCCGACATCGACGAGGTCATGCGCCGCACCCGACGCCGTCCCGTGCCGCGGCACCAGGTCACTCCCGCGGCCGCGACGACCTTCGGTGCCGTGCTGGCGGTCCTCGCGACGGTCATCCTCGGCTTCGGCGCGAACTGGCTCTCGGCCATCCTGGCGCTGGCCGCGAACGCCTTCTACATCTTCGTCTACACGATGTGGCTGAAGCGCCGCACGTCGCAGAACATCGTCTGGGGCGGCATCGCCGGCTGCTTCCCGCCCCTGATCGGCTGGACGGCCGTAACCGGGGCCGTTGCCTGGCCCCCGCTGGTCCTGTTCGCGGTGGTCTTCCTCTGGACGCCCCCGCACACCTGGGCGTTGAGCTTCCGCTACAAGGACGACTACGCCGCTGCGGGCGTGCCGATGCTGCCCGTGGTGATGGGCGCCCCGCGGGTTGCCAAGCGCATCTTCTGGTACTCGGTGGCCACCGTCGCCGTCTCGCTGCTGCTGTGGCCGCTGGCCCCGACGGGATGGCTGTACCCCGTGGCCGCGGCCGTGTTCGGTGCCGTGATGCTGCGGGAGGCCTGGGCACTCTGGTCGCGGGCCCGCGCCGGACTCGAGGGCGCCCAGCTGAAGGCCATGCGCCTGTTCCACTGGTCGAACACCTATCTCGCGCTGCTGTTCCTCGCGGTGGCGATCGACCCGCTGATCTTCTGAGGCCCGTGTGCCACGGTTCCTCCAGACGCTGCCCGACGGCACCGTCAAGCAGGTCAACCCGTTCACCGGCACCCAGGTGTGGACGGTGCCCGGCCGCGGCAACCGCCCGCTGGGCCTCCCGCACCCGGATCCCCGTCCGCTGACCGACGAACGACGCACGCGCGAGTGCGCCTTCTGCCAGGACCGCTATCTCGACACGCCGCCGGAGAAGGCCCGCGTCGTGGCGGGGGAGACGTTCGACTGGCTGCCGGCCGCCCGACTGTTCGACACCGTCGCCGACTTCCGCCGGGTGCCCAACCTGTTCGAGATCCTGAGCTATGACTACTGGCGCCTCAACCACGGCTACGAGGTGGCCCCGCGAATCGCGCGACGCCGCGCCGACTACCTGGCCGACCCGGCCGGCCGCGCCCACGTCCTGCGCGTGATCGAAGCCAAGCTCCGGGCCGCGGGGGAGGAGCCCGGCGACCTGACCGAGGACGAGCGGCTCGCCAGGGCCGACGGCTTCTTCGGAGGCGGCCACGACGTCGTGATCGCCCGCCGCCACTTCGCCGACGACGCCGCCGACGACTCCGGCCTCGCGTCGTCGGGCACGCTGAGCCCCGACGAGCACCGCGCGTTCGTCCGCTTCGCCGCCGACTCCGCGCGACGGCTGTACGCCGTCAACCCGCACGCCCGCTACGTCGCGGTCTTCCAGAACTGGTTGCGCCCCGCGGGCGCGTCGTTCGACCACCTGCACAAGCAGCTCGTCGCCATCGATGAGCTCGGGGCATCGCAGGAGGCGACGCTGGCGCGGCTCGAGGCGGAGCCCGACCTCTTCAACGCCGCCGGGGTGGACCACGCCGCGGCCGCCGGGCTGATCATCGCCACCACCGAGCACGCCGTCGCGTGGGCCGGGTTCGGGCACCGGTATCCGACGATCGAGATCGCCTCCCGCAGCCCGCATACCCGGCCGTGGGAGCACACGCGCGCCGAGCTCGACTCCGTCAGCGACCTGCTGCACGCCATGCACGCCGCCACCGGGGCGGACGTGCCGTGCAACGAGGAGTGGTACTACCAGCCGCCCGGCGTCGCGACGGCGATGCCGTGGCGCGTGCTGCTGAAGTGGCGCGTCTCCACGCTCGCGGGCTTCGAGGGGGCCACCCGGATCTATCTCAACACCGTCTCGCCCGCGGCACTGCGCGAGCGCGTGGTGACACGGCTCGCGGCGCTGCAGGCCTCCGGCGCGGTCGCGGCCTGCGTCCGGATCGGCGGGGATCCGGGGCCCGCGCCGCTGCGCTACCTGGGCTGAACGCCCAACCGCACGGAACGTCGGCCTGCTGCTGGCCGTCGCCGGCGCGGCGGCCGCTGAGCCCCGCCGGCGTTAGTGTTTCCCCCGACCGAGGGGGAGACATGTCCGCTGCAGCGCCCGGACCCGACGCTCCCAGGGGAGTCATCGGGGTCCTGATCGTCGCCGCCTTCGTCGTCATCCTCAACGAGACGACGATGAACGTGGCGCTGAGCAGCATCATGGCCTCACTCGGCGTCACCGAGCGCACCGCGCAGTGGCTCACCACCGCGTTCCTGCTCACGATGGCCGTCGTGATCCCCGTCACCGGGTGGCTGCTCGACCGGCTCACGACCCGCCAGGTGTTCACGATCGCCATGACCACCTTCACTCTCGGGACGGTGGTGTGCGCGCTCGCGCCCGGCTTCCCAGCGCTGCTGATCGGGCGCATCGTGCAGGCCTCCGGCACCGCCGTGATGATGCCCCTGCTGATGACCACCGTGATGAGGCTCGTGCCGTCCGAGACCCGCGGGGCGATGATGGGCAACATCTCCATGGTGATCGCGGTCGCCCCCGCCATCGGGCCGACGCTGTCCGGGGTGCTGCTGCAGCTGGGCAGCTGGCGCTACGTGTTCTGCCTCGTCGCGCCCGTCGCCGCCGTCATGCTGCTGCTCGGGCGCCGCCGGCTCGTCAACGTCGGCCACCCCGTCGACACCCCGCTTGACCTCATCTCGATCCCGCTGACCATCCTGGCCTTCGGGCCGCTCGTCTACGGGCTCAGCCTGATCGGCGCCGAGCACGTCGCGTGGTGGCAGCCGTGGCTCGCTGTCGGCATCGGGGTCGGGGCGCTCGTCGCCTTCGTCGCCCGCCAGCTCGTGCTGCAGGGCCGCGACGCCGCCTTCCTCGATCTCAGAACCTTCACCGTCTCCTCGTTCACGGTGTCGGTGGTGATGATGGCCGTGGCGATGATGGCGCTGTTCGGGACCATCATCATGCTGCCGCTGCTGCTCCAGCGCGCCTTCGGGTTGGCCCCGCTGCAGGTGGGGCTGATGCTGCTGCCCGGCGGGGTCGCGATGGGCCTGCTGTCCCCGGTGGTCGGCCGGCTCTACGACCGGCTCGGGCCGCGCGTGCTCGTCGTACCCGCCAGCCTCGCGGTGCTGGCCGTCTTCGCGTTCCTCAGTACCATCTCGCTCGCCACGCCCTGGTGGGCCGTCATGGCGTCACACATCTTGCTGAGTCTCGGCTTCGCCTGCCTCTTCACGCCGCTGTTCACCGTCGGGCTCGGGTCGCTGCCCGAGGGCCTCTACGCGCACGGCTCCGCGGTGATGGGAGCCACGCAGCAGGTCGCGGGCGCGGCGGGCACCGCCGTGTTCGTCACGATCTTCGCGACGCAGAGCGCCGCCGCGGCGCCCACCGCGCCGAGCGAGGCCGCCGCGATGCTGGTCGGCGCGCACTGGGCCTTCCTCGGCGCCGGCGCGATCTGGACCGCGGGCGTCGTGTGTTCATTCTTCGTCCGCAGGCCCGCTGAGGAACTGGCGCCCGCGGAGGACGCCCACGCCTGACGCGCTCAGGCCCGTTCAGCGAGCGCGGTGAGCCGGGAGACGTGCGCCTCCCAGCCGTCGGCGGGCTCGCCGATGTTGTCGCCGGGGGACCGCAGGCCGACGGTGCCGTCGGCCAGCTCGCGCAGGATGTCGGCCTGCCCCGCGTGCTGGGCCAGATCGCCGAGCGTGTGGACCAGGAGGTGTCCCAGCGTCGTCGCACCCCGGTCGCCCCACCACGGCACGTGCCCGGGAGCGTCCAGCGGCAGCGCGGCCACCGAGGCCCGGACGGCCTCGCCGACGCGCTCATACAACTCGAGCACCCAGGCGACCGTTTCGTCGGCCGCCAGGTACAGGTCCGCGTTCGGGTCGGCGTCGAAGTCGGGCTCCACGATGCCTCGCACCGCGTCGCGGCCGACGCAGGTGACCAGGTAGCCGTGCTCGATGAAGCAGCAGTGCTTGACCAGCCCCGCGAGGTTGGTTCCCGTGGGCGTGCGGGGGAGCCGCGCGGCGCGCTCGTCGAGACCCGCGAGCTTGCCGATCAGGTTGCCGCGGACGACCTCCAGCTCCCGCAGCAGCGACTCCCCGACGCCCATCACGGTCAGAGGGTCAGGCCGAGGCGGTCGAGGAGCGCCTGCAACTGCGGATCGCGGCCGCGGAACCGGCGGTAGGTCTCCATCGGGTCGACGGAGCCGCCGGGCTGCAGCAGGGTGCGGCGGAAGTGCTCGCCGGCCTCGCGGACGCTGCCGGTCTGCTCCTCGAACCACGCAACGGCGTCGGCGTCCATGACCTTCGCCCAGGCGTAGCCGTAGTAGCTGGCCGCGTAGCCGCCGCCCCAGATGTGCGCGAAGTACGAGGTGCGGTAGCGCGGTGGGACCAGCGGGTCGGCCAGGCCGAGCTTCTCCAGCGCCGCGGCCTCGAAGGCCTCCACCTCGTCGGCCGAGGTCGGCAGCTCGTCGAGCGGGGTCGTGTGCCACACCATGTCCAGCAGGGCCGCGATCTCGGTCTCGGCGGTCGCGTAGCCCTGGCCGAACCTGTCGGCCTCCGTGAGGCGGGCGACCCACTCGGCGGGCAGCACGCGGCCGGGCGTCCAGGCCCAGTGCTCGTTGACCTGGCTCGGGAACTCGACGAAGTCCCGCGGGGTGTTCGTCCCGGACCGCGAGGCGTAGCGCGAGTGCGCGAGCAGGCCGTGCAGGGCGTGGCCGAACTCGTGGAACATCGTGATGACGCCGTCCCACGTGATCGTGGTGGTGCCGGGCGTGTAGTTGCAGTTGTTGGTGACCACCGGCAGCGTCTGGTCGCGCAGCGACTGGTCGACGATGTTGCTCATCCACGCCCCGCCGTTCTTGGTGGGGCGCGCCCAGAAGTCCATCACGAAGGCGCCGATGACGCCCTGCTCGTCGTGCACCTCGTAGACCTGGGAGCCGGGGGCGTGCCCGACGAGGTCCTCGCGGAGCACGAAGGTCAGCCCGTACAGCTCCTCGGCCGCGGCGTAGACGGCGGCCAGCACCTTGTCGACCTGCAGGTACTCGCCGAGCTCCGACTCGTCGAACGCGTAGCGCTCCCTCCGGACGATCGCCTCGACAAAGGTCCAGTCGGCGGCGGTGAACTCGGCGCCGGGGTTGAGCTCGGCGTAGCGCGCGGCCAGCACCTTCGCCTCCTCGCGGGCCTTCGCGAGGGCGGCGCGGGCCAGCGGCACCTCCATGGCGAAGATCGCGTCGGTGGTCTTGGCGCAGCCTGCGTCGGCGACCAGCGCGGCGTGGTTCGCGTAGCCCAGCAGGGCGGCGCGCTCGGCGCGCGCCCGCGCGGTGGCGACGACGACCTCGCGGGTGTCGAACTCGCCGCCCAGCGCCCTGCCGGTGGAGGCGGCCAGCAGCCGGGCGCGCACTCCGGCGTCGGTCAGCTTCGCGGCCAGGAACTGCTGCGTGGTGTTGACCAGCTCGATGCGGTAGCCGCCGTCCTCGGTGCGCAGTGCCTCGCGCTCGGCGTCGCCGAGCCCGGCCAGCTCGGCCTCGGTGACGTCGAGGCCGCCGGCGTTGCGGGCACCGCGGTTGAGCACCTCGAAGCGCGTCGAGAGGTTCGCCAGCTCCCTGTTCAGCTCGCGGAGCCGGTCCTGCTGCGCGTCGTCGAGGGTGACGCCCGCGCGGCGGAAGGAGCGCAGCGTCTCGTCGAGCGCGTAGCGGTCCTCCTCGTCGGCGTCGACCTCGCCCGCGTCGATGCGGGCCTGCAGGGACTCGAGGCGCGCGTAGAGGCCGCGGTCGAGGAAGATGGCGTCGTTGTGCTCGGCCAGCAGCGGGGAGAACTCCTCGTCGATCGCGTCGAGCTCGTCGGTCGCGTTGGACGAGCGGACGGCCCAGAACGCGCTCAGTGCGCGGCGGAGCACGGCCTCGGCGTCGTCCCAGGCGCCGAGCACGTTGGCGACGGTGGGCGGCTCGGGGTTGTCACGCAGCGAGACGAGCCCTGTCAGGTGCGAGTCCATGCCCGCCTCGATGGCGGCGCGGTAATCGGCCGCGGTGGCCGCCGCGAAGTCGGGCAGCAGGAAGTCAAGCTCTTCAGTCAGTACCGGGTTCGTCATGGACACTCCTCGAGGGATCGGTGGTGGTGGGCGCGGCCGGCGAGCCGGCCGTGGAGAACAGGAGCCAGGCGGAGGCCGCGGCCACGAGCGTCATCCCCACCATATGCAGGGCGACGATCCAGGCCGGCACCCCCAGGAAGTACTGCGTGTAGCCGATCACGCCCTGCAGCAGGACGGTGCCGAGCAGCAGCCGGGTGGCGTGCGCGGGGCGGCCCGTGCCGTGCAGCAGCCACAGCGACGCGACGGTGCAGGCGACGACCAGCCAGGCGGACAGGCCGTGCAGCCGCGAGACGATCTCGATGTCGAAGCCCGTGCGCACCGCGTCGAGGTCGCCCGCGTGCGGGCCGGAGCCCGTCACGACCGTGCCGACCCAGATCGACAGCATCGAGGAAGCGAACGTCGCGACGACGACGAGGCGCGCCGCCCTGCCGACGGGGGTGGGGACGACGCGGTAGCCGATCCGCAGGGCGAGCACGCACGCCACGATGAGCACGACGGACAGCAGCAGGTGCAGCGCGACCACGAAGGGGTTGAGCCCGGACCACACGGTGATACCGCCGATGACGCCCTGGAACGGGATGCCGATCCCGATGCCCAGCGTCAGGCGCCACAGCGTCGAGCGGCGGCCGCGGTTGACCCAGGCGGCGAAGAACGCGCCGAGCGCGACGGCGATCAGCACGAACGTCAGTGTCCGGTTGCCGAACTCGATCAGCCCGTGAATGCCCGACTCGGGGTGCGGCACGTAGCTCTCATCGGTGCACTTCGGCCACGTGGGGCAGCCGAGGCCCGAGCTCGTGAGCCTGACGATCGCGCCGGTGACGACGATCGCCATGTTGCACACCAGCGACGCCCAGAGCCAGCGCCGCAGCGCCTTCTCCCCGGCGACGAGCTTCTTCACGAGGTCCATCGGAACACCTTCCAGGCGAGGGCCAGGGTTGCGGCGCACCACAGCGCCGCGACGAGGAGGGGCCAGCCGGGGACCGGCCCGACGGCGGCGGCCCGCAGCGTCTCGCCCAGCGCCCCGGTCGGCAGGCACGAGATGACGTGCCCGGCCCAGCCGGGGAAGCGGTCTAGCGGGATGAGGATGCCGAGCGGCATGCCGACCAGGTACAGCAGGTTGGCGATGCCGAGTGTCGCCTCGGGCCTCATCGAGCCGGCGATCGCCAGGCCGAGGCCCGCGAAGGCGCCCATCGACAGCATGGAGACGAGCACCGCCACGACGAGGCCGCCCAGCGTCGGCGTTGGCCGCCAGCCGAGCGCGAGCGCGGCCAGCGCGAGCACTGCCACCTGGCCCAGCGTGATCAGGGAGATCGCGACCCCCTTCCCGGCCAGGATGCCTGGGCGGCCGAGGGGCGTGGCGGCCATCCGCTCCAGCACGTTGTAGCGGCGCTCGAAGCCCGTCGAGATCGCGAGCGTCGTCAGGCAGGAGCTCCACATCACCAGTCCGAGGATCGACGGCGCGGACGTGGTCAGGCCGAGCCCGAGCGTGTCGCCGAACAGCGCCGCGCCGACCAGCACGCCGAGCGGGATCACGATCGCGAGCAGGATCTGCTCGCCGTTGCGCAGTATCAGCCTCGCCTCGGTGCGGGCGTGCGCGAGAACGCGTCGGGTCGCGGGGGCGGCCCCGGGACGGGGCGTGAGGTCGAGCGTGGTCACCTGGCGGCTCCCGTCGTGTGCCGCAGGTAGGCCGTCTCGAGGCTTTCGTCGACCGCGAGCTCGGCGACGGTGCCGCTGGCGGTGACGCGGCCGCCGTCGATGATGTGCACGTGGTCGGCCAGCTGTGCGGCCTCGACCATGTCGTGCGTTGTCAGCAGCACGGCGACGCCGGCGTCGCGGGCCGCGGCGACCAGGTCCCAGGTCAGGCGGCGGGCGCGAGGGTCGAGGCCGGCGGTGGGCTCGTCGAGGAAGACGAGCTCCGGGCGCCCGACCAGCGCGCCGGCCAGGTTGACGGCCTGCTGCTGCCCGCCGGAGAGCCGCCGGTACGGCGTGGACACGAAGGGCGCGATGCCGAGCAGATCGATCAGGTCGTCGACGGGCTGCGGGTTCGCGTACAGCGAAGCCAGGTAGCGCAGCAGCTCGCCTGCCCGAATTCCCGACCAGGCGCCGGTCGACTGGGGCATCACGCCGATCCGGGGGAGCGCCCCGGGGGATCCGGCCGGCATCCCGAGGACCCGCAGGGTTCCCGAATTCGGCTCTGCCAGGCCGGTGCAGCAGCGGATGAAGGTGGTCTTCCCGGCCCCGTTCGGACCCAGCAGGGCAGTGATCCTGCCATCTGCGGCGCTCAGGGTCAGGCCGTCGAGCGCCGTGGTGTGCCCGAACGTCACCGTCAGGTCATGGGCTTCGAGGGCAGTCACGGCCTCAGCCTAGTCGAGGCGACGCCGGACGTGCGCCCACGAGGCGGGTACCTTGTTGCGTAAATGCGGCCTACCGGCCCCTGAGGTAAGGGAACCCTCACTTGAACGCGGCGAACGAATTGGCAACACTTGCATGTGGTAATTGGGTTGACCATGACCCGACCATGCGCGGCTGGAGGTGACCGACATGACTATAGAGCTCCACGCTCCGAACCCGACCCAGGCGGAAGCCGACGTGCCGACCCGTCAGCGCGTCGTGCAGCTGATCCTGAACGACGGTCCGCAGACCGCCAAACAGCTCGCCGACAAGCTCGAGCTGACCCCTGCGGCGATCCGCCGTCACCTCGCTGCGCTCCTCGGCGAGGGGACCCTCGCCTCGAGGGCCGAGCGCGTCTACGGCTCCCGCGGCCGCGGACGCCCGTCGAAGGTGTTCGTGCTGACCGACGAGGGTCGCGCCGAGTTCCGCCAGGCCTACGACGACCTGGCGATCGCCGCGCTGCGTCGCCTCGTCGCCGCCACCGGGCCCACCGCGATCCGCGAGCTGGCCAAGGACCGGCTCGACGAGGTCGAGGCCAGGTTCCGGCAGAACCGCGCCGACCACCCCGACGCCTCGCCGATCGATGCGCTGGTCGAGGCGCTCGCCGTCGACGGGTACGCCCCGTCGGTCAGGCCCGTGGTTTCCGGAAGCCAGCTCCTGCAGCACCACTGCCCGGTTGCCCACGTGGCCGCCGAGTTCCCGGTGTTCTGCGAGGTCGAGACCCTGCTCTTCTCCCGGCTGCTTGACTCCCACGTCCAGCGGCTCGCGACCATCGCCCACGGTGACGGGGTGTGCACCACGCACGTCCCGCGACCCCTTCCGACTCCCCGCATCCCCAAGAGAAAGTAGACGCAGATGACTCAGACAGCTCCCCAGGCGCCCGGGCTGGGCGCCACCCAGGACGAGCACATCGAGGCCCTCTCCAACTACCAGTGGGGTTGGCACGACAAGGACGTGGCCGGTTCGTCGGCCAAGCGCGGCCTGAACGAGGACGTCGTCAACAACATCTCACACATGAAGGACGAGCCGGAGTGGATGCGTGAGCTCCGCCTCAAGGCCTTGCGGCTGTTCGACAAGAAGCCCATGCCGAAGTGGGGCGCCGACCTGACGGACATCGACTTCGACAACATCAAGTACTTCGTGCGCTCCACCGAGAAGCAGGCCCAGACCTGGGAGGACCTGCCCGAGGACATCAAGAACACCTACGACCGGCTCGGCATCCCGGAGGCCGAGAAGGCCCGCCTGGTGGCCGGCGTCGCGGCCCAGTACGAGTCCGAGGTGGTCTACCACAAGATCAACGAGGAGCTCGAGCGTCAGGGCGTCATCTTCCTCGACACCGACACCGCGCTCAAGGAGCACCCGGAGATCTTCCAGGAGTACTTCGGCACCGTCATCCCCGTCGGCGACAACAAGTTCGCGTCGCTCAACACGGCCGTCTGGTCGGGCGGCTCCTTCATCTACGTGCCCAAGGGCGTGCAGGTGTCCATCCCGCTGCAGGCCTACTTCCGCATCAACACGGAGAACATGGGCCAGTTCGAGCGGACGCTGATCATCGTCGACGAGGGGGCCTACGTGCACTACGTCGAGGGCTGCACCGCCCCGATCTACAAGTCGGACTCGCTGCACTCCGCCGTCGTCGAGATCATCGTGAAGAAGGGCGCCCGCTGCCGCTACACGACGATCCAGAACTGGTCGAACAACGTGTACAACCTGGTCACCAAGCGCGCCACCTGCGAGGAGGGCGCGACCATGGAGTGGATCGACGGCAACATCGGTTCCAAGGTCACCATGAAGTACCCCGCCGTCTACCTGATGGGCGAGAACGCGCGCGGCGAGACCCTGTCGATCGCGTTCGCGGGCGAGGGCCAGCACCAGGACACCGGCTCCAAGATGGTGCACTGCGCCCCGCACACCTCCAGCTCGATCATCAGCAAGTCCGTCGCCCGCGCCGGCGGCCGCGCGTCCTACCGCGGCCTCGTGCAGGTCGACCCCGGCGCGAGCTTCTCGTCGTCGTCGGTCAAGTGCGACGCCCTGCTGGTGGACAACGTGTCGCGCTCCGATACCTATCCCTACGTCGACGTGCGCGAGGACGACGTGTCCATGGCGCACGAGGCCACCGTGTCCAAGGTCTCCGACGACCAGCTGTTCTACCTGATGAGCCGCGGCATGGAGGAGGACGAGGCGATGGCGATGATCGTGCGCGGCTTCATCGAGCCCATCGCGCGCGAGCTCCCGATGGAGTACGCCCTGGAGCTGAACCGGCTCATCGAGCTCCAGATGGAAGGCGCGGTCGGCTGACGCCGCCGGCACGACAACGAGATAAGGACAAGGCAACAATTGACTACCGCAACCGTGCCGAACGTCGCTGAGGCGATCGAGACCGTCGAGTCGCACCTGCACCCCACCCCGTCGTGGAGCATCGCTGACCACCCCATGCCCACGGGCCGCGAGGAGATCTGGCGGTTCACCCCCGTCAAGCGCTTTCGGAAGCTGCTCGACGAGACCGCGACCGGCGCCACCCCGAACTGGGCCGAGGCCCTCCCCCAGGGCGTCACCGTCCGCCAGCTGAGCGTCGACGAGGCGCGCGAGCTGTCCGTCGAGGCCCCCGTCGACCGCATCGCCGCGCTGGCCCACGACCTGTCGGGCGGCGCACAGCTGATCGAGGTGCCCGATGACTTCGTCGCGCACGAGCCCATCACGCTGACGCTCGAGGCCGACGGGGGCAACCTCTACGGCCACACCATCATCCGCATCGGTCGCCACGCACAGCTGACGCTGGTCATCGTGCACCGCGGCACCGCTTCCTACGCCGAGAAGACCGACATCCGCGTAGGCGACGGCGCGCAGCTGAATCTCGTGACGCTGCAGGACTGGGAGTCCGACGCGGTGCACGGCGGTCAGCGCTCGCTGAGCATCGGCCGCGACGCCCAGGTCAAGGCGATCACGGCCTCGATGGGCGGCGTCATCCGGCTCCAGGAGAACGCCCGCTACGAGGGCCCGGGCGGCGACCTGCACGCCTACGGCCTGTACTTCGTCGACGGCGGCCAGCACGTCCAGCACCGTCTGTTCGTCGATCACAACCAGCCCAACACCGCCAGCAACGTCGACTACCGCGGCGCGCTGCAGGGCGAGGGCGCGCACTCCGTGTGGATCGGCGACGTGCTGATCCGCAAGGTCGCGCTCGGGATCGAGACCTACGAGGCCAACAAGAACCTCGTGCTCACCGACGGCTGCCAGGCCGACTCCGTGCCGAACCTGGAGATCGAGACCGGCGAGATCGTCGGCGCAGGCCACAGCTCGACCACGGGCCGCTTCGACGACACGCAGCTCTTCTACCTGATGAGCCGCGGCGTCCCGGAGGAGGAGGCGCGTCGCCTGATCGTGCACGGCTTCTTCAACGACATCATCCGCCGGATCGGCGTCGACAGCATCGAGGAGAAACTCCTCGCCCAGGTCGAGCGCGAACTCGAGCTGGTGCACGGCACGACCCGCACGGCGGTCGAGGCGTGAGTTTCCGCACCGTCGCCACCGTCGATGAGCTCCGCGACGACACGCCGCTCGCCTGCGACGTGACGGACGAGCTGACGGTGGCGATCGTGCGGCAGCAGGGCGACCTGTACGCCATCGAGGACGAGTGCAGCCACGGCAAGGTGGCGCTCAGCGAGGGCGACGTGTACGGCTGCAGCATCGAGTGCTACCTGCACGGATCGAGCTTCGACCTGCGCACCGGCGCCCCGCTGAACCCGCCCGCCACGCAGCCCGTTCGCGTGTTTCCCGTCCGTCTCTCGGGCGACGACATCCAGGTCGACCCCGACAACCCACTTTCGTTCTGACATCTAGGAGTACCGCTTACCATGTCCACGCTCGTCATCACCGACCTGCACGCAGACGTCATCACCGAGGAGGGCGACAAGCCGATCCTCAACGGCGTCAACCTCACCATCAACCCCGGTGAGATCCACGCCATCATGGGCCCCAACGGCTCCGGCAAGTCCACGATGGCCTACGCCATCGCCGGGCACCCGAAGTACAAGATCACCTCCGGCTCCGTGAAGCTCGACGGCGTCGAGCTGACCGACCTCACGGTCGACGAGCGCGCCCGCGCCGGCCTGTTCCTGGCCATGCAGTACCCCGTCGAGGTCCCCGGCGTCTCCGTCGCGAACTTCCTGCGCACCGCCAAGACCGCCCTCGCCGGTCAGGCGCCCAAGGTCCGCCACTGGGTCAAGGACGTCGAGTCCGCGCTCGGCCGCATGCAGCTGGACAAGACCTTCGCCGGCCGCTCGGTCAACGAGGGGTTCTCCGGCGGCGAGAAGAAGCGCCACGAGATCGCGCAGCTCGAGCTGCTCAACCCGAAGGCCGCGATCCTCGACGAGACCGACTCCGGCCTCGACATCGACGCGCTGAAGGTCGTCTCCGAGGGCGTGAACCGTTACGCCGGGCAGGGCGACCGCGCCGTCGTGCTCATCACGCACTACACGCGCATCCTGCGCTACATCGAGCCCACCGTCGTGCACGTGTTCGTCGACGGCAAGGTCGTCGAGACCGGCGGCCGTGAGCTCGCCGACAAGCTCGAGGCCGAGGGCTACGAGTCCTACGTCCGCGCCAACGCGGCTGCGGGCGTCTGACCGTCGCCCGGGCCGGGTGGGCCCGCCGATCGGCGGGTCCGCCCGGCACACTCTTCAGACACATCCGAGGTGAGGAATCCCGTGTACGACGTCGAAGCCATCCGGCAGCTCTTCCCGATCCTGCAGCGCAGGGTGGGGGACTACCCGCTGGTCTACCTCGACTCGGCCAACACCTCGCAGAAGCCGCAGCAGGTCGTCGACGCCATCGCCGAGCACTACCTGCAGCACAACGCGAACGTCGCGCGCGCCATGCACCTGCTGGGCGCCGAGGCGACAGGCGCCTTCGAGGGGGCCCGCGCGCAGGTCGCGGCCTTTGTCGGCGCGGCTCGGCCCGAGGAGATCGTCTTCACGAAGAACGCCTCCGAGGCATTGAACCTCGCGGCCAACACCCTCGGCGCGAAGCTCGGCCCCGGCGACGAGATCGTCATCTCGGTCATGGAGCACCACTCGAACATCGTCCCGTGGCAGCTGATCGCCCAGCGCACCGGCGCGACGCTGCGCTGGTTCGATGTCACCGACGAGGGCCGGCTTGACCTCGAGGCCGCCGAGCGCGACGCGCTGATCAACGAGCGCACGAAGGTCGTGTCGCTGACCTGGGTCAGCAATGTCCTCGGCACCCGTAACCCCGTCGCCGACATCGCCGCGCAGGCGCACGCCGTCGGCGCCGTGATGGTGGTCGACGCGTCGCAGGCCGTCCCACACCAGGCCATCGACGTGGCGATGCTGGGCGCCGACCTCGTCGCCTTCACGGGCCACAAGATGTGCGGCCCGACCGGAGTCGGTGTCCTGTGGGGACGCTTCGACCTGCTCGAGTCCCTGCCCCCGTTCCTCGGCGGCGGCGAGATGATCGAGATCGTCGAGATGGAGCGCTCCACCTACGCCGCGCCGCCCGCGCGCTTCGAGGCAGGCACGCCGCCCATCGCGCAGGCCGTCGGGCTGGGCGCCGCCGTCGAGTTCCTGACCGGCATCGGCATGGACGCCATCGAGGCGCACGAGCACGAGATCACCGCCTACGCGCTGGCGAAGCTGACCGCGATCGAGGGGCTCAGCATCCTCGGCCCGACCGAGGCCGTCGAGCGGGGCAGCGCCATCTCCTTCAACCTCGACGGGGTCCATCCGCACGACGTGATGCAGGTCCTGGACTCGCGAGGAGTCGCGATCCGCGGCGGGCACCACTGCGCCAGGCCGCTGCACAGGCGGCTCGGGCACCAGAGCTCGACCCGCGCGTCGAGCTACCTCTACACCACACCCGCCGAGATCGACGCGCTGGCGGACGCGCTAGTGTTCACGCGCGACTACTTCGCGCCGCGACTGGGAGGAGTCAGGTGAACATCGACGAGCTGTACCAGACGATCATCCTCGACCACTACCGCGAGAAGCACCACGCGGGACTGCGTGCCGGCGACGTCGAGGTACACCACGTTAACCCGTCGTGCGGCGACGAGCTGACGCTGCGGGTCAAGGTCGACGGCGACACCATCACCGACATCTCGTACGACGCCGAGGGCTGTTCGATCTCGCAGGCATCCACCTCGGTGATGACCGACCTTCTCATCGGCGGGTCCGTCGAGCACGCGCTCGACCTGCACGACAGGTTCCTGGAGATGATGCAGTCCCAGGGCAGGATCGAACCCGACGAGGACGTCTTCGAGGACGCCATCGCCTTCGCCGGAGTGTCCAAGTTCCCGGCGCGCGTGAAGTGCGCCCTCCTCGGGTGGTCCGCCCTGCGCGACGCCACCCTGCAAGCCACCGCCAAGGAGAAGTGATGTACGACGCTGAACAGCGGCCCAGCGACCTGGTCCGCGACGAACTGCCCGACGTCGACGCCGTCGACGCTACGAAGGCGGCTGCCGTCGCCACCCGCGACGAGATCATCGAGGCGATGAAGGACGTCGTCGACCCCGAGCTGATGGTCAACGTCGTCGATCTCGGTCTGCTGTACGGCTGCCAGGTGGACGAGCAGGGCAACGTCACGCTCGACATGACGCTGACGTCGCCCACCTGCCCCCTGACCGACAAGATCGAGTACGACACCAAGTACGTGCTGGACACGCTGGCCAACTCCGTGACGATCAACTGGGTCTGGCTGCCGCCGTGGACGCTGGAGATGATCACGGAGGACGGCCGCGAGCAGCTGCGCGCCATTGGCTACAACCTCTGATGACCAGGTGAAGGCCGCCCCCGGAGAGTTCCGGCGGGCGGCCTTCGTCGCTGGTGCGCGCCTCGAGGACGTGCTGCGCGCCGGCGGGCTGACGCTGCCCGTCGCTCTGGACCGGTCGGCGGTGCGCGTCGAGGCGCTGGGGGTGGGGGAGAGCTACGCCGCCTGGCTGGTGACCGACGGGCGAGGCTCGCTGGTTTTCCGGCTGCCGCTGCGGCCCGTCGGGGAGCTGCCGCGGGGTATGGCGGCGGAGCTGCGCGCGGCGCCGCTGATCCCGGCGGGCGTCGGTTCGGTGCCGCTCACCGTCGACGAGGGGGCGGACAACGCGCTGGGGCACCCGTACCTGGTGTCGTCGCACGTGGCCGGGCGGCACGTGCCGGCGGGGGAGTGGGACGATGCGTTGCTGGCCCGCCACGCCGGTCAACTGGCGCGCCTGCACCGTCGGCGGTTCCCGGTCGAGGGGACGGACAGGCTGGACCTGGTCGCGGAGTTCGACGCGGGCGCCCAGTGGTGGGCGGCGCATCAGCCGGACGTCGGGGACACGCGTGAGGTGCGGCGCCTGGCTGGTGAGATCCACCGTCGGCTCGTCGACGCGGCGGGGGAGTTCGAGGCGATCACCTACGCGTTTGTGCACGCGGACCTCGTCGCGACCAACGTCGTCGTCGGCGACGACGGGGTGCCGCGGTTCATCGACTGGGAGTGGGCGCGGATCGGCGACGTCGCCAACGACCTGGCCCTGATCGGCGGCACGATCACCGGCGGCCGCTGGTACGTGCCCATGGACGATGCGGCCATCGACCGCTTTATCGGGGCCTACATCGAGGAGTCACGCTCGCTCGGGTCAACGCCCGAGGATCCGGCCAGGCTCCGGGCCCGTCGCGACGCGTGGGAACTGCACGAGAGATTCCAGAACGCCCTGCACTGCCAGGCGCGGTCGCGTGAAGAGGGCGCCGACCCGGCCTATGCCCGGGCGGCGGTACAGCTTCGCCACGGGCTCCGTCAGCGCCTCGGTTTGTAGACGGGCCTTGCCCCCGGTTCTTGGACACGGGGTTGGTTTACGCGGCTTCGGTGAGCGTCAGCGTTGAGGGTCTCGTAGGCGGCTGGTGACTGGTAGCCGCACCATGAGTGGCGTCGACGGGTGTTGTACCTGACGAGCCAGCGGAACACTTCCCGGCGGCAGGTGTCGGCGTCGGGCCAGCAGGCGGCGTCCTGGAGGACCTCGCGTTTCAGGGTCGCGTTGAACGTCTCGGCGAGCGCGTTGTCCGCCGACGTGCCGACAGCGCCCATCGACTGGGTCACGCCGAGCCGGTCACAGAGCCCGGCGTAGTCGCGGCTCGTATAGACCGCGCCGTGGTCGGAGTGGAACACGGCCCCGTCCAGCGTCCCGCGGGTCGCGAGAGCGGCATTGAGCGCGACCACCCCGCCCGAAGCCTGACCAGCTCCGGCTCCGCAGTCTCGTCAGCGGCCCCCGGCGGCGTGGACGACTTCGGCATCAACGGGCTCCTGGTCGGCGTGCCATCAGCGGCAGTTTTCCTTCCCGTGCCGTACAAGTCGAGCCAGTGACGCAACGTCCCCCGCTCGACCCCCAGATCGGCAGCGATGCCACGCACCGTCGCCCCCGGCGTGGACTCGTACAAGTCGACAGCCTGTCGACGGAACTCATCAGAGAAGTTCTTCCGGGCCATAGTTCCTGATCATCTCGCTTCCCCAGCAAATGCTGGATTCAGCATGTCCAAGAACAAGGGGCAGGGCCCGTCATGGCAACAGGGGCGCACTTCACCCGCAGAGAGTCCTTTCCGCTCGACCGCTGCTCCGGTATTTTCCAGGCATAGGCCCACGAGAAGGAGCGACGATGCCAACTCTCACCACGCCCAGCGGCGTCAACCTGCACTACACCGACTCCGGCGGCGACGGTCGACCGCTGGTCCTCATCCATGGCTGGCCTCTGTCCGGCGAGTCGTTCGCGGCGAACATCCCGACGTTCGTCGGTGCCGGCTACCGCGTCGTCACCTACGACCGACGGGGCTTCGGGCAGTCGGACAAGCCGCAGGCGGCCGTCGACTATGACGACCTCGCCGACGACCTGGCCGTCGTACTGGAGGAGCTCGACCTCCGCGACTCTGTCCTCCTCGGGTTCTCGATGGGCGGGGGCGAGGTCGCCCGGTTCCTGGGCAGCCACGACCCGTGGCGCATCGCGGGGGCGATCTTCGCCGGAGCGATCACGCCGGCGCTGTGCATCACCGACGACAACCCCGATGGCGGCATGCCGTTCGATGGCTTCACTGCAATGGCGGAGAGTTGTCGCGACGACCGCGAAGGTTTCCTCGATTCCTTCATCACCACGTTCTTCAGCAACGACGCGGGTATCCAGGTGACCGAGGAGGTTCGCGCGGAGGCGCTGCGGATCGCGCACCAGAGCGATCCGGTCAACGCGGTGGCCTGCATCCTGCTCTGGGCGACGGACCTGCGGCGGGACTGCGAGGCGATCAAGGTCCCGACCCTCGTGGTCCACGGGACACAGGACCAGAACGTGCCCTTCCCACCGTCGGCCGCGCGCATGAAGAAGTACGTCCCGCAGGCCGAGGTGGTGCCGATCGAGGGTGGGCCGCACGGGGCGAACCTGTCGCACAAGGAGGAGTGGGAGAAGGCGATTCTCGACTTCCTGGCCGGGCTGTCCTGAGGCGACCGGTTCGTTCAGCTTGTGGCGGGACAAGGTCAGGGAACCAGCGCAAGGTCAGGGAACCACGGGTCGTTGAGCTTGTAGAAACGCCCTGAGCGGAGCGAAGGGTCGCACCCGAGTCCGGCGCCTCGCTCCGCTCGGCGCCCTTCGACAAGCTCAGGGAACCGGGTTGGGCTCAGGGAACCGGCTCAAGCTCAGGGAACCGGGTTGGGCTCGGGGAACCACGGGTCGTTGAGCTTGTCGAAACGCCCTGAGCGGAGCGAAGGGTCGCATCCGAATTCGCCGCCTCGCTCCGCTCGGCGCCCTTCGACAAGCTCAGGGAACCGGCTCAAGCTCAGGGAACCGGGGCGAGCTCAGGGAACCGGGGCAAGCTCAGGGAACCACGGGTCGTTGAGCACTTCGACAGGCTCAGCACAGGCCCGTCGAAACGCCCCGAGCGAAGCGAGGGCTCCCAGGTCCGGCCGGCCCATGGGCGACGGAGCAGGCGGCGAGACGAGGCCGACCTGCCAGGCGGTGCGCCCCTAGTCTGGGCCGGTGGACAAGACGAACACCGGCCTGATCAGCGGCATCACCGCCTACGCGCTGTGGGGGCTGTTCCCGCTCTACTTCGTGCTGTTCGCCAGGTCGGGTGCGTTCGAGGTCGTGGCCTACCGGGCGCTGTGGTCGCTGGTGTTCTGCCTTCTGCTGCTCGCCGTCACGCGTAGTCTCGGCCAGCTGCGGGCCATCCTCCGCGACCGCCGGTCGGCCCTCGTGCTCGGCGTCGCCGGCCTGCTGATCGCGATCAACTGGACGACCTACGTCTACGGCGTCGCGACGGGGCGGACGCTCGACGCTGCCCTCGGCTACTTCATCAACCCGCTGGCGGTGACGCTACTGGGCGTTCTGGTGCTGGGGGAGAGGCTGCGTCGGGCGCAGTGGATTGCGCTCGCATTCGGGGCCGCGGCGGTGGTGGTGCTCGTCGTCGCCTACGGCGAGTTCCCGTTCATCGCCATCACCCTGGCACTGAGCTTCGGCACGTACTCGCTCGTGAAGAAGCTGGCCGGCCGATCCGTCGCGCCGACACCCGGCCTCGCCATGGAGACCGCCGCCGTCGCCCCGATCGCGCTGGGCTACCTGATCTACCTCGGCGTCACCGCCGGCGGCACCGTCGACCTGCTCAGCGGCTACGGCCTGCTCATGGCGACGACAGGCGTCGTCACCGCCATTCCGCTGATCCTGTTCGCCGACGCTGCCCGCAAGGTGTCACTGGTGACCATCGGCATGCTGCAGTACCTCGCGCCCATCGGCCAGTTCCTCGTCGGCTGGCTGGCCTTCGGCGAGCCGATGCCCGCGGCCCGCTGGGCGGGCTTCGCGCTGGTCTGGGTGGCGGTGCTGATCTTCGCCGTCGACGCGGTCCTCCTCGCGCGCCGTCGTCGCCTGGTCTGACCCGGCGAACGGTCGTCGCCTGGGATGACTCGGCCCACGCCGTCCCCAACGGGCCGTCGACGCCCACGTCGTCCGGCCCCCTCCGAAAAGCGGGCAGTGGTCGCTTCTCCTCGAATGACCGGGGAGAAGCGGGCAGTGGTCGTTTTTCGGGCTCGCGGCGGCCGAAGGCAGTGGGCGATTCTCGTGACCGGACCGGGGAGAAGCGGGCACTGGTCGATTTTCGGGGAAGGTCCGGCAGGTCTGGGGCGTCGGGGTGTGGTCGGACGGGGACGGTGGGGCGCGGTTTGGACTCTGCGGGCGCAGCGGGGAAAATGGGTAGGTGCTACAGGTCAATGACATCGAGGTGCGCGTCGGCGCAAGGCTGCTGCTCAGCCCCGTGAGCTTCCAGGTGACCCCCGGTGACAGGATCGGACTCGTCGGGCGCAACGGCGCCGGCAAGACGACGCTGACCAAGATCCTCTCCGGCGAGGCGCTGCCCGCCGGCGGCACCGTCACCCGGTCCGGCCAGCTCGGCTACCTCCCTCAGGACCCCCGATCCGGCGACCCCGAGCAGATCTCCCGCGACCGCATCCTCGGCGCGCGCGGACTCGATGAGACCATGCGCCGCATGCGCAAGGCCGAGGAGACCATGGCATCCGCGGCCGGCGTCCGACGCGACGAGGCGATGGCGGCCTACACGCGCGCCGAAGCGTCGTTCGTCGCGGCCGGCGGCTATGCGGCGGAGTCCGAGGCGGCGCGCATCGCGTCGAACCTGGGCCTGCCGGACCGGGTGGTGTCGCAGCCGCTGAAGACGCTGTCGGGCGGTCAGCGCCGACGGATCGAGCTGGCACGCATCCTTTTCAGCCACGCCGACACCCTGCTGCTCGACGAGCCGACCAACCACCTCGATCACGACTCGATCCTGTGGCTACGCAGCTACCTGCAGGGGTTCAGCGGCGGCCTCATCGTCATCTCGCACGACACCGAACTGCTCGACGCCGTCGTCAACAAGGTGTTCCACCTCGACGCGAACCGCTCGGTGCTCGACATCTACTCGATGAACTGGAAGCGCTACCTGCTGCAGCGGGAGACCGACGAGAAGCGTCGGCGACGCGAGCTCGCCAACGCCGAGCGCAAGGCCACTCAGCTGATGGCGCAGGCCGACAAGATGCGTGCCAAGGCCACCAAGGCCGTCGCGGCGCAGAACATGGCCCGCCGCGCCGAGAAGCTGATGGCCGGAGTCGAGGGGGAGCGAGTCAGCGACCAGGTCGCCAAGATTCGCTTCCCGGAACCCGCCCCGTGCGGCAAGACGCCGCTGCGCGGCTACGACCTGAGCCGCTCCTACGGCTCGCTCGAGGTGTTCACGGCCGTGGATCTCGCCATCGACAAGGGCTCGAAGGTCGTCATCCTCGGCCTCAACGGCGCCGGCAAGACGACCATGCTGCGCATCCTGGCAGGCATCGATGAGGCGTCGTCGGGCCGTGTCGAGCTGGGCCACGGCGCCCGGATCGGCTACTACGCGCAGGAGCACGAGACGCTCGACGTCAACCGGTCCGTCCTCGACAACATGGTCAGCGCCTCGCCCAACCTCAACGACACCGACGTGCGCAAGGTGCTCGGCTCGTTCCTGTTCACCGGCGACGACGTCGAGAAGCCGGCCAGGGTCCTCTCAGGCGGCGAGAAGACCCGCCTGGCGCTGGCGATGCTCGTCGTGTCGGCCGCCAACGTGCTGCTGCTCGACGAGCCCACCAACAACCTCGACCCCGCCTCCCGCGCCGAGGTGCTCAATGCCATCCGCACCTACGCGGGCGCGGTCGTCCTCGTGACGCACGACCCGGGGGCGGTCGAGGCCCTCGAACCCGACCGGGTGCTGGTGCTGCCCGACGGCGTCGAGGACCTGTGGAGCGACGACTACGCCGAGCTGATCGACCTGGCCTGACAGGGCCAGTCCACTGTGAGGCGTCACAGCACTCGGCTCACGCTCGCCTCCCACGGAGCCAGGCGGCGCCCGTCCCTGATCCCCAGCACCGGCTCCGCCGGCGGGGCGGCGGATGGGCGCCGCATCGTCGTCTCCGACGCGTTGCACTCGACCAGGAACGCCTCGCCGTCCAGTTCGCGCACGTAGGCGAGGTAGTTGCGCCGGCGCGGCGCAACCCAGGTGAGGGAGCCGCGGGTCAGCGCCGGGTGCCGACGGCGCAGCGCGATCAGCGCGCGGTGCCAGGAGTACACGGAGTCGGGGTCGACGGCCTGCTCCGCCGCGGAAAAGCCGGGAACCTCGTCGGTGCCAGCGAGCCACGGGACCCCGGTGGTGAAGCCGCCGCCGGGCGTCCACCGCATCGGGACACGCGCGTGGTCGCGGGTCCCCGACAGGATCTGCGCCCACGCCGCCCGCGGGCCCATGCCCGACTCCAGCAGCGCCGGGAAGCGGTTGACCGACTCGACGTCGCGCAGGTCGTCCAGCGACGAGAACTCCTGGTTCACGGCCCCCAGCTCCTGACCCTGGAACAGGAAGGGAGTGCCGCGCATCGTCAGCTGCAGCGTGGCAAGCAGCTTGCCGATGGCCGTGCGGACGGCGGGGTCGGCCTCGCGCCCCGCCCCGATCTTGCTGAGCATCCGCGGGTTGTCGTGGTTGTCGAGGAACACTGAGATCCAGTCGCGGGGGCCGAGCCTCGCCAGGTAGTCGCGCCAGTAGCGCTTCAGGTACTCCGGGTCGTAGGCGTAGTTGTCCCAGCGCACCCGGCCGGGCGGCTCCAGCACGTCGAAGTTGAACGTCAGGTCCAGCTCGTCGCGGCCCCGGGCGCTGAGCATCCGGCCGAGCTCCACTCCGATGCCGGGGGTCTCGCCGACCATCACGCCCACCTCGTCGGCGGGCAGCGGGCCGGCCAGCGCGCCGTCGGCCAGCCGCTCTCGCGGGGTCGAGGCCGGCGGCCGGTTCCGCGTGAACCCGTCGCGGCGCAGGGTCCGGAGGAACTCGCCCAGCCTCGGCCCGTAGAAGTAGTGCTCGACCCCGGTGAACTCCAGCAGCTCCCCGACGAACGGGTGACCGTCCGGCAGGCCGGGAGCCTTGGAGATGTAGTTGATGACGTCGAGGCGGAAGCCGTCGATGCCGCGGGCCAGCCACCACTGCACGACGTCTGCGACCTCGCGCTGCACGTCGGGATTGTCCCAGCGCAGATCCATCTGCGAGTCGGCGAACAGATGCAGCGCCCACCGCTGCGCCTCCGGGATCCAGCGCCAGGCGGGGCCGGAGAAGAACGACTTCCAGTTGTTGGGCGGCGCGTCCTCGGTGCCCTCCTCGAGGAAGTAGTACCGGCCGTACGGCCCATCCGGGTCGGCGACGGCGCGGCGGAACCACTCGTGCTCGTCGGAGGTGTGGTTGACGACCAGGTCGAGGATGATCCGCATGCCGCGCTCGTGGCAGGCCGCGATGAGGTCGTCGACGTCGGCCAGCGTACCCATCTCGTCCATCACGGCTCGGTAGTCGCTGATGTCGTAGCCCATGTCCCGGTTCGGGGAGGCGAAGATGGGGGAGAGCCACAGACAGTCGACGCCGAGGTCCGCCAGGTGGTCGAGGTGGTCGATGATGCCGCGGAGGTCGCCGACACCGTCGCCGTCGGAGTCGGCGAACGAGCGCGGATAGACCTGGTAGAAGACGGCGGAGCGCCACCAGGGGTCCTCGCCCTCGGCCTCGCCGGTCAGCGGCACGTCCGGCTCGGCGTTGACGATCCCGAGCACGGTCTCCATCACGCCGGGGCCCATGATCCGGTCGGTGATGCGGTCGACGGTCCCGATCCGCAGCCCGGCCACGGCCCTGACGAGGCCGCGGGGGAGCGCGGCCTGCAGCAGGATCTTGTCGATCACGTCGCGCCCGACCGGCGTGGCGTACAGGTCGCCGAGCCGGTCGCCCTTATCGAGTGGCATGGCGTTCCTCCAGGTCGGCGACGATGCCGGCGTAGGTGTCCTCGTCGAGGCGGTAGCCGGCCCGCATGATCAGCCAGCTCGCCGCCATCAGCGCGGCGGGCAGGGCCAGCATCGCGACCTTGAACAGCCCGGCCCCCTCCGCGGTGACGTCGGCGGGGCCGGCCGCTCGGTCGATGCCCGACGCGATCACCGTCGCGCCGACGACGCCCGAGGCGATCGCGTTGCCGAGCTTGTAGATGAACGGCTGCAGCGAGAACGTGACCGACTCGTTGCGACGACCCAGCTTCCACTCCCCGTACTCGACGCTGTCCGCGATGAACATCACCAGCAGCAGCTGGATGGCGCCCTGCCCCGTGAACAGCAGCACGCCGGCGACGCCCACGAGCCCGAGCGAAGTGCCCGACAGCCAGAACACGGCGTAGCCGGCCACGCTCAGCAGCGTGGCGATCAGGTGGATCCGGCCGCGCGTCAGCCGCTTCGACACGACGGGGAACAGCGCCAGCGCCACGATCTGGGTCACGCCGAGCACCGCGGCGAAGATGGGGTAGGCGCCCTCGTCGCCGAAGATGTACTTGAAGTAGTAGAGGCCGAACGACGTCGTGATCAGGTACCCGGCCATGTAGGCGATCATCGCCAGAGTCACCCACATCAGCTGGTCGTTGCGCCAGATCACCTGGAACAGCTCGCGCAGCGGCGTGGACTGCGGCTCGGCCGCCACCTGCTCGCGCGCAAACACGAGCGTGAACATCTGGAACACCAGCATGATGACCACCAGCGCGGCGGCCAGCGCGAACCAGGCGGCCTCCGCGGAGCCCAGCGCCTCAGTCAGCGCGGCCGTGATGGGCACCAGCCCGACGACCACCGAGAACAGCCCGATGTTCGCGCAGATCCGCGCGACGCCCGCGATCTTCTCCCGCTCTTTCTGGTCCTTCGTCAGGGCGGGCAGCATGGACCAGAACGCGATGTCGTTGATGGTGTAGGCCACCTCGTAGACCAGGTAGATCACCGTGAACGCGATGACATAGCCCCAGCCGTCGGCGCCGAAGTCGAAGAACATCAGCAGCGTCGCGACGGCCCAGGCCAGCGCGCCCCAGAAGATCCACGGCCGGAACTTCCCCCAGCGCGTGTGCGTGTTGTCGACGATGACGCCCATCACGGGGTCGTTGACCGCGTCGAAGACGCGCATGACCACCAGGATCGTCGTGATGACGCCCAGCTGGGCGCCCGAGATGTCCAGCACGTCGGTGAGGTAGAACATCAGGTACAGCGACACGAGCGCGGCGACCATGTCGCGCCCGAGCGTGCCCAGTCCGAAGCCCCAGCGGCTGCCCGCTGCGTTGCGCATGGGCGTCACTCTAGCCAGCATCACGAGGCTCAGGGGCGGGCGAACTCCAGGACGTCGACGTCGAGGGTGGTCGTGATGGCCGAGGCCGCGTCGTCGTGCGCGTGGAAGGCGTTCGGCCCCATGCCGACGAGGTCGGCGGCCTCCTGCGCGGTCAGGTCCATCGAGCGCGTGACCCGCTCGTCGCCCAGGTGTGTCCAGCCGTCGTCGCCGAGCGAGGCGACGAGGGAGTCGGCCTTGTCATCGGCCACCTCGAGCAACCGGTCGCGCTCCCGCAGCTCCGCGAGGTGCCCGGCGCGGGGGACGACGACGACCAGCCGGCCGCCCGGGGCGAGGATGCGGGCGAAGTCGGCCGCGTTGCGCGGGGCGAAGACGCACAGGACCAGGTCGACGGCCCCGTCCTGCACGGGCAGCCCTACCCAGGTGTCCGCGACGACCGCGTCCATCCGTGGGTGGGCTCTGGCGCAGCGCTTCGCGGCGGCGACGGACACGTCGGTCGCCAGTCCCTCCGCGGCGGGGGACGCGTCGAGCGCGCGGGCCAGGTACCAGCCGGTGCCGGCGCCCACCTCGACGATCCGTCGGGCACCGCCCACCCGGGCCGCGACCGCGTCGGCGACGGGCAGGTATCGACCCGTCGCGAGGAACCGGGCGCGGGCCTCGAGCATGGTGGGGGAGTCTGCGTTGGCCGGGGCGGCGCGGCCGAGCAGGTTCACGTAACCCTGCCGGGCAACGTCGTAGCTGTGGCCCTCGGCGCAGCGCAGCGAGCGGTCGACGCGACCCAGCGGCAGCGAGCAGTGCGGGCAGCGGGTCCAGTCGAGGCCGCTCACGACCCGCCGACCCGGCCGCTCGCGTCGACCGCGTCGGGGGTGTCCACCGGCGACTCGGGGGAGCCGGCGGCCTCGGCGGCCTTCCGCTTTGCCTTCTTCCGGTCGCGGATGTCGGCGCGGATCAGCACGACGAGCCCCCCGACGGCGATCGCCGCGAACGAGAACCACTGCAGCGCGTAGCTGAAGTGCGACCCCTCCGTCAGCTCCGGCGTGCCGAGCGGCGTCAGGCCGCCCGTGTCGGCCGGGTCGGACTCGATGAGGATCACGTAGCCGTTGACCAGGTCCATGCCCAGCGCCTCGCCCAGCGAGTCGGAGTTGATGAGCCGCACCTGGTCCCCGTGCGGGGTCTGCGCGTTCTCGTCGCCGTACTCGTTGCGGTGCACGTAGCCCGTGATGGTGACCTCGCCCGTCATGACCGGCGGCATCTCACCGTCGGGCTGACCCGACTCGCGGGGCAGGAATCCGCGGTCGATGAGCAGGTGGTCGCCCTCCACGGTCGTCAGCACGCCGACAACCTCGGTGCCGTACGCGTTGTCGAGCGTGCGGTAGCGCACCTGGAACTGCTCAGGCTCGAACGTCCCCGTTGCGGTCACCTTGAACCACTGGTCGCCCTCCTCGATCGTCTTGTTCATGACGTCCGAGTAGTGCTGCACCTCGTCGTTCTCGTGCGCCACGACCGCCGAGTTGCGCTCCCGGCGCTGCTCCAGCCGGTCCAGCTGCCAGCGGCCGAGCATGATGAAGGCCGTCACGAGCACCACGACCAGCACCCCCATGCCGATCCAGCGCAGTACCTGTCGTCTCACGGGTGGTCAGTCTCCTCGTTCTCGACGGTGCCCCTCACCACGGGGCCGGGGGCGATGGCGGGCCTGGGCGACGTGTCCCCGGCGTCGTCGACCGTCGCCGGTGTGTGGTGGTCGGCGTTGTTGGCGAGCAGCACGCCGACGGCCGGCAGCACCGCCGCGCCGATCAGGCACGCCACCTTCCACCAGCCGGGCACGAACAGGAACGCGATGAAGCAGGCGGTGCGGAGCCCCATCGTGATCAGGTAGCGGCGCTGCCGCTCCTCCACGTCGAGGCTGGCGCCCTTCCGCGCGCTCGTGATGAGCGTCGCGTCGCTGCTCCTGGACATGGCCGCCAGCTTAGCCGCGCGGGCCCCCGCGGGCGTCGCCCGTGAGTCCGTCCAGGGGTGAACCCCCGCCCTGCGGTAAGTTGCTGCCTTGTGACAGATCAAGCACGAGTAGTCCTGGTGACCGGCGGCTCGAAGGGCATCGGCCGGGCCATCGCCGAGGCGTTCCGCGACGCCGGGTACCGCGTCGCCGCCACCTACCGCTCCGGAGGGGTCCCCGACGGGGTCCTGCCCGTGGTGTGCGACATCACCGACCAGGCCCAGGTCGACGCGGCCTTCGAGCAGGTCGAGGCCGAGCTCGGCCCCGTCGAGATCCTCATCGCCAACGCGGGCGTCACGAAGGACACCCTCCTGATGCGCATGTCGGACGACGACTGGGACACCGTCATCGACACCAACCTCACCGGCACCTTTCGCGTCGTCCGTCGCGCGTCCCGCGCCATGATGCGCGCCCGCTTCGGCCGCATCGTGCTCGTCTCCTCGGTCGTGGCGCTGCTCGGCTCACCCGGCCAGGTCAACTACTCCTCCTCCAAGGCCGCGCTGGTGGGCATGGCCCGCAGCGTGACGCGCGAGATCGGCACGCGCGGCGTGACGTGCAACGTCGTCGCGCCCGGCTTCATCGACACCGACATGACCGCGGTCCTCGGCGATGACGTCATCGCCGACTATAAGAAGCGGATCCCCGCGGGCCGCCTCGGCAGCGTCGACGACGTCGCCTCCACCGCGCTCTTCCTTGCCAGCGACCAGGCTGGCTACATCTCCGGAGCCGTGCTGCCCGTCGACGGCGGCCTCGGCATGGGTCACTGAAAGGCAACTGAACATGGGTCTGCTTGAGGGCAAGAACATCCTGGTGACGGGCGTCACCATGCGCACGTCCATCGCGTACGCCGTCGTCGAGATCGCGCAGCGGGAGGGCGCCAACGTCGTGGTGTCCGCCGCCGGCCGCGCCGTCGCCCCCGCCACGCGGGCGCTGTCGAAGCTGGAGACCGTCCCGCCGATCATCGAGCTCGACATCACCGACCCCGAGCACCTCGCCGCGCTGCCGGCGAAGCTCGAGGAACACCTCACCGGCGGCCTCGACGGCATCGTGCACTCCATCGCCTACGCCGACCCGGAGAAGGCGCTGGGCGGCGCGTTCCTGACGACCGACTGGGACAGTGTCGGCAACGCGCTGCACATCTCGGCGTACTCGCTGCAGTCGCTCACCATGGCCGCGAAGCCCGTGCTGAACACCGGCGCGAGCGTCGTCGGCCTGACGTTCGACGCGCGCGTCTCCTGGCCGGCCTACGACTGGATGGGCGTCGCCAAGGCCGCGCTCGAGTCCACATCTCGCTACCTCGCCCGCTACCTCGGACCCGACGGCATCCGCTGCAACCTGGTCGCGGCCGGCCCCGTCGACACGGTCGCGAAGAAGGCGATCCCCGGAGCCGCGTCGTTCAACGACATCTGGGCCGAGCGCGCGCCGCTATCGTGGGACTCCTCGGACGCGGTCCCGTCGGCCAAGGCCGTCGTCGCGCTGCTCAGCGACTGGTTCCCCGCCACCACCGGCGAGATGGTCCACGTCGACGGCGGGCTGCACTCCACAGGCGCCTGACCCACGGGCGGGGCGAACCCTAGTAGGTTGGTCGCATGGCATCGGTGGCAGAACTCGCGGGGGTTACGGTCAGGCGAGGGGACGCCGTCCTGTTGGACAGCATCTCCCTCATCGTCGACGAGGGCGAGAGGTGGGTCGTGATCGGCCCCAACGGCGCCGGCAAGACCACCCTGCTGCAGCTGCTGTCGGCGCAGATGTACCCGAGCGACGGCGTCGTGGGGCTGCTGGGTGAGGTCGTCGGGGCCGTCGACATCTTCGAGCTGCGCCCGCGAATCGGGCTGACGTCCTCGGCGCTGGCGCACCGCATCCCCGACCACGAGACCGTCCGTGACGTGGTGCTCTCGGCCGCCTACGCCATCGTGGGGCGCTGGCGTGAGGAGTATGACGAGTACGACGTCGCCCGCGCGGACGAGCTGCTCGCCTCGCTGCGCGTCGACCACCTCGCCGACCGCACGTTCGGCACGCTGAGCGAGGGTGAACGCAAGCGCGTGCAGATCGCCCGCTCTCTGATGACCGACCCCGAGCTCCTGCTGCTCGACGAGCCCGCCGGGGGCCTCGACCTGGCCGGCCGCGAGGCTCTCGTGCAGACCCTGTCCGACCTGTGCCTCGACCCCGACTCCCCGGCGACGGTGCTCGTGACGCACCACGTCGAGGAGATCCCCGACGGCATCACGCACTGCCTGCTGCTGGACCACGGCCGCGTCGTCGCGGAGGGCCCGATCGAGCAGACGCTGACCGCGGCCAACCTGTCGGCGGCCTTCGGGCTGCCGCTCGAGGTCGGCCACGTCGACGGCAGATGGAGCGCCCGGGGAGTCGGATGAGCGAGTTCTTCGACTGGATCTCCAGCCACCTGTGGGCCGGGTGGGGGATCCTCGCGCTCCTGCTCGCCGCGGCCGAGCTGCTCACGCTCGACCTGACGCTGCTGATGCTCGCCTCCGGCGCGCTGATGGGGGGCGTCACGGCCCTGATCTTCCCGTCGATGGTGTGGCTGCAGGCCCTCGTCGCGCTCGCCACCGCCGTCGCCACCCTGTTCCTGCTGCGCCCGACCCTGCTCGAGCGCGTGCGCCGGGCGCCCGGCTACCGCTCCAGCCTCGACAACCTGATCGGCTCCCAGACGACCAACACCGTGCCCATCACGGGCAGCAGCGGGGAGGTCACGATCCAGGGTGAGACGTGGCCCGCGCGGTCCTACGATCCGTCCATGACCATCGAAGCGGGCGAGAGCATCGAGGTGTTGGGCCTCGACGGCATCGTGCTGCTCGTCTACCCCACAAACCGCCCGCTCGGAAGGTAGTCCGCCATGCCCGACATGAGTGTCTTCGTCTTCATCGCGCTTGCGATCCTCGTCGTGCTGCTGCTGATGGCGACGCTGAAGATCATCCGGCAGCAGCAGGTGGCGATCGTCGAGCGGCTCGGCAAGTTCCGCAAGGCCCTCGAGCCGGGGCCGCACCTCGTCGTCCCGTTCTTCGACCAGATCCGCTACACCCTCGACATGCGCGAGCAGGTCGTCCCGTTCCCGCCGCAGGGCGTGATCACCGAGGACAACCTGATGGTGTCGATCGACTCGGTCATCTACTTCCAGATTGTCGACCCGGTGCGGGCCGCCTACGAGGCGCAGAACTATCGGGCGGCCATCGAGCAGCTCACCATGACGACGCTGCGCAACATCATCGGCGGCATGGACCTCGAGGCCGCGCTGACCTCCCGCGAGGAGATCAACCAGCGCCTGCGCGCGGTGCTCGACGACGCGACAGGCAAGTGGGGCATCAAGGTCAACCGCGTGGAGCTCCGCGCGATCGAGCCGCCGCCCACCATCCGCGACGCCATGGAGAAGGGTGCCCGCGCCGAGCGCGACAAGCGCGCCCAGATCCTGCTGGCCGAGGGCCAGCGCCAGTCGCAGATCCTCGCCGCGGGCGGCGACCGCGAGGCCGCCATCCTGCGTGCCCAGGGCGACCGCGAGGCACAGGTGCTCCGCGCGCAGGCCGACCGGCAGGCGCAGATGCTGCGCGCCGAGGGCGAGGCGCAGGCCATCACCGCGGTGTTCGAGGCCATCCACGCCGGGCAGCCCGACCAGGCGCTGCTGGCCTACCAGTACATGCAGATGATGCCGAAGCTGGCAGCCGGCGACGCGAACAAGGTGTGGATCGTCCCGAGCGAGCTGAACGACGCGCTCAAGGGGCTCGGCCAGGTCTCCGGCGAGCGGGACGTCCGCGAGTACGTCTCGAGGGCGGCGTCGCAGTTCACGGCCCCCGAGCGGGTCGACGTGCAGGCCGAGATCGAGGAGCAGGCCCGCCGCGACCGCGAGCTCTCGAACAAGACCGTGGAGAAGGCCATCTCCGAGGCGCAGTCCCTCGACGCGCCCCGCGCCAAGCGGACCCTCGGCGGCAACACCCCGCACCCGCACGGGACCCCGGCGATCGGGGACGCCGTCGACCCCGCACCGTCGGGCGAGGCGCAGGACGATCAGCCTCCCGCCGGGCCCGACTTCCAGGCCTAGCCCGCGGCCGTTTCCCGACGCAGGCGGCCGGCCAGGAAGCTGCTGACCAAGAGCTGGAGCTGGTGGTAGAGCATCAGCGGGATCACGATCACGCTGACCGCGCTGGCGGAGAACAGCACGCTCGCCATCGGGACGCCCGTCGCCAGCGACTTCTTGGTGCCGCAGAACATCACGGCGATCCGGTTGGCCCGGTCGAAGCCGAGCCATCCGCCCACGTGCCAGGTGAACCAGAACATGAAGGCCAGCACCGCCGCGACGATCACGACGATCAGCACGAGGTCCGTCCAGGCCACCTGGCGCCACACGCCCGAGACCCGCAGGTGCGAGAAGGCGCCGTAGACGATCAGGAAGATGACGGCCTGGTCCAGCAGCTTCAGCCGCGACCGGTGCCGCTCCATGAACGACGCCGTCACGAACCGGGACGCCTGCCCCAGCACGAAGGGCAGCAGCAGCTTCACGACGACGTCGAGCAGCTGGTCGAACCCGATCGCGCCGCCGCTGGAGGCGGGGATGAATAGCATCGCCAGCAGCGGCGTGACGATCACGCCGAGCACGTTCGACGCCGTCGCCGCCACCATCGCGGAGGCGATGTTGCCGCCCGCCAGCGACGTGAACGTCACGCTCGACTGCACGGTCGAGGGCACGAGGCACAGGAAGACCAGCCCGATGCGCATCGGCTCGGACAGCACGGCGTCGGGGATGGCGAGGATCGGCAGCGCGATGACGGGGAAGACGACGAACGTGCAGCCCAGGATGGCCAGGTGCAGCTTCCAGTTCCGCACCCCCGCGAGCGCCTCCGCGCCGGACAGGCGGGCGCCGTAGCCGAAGAACAGGACGAAGATGCCGACGTTCGTCACGACCTCCAGCACGTCGGCGGCGGTGCCGCTCACCGGCAGCACCAGTGCGAGCGCCAGGGTGCCGAGGATGATGACCAGGATTGGGTCCGGCTTGAACTTCACCGGCTCAGGCTAGCGGCATGCCATCCTCCCCATCGGGGTAGCCTCGTCGGGTGCAGATCGACATCACGGACGCATCCGACCCCCGACTGGTCGACTTCGTCGGCCTGCGCGACGCGCAGCTGCGCCGGGGCGAGGAGCGCTTCATCGCCGAGGGGCTCAAGATCATCGAGCGCGCGTTCGCGGCCGGCTGCCGCCCGCGCTCGCTGCTGCTGCAGCCCCGCTGGCTGGCCGACCTCGAGCCCCTGCTGGAGCGGTTCCCGGACGTGCCCGTCTACGTCGCCACGGAGAAGCTGATCGAGAAGGTCAGCGGGTTCCACGTGCACCGCGGCGCGCTCGGGTCGTTCGACCGTCCGGCCGAGGCCGACTGGGGCCAGCTGCTCAGGGCCCGTCGCCTCATCGTGTGCGAGGAGGTCGTCGACCACGCCAACACCGGCGCCATCATCCGCGTCGCCGCGGGCCTCGGGTGGGACGGCGTGCTCGTCTCGGCCGGGGGAGCGGACCCGCTCTACCGCCGAGCGATCAAATCGTCGATGGGGGCCTCGCTGGAGCTGCCCTGGCGGCGCCTCGACGGCGACGCCGACCTCGCCCGACTGAAGGAGGCCGGCTTCCGGCTGGTCGCCTCGACGCTGTCTCCGCGCGCCGTCCCTCTGGGGGACTACCAGGCGCCGGAGAAGCTGGCGCTGCTGCTCGGCACCGAGGGCAGCGGGCTGAGCGACGCGTGGCTCGAGGCAGCCGACGACCACGTCACCATCCCGATGACGGAACTGGTCGACTCGCTGAACGTTGCCACCGCCGCGTCGATCTTCGCCTACGCGCTGCGCTGACGGGCCCGGTTCCTGAGCTTGTTCGCGGTTCCCTGAGCTTGTCCTCGGTTCCCTGAGCTTGTCCTCGGTTCCCTGAGCTTGTCCTCGGTTCCCTGAGCTTGTCCCGGTTCCCTGAGCTTGTCCCGGTTCCCTGAGCTTGTCGAAGGGCGTCGAGCGGAGCGAGACGGGGAAGGTGGTCCGGTTGGGGCCCTTCGCTTCGCTCAGGGCGTTTCGACAAGCTCAACGACCCGGGTTGGCGTTTCGACAGGCATGTGCTGAGCTTGTCGAAGTGCTCAACGAACCGGGTGGGCGTTTCGACAGGCATGTGCTGAGCTTGTCGAAGTGCTCAACGATCCGGTTGCGGTTCCCTGAGCTTGTCCCGGTTCCCTGAGCTTGTCGAAGGGCGCCGAGCGGAGCGAGGCGAATCCCTGGCGTCAGCTGCGTCCCTTCGCTGCGCTCAGGGCGTTTCGACAGGCATGTGCTGAGCTTGTCGAAGTGCTCAACGATCCGGTTGCAGTTTCCTGAGCTTGTCCCGGTTCCCTGAGCTTGTCGAAGTGCTCAACGATCCGGTTGCAGTTTCCTGAGCTTGTCCCGGTTCCCTGAGCTTGTCGAAGGGCGCCGAGCGGAGCGAGGCGAATCCCTGGCGTCAGCTGCGTCCCTTCGCTGCGCTCAGGGCGTTTCGACAAGCTCAACGACCCGGGCTGCCTGAGCTGGTCTGGTTCCCTGAGCCTGTCTCTTTCGGTTCCCTGAGCCTGTCTCCTTCGGTTCCCTGAGCCTGTCGAAGGGCGCCGAGCGGAGCGAGGCGGTAACCGGGTGCGGAGCGAGGTGGTGGTCGGGTGGGGCTGGTCGGGTTTGGCTCTTCCCTGACGTGCTCCGCCAGCGCCCCTCCTGCCGCTGTTCCGTGCACAACGATGCCTATATGAGGAGCGCTGCGATATATGAACAGCGCTGGGAGCTGGGGCATTGTTATGCACGGGGGCTGCGTGCCGGTGCGTCGGCGGGGACCCTTCGCTGCGCTCAGGGCGTTCGACAGGCTTGTGCTGAGCTTGTCGAAGTGCTCAACGATCCGGTTGCGGTTCCCTGAGCTTGTCGAAGGGCGCCGAGCGGAGCGAGACGGGAAGGTGGTCCGGTTGGGACCCTTCGCTTCGCTCAGGGCGTTTCGACAAGCTCAACGACCCGGGTTGGCGTTTCGACAGGCATGTGCTGAGCTTGTCGAAGTGCTCAACGATCCGGTTGCGGTTCCCTGAGCTTGATGCTCCTATGTGGTGTCAAGCGGTTGTGAGCCATTCTCTGTAGCGGGTGGTGAGGGTGTCGTTGCGCAGTGTTCCGCGTTCGATGCCGGAGATGCGGGCTGGCCAGACGCCGAGTGCGTGGCCGGCTTGGGTGGTGGTGAGGCCTTTGGCGTGGCGGAGGGGTCTGAGGTCGTTGATGGGTGGGACCACGGGTGGGGTCCAGATCGCGGTGATGATCAGGTGGGAGATGTAGCGCTTGAGGCAGCGGGTCGCTTCGCGGCGGGTTTTGCCTTCTGCTTGTTTCTTCGCGAGGTAGGCGATCGTGTCAGGATCGATGCGGGCTCTGGCCAGGGCGATGGTGTGTAGGGCCCGGTTCGCGCGTCGGTCTCCGCCGCGGTTGAGGCGCATCCGGTGGGTTTTGCCGGAGGAGGCGGGGATCGGGGCGACGCCGCAGAGTTTCGCGAACGCTGCCTTCGAGTGGATCCGGGTCGGGTCGTCGCCGACGGTGACCAGCAGTTGGGCGGCGGAGATCACCCCGACCCCGACGAGATCGAGGACGCCGGGTGCTGTCTGGGCGACCAGGGTCTGCAGCTGGGGGTTGAGGAGGTTGATCTCGTCGTCGAGGTCACGGATCCGTCGCGCCAGGGACCGCAGCGCGGTCATGGTGGAGGACTGGTCGACGGGGCCGTGGGGTCGGCAGGCGGCCAGCTTCGCGTGGAGGGCCTTCCCAGTGAGTCGGCGGTAGGTGTCGCGGACCTGGTCCGGGGCGGTCACGAGCAGGCTTTTGAGTTGGACGATGGCCTGGGTGCGGGCCTTGACCGCGGACTCCCGCGCCGTCAGGAGGACCCGGATCGCTTCAACATTGCCGGTGCCGGGTTTCGGCAGGGGGAGGGTCTCGCCGGTCAGGAGGGTGCGGGCGGCCAGGATCGCGTCCAACGGGTCGGTCTTGCCATGGAGTCTGCGGGCGGCGCGTTTCGGGCGGATCACCTCACGCACTGCGATCCCGGCCCGGGTCAGGAACCGGGACAGGCCCGCCCCATACGACGAGGTTCCCTCGACCCCGACCAGTGCGACCGTCCCGAACGAAGTGACGAAGTCCAGCAGCTGGCGGTACCCGGTGAGACTGGTCTCGATCTCCAGGTCGCCGAGGAGTGCCCCGGTGGTGTGGTCGAGGACCGCGACGTGGTGGGTGGCGAGATGGGTATCGACTCCCGCTACCACTGTGGATGGATGGGTTGGCATCATGTGAGGTGTCGCCTTTCAAGGGGGGTGACACCTGCTCGGGGACCAGGCAGTCAGGACGCTGACGGCGGCTTGCCAATCAAGCCCCAGGCTCCTATCAAGACATGCCACGGGTCCCCGGGCAGGACTCCGAGAATGTGTCCCCGCCCCGGGCGGAGTGGACAGATCAAACCCAAGACACGAAGTCAGTCGAAGGGAGAGCCACACCCCGCCGAGACGAGGACCTAACAAGTATCAGCGTCGAAGGGCGCCGAGCGGAGCGAGACGGGAAGGTGGTCCGGTTGGGACCCTTCGCTTCGCTCAGGGCGTTTCGACAAGCTCAACGACCCGGGTTGGCGTTTCGACAGGCATGTGCTGAGCTTGTCGAAGTGCTCAACGATCCGGTTGCGGTTCCCTGAGCTTGTCGAAGGGCGCCGAGCGGAGCGAGACGGGAAGGTGGTCCGGTTGGGACCCTTCGCTTCGCTCAGGGCGTTTCGACAAGCTCAACGACCCGGGTTGGCGTTTCGACAGGCATGTGCTGAGCTTGTCGAAGTGCTCAACGATCCGGTTGCGGTTCCCTGAGCTTGTCGAAGGGCGTCGAGCGGAGCGAGACGGGGAGGTGGTCCGGTTGGGGCCCTTCGCTGCGCTCAGGGCGTTTCGGCAGGCTCAACGAACCGGGTGGCTCAACGACCCGGGTCAGCGGTAGCCGTCCCACAGCGGCGACGGGAAGAGGACGCGCTCATACCGGGCCCACTCGTCAACCAGGTCGATGGGGGGCTCGCGGAACGAGCGGATCTGCATCCCGTCCATGGCCGCGATCGCCATCTCGACCAGGCCGCGCTGGTCCTCCCAGGGGCCGACCGCCTCGGGCAGCCGCCACCGCGTGCCGGAGTACAGCCCCCACACGGCGTCCGGGCGGTTGCGGAAGTAGTCGTGGGCCGGGTGCTCCGGGGAGGCGGCCTCGACGCCCAGCACCATGTAGAGCCGCATCAGCTGAGGGTGCTCCGCATTGTGGGCCACCAGGTAGCGCAGGTAGCCGGGCAGTGAGGCGCCGTCGGGGTGCGTCGCGGCCGGGTCGCCGGTCGCGATGTAGTCTTCGGGGTCGAAGCGGCGGTCGTAGCCCTCCTCTACCAGCAGCCGCAGCAGGCCGTCCTTGGAGCCCACGTAGTGCAGCAGTCCCGGCTGCGTCAGGTCCACCGCGTCCGCGACGTCCTGCAGCGACACGCCGTAGAAGCCCCGCTCGCCGACCAGCCGCACGGCGGCGTCAACGATCTGGCGGCGCCGGACCTCAGGCGTCAGGCGGACGCGTCTGCGGGGGGTCGTCTGGCTCGGCACGTCACCCAACGTACCGCGCCTCGCGCGGCCGGACGGGCCTTGACATCGACGGGGGACAGGTTTAGTCCTTCACCGGCCGCATCGTCGGCGCCTACGCGCGCACCGGCGTCGTCGACGTTGAGCGCATCGACTACCGGGGGCAGGACGTCGACCGCTGGTCGGCGGACACGGAAACGGCCGGGGTCAGGACTCGATGATCGCCAGGTCCCAGGCTCCGACGGTCAGGGCCTTGCCCTCCGCGAGCTCGACGCCGTCCAGCACCGAGCGGCCGGCGACGGGGGAGCCGATCGTCACGGTGGAGCCGGAGTAGTTCAGCAGGTAGGTGACGTCGCGGCCGCGGCCGTTGGTCCCGCGCCGGACGGTGACCGTCCCCGCCAGGTCCTGCGGCCAGGACCACAACCCGGCCTCACGCAGCACCAGCTCGAGGACGCCCCGCAGCACCTCCTGCGATGTCACGGTCGCCACATACGTGGCGGTGCCGTCGCCGAACCGGTTTCGCGTGACCGCGGCGTAGTCGGACCACGCCGGGTGGTCGTAACCGGCCAGGACGTCGGCGCCTCGCGGCACGAGCAGCTCCAGCAGCCTCCCGGCGGCCGGATCGGCGCCGTCGACCAGCGGCGCGAGCGCCTCGCCCGGCGCCAGCAGCGCGCCGTCGGGCCTGGTGAACTGGTTGTACGTCATGCCGAAGACGTCGGTCAGCGCGTGCGGCGCCCGGTCGTGCCAGACCTTGACGTGCTCGTCGGCCACGGCCGTGCGGAGCGTCGAGATCAGGTGGCCGCCGCGCTCGACGAAGGCCCGCAGCGACGCCAGCGTGTTCTCCGACGCCGTGTACAGCGCCGGGGTCAGCAGCACGTCGTACGCCGTGAGATCCGCGTCGACGGGGACGAAGTCCACCTCGACGTTCAGGTCGAACAGCGCGTCGTAGACCCAGCGGAGCACGTCGTTGTACGTCGCCGACGGCCCCGCGAGCTCCGGGAAGCCCGTTTCGAGCGTGAACCACTTCAGCGCAGTGAGGGCCTCGTTGCTCACCATCACTGCGACGCGGTTGGCCTTGCGCAGGTGCAGCAGCGAGGGCGAGTGCGCGGCCCACTCGCGCCCGACGACGGCGGCCTCGTCGTAGGTGGGGTTGGGCTCGAAGTCGTGAGACAGCAGCCCCTTCCAGTACGTCTCGAAGGAGTTGTGCAGCGAGTGCCAGTGCCAGTACATGACGCCGTCGGCGCCGCTGGCGAGGTGGCTGTAGGCCTGCAGCCGCAGCTGGCCGGGGTAGGGGAGCCAGCCCATCTGGCCCTGGGCCTGGGTCTCGAGCACGAGGTAGTTCGCGCCGCCCTTGATCGAGCGCGCCATGTCGCCGCCGAACGCGATCTCGCGCCCGGTCAGCTGCGACTGTGTCGGGTGGTAGATGTCGACGCCCGCCAGGTCGACCGTGCGGGCGGCCGTGAAGTGGTCCGCCGCGGGCTGCAGCCCGTAGGACCAGCCCGGCGCCCAGTCGAAGTCGAAGTTCTGCGTGACGAACTGCTCCTCGCGCGTGTACTCGCGCACGATGCCGGCCTGCCAGCCGAGGAAGTTGTCGACCAGCGAGCGGCGGAACTCGTCCCAGGCGGCGCCGAGCGAGCCGTTGATCGTGCCGCGCACGTCCGGGAAGTCCTCCCAGGCGTCGATGCGGTTGGACCAGTAGGCCAGGCCGAACGCGTCGTTCATGGCCGCGAGGTCCCCGCCGAAGCGGTCCTTCAGGTGCTTGACGAAGACGCGCTGCGCCCCGACCGAGGCGGTGTCGTAGTACTTGGTCTCGTTGTCGACCTGGAAGCCGATGATCGCGGGATGGCCTGCGACGTGGCTCAGCAGCGTGCGCATGGCCCGCTCGGCGTGGAACAGGTACGCCGGCGACGTGATGTCCATGATCTGGCGGGCGCCGTAGCGGGCCTCGCCGCGGGACGTCTCGGCCAGCACCTCGGGGTGCGAGGCGACGAGCCAGGCCGGCACCGCGTACGTCGGGGTGCCGACGATGACCTTCATCCCGGCCGCGGACATGGTCTCCAGCGCCTTGTCGACGTGGCTGAGGTCGAAGACCCCGGGCTGCGGCTCGAGCGAGCTCCAGGTGGACTCCGCGATGCGCACGACGTTCAGCCCGGCGTCGCGCATCATCTCGGCGTCGGTCTCGACCCTGTCGTAGGGCAGGTACTCCTCGTAGTAGGCCGCCCCGTACAGCAGGTAGTCGTTCGTCGCACGGTTCGTCGTCACGGCGCTCTCTCTTGTCAGCTCGCCCTCGTTGGCGATGAGGGCGAGCTTACCAAGTAAGCGCTAGATAAGCGATGGTGGAGGCGACGGGACCGCAGTGTCGGACGCCTCAGCGGCGCTGCGGGCCCTTCGGGGTGGGCTCGGCCTGCGGCTCGGTCGAGCCGGGAGGCGTGGCGGCCTTCGCCTTCGGGGAGACGGGCCAGTCGTCCGGGTAGCGCCAGGCCAGCTCCTCGACTTGGCTGTCGAGCTTGCGTCGGGAGCGCGCCGAGAGTCGGTCGCCGAAGACGGTGCCGTTCAGGTGGTCGGTCTCGTGCTGGAGGCAGCGGGCGAGCAGCCCGGTGCCCTCGATCGTGATGTCGTTGCCGAAGGCGTCCTGGCCGGTGCAGGTCGACAGGTCGGGGCGAGGAACGCTCTGGTAGCCGCCGGGCCACGACAGGCAGCCCTCCTCCGACGGGTCGAGGTTGCGGTCCTTGCCCTCGGGGAGAGTGACCACCGGGTTGCAGACCACGCCGCGGCGGATGCGGTCGTCGCCGTCGGGGCACTCGTAGATGAACACGGCCAGCCCGACGCCGACCTGCGTCGCCGCCAGTCCGACGCCCTCGGCGGCGCGCATGGTCGCGAACATGTCGCGCACCAGCGTGTGCAGTTCCTCGCCGAACTCGGTCACGGGCTCGGTCTGCTGGTGCATCACGGGGGTGCCCCACCGTGTGATGGGCAGGATCCTGCCGCCCTTGGTCAGATCCGGCTGCGTGCTCATGCGGCGTCCTCCTGCTGGTCTACAACAGTGGTCAAGTATGCCGCACTGCGTGGCGGTGGCCCCGCTCACGGTGGGTCCGGGCCAGACTGGGCGGCATGGACCTCGCGCCCGGCTGGGACGCCCTGATCGACGAGTACCGCTCCCATCTGACGGCCGAGCGGGGACTGTCCGTGCACACCGTGCGCGCCTACACCTCCGACCTCACCGAGCTCGCCGCGCAGGTGGCGGTGCCGCCGTCGGCTGTCACCCTGGCCGGCCTGCGCGGCTGGCTTGCCGCGATGGCCGACGCCGAGGCCGCGCCCGCGACCGTGCAGCGTCGCGTCGCGTGCGTGCGGGGGTTCTTCGCCTGGGCAGCCCGAGAGGGATATGTGGCGGCTGACCCGGCGGCACGCCTGAAGGCGCCGAAGCGGGGCAGGCGCCTGCCGAAGGTGCTGTCCGCCGACACCATGGCCGAGGTGCTCGACGGCGCCGAGGTTCGCGCGGCGGAGGAGGGCAGTGCGATCACGGTGCGCGACGCCGCCCTGCTGGAGATCCTCTACTCGAGCGGGCTCCGCGTCTCCGAACTGGTGGGGCTGCGGCTGCGCGACGTCGACCGCGAGCGGCGCGCCGTCACCGTCCTCGGCAAGGGCGGCAAGGAGCGCACCGTCCCGCTCGGCACGCCGGCGCTGGCCGCGTTGGACGCCTGGCTGGCGAGGCGACCGGAGCTCGCCGGGCCGGCCAGCCCCGACACGGTCTTCCTGGGCGAGCGCGGCGGCGCCCTCGACCCGCGGGTGGCCCGCCGCGTCGTGCACGCCGCCACGGGGCCGGGGGAGGGGGTCGGCCCGCACGCCCTGCGACACGCCATGGCGACGCACCTCGTGGAGGGCGGCGCGGACCTGCGCAGCGTCCAGGAGATGCTCGGCCACGCGTCGGTGGCCACCACCCAGATCTACACGCATGTCACCTCCGAGCGGCTCAACCAGGCCTACCGACAGGCGCATCCCCGGGCCTGAGCGTCACAGCGTGAGGGGGTCGATCAGCTGCCCGTCCCGCCACGCCATCCAGTGCAGGTGGCACCCCGTCGACAGGCCCGTCGTCCCAACGCTGCCGAGCCGTTCCCCGGCCCCGACCCGTTGCCCGACCTGCACCTCGATGCCGGGGAGGTGGTTGTACGCGGTCACCAGCCCGGACCCGTGGTCGACGAACACCCGCCACCCGTAGGCGGAGCTCCAGAGCGTCCGCGTCACCGTCCCCGCCCACGGCGCCGCGACCGCCGTCCCGCAGGCCGCGGCGATGTCGGAGCCGTCGTGGAGTGAGGTCACGCCCGTGATCGGATGCACCCGCATCCCGAACCGGGAGGTGATCCGCCCCTGCACGGGCAGCCGGTCCGGCGAGGAGCGCGCGGGCCCGATGGTCCGGGGCGTCGGAGGCGAGGCCCCGAGGGGGAGGAGCGCGACGACCGGCGCGTCGAGGTAGCCGAGCGGGTCCGCGTAGTCCGCCCCGTCCGTCAGCCCCCAGTGCAGGCAGGCCCGCGGGCAGTGCCCGGCCAGCAGCGTGCCGATGACCTCGCCCGCCGCGACCACCGTCCCTGCCGATACCGCGGCCCGCACGGGCTGATAGGTCGTGCGCCAGCCGTTGCCATGGTCCACCGAGACCGTGGCTGTCCCGGCTACGGTACCCGCGAAGGACACGGTGCCCGCGGCGCCCGCGGCCACGCTCTGGCCGACCTCGCCGGCCAGGTCGACTCCCCGATGCCCCGCCGCGTAGCGGCCCACGTCGTCGAAGGCTCGCAGCACCTCGCCCTCCACCGGACGGGTCAGGCTGAGGCCCTCTGCCTGGGCCGGGCGAGGGCCGGACAGGAGCGCGAGGACGGTGATGAGGAGCAGCAGGAGGCGTCGCATATGACAGTGATGACCGACCCGGCCCGTCGCGCGTCGAGGAGCGTGCCGCCTGTGGACAGGGCAGGGCACCCGCGTTTGTCGCCCGCGAGGTCGCGGGCGTAAGATGGGCGGTCGCAACCCGCACGGGTTGACAACGCATGCGCTGCACGGGAGACCGTCGGCCGTCGCAGGGTCCCGCAATGGCGGGTGCGGCGGACGGGCGCATCAGGCAAGAACCTACGAAAGGAACGGCCATGGCCGTCGTCACCACGCGTCAGCTGCTCGAGAGCGGCGTCCACTTCGGGCACCAGACCCGTCGCTGGAACCCCAAGATGAAGCGATTCATCTTCACCGAGCGCAACGGCATCTACATCATCGACCTGCAGCTGTCGCTGACCTACATCGACAAGGCGTACAAGTTCGTCAAGAGCACCGTCGCCCGCGGCGGACAGGTCCTGTTCGTCGGCACGAAGAAGCAGGCCCAGGAGGCCATCGCCGAGCAGGCCACCCGCGTCGGCATGCCCTACGTCAACCAGCGTTGGCTCGGCGGCATGCTCACCAACTTCCACACCGTCACGAAGCGGATCCAGCGCCTGAAGGAGCTCGAGGCCCTCGACTCCGACACCGCTGCCTCCAGCGGCCTGACGAAGAAGGAGCTCCTGCAGCTCGACCGCGAGCGCACCAAGCTCGACAAGACTCTCGGCGGCATCCGCGACATGGCCAAGACCCCGCAGGCCGTGTGGATCGTCGACACCAAGAAGGAGCACCTCGCCGTTGACGAGGCCCGCAAGCTGAACATCCCGGTCGTCGGCATCCTCGACACCAACTGCGACCCCGACGAGGTCGACTACGCCGTTCCGGGCAACGACGACGCGATCCGCTCCGTCGCCCTGCTGACCCGCATCATCGCCGACGCCGTCGCCGAGGGCCTCATCGAGCGCTCCGCCGGCAAGTCCGGTGACGAGGCTCAGGCCGAGCCCATGCCCGACTGGGAGCGCGAGCTCCTTGGCGCGGACCAGGCTCCCGCCGCCGAGGTCGCCGAGGAGGCCACCGACGCCCAGGCCGCCGAGCTGACCGAGGCCGTCGAGGCTCCCGCTGCCGAGGCGCCCGCCGCCGAGGCCACCGAAGCCAACTGATCTCCACACTCGAGAAGACGGGAAGAACCGACACATGGCAATCACTGCCGCTGATGTGAAGAAGCTCCGCGACGCCACCGGCGCGGGCATGATGGACGCCAAGAACGCCCTCGTCGAGGCCGACGGCGACTTCGAGAAGGCCGTTGAGGGCCTGCGTATCTCGGGTCTCGCCAAGGCCGCGAAGCGCGCTGACCGCGAGGCCACCAACGGCATCGTCGCGGGCCGCGACGGCGTCCTGATCCAGTTCGCCGCTGAGACCGACTTCGTCGCGAAGAACGCCGAGTTCGTCGGCCTCGCCGACCAGATCGTCGACGCGGTCGCCGCCGCCGGCGCGTCCGACATCGACGCCGCCAACGACGCCACCCTCGCCTCCGGCGAGAAGGTCATCGACGCCGTCAAGCACCTCGGCGCGAAGATCGGCGAGAACCTCTCGCTGGCCGCCGTCGCCAACTTCGGCCCCAACTCGCACCTCTACCTCCACCGCCGCGCCGCGGACCTGCCCCCGCAGGTCGGCGTGATGGTCGAGTTCGAGGGCGACGAGGACCTGGTCCACTCCACCGCGCTGCACATCGCCGCGATGTCCCCGCGCTGGGTGAACCGTGAGGACGTCCCGGCCGACCTCGTCGAGAACGAGCGTCGCATCGCCGAGGCCACCGCCCGCGAGGAGGGCAAGCCCGAGAAGGCTCTCGCCCGCATCGTCGAGGGTCGCGTGGGCGGCTTCTTCAAGGACGTCGTGCTCGTCGACCAGGCCGCGGTCTGGGAGGACAAGAAGACGGTCGGCGACGCGCTCAACGACGGCTCCACCAAGGTGGTGCGTTTCGTTCGCTTCGCCATCGGTGAGTGAGCGTCGCCCACCCCAAGTGAAGTAGAGTTACGTGCGCCGTGGCCTTCGGGCCGCGGCGCACGTGCCATGTCTGACCACAACCGAAGTTCAGGAGTACTGGTGGCCTACCAGCGAGTGTTGTTGAAGCTGTCCGGCGAGGAGTTCGGGGGTGGCAAGCTCGGCGTCGACCCGCTGGTCGTCGCCGCCATCGCCAAGGAGATCGCCGACGTGGTGCGGTCGGGCACCCAGGTCGCGGTCGTCGTGGGCGGGGGCAACTACTTCCGCGGAGCCGAGCTGTCGACCAACGGCATGGCCCGCGACCGCGCCGATTACATGGGCATGCTCGGCACCGTGATGAACTCCATCGCGCTGCAGGACTTCTGCGAGAAGGAGGGCATCGAGACCCGCGTGCAGTCGGCCATCAGCATGGCGCAGGTCGCCGAGCCCTACATCCCGCGACGCGCCGAGCGCCACATGGAGAAGGGCCGCCTCGTCATCTTCGGCGCCGGCTCCGGCATGCCGTACTTCTCCACCGACACCGTCGCCGCCCAGCGCGCGCTCGAGATCGGGGCCGAGGTGCTGCTGATGGGCAAGCGCGGCGCCGACGGCGTGTACAACAAGGACCCGAACGTCCACGACGACGCGGTCAAGTTCGACTCCCTGACCTACGACCAGTTCCTCGCCGCCAACCTCAAGGTCGCCGACGCGACGGCCATCTCGCTGGCCCGCGACAACGACCTGCGCATGGTTTTCTTCAATCTTTCCGTGCCCGGCAACATCGCCCGCGCGGTCGCCGGTGAGCCCATCGGCACCATCCTCACCCGCTGACCTGACGGTCGAAACCCAAGGAGATCTCATGATCGACACCATCTCGAAGGACGCGGCTGCCAAGATGCAGCAGGCGGTCGACTACGCCCGCGAGGACATGGCCACCATCCGCACCGGCCGCGCCCACCCCGCGATGTTCAACAAGCTCACCGCCGACTATTACGGCGCCCCGACCCCGATCCAGCAGCTTGCCAGCTTCACGTCACCCGACCCGCGCTCGCTGCTGATCACCCCCTTCGACCGTTCCGCCATCGGCGCGATCGAGAAGGCCATCCGTGACGCCGACCTCGGCGTGAACCCGAGCAACGACGGCAACGCCGTGCGCATCGTGATGCCGCAGCTGACCCAGGAGCGCCGCAAGGAGTACATCAAGATGGCCAAGGGCAAGGCCGAGGACGCGAAGATCGCCGTCCGCAACGCCCGCCGCGGCGCCATCGACGCGCTGAAGAAGGCCCAGAAGGAGGGCGAGATCAGCGAGGATGACCTCACCCGCGCCGAGAAGGCGCTCGACGCCTCCACCAAGAAGTACGTCGAGAGCGTCGACGAGGTCCTCAAGAACAAGGAAGCCGAGCTCACCGAGATCTGAGATGACCGATTCACCGACGCACACCACCACGTCGAAGGCCGGCCGGGACCTCCCGGCGGCCATCGGCGTGGGCGTCGGTATCTTCCTGGCCGTCGCCGTCGGCCTGCTGTGGGCGCCGTGGTTCTTCGTGGCCGTCGTCGCGCTGGGCCTGTGCCTTGCTTCGATCGAGATCCACCGGGCCCTGCTGCGGAAGGGGATGAAGGCCGAGGTCGTGCCCATCGCCATCGGCACCGCGGCATCGGTGCTCGGCGGGTACTTCTTCTCGCGCTGGGACATCGGCATCGTCCCGATCGCCTGGGTGGTGATATGCCTTGCGGCCACCCTGTTGGCCTCGCTCGTCGCGCGCCTGTTCCGCGGTGCCGAGGGTTTCATCCGCGATGTCAGCGCCAGCGCTTTCATCATCGCCTACATCCCCATGCTCGGCGTGTTCATGCCCCTGCTGATGACGCCCGACGACGGGCGGCTCAGGATGCTCGCCGTGATCTGCTGCGTCATCGCCTCCGACACGGGTGCCTTCGCCGTCGGCGTCCTGACCGGGCGCCACAAGATGGCCCCCGCCATCAGCCCGAGCAAGACCTGGGAGGGCTTCGGGGGCGGGGTCGCCGTCTCGGCGATCGTCGGCGCCCTGATGGGCGTGTTCCTGCTCGGCACCTCGTGGTGGGCCGGCCTGGCCCTCGGTATCCTCTGCAGCCTCGCGGGCACGGTCGGCGACCTCGTCGAGTCGCTCATCAAGCGCGACGCGGGCATCAAGGACATGTCGAACTTCCTGCCGGGACACGGCGGCGTGATGGACCGCCTGGACTCGATGCTGGTGGCCGTCCCCGTCGGCTGGCTGGTGCTCTACCTGGCGCTCGGGGGCTGACCGGGCTCGGCGATGCGGCCATCCGGGGGCTCCTCGCGTACAATGGCTTGTCGCCGTTCGGCGGAACCTCCCGAAGAGAGCCTGAGTTTTTCATGACCGGCACCATGCTGCCCATCGTCTTCGACCCGCCCATGCGCGGTAAGCCGCCGCGCCACTGGTTCGACCTCACGCACGACGAGCGCGTCGACGCCACCGTCCGCCTCGGGCTCCCGAAGTTCCGCGCAGACCAGATCTCCCGCCACGTCTTCGACCGACTCGAGGACGACGCCACCCGCTTCACCGACATCCCGGCCGCGATCCGCGGCGAGCTCGGCGAGCAGCTCTTCCCCGAGCTCCTCGAGAGAGTGACCCAGCGCGCCACCGACGACGGCCGCACGGTCAAGACGCTGTGGAAGCTGTTCGACGGCTCGCTGCTCGAGTCGGTCCTGATGCGCTACACGCACCGCACCACGCTCTGCATCTCCTCGCAGGCGGGCTGCGGCATGGCATGCCCGTTCTGCGCCACCGGCCAGGGCGGCCTCAAGCGCAACCTGTCGCAGGCCGAGATCGTCGCCCAGGTGCTCAAGGCGGACCAGCAGCTGGCCGCCGGCGCCGTGCCGGGCACCACCGGTCGTCTCAACAACATCGTGTTCATGGGCATGGGGGAGCCGCTCGCCAACTATCGTCAGGTGCTCGGCTCCATCCGAACGTTCCTGGAGCCCGGGCCCAACGGGTTCGGCATGAGCGCGCGCGGCATCACGGTCTCCACGGTCGGCCTGGTGCCCCGCATCCAGCAGCTCACCGAGGAGGGGCTGCCGCTCACTCTCGCCGTGTCGCTGCACGCCCCCGATGACGAACTCCGCGACGAGATCGTGCCGATCAACAACCGCTACAAGGTCGACGAGGTCGTCGACGCCGCGTGGGAGTACGCGAAGGCGACCAAGCGCCGGGTCTCGATCGAGTACGCCATGATGCGCGACATCAACGACCAGGTCGAGCGGGCAGAGCTCCTCGCCCAGGTGCTCAAGCGCCGCGGCGACTGGGGCTGGGTGCACGTCAACCTCATCCCGCTGAACCCCACCCCCGGGTCGCGCTGGACGGCGTCGCGCAAGGCCGACGAGAAGGCGTTCATCGAGACGCTCGAGCGCCGCGGCGTGCCCGTGACCCTGCGCGACACGCGCGGCCAGGACATCGACGGCGCCTGCGGCCAGCTGGCGGCCAAGAACACCCCGGAGCCACAGCCGGCCGCCTGATCGACACCCCGCCGTCGCGTCGGTGCGGCACCGGAGTATGGTTCAAACCAATATGAACCAATTGACCTCCGATCATGAGTCCCGGCGCGCGGCCGAGCGCATCCGGCTGCGCGTGGCCGGCCTGGCCCCGGGTACCCGACTGCCTCCCGAGCGCGAGCTCGCCGACCAGCTCGGCGTGACCCGGACCCTGCTGCGTCACGTGCTCACCGAGCTCGCCGACGAGGGTCTCGTCACCCGCCGCCAGGGCGCGGGCACGTTCGTGTCCCAGGCGCCCGCCACCGTCGCCTCCGGCCTGTCGCAGGAGCTGTCCCGGCACGGTCTCACCTCAACGGTGCGCCTGCTCTCCGTGGACCGGGCACCCGCACCCGCAGGGGGACCGCTGGCCGGAGAGGTCACCGTGCTCCGGCGGGCCAGGGACGTCGCGGGGACGACGGTGTCCTACGAGACCTCGCTGATCTCCGGGGACGTCGACCTCGACGTCGCGGCTGTCGCCCACGGGTCGCTCTACGCCCAGCTGGCGCGACTGGGGCTCGCCCCCGTCGTCGCCCGCGAGCAGCTGACGGGCGTCGTCGCCGACGACGAGGCGGCCGCCGTCCTCGGGTGCAGGACCGGAGCCCCGCTCCTGCGCGTGCGCCGGATCGGCAGCGCCGCCTCCGGGCGGATTGTCGAGGACGTCGTCACCCTGCTGCGCGGCGACCGCTTCCTGCTCGCCACGGCCGCCGACGGCCAGGGCGGCCTCGCGTCCATGCTCACCTACACCCATCCACATCAGGACTGACATGACCACTGCCACCACCCGCCGACCCGTCGCCCCCGCCGTGCGCATCGCCCGCGTCGCGATCCTCATCGCGCTCAGCGCCGTCGGGGCGCTGATTAAGATCCCGAGCCCCGTCGGCACCGTCGCGTTCGACGCGGCCCCGGCGTTCGTCGCTGCTTTCGCGTTCACCATGCCCGAGGCGGCGCTCGTCGCGTTCCTCGGTCACCTGTTCACCGCCGCCACGAGCGGGTTCCCCCTGACGGTGCCGGTGCACCTGATCGTGGCGGCGATGATGGTCGTCGCAGTCCTCGCCGGCGGCTGGCTCGCGAGCCGCGTCAATCTGTGGCTCGGCGTGGTCGTGGCGGTCGTCGTCAACGCCGTCGTGGCGCCGCTGGTGCTCGTCCCGATGTTCGGCTGGGGCTTCTTCATCGGATCGCTGGTGGCGCTGCTGGTCGGCGCTGTCGCCAACGTCGCCGTCGGCGTGATCGTCGCCCGGGCACTAGCGGCGGCGGGGCTCGCGGAGACGCCGACGAAGTGACCCTGGTCGAGGGCCTCACTGTCGACTTCGACGACGCCCGCGCGCTGGATGACGTGACCGTCGATCTGGCCGCGGGCGGGTCGGTGGTCGTCCTGGGCGCCGCCGGTGCCGGCAAGAGCACGCTCGCGCGGGCCGTCGTGGGGCTGATCCCTGACCTGACACCCGCCGCCGTCACCGGTCGCGTGGACCGGCCCGACGTCGTGGGCTTCGTCCCGCAGGACGCGGCCGCGGCGCTCATTGAGCCGCGCGTCGGCGACGACGTCGGCTACGGGCTGCCCGAGGAGCGATCGGCGCTCAGGGTGCCCGCGGCGCTCGCCAGGGTGGGGCTGTCGGGATTCGAGAACCGTCTGACAGGCGAGCTCAGCGGGGGACAGGTGCAGCGCGTCGCGATCGCGGGGGCGCTCGCTCGGGACGCCGACCTGGTCGTGCTCGACGACCCCACCTCCGAGCTGGACGCCGAGGGGCGTCGCTCGGTCCTCGACGCGCTGGCCGGCGTCACGTCGCTCGTCACGACGCAGGATCCGGTGGTCGCGGCGGCAGCCGACCGCGTGATCGTCCTGGCCGGCGGCCGCGTCGCCTATGACGGGACGCCCGAGCGCCTGTACGCCGACGCGGACCGGTGCCGGGGCCTCGGCCTGCGGGTCCCCGCTGTCGGCGGCCTGCGGGAGCGCCTGAGGCTGGCCCCGGCGGAGGCTCCGGGCGACGTCGTCGCGCGCGTGGCCGGGCTCGACTTCACCTACCCGAACGGAGTCCGGGCGCTGTCCGGTGCCGACCTGACCGTCTCCCGCGGCGAGGTCGTCGCGCTCCGCGGGGCCAACGGGTCCGGCAAGTCCACGCTGGCCCGCTGCCTGGCCGACCTGCTGCCCGCGGGCGACGAGGTCCACGTCGAGGGCCGCGTGGCCATGGTCTTCCAGGATCCCGACGCGCAGCTGTTCGCCTCGACCGTGCGGGAGGAGGTCGGCTACGCCGCCCGCTGTCAGGGAGCCACACCCGCCGAGGGCGGCGCGCGCGTGGACCGGGCGCTGGCCGGGCTCGGGCTGACCGGCGAGGCCGACCTGCACCCCATGCGCCTCTCCCGATCCGCACGACAGCTGGTGGCCGTCGCCTCGGCGCTCGCGGCCCGGCCGGACCTGCTGATCCTCGACGAGCCGACCGCAGGCCTGGACGCCGCCTCCTTCGACGCGGTCGCCCGTGCGATCGCCGACGCGGCCGCCGGGGGAACGGCGGTGCTGCTCGTGACCCACGACGACGAGCTCGCCTCGCTGGCGACCCGCGTCGTCACCCTGACCGCGCCCGCGACATCAGCCCGGGAGCCCGCGAGGGCGACGGTCGAGGCCACTCCCGTGCGACGTCCCTGGGACCCGCGGCTGGTGGCCGCGACGCTGACCGTGGTCGTCGTCGCGCTGGCGCTGCTGAGCTCGTGGCAGGCGCTCGGGGCGATGCTGGTGGCCGGGTTGGTAGCCCTCCTACTGACCGGTTCGGGGTTGGCGAGGCTGCGCTCGGCGCTGCTGCCGGTCCTTCCGCTCGTCGCCATGATCGGCGTCTTCGGCTACCTGCTGCCTCCGACCTTCGCGGCCGACCCGCTCGCCTACGCCGCGTCGCTGGTGCTGAGGCTGCTGGCCATGCTCACCTGGACGCTGTGGGCGCTGGCCCGGTTCGACGCGGAGCGGGCGATCGCGCTGGCCCGCGCGTCCCGGCTGCCGACGCACCTGGTGCTCGTGGTCACGATCGCCGTGCGCTTCATCCCGACGCTGACCGCACGCCTCGATCAGATCCGCCAGGCGCAGCGCTCGCGCGGCGCCCGATTGGACGGCGGCCCGGTGCAGCGGGCCAGGTCGCTGCTCAGCGTCCTGATCCCGCTGTTCGTCGGCGCGATCCGCACGTCGAACGACCTCGCCGCGGCGCTGGTCGTCCGCGGCGTGGCGCCGGGCCGCAGGGACGACGAGCGCTAGACCCAGCTGTGGTCGCCGTCGGCGTCCTCCACGCGGCGCCATGGGACGGCCTCGCCGCCCCGGTCGGTGAGGTCGGTGAGCCAGTAGGTGGCGTCCGGGTTCCACCCCGCGATCAGGCTGCAGGCGGGATCACCCGGCACGGCCCCCTCGACGGGGATCGCACGCCCGGCCGCGGACAGGTACCCGGCGTAGCTCAGGTGGACCGCGTCGTAGTGCTCGGCGACGGCGGCCCAGTCCGGCACCAGCCAGCGACCTGCCCAGCCCGGCTCGCGGAAGCCGCCCGTGGCGCGGTACCAGTCGTGGCGACGCAGGGCGGTGACCTCGAGTGGGTGCGCGCGGCAGAGCGACGCCCAGTCCTCCGCGCCGTCGATCTCGAATACCCGCGCCCCGGAGGGCACGGCGACACGCCGCGCCGTGGCCCGGTCCCATCCGAGGGCGTCCTCGACGAACCAGAGCCCCGACGGGGTGCCGTCGAACAGTTCCCCGCAGGTGACGGGCAGCCCGTGCGGGGGAGTCGACCACCACTCGCCGCTCCAGTTCGCGGCCGGGTCCGTCGGGCGCTCGCGCCTGGCCACGGCCTCCTCCTCCGAGACCGCGTCGCGCCACGTCCCCAGCACCGCGACAGCCGGGCAGGGCGGCGGATCCTGCGCCTCCTGCCAGTTCAGGATCACCTGCCGCCCGGGCTCGAAGCCCCCGGCCAGCCAGGCGGACGCGGGCGCGGCGCACAGCCGGTCCGCAACGCGTCGGAGGGCCTCCCGTACGGCCGGGTCCGCGCACAGCAGGTCGTCGCCGTCCGGCCCCTGCCAGTACATGGCCGCGTCGACGGAGCTGGCCAGGCACGACCTCAGCAGCTCGGGGGTGGGGGTCGGCAGGGGTGAGGTCGCCAGCGCGGCGGCGACGTCCGCCGGCGTGGCCGACGGGATCTCCTCCGGGTCCACGGGCGGCCACCCGAATCGGGTGATGGACCGGCCGGCCAGCTTCGCCAGTCGATAGCTGGCGTCGAAGGCGGCGGAGTCGAGCGGGTGCCTGTCCGCGACGTCAGCCTCCCTCCCGAACTCCTGGGCGAAGTCGAGCAGCATTCTGCGGCCGCGAGGGCCGGCGAGCAGCTGGTCGGCGGAGATCCCACGGCGGGTGGTCGTCATGGCCCGATGCTAGTGGGATCACCGCGACCCCAGTAGTGTGGCGGTGAATGTCCAACCCCGAGGAGTTACATGTTCACGAAGTCCACCGCGCTCGACCAGCTGGAGGCCATCTACGGGGAGGTCATCGGCCGAAATCCCGGGGAGGCCGAGTTCCATCAGGCCGTGCGTGAGGTCTTCGACAGCCTCGCGCCGGTGGTGCAGCGGCACCCGGAGTACCTGGACATGAAGATGCTGGAGCGGATCTGCGAGCCGGAGCGGCAGATCATCTTCCGCGTGCCGTGGACCGACGACAAGGGCGAGGTCCACATCAACCGCGGTTTCCGCGTCGAGTTCAACTCCGCGCTCGGCCCCTACAAAGGCGGCCTGCGGTTCCACCCCAGCGTCTACCTGGGCGTCATCAAGTTCCTCGGCTTCGAGCAGGTCTTCAAGAACTCCCTGACCGGACTGCCCATCGGCGGCGGCAAGGGCGGCTCCGACTTCGACCCCCGCGGACGCTCCGACGGCGAGGTCATGCGGTTCTGCCAGTCGTTCATGACGGAGCTGTACCGCCACATCGGCGAGTACACGGATGTGCCGGCGGGCGACATCGGCGTCGGCGGTCGCGAGATCGGCTACCTGTTCGGTCAGTACAAGCGCATCACCAATCGCTACGAGTCCGGCACGCTGACCGGCAAGGGCCTGGCCTGGGGCGGATCGCTGGTCCGCACGGAGGCCACCGGCTACGGCACCGTCGTGTTCGCGAACGAGATGCTCGCCACCCGCGGCGACTCCTTCGAGGGCAGGCGCGTGACTGTCTCCGGATCCGGCAACGTCGCGATCTACGCGATCGAGAAGGTCCACCAGCTCGGCGGCAGGGTCGTCGGCTTCTCCGACTCCAGCGGCTACGTCGTCGACGAGGCAGGTGTCGACGTCGGCCTGCTCAAGCAGATCAAGGAGGTCGAGCGCGGCCGCGTCGCCGACTACGCCGACCTGCGGGACTCCGCGACGTTCTCCGACCGCGGTTCCATCTGGGACGTGCCCGTCGACGTCGCGCTGCCCTGCGCCACGCAGAACGAGCTCAACGGGCCGCAGGCCGCCACGCTCGTGAAGAACGGCGTCATCGCGGTGGCCGAGGGCGCCAACATGCCCACCACCCCCGAGGGCATCCGCACCCTGCAGGCCGCCGGGGTGCTGTTCGCGCCTGGCAAAGCGGCCAACGCGGGCGGCGTCGCCACGTCGGCCCTGGAGATGCAGCAGAACGCGTCGCGCGACTCGTGGAGCTTCAAGCACACCGAGGCCCGCCTGACCGAGATCATGCAGGGCATCCACGAGACGTGCGCGGCGACGGCCGACGAGTACGACACCCCCGGCGACTACGTCGTCGGCGCCAACATCGCCGGCTTCACCAAGGTCGCTGACGCCATCTCCGCCTTCGGCCTGATCTGAGAGCCGACCTCCTCAATGGGCGCCGCCCACCCGGGCAGCGCCCATCTGGCCTCATCGCAGATGAGGGTGAGGGTGGGGTCTGAGTCCTCCGGGTGCGAGTGGTGGTCTCGCGGCCAGGCCGGCGAGGTTCCAGATGCCGGAACGGCCGGACTTTGAACGGTTTTCGGGGAGATCAACCCTGGCTTCTGGATTCGCGCGGGTGTACGATTAGGTATGGATTCGTTGGGGGACGCCGGGGCGGACGCGTGGGAGGTTGCCTCCCGTCGTGCGGGCGTGATCGCGGGTCAGGCCGCCCAGCTGAATGCGGATCTGGTGGATCTGATGGTCGAGGTGCTGGAGACCAACTGCTGGTCCGGTGGCGGGATCAGGTCCCCTGAGCATTGGCTGCAGTTGATGACGGCCGTCTCTCCGGCCCATGCGGCCGACATTGTGGCGGTGGCGCGTCGGAAGGGTGACTTTCCCGAGTTGGAGGCCCGCCTCGCGCGGGGGACCGTGAGCCTGGACCAGCTGGTCGTCGTCGCCCGGCATGTGCCGGCCGAGTATGCCGAATCGGTCACCGAGTTCGTGCAGGCAGCGACGGTGTCGCAGTTGCGGCGGGTGTTGCCGAAGTATCTGTTCGAGCCCGGCACGCCGGGGCCGGTGGAGGATCCTCCCGACCCCGTGGTGCCGGTCGATGACGCGCCGAAGCTGCAGATGGGGCTGCGGGATGGGCGGTTCGTGTTGCGGTTCGACGCGAACCCGTTGGATGGGGCGCTGGTGGAGCAGGCCATCCGTGAGGCGAAGGATGCGCTGTTCACGGCCGGCGACCCCGACGCCACGTTGGCGGACGGGCTGGTGGAGTGCGCGTCGAGGAGTCTGCATCAGGCCGCGCCGGCGTCGCGTCGTGAGCATTACCGGGTGCTGGTGCATCTGGATTCGGACGGGAACGGGTGGATCAACAAGCGTGGCGCCCTGCCATCCAGGTTGATGCGGAAGCTGACCTGCGACGGCACGTTGAAGCCCGTGTGGACCCAGGATGCGAAGCCCGTCTCCGTGGGCCGGAGTATGCGGATCGTGCCGGAGCGGACGAGGCGGTTGATCGAGGATCGTGACGGGGGTTGCCGGTTCCCCGGCTGCGGTGTGACCGGGTTCCTGGAGAACCACCACCTGTTCCACTGGTCAGAGGGCGGCGCGACGGACATGGACACCCTGATCTCGCTGTGTTCCCGGCATCACCGGGAACACCATCAGGGAGAGTTCACCATCGATGGCGATCCGGGCATCCCCGCCGGACTGCGGTTCACGAACCGCCACGGGCTGCTCATCGAGCGCGACATCCCCGACGAGATTCCGCCGCCGACTCATCCGCCGCCCGATAAGCAGCCGATCCGGGGCTGGATCATGGACACCACCTCCATCAACTTCCGCCCCACCGGCTGAACCATCGACCGAAACCTCTCCGATCCGTGTCAGTGTGGTCGCGTCGGTGCGCGGTTGAGGGCCGAGGCCTCCCGATGATGGAGTCTCGCACCGCCCATCCGGTAGTCCCGGCGTGGGCTGCGGTGGGCGGCTCGGCCCTCGGCTTCGGGAACCTCACCCACTACATCGCGCGGAGTCTCCTCGAAGCCGGCGTATTCAGACCACACCTACACCCCCATGGGCGATGAGCCGGATGAGCGCTGTGTCACCCCCGCCAAAGAACGGCCGACGATACCTCTGCAGGGGTCTTGCCATGACCGGCATACTGAGTATGCTCGTTAATGAGTCCACTCAGTAGGAGGCTCGATGGAAGCCCTACGATCGCGTCGGGATCGCAACATGGACGCCAAGCGCGCCCGAATCTTCGCTGCGGCCCACGATCTCCTCCAAACGCATGGCTACGCCGACATGACCACCCAGCAGGTCTCCGACCGAGCCGATGTGGCCGCAGGCACTCTGTTCCGCTACGCCGCCACTAAGGCCGACCTGTTGCTCATGGTCTATAACGAGCGATTCCGTGAGGCGATCACCGAAGGGCGACGCGCCGCCGCTGGGCTGTCAGATCCGATCGAGGCCGTCTTCGCCCTTGTCATGCCGGTCCTGAAGGGAAGCGCCGAACAGCTGGACACCGCCATCCTGTATCAGCGTGAACTGCTCTTCGGGCACGAGAAGATGCTCCATCGCCAGACCGGCCTGCAACTCGTGGCAGACCTGGAGGACGGCGTTGCGTCCGCACTGCTCGCGGCCAGCCAAGCGGACGGCCCGCAGGCACGGCTCCTGGCTGAGCGCGCCGCCCGGCTCATTTTCGCCTGCCTGCACCTGGCGCTGGCTCAGCCCTCCACTGGCGCCCACCCAGACCGGGCGGCCGCCACCGAACTGCACGCCCAGGTGGCGATCATGGTCGACGGCTTCCTCGTCGGCCTGAACAAGGCCTCATCCGGCGAATCAACCCTCAGCGCGACCAGCCACCTCTGAGACGCACCAATCGACAAGGAGAACACCATGACTCGCAAGGCTTACCTCATCGGCGCCGGGATCGGCAGCCTATCCGCCGCCGTCTACTTGATTCGCGATGGACACTGGGACGGTTCCCAGATCACCATTCTCGGCCTGGAAGACCACGGCGCCAACGACGGCAATCGCGTAGCGGCCTACGAGACCGAGTACGGGCACAAGGCGCTTAGCAACAAAGCCGGCTTCCTGAACCGCGGCGGCCGGATGCTCAACGAGGAGACCTACGAGAATCTGTGGGACGTCTTGGGCTCGATTCCGTCTCTGACCTCGCCGGGAAAGACCCTGACCCAGGAGATCCTCGACTTCGATCACGCCCATCCGACCAAGGACATCGGCCGGCTGATGGACACCCGCGGCCCGCGCACTAGAGGCGATGCCGATGACTACAGCCACATGCAGTTCAGCAAGGCCGATCGCGTGCTGCTGACCAAGCTGATGACGCTGCCAGAATCGCGAGAATCCAGGCTGGACGATGTCAGCATCGAAGAGTGGTTCGCCTCCAGCCCGCACTTCTTCACCACCAACTTCTGGAGGATGTGGGAGACCACCTTCGCCTTCCTACGCAGCAATTCCGCGATGGAACTTCGCCGCTACATGAACCGGATGATCTTGGAGTTCAGCCGGATCAATACCCTCGAAGGCGTCACGCGGACGCCGTACAACCAGTACGAGAGCATCATCGTGCCGATGCGCGCCTGGCTCGAAGGCAAGGGCGTCGAGTTCGTCGGCAACCGCAAGGTGACCGAGTTCGTGTTCGCCGATGATGACCCAATGCGCGACCGGATCACCGTGATCGGGCTGAAGTACGAGCAGGTAGACGAGGACAATCAGCCAGGCCTGATCGATGTGAATGAGGGCGACCTGGTGTTCTGCACCAACGGCTCGATCACCGACTCCACCTCGCTGGGCGATCTGGACACCGCCATCGTCGAGGACGAACGCTACGCTCCGTCCGCAGCGCTGTGGAAGCAGGCGACCGAACACTTCTACGGCCTGGGCAACCCCGACAAGTTCTTCGCCGACCGCACCCAGAGCGAGTGGACCAGCTTCACGGTGACCACCAACAACCACCTGCTGGTCAACGAAATCTCCGCCATCACCCGACAGCTGCCCGGCAATGCACTGAACACCTTCGTCGACAGCAATGCGGTGGTCTCGCTGGTGATTCACCACCAGCCACACTTCGCCGCCCAGCAACCGAACGAAACCGTGTTCTGGGGCTATTCGCTCTACCCGCGACGGACCGGAGACGTCGTGAAGAAGCCCTTCATCGAGATGACCGGGCGCGAGATGCTCACCGAAGCGCTCGGCCAGCTCGAACGCGTCGATACCCGGGCGGTGAAGATCTCCGCCAAGACCGAGGAGATCTGGGATTCGATCGTCAATGTGGTGCCCGCTCACATGCCGTACGCCAGCGCGCTCTTCGCCCGTCGGGCCAAGGGGGACCGCCCGGAGGTGGTGCCCGCCAACTCGGTGAACCTCGCCTTCATCAGCCAGTTCGTCGAGATGCCCTTCGACATGGTCTTCACCGAGCAGTACTCGGTTCGAGCCGCCCAGATCGCCGTCTACCACTTCCTGGGCATCCCGAGCGAGCGGCTGACCACATTGCACCACTACGAGAAGGACCCGCGCGTGCTGGCCAAAGCTGCCCTCACGATGCTGCGCTGAGCCCTCGCGCGAGCTCGCCGGCGCCGGTCCAGCCAGGCTGCTCGACATGGTCGAGGGCCGCTCCAAGAGCGTGTTCAAGACCTGGCTGGCCGAACGAGACCAGGCCTGGCGAGACAGCGTGGAGGTGGTCGCGATGGACGGCTTCACCGGGTTCAAGACCGCCACTACCGAAGAGTTGCCCGACGCGGTCGCGGTGATGGACCCCTTCCACGTCGTCCGCCTCGCCGGCGACGCCCTCGACAAGTGCCGCCGCCGGATCCAGCAAGACCTTCACGGCCACCGCGGCCGGGCCGGTGACCCGCTGTACTCCGCCCGCCGCACCCTGCACACCGGCACCGACCTGCTCACCGACAAACAGAAGACCCGGCTCGAGCAGCTGTTCGCCGACGACGCCCACGCCGCCGTCGAGGTCACCTGGGCGGCCTACCAGCGAATGATCATCGCCTACCGCGAGGCTGACCCTGCTCGCGGCCGCGACCTGATGAACAACTTGATCGCCAGCCTCAGCAACGGCGTCCCGACCGCGCTCGTCGAACTCCGCTCGCTCGGCCGAACACTCAAGAACCGAGCGGCTGACGTCCTTGCCTACTTCGACCGGCCCGGCAGCTCCAACGGCCCCACCGAAGCGATCAACGGCCGCCTCGAACACCTCCGAGGCTCCGCACTCGGCTTCCGGAACCTCACCAACTACATCGCCAGATCACTACTCGAGGCCGGTGGGTTCAGACCTCAGCTACACCGTGGATTGTGATGAGCCGCTTTACCCTCGATCGTGAAGAGCCCTATTTCTTTTCCATCAATGAGACGGGCGTTGCGTTCCCGGTTTCTTCCTGCTAGGTTTCCCGTACAGCCACTTGAAGGGAAACCCATGAACGAGAACATGCACGGTCGCTCGGCCGCCGCGTCCTTCGTCATGCGAATGAGCCCCTGCCGCTGTTGCTGTCGCTTCTGCTGACCCGCCCGCAGCCACTGACACCGCTGTACGCCGGCCCGGTCTCGCAACCGCAGCCATCTGCTAGGTCCTGACAGACCACCTGCGCCCCCTGCCGGGCGTTATTGAGTCACCCCCATTGCGTCATGAATGCAACATGCCCTTTTATCGGCCGAATTGCGGACCCTGGGTGGCGACGCATTCATTTCCTCAGATAAGGACTTCGGCATGCCCGAATATGCCCATTCTCTCCGTGATGTCGATCAGGCTGCCCCACGTGAGAACCACGTGATCATCGCCTCGAGGGTCTTTCCCGCCACGGGTGCCGCAACCATCATCGTCGGGGCAGTCGTCACCGACGGCGACGGCATCGTCTGGGTCGGTCCCGCCTCCGACCTGCCTCAGCGCTGGGCGGAGCAGGCCGTCCACCATCCAGGCGCGACGATCCTTCCCGGCCTCATCGAGACGCACGCGCACCTTGGCTCGTACGCCCCGCGCCTTGACCCCCGGCCCGACCGCGACCGGGACGTGGCCCTTGTTGCCTTGTCATCGGCCGCCATGGCCCGTCAGCTCGCCTCCCTCGGCGTGACAACCGTCCAGAGCCTGGGGTCTCCCCACTATGCGGACGTCGCACTCCGCGACGCGATCGCCTCCGGGGTCCTCGCGGGGCCCAGGATCGTTGCCGCGGGGCCGCAGCTCACCACCACCGGCGGACATGCCTGGCGCAACGGCGCAGAGGTCGACTCCCTGAGCCAGATTCGAGCCCAGGTGCGGGCCCACCACAAAGCCGGAGTCGACGTGATCAAGGTGATGGCCACCGGAGGCTTCATGACCGCGGGCACCGCCCCGTGGCACGCACAGTTCACCGAGGACGAGCTCCGCGCCGTGGTGGAGGAGGCCCACCGCCTCGGACACCACACCGCGGCTCATGCGCACGGTACCGAGGGAATCCGCCGAGCCGTCCGGGCCGGGTTCGACTACATCGCCCATGCGAGCTTCGTCGACGAGGCGGGGCGCACGGCGTTCGACAGCGAACTTGCCGACGAACTGGCCCGCAACGGAACCTTCGTGGACGTCTGCAGCCCGCCGTCCTGGCCCGCCGTGGCCGGTGAGACGATCGCTCCGCGGGCAGCGGAGCTGTACCGCCACGGCGTCCGGTTGGTCACTGGCCACGACGTCGGTGCCGTGATCCCAGCCAGCGCCTTCCGCCACGGGCTCGAACAGCTTCACGAGGCCGGCCTGCCAACCACCGAGGTGCTTCTCTCTGCCACGTCGCGTGCCGCGGCGGCCGTCGGGCTGGCGGGCCGCACCGGCGTGCTGGCGCCGGGCTACGCAGCGGATCTCATCGTCGTCGACGGCGACCCGACAACTGACCTCGCGGCGCTGGGCAACCTGCGCTTCATTCTCACCGACGGGCGGCGGTTCACCCCGCAGGCCGTCGAGCCCTTCGACCCGCACCGCCTGCACCCACCGGGCGGTGGAGGCCCACAGGAGGCCCGCGCCGCCTACGCGGAGGACCTCACACGCCGACGAGCGCATCCCGATCCCATCCCTCAACCCATCGCCTGACAACCCAAGGAGTACCCGATGTCCACCCTGACCGATGCTCTCGAGAATGACGTGCGCTCCCGACCGGCGCGCGTCTCCACAGCCTCGTTCCCGGAGACCAACGTCGAGCAGACGCCCGACGGAGCATTCCGGCGCCAACGCAACTGGTTCACCACGCGCTTCGGCGAAGGTGACGCACGAGTGCGCCCTGAGGCCGGGCGCTACCTCCTGCTCGGCAACCCCGGATGCGGCTGGAACCGTCGTCAGCTCATCACGCTGCGGCTCCTCGGCCTCACCGAGGCCGTCCCCTTCGTGCTGCTCACGGGCCGTGACGACAAGGGGTGGCGCATCGCTCCCAGCGGCAATGATCTCGCCCAGCGCTTCGGCAGCAACCTTCTCAACGACTTCTACCGCCGCACCGATCCCAACTTCGGCGGCCGTGGCACCTCGCCGACTGTCATCGATTCCGTCACCGGCACCGTCGTGACCAACAACTACCACCCGCTCAGCCTGGACTGGGAGACCGCCTGGGCTCCGTTCCACAGGGCTGGGGCCCCCGACCTGTACCCCGAGGCGCTCCGCGCGGAGATCGACCTGCTCAATCAGCAGATCTTCGACGACGTCAACAACGGCACGTACAAGGTGATCTTCGCCACCAACCCCGAGGCCGCCAGGGCTGCGAAGACAGTCTTCGAGGCGCGACTCGCCGACTACGACTTCCGCCTCTCCTCTCGTCGGTATCTGTTCGGCGAGCAGCTCACCGACTCCGACATCCGCCTGTTCGTGACGCTCTCCAGCTTCGAGCGCGGCTACCGCCCCGGGATCGCCCGCATCTTCGGTGAGGAGAACACCGCGCGGGTGCAGGACTTCCCGAGCCTGTGGGCCTACGCCCGCGACCTGTTCTCCCAGGGGTTCGTGGACGACCGGGAGCTGTACTTCCTCGGCCTGCTCCCCGGGCCGTCGGGCGACTACCTCGAGGGCAGCCTTGTGGTCGGCGACGCACCGCTGCCGACTCCCGAGGAGTCCCTGGCCGCATGGCGCGAGCCTCACGGGCGAGATGCCCTTGGCGGATCGCCGCTGTACTCCGGCCCCGGCGGCGGCGGCAGCTACGAGTTGTGGCACTTCGCCGACTGACGTCTGACGGACCAACACACGAGGAACTGAGGCCATGATCGGACAAGACACCACCCACATCCCGGAGGACCTGCTGCGGTGGGGGCTCGGCGACGGGCGTGAGCTGCGGCTCGCGCGCACCGACGAGTTCGACCTCGTCGGAGCCCTCCTGCAGGAGGCGTTTACCGCCGGATGCTGGGTCACCCCGCGCTATCTGCAGCACCTGGGCGACATCGCGAGCCGCGCCGCAGTCTCCCACGTGTGGGTGGTGTCCGACTCCGTCGGTCTGCTCGGCGCCGTCCTCACGCCGAAGCCACAGCACCACCGCCCCCGGTTGTTCACCTTCAACGTGCTGGGCGTCGCACCCCGCGGGCGCGGGCTCCAGGTCGGCTGGGCGCTGGTGGACCACAGCGTCGCACTGGCCAGCGCACTCGGGTACGCAGGCCTCGAGCTGCGCTCCAGCCCGCAGATGACCGCGGCCCACGCGCTGTACCGGCGCTACGGGTTTGTCCGGAGACCCGAGTTCGAGACCGCGGTCGTCGACTCCGGCCAGCGGCTCTTCGCCTTCACCTACCGCGTCGTCGATCCGGCGCCGACGACGCCCATCCCCTACCAGGAACCAGAGGTGGCCTGGGCCTTCCCCGGCCACCACGAGGAGGAAGCAGTGGACATCACAGAACTGAGGCCCATCGCCAGCAGCCCGCCCGAGCCCGGCGAGGACGCCCTCGGCGCCCTGCCGCCGGGAGCAAGGGTGCGCATCGACCCCACGAGTCTGCGGGGACGGGCGGCGGCCGCGGCGCTGACGGTCGCCGGGAGCGGTCAGCTGATCGACTGGGTTGATGCCCCGACCGCCGACCCGGAGCTCATCGTTGACGGCGCCGTCGTGCACATCGACCCCGCGACCCTCGCGCGCCGGGCCCTCCGGGGGACCCCGTGGTACCAGGCCGAGCAGGCTGCGCGCGTCGACCCGGTCGTCGCGCAGATCAGGGACGATCTGGTCGCCGGGCTGGAGGACGCGGTCTTCGCCGAGGACCCGGACACACGCACGGCCTCGCTTCGCCTCTTCTACGCCCGCCTCGGCAGGCTCGAGGCGTCGCTCGGCCGGGGGCGGTGGCTGGTGGGAGACAGGCCGTCGGTCGCGGATCTCGAGCTCTTCGCCGTGCTCATCGCGCTGGACCTGCAACAGCGCGCCCATCTCGCTCCCGGATCCGCGGCGGTGGCCGACTATCCTCGGCTGTTCGAGCTCGGCCGCAGGCTGCTCGCCGCCGGGGTGCTGCCACCCGAGATCCTCGCGGCGGTCGGGCTGGGTGGCACCGGCGAGTTGCTCTGGGGCGAGCCCCTGCCCGTCGAGGGGATCGATGACCTGCGCGCCGCGTGGCTGGCGCCAGCGAGCCAGCGCGAGGCGGTCGCATGACCGCCGTGATGGACGCCACGGGACGCCGACGCACCGGCAGACGCCTCGCCTGGCTCATCCTCCGCCGCCTCCTCGCGGCGGTCCTTGTGCTGTGGGTCGCGGTCACGCTGACCTTCATCGCTGTTCAGCTCACGCCCGGTGACACGGTGTCTCTGCTGCTGGGAGAGAACCGCAACGACCCTGAGCTCAGGGCTCAGACGATCGCCAGATGGGGACTCGACGAGCCGGTGTGGGTGCAGTACCTCACCTACCTCGCCCGCATCCCGAGCGGTGACCTCGGCATCTCGTACACCCTGCGCCGACCGGTCGCCGACCTGATCGCCGCAGGCATCGGCCCGACGCTGCAGCTCACGGCTGTCGCCGCGATCGCGGCCATCGTCATCGCGGTGGTCGGCGCCGTGGCCACGACCGCAGCGGTTCCGGGCCTTCGGCGCGCGGCGGGGGCGGTCGAGCTGGTGCTGTTGTCCGCGCCCCCGTTCTGGCTCGCCATCGTCCTGCTGTGGGGCATCAGCTTCCAGCTCGGCTGGTTCTCCATCGTGGAGCAGGGCAGCTGGCAGGCCCTCGTGCTGCCCGCAGCATCACTCGCCCTGCCCATCGGTGCCTACCTCACCCAGGTGCTGGTGGAGGGCATCGACCGGGCCATGGAGCAGCCATTCATCACCACCGCACGCTCGCGGGGCATCTCGCAGTTCGCTGCCAGAGCCCGCCACGCGCTCCGGCACGCCGCATTGCCGGCCATCCATCTCCTCGGCCTCATCGTCGGGTCGTTGCTCGGCGGGGCCGTGATCGTGGAGCAGGTCTTCGGCCGCCCCGGCCTCGGCCAGCTGGCCGTCGATGCGGTCACGGTCAAGGACATCCCCCTGATCCTCGGCGTCGCGCTCGTCAGCACGGCGGCGTTCGTCGTGGCCTCCACGGCCGCCGACATCGTTGCTCTCTCAGCGGACCCCCGGACGCGCGTCGCGGCGGGAGGATCACGATGACCAGCCAGACCATCTCGGTGTCCGGCCCCTTCACGCTCCGCAGGGTGGGCTCGTTGGGCCTCAGGACCCGGTGGGACGCAGTCCTCGCCGCGGCCGTACTCGCCCTCACGTTCGTGGCGGTGGTCGCGCCAGGGCTCCTCACCTCGGGCGACCCGCTCGCCGCTGATCCCCTGGCAGCCCACCAGCCGCCCAGCCTCGCCCACCCCGCGGGCACCGACATCCAGGGTCGCGACGTCCTGGTCCGCATCATCTACGGCGCCCGACACTCGGTGCTGATCGGGCTGGGGGCGACACTCGTTGCGGTGCTGCTCGGCGTGTCCCTCGGGGCGCTGGCCGGCGTGGCCAGGGGATGGATCGATCAGGCGGTCTCTCGGCTCGTCGACGTCGTCGCCGCCTTTCCCGAGGTACTCCTCGCACTGCTGATGATCGCCTTCACCGGCCGAGGCACGCTCAACCTCATCCTCGCCCTCGGCGTGGCAGGGCTGCCCAAGTACGCGCGCATCATCCGCGGCAACGTCCGGCTCGCCACAGCCTCCGGCTATGTGGAACAGGCAGCCACCTTCGGCGTCTCACGGACGCGGAGTCTCTTCAGGCACGTCCTGCCCAACGCGCTCGGTGCGCTCCCGGTGATGGTCACCATCGGCTTCGGAGGCGCGATCATCGGGTCCTCCAGCCTCAGCTTCCTCGGACTCGGCCCGCAGCCTCCCACCGCTGAGTGGGGGCTCATGCTGTCGGAGTCGCGCGCCTACCTGCGCCAGGCCTGGTGGACCGGCGTGTTCCCAGGCCTCGCCCTCACCACCATCGTCATCGCGGCCACCGCGCTCGGCCGCCAGCTCCAGACCGCATACGAGAGGCGCAACCGATGAACGCCCTGATCGAGCTCCGCAACCTCAACGTCACCTTCGAGACCCGTCGAAGGACAGTGCACGCCGTCCGGGGCATCGACCTTGAGATCGGTCGGGGCGAGGCGGTGGCTGTGGTGGGGGAGTCGGGCTCCGGCAAGTCCGTCACCGCCCGCACCCTCGTCGGGCTCACGGGGCAACGGGCGAGCATCACGGCCGACGAGTTCACGGTCCTTGGCCGCGACGCGCGCAGGTTCACCGAACGCCAATGGCGCTCGGTACGCGGCCGGCACATCGGGTTGGTGCTGCAGGACGCCCTCAGTTCGCTGGACCCGCTGCGGACGGTGCGTCGCGAGGTCGGAGAGGTCATCCGGGTCCACCGCACCGTGCCCCGACCTGAGGTGGGCGGAGCGGTGATCGAGGCGCTCGACAGCGTCGGGTTCCCCGACCCGGAGCGACGCGCCGACCAGTTCCCGCACCAGCTGTCCGGAGGGCTCCGCCAGCGGGCCCTGATTGCGTCGGCCGTGGCCGGTCGCCCCGAGCTCCTGATCGCGGACGAGCCCACCACCGCCCTCGATGTCACCGTCCAAGCCCAGATCCTGGCGCTGCTGCGTCGCCTTCGTGAGGAGGGCACCGCGATCCTGTTCATCTCGCACGACCTCGCCGTCGTGTCGCAGCTGGCCGACCGGATCCTTGTCATGCGCGACGGGGCCGTGGTGGAGCAGGGGCCGACCGCTGACGTGCTTGCCTACCCGCAGCACGAGTACACGAGGCAACTGCTGCGCGCGGTCCCATCCGCAGCCACCCGCGGGCAGCGGCTCGGCCTCGGGCCTGCGAGCCCCGGCCCGCACCCTGCGCCCGTTGCGGGGCGCGGCGGGCCCATCGTGCTGAGCGCCACAGACGTGCGCCAGTCGTTCGAACTGCCCCAAGGCGGGAGCCTCGCCGCCGTCGACGGCGTCAGCCTGGTGGTCCACCGCGGCCGCAAGGTCGGCATCGTGGGGGAGTCCGGTTCGGGCAAGAGCACCCTTGCCCGCGTCCTGCTCGGCCTGCAGCGGCCGGACGCTGGCACGGTGCTCGTCAACGGACGCCCATGGGGGGCCGACATCGCCGACCGGAGGGCGGTCCAGTTCGTCTCCCAGGACCCGCTCGGTTCCTTCGACCCGCGCTACAACGTCGGCGAACTCATCTCAGAGCCGCTCCGCGACGTGCTCGATGCACGCGATCGGGCCACACGCGTCGAGGAGGTGATGCGCTCCACGCACCTGGACACCGAACTGCTGACCGCCATGCCCCGCGCCCTGTCCGGCGGGCAGCGCCAGCGCGTGTCCATCGCCAGGGCGCTCGCGCTGAGGCCCGCTGTGCTCGTATGCGACGAGCCGGTCTCTGCCCTCGACGTCTCCATCCAGGCCGAGATTCTCGACCTGCTCGATGAGCTGGTCCGGACCACAGGAACGTCGCTGGTGTTCATTTCGCACGACCTCGGCGTGGTGCAGCACCTGGTCGACGACGTCCTCGTGATGAGCCACGGACGCATCGTCGAGGAGGGAGACGTGACGACGGTTCTCACCGAGCCGCGGCACCCCTACACGCGGGAACTGCTGGCGGCAGTGCCCCGGCTGAGCGGACATCGGAGCGCCGCATGAGGTTCAGCACCCAACGCATCAGGTGGTTGTGTCCACCGCCGCCCCGCAGGGCGGCCTGACCCCGCTACCCAGGAACAGACCACACAATCACAAGGAACAACCATGCCCAAGACCCATCGCCAGCTCAGCAGGCTGCACAGGACCGCGATCGTGGCCATCGGTGCCGCGCTCGCCCTTCCGCTGGCCGCCTGCGGGACCGGCCAGACCAGTCAACCAGCTCCGGCGGCCTCGTCGGCATCCCTCACCGAAGGGGGCACGCTCTACTGGGCGGTCGAGACGAAGCTGCAGACGGTCAACCCGCAGCGCAACGGCCAGGACAAGGCGACGCCCATCCTCCGCAACGCCTTCGACTCCTATCTGTACCGCACCGAGTCCGGCGAATACGAGCCCTGGCTCGCCCAGGCATACGACGTCTCCGACGACGGCACCACCGTCACCCTGACCCTGCGTGATGGCGTCACCTTCAGTGACGGCGCCAAGCTGGACGCGGACGCCGTCGTGGCGAACTTCGACAAGATCACCTCCGAGGGCTACCTCGCGTCGATCCCCGGAGGCCTTCGCTTCCTCACGAGCTACGAGAAGACCGCAGAAGACCAGGTCACCTTCACGCTCGAGAAGGCCGACGCGCTGTTCCTCCTCTACCTGTCGGCGACCGCATCCACCCCGCTGTCGCCTGACACGCTCACACTCGACCAGAGCGTCCTCGAGTCCGGTGGCCCCGAGCTCTCCGGCATCGGCCCGTTCACCATCGACGAGTTCACGCCCAACACGGAACTGTCGTTCGCCAAGCGGCCGGACTACGAGTGGGCGCCGGAGTCGATCGCAGGAGGACAGAAGGCGGCTCACCTGGACGAGGTGGTCTACCGCACCTTCGCAGAAGGTGCGACGCGCACGGGGGCCCTGCAACAGGACCAGGTGCAGATCTCCTCCGACATCCAGCCGGTGGACGTCGCGGTGTTCGAGGACAGCGACCAGTTCGACTACCAGCGCAACTACGTGTCCGGGCTGCCCTACACGCTGTACTTCAACGTGTCCAAGGCGCCACTGAATGACGCCGCGGTCCGGGAGGCCTTCGTCAAGGGGTTCGACCTCGACGCGATCCTCTCGGCCATCTACAACGGCGCGTTCGACCGGGCCACGGCTCCGGTCAGCGCCCGCGGCCCCTTCGCGGACCCGTCATCGCTCGACGACTACGCCACCGACATCGAGTCGGCCAACCGGCTGCTCGATGAAGCAGGCTGGACCGAGAGGAACAGCGACGGGATCAGGGTGAAGGACGGCACAACCCTGACCATCCGTGCGGTCTCCGGGGCGCCGTACGTCCGGGAGAGCCGGGACCAGCTCAACATCGCCATCGGGGCGGCCCTGAAGCAGAACGTCGGGATCGACTACCAGTTCCAGATCGAGGACACGGGCACCGAGACGGCTCGCACCGAGGCCAACGATTACGAGGTGTTCGACAACTCCTACGGAGGCGCTGACCCGGCAAGCGGCCTCGATCTGCTCTACCACTCCGACCCGAGCCGCGGATTCATCGCGAGGGGCAAGTTCCAGGACGCCACTCTCGACTCGCTGATCGACGAGGGACGTTTCACCACGGACCTCACGACCCGTAAGGAGAACTACACGGAGCTCCAGCACCTGGTGACCGGCAACTTCTGGGTTCTGCCGCTGTACCAGACGCAGGACAACCTCGCCTCGAGTGGGAAGGTGCACGACATCACCATCGACAAGGCGACGGGCCAGCCCTTCGGCGCCTTCACCATCTGGCTCGAGAGCTGATCCCACGGCGCCCAGACTCTGGCCCCGGATCGCCACCGGGCGGTCCGGGGCCAGAGTCGTCGCAGCATCAGGCGGAGGGCAGGTCGATGGTCAGATGGGCAGCGGCCTCCCGGGCGCGGGCGCGGGCCTCATCGACGTCCGCGCCGCGCGCCAGCGTCACGGCGACGCGACGGCGACCCTCCACCTTCGGCTTGCCGAAGAGCCTGAGCTGCGTCGTCTCGCCGGCCAGCGCGGCGTCCACGCCGCCGAACACCGGCACCCCCGTGCCCTCCGCCAGCACGGCGCACGACGCGGCCGCCGGGGCCTCCGGGCCGCCGATCCGCACCGCACCGCCGGCGTGCAGGCCGAGGATCGCGCGGGCGTGCAGCGCGAATTGCGACAGGTCCTGCGACACCATCGTGACCATGCCCGTGTCGTGGGGACGGGGGCTGACCTCGGAGAACAGCACGTCGTCTCCGACGATGAACAGCTCGACGCCGAACACCCCCCAGCCGCCCAGCGCCTCGGTGACGCGGCCCGCCACAGCCTGGGCGCGCTCCAGTGCGGCGGCGGACAGCGCCGCCGGCTGCCACGACTCGCGGTAGTCGCCGTCGACCTGCACGTGCCCGACGGGGTCGAGGAACGACGTGCCGCCCGCGTGGCGGACGGTCAGCAGCGTGATCTCGGAGTCGAATCTCACGAAGCCCTCGACGATGCAGCGCCCAGCGCCGGCGCGCCCGCCCGCCTGCGCGTGGGCCCAGGCCGCGGCGAGATCCTCGGCCGAGCGCAGCACCGACTGGCCCTTGCCCGAGGAGCTCATCACGGGCTTGAGGACGCATGGGAAGCCGACGGCGCGGGTCGCCGCGACCAGCTCGCGTTCGGTGTCGACGAAGCGGTAGGGGGAGGTCGGGAGCCCCAGCTCCTCGGCGGCGAGGCGGCGGATGCCCTCGCGGTCCATCGTCAGCTGCGTCGCCCTGGCCGTGGGTACCACGCGGATGCCGTCCGCCTCCAGCCCCGCGAGCACGGACGTGGCGATGGCCTCGACCTCGGGCACGATCACGTCCGGGCGCTCCATCATCACGACGGTGCGCATCGCGATCGGGTCGAGCATGTCGATGACATGGCTGCGGTGCGCCACCTGCATGGCGGGCGCGGCCGCGTAGCGGTCCACGGCGATCACCTCGGCCCCAAGGCGCTGCAACTCGATGGCGACCTCCTTGCCCAGCTCGCCTGCGCCGAGCAGCAGGACGCGCGTCGCGTCTGGGGTGAGGGGGGTGCCGATGCTCACGTGCGTCATGCGATCATCCAACCATCTGGCGACGTGCGATGCGTGGTTGTCAGCGGGTCACGCGCTGGCGCTGCGGCGCACGGCACCCATGCCGACGCTCCGGCGCGGTGGCGTAGCCGAGCACCGTGCAGCGGCGGGGCGTGAGGTCCGACGACGCGACGTGCCCACCTCGGCGGACGAGGCGGATGCCCGAGAGGTCGAGTGGGAACGTCGAGCCGACGAGGCGCACCCGGACCACCCCGTCGAGGGTCACGAAGCTCTCGACGACGCCCTCGCGCGCGGTGCCGGGGCGCAGCCGACCGTCGTAGGTGACGTGGTCTCCCACGCGGATGGGGGCCCCCGAGGCGCGCTCCGGCAGGGACACCAGGTCGGCGAGGTAGCGGTTCTCGTCGGCGTCGCCCGACGGGAAGGGGCGGGACATGGCGGCCAGTTCTGTCGCGCGCGCCCAGCGGGTCGTGGTGCCTCCGGTCAGGCGCAGCAGCAGCCAGGACTGGTCATCGCTGATGACCTCGTACTGGTCGGAGTTGTCGCGGAGGCGCACTGCACAGCCGTGCCTGTTGGGCATCTACCCGGTCACCCTTCCTGACCTGCCGGTCATCGCTTCGTCCCCCAGGATGCATCCTGCCAGGAACGGTCACATGCGCGGGGTCGGTTAAGGCAATTACTTGTCAGAGGCTGACGGGGGCGGGTCCCCACGCCTCGCGGTAGAACGCGATGCGGTCGGCGTCCGGCGCGATGCCGTAGGCCTCCCAGAACGGCGCCTGGTGGCCCGGCCCGTAGTTCCAGTCCAGCGACCAGGAGGCGATCGCCAGGTCGGCCCAGCGGTCCGCGACGCCGAGGTCGCCCAGGTCGACGTGCCCGACGAATCGCCCGTTGGAGCCGATGATCGTGTTGGGGGCGCAGGCATCGCCGTGCGCGATGACGAGGTGGTCGATGTCGGTCACATCACCCACCCAGCCGACCGGGCCGAACAGCGAGTCGTCCGGGTCGAGGGTGTGCAGCATCGCGAGGCCCTCGCCGACTGCTGCCGCGGCCCGGTCCGGCTCGGCCCGCCACCTGGCCGAGACGGCCGACTCGCCGCGCAGGGCCCCGGTCACGAGCAGCCACTGGTCGCCGTCGTCGACGAAGTCGAACACCCGCGGGCAGAGGTGACGGGAGCTGAGCCAGCTCATCCGCTCGGCCTCGTCGATCAGGTCGTCGCGGGAGAACTTGGCGAACAGGTCCTTGGCATCCTCGGCCACCAGCCGGGCAGTGATACCGCCATCCTCGTTGAGCCACACGAGCTCGGCCACGCGGCGGCCGTGCGTCGCGGCCCAACGGTCGATCAGCTCGGGGACCGGCGTGCCGGGCGGGGGAGTCGTCGAAAGCGCCATGATCCCAGGATCCTTGCACACTTCGGCTTCCGGCCCCCTATCCCGCACTCGCCACAGGCCCGCCCCAGGCGGCCGACATAGAATCCCCTGGTGCGCACAATCGTCCTGCTCGGCAGCACCGGCTCCATCGGCACCCAGACCCTCGACGTGATCTCATCGCGCCGCGACCAGTTCCGCGTCGTCGGCCTCGCGGCCGGCGGCGGCAACGTCGACCTGCTCGCCGCCCAGATCATCGAGTTCGAGCCGGAGGTCGTCGCACTCGCGAAGCCCGCCGCCGCGAATGCGCTGCAGCGCGCCCTCTACGCCGAGGCCGACCGGCGCGGCTGGAACGCCGGCGAGTATCAGCTGCCGAAGCTGTTGCTCGGCCCAGACGCCGCGACCCAGCTGGCCGCGGCCGACTGCGACGTCGTCGTCAACGCCATCACGGGCGCCGCCGGGCTGCTGCCGACGCTCGCCACGCTGAAAAAGGGCACGACGCTGGCACTGGCCAACAAGGAGTCCCTGGTCATCGGCGGGCGCCTGGTCACCGGCGCGGCACGCCCCGGCCAGATCGTGGCCGTCGACTCCGAGCATTCGGCCTTCGCGCAGGCCCTCCGATCCGGCCGCGCCGAGGAGGTCCGCCGCCTGATCCTCACCGCGTCCGGCGGACCATTCCGCGGCCGCACCCGCGACGAGCTCGTCGACGTCACGCCGCAGCAGGCCATGGCGCACCCCACCTGGGACATGGGCCGCGTCATCACCATCAACTCCGCCACCCTGGTCAACAAGGGCCTCGAGCTCATCGAGGCCGCGCTGCTCTACGATGTCGACCTCGACGATGTCGTCGTCACCGTTCACCCCCAGTCGGTCGTGCACTCCATGGTCGAGTTCCACGACGGCGCCACCATCGCCCAGGCCTCCCCACCCGACATGCGGCTGCCCATCGGCATCGCCCTGACCTGGCCCGAGCGGCTGGCCGACGCCTCCGCCCCCTGCGACTGGGCCACGGCCGCCACCTGGACCTTCGAGCCCCTCGACGCGGACACGTTCGGCGCCGTCGAGCTCGCGCGCACCGCAGGGAAGGCCTCCGGCACGGCCCCCGCCGTGTTCAACGCGGCCAACGAGGCGCTCGTGGATGCCTTCTGGGCGGGGCGCATCGGGTTCCTCGACATCACCGATATCAACGCGGAGGTCGTCGCGGAGCACCTGGCCGCCGGGCACGTCGCCGACGACGACCTCACGGTCGACGCCGTCCTGGCCGCCGACGCGTGGGGCCGGAGCCGTGCCGCCGAGATCGTGGACGAACGCGCGTGACCATCGTCCTCACCGTCGTCTTCGCGCTGCTGTTCTTCGCGCTGATCATGGCGTCCATCGCGCTGCACGAGGTCGGCCACCTCGTGCCGGCGAAGATCTTCGGCGTCAAGGTCACGCAGTACTTCGTCGGCTTCGGCAGGACGCTGTGGTCGCGTCGCCGCGGCGAGACCGAGTACGGCTTCAAGGCCGTGCCGCTGGGCGGCTACGTCCGGCTCGTCGGCATGTACCCGCCGGCCAGGGCCTCCGCGAAGCCCGGCTGGCTGACCAGGCTGGCCGACGACGCCCGCGCCGTCGAGTACGAGGAGATCACGCCGGCCGACGACGGCCGGCTGATGTACCAGAAGAAGACCTGGCAGAAGGTCGTCATCATGCTGGGCGGGCCCGCCATGAACCTGCTGCTCGCGTTCCTGATCTTCCTCGGGATCAACCTGTTCCACGGCACGTGGCAGGCGACGACCACCGTGGCCGCCGTCAGCGACTGCGTCATCTCCGCGGAGCGCGAGGACCGGACCTGCACCGACGCCGACCCCGTCACGCCGGCCAGCGAGGCGGGCATCGAGGTCGGCGACACCATCGTCGAGTTCAACGGCACAGCCATCGGCAGCTGGGACGAGATGAGCGAGCTCATCCGCGCCAACGGCGACGGGCCGGCGAGCATCGTCGTCGAACGCGACGGGGAGCGCGTCACCCTGCCGACCGTCAACACCGAGCTCAACCACGTCGCCGACACGCTCGACCCGAGCCGCTACGTCGAGGCCGGCTTCCTCGGCGTCTCACCCGGCAGCGAACTCGTGCACGGCGGCCCCGTCGCCACCGCGAGGCAGATGTGGACCCTCACCCGGCAGTCCGTCGTCGCGCTCGCGAGCTTCCCCGTGCGCGTCTGGAACGTCGCCGCGGACCTGGTCACCGGCCAGCCCCGCGACGAGAACTCCCCGCTGTCGATCGTCGGCGCCTCCCGGATCGCCGGCGAGATCGGCGTCAGCGACCAGCTGGGCTTCGGCGACAAGGTCGCCACCTGGATGTCGCTGCTCGGCTCGGTGAACCTGTTCGTCGCGCTGCTGAACCTCGTTCCGCTGCTCCCGCTCGACGGCGGCCACATCGCCGGAGCGGTCTACGAATGGCTCAAGCGCCGGGCGGCACGCCTGCTCGGCCGGCCCGATCCCGGCCACGTGGACACGGCCCGCGGCCTGCCGCTGACCTACCTCGTCGCGGGCTTCCTGCTGGTCGGCGGCGTCGTGCTGATCCTCGCTGACATCATCAGCCCCATCTCGCTGTTCTGAGGGCGAACGCGGGGGAGCGGCTTAGGGACTCCTGCGTCGGCAGCGTAATCTTGTGCGCATGTCCGTGAACCTTGGTATGCCCGCCGCGCCCGCGCCCGTGCTGACCCCCCGCCGTAAGTCCCGCAAGATCAAGGTCGGATCGGTCTACGTCGGCGGCGACGCTCCCATCAGCGTGCAGTCGATGTGCACCACCAAGACCACGGACATCAATGCGACGCTGCAGCAGATCGCCGAGCTGACCGCGACCGGCTGCGACATCGTCCGGGTCGCCGTGCCCAGCCAGGATGACGCCGAGGCGCTGCCTATCATCGCGATGAAGTCAAAGATCCCCGTCATCGCCGACATCCACTTCCAGCCGAAGTACGTCTTCGCCGCCATCGACGCCGGATGCGCGGCCGTCCGCGTCAACCCCGGCAACATCCGCCAGTTCGACGACAAGGTCGCCGAGATCGCGAAGGCCGCCTCCGAGGCCGGTGTCAGCCTCCGCATCGGCGTCAACGCGGGATCGCTCGACAAGCGACTGCTCGCCAAGTACGGCGCCCCCACCCCGGAGGCGCTCGTCGAGTCCGCCTTGTGGGAGGCGTCGCTGTTCGAGGACGTCGGCTTCTACGACTTCAAGATCTCCGTCAAGCACAACGACCCCGTCGTGATGGTCCGCGCCTACGAACTGCTCGCCGAGAAATGCGACTACCCGCTGCACCTCGGCGTCACCGAGGCCGGGCCGGCGTTCCAGGGCACCATCAAGTCGTCGGTCGCCTTCGGCGCGCTCCTGAGCGAGGGGATCGGCGACACGATCCGCGTGTCGCTGTCCGCGCCGCCGGCCGAGGAGGTCAAGGTCGGGCTCAAGATCCTCGAGTCGCTCAACCTGCGCCCCCGCAAGCTCGACATCGTGTCCTGCCCCTCCTGCGGCCGCGCCCAGGTCGACGTCTACACGCTCGCCGAGCAGGTCACCAAGGGCCTCGAAGGCATGCAGGCCCCGCTGCGGGTCGCCGTCATGGGCTGCGTCGTCAACGGTCCGGGCGAGGCCCGGGAGGCGGACCTCGGGGTCGCCTCCGGCAACGGCAAGGGTCAGATCTTCGTCAAGGGTGAGGTCATCAAGACCGTCCCCGAGGCCGAGATCGTCGAGACGCTGCTGGTCGAGGCCCGCCGGCTGGCCGCCGAGATGGGCGAGGTCGGCGCGCCGGAGGTCAGCGTCTCCTGATCCCACGGCCGTGGGACGCACGTTTCGGCATCGCCGATCGGTGGGTCTCGCGTCTCAGGATGGCTAGGCTGACCGCCATGACCGCACGCCTGCGCACCCTCGGCGCCGCCGACCGCGACGAGGCGATGGAGTATCTCGCCGCCAGCCCCGTCGAGAACCTTTTCCTCATGTCGAAGCTGAACATGTTCGGCATCGACCGCCGCAGGCTCGGCATTCTCTGCGCCTGGCAGCGCGACGACCAGATCAGCTCCCTGCTGCTCGACGGCGGGACGGCGTGCGTGGCGGGATTCGACCCGGAGGCCCTGCCGGCGTTCGTGACCGAGCTGGGCCCGGTGCGGCGCTGCAGCTCCATCGTCGGGCCGGCCATCAGCGTGCTGGGCCTCTACGTCGGCCTGTCCGGCCGCTGGCCTGGAGGCTGGGGCACGGTCTCCAACATCCGCCGCCGCCAGCCGCTGATGCTGCTGGACCACGTCAGCGACGTGATTCCCGACCCGCGCGTCAGGCTGCTCGGAACCGGTGACTTCGAGAGCTACCTCGAGGCGTCCGTGCACATGTACACCGAGGAGATCGGCTCGTCGCCCTACAAGTTCGGGCCCGGCTACGAGCGGTTCGTGATGGACCGCCTGCAGCGCGGCGACGCCTACGGCATCGTCGAGAACGGCCGGGTGATCTTCAAGGCCGATCTCGGCCCGCAGTACGGGACCCAGGCCCAGCTACAGGGCGTCTGGATCGCGCCCGACCTCCGCGGCACCGGCCTCAGCGTCCCGGCATTGTCCGGGATGCTCGGGCTCGCCATGCGCCGGTACCCGTCGATCAGCCTGTACGTCAACGACTTCAACACCCCGGCGCTCCGCGCCTACGAGCGCCTCGGTTTCGTCGAGGTCAGCGCCTTCGCGACCGTGCACTACTGAGCCTGTCAGCGCCCCCGGGGCACCCGGCGGTAAGATCGCCCGCGTGATTGCCAAGCTCTCGACTCTTTTCGTGCGCACTCTGCGTCAGGACCCCGCCGACGCGGAGGTGCCCAGCCACCGCTGGCTGGTGAGGGCGGGCTACATCCGCCGCGCCGCGCCCGGCATCTACACGTGGCTGCCGCTCGGGCTCAAGGTCCTGCAGAAGGTCGAGGCCGTCGTCCGCGAGGAGATGGAGGCCATGGGCGCCCAGGAGGTGCACTTCCCGGCGCTGCTGCCTCGAGAGCCCTACGAGCTGACCAACCGCTGGACCGAGTACGGCGACAACCTGTTCCGCGTCGTGGACCGGAAGGGCGCCGACATGCTGCTCGGCCCCACTCACGAGGAGATGTTCACGCTGCTCGTCAAGGACCTGTACTCGTCGTACAAGGACCTGCCCCTGTCACTGTTCCAGATCCAGACGAAGTACCGCGACGAGGCCCGCCCGCGCGCAGGCCTGCTGCGCGGCCGCGAGTTCGTGATGAAGGACTCCTACTCCTTCGACATCGACGACGCCGGCCTGGAGGCCTCGTACCAGAGGCACCGCGAGGCCTACATCCGGATCTTCACCCGGCTGGGCCTCGACTTCGTGATCGTCGCCGCGATGGCCGGTGCCATGGGCGGATCCCGCTCCGAGGAGTTCCTGGCCGTCGCGGCCAACGGAGAGGACACGTTCGTCCGCTCGCCGGGCGGCTACGCGGCCAACGTCGAGGCCGTACGCATCGCGGCTCCCGCGGCGCTGCCCCTCGGCGACGCCCCAGCCATGGCGCTCGTCGAGACGCCCGAGGTGGGCACCATCGCCGGCGTGGTGGACCTCATGAACTCCAGCCACCCGCGCGAGGACCGCCCGTGGGCCGGCGCCGACACGCTCAAGAACGTCCTGTTCATGGTGACCGACCCCGACGGCACCCGCCGCCCGCTCGCGCTGGGCCTGCCGGGCGACCGCGAGGTCGACCTCAAGCGCCTCGAGGCCGCCCTCGAGCCCTCCGAGGCCGCGGTGTTCACCCCCGACGACTTCGAGAAGTACCCCGACCTGCACGTCGGGTTCATCTCTCCGGTCAGCCTCGACGGCACGCGCGTCCTCGGCGAGGAGTCGGCCACGGGGATCCGCTACGTCGTCGACCCCCGCGTCGTCGACGGCACGTCCTGGCTCACCGGCGCCAACGTGGTCGACCACCACCTCACCGGCGTCACCGCGGGTCGCGACTTCACCGCCGACGGCATCCTCGACGTGGCCGAGGTGCGGGAAGGCGACCCGGCCCCCGACGGCTCGGGCCCGCTGCACCTGGCCCGCGGCATCGAAATGGGTCACATCTTCCAACTCGGGCGCAAGTACGCCGATTCGCTGGACCTGAAGGTCCTGGACCAGAACGGAAAGCTCGTCACCGTCACCATGGGCTCCTACGGGGTCGGCGTGTCGCGCGCCGTGGCCGCTGTCGCGGAGGAGACCTGCGACGACAAGGGCCTGAGCTGGCCCGTCGAGCTCGCCCCCTACCAGGTACACATCGTCGCCACAGGCAAGGACCAGGCCGTCTTCGACAAGGCCTTCGAGATCGCCGGCGAGCTGGAGGTCAGCGGGGTCGACGTGCTCGTCGACGACCGCAAGGCGAGCCCCGGCGTGAAGTTCGCCGACGCGGAGATCATGGGTATGCCCGTCATCCTCGTGGTGGGTCGTGGGCTGGCGGAGGGGAAGCTGGAGCTCCGCATCCGCGCCACCGGGGAGAAGTCCGAGATCGACGTCGACCACGCCGTGGCGTCGCTGCTGGCGGCGCTCGGCCGGTAGCACCTCAGCGGGGTCGGTCCGGGACCGCCGAGGGCGTCCGCCGACGCGGTCTCAGGCCACCCAGCCCGGCCACGTGGGCACGGAGGAGCCCAGCGCCTGGATGGGGGAGACCTGCCCCGTGAGTCGGGAGCGCCACACCGACGCATCGTCGGCGGCCACCAGCGACGCGTACCCCTCCAAGAGGTTGCCCTCCAGGCGGGCCCAGCCGGCGCGGATGGTCGTGGCGTCGTCCATGTCGGTCGGCAGCACGAAGGACGCGGGCTGCTCGGGCACGCCGTCGGTGAACGCGGCCCGCAGCTCGTTGCGCAACTCCTTCGCGGCGGCCAGGCGGGCGGCGCCCAGCGAGGCAAGGGAATCGGACGAGGAGAGCCTGCCGAGGCCGACGCCGAGGCCGTAGACCAGTGCCCAGGCGTGGCTGATGGCGACCTCGAGGGCCGCGTTCCGCGTCGGCGCGACGAGCCGTCTGGGGGCGGCGTCGCCCTCGGTCGGCGCCACGGACCGGTCCAGCAGCGCCGTCGTCGCGGCAGATGCCGACGCCCAGGTCAGCCGCAGGTCGGCCTCGGACGCGGCGGCCGCCGACGAGTTGAGGGCCTTGGCGGCGGCCTTGATGCGGCTCCTGAGTTCCTTGGCCGCCGAGGTGGCGTTCGCAGGGGTCGCGGGAGTCGCCGCCTCGACGGTGAAGGCGTCCTGCTCCTCGGCAGACAGCGGATCCGGCAGGCTCAGCAGCGCCAGGTGCGCGTCGACCTGCGTGGATGCCTTCTGCACCCACGCCTGCTCGGTCCAGGCGGGCAGGGTGACGAGGGTCTGAAGCAGGGCCGACAGCTCGGTCAGGGCGACCTGCGTCGCGGTGTCCTGCGGCGACTGAGTCGGCGCCGGAATCGACGGCGCGAGCGCGGGTTCGCCGTCGACGACCGGGCTCGCTGCGCATCCCGACACGGTCAGGGCGAGGGCGGCGAGCGCGGCACGTCGGGAGATCAGCACGGCCCCACCTTAGTGTCCGGTTCTTAGGCGGGTGGGGTGGGTATGCTTGTCCGGCACAACCAACCTCACAACCGGATGCGGAGCCGAAACATGCAGGAATCCACGCTCACCGCCGTCATCGAGCCGATTCTGGCGGATCACGGACTGGAGCTCGACCGGCTTGAGGTGACGCCCATCGGGAAGCGTTCCGTGCTGCGCATCACCATCGACGGTGACGGCCCCGAGGGCCGCGGCCCCCTGCTCGACGACATCGCGCAGGCCTCCCGGCTCATCTCCGAGGCGCTGGACGAGTCGGCCGCCGTCGGCAACGCCCCCTACACGCTCGAGGTCAGCTCGCGCGGCGTCAGCAAGCCGCTGACCGAGGCCAAACACTTCCGCCGCAACCGCGGGCGGCTCGTCAAGCTCTGGCTCGAGGAGGGCCAGGTCACGGGCCGCATCCTCGCAGTCGCGGACGAGGTGGTCACCGTCGACATCGACGGGACCGAGCGCCAGGTTCCCCTGGCGGACATCACGAAGGCCGTCGTCCAGGTGGAGCTGAACCGCCAGGCCGACGACCTCGACGGAGAGGACAACTGAACATGGACGTCGATCTTGATGCGCTGCGCACCATCGAGCGGGACCGCGAGATCCCGATGGACTACCTCCTGAAGACGCTGGAGGACGCGCTGCTCAACGCCTACACCAAGACCCCGAACGCCCTGCGCGGCGTCAAGGTCGAGGTGGACCGCAAGTCGGGCAAAGTCGCGGTGCTCGCGCCGGAGTTCAACGATGACGACGAGGTCATTGGCTACTTCGATGACACGCCGGAGGACTTCGGCCGTATCGCGGCCGCCACGGCTCGTCAGGTCATCTTCCAGCGGATCCGCGAGGCCGAGGACGACCAGAAGTACGGCCACTTCCAGGGCGTGGAGGGCGACATCCTGGTGGGCACCGTCCAGCAGGACCGCGACTCGAAGGCCATCCGCGTCGACCTGGGCGAGCTCGAGGCCGTCATGCCGCTGGCCGAGCAGGTCCCCGGCGAGGACTACGCTCACGGCCGCCGCCTGCGCGTCTACGTCGTGAGCGTTCGCCGCGAGCTGCGCGGCCCGCAGGTCATCGTGTCCCGCACGCACCCCGGCTTGGTGAAGAAGCTGTTCGCGCTCGAGGTGCCCGAGATCGACAAGGGCGTCGTGGAGATCAAGGAGATCGCCCGCGAGGCCGGCCACCGCACCAAGATCGCCGTGGTCTCGAACGACCAGAACGTCTCCGCCAAGGGCGCCTTCATCGGCCCGATGGGCCAGCGGGTGCGCGCCGTCACCAACGAGCTGGGCGAGGAGAAGATCGACATCGTCGACTTCTCGGAGGACCCGACGAAGTTCGTCGCCGCCGCGCTGTCTCCCGCCAAGGTTCTCTCCGTCACCGTCGTCGACGAGGCCGCCCGCGCCTGCCGCGCCATCGTGCCGGATTACCAGCTGTCGCTCGCCATCGGCCGCGAGGGTCAGAACGCACGCCTGGCCGCCCGCCTCACCGGCTGGCGCATCGACATCCAGCCCGACGTGCAGCGCTGAGACTGCCTCCAGAGCTCCCGTCCCGTTCGCGGGGCGGGAGCTCTGCGTCTCTGGTCGGTTCCCTGAGCCCACCGCGGGTCCCTGAGCCTGTCGAAGTGCTCAACGACCCTTTTCCCTGAGCCCACCGCGCTTCCCTGAGCCCACCGCGGTTCCCTGAGCCTGTCGAAGGGCGCCGAGCGGAGCGAGGCGGGACTCGGGTTGACCCTTCGCTCCGCTCAGGGCGTTTCGACAGGCTCAACGACCCGGAATCGGTTCCCTGAGCCCACCGCGGTTCCCTGAGCCTGTCGAAGGGCGCCGAGCGGAGAGAGGTCTCCTGATCGCCAAAGCCCCTTCGCTGCGCTCAGGGCGTTTCGACAGGGCCTGTGCTGAGCCTGTCGAAGTGCTCAACGACCCGGTTCCCTGAGCCTGTCGAAGGGCGCCGAGCGGAGCGAGGCGGGACTCGGGTTGACCCTTCGCTCCGCTCAGGGCGTTTCGACAGGCTCAACGACCCGGAATCGGTTCCCTGAGGCTCGCCCGGTTCCCTGAGCCTGTCGAAGGGCGCCGAGCGGAGCGAGGTGGTGTACCCGGCCCACGGCACGAGGGTGAACGCAGCACCAACAGCTGGTTGCCGTACGATGTCCCGACGATGAGCACCACAGGGAAGATCTTCGACCGACTGCGCCGGCCCCGACATGTCTGGGGACGGCTGGTCCTGCTGCTCGTGCCCATGGCCGTGATGGGCGTGTGGCTGAAGCTGCTGAGGATCGGCGCGTTCTACTCGGACGCCGGGCCGCTGGAGGTCGCCGCGAAGGTGTCCTCCGACGTCGCGTTCGGAGCCGCCTGGGTCCTGCTGTGGCTGCTCGCCTGCTACTTCACCCGTGGTCGTCCCCGCAGGACGCTGTTCTACCTCGCGCACGTTGCGACGCTGGCGTTCGGCCTCCTGACCGTCATCAACCACGAGTACATGATCCGCACGGGCACGCCGCTGACGCTGGCGAAGATGGCCTTCGCGATCAGCGAGGGAGGGCAGCTCGGCGGGCTGTTCGGGTCACAGATCACGGCCAGCGCCATCGCCCTGATCGTGTTCGTGGTCCTGGCGACCACCGTGCTGCCGACGGTCCTCGGCTCGCTCGGCTCCCGCCTGATCCGTCGCCGCCCCACCCGGCGCGTCAAGGTGGTCGCCGCCACGGCCCTCGTGATGCTGCTGGTGGCCAGCACCTGGACGGCCCCGACGTCGTCCGCCGCGTTCTCTCTGTCGGCACCGGTTCAGCTGGCGATGTCGCCGGTGCGCGAGGCCCAGGCCTACCCGGCCGCGCTCGGCGAGAGCCCGACGCCCGACCCGGACTCGACGAAGCTCGTCGCCCGGGACGCGTCCGCCGAGCAGAAGAACGTCGTCGTCATCACGCTGGAGTCGCAGCGGGACTCGTCGACGTTCCCCGAGACCAGCGAGCCCGTCACGCCCATCCTCGACGCGTTGAAGGAGGACGTGGCGATCGCGCCGGAGCGCGGCTACACGGTGCTGCCGCACACCTCGAAGGCGCTCACCTCCGTCTACTGCGGGCAGACGCCGCCGCTCGACAACCAGAACTCCGAGGCCGATCCGGGCTCGCTGCCGATGCGCTGCCTCCCGGAGCTGCTGGCCGAGCAGGGCTACAACACGACCTTCTACCAGAGCGCCACAGAGAACTTCGAGCGTCGCCGCGGCACGGTCACCAACTTCGGCTTCGATGAGTTCACCCCCGTCGACGAGATGGACACCGCGGGCTACAACAAGGCCGGCTACTTCGGCTGGGAGGACGACATCATGCTCGCGCCCGAGCGTGAGTGGCTGGAGGCCAACGGCGACGAGCCGTTCCTGATGGGCATGCTGACCGTCACCGCCCACCACGACTACAACCTCGACGGCTGGGAGACGATCGACTTTGTCGACGACCCGCTGCTGAACAAGTACCTCAACGTCGTGCACTACCAGGACCAGTTCGTCGGCAAGGTCCTCGACATGTTCAAGGACCTCGGCCTCTACGACGACACGATCTTCGTCATCACCGGCGACCACGGCGAGGGCTTCGGCGAACACCGCATCTACCAGCACGACGACACGATCTACGACGAGGGCCTGCGGATCCCGTACCTCATCATCGACCCGTCGCGCGACGCGCAGACCGTCGACGGGGCCGCGAACCAGCTGGCTGTCGTGCCGACCGTCGCGGACCTGGCCGGGTTCGACCTCGTCAGCAATGACGAGTACCACCCGTCGCTGGTCAGCGGCGATGAGCAGGGCACGCTGTTCGCGACCTGCTACGCCCGCGGGAAGTGCGCCGCCACGTTCACGGGCGAATACAAGGTCATCCACCACTTCGGGGACCGTCGCGACGAGGTCTTCAACCTCGTCGAGGACCCCCACGAGCTGCACGACCTGGCTGCGGAGATGGACAGCGAGTGGATCGCCGAGCAGGCCGACGCGGCGGTGGCCTGGTACCTCACCACCGAGCACGCCTACGCCAACTTCCGGGGCGAGGAGTAGCGGTGCCGGTGCGCACCTGCATCGCGTGCCGCGCCCGCGCCCCCCAGTCGGAGCTTGTGCGTCTGGTGCGCCGCGGGGATCTCGTCGTCGACGCGACCGCGCCCCGACTGGAGGGGCGGGGCGCCTACGTCCACCGTGGCTGCATCGAGCTTGCCGTGAAGCGGCAGGCGGTACGCCGGACGTTCGGCCCCGGCGCCGAACTCGACGCCTCGCTGCGCGCCGATCCGGCCTGACGCGCGACACGCTCCCGCCACGCGGCGGTTGGCCCGACGCGGCAGGCCGCGTTATGATGTCCCTCGGCCCACGTGCGCGTGGGTGCCATCGTTCCACGCCCCACGGGGCAGCAACCAAAAGGTGGGCTAACGCTCATGACCACTCGATGAGTATCAGACGATGACCAAGCACAACTAGGGATCCCGGCCTCGGACGGTCGGGACCTGCGAAGGAGAGTAGTGGCTAAGCCTCGCGTCCACGAGATCGCCAAGGAAATCGGGATCACCAGTAAAGAACTGCTGGCCAAGCTGGGGGAGATGGGCGAATACGTCCGCGGACCGTCCTCCACGCTGGAGACGCCGGTGGTTCGTCGCGTCCGGGAGGCGTACAACGCCCCCGGCGATGACGCCCCCAACACCCCCACCGCGGCACCGGCCCCCAGGCCGGCGCCGAAGCCCGCCGCGCGTCCGGCCGCCAAGCCGGCCAGCCCGGCGGCCCCCGCCGCGCCGAAGCCTGCCGCCGCGCGCCCCGCGGCACCGGCGGCGCCGACCGCGACCCCCGGTGCCCCGACCGCGTCGGAGAGCCAGGCCGCGTCCCCGGCGCGTCCTGCCGCCCCGCGCCCGGCCGCGCCGAAGCCGCACGCCCCGGCACCCAAGCCCGCCGCGCGTCCCGCGGCTAAGGCCCCCGGCAGCCGTTCCGGCGGCGCGCCGGCCCCCGGCCCGCGTCCCCAGGCCCCCGGCCGTCCGGGAGCCCCGACCCCCGGCCCCCGCAAGCCGGGCGCCCCGCGCCCCGGCAACAACCCGTTCGCCGCGTCCCAGGGCATGGGTACGCAGCAGCGTCGCAACGACCGCCCCGGCGGCGGTCAGCGTCGCGACGGTGCGGCCCCCCGCTCCGGCGGTGACCAGCAGCGCATGCCGCGCCCAGGCGGCACCGGCGGCCTGCCGGGCATGCCGCGCCCCAACCCCGCGATGATGCCGAAGACCGCGAACGCTGCCATCGGCGCGCGCCCGAGCCGTCCCGGCGGCGGCCCCGGCCGTGGTCGTCCCGGCGGCGGCGGTGGCGGCGGTGGCCGTCCCGGTGCCGGTGGCCCGCCCATGGGAGGCGGCATGGGTGGCGGTCGCGGCGGCGGTCGTGGCCGCAGTGGCGGCACCCAGGGGGCATTCGGTCGTGGTGGCTCCGCAGGTAAGCGGGGTCGCAAGTCGAAGAAGCAGCGCAGGCAAGAGTTCGACCAGATGGAGGCCCCGACGATCGGCGGCGTGCGTCTGCGCAAGGGCGACGGCGCGACCGTCCGCCTGCGTCGCGGCGCCTCGCTGACCGACCTCGCCGAGAAGATCGGCGTGGAGCCGGCGTCGCTGGTGCAGGTGCTGTTCCACCTCGGCGAGATGGTCACGGCCACGCAGTCCGTCGCCGACGACACCCTCGAGGTGCTGGGCGCCGAGCTCGACTACAACATCGAGGTCGTCTCGCCCGAGGACGAGGATCGCGAGCTGCTCGAGAGCTTCGACCTGGAGTTCGGCGAGGATCTCGGCGGCGAGGAGGACCTCGCGCCGCGTCCGCCGGTCGTCACGGTCATGGGCCACGTCGACCACGGAAAGACGAAGCTGCTCGACGCGCTGCGTCACACCAACGTCGTGGCGGGCGAGGCCGGCGGCATCACGCAGGCCATCGGCGCGTACCAGGTCGAGACCGAGGTCGACGGCAAGGACCGCAAGATCACCTTCATCGACACCCCCGGTCACGAGGCGTTCACCGCCATGCGTGCCCGCGGAGCGAAGTCGACCGACATCGCGGTGCTCGTGGTCGCGGCCGACGACGGTGTGATGCCCCAGACGATCGAGGCTCTGAACCACGCCAAGGCGGCCGAGGTGCCGATCGTGGTCGCGGTCAACAAGATCGACAAGGACGCGGCCGACTCGACCCGCGTCCGCGGCCAGCTGTCCGAGTTCGGCCTGGTCCCCGAGGAGTACGGCGGCGACACCCAGTTCGTCGACGTGTCCGCCGTGACCCGTCAGGGCCTCGACGAGCTGCTCGAGTCCATCGTCCTGACCGCCGACGCGGCCCTGGACCTGCGCGCCAACCCCGACATGCCCGCCCAGGGCGTGGCGATCGAGGCGCACCTCGACAAGGGCCGCGGCCCGGTTGCCACCGTCCTGGTGCACCGCGGCACGCTGCACGTCGGCGACTCGATCGTGGCCGGCTCGGCCCACGGCCGCGTCCGCGCCATGATCAATGATCAGGGCGAAACTGTCGACGCCGCCCCGCCGTCGCTGCCCGTGCAGGTGCTCGGCCTCACCGCCGTGCCCGGCGCTGGCGACAACTTCCTGGTTGTCGACGATGACCGCATGGCCCGACAGATCGCTGACAAGCGTGAGGCCCGCATGCGTGCGGCGCAGCAGGCGAAGTCCAGCCGTCGCAAGACCCTCGACCAGCTGTTCGAGCAGCTGGAGAAGGGTGAGACGCAGGAGCTGTTGCTCATCCTCAAGGGAGACGGCGCCGGTTCCGTCGAGGCCCTCGAGGACGCGCTGTCGAAGATCGAGGTCGGCGACGAGGTGTCGCTGCGGGTCATCGACCGTGGCGTCGGTGCGATCACCGAGACCAATGTCTCGCTGGCCGCCGCCTCCAAGGCCGTCGTCATCGGCTTCAACGTGCGGCCCACGCCGCACGCGCAGCAGCTGGCCGACCGGGAGAACGTGGACATCCGCTTCTACTCGGTCATCTACCAGGCCATCGACGAGATCGAGGCGGCCCTCAAGGGCATGCTCAAGCCGATCTTCGCCGAGGAGGTCCGCGGACACGCGGAGATCCGCGAGATCTTCCGCTCGTCCAAGTTCGGCAACATCGCGGGTTGCATGGTCACGAACGGCTCCATCCGCCGCAACGCCAAGGCGCGTCTGCTGCGCGACGGCGTCGTGATCGCCGACACCTCCATCGCGTCGCTGCGTCGGGAGAAGGATGACGCCTCCGAGGTCCGCGAGGGCTTCGAGTGCGGCATGACGCTCTCGAACTACAACGACATCAAGATCGGTGACGTCGTGGAGACGTACGAGATGGTGGAGAAGGAGCGCGAGTGATGGCAAATCCCCGCAACGCGAAGCTGGCCGACCAGATCAAGGTAGTCGTCGCCAAGACCATCGAGCGCCGGGTCAAGGACCCGCGCCTAGGGTTCGTGACGCTGACCGACGTCCGGCTGACCGGTGACAACCGTGAGGCGACCGTGTTCTACACGGTGCTCGGGGACGACGAGCAGCGCGCCGGCACCGCCGCCGCGCTGGCGTCGGCCACCGGCATGCTCCGCAGCACGGTCGGTTCTCAGCTGGGGCTCCGCTTCACGCCGACGCTCACGTTCATCGAGGACGCCACGCCCGAGACGGCCAAGCAGATCGAGGATCTGCTGGCCAGGGTGCAGGCCAGCGACGCCGCTGCGGCTGCGTCGTCCGAGGGGAAGGAGTTCGCCGGCGAGGCGGACCCCTACCGCAAGCCGAGGCTGTCCGAGGAGGACGACGAGCAGTGAGCTCACCTTCAGGGCTGGTGATCGTCGACAAGCCGTCGGGGGTCACCAGCCACCAGGTTGTCGGGCGCCTTCGCAGGCTGCTCGGCACCCGCAAGATCGGGCACGCCGGGACTCTGGACCCGATGGCCACCGGGGTGCTGATCCTCGGAGTCAACCGGGCCACCCGGCTGCTCGGCCACCTTGCCCTGCACGACAAGGAGTACCTCGCCACCGTCCGGCTGGGGGAGTCGTCCCCCACCGACGACGCGGACGGCGAGGTCGTCTTCGTGGCCGACGCCACCGGCCTGACCGAGGCCGACGTGGACGCGGCCCTCGAGCCGCAGCGCGGCGACATCCTGCAGCGGCCCTCCGCCGTCTCCGCTATCAAGGTCGACGGCAAGCGCGCCTACGCGCGCGTGCGCTCGGGTGAGGACGTCGTCCTCAAGGAGCGACCCGTCACGGTCTCGCGCCTCGAGGTGCTGGGCGTGCGGCCCGCCGGGCGTTGCCTGGACGTCGACCTCGCCGTCGAATGCTCGTCCGGGACCTACGTCCGGTCCATCGCCCGCGACCTGGGCGACGCGCTCGGGGTGGGCGGCCACCTCACGGCCCTACGCCGTACCCGCATCGGTGGCTACGGCATCGACGACGCCGTTACGCTGGGCGACGAGCCGCCGCGGCTGATGGGCATGGCCGACGCCGCCCGGCTCAGCTTCCCCGTCGTCGACCTGACCGAGGCTGAGGCGCGGGACGTCGGCTTCGGCCGGTCGCTGCAGCGCGTCGTCCCGGCCGACCCGACCGGCGTCATCGGCCCGGACGGGGATCTGCTGGCCCTCTACCGACCCTCGGGCAATGGCTCGGTTCCGGTTGCGGTGCTGGTGTGAGGATGTCACATTGAATCCCGTGAAGGACATCCAGCACGGCAGCGTCGTCGTCATCGGCAACTTCGACGGAGTCCACCAGGGACACCGCAAGGTGCTGACCGAGGCCACCGGTGACACCCACCACCCCCTGATCGTGGTCACCTTCTGGCCGCATCCCGTCTCAGTGCTGCGGCCCGACAAGGCCCCGAAGCTGCTGACGGACCTGCGGAGCCGTATCGAGCTGCTCAAGGAGGCGGGCGCCAGCGAGGTGCGCGTCATCCGCTTCACCAAGGACGTCGCGGCCATGTCGCCTGCGGCCTTCGTCGAGCGTTTCCTGCTGCCGCTGCGTCCTGTCCGGGTCGTGGTGGGGGAGAACTTCCGATTCGGCAACCGGGCCTCGGGCGATGTGTCCACGCTCGCGGAACTGGGAAAGGGGCACTTCGAGGTGCGCCCGATGTCGCTGGCCTCCGTCGACGAGGAGATCAGCTGTTCCACGGGGGTGCGCGCGGCGCTCGAGGCAGGTGACGTCCGCACGGCGGCGCTGCATCTGGGTCGTCCGTTCCGCTTCCGTGGGGTCGTTGAGGTCGGGGACCAGCGCGGCCGCGAGCTGGGCTTCCCCACCGCGAACCTCGCCGTTCCCAACGAGATGGCCGTTCCCGCCGACGGCGTGTACGCCGGCTGGCTGACCAGGCTGGACGAGCCCGACGCCCCGCGGCTTCCCGCCGCGATCTCGGTGGGCACGAACCCCACGTTCGACGGGGCCGACCACCGCGTCGAGTCCTACGTTCTCGGCCGCACCGACCTCGAGCTGTACGGCGTGGAGATCGGCGTCGACTTCGTTGACCGCATCCGCGGGCAGGTGCGTTTCGCCGGCATCGCGGCGCTCATCGACCAGATGAACGACGACGTCGCCGCGACGCGGGTCATGCTCGCGATCGACGACTGAGTGCCTACAGGGCCGTGAGGCTCTTCTTGTAGATCGCGTAGTGGGTGCTGGGAGTCTCGCCCTCCTCGACCTGACGCACCTCGGGCTCGTCGACGAAGAGGTGCTCGCCCGTGGGGTGGTATTCCAGCGAAATGTAGAGCGGGACGGCCTTGTAGTTGTTGGGGTCGACGGCCAGGAAGACCGCCGTGTACCCGCGCTCGCGGGCCGCCTGCTCGATGAAGCGCGTCAGGAGCCGGCCGGCGCCCTGGCGACGGGCGGACTTGAACACATACATGTGCCGCAGCTCCGGCGTCAGCTGACCCGCCTCGAAGTCGATGACCGCGCTGCCGACAGGCCGTTCTCCGTCTCGCACGACGGCGAAGATGATGCGACCTGTGCCCTGCTGGCGGAAGTGCTCGTCGACCAGCCCCAACTCGGGTCGGTCCTGGTGCTGGCGGAGGACCTCCAGGTCTGCATCGGTTGCTTGGCTGACGGTCAAGACCATGGCTCCTCCTCGAGTCGATCACTGATGTGGCCTCACATTAGCGCGCGTACGTCCCGTTGAGGAGGGGCTGCGCTTGTGGAGAACCCCGCGTTGGTCAGGGCAATTAGGCCCGCACCTGCGCCGGATGGTAGTCTTCTCAGGTTGCCGTCGATCGGCCACGGCCCGGTAAGAGTCCCGAAAGCACCCGCGACTGGGACGCCGTGCAGCGAACTGGAAGGAGCACCAAGTATGGATGCAGAGCTGAAGAAGAAGACGATCGAAGAGTACGCGACCGCGCCTGGTGACACCGGTTCGCCTGACGTGCAGATCGCGCTGCTGTCCAAGCGCATCGCTCACCTGACCGAGCACCTGAAGCAGCACAAGCACGATCACCACAGCCACCGTGGCCTGATGCTCATGGTCGGTAAGCGTCGCCGCCTTCTCAACTACGTTGCGAAGAACGACGTCGACCACTACCGCGAGCTCATCGCGCGCCTCGGGCTGCGTCGCTGACCTCGTCTCGACTTCTCACGCAGGGCGTCCCCTTGAAGGGGGCGCCCTGCGTCGTTGTTCCCGGGCTACAGGGAGAGCCTCGCGGTGAGTTGCGTCGGGTGCCCGAAACGGTGGTTGGTGATGGAGACGGCCTGCTCCCGCACGTAGGGGAGTAGCGCGATCCGGCCGGCCGGCACGCTGGGCCCGTCGTACACCGTCAGGTCGATCGAGCCGCCGACCGCCGCCAGCAGCGACCGGCTGCCGAGGTGCCGGACCCGGCCGATGGCCGAGGCGTCGAAGGCCGCGTCCGCGACGACGGTCACGGCGAAGCCTGCGGCCTCGAGCGTGTCCGCCAGGTCGCTGGGCGGCGCGGTGCGGAAGGAGAACCCGACCCGCGAGCCGGCCGCCAGGGCCGCGGACGCCTCACGGAGCACGTCGCGCGCGCTGGCCTCCTCGACGCGCACCGTGACCGGGACCGGCCGGTAGCGCAGCACGTTGATCTCGCTGACCAGCGCCGACGGGTCGTGCGTGACGCCGAAGATCGCGCGGGCGGCCGCCTCGTCGGAGACCGCGGCCTGGTGCAGCCAGCGGGCGTCCTCAGCGTCGAGCAGCCCGACGGCGCGGCCGACGAGTCGAGCGACGGTCGGGGCGCGCAGCGCGCCTCCCGCGACGGGCGCGGCCGGCTCCCAGCGGCCGAAGCCGGTGAGGTAGTTCGGACCTCCCGCCTTGGTGCCGGGACCGACGGCCGAGCGCTTCCAGCCGCCGAACGGCTGGCGGCGGACGATGGCGCCGGTGATCGTGCGGTTGACGTAGGCGTTGCCGGCCTGGATCCGGTTGATCCAGCGCTGCACCTCGGTGGCGTCCAACGAATGGAGCCCGGCGGTGAGTCCGTAGCGGGTGCCGTTCTGCCAGGCAATGGCCTCGTCGAGGTCTCGCGCGGCCATCAGCCCCAGCACGGGGCCGAAGTACTCGGTCTGGTGGAACTCGCTGCCCGGGCGCACGCCGTCGCGGACCCCGGGTCGCCACAGCCGGTCGTCGAGGCGCTCCGGCTTGAGTAGCCAGCTCTGCCCCGGCTCCAGTTCCGTCAGGCCGCGCAGCAGCTTCTCGCCCGGCTCCTCCGTCAGGGGACCCATCTCCGCGAGGGGCTCGTCGGGCCAGGCGACCGTCAGCGAGCGGGCGGCGTCGAGGACCTGGTCGAGGAAGCGGCGGGACTTCGCCACGTCGCCCACCAGGATGCCGAGCGACGCGGCCGAACACTTCTGGCCGGCGTGCCCGAAGGCCGAGTACACCAGGTCGGCGGCGGCCAGGTCGAGGTCCGCCGACGGGGTGACGACGATGGCGTTCTTGCCAGAGGTCTCCGCCAGCAGGTGGAGATCCGGGCGCCAGGAGCGGAACAGCTCGGCGGTCTCCGCCGCGCCGGTGAGGACCACCTGGTCGACGCGGTCGTCCGTGATGAGCTGCTCGCCGAGAGGGCCGTCCTCGATGAACAGCAGCTGCGCTGCGTCGGCCGGGATCCCCGCCCGGCGGCACGCCTCGATCAGCAGCGCGGCGATCCGACGCGCGGGCGGTGCCGGCTTCAGGATGACGGCCGACCCCGCGGCCAGGGCGGCGGCGACGCCGCCCAGCGGGATGGCGATGGGGAAGTTCCAGGGGGAGGTGACCAGCACGAGCGCCGGCGGGACGTGCGTCGCGCCGACGACCTGTTCGGCGGCCAGCGTCGCGTAGTAGTGCGCGAAGTCGCAGGCCTCGGAGACCTCGACGTCGGCCTGGTCGATGAGCTTGCCCACCTCGTCGGCGGCGACGCGGACCAGGTCGCTGCGCGCGGCCTCGAGCTCGGTTCCGAGGCGGTGCAGCGCGGCGACCCGCTCTTCGACGGGCGTCGAAGCCCACTCGGCCCCCGCCGCGCGGCCGGCCGCGACGACCCGCGCCACCGTGGCGGCGTCGTCAGTTGTCGCAGCGTCGAGGGTGTCGGCGCCGAGGTCGGGGCAGGGGAGCCCGGCGCGGATGGCCTCGGCCCAGGCCTGGTTCGCGGGCAGGGCCGGGTCCGTGTCGCTGGTGTTGGCGAAGCCGTCCGTAACGGCACTTCGGATCTGCGTCTGCCAGGCCGTCGGCACCGGGTCGTCCAGGTGTGTGCAGGCCGCCCGGAAGCGGGCCTCCTCGCGGTCGAGGAAGGCGGGGTCGCTGCCGAGCGAGGCGGCCCCGGACATGAAGTTCTCCGGAGCGGCGTTCTCCTCGAGCCGGCGCACGAGGTAGGAGATCGCCGAGTCGTACTCGGCGCGCGGGACCACGGGCACGTAGAGCCTCAGCCCGCCGACCTCGTCGCGGATCACGTGCTGCAGCGGCACCGCCATGCCCGAGAGCATCTCGATGTCGACGGCGCCGGTGACGCCGCGCGCCTTCGCCAGTTCCCACGCCATGGCCAGGGTGTAGATGTTGTGGCTCGCGACGCCGATCTGGACGCGGGCCGTGCGCTCCGGCGTCAGGCACCGGTCCAGCGCCCGCAGGTAGGACGCGTCCGTGGTCTCCTTGGTGGGGTGCACGGGATTCGGCCAGCCGCGCAGTTCGGCGTGTACCTTCTCCATGGCGAGGTTGGCGCCCTTGACCAGCCGCACCTTGATCGGCACCCCGCCGGCGGCGACGCGGGCCGCGGCGAACGTGTCAAGCTCGTCGAGCACGAGGCCGGACTCCCGCAGGTAGGTCTGGATAGCGACGCCGGCGCGGAGGCGGAGCAGGTCGGGCTCCATCAGCAGCCGGCGAAACACGTCGAGGGTCAGGTGGAGGTCGCGGTACTCCTCCATGTCCAGGTTGACGAACTTCCCCTCCCGGGCGGCGAGCGTCATCAGCGGCCGCAGCCGCTCCACGGCCGCGTCGACGGCCGCGGCGTGCGCCCACTGCGAGTGCGCGCCGAGGACGGAGGAGACCTTGATCGAGACGTAGTCGACGTCGTCGCGGGCCAGCAGCTTCGTCGTGGCGTCGAGACGTGCCGCGGCGTGCTCGTCGCCGAGGACGGCCTCGCCGAGCAGGTTGATGTTGAGGCCGGATCCGCCGGCACGCAGCCGCTTCAGCACCGGAGCGAGCTGGCCGTGCGTGTCGACGACGAGGTCGCCGACCAGCATCGCAAAGGTACGCCGCACGGCCGGCAGCGCGGCGCGCGGCGCGGCGCCGACCGAGCGCATGGCCACGCGCAGCGGTACCGGCAGGAAGTCGACGGGGCGCTTCGACAGCTCGAGCAGCGCGCGGGAGGCCACCTGGGGGTCCTCGGGGCGCATCACGGAGTCGACGAAGTCCAGTGTGAAGCGCAGCCCGGACGGGTGCTTCAGGGCGGCGGCCAGGAGCCGTGCGGCCCTGGGCTCGGGGTGGGCGCGGCACTCGTCGGCCCAGCGACGGGCGGTCGCGACGGCGCTCTCGGTCAGCGAAGCGATGTCGATCTGCTGCATGAGTACATGGTGACCTACGCGCACCGATGGCGTCGATTCGGGTCTGACAGCTAGAATGTGGACGGCCTGGAGTTCTTCAGGCATGTCAATGTGCGGCCCAGAGCGGTGTGAGTCTGGTCCTCGGTAGTGGCCCTCGGGTTCCCCCGTGCTGGGGAGGCCCCGCAGGCCTCGATCGAAGACCGGCTGGCGCGACGGGGAAGAGCCCCGTGGGTTCTCGGGCGCACAGCTACCGAAAGGAGCCTGTCCGTGGAAGGACCAGGCATCGAATTCGCCGAAGCCATCATCGACAACGGCAAGCACGGCAAGCACACCGTCCGCTTCGAGGCGGGCGTGCTCGCGCAGCAGGCCGACGGCTCGGCCGCGGTCTACCTCGACGGCGACACCATGCTGCTGTCGGCGACCACCGCCCAGAAGACCCCGCGCGACGCGATCGACTTCTTCCCGCTGACGGTCGACGTCGAGGAGCGCATGTACGCCGCGGGCCGCATCCCCGGCTCGTTCTTCCGTCGTGAGGGCCGCCCGGGCGAAGGTGCGATCCTCGCCTGCCGCCTCATCGACCGCCCGCTGCGCCCCGCCTTCGTCAAGGGTCTGCGCAACGAGGTCCAGGTCGTCGTGACCGTGCTGGCCCTCAACCCCAACGTCATGTACGACGTGGTGGCCATCAACGCCGCCTCCATGTCGACCCAGATCGCCGGGCTGCCCTTCTCCGGCCCGATCGGCGGCGTGCGCGTAGCCCTGATCGACGACCAGTGGGTCTGCTTCCCGACCGTCGAGCAGGTCGCGAAGTCGACCTTCCAGATGGTCGTCGCGGGCCGCGTCCTCGAGGACGGCGACGTCGCGATCATGATGGTCGAGGCCGGCGGCACCGAGGCCACCTGGGAACTCGTCCGCGCCGGGAAGACCGCGCCGACCGAGGAGATCGTCGGACAGGGCCTCGAGGCCGCGAAGCCCTTCATCAAGACCCTGTGCGACGCGCAGTCGGAGCTCGCGGCCAAGCTGCCGAAGGAGACCTACGACTTCCCGGTCTTCCGCGACTACCAGGACGACGTCTTCGCCGCCGTCGAGGAGCTCGCCGCGACCCGGATCGGCGAGGCGATGACCATCGCCGGCAAGCAGGAGCGCGACGACGCCACGCACGCCATCCGCCAGGAGGTCACCGAGGCGCTCGCCGAGCGTTTCGCCGGCCGGACCAATGAGATCTCGGCCGCCGTCAAGGCGCTGACCAAGAAGATCGTCCGCCACCGCACCCTGACCGAGAAGGTCCGCATCGACGGCCGTGGTGTCACCGACATCCGCGCGCTGTCCGCCGAGGTTGCGGTCATCCCGCGGGTGCACGGCTCTGCGCTGTTCCAGCGTGGCGAGACCCAGATCCTTGGCGTCTCCACCCTGAACATGCTGGACATGGAGCAGAAGATCGACACGCTCTCGCCGGAGACGACGAAGCGCTACATGCACAACTACAACTTCCCGCCCTTCTCGACCGGTGAGACCGGCCGCGTCGGGTCGCCGAAGCGCCGCGAGATCGGCCACGGGGCGCTCGCCGAGCGTGCGCTCGTGCCCGTGCTGCCGACCCGCACCGAGTTCCCCTACGCGATCCGTCAGGTCTCCGAGGCGCTGGGCTCCAACGGCTCCACCTCGATGGGCTCGGTCTGCGCGTCCACCATGTCGCTGCTGAACGCCGGCGTGCCGCTGAAGGCCCCCGTGGCCGGCATCGCCATGGGCCTCATGAGCGAGGACGTCGACGGCGAGACCCGGTACATCGCGCTGACCGACATCCTGGGCGCCGAGGACGCGCTGGGCGACATGGACTTCAAGGTCGCGGGCACCCGTGACTTCGTCACCGCCCTCCAGCTCGACACGAAGCTCAACGGCATCCCCGCCTCCGAGCTCCAGAAGGCTCTCCTGCAGGCCCGTGACGCCCGGCACACCCTGCTCGACGTCATGGGCGAGGCCATCGACATGCCCGACGAGATGAGCCCCTACGCGCCGCGGATCATCTCCCTGCGCATCCCGGTCGACAAGATCGGCGAGGTCATCGGCCCCAAGGGCAAGGTCATCAACACGATCCAGGACGAGACCGGCGCCAACATCTCCCTCGAGGACGACGGCACCGTCTACGTCGGCGCGGAGTCGGGCGAGGCCGCGGAGGCCGCCGTCGCGCAGATCAACGCCATCGCGAACCCGCACATGCCGGAGCGCGGCGAGCGTTACCTGGGCACCGTCGTGAAGTTGACCAGCTTCGGTGCCTTCGTGTCGCTGATGCCGGGCAAGGACGGCCTGCTGCACATCTCGAAGCTCCGCGTGCTCGCCGGTGGCAAGCGCGTCGAGGACGTCGAGGACGTGCTGAGCGTCGGCCAGAAGCTGCAGGTTGAGATCTCCGACATCGATGACCGCGGCAAGCTGTCGCTGGTCCCCGTCGTCGAGGAGACCGAGGCGGCCGACGAGGCCTGAGCCTCACGCTGAACGCCTGAGAAGGGGGCGCCGGGGATTCCCCGGCGCCCCCTTCGTGCGCTCCGTGGGGCTTTCGACGTGTGGTTGACTGGGGAGGACAGCGAAGGAGACCAGCAATGAGCGAGATCAGGGTCGGCGTGTTCGGCGCCAGTGGGCGGATGGGCAGCCAGGTCGTCCACGCGGTGGACAAGGCCGAGGGCATGACCATCGTCGGGGGAGTGGACATCGGCGAGCCACGCGAGACGGTCGGGCCAGCTCAGGTCATCGTCGACTTCACGCATCCGGACGCCGTGATGGACAACATCGAGTGGGCGGTCAGCCACGGCATCAACATGGTCATCGGCACCACGGGATTCACACCGGAGCGCATCGCGCGCGTGCGAGAACTGGTCGAGGCCCATCCGAAGGTCGGCGTGCTGATCGCGTCGAACTTCGGCATCGGCGCCATCCTGATGATGCGGTTCGCGGAGATCGCGGCGAAGTTCTACCCGTCGGTCGAGATCATCGAGCTGCACCACCCCAACAAGGCCGACGCGCCGTCGGGCACGGCCGCGACGACCGCACGCCGGATCGCCGCTGCCCGCGACGAGGCCGGGCTCGGCCCGGTCCCGGACGCGACGGTGCACGACGACCGCGCCCGTGGCGCGGTCATCGACGGCATCCACGTGCACGGCGTGCGGCTGCAGGGGCTGGTCGCGCACCAGGAGGTGCTGTTCGGGCAGGCAGGGGAGACGCTGACGATCCGGGAGGACTCCTACGACCGGGTCTCCTTCATGCCCGGCGTCGTCGCGGGCATCCGCCACATCGTCGCGCACCCCGGCCTGACCCTCGAGATGGACGACGTCCTCGACTTCTGACCCTCCCTTAGGAGACTCCCGACCCTCCCCGAAAATCGGTCAGTGATCGATTCTCCCCGGTCCGGCGTCGAGAATCGCCCACTGCCTCGCCCCGTCCGCCGAAGTCACCGTCGCGCGAGCGGTCTGACTACGATGGGGCGCATGTCTGCCATCGACACCGTCCGCCTCGCCCTGCCTTCCGAGGCCGTCGACGTCGCTCGCATCCAGCGGCGCGCCTGGAGCGAGTCGGAGGTGCTGGCGGCGGCGGTGGCCGACATGCCCGCCGATGAGGCGGCCCGCGCCTGGCACGAGGCGATCGTCAAGCCGCCGCTGGCGCACTTCCGGGTGCTCGTCGCGATCGGGGATGCGGGCGTCGTCGGATTCGCGGTCACGGGGCCTTCGCCAGACGACGACGCCGACGAGCGCGACGGGGCCATCGGCGAGTTCGTGGTGGACCCGAAGTTCCGCGGCCACGGGCACGGCTCGCGGCTCATCAACGCGGCCGTCGACACGCTGCGCACCGACGGCTACCACGTCGCGACGATGTGGGTCCGGGCCGCCGACGACGCGTTGCGCGCGTTCCTCGTCGGGTGCGGGTGGGGTGCCGACGGCGCCCACCAGGAGGTCGCCGTCGACGAGTCGGGGGTGCACACCAAGCTGGTGCGCCTGCACACCGACATCTCGCCGGCCGGCTGACCGTCGCACGCACAGGCAGTGGGCGTTTCTCGTCGCCGGACCGGGGAGAATCGATCACTGACCGATTCTCGGGATGGGCCGGGGCGCCGTGCTGTCGAGGGCCGCTGACGGGCCGATCGGGGCCGGGACACACTAGGGTGAGACCCATGAACGATGTGAAGACGCCGCCGAAACTGGCCCCCGGAACCCTGCGCGTGATCCCGCTGGGCGGGCTGGGCGACGTCGGCCGGAACATGACCGCGTTCGAGATCGACGGCCAGATCGCCCTCGTCGACTGCGGCGTCCTCTTCCCCGAGGACCACCACCCCGGCGTCGACCTCATCCTCCCCGCCCTCGACTACCTCGAGGGGCGCGAGCAGGACATCGTGGCCCTGGTGCTCACCCACGGCCACGAGGACCACATCGGCGCCGTTCCCTACCTCCTGAAGCGCCGCCCCGACATCCCGGTCTACGGCTCCAAGCTGACGCTGGCCTTCGTCGCCGCGAAGCTCCGCGAGCACCGCATCAGGAACTTCACCCTCGACGCGGTCGAGGAGGGCGACATCCTCGAGATCGGGAACTACGAGTTCGAGTTCCTGGCCGTCAACCACTCCATCCCCGACGCGTTGGCCGTCGCCATCCGCACCAAGGCCGGCCTGGTGCTCCACACAGGCGACTTCAAGATGGACCAGCTGCCCCTCGACGGCCGCATCACCGACCTGCGCGGCTTCGCCCGCCTCGGTGAGGAGGGCGTCGATCTGTTCATGGCCGACTCCACCAACGCCGAGGTGCCCGGCTTCACCACCCCCGAGCGCGACACCGTCCCCGCGATCCAGCGGGTGTTCGAGAGCTCCACTGGCAAGCTGATCGTTGCCTGCTTCGCGTCGCACGTGCACCGCGTGCAGCAGATCCTCAACCAGGCCGTCCGCTACGACCGCAAGGTGGTCTACGTCGGCCGCTCGATGGTCCGCAACATGTCGACGGCCCGAGACCTCGGCTACCTGCAGGTCCCGGCGGGTACGCTGATCGAGCTGAAGGACATCGACAAGTACCCCAAGGACAAGGTCGTCATCGTCTCCACGGGGTCGCAGGGTGAGCCGCTCGCCGCGCTGAGCCGCATCGCGAACAAGGACCACCCCGTCATCGAGGTCGGCCCCGGCGACACGGTCCTGCTGGCCAGCTCCCTGATCCCCGGCAACGAGAACTCCGTCTACCGCGTGATCAACGCGCTGTCGAAGCTCGGCGCCAACGTCGTGCACAAGGGCAACGCGCTGGTGCACGTCTCCGGCCACGCCTCGGCCGGCGAACTGCTCTACTGCTACAACATCCTGCGCCCGAAGAACGCCCTGCCGGTGCACGGCGAGGCGCGTCACCTCATCGCCAACGGCAAGCTCGCCGAGCTGACGGGCGTGCCGCACGAGCGCGTGCTGGTGATCGGCGACGGAGACGTCGTCGACCTGAAGGACGGCGTCGCGAAGCAGGTGGGCTCCATCGACGCGAGCTACATCTTCGTCGACGGCTCCTTCGTCGGGGACATCTCCGACTCGATCATGGACCGCCGCATCCTGGGCGAGGAGGGGTTCGTCTCCGTCATCACGGTCGTCGACCTGCACAACCGGAAGATCGTCTCCGGCCCAGAGGTCCAGATCCGCGGCCTCGCCGAGGACGACTCGGTGTTCGAGGACGCACGCTCCCGCGTCGCGAAGGCGCTCGAGGACGCGATGAACGACGGCGTCAACGACGCCTACCGGCTGCAGCAGATCACACGCCGCACCGTCGGCCAGTGGGTGAGCAAGCGCCTGCGTCGCCGCCCGATGATCGTCCCGGTGGTCGTCACGACGTAGTCGCCGCGTGGTGGGCCGCCCCGGTTTGACCCGCTGCAGCCCGCCGCGTAAAGTAGCCCATCGGTGCATTGCCCCCTGGTTTGATATCGGGTCGGGCGTCCCCAACGCTTTTGAAGTTGAAACGAAGGTAGGTCAGTCGTGTACGCGATCGTGCGCAACGGTGGCCGTCAGCACAAGGTTGCTGTCGGTGACGTCCTGGACATCGATCTGGTGTCCGAAGAGGTCGGCGGTACCGTCACCCTGCAGCCGCTGCTGCTGGTCGACGGCGACTCGATCACCTCTGACGCGAAGAAGCTCGACAAGGTGTCCGTCACCGCCGAGGTTCTTGGCGAGACCAAGGGCCCGAAGATCCGGATCCTGAAGTACAAGAACAAGACCGGTTACAAGAAGCGCCAGGGTCACCGTCAGCGGTACACCCAGGTCAAGGTCACCGACATCAAGGCCTGAGGAGGAACTTCAGATGGCACACAAGAAGGGCGCGTCCTCGACGCGCAACGGTCGTGACTCGAACGCTCAGCGTCTCGGCGTCAAGCGCTACGGCGGTCAGGTTGTCGGCGCGGGCGAGATCCTCGTCCGTCAGCGTGGCACCCACTTCCACCCCGGCGACGGCGTCGGTCGTGGCGGCGACGACACGCTGTTCGCTCTCGTTGAGGGCCAGGTCGAGTTCGGCGTGAAGCGCGGTCGTCGCGTCGTCAACGTCGTCCCCGCCTGATCCGGGAAGACACTCTCCGAGAAACGGCCCTTCGGGGCCGTTTCTTCGTTTTTGCAGGCACGAACCGCGCGGATGACCCGCGCCGCGGTCGCAGTAAGCTGGCCGCAACCGACCCCTAGGAGTCACTTCATGGCCATCCCCTCGTTCGTCGACCGGGTGAAGCTCACCGTCCAGGCAGGCAACGGCGGCCACGGCTGCGCCTCCATCCACCGTGAGAAGTTCAAGCCCCTCGGGGGACCCGACGGCGGCAACGGCGGCGAGGGCGGCTCGATCGTGCTGAAAGTCGATGACTCGCTGTCCACCCTGGTCGAGTACCACCGGCAGTCGGTCCGGAAGGCCACCAACGGGCAGCCCGGCATGGGCGACTTCCGCCATGGCGCCCGCGGTGAGTCGGTGGTGCTGGCGGTGCCGAAGGGCACCGTCGTGACGGACGCGGAGACGGGGGAACTGCTGGCCGACCTGACGACGCCGGGCGAGGAGCTCGTCGTCGCGCAGGGCGGCAGGGGAGGCCTCGGCAACGCCGCGCTGGCCACGGCGGCCCGCAAGGCCCCAGGCTTCGCTTTGCTGGGTGAGGAGGGTTCATCGCGCCTGATCCAGCTCGAGCTCAAGGTCGTCGCCGACGTCGGCCTCGTCGGATTCCCGTCGGCCGGCAAGTCGTCGCTGGTGGCCGCCATCTCCCGCGCCCGGCCGAAGATCGCCGACTACCCCTTCACGACGCTCGTCCCGAACCTCGGCGTGGTCGTCGCGGGTGACGTCACCTACACCGTCGCCGACGTGCCCGGCCTCATCGAGGGCGCCTCGGAGGGTCGGGGTCTCGGCTTCGACTTCCTCCGCCACATCGAGCGCTGCCAGGCCATCGTGCACGTCATCGACCTCGGGACGTACGAGCCCGGCCGCGATCCGGTCGCCGACCTCGAGACCATCGAGGCGGAGCTCGACGCGCACGGAGGCCTCGAGGACCGCGTGCGGCTCATCGCGCTGAACAAGGTCGATCTGCCCGACGCGCACGAACTCGCAGAGATCACCCGGCCCGAGCTGGAGCGCTTCGGCCACCCGATCTTCACCATCTCCACCAAGACCGGCGAGGGGCTGAACGAGCTGAAGTTCGCCATGGCCGACATCGTGGAGAAGCGCCGCGCCGCGCTGCCCGCACCGGTCGAGCGGAAGGTGCTGCGACCCGCACCCGTCGGCTCCCGCAAGGGGGAGAAGGTGGAGGAGTTCACCATCGCGAAGAAGGGCGACGGCGAGGGCGGCTTCGTGTGGCGCGTCCGCGGCGAGAAGCCCGAGCGCTGGGTCCGCCAGACCGACTTCACCAACGCCGAGGCCGTCGGCTACCTCGCGGACCGCCTCAACCGCCTCGGCGTCGAGACCAGGCTGCTGGAGATCGGCGCCCGCGCCGGCGACGCGGTGGCCATCGGCGGCGAGAACGCCGTCGTGTTCGACTTCGCCCCGCAGGTTGAGATCGGCGCGGAGATCCTCAGCCGTCGGGGCGAGGACCAGCGTCTCGAGTCCGAGCGCCCCGCCGTCGCGCGGCGCCGCAGGCTCGACGCCGAATACCACGCCGCCAAGGCGATCGACGCCGCCAGCCAGGGCGTCGAGTTCGATCCCGAGGGCGTCGATGAGGCCTGAGGTCACGGAGGCGGGGAGGATCGTCGTCAAGGTCGGCTCCTCCGCGCTCACGGGTCCCGGTGGCCGCCTCGATCCGGCGCGCGTCACCCAGCTGGCGCGCCTGCTCTCGGCCGTGCAGGCGCGTGGTATCCGGGTCGTGCTGGTGACCTCCGGCGCCATCGCCGCGGCGATCGGGCCGCTCGGGCTGAAGCGGCGGCCCCGTGACCTCGAGTCGCAGCAGGCCGCGGCGGCCGTCGGGCAGGGCCTGCTCATCCGAGCGTATGCGGACGCGTTCGCGGAGCACGACACGATGGTCGCGCAGCTGCTGCTGACCGTCGAGGACGTGCTGCGTCCCAAGACCTACCGCAACGCGCTGAACACCATCTCCCGGCTGTTCCGGCTCGGGGTCGTGCCGATCGTCAACGAGAACGACACCGTCGCGACGCACGAGATCCGGTTCGGCGACAACGACCGGCTCGCCGCGCTGATCGCGCACCTGGTGCGCGCCGACGCGCTCTTCCTGATGAGCGACGTGCCCGGCCTGTACTCGGCGCATCCCGAGACGCCCGGCGCCCGGTTGATCGAGCGGGTCGAGGACATCGCAGAACTGGACGTCGACACGTCGCGGGTCGGGTCCAAGGTCGGCACCGGCGGGATGACCACCAAGCTCATCGCGGCCGACATCGCCACCCAGGCCGGCGTGAGCGTCGTGCTCGGGCACGCCGACGACCTGGAGCGGGCCCTCGCCGGCGACGAGGTGGGCACGTTCTTCCCCGCCCGCCGGAAGCGCCGTCCCCGCAGGCTGCTCTGGCTGGAGTTCGCCGCCGAGCCACGTGGGGCCCTGCACATCGATGCGGGAGCGGTGCGCGCGCTGCAGTCCCGCCACGCGTCGCTGCTCGCCGCGGGGCTGACCGGCATCGACGGCCACTTCGCCGAAGGGGAGGCCGTCTCGATCGTCGGCCCCGACGGCATGCCCGTCGGCCGCGGTTTCGTCGGATACTCCAGCGCTCAGCTGACCCGCGAGGTCGGCCACTCCAGCGACGAGGCCGGCCACCACCGCCAACGCCCCGTCGTGCACCGCGACCACCTGATCCTCAGCGACTGAACCGCCTCGTGCACGGCGTGGCGAGGAACGGGCGGGAATCAGGTGCCCGGTTTCAAAATGTGTGAACCCGACCCGTAGGCTGCTGGGGTGATCGAGGTCTTCGGGTGGGTAGCAGCCGTCATCGGCATCGTGTCCAACATTCCGCAACTGGTGCGGATCCTGCGGGCCCGCACCAGCGCAGGCGTCTCGCTCCGGCTGTGGCAGCTGACGGTGGCGACGGCGTCGGCGTGGTGCGTGCACGGCTACCTCGTCCAGCAGCAGCAGATGCAGTGGCCCAACATGCTGATGGCGGCCGCGGGCCTTGTCATCGTCATCTTCATCCTCCGTGACAGGGGGCAGCAGCTCCTGCCCGCCCTCGTGCTGCCCGTCACCATGGCGCTGCTCCTCTCCTTCACGAACATCGTCTTCGGGGCCCTGGCCTTCGGCATCGTTGTCGCACTTCCGCAGCTCGTCGGCCAGGGGGCCCAGCTGCGCGAGCTCATCACCGCGCCCGACCTGACGGGAGTGTCCGGGGCCTTCCTCGTGATCTTCCTCGTGGTGCAGTCGATGTGGTTCTCCTTCGGGATCATGACGACGGACTGGGCGCTGATCACGTGCGCCGGCGCGATGGTGGTCATCTGCGTCGCCAACCTGAGCGTGTACCTGGTGCGCACCGCGCGCGCACGGGCCAGGATCCGCGCCGTCGACGTGTCCCCGGCCCGCTGACCGGGGCACGTCCACGCGACCTGAGGCGGCCGCGCGGTGTCTCGGCCGTCACTAGAATCGCACCCATGGACTTCCAGACCCAGGCTGTTGCCGCCCGCGGGGCGTCGCTCGAACTGTCGACGCTGACCAGGAAGGCGAAGGACGCAGCCCTGCACGCCATGGCCGATGCGCTGGCCGCGGTTGAGCCTGATCTGCTGGCTGCCAACGCCGAGGACGTGGCCGCGGCCCGCGCCGCGGGCACGGAGGAGTCGCTGATCGACAGGTTGGCGCTGAGCCCGGCACGCGTCGCCGGGATGGTGCAGGGGCTCCGCGACCTCGCCGCACTGCCAGACCCCGTCGGCGACGTCATCCGCGGCTGGCGGCTGGCGGGCGGGGTGAAGGTGACGCAGGTACGCGTCCCGTTCGGGGTGATCGGCATCATCTACGAGAGCCGACCCAACGTCACGGCCGACGCTGCCGGGATCTGCCTCAAGTCCGGCAACGCGGCGCTGCTGCGCGGCTCGTCGGCGGCCCTGCACAGCAACCGTGTCACCGTCGCCGCACTGCGCCGCGGGCTCGAGAGCGTCGGCGTCTCCCCTGACGCCGTGCACCTCGTGGAGGGCGGCCGCGACGTGACGGGCGAACTGATGCGCGCCCGCGGGCTCGTCGACGTGCTCATCCCGCGCGGCGGCGCCGGCCTGATCCGCGCCGTGGTCGACGGGTCCACAGTGCCCGTGATCGAGACGGGGACGGGCAACTGCCACATCTTCGTCGACGCCTCCGCGGACCTGGACTCGGCGCTGGCGATTCTGCTCAACGCGAAGGCCCAGCGCCCCTCGGTGTGCAACGCCGCGGAGACCCTGCTCGTGCATCGCGACATCGCCGACGCGTTCCTCCCGAAGGCGCTGGCCGCCCTTGCCGAGGCCGGAGTGACCGTGCACGGCGACGAGGCCACCGCCGGCTTCTCGGACGCCGTGGTGCCGGCCCGCGACGACGAGTACGACGCCGAGTACCTGACCCTCGACCTCGCCGCCCGCGTCGTGGACGGCATCGACGAGGCCATCGACCACATCCGCCGCCACACCACGGGCCACTCGGAGACCATCGTCACCGGCGATCGCCGCGCGGCCGACCATTTCATCGCCTCGGTCGACGCCGCCGCGGTGCTGGTCAACGCGTCGAGCCGGTTCGTGGATGGGGGAGAGTTCGGCTTCGGCGCCGAGATCGGCATCTCCACGCAGAAGCTGCACGCCCGCGGCCCCATGGGGCTGCAGGAGATGACGTCGTACAAGTACATCGTCGAGGGGGACGGACAGATCCGGTCCTGAGGCGAACGTGGGCGGGGATTGGTAGGATCCCGATCCATGACATTCCTTCTTGAGGCCGCGGCGTCGGAGCCGCTCGTGCCGAGCTGGGTCATGGGCCTGATCTTCCTGTGTATCCTCCTCGGCGTCGTCGCCTGGATCATCGGGTTCGGGTCCGGGCGCCCGCACTCCAAGTGAGTTCGACCGAACTCGCGCTGGCCCGCGCCGCTCACCAGGGCCGCCGGTACCGGCTCGGGGTGATGGGCGGCACGTTCGACCCCATCCACCACGGCCACCTCGTCGCGGCCTCGGAGGTCGCGTCGAAGTTCGGCCTCGACGAGGTCGTGTTCGTGCCGACGGGGCAGCCGTGGCAGAAGCGCGACCGTCTGGTCTCGCTCGCAGAGGACCGCTACCTCATGACGGTCATCGCCACCGCCTCGAACCCCCGGTTCTCCGTGTCCCGCGTCGACATCGACCGCGAGGGCGACACCTACACCGTCGACACGCTGACCGACCTGCGTCGCGAGCGGGGCGACGACACCGACCTGTTCTTCATCACCGGCGCCGACGCGCTCCGCCAGATCCTCACCTGGCGCGGCGCGGAGCGGCTCTTCGGGCTGGCGCACTTCGTCGGCGTCACCCGGCCGGGCGTGCCCTTGACCAGCAAGGACCTGTCGCACCTGCCGTCCGACGCCGTCACGCTGCTCGAGGTTCCCGCGCTGGCTATCTCCTCGACCGACTGCCGCGACCGGGTTCGTGCGCAGCAGCCGATCTGGTACCTCGTGCCAGACGGCATCGTCCAGTACATCGCCAAGCGGGGCCTGTATCCGGTCCCCGGGTTAGGGGTCCCTGATGACCGTTCCTGAGAACATCCTGAGCTGGGTCCGCGTCGCGGGCCAGGCCGCCGCCGACAAACTCGGCAGCAACATCGTCGCGTTCGACGTCTCCGAGATGCTCAGCATCACCGACATCTTCCTCATCGCGTCCGCGGGCAACGAGCGCCAGGTCGGCGCCATCGTCGACGGCGTGGAGGAGGCGCTCCTGAAGGTCGGCGTGAAGCCGACCCGCCGCGAGGGTGACCGCGAGAACCGCTGGGTGCTGCTCGACTACCTCGACTTCGTCGTGCACGTCCAGCACGACGAGGAGCGCACGCTCTACAACCTGGAGCGGCTGTGGAGCGACTGCCCGCAGATCGAGCTGAACCTGGACCTGCCCCCGGCCGAGGAAGCGTGACGTTCGCCGACGGGACGCGTCTGGTCCTGCTGCGCCACGGCCAGACCGACTGGAACTTCCAGGGGCGGTTCCAGGGCCGCGCCGACATCCCTCTCAACGCGACGGGGATCGCGCAGGCCGAGGCCGGACGCAAGCAGCTCGCGGACTTCGACTTCGACGCCGTCTACGCCTCTCCGCAGGCACGGGCGCTCGAGACCGCGCGTCTCGTCCGCCCGGGTGCGGACATCGTCACCGATCCCCGGCTGATGGAGATCGACGTCGGCACCTGGTCGGGCCGCACGTGGGACGAGGTCAAGGCCGAGATGCCCGAATACGACGAGCTCTACGCCAAGGGGATCGACTTCCGTCGCTCCGAGACGGGGGAGACCCTCGCCGAGGTCGTGGCCCGCGGGCTGCCGGCGGTGGAGGAGATCGCCGAGCGGCACCCGCGCCAGACGATCCTGGTCGTCGCCCACGGACTCCTGCTGAACCGCGTGCTGCACGGGCTGCTGGGCCTGAACGGCCGCATCCTCGGCGGCCTCGGCAACGCCCACTACTCGGAGCTGGACTACTCGCACGGCGGCTGGCGCCTGATCGCCCACAACGTCGGCCACTGATCGCGGTTTCCTGAGCTTGTCTCCTTCGGTTTCCTGAGCTTGTCTCCTTCGGTTCCCTGAGCTTGTCTCCTTCGGTTCCCTGGGCTTGTCTCTTTCGGTTCCCTGAGCCTGTCTCTTTCGGTTCCCTGAGCCTGTCTCCTTCGGTTCCCTGAGCTGGTCGAAGGGCGCCGAGCGCAGCGAGGCGAATCCCTGGCGTCAGCTGCGTCCCTTCGCTGCGCTCAGGGCGTTTCGACAAGCTCAACGACCCGGGCTGCCTGAGCTGGTCTGGGTTCCCTGAGCTTGTCTCCTTCGGTTTCCTGAGCCTGTCTCTTTCGGTTCCCTGAGCTTGTCTCCTTCGGTTCCCTGAGCCTGTCGAAGGGCGCCGAGCGCAGCGAGGCGAATCCCTGGCGTCAGCTGCGTCCCTTCGCTGCGCTCAGGGCGTTTCGACAAGCTCAACGACCCGGGCTGCCTGAGCTGGTCTGGTTCCCTGAGCCTGTCTCTTTCGGTTTCCTGAGCTTGTCTCCTTCGGTTCCCTGAGCTTGTCTCCTCGGTTCCCTGAGCTGGTCGAAGGGCGCCGAGCGCAGCGAGGCGAATCCCTGGCGTCAGCTGCGTCCCTTCGCTGCGCTCAGGGCGTTTCGACAAGCTCAACGACCCGGGCTGCCTGAGCTGGTCTGGTTCCCTGAGCCTGTCTCTTTCGGTTCCCTGAGCCTGTCGAAGGGCGCCGAGCGAAGCGAGGCGAGGAACTGACCGGCGGCGCTAGGTGCGTTCGTCGGTGCTCATGCAGCGGCCGGCTGCCCGGAGTTATCCCCGGACATGGGCGCGCATGGCATTCTCGCAGCCGGATCCGCCATCACTGAGTCATGGCATGGATGTACATCCTGGAGTGTGGGGACGGAAGCTACTACGTCGGTAGCACGTCGGATCTGGACGCGCGCATCGACCAGCACCTCATGGGCAAAGGCGGCAAGTACACCGCGGAGCGGTTGCCCTTGCAGCTTGCGTTCGCTCAAGAGTTCGAGACGGTCGATGAGGCATGGGCGATGGAGCGCCGGGTACACGGCTGGAGCCGGGCAAAGAAGAGGGCGCTGATCGACGGCCGCTTCAAGGACCTTCCTGACCTGGCCAGGAGCCGCAGCGATGAGGAGAGCTAGCCTCTTTCCGAGACGGGCACTGTTGGTGACAGAATTCTCGCCTCGCTTCGCTCGGCGCCCTTCGACAGGCTCAGGGAGCCGGTGGGGGCTCAGGGAGCGTATCTAGGCTCAGGGAACCGGATCTAGGCTCAGGGAACCCGGGGTCGTTGAGCTTGTCGAAACGCCCTGAGCGGAGCGAAGGGACGCAGCTGACGCCAGGGATTCGCCTCGCTGCGCTCGGCGCCCTTCGACAGGCTCAGGGAACCGGATCCAGGCTCAGGGAACCGGATCTAGGCTCAGGGAGCCGGTGGGGGCTCAGGGAGCCGGTGGGGGCTCAGGGAGCGTATCTAGGCTCAGGGAACCGGATCCAGGCTCAGGGAACCCGGGGTCGTTGAGCTTGTCGAAACGCCCTGAGCGGAGCGAAGGGACGCAGCTGACGCCAGGGATTCGCCTCGCTGCGCTCGGCGCCCTTCGACAGGCTCAGGGAGCCGGTGGGGGCTCAGGGAGCCGGGGAACCGGTCACTCGAAGACGGGCTGGCGGGAGATCCACTCCGACAGTGACACGCGCGGGCCGGTGTAGAACGGCGTCTCCTCGCGGACGTGGAGGCGGGCCTCCACGCCGCGCTGGTGACGCATCGCGTCGGTCAGGCGGTGCAGCTCGTCGGCCTCGAAGGCGAGGATCCACTCGTAGTCGCCCAGCGCGAAGCTTGACAGTGTCGACGCCACTACGTCCGGGTACTCGCGGCCGGCCATGCCGTGTTCGTAGAGCATCTTCGAGCGGTGTTCGTCGTCCAGGACGTACCAGTCGTAGCTGCGCACGAACGGGTAGACCGTCAGCCACGGGCGGGGGGCGAAGCCCGCGAAGCAGCTGGGCACGTGCGTCCGGTTGAACTCCGCTGGGCGGTGCACACCCATGACGGACCAGACTGGCTCCAGGTACTGACCGAGCGAGCTCTGCCGGAACGCGTGGTAGCCAGCCTGCAGGTCGCGTGGGTCGCTGGCAAGCGTCCACACCATCAGGTCCGCGTCCGCGCGGAAGCCGCCGACGTCGTAGAAGCCACGGACGGTCACGCCGGTCGACTCCAGGTCCTGCTCGGCGCGGTCGAGGGTCTCGTCGATCGCGGACAGCGGCGTGCACGTCGCGTAGACCGAGTACATCGCGTAGAGGGGGGAGGCGTTGATGGCCTCGAGGTCGACGTCGGTGGCGTCGCGCTCGTCGCGGCCGGGGTGCTTCACGGTCATGGGGGCTCCTTCGTCGGGTCGGGTGATCAGCGGGGGAGGCAGTGCTCGCCGGCGCACGGCGCGCAGGCCAGCGCGGCGGAGCTCAGCTCGCCGCGTGCGACGGCCGCCAGCTCGACGAGCTTGTCGACGAGCAGTTCGACGAACTCGGGATCGTCATCGACGGTGCCGGCCCGCACGTACGCCAGCCCCTGGGCCTCGGCGGTCTCGCTCGCCTGCGTGTCGAGGTCGTAGCGGACCTCCATGTGGTCCGAGATGAACCCGATGGGGGCCGTGACGACGCCGACGACGCCCTCGAGCTCCTCCATGCGGTCGTTGACGTCGGGCTCCAGCCACGGGATGTGCGGCGACCCGGAGCGCGAGCAGTAGGTCAGCTCCCAGTCGAGTTCCTCGCCCAGCTCGGCCGACGCCACCTCGGCGACCTTCTCCGCGACCCGCAGCGTCTGCGCGTCGTAGCGCGTCGACGGGGCGCCCGACCCGGAGGCGGCGTTCATCGCCAGCGGGATGGAGTGCGTCACGAACAGCAGCTTCGCTGTGCCGTCCCCGAGCTTCGCGCGCAGCTCCCGCCACGCGGCGGCGACGGCGCGGGCGTTGGCCCGGATGAACTGGGGGGACTCGGCGAAGGGTCCGACCTTGTCGAAGTGCACGGCCCCGTCGACGGCGGCCTCGGCACTGTCGAGGTCCTCGCGGTACTGGCGGCACGACGAGTAGGAGGAGTAGGCACTGGTGGCGAGCGCGGCGACGCGCTCGTGTCCGCCCGCGGCCAGCTGCTCGACCGTCTCGGCGAAGTAGGGGTGCCAGTTGCGGTTGCCGATCACGACGGGGACATCGATCCCGCGCCGGCCCAGCTCAGCCCGCAGCCGCTCCATCAGGGCGGCGTTCAGCTCGTTGAGCGGCGACTTCCCGCCGAACAGGTCGTAGTGCCGCGACACCTCGACGAGCCGCTCGTCCGGGATGTTCCTCCCGGCGGTGGCGTTGCGCATGAACGGCAGCACGTCCTCGGTCCGGTCCGGTCCCCCGTAGGAGGCCACGAGCACGGCCGTGTACGGCGCCAGGCTCACATGGCCTCCTGCATTCCGCTCACCGACTCCAGGTCGCACACCTTCAGATTCGTGACGGGGCATGTCTGCTCCTCCAGCTGGTCGGCATCGATCATGTCTGCCTGCCTGATGCCGTACAGCTCGGCCATCGCCGTCAGGTACGCGTCGGTGCGTCCCTCCTCGGCGGCCTGGTGGGCGCGCGCGGAGGGAACGTGAAGCAGGCGGGTCGCGAGCCGGCGCAGGGCCAGCGCGGCGTCCTCGTGCGTCAGGTCGCGGTGGGGGAGACGGGCGACCTCGTCGGCGACCATGTCCATCACGGACTCGCGCAGACCGACGACCACCGGGTCGACGACCCGGGCCCGCAGCTTGGTCATCGCTCCCGAGATGCCGGCGTTGACCAGCGACTTCGCGGCCCTGGCGTCCTCGGCGATGTGCTCACCGACGTGCTCCTGGATGGTGGCCAGGTCGATCACGCGGACGCCGTCGAGGGTCGCGACGTCGGGGGCGACGTCGCGCTTGAGCGACAGGTCGAGGAAGGTGTGGGGGCGAAGCACGTCGGCCGACGTGATCGCGAAGGCGCCCTGCCCGCGGCAGGTGATGACGAGGTCGGCCTTCGCGAGGCCTTCGGTCAGGTGCGTGACGTGGGAGATGTCGTGGCCAGCGGCGAACGTGGCGGCGCGCCCCGAGAAGGAGTGGACCGTGATGTCGGTCACGCCGCGCTGACGCAGGGACGCGACGACGGCGCCCGCGTAGGAGCCGGTGCCGACGATGAGCGCGCGGAGCCGCGGCCAGTCGATCGAGCCGATCAGGTCGAGTCCCGTGCTGACGACCGAACGGCCGGTCCCCTCGAGCGTGGTCTGGTTCGCGATCCGACGCGACGTCTTGAGCGCCTCCTCGATCGCGATGGTCAGCGGCAGCGACGCCTGGCCGGCCTCCTGCGACGCGCGCAGCGCGCGCTTGAGCTGGCCGGCGATCTCGCGCTCGCCGACCACCATCGAATCGAGCCCCGCGGCGACGCGGAACAGGTGGCCCAGCGCGGCCTCTCCGAGGTACAGATCCCACGCGGGGGCGGTGTCGTAGCCGCGGTTCAGCACGCTGCGCAGGCAGGAGTTCGGCACCTCGGCGACGGTGTCGAGGATGACCTCCACGCGGTTGCACGTGCTCAGGAGGACGGCGCCGGCGACGCCCTGATACGAGAGCAGGGCCTCGGCAACGCCGTCGATGTGTTCGCTGACCCGGGCGACTTCGGTCAGGCCCTGGCGGTCGTGTTGGATGGAGAAGACTCGCATTGTCACAGTGGGGCCCATTCAACCACTTTTCGGAGGGTGAGGCAGAATCTAGGCATCATGAGTGCACTGCTTTCCGCGCTGGGCGGACATCGTTCCAAGAGGCTCCCCGTCTGGTTCATGCGACAGGCCGGCCGATCACTTCCCGAGTACAGGATCGCCAGAGCCGACACTACGATCCTCGAGGCGTGCCTCCAACCCGACCTGGCCGCCGAGATCACGCTGCAGCCCGTCCGCCGCCACGGCGTCGATGCCGCGATCTTCTTCTCCGACATCATGACCCCGCTCGTGCTGGCCGGCGTCGACGTCGAGATCGTCTCCGGCATCGGCCCGGTCGTCGAGAACCCGATCCGCACGGCGGCCGACGTCGACCGCATCACCGGGAGCCGCATCGAGGACCTGAGCGCCATCACGGAGGCCGTCCGGCTCGTCGTGGCCGAGCTCGGCGACGAGACGCCGCTCATCGGCTTCGCCGGTGCCCCGTTCACGCTGGCCGCCTACCTCGTCGAGGGCCGCGGCTCCCGCGACCACCTCGCCGCCCGCTCGATGATGCACGCCGAGCCCGAGGCCTGGCACCGGCTGCTGGACTGGGCGGCGCGGCTGTCTGGCCAGTTCCTCACCGCCCAGGTCGACGCCGGCGCCCGCGCCGTGCAGCTGTTCGACTCGTGGGCCGGGTCCCTGACCCGCGCCGACTACACCGGCTTCGTCGCCGACCACTCTGCGACGGCGCTGTCGTCCGTGGCGGGGCGCGTCCCGCGCATCCACTTCGGCACCGGCACCCGTCATCTCCTCACCGACATGGCCGGCTGCGGGGTCGAGGCGATGGGCATCGACTACCGCATCCCGCTCGACGAGGCGGCCGCGGTCCTGCCCGGCCTCCCGCTGCAGGGCAACATCGACCCGGCCCTGCTGGCCGCCGGCTGGGGACCGTTGGAGGCCCACGCCCGCGACGTCGTCGAGCGGGGAAAGGCCGCGCCTTCGCACGTGGTCAACCTCGGCCACGGCGTTCCCCCCACCACCGACCCCGCGGTGCTCACCGACCTGGTGGCGCTCATCCACGAGCTGTGAGCCGCGTCACGGTGGTCGGCGGCGGGCTGGCCGGCCTGCTCGCCGCGTACCGGCTCCTCGGCCGGGGACACCAGGTCGTGCTGTTCGAGTCCGCTCCGACGCCGGGCGGGATGATCGCGTCGATCGAGCTGGCCGGGCTCCGCGTCGACTCGGGGGCGGAGGCCTACGCCACGCGCGGCGGGAACGTCGCGCCGCTGATGGCCGAGCTCGGGCTCGAGGTCGCCGGACCGACGGGGGACCCCTTCGTCTGGTGGCCAACCGGCAGCTACCCCCTGGCCACAGGGGTGCTCGGCATCCCGGCGTCCCGCGACGACCCCGCGCTGGCGGCCCTGACCGACGGAGAACGCGCCGTCGCCGCCCACGACGCGGAACTCGGATCCGAGGTCGGGGCGGACGCCACGACCGTCGGCGAACTCGTCGCCGCCCGGCTCGGGCAGGCGGTCGTCGACAAGCTGGTCGCGCCGCTCACCCAGGGCGTCTACGCCAGTGACCCTGCTCGGTTGTCGCTGGCCGTGGCTCCGGCGCTGCTGCCTGCGCTCGCGTCCGAGGGGTCGCTGATGGCGGCGGTGGCGAAGGTCCGGGGACCCGGCGCGCCGTCGGTCCAGCAGCCCGTCGGAGGCATGTTCCGCCTGATCGACGTCCTCACCGAGCGGGTCCGGGAGCTGGGCGGCGAGATCCGCCTCGCGATGCCCGTGACGGCCCTCGCGCCCGGTGCCAGAGGCGGCTTCGTCGTCACCTGCCGCGACGGGTCGAGCATCGACAGCGACCGGGTCGTGCTCGCCGCGCCCGCGGCCGTGTCGCTGCGGCTCTTGGCCCAGCTGGGCGTCGAGGCGGAGGTCCCGGCCGTGAAGAAGGCCCGCCACGTCATGCTCGCCGTCACGACCCCCGTGCTGCGCGACGACCCCGTCGGGTCCGGGGTCCTGATGGGCACCACGGCTCCGTCGGTCAGCGCCAAGGCGCTGACGCACTACTCCGCCAAGTGGCCCTGGGCCCGCGAGGGCACCGACGTCGAGGTGCTGCGGGTGTCCTACCCGGAGCACGTTTTCCCAACCCGCTCGCAAGCCGTTGCAGATGCGTCCGCGCTGACCGGGGTCGGCATCGACGACGCCGATGTCGTGGGTCTCGCGTCGCTAGGGTGGGAATCGATGCCAGTGCGAATCGCCCCCGCCACGCGCGACCACCTGCTGCAGGCCGCAGCGGGGGTCGGCGTCGAGCTGGTGGGCGCCTGGCTGGACGGCAACGGCATCTCCACCGTCGTCGCGGGAGTGGAGCGGGTGACCAGATGAGGCTCAGGCTCGGCACGCGCGGCTCGGCGCTGGCCGTCGGACAGTCCGGAATCGTCGCGGACCTGGTCCGCGGGCTGGGCCACGAGGTCGACCTCGTCCGCATCAGGACGGGTGGAGACGTCGAGCAGGGGTCCCTGACGAGGCTCGGCACGCTGGGCGTGTTCGCGGCCGAGCTGCGCCAGGCGCTCCTCGACGACCGCGTGGACTTCGCCGTGCACTCCCTGAAGGACCTTCCCGTCGCGCCGGTACCCGGCCTGACGATCGTCGCGGTGCCCGGCCGCGAGGATCCGCACGACGCGTTGTGTGCCCGCGACGGGCTCACGCTGGCCGGGCTTCCCGCCGGCGCCACCGTCGGCACCGGGTCGCCGCGCCGCGTCGCCCAACTGCGAGCGCTCCGCCCCGACCTGAGCTTCGTCGACGTCCGGGGCAACGTCGGGACGCGGCTCGCCCGGGTTGCGTCGGGAGACCTCGACGCCGTCGTGCTGGCCGCAGCCGGCCTGCGGCGCCTCGGCCTCGACAGCCACATCACGGACCTGCTCGGCATCCTGCCGGCCCCCGGCCAGGGGGCGTTGGCCGTCGAGTGCCGGGCCACCGACACCGAGGTGCAGGCCATCCTGGCGGCCCTCGACGACCCTGCTGTGCACGCCGCCATCGACGCGGAGCGGGCCGTGCTCGCCGGGCTCGGCGGGGGGTGCGCCGCACCCATCGCGGCCTGGGCGCACGACGGCATCATCACGGGCGGCGTCTTCGCCCTCGACGGCACCTCCGCGGCCCACGCCACCAGGGCTCTCGAGGCCGGCGCGGGTGAGAGGATCGTCGCCGACCTGCTCGCCGCGGGCGCCGCCGACCTCACCGACCTGGGCGCCACCCGCGGATCGCGGCTGGCCGAACTGCACGACGACACGTCGCTGTGGGGATCGGACAAGGTGCTGGCCGGCACGCGAGTCTTCCTCCCGCGCCCCGAGGGCGCCCTCGCCGAGGGCATCCGGGCGGCCGGCGCGGAGGTCGTCGCCCACCCCGTCCAGCACCACCGCACGGTGCCGGCCGACGTCGCGCTCGACGGCGCCGACTGGGTCGCTTTCACGTCCGCCGCGACGCTGGACGCGCTCGATCAGCTCGGCGTCCTGGTGCCGGAGGGGCCACGCATCGCGGCGGTCGGAGCCTCCACCGCGGAAGCGCTCGCTGCCCGCGGCATCGACGTCGACCTCGTGCCCGAGGGGCCGTCGACCGCCGCCTCCCTCGTCGAGGCCTTCCCCTCCGGCCACGGCACCGTCGTGATCCCCGGCTCCGCGCTCAGCTCGGCGACGCTCGCTGACGGCCTTGCCGCCAAGGGATGGCGCGTGACCGCGGTGCCCGTCTACACCGTTGAGCCCGTGCGGCAGCTGCCGCAGACCCTGCTCGAGGAGTGGCGCCTCGGACACTTCGACGTCGTCGTCGTCACGGCCGGATCGATCGGTCGGGCGGTGGGCGGTCTGCTCGGCTGGCCCGAGGGGGTCCGCGTCGTGGCCTTCGGCGAACCCACCGCCCGGGCGCTGGCCGAGCAGGGCGTCCGGGTGCACGCCGTCGCACAGACCCAGGACGCCGCCGGCGTCATCGAAGCCATTTCCTCGTTGGGAGAGTCATGATCACCGTCCGTCCGAGAAGGCTGCGCACCACGCCCGCCATGCGGCGTCTCGTGCGCGAGGTCAACCCGCGCCCCTCGCAGCTCGTGCTGCCGATGTTCGTCGGCGAGTCCGGCGCCGACATCTCCTCGATGCCCGGCGTGCGGCGCCACGACCTCGACGGGCTCAGGCGGGCCGCCGTCGACGCTGTCGAGGCCGGCGTCGGCGGGCTGATGCTGTTCGGTGTGCCGGACGAGGCGGACAAGGACGACCGCGGAACTCAGGCGTGGGCCGCTGACGGCATCCTGCAGCGCGGGCTCAGCGCCCTGCGCGAGGCGGTCGGCGACGACACCGTCATCATGGCCGACACCTGCCTGGACGAGTTCACCACGCACGGCCACTGCGGCTTTCTCACGCCCGACGGCCGCGTCGACAACGACCCGACGCTCGCAGCCTACGTCTCGATGGCCATTGCACAGGCCGCCGCCGGCGCGCACGTCGTCGCCCCCTCGGGGATGATGGACGGTCAGGTCGAGGCCATCCGCGCAGGCCTGGACGGCGAGGGCTTCGAGGACGTCGCGATCCTTGCGTACGCGGCCAAGTACGCATCTGCCTTCTATGGCCCCTTCCGGGAGGCCGTCGACTCCACGCTCACGGGCGACCGGAAGACGTACCAGCAGGACCCCGCGAACCGGCGAGAGGGCCTGCGTGAGGCCGAGCTCGACCTCGCGGAGGCCGCCGACATGGTCATGGTCAAGCCGGCCGGCTACTACCTGGACGTCCTGGCCGACGTCGCCGAGATCTCCGACGTGCCGGTGGCCGCCTACCAGGTGTCGGGGGAGTACGCGATGATCGAGGCCGCGGCCGCCAACGGCTGGATCGACCGTCAGCGGGCGATCGACGAGTCCGTGACCGCGATCGTGCGGGCCGGCGCGGACATCGTGCTGACCTACTGGGCCAAGGAACTCGCAGGATGGTGGAAGTGAACCGCGACCAGGAACTCTTCGAGCGCGCCCGCCGCGTGATCCCGGGCGGCGTCGACTCGCCCGTCAGGGCCTTCGGGTCGGTCGGCGGTACCCCGCTGTTCATCTCCCGCGCCGAGGGTGCGTACGTCTTCGACGAGAACGGCGACCGCTACGTCGACCTTGTCTGCTCGTGGGGGCCGGCGCTGCTGGGTCACGCGCACCCCGAGGTCGTCGCGGCCGTCCGCGAGGCCGCCGTGAGGGGCCTGTCCTTCGGCGCCCCGACCTTGGCCGAGGTCGAGCTCGCCGAAGCCGTGCGCGCGAGGGTGCCCGCCGCCGAGCAGGTCCGTTTCGTGTCGACAGGCACCGAGGCCACCATGACCGCGGTCCGGCTGGCCCGCGGCGCCACGGGCCGCGACGCCATCGTCAAGTTCGCCGGCTGCTACCACGGACACTCCGACGCGCTGCTCGCCGCCGCCGGGTCCGGCGTCGCCACGCAGGGCCTGCCCGGCTCCGCCGGCGTCACGCAGGCAGCCGCCCGCGACACCATCGTCGTCGACTACAACGACCTGGACGCGCTGGAGCGGGTCTTCGCCGAGGCGGGCGACCGGATCGCGGCCGTCATCACCGAGGCCGCCCCCTGCAACATGGGCGTCGTCGCGCCCGCGCCGGGCTTCAACGCTGCCCTGCGTGACCTGACCAGCCGCCACGGCGCGCTCCTGATCGTCGACGAGGTCCTCACCGGCTTCCGCGTCCACGGGGGCGGCTGGCTCGGGCTCGAGGGCAACGCGTACGCGCCCGACCTCGTGACGTTCGGCAAGGTCGTCGGCGGCGGCATGCCGCTGGCCGCGCTCGGCGGCCGGGCCGACCTCATGCAGCTGCTCGCCCCCGTCGGGCCCGTCTACCAGGCCGGCACGCTGTCGGGGAACCCGCTGGCCACCGCCGCCGGCCTCGCGACGCTCCGGCTGGCCGACCGCGGCATCTACGGCCACGTCGACGACCGCTCGACCCAGCTGCAACTCGCCGTCGGCGAGGCGCTGACCGCCGCGGGGGTGCCGCACGTCGTGCAGAACGCCGGGAACCTGTTCTCCGTCTTCTTCCGCGACGGGGAGGTCTCCACCTACGACGACGCCAAGGCGCAGGACCAGGCGGCGTTCGCCCGGTTCTTCCACGCCATGCTCGACCAGAAGGTGGCCCTGCCGCCGTCGGCGTTCGAGGCCTGGTTCCTGTCCGCAGCCCACGATGACAAGGCCATGGACCAGATCGTCTCCGCACTTCCGGCAGCGGCACGCGCCGCGGCGGGTTCATGAGAAACTAGGCACACTTTCGTGTGCGATGTACTTCGGCCATAGGCGGCCTGAGGGAAGGAATCATTGTGAAGCTTCGGTTGGGTGTGCGCGGGTCGGCATTGGCGCTGGCACGTAGCGAGTTCGTGGCGGGCAGGCTGCGCGACGCCGGACATGAGGTGGAGGTGGTGCAGGTCACCACGGAGGCGGCCGATGCGAGCCACATGGCCGACGGCTACTCCGTGCTGTCCTTCGCCGGCGAGCTGCGCGACGCGTTGCGCGACGGCAAGTGCGACGTGGTCGTCCACTCCCACAAGGATCTTCCGCTGAGCAACTACCCCGAGGACCTGACGATCGCCGCCGTCCCGAAGCGGGGCGACCACCGCGACGTGCTCGTCTCGCTGTCGGGGCGCCCTCTTGCCGCGCTGCCGCGCAAGTCCCGCGTCGGTGTCTCCGCGCTGCGCCGCATGGCCCAGGTGCGCGCGCTGCGGCCCGACCTGACGTTCGTCGAGGTCGGGGGCACCGCTGAGGAGCGGTTCCGTCGCGTCGAACCGGGCGATCTGGACGCGATCGTCATCTCGGCTATCGCGGCCAAGTCGCTGGGCCACGAGGGCCGCATCGCCGAGTACCTGCCGATCCTTCCCGCGCCGGGCCAGGGCGCGTTGGCGCTCGAATGCCCCAGGGATGCATCCGACGTGATCGAGGCGCTCTCGGTCATCGACGACATCGAGACCCGCATCTGCGTGGAGGCCGAGCGCGCCGTGCTGACGGGCCTACACACGACCTACCTGGCGCCGGTCGGTGCGATCGCGTCGCGGCGAGGAGTGCTGGGCCTGAAGGCCGGCGTGTTCTCCGTGGACGGCACCAAGCGCGTCGTGCTGGAGATCGGCCTCCCGACCTCGCATCTGCACGCTGAGCGCACCGGCCACAACGTGGCGAACGCCCTCCTGCAGCGCCGCGCCGACCGGTTCATCGCTCCAGAGGTCCTCGCCAACGTCGACCTCAACGCGGAGCAGGTCGATCCCGAGTCGATGTTCGTGGAGAGCGCCGCCGACGACGATCGCGTCCGCGTGCTGCTGCCGCGACTTGAGGGCCGCCTCGCGACGTCGCTGCGCAGCAACGGGCTCCGCGTCGACTGCGTCACGCTCCAGGAGGGAAAGCTCATTGCGGCAGACAACCTGATGCGCGGCGCCGACTGGGTCGTCATCCCGTCGGGTCAGACCATGTGGGCACTGCGCGAGCGAGGTTGGGACATTCCCGACGGCGCGAAGGTCGCCGCGATGGGCACCACCACCCAGCAGATCGTCGAGGAGGCCGGGTACACGGTGACGCTGTGCCCCGAGGGCACGGCGAGCTCGCAGCGCCTCGTCGAGATGTTCCCACCCGCGGAGGGCGACCAGCGGGTTGTCATCCCCGGGCCCCGTCAGCTGTCCACCAAGCTGGAGGAGGGGCTGCGTGACAAGGGCTATGCCGTCGAGCGCAACGAGATCTACTCCATGGAGGATGTGGCCGAGATCGAGCCGGAGCTGCGGGCCAAGTGGGACGCTGGCACCTGGGACGCGATCCTGCTGTCGCAGCCGTCGACGGCCGAGGCCTACATCAACGTCCTGGGTAACCGCGACGACGTCCTCGCGCTCGCCTGGGACGATGAGACCGCCTCCGTTCTCGAGGCCGCAGGGGTCCCCGTTTTCGAGACCGCGAAGTCCAAGGACGTCTACGGCGTGGCCGCCCTCGCCCGGGCCCTGAAAGGCCACTTCAACAGGGAATGACAAGGACTTCTGCTGTGTCCCGGCGGTCACGGACCCCCGATTTGGCACCCTCCGCCGGGATGCGCTAGAGTCTTCCAAGTCGCCGGGAGGCGGCAGGAGAGTGATCCAGATCACAGGTCTGGGGGTATGGCGCAGTTGGTAGCGCGCTTCCATGGCATGGAAGAGGCCAGGGGTTCGAATCCCCTTACCTCCACCGAAAGTAGAGAAAATCGAAACCTGCCCCGCCTGATGGCGGGGCAGGTTTGTTTCTGCGGTCTCCTGGGCCGGGGCATCGCTGGTTACGTGGGCAAGGATGCTGGCTGTAGGTTCGGTCGGCACCGGGAGGATGTTCTCGTCGTCGTCGATGATGATGCGGTCGAACAGGGCGCGGTTGAGCATGCGGCGTTCGGCAGGTTCGCACCGGTTGTAGAGGTCGCCGAGGTCGGTGAGTAGGTCGACGATGTCATCGAGGTCTTCTCGGGCGCTGGTGTAGGTAGTGGCCATGGTGTCGAGCCGGCCCGCGATCTTGTCGAGGCTGGCGCTGATACGTTCCTGCTCGCTCTTGAGCAGGTCGAGCGGGATCGCATCGGCATAGTGGGCTTGGACGAGCTTCAGTCGTTCAGCTTCGAGCTTCCTTCTGTGCTTCGAGGAGTGTGCGTTCGTCGTCGCTGGAGGCTTCGAGCTGATCGAACACCCGATGCAGCATCTCCCGAACCCGATCAGCTTCGGTCGCGGTGAGACCGTTGCTGTTGTAGGTCTCTTCGATTCGCTGCTCGATCCGCTCGGCGTGAATCGCGGAGCGGGTGCAGGTGGTGCGTTTGCGGCGTCGTCCGGAGCAGGTGAAGTACTCGTACCGATCCCCGGTCTTGTCGCGGGGGCGTTCGATCATGAGCTTGGCGCCGCAGGAGCAGTACAGCGAGCCTTTGAGGTAGTGGTCGTACTTCTGTGGTCTCTCCCCGCGGGCGTTCTTCGCAGCCAGTTGGGTTTGTACACGCAGCCAGGTCTCGGAGTCGACCAGCGGGACTGCTGCACGAGTTGGTGACAGTTTCGGTTAGGCCGCTTTGGCCTGGGTGTTGTTCATGATGGTCTCGTATTCGATGGGCGTCAATCGGCCCAGGCTGGCCTGTCGGCGCCTGCGGTGGTAGGTCTGTTCGATCCAGGTCACCATGGCGATGCGCAGCTGGTCGAGGGTGTTCCAGGAGCGTGGGTCGAGGACGTTCTTGTGCAGGAGCGAGAAGAAGCTCTCCATGGCCGCGTTGTCTCCACTCGACCCGACCCGGCCCATGGACCCGACCATGCGGTGATGGGTCAGTGCTCGGACCATCTTCCGGCTGCGGAACTGAGAACCCCTGTCGGAGTGAACGATGCAGCCGGCGACGTCGCCGCGCATCGCGACGGCGTTGTTGAGGGCCGCAACAGCCAGCCGGGACTTCATCCTCGAGTCGATCGAGTAGCCGACGATCCTGCCGGAGTAGGCGTCCTTGATCGCGCAGAGGTAGAGCTTTCCTTCCGCGGTCTGATGCTCGGTGATGTCGGTGAGCCACAGCTGGTTCTGTGCCTGGGCGGTGGTGAACACGTGACGGGTCCGGCCGTGTTCGTCGGTGACGGCGCAGAGGTGGAGGTGATCGCGCTGAGCTGGGTGAGGATGTCGATGCAGTAGGTGTCGTCGTCGATCATTCGGTGGATGCCGCGGGCTTGGC